>JAXLYI010000016.1:0-241375 GCA_046351555.1 Polyangiales bacterium
CCCGCGCCGCGCAGCCCGAGGGCGACGACGCCCACCCCGACGTCCGCGAGGCCGCGCGGCTCCTCGGCGCCATCGCCCGCGAGGGCGGCACCGGCCGCGCGCAGGACTTCGCCGCCGCCGCGCTCGCCCTGTGGCCCGGCGAGGAGGCCGCGTTCCAGATCGTCCAGAACAACCTCTCGATGCGCCACGCCGAGGTGACGACGCTGCGCATCCGCTTCCTCGCCGCCAACCCGTCGAGCCGGATGGCCTCGCAGGTGCGCGGCGACCTCGCCGACGGCTACCTCGCCGCTGGCCGCGTCGACGACGCCATCGCCGTCCTCGCCGCCGCCGTGGGCGAGGACGCCGGCGCCGCGCAGCGCCTCGGCCGGCTCTACGAGCGCGTCGGGCGCCACCGCGACCTCGCCCTCCTCCTCGCCTCCGCCCCGCTCCCCTCCGAGCGCGCGCCGCGCCTCACGCTCCTGCGCCGGCGGGCCGCCGCGTGGCGCGCCGCCAACGACCGCAAGGCCGCCCTCGCCGCCCTCCGCGCCGTGCTCGACGAGGCCCCGGCCGACGCCGAGGCCCTGCCCGAGGTCGAGCGAGACTGCCGCCTCCGCGGGGACGTCGCCGAGCTCCGCGCCCGGCTCACCGCCGCCGCCGCCGACCCCGCGGCCCCCGCCGCGCAGCGCGCCCGCTGGCTCCGCGAGACCGCGCAGCTCGCCGAGCGGGCCGGCGAGGTCGACGGCGCCGTCGCGCTCTGGTCGCGCGCCGCCGACGCGTCCGAGGCCGCCGACAGCCCCGCGGAGGCCGGCGAGGCGCGCGAGGCCGTGGTGCGCCTCCTCTCGCACGAGGAGCGCTGGGACGAGCTGCTCGACCACCTCGCGCGCCAGGCGAAGGCGGCGGCGACCCCCGAGGCGCGCCGGGCCTGGTGGCTGCGGTGGGTCGAGGTCCACCGCGAGCGCCGCGACGACCCGGCGCGCGAGGCCGCGGTGCTCGAGGGCGTGGTGGCCGACGCGCCGGGCGACGACCGGGTCGCGCTCCAGCTCATCGACGCGCACCGGCGCGCGGGCAACGCCGCGGAGGTCGAGGCCGCCTACCGCGCCCTCATCGGGCGGTCGGCGCCCGAGCACGCCGCGGCGCGCTGGTGCCAGCTCGCGGGCCACCTCGAGCACCAGGGCGACCCCGCGGGCGCGCTCGACGCCTGGCGCCAGGCCCGCACGCTCGACCCCGCGCAGGCGATGGCGTGGCAGGCCGAGGCGCGCATCCTCGAGTCGACCGGCGCGCGCGAGGCGCTGCTCGAGGTGCTCACCGCGCACGCGCTCCACCCGGCGGCGGCGGGCCGTCGCGCGGGCGAGCTCTTCGCGCGGGCGGCGTGGCTCGCGCGCGACCTCGGGCGCGGCGACGAGGCCGCGCGGCTCGCGGAGCGGGCGCTGAAGTTCGTCCCCGACGACCCCGACCTGCTCGCGCTCGCGGGCCGCGGCGTGGGCGACGCCCTCGACGAGGTGCCCGCCTCGCTGATGGACGAGGCGCTCAACGAGGAGGCGATGGTCCACGACACGGGCGAGTACCCCGCGGCCCACCTCGCCGACGTCGACATCGCGAGCGAGGGGGCGGGCGACGTCACCGGCGAGCACACGCCCGCCGAGGGGACGCGCTTCGAAGGGCTCATCCCGGCGCCCGAGGGCGACGACGCCCGCGAGGACACCGTCACCCGCGAGCTCCGCGCGCTCCGCGACGCGCCGCGCGTCACCGGCGAGCACCCGGTGGCGGTGCCCGTGGTCGAGGAGGTGTCGACGCGCGAACTCCTGGCGCTCGACGCCCCCTTCGGCGAGCTCCCGCCGCCCGACGACGCGGCGCCCGACGCGGCGCCCGATGACGCGTCGCCGGCCCCCGCGGACGAGGGCCCCGCGGCGAGGCCCGTCACCGGCGAGCACCCAGTCGCGCCGCGCGACGACGTCGGCGTCCGCACCGCGGAGCTCGGCGCGCCGCAGGACGTCCCCGAGTCCGTCACCACCGAGCGCCCCGCGGTGCCCGACCCCATCGACGACCCCGTCGAAGAGGAGCCCACGCAGCCGCTGTCGGCCGTGCTCCGCGAGGTCCACGCGAAGCTCGCCGCGGCGCGCGAGGAGGCGCCCGCGACGCTCCCGCCGTCGCCCCCCGAATCGCCGGAGCCCGAGGAGATCTTCATCCCCATCGAGGAAGACCTCAGCGCGCTCGCCGAGCCGGAGCCCGAGCCCGCGCGCGCGTCGGTTCCGCCGCCCGAGCCCCGCGCGTCGGTTCCGCCGCCCGAGCCCGCACGCGTGTCGGTTCCGCCGCCCGAGCCCCGCGCGTCGCTGCCTCCGCCGGAGCCCGTGCGCGCATCGGTTCCGCCGCCCGAGCCCCGCGCGTCGCTGCCCCCGCCCGAGCCTCCTCCGGCGCCGAAGCCCGCCGAGGAGCTGCCTTCCATCATCGTCGACGACGGGCTGCTCGAAGCGGCCGCGACGGTCGTCCCCGCGCCCGCAACCCCCGCGCGCGTGGCGCCCCCCGCGCCCCCGCCCCCGCCCGTGCTCCCGCCGCTCGCCGCGACGGGCTTCGTGGTGAACCCCGCCGCCGCGCCGCCGCTCGCCCCGCGCTCGCGCCGCTCGCGCCGCCTCCGCTGGCGCCGCCTCCGCCGCCGCGCTGGCGCCGCTCCCGTCCACCGCGCTCGCGTCGCTGGCCGCGCCGTCGCCGCCGCTCGGCGCCGCCGCTCGCGCCGGTGATGCCGCCGTCGTCCACCGCCGCGCACGCGCCGCTCGCGCCGCTCGCGCCGCCGCCCGGCTCGCCCTGGGGGGCCGCCGCGCCGCTCCCGCCGCTGCCGTCGCAGGGCTTCGCGCCCGCGCCGTCGCCGCCGCTCCCGCCGCTGCCGTCGCAGGGCTTCGCGCCCGCGCCGTCGGCCCCGCTGCCGCCGCTGCCCCCGCTCCCGTCGGCGCCCGCGCAGGGCTTCGCGCCCGCGGCGCCGCTGCCCGCGCTCCGCTACGACGGCGGCGACCCCTTCGCCTCCAACAGCGACCCGTTCGCGTCGAGCGGCGACCCGTTCTCGTCGATGCCCGCGCCGCCCGCGGCCTTCTCGGCGGCGCCGCCCGTGGCCTTCTCCGCGGGGCCGCCGATCGCGCCGGGCGACCCCTTCTCGTCGACGGCGAAGCCCGCGCTGACGCCCGCGCAGGCGACGCCCTCCGCGCAGGCGATGCCCTCCGCGCAGGCGCTCCCGCCGCTCCCCGCGGCGCCGCCCACGTCCAACTACCAGAAGCCGATGGCGGCGCTCTTCGAACAAGCCCTGGCCTCGCTCCGCGCGCAGGGGTAATTGGCCCTGCGATGACGACGACGCCCCCGCGCACCGAGATGATCTCCGACGACGACGCGCAGGCCGCGCTGGAGGCGGTCCGGTCGATCCAGCTCCAGGCGACGGAGGCCTTCCCCGCCGGCTCGATGCGCCCGTCGGCGCCGCCGCCCAACGGCCCGCTGACGGTCGACGGCCCGCCCGACGTCGCGCTCGATCCTTCGCTGAAGATGCCCGAGCCCGGGTCGACCTTCCACGGGCTCAAGGTGCACTCGCGGCTCGGCGAGGGGGGCATGGGCGCGGCCTTCCTCGCGAGCCACCCGGTGCTGCGGATGCCCCTGGTGATCAAGACCTTCAAGGTCACCGTGGGCGAGCAGATCTTCCGCGAGGCGCACCTCGCGGCGCGGGTGACGTCGCCGCACGTGGTGGCCGTGCACGACGCGGGCGTGGAGGACGGCGTCCCCTTCGTGGTGCAGCGCTACGTCGACGGGATCGACCTCGAGGAGCTGCTCGACGCGCAGCGGCGCATCGGGCGGAGGCTCCCGGTGGAGGCGGTGTGCCGGCTGGTGGTCGACGCGGCGCAGGGGCTCCAGGCGATCCACCAGGCGGGCGTGGTGCACCGCGACGTGAAGCCGGCCAACGTCTTCCTCTGCGGCAACGGCGCGGCGGCGATGGGGGATTTCGGCATCGCCACCGAGTCGCGCAAGAAGGACGAGGGCAACCGCATCCTCGGCACCCCCCACTTCATGGCCCCCGAGCAGTGGAACCAGTCGGCCATCGACCGCCGCACCGACCTCTACGCCCTCGGCGCCACCGCCCACATGCTCTCGACCAACGAGACCGCCTTCCGCGGCGAGAGCGCGATCCAGCTCGGCATCGCGCACGTCAGCGCGCCCTACGCCCCGCCGCCGCCGCGCGACCCGCGCGAGGCCTACCTCTTCGCCGTCATCGAGCGCCTGATGCGCAAGCGCTCGGAGGATCGCTACCCGAGCGCCGAGGCCGTCGCCCGCGACCTCGCCGCCGTCGCCACGCCGCTGCCGCGCGTCCGCCCGCTCGGCGAGCTTCGCGCGCAGGTGGGCGAGGTGCGCGTCGAGCTGCTCACCGGCGACCTCTCCGCGCAGTCCGCCGACGTCCTCGTCAACGCCGCCAACGCCCACATGATCATGGACGCCGGCGTCGCCAACGCGCTGCGCGAGGCCGGCGGCGACGAGATCGAGGAGGAGGCGATGGCCCGCGCGCCCGTCTCGATGGGCGAGGTGGTGTGGACGGGCGCGGGCGCGCTCCAAGCGCAGTGGGTGGCCCACGCGGTGGCCGCGCTCGAAGGCGCGATGTGCGTCCAGCGCGCGGCGCTGCGGGTGTTGTTGGAGGCCGAGGCGCGGCGCTGCGAGTCGGTGGCCTTCCCGGCGCTCGGCACGGGCATCGGCGACGTGCCGATGGCGCTCGGGGCGAAGCTGCTGCTCGAGGCGGTGCGGACGTTCGCGTCGCTCCAACCCGACCACGTCCGCGAGGTGCGGGTGGTGCTCTACGACGGGCACGCGCTCGAGGCGTGGAGCGACGTGCTGTCGTCGATGTGATCAGTCGCGCGCGGGGTGGCGCCCCGGCCACGCGACGAACACCTCGGGCTCGGGCTCGCGCTCGGCCGTCCAGCCGCCGGAGACGAGCGCCCAGCCGTGGGGCCGCGCCATCCAGCGCGGCTCGACCCAGCGCATCCCGCGCTCGGGCGGGGTGCGGTAGCGCCCGTGGTGCCAGACGAAGCGGGCGTCTTCCCAGCCCCAGTAGCCGGGCGTCCAGACGGCGTGGCGGTGGCGCTCGGACGGGACGGTCTCGGTGATGGGTGCGGGCGGCGTGAGGGCGGTTTCGGCGACGACGGTGTTGGGCTCGCCGACCGCGTCCGACGCGGGCTCGGTGGCGGCGGCCCGGGTCGTCGCGGCCTGCGCTGACGCGACCCCGGGGGCCAGCGCGGCGCCGAACAGCAGGAACGAAAGCAGTGCAGCTCTCATGGCGACCTCCCTGGCGAGGCGACGTCGCGCGGAGCGTCAGGGCGTGCCTGATGACTCCGTGGCGCCGTCGCTCGCGGCGTGTGTGGGTTGCATCGCCGAGGGAACTTTGCGTACGCCATGCCAGCGGCGCGCGCGGCCGGATTTGCGGGCGTCCGCGCGAGGGGGTCGGGGGCGCGGGTGTCGCCCAGCGCCCCGCCTGGGGACGGCGGGAACACCCGAGGCGCTGCCGGCGCTCGATCGCGCCACGCGACGCGCGGTAGGGCGTCGGGCGCGATGGTCAGGAGGGCTGCGGGGGGGCGCTCGGACGCGCGACGGGCTGGGCGGGCTTGGTGGCGGCCTTGGCGGCGCGCGACGAGGGGCCCTTGCGGAAGAAGTCGCCCGCCCACTCGCGGGACTGCTTGCACGACACCGCGCGCTTCGTGAGCTCGGCGTGCGCGTCGGCGCGGGGCCTTGAGCGCGCGACGCGGCGTCGGCGTCGGTCGCGCGGACGCTGTCGGATTCCGACGCGGCGTCGGAGGCGGGCGGCGGGCGAGGGAGGGGCGCCGACGCGGCGTCGGTGGGGGAGCAGTGCGCGCGGAGGGGCGCCGACGCCGCGACGCCCGCTGTTCGCACCTCGACGCCTGCGGTAGTCTTTGCGGTGCGATGACGATCTCGACGCCGCCCCTGAGCCCCGAACGCGACGACGGCCCGCGCGCGCCGACGCAGGCCGAGTGGGACGCGATGAGCTCCGCCGAGCGTGTGCGTGCGGCCGCGGCGCTGCCGACGTACATCCCGAACGAGGAGCTTGGGGCGATGGACGGGTTGAAGCACCAGCGGGCGCGCAACGGCTTCGAGGGGGCGCTACGGGCCCACTGCGAGTCGACCGGTCGGGTGATGTTCGTGGCGGGGCAGCTCGCGGTGTACTTCCCGGGGGAGCGCCGCATCCAGCCCGACGTGTTCGTGGTGACCGGCGTGGCGCAGTCCGACCGCGACAGTTGGGTGGTGTCGCTGGAGGAGCGGGCGCCGGAGTTCGTGCTGGAGGTGCTCGCGCAGGGGCACCGCGAGAAGGACCTGAAGAACAACGTCACCCGCTACGCGCGGCTGGGGATCCGCGAGTACTTCCTCGCCGACCTCCGGCACCACCGGCTCTACGGCTGGCGCCTGGGCGACCCGGCCATCCGAATCTATAGCGCGCTGGTCCCGCAGCTCGGGCGCATCCGCTCCGATGTGCTCGGGCTCGACGTGAAGCTCGAAGGCGACCGCGTGCGCCTCTACCTCGGCAGCTCCCCCTTGCTCGAGCCCGAGGAGATCGCGGAGCGCGTCCTCGACGACCTCAACGACATGCAGATGCTCAAGCAGGAGGCCGACGAGCGGGCGGCCGATGCGGAGAGCCGGGCGGTCGGCGCGGAGACGCGCGCCGCGGCGGAGGCGAAGGCCCGCGCCGAGGCGGAGGCTGCGAAGCAGGCCGCGGAGGCCGCGAAGCAGGCCGCGGAGGCCGCGAAGCAGGCCGCGGAGGCCGCGAAGCAGGCCGCGGAGTCGCGCGCGAACGCCGCGGAGGCCGAGCTCGCTCAACTGCGCGCGCTGCTCGCGGGGACGAAGCCCGCGGGCGGCTGAGCCTGCGACAAGCCGGGTTGTTGAAGTTCAACGGAAGTTGAAGCGCCCGCGGCGCAGGTGAGCCCGCAGATGCGTGCGGCGCGCGGTGGCGTGGCGCGTGCGCTGGGGCGGCGCATGACGATGCACGGACGATTCGATGCATGGGGATGTGGGCGGTGCTGGCGGCGGTGGGCGGGTGCGCCACGCCTACGCCCGTTGCGCTCGATGATGCGAACACTCGCATCGACCTCCGCGAAGCGCGTCGCCTTCCGCTACCGCGCCGCCGGATCCGCCAGCCACGCCACCAGCTCCCCAGCGTCCCCATCGAGCACCACGTCCCCCAGGCGCTCCGCCCCGAGCGTCGCGAGCCGCGCCCGCAGCACCGCCCGCTCGGCCTCCGTGAGCACGCGTCTGAGTCGTCGCTCGAACTGCCGCACCAGCGGCCGGAGCCCGAGCTCCACGCCCTGTTCGAGCCCGCGCTTCAGTCCGCGCTCCTCGCGGTCTTCGGCGAGCTGGAGGGCCTGCTGCACCTCGTCGTGGACGCGCTGGTAGGCGTCGTTCTCGGTCTCGGTGAAGGTGGCGAGCTGGGCCACCTCCAGGGCGCGCCGCTGTGCGGCCGTCAAGGGAACACCGCGGACGCTCTCGGCGGTCATGTCCTGCGCGTGGGCGAACAGCGCCGCCCAGCGCTCGACGTCGTCCGCAGGAACGCGGTCGCCGAGCTTCTCCAGCTCGAGGAAGACAAACTGCACCTCGTCCACCGCGGCTCCGCCCGCGCCGCCCTCCAACGCGTCGCGCAGTGCGATCCCGACCGCGGCGAGCAGCGCGCGGCGCTTCGCGGCGCCGTTCCAGGTGAGCTTGCCTTCGCGCAGCGGGGGACCGCCGTTCATCTGCGCGAAGCTGGCCTCGGGGTGCACCTCCAGGGCGCGCTCTCCCACGCGCCCCACGAACGCGGATGCCTCGATGATCTTGTCGCGCAGCCCCCAGGACTGCACCGAGAAGCCCTTCGTCGCGATCCGCTGCGCCCACGCCTTGGCCTCCGCGTACCCCTCGCGCGCGAGGGCGTCGAGCGGCGGCGCGTCGAACACCGTCGAGCCTCTCCCGGGCAGCCGTTTGCGGAGCTCCGCGTCCACCTTGCGGTAGCGGTCGCGCCACAGCCGCATCGGGACATCCACCGCGAAGTACGCCGCGTCCGGGAGGGCCTCGGGCAGCGTCGCGAGCTTCTCCACGAGCAGGACGCGCTCGACCCGTCCCCCGCGGAGCGAGACCGCGACCCATCGCGACTCCGCGCCGTCGACGCCCACCACGCACGCACCCGCGTCGACCACCGCCACCCGCCTCCCGCTCAGTTGAGCAACCCGGTCGGCGCTTCGTGCAGCACCGACGGGAGCCGCACCGCGGGCGCCGCGTCACCCGGCGCGGGCGCAGCCGGCGGCGCGGTGGGCGCAGCGGGCGCGGCGGGCGCCTGCACCGCCGGCGCTTCGACGCGGATGAACGCCGAGTCGAGGAACGACATCTTCCCCAGCTCGCGCCACCGCCCGCTCGCGCGCAGCGCGTCGGCGAGGTAGTCGGCCTGGCGCGTCGTCACCCAGCGCGCGTGCCGCCGGTCGAGCTCGGCGAGAAACTGCTCGGCCGACATGTCGCGCCAGTACTCCACGCGGTTGGAGTACTGGTCGTTCCAGTTGGAGCCGATGAAGGTCATCGGGGCGGTGAAGACGGTGAGCGCGCCGCGCAGCTCGGTCTCGCGCGCCCACGCGACCTGCTCCTCGGCGGCCCACTCCAGGTGCCGCACCGTGGCGCGCTGGAGCGTCGGCATCGCGAGCATCTCCCAGGTCTTCTTCGGGCCCGGCGTGAGCCCAGGGTCCGACCAGAAGAGGTACACGAGGTTGGCGAACACCGTCGCCGCCATCACGCCCTCGGCGAAGCGCCGCCACCCGTGCACCTCCGTCACCCAGGCCGCGCCGATGACCACCGCGGCGAGCAGGTGGAGGTTGTAGCGGGCCTGCCAGATCGCGGGCGAGTACACCGCGCACCCGACGAAGTAGAGCGAGAAGAGCCCGAAGGCCACCGAACCCGCGCGCGGCCGGGTGAAGCCGTAGTGCCCCCAGGCGAGCGCGCGCAGGAGGTTGAGCGCGCCGAGCGCCGCCGCGAGGCAGGCCAGCGGGATGAGCAGGAAGGGCGTCGCGATGCCGTACCCGAAGACGCGCGTGTCGCAGTAGTCGTAGCCGGGGCGGAAGACGCCGACCATGTTGTTCCACACGGTCTCGAGGGGCTGGAGCTGCTCCTCGGCGGCCTCCGACGCGAGCTGGATGCCGGGGAAGTGGATGCCGAGCCGCGGAGACTCGAAACCCCAGGGCCACATCGGGCTGTGGTAGACGACGTAGTTGCGGAGGTAGATCACGAGGCCGAGCGACATCACGATCGCGAGGCCGCCGAGCGTGACGCCCACCGCCTGCCCGACGCGCCCGCGGGCCCGCAGGAAGATCAGCACCACCGCCACCACCATCAGCGGCGGCGTCCAGGCGATGTTCATCGTCTTGGCGCCGATCATCAGCGCGCCGGCCACCGCGGCGAGCCACCCATCACGCACGCGGAAGCCAGGACGCGCGCAGAACCACAGCGCCGCGAGGTCGAACGCGCCCACCTGCATGTCGATGTACGTGCTTCGAAGCAGCAGCACCGCGCCCGGCATGAGGAAGGTCGCGCAGGCCCACCCCACGGCGCGCGCGGGCGACGCCCCGAAGCGCTTCGCCAGCAGGTACACGCCGAGGAGAAACGCCGGCGACGCGAGCGTGTTGGGGAGCTCGATGAGCCTTCGGTCGACGAAGGCCACCAGCCACAGCGCCGTCATCTCGCAGTGCCGCGGCAGCCCGTTGATCGCCTCGTAGAAGACCACGCGTGGCACCGGCGCCGGGCGGAAGCCGTGGTTCTGCAGGGCGTAGCCGATCATCGGCTCGTGGTAGCCCATGCCGTCCCAGCTATCCGACTGGCCCACCCACGTCGCGATCACCGACCAGAAGATGATCGCGAGGGTGGCGGCGAGGCCGACGAAGGCGAAGCTCCGCGCGCGCCACGCGAGGCGAAGGCCGTCGGCGGGGAGCGCGGCCATGTCGCCGAGGTCGCGCCAGGTGTCGCGCCAGTGGGCGAGCGGCGCGCGCCCCCACGACGAGAGCACGAAGGTGAGCGCGAAGACGGCGAAGCTCGCGGCGCCGAGGGTGGGGCGGTAGAGGTGATTGGTGAGCCCGAGCGCGTACACGGGGACGAGCACGAGCGCGTTGGCGACGATGAGCGTCCCGAGCGCGCGCTCGGCGCGGCCGGGGAGCTCGACGCGGTGGACCACGCCGGCGGCGGCGACGAGCGCGAGGAGCGAGAGGAGGACGAGGGCGATCATGCGTGGGGGCTGCGGGCCGTGGCCGTGGGGGCGGCGCGCGTTCTACCAGAAGGCTCCGCGCGGCCTCTACCCCCTCCCGGTCGCGCGGGCGTTCATGGTAGGAGTCGCCCGCCGTCGCCGTGTGGAACGCCCTCGCTGAATACTTCCTCCTCCGCCGCGCCGAGGCCGCGGGCGCCGCGCTCGGCCCCGACGCCCTGCGCCGCGGGCGCGCGCACCTGCTCCTCGCCCGCCAGAAGGCCTTCGCCGCCGACACCCTCTGGAACCACGAGCAGCGCGCCGAGGCCCTCGCCCTCCTCCGCGACGCCCTCGACGAGTCCGTCGCCGCCGCGAAGGTGGCCCACGGCGCCGCCTGGGCCGAGGCCCTCAAAACCACGGGGGAGCCCGCCGCGGACGTCGACGCTGCGGCCTCGCTCCACGCGGAGCTCCGTGGCGAGGAGCTCCCCCGCTTCGACGCGCAGGTGGCGCCGGCCTTCGAGGCGCGCCGCGAAGAACTCTCCTACGCGCTCGAAGCCCTCGACCGCGCGCTGGCCCCGACGCTCTCGTCGCAGGACGACCTCCGCTCGCTTCGCCAGGCGCGCGTGGGCTTCCTCGCGGTGGTGCTGGTGGCGACGGCCGCGGTGGGCCTGCGCGCGCGCCTCGGGATGCGCCCCGCGGCGGTGGCGTCGTCCTTCCTGTCGACGCCTCCGGGGTTCCCGCCGGCGAAGGCCGTCGACAACGACCCGGTGACCGAGTGGATCCTCCCGCTCGGCGTGCCGGGCTGGATCGACGTCCACCTCGACCGGCCGCGGGCGATCCGCGCGGTGCGCGTGCTCAACGCGCACAACCGCACGCACAACGACCTCGCGACGCGCGACTACCGCATCGAGGCCTTCGCCGGGGGCCGGCTGGTGGGCGCGGCGCAGGGGGTGTTCTCGGGCATCTCCCCGTCGGGCACGTGGGCGCGGCACGCGATTGCGGCGAGCGGCGTGACGCGCGTGCGGGTGTGGGTCGACACCTTCCACGGCGCGGCGGGCGGCCTCGGCGAGATCGTCGTCGAGTAGCGCGCTACGTCCCGGCCGGGACGATCTCCAGCGACCCCAGCTCCACGGTCTTGTCGGGCCGCCCGTTGCGCGACGGCGTGAGCCGCGAGCCGGGCTCGTCGGAGTCCGCGTGGAAGCGCACGAAGAACCGCGCCGCCCGCACCTCGCGTTCGACCACCAGCACCACGTCGTCGCGGAGGATCTCGCCCGGCGCCCACTGCGTCGTCGGGTAGCGCCCCTGGATGGGCTGGTGTCGCGCGCGGAGCGTCGGCCACACACCACCACCGTCCTCCGCGGCGAAGGTCACGTCCATCGAGAAGGGCGTCTCCGTCCGCTGCAACACCCGGTAATACAACGTCAGCCGGAACGTCCCGCCCACCGCCACCCGCGCCTCGGGCATGTCGTAGCCGAGCAGTTCGAACACCTCGCCGAAGCGAATCCGGGTCGGGTGCTGCGGCTTCGGCGCGGTGTGGAGTCGGGCGGCCTCGATGATGTTCTGCGAGCGGTTGGCGGTGGTCCCCTCGACCCATCCGGTGAGCCGGTCGCGGAGCGAGCGGGCGACGGAGGGGCGGGCGTCGAAGAGGTTCACCACCTCGCGCGGGTCGCGGGCGAGGTCGAAGAGCTCCCACGTGCCGTTGCGCATGTCCCACAGCAGCTTGAAGGGCGGGGCGATGAGCGCGCGCTGCTCCGCGGGGTACACGCCGTCGGGCGTCACCTCGGCGTAGAGGTGCGAGCGCCACGCGCCGCCCACGTACGGCACGCGCGCGTCGAGCAGCGGCGGCACGAGGCTCCGCGCGGGCGTCGGCTGCGCGAGCGTGAGGCCCGCGAGGTTGAGCATCGTCGGGTGGAGGTCCATCAGCGACGCGAGGGACGCGCGCGGGCCGGGCTCGATGCCGGGGCCCCGCACCAGCAGCGGAACGCGCACGGCCTCCTCGTGGAGGTCGAACGAGTGGTGGAAGACGCCGTGCTCGCCGAAGGCCTCGCCGTGGTCGCCGATCACCATCACCACCACGGGGCGCGTCGGGTTGCGCGATTGCAGCGCGTCGACGGCGTCGAGCACGCGGCGGGCGGCCTGGTCGGCGCGGGCGATCTCCTCGTCGTAGCGGTCCATCGGCGCGTGGCCGAAGTCCCGTGGCTCAGTGTGGTCGCGGTAGGGCTCGTGGGGCTCCATGATGTGGGCCCAGAGGAAGAAGGGCTGCGGCGACGAGGCGCGCGCGTCGAGCCAGCGGACGACGCCCTCCACCTCGACGTTGACGTCGTCCTTGTAGCCCGTCTGCGGCGACTCGTGCGACTCCTCGAAGCCCTGGAAGAAGCCCGGCGTCCGCCCGAAATAGTTGCCGTTGTTGAACATCGCCGTGGCGTAGCCCGCGTCGTGGAGGATCTCCGCGAGGGTGACGTTCGAGGGCTCGAGGGCGGGGTACTGGTGGTCGCTGCCCCACTCGATCTGCGAGGCGTAGCGGCCCGTCCAGACGCTGCCGAACGAGCGCAGCGAGCGCGGCGAGGCGGTGTACGCGTGGGTGAAGCGGGCGGCCGTGGCGGCGAAGCGGTCGAGCTCTGGGGTGGTGGGCCGGCGGTAGCCGTAGCAGCCCATGTGGTCGGGCCGCATCGCGTCGATGGACAGAAGCACGAACGACGCGCGCTCGCCGCGGTACACCGCCGGCGGGTCGGCGAACTTCCCGTCGCCGTCCTCGCTGCGGGTGACGGCGTCGTGGCCCGAGCAGTTCTCGTCGACGCCGTTGCCGGGGCGGTCCCACGCGCCGGGGTGGACGCGCGCGTCGCGGTCGTTGCAGTCGCCGCCGTTGAAGACGGCGCTGTACCCGTCGCGGTCGAGGTCGACGACGCGCTGGAGCCCGCGCGCCAGGTGGCGGGCCACCACGCTGCGGGTGAACACCGTCGTCGCCACCGTCTGCCGCGCGCCAAACGTGAACGCCGAGAGCGCGAAGCACGCGACGGAGAAGGCCGCGAGGGCGGCGATCCAGCGGCGGGCGAGCGCGCGGCCCCGGCGGACGCGCCACGCGGCGAGCGCGGCGAGCGCGACGAGGTTGCCGACGAGCAGCGCGAGCTCGACGGCCCCGGCGCCCCAGTCGAGCGCGTGCATCCACGACCAGTTGATGACGCAGAACCGGATGGACTGCGCGACGACCGCGACGAGCCCGACGGAGGCCACCGCGCCGAGCGACGCGAAGCGCCCGAGCGCGCGCATCAGCCGCGCGAGCAGCGGCGCGAGGAGCACCACGACCACGCCCGCGAGCCCGAGTCCCGCGACGACGGAGAGCATCGCCGCGAGGGCCATGAGCCCCTGCGCGTGGAAGCGCGTGACCGCGAAGAGCGTCACCGGGAAGACGGGGCCCACCACGATCGCGACGGCGAGGAAGGCGCTCACCAGCGCGTGCGCGGCGACCGGGTCGGGCACGAACCACCGGCGCGGGCCCGCGACGACCCACGCGCCGAAGCGTCGCAGGAGCGGGATGGAGCGCCCGGTGGCGAGCAGTGCCTCGCCGAAGAGCCCCCAGACGAAGCCCACGGTGAGCAGGATGGCGACCGAGTGGAGCACCACGAGCGGCTGGACGAGCGCCGGCATCGCGCCGCGGGGGAGGCGCGCAATGGCGACGCAGCCGTCTGCGACGCCGACCGCGGCGAAGGCGGCGACGCCCGCGAGGACGCCGACCCCGCGCGTCGCGGGGGGATCGGTGGGGGAGCGCTCGTCCGAGGGGCTCAACGAAGGGGGCCGGGAACATAGCGGAAACGAGCGCGTGACGGAACTTCGCGCGGCGTCCTACCCTCCCGCGCCACCCGCGCGATGATCGGACCGAAGGACTCCATCCCCGCCGCCCGCTGGGCCGAGAAGCTCCGCGAGCCCTTCGCGCTCCGTGAAGGCGACGGCTTCCTCTACCGCCCGCCCGCCCGGCGCGGGGCCACCGCCTCGCTCGCGTGGATCTTCGACCGCGACCCCGACGCCGCGCTCCGTCGCGCCTGCGACCGCGCCGAGGCCGACGGCGCCGCGACGCTCTACGTGGGCGGGCCCCCGGGCAACTACCTCGTGAGCGGCGCCGACGAGCGCGACGCGCCGTGGTTTCGCGCGCGCGGCTTCGCGGAAGGCAGCGCGCACGTCGACCTCGTGGTGGACGCTCGCGCGGCGCGCCCCGATGCCCGCGTGGTACGACCCGAGGACGTCGACGGTGCGCTCGCGTGGGTCGAGCTGGGCTTCGGCGTTCACTGGCGGGCGGAGGCGGCGCGGGCGGCGTCGCGCGATGGGCTGTGGGTCACGCGCGATGACGAGGGCGTGGCGGGCTTCGTCGCGATCGGGGGCAACAACGCCGACGCGGGGACGTTCGGGCCGGTGGGGGTGGCGCCGCGCGCGCGGGGGAGGGGGCTCGGCGAGGCGTTGACGGGGACCGCCCTCCACGCGCTCGCGGCGGAGGGCTTCGCGGAGGTGACGGTGCCGTGGGTGGAGGCGGGGACGGCGCGCTTCTACGCGCGCGTCGCGACGGTGCTGCGCGAGGTGCGGCGCGTGCGGCTGGCGCGGCGCTTCCCGGCGAACGAGCGCAGGGAGGGCGGGGCGATCGCGTGAGGGGGTGCGCTGTGGCCCCTCACGAGTGCTCGACCCACGGGGGCTCGCGCCCCGCGAGCACGTGGAGCGCGTCGCTCCCCGCCATCAGCCCCTTCAGCTCCGTCGCCGGGACGTGCGCCAGCACCGCCCGCACCCCCGCGGGGTCGCCGGCGCGCGCGTAGAGGGACGCGAGCCGCGACGCGACCTGCGGCTTGTAGTGCTTCGAAGTGCACTTGCGGAGCGCGGCGAACGACGGCGCCCACGCGTCCCCATCCGCCGCGCTGTTCCCGATCTTCTGGAGCGCGAAGTTGCGCGTCCACCCCTGGTCCGTCTTCGGCAGCGCGTCGGCGCCCGCCACCGCCTCGTCGACGAGCGCGGCGCCCGCCGCGTCGCCTGCCGCCACGCGCGCGAGGCCCACGTCCGCCAGCGCCTCCCAGCCGTCGCGCCCCGGGAGCGTTCGCGCCAGCGCCTCCTGCGCCGCCGCCAGCGCCTGCGCCCCGGCCGCGTCGCGCGCTCGCCACACCCGCAGCGGCCGCGCGAGCTCGTCGAAGGCGAACGGGCGCAGCTCGCCCCCCGCGATCCGCGCCCGCTCCGCCGCGGCCGCGGCGCCGTCGCCGAGCACCTCGTACGCGTTCGCGACGTCGTTGCTGCCGCGCTCCTCGACGCCCGCCACGCGCCCGAGGAGCGCGCGGGCCAGCGCCGCGTCGCCCACCTCCGCCGCGACGAGCGCCAGCCGCGCCGCCGCGGCCGCCGCGTGCCCCGTGTCCGCGAGCCACTTCAGCGTCTCGTGGAGCGTGGCCCCGCGCCCGGCGCGGATGGCGTCCTCGCCTCCCCGCAGCGCGCCGGCGTAGAGGACGTGGGGATGCGCGCCGCGCAGGGCCTCGCGGAACCGACCGATCGCGGCGAGGTCGCCCGCGGCGGTCGCGAGGGCCACCCCACGCGTCGCAGCCTTCTCGATGTCGAAGGCGATGTCGAAGGTCGGGCGCGCCGCGAGGGCGGCGGCGAGGCGGTCGAGGCGGCCGTGCTCGGCCAGCGCGAGCATCCAGTGGGACCACGGCTGCGTCGGGTTGATGCGGTCGCGCTCCGCGCACGCCTCCGCCTCGTCGAGGGCGCGCGCGACGCCGTCCTGGTCGCCGAGCGCCGCCGACGCGCGGGCCACCGCGCACCACGCCACCGTGCCGGCCTCGCCGTCGACGTCGTGGCGCCCGATGTCGGCCACCGCCTCCGCCCTCGCCGCCGCCGCGGCCCCGGCCTCGCCGCGCCGCGCGAGCCCCGCCGCGAGGAGCCCCTTCGCGCGCGTCTCCGCGTGGGTCGCGTGGAGCGTCATCGGCAGCAGGCTCCGCGCCGCCGCCTCGCCGAGGAGCTCGGCCACCGCCCCCGCCGTCACCGCGAGCACCGTCGAGCACCAGTGGCTCGACCCCGACAGCGCTTCGACGCGGGACGTGAGCTCGTCGAACACGGTGGCCGCGGTGCCGGGGCCGTTCGCGCCGGGCGCCTTGGGGGGCTTCGCCATGGGAGGTTCCTCTCAGGGCTCCGCCGCGGCGCCGCGCGCGATGACGCTGTGCTTGTAGGCGTGCTTGCGCGCCCGCATCGTCGCGCCGATCGGGCGGAGGTCGTCGGTGGCGTGCCACGGGTCGAACGACAGGGCCTCGATGCGCTCGGCGGCGGCGCGCCCCTCGGGCCCGTCGAGGTCGACGCGGGGGATGGTGAGGGTGGCGAGGTCGACCCAGGGGGCGCGGGCCTCGGGCCACTCGACCGACAGGTCTTCGATGGGCGTGGTGGCCTCGTCGACGAAGAGCTGCGCGCGGAAGGTGTACGTGAGGTCGCCCCCGCGGAGGCGGGCCGCGAGGTCGTCTCGGTGGAGCGCGCCGCCCTTGCCGCGCACGTCGCCGCCGGGGCCGGTGGGGGCGACGGAGTACTTCGCGGCGAAGGGGCCGAACTTCGTCGGCGCGGCGGAGAAGAAGCGCGCGCTGGCCAGGGTGCGGGGCTGCGGGAGCCGCGCGAGCGTCGCGATGAGCCCGAGCGCGCGGCCCACCCCCAGCGCGCTGATGAGCCGCGGCAGGACGCGCAACGGCCCGCCCGCGTCGGCGCGCACGAAGGCCATGAACTCGTCCACCGTGCGGAAGGCGAGGACGGGGGTCGTGATGAGGAGGAAGTCCTGCGTGGTGGCCCCCTCCAGGCCGGGGATGAGCTTGGGCCCGGGCACGCCGAGCACCTTGATGGCCAGGCCGCGGAGGTCGGGCGCGCGGTCGGACTGGCGTCGGCCGACGCCGTTGGAGAAGCGGACGTACGCGCGGAGCGGGCCGGGCGTGGCGAAGAGCGAGACGCGCAGCTCCTCGGGCACCGTCGGGAGCACGGTGAACGTCGCCTCGGCGCAGACGTGGGCCTTGGTGTGGAGCGCGCGGCCCTGGGCGTCGCCGCCCGCCGCGGCGCGCCGGAGGGCGACGAGCTCCTGGCCGTAGCGGTCGAAGCGTTCGTCTTCGTCGGGGGCGAGGGTCTCGCGCCACTGCGTGCGGGGGTCGGTGGTCATGACGGCGCGCGACGATACACGGCCGCGCGCCGGGGGAGGAGGGCGCTTCGTGCCGCTGTAGGCCGCCTGGAGCGACACCCGCACCGGCCGGCCACAGATGTACCTCGCGCGCGGACGACTCCCGTAGCCCTGCGACCCCACGCTCACTGTGACGCCCCCCGGCGAGGACGCCCCGCGCAACGTCCAGTGCCGCGGGACGTGCTTCCAGGTGGGCGCCGCCGAGCGCACGCAGGGGCTCTGCGGGAGCCTCCTCGACCTCGCCCGTTCCCCGCGGTGCCCCGACGACCCCGACCGCATGAACCCGCTCTCCCCCTCAGCCGGCGACGACCAGGCGGTGTGCGTGTTCCGCAGTTGCGCGACCAGCGCGGACTGCGCGGGGCCGCTGCGGTGCGTGTTCCCGGAGCGGGGCGGCGTCCCCGACATGACGGGCGCGCGGCGGTGCAGCTTCCCCACGCGCGCGCAGCCCGACGGGCTCGCCGACGCGGGCGTCCCGCGCGACGCGTGATCGCGCGATCGCTGTCCGAGGGGGATCGTCAGCCCGGCACCCAGGCGTAGGCGTCGCGCACCACCGCGCGGCCGTCGCCCGTCACCACGTCGCCGTGGGCGAGGACGACCTTGTCGATGTCCCACGCGAGGATGCGGTCGACCTGCCGTCGCGCCACGCGGCGGTCGCGCGTCATGAGCCGCTCGGGCCATCCCTTGCCCGGCGCGTCGTTGCCCATCACCCGCGCGAGGCCCCGCGTCACGGCCGACGGCACCGTCGACAGGTTCAAGAGCGCGTCGGCGCACACCAGAGTCCGCGTCCTGCGGTGGAAGAAGACCACCTCGTTCTCGCGGCGCGCGGAGAAGTACACCTGGTCGAGGTCGGCGGCCCACTCGGTGTGGGCCACGTCGCCGAGCACGGCGGTGAAGGCGAGGTCGGGGCGCTTCCACTCCAGGCCGGGGCAGGCGGCGTACACGGCGCGCGGCCACGCCGCCATCCACTGCCCGACGTAGAGGTGGTGGAAGAGGCTCGGCGCGACCACCGCGCGCACCTCGCCGAGGGCCTCCACCGCGCGCCGCGTGGCGTCGTCGAGGGCGAGCGGCGAGTGGACGAAGAGCCCGCCGTCGGCGAGCCGCACCACCGTCATCCGCGTGCCGCACTCGACGCCGAAGAACCTCCCCGGCCGCGAGTCGATCCAGAGGTCCTCCGCGAAGGGCGTGAGCATGGCGCGGACGCTACCACCGGCGCGCGCGGGCTCCGCAGGGAGAACGCACGTCGCCCACGCGCCGGCGGCGGCCGAGCAGCGCCGCGAGCGCCCACGCGTTCAGTTTCCACCCGCCCCCCGTGCGAGGCTGCGCGACGCACCCGTCACACCCCCCGCGATCGGCGACGGGCGGCTCCGCCTCGCCCGCCGCGTCCGTTGCTGCGTCGAGCGCGTCGTTCGTCGCTGCGTCGTTCGCCGGTGCGGCGTCGGCCGTGGTGGCGAGGTCGCTCGTCGGTGCATCGTCCGCCGCGTCCATGGCGTCGACGCAGGTGACCGCCGCGTCGGCGGCCCGTGCGTGATGATCGGCGCGGAGCGTCGTCACGACGGCGGCGTCGAGCGGGAAGCGGCCCACGCACGCCGGCGGTGTCTCGTCGTGCGGAGGGAGTGCGACCGCGACGCCGCCGGCCTCCACGCGCCCGTCGACGCACCGCGTCTCGCACGCGAACTGGTGCGCCACGTAGGCGACCGTCGCGGGGTCGGGGCACACCCGGGCCGCCCCGCCCAATCGCCCGGCGCCGTCGCGGGCGCGCACCTCGAAGCAGCTCGGCGCGCCGGAGAAGAGCGCGTCGTAGGGGACGGCGAGGTCCTTCGAGGCGTCGCGGTAGAGCAGCCGGGCCGTCACCGCGTCGTCGCAGCGGCGGCGCACGGTGACCTCCCAGGTGAACGGCACGTCGAGCGCGAGGCAGGCGAGGTTGCTCCCCCCGCACGACGAGCGAACGAGGTTGTCGACCGCCTGCGACTGCAGCACGTTGGGCGTCGGGAGCACGTCGCGCGCGGGGCCGTTGCCGGTGCGGAAGCGTCGCGTGAGCGTCCCGACGAAGAGGCCCGGGGTCATCCGCAGGGCGTACCAGGTCTGCGGGCGGAGCGGGGCCGCGGGCCGCGCGCTCTGGTAGGGCGACGCCTCCAGGCCGAGCGGGTCTGCGCGGAGCGTGAGCGTGGTCGACACGCCCGTCGACTCGTCTTCGAGCTTCACCGAGACGTCCGACAGCGCGATGCCCACCAGCACCAGCTCGACGTCGGTGGGGACGTCGACCGCGTCGGGCGGTGGGAGCCAGAGGTCGAGCCCGGCCGCGCGGGTGCACGCAGAGGCCACCTCGGGCGCGAGCAGTGCTGCGAGGGCGACGGTGAAGAGGGCCGGGCGCATCAGGGTGACCGACCGGGATTGCCCGCGTGAGCGACGCCTCGTCACGGAATCGTCGAGGCCCTGGCGAAGAGCCCGCGCGGGACGGCACCACCGTCGGCCTCTCCGGCGCTCCCGGGTGCGCGGCGCGCGAACTACAGAGCCATCATGCGGTCCGCGATCCTGCTCCTCGCGATGCTCCGGCTCCGCGCGTGCGACGTCCCTGCGGCGCCCGACGGCAGCGCGCCCGACGCGTCGACCCCCGCCGACGTCGCCACGAACGACGCCGCCCCCGTCCCCGCGGCGTGCCGCGCCGACGCGCCCGTCCCCGCTTCCGCGCGGCGCAGCGTGCGGGCCAACGGGCTCACGCGCTCGTACCTCCTCCACGTGCCGAGCGGCTACGACCGGGCCGCGACCCCCGTGGTGTTCGCCTTTCACGGGTGGAACGCCAACGCCGCGGACCTTCAATCGCGCACGCACCTCGACGCGACCGCCGACCGCGGGCGCTTCTTGGTCGTGTACCCGCAGGGCGTCGACGACTCCTTCAACGCGGGCGGGACGTGCTGCGGCGGTGCGCTCCGCCGGGACCTCGACGAGGCCGCCTTCGTGCGCGCCATCCTCGACGACCTCGGCGACGAGCTCTGCCTCGACCGCCGCCGCGTCTACGCCACCGGCATCTCCAACGGGGGCTTCCTCTCGTACCGCTTCGCCTGCGAGCACGCCGACCTCTTCGCCGCCGTCGCGCCCGTCGCCGCCATCGTGAGCGTGCCCACCTGCACCCCGAGCCGGCCCGTCCCCGTGCTCCACTTCCACGGCACGGCGGACATCCTCGTGCCGGTCGCGGGGCGCCCGTCGTGGAGCCCGCCAGTCCCGTCGCTCGACGAGACGATCCAGGGCTGGCGTCAGCGCAACGGCTGCACCGGCGCGTCGCGCGTCACGTACCGGAACGGCGACGTCACCTGCGAGGCGTGGACGAGTTGCCGCGAGGGCGCGGAGGTGGAGCGCTGCCTCGTCGACGGCGGCGGGCACACGTGGCCCGGGGGCGAGCCCGTTCCGCTGCTCGGGCGGACGACGCGAGACATCGACGCGCGCGAGCACCTGTGGCGGTTCTTCGCGCGCCACGCGCTGCCGTGACGGGGCGGTCAATCGCAGAAGGCGACGGTCACGAGCGCGGTGACGTTGACCGGGGCGGCGCCGTTCTTGAGCTGGTTGTTGACGGTCACCACGCCGCCGCTTCGATACACGCCGAGGTTGCCGGACGCGGGCACCGTGTCGACGGTGTTGGCAGTGCCCGAGAGCTTCGTGATGGCGCTCGACGTGATCATGTAGGTCGCCCCCGCGGAGACGCCCGTGGCGGCGTCGTGCGCGACGACGGTGATCGTGCCGCAGAGGAGGCCGCTCGCCGGCACGAAGGGGAGGGTGATGGTGGAGCCGCCGGGGATGGTCTTGCGGTGGCTCCGCTCGTAGACGTCCCAGCGCTGCGCGAGCCCCGTCTCCGCGCCGTCGGGCAGCGCCGTGAAGCTCCCGGAGAAGCCCGCGGGCACGCGGCCGGCCGCGTAGGGGTGGGACGAGCGCGCGAGCAGGCGCACGCTGGGGCCGAGGCTGACCGCGGGGCCCGCGTTGGGGAACCACACGTTGTCGGCCTCGACGAAGCCGCAGGAGTCCGGCACGGCCAGCGCCACGTCGCCGTCGCAGTTGAACACGACCCCGTCGAAGCTGAGGTTCGTCGTCGCGCTCACCCGCACGCCCCGGTGCAGCGGCCCCGGGCCGGTGTTGACGGGGTCGGACCGGCCGATCATGAAGTTGGAGAACGAGAGGTTGCGCACCGCCTGCTCGCCCGCGAAGCCCTGCACCGAGAAGGTGTAGCCGTCGGTCGCGCCGGCCGGGAGCGGCGCCCAGGTCTCGCCGCGGATGTCGGCGAAGCGGAGGTTGGCGTGGTTGCCGCCGGCGCCGCCGTTCTCCCAGGTCACGCCGTTGCGCGCGCCGAGCATCGAGCCGCCGCGCATGACGAGGTTCGTCACGAGCACGGACTGCGCGATGAAGACGCAGTGGTCCGAGCGGGTGCGCGACAGGCCCGAGAACACGAAGTCCTCGACCCAGAGGTGGTCGCAGTTGATCGCCACGCCCGGCGCCTCGAGCGAGAGCGCGCGCTCGGCGTCGACGGTGAGGCGCGCCAGCCGGTGCGCCTGCCCGCCGATCACCTTCACCGCGATGGCCAGCGCCGGGCTGCCGGACGCCGCGGTCGACGTGCTGGTGAAGAAGCCCGTTACGATGACGTCCTCCAGCGTGAAGTTGTCGGTGTTGAGGAGCCGCACCGCGGTGCGCTCGGGCGACGTGAGCCCCTGGCCCTGGATGGCGAGCCGGCGCAGGCCGCAGCCGAACTGTCGCGGCCCGGCGGCGCCGACGCTGCCGTTGTCGAAGTTGAACAGGACCGCGTCCGCGCCCGTGAGCGGCGCGAAGATCACCAGGGTCGCGGCGCCGTCGCCGACGATCTCGAGCTTGTGGCTGTCGCTCGGGCCGGTGTTGCGCACGAGCACCTGCTTCTTCACCACGTACCCGCCGCGCGGGACGCGCACGACCCCGGCGCCGCCGTCGGTCGCGAGCGCGTAGGCCCGCGCGATGGCCGCCTGGAACATCCCCGACGCGTCGTCCGCGTCGGTCGCGCGGAGCGAGTTCCACCAGCGCACGTCGACGGGGGAGCGGTCGAGGCGCGTCCAGCGCCCCCCCGTCGCCGCGAAGGTGACGCCGCCGTCGTCGCCCGACGCCCCGGCGACCCACGTGAACAGGCCCCCGCCGCCGTCGCCCGCCGCGCGCGACCCGAGCGCGAGCACCCGGTTGACGGTGGCGCCGCCGATCACCCCGGGGAGCGCGCGCAGCTCCGTCGCGGCGTCGACCCAGCCCCACTGCGACGCCGACGAGAGCGCCGCGACCGAGCCCCCCGCCGCCTCCTCCGGGGCCGCGCACGCCGCCAGCGCGGCGCCGCCTCCCAGCAGCGCGAGGAGGCTCGCGAAGCCCCTCCGCGACACATCCGCCTCGAGCTCCGCCCGCGTTCCGGCCCTGGGCGTCGACCTGCCTGCTTCGTCCATGACGTCTCCTCCGTGGGTGTGCGACCCGGCGGCGCGCGTCGGTGCCACGTCACCGATCGCCGCGCGACCTCGCTGGATGTCCGCGCGCGCCCCGGACTTCTCACGCAATCGTCCGCGGCGGTCGCTTCGTCGACGCGGGACGGTTTCCTCAAAAGGAGCGCGTCGCCGCGGACATGGACGGCGGCAGCACGCGAGACGACCGCGCACCCCGCGCGGCTCGCCCGATCGCGCGCCTCACCACGGAGCACCCGCGATGTCTCAGAAGCCCACGTCACCCACGCCCGCCGCGCGCGACCCCGACCGGCGCGACCTCACGCTCGGCCTCCTGGGGCTCCTCGGCGGAGGCGCGCTCGTCGGCGCGTGCGCGCCAGGCGCCGACCCGCAGGCCAGCGCCGCGCAGGCCCTCACCGCCGCCGACGTCGAGTACGCCGTCACGATGGTCGACCTCCGCGCGATGACCAACGCCGCCGCGCGCCCCTTCGCGCTGCTCCTCGGGTACGCCGCCGCGGCCGACGGCGGCGGCGGGCTCTTCGCGTGGGCGCCGGGCGCGGCCTCGGACGACGGCGGGACGGTGATCGTGCCGACCGCCGGCGCCGGCGCGTGGCGGCGCGTGTACAGCGGCCCGGTGAACGCCCGCTGGTTCGGCGCGCGCGGCGACGGAACGGTCGACGACACCGCGGCGATCGAGAAGGCGATCGCCGCCGCGGACCACCCCGCCTACGCCGCCACCAGCGGCTTCGACGTCACCAGCCCCAGCCAGGAGCCCACCGGGGGCCGCGGGGGCGAGGTGCTCCTCCCGCGCGGCGTGTACGTCGTGTCGCGCACGCTGGTGGTGCCCACGTCGGTGCACCTCGGGGGCGAAGGCGCGCCGAGCACGCAGATCAAGTTCACCATCAACGACGGGGTGAGCGACGGGATCTCGGTGCGGCGCATCCTCGACGCCGGGAGCGCGACCCTCGAGACGCGCCCCGTCCCGGGCCGGCTGCACGACCTCGAGCTCGTCGCCTCCGGCTCCATGGGCGCCGCGGTCCTGCTGCGCGGGGTGACGAGCTACCAGCTCTTCAACGTGCGCATCTACTGCAACTACCGCGTCCCCGCCGCGAGCACGGGGGCGCAGTACGGCGTGCGCATGGTCGCCGCGCCGGCCAACAGCAACGGCACCATCTGCATCAACGTCCTGCTCTCGAACGTCCACGTCCTCCTCCCGAGCGACACCGGGCTGTACATCGAGAACGCCAACAGCGTGAGCTGCCGCGGGTGCTACTTCTCCTTCTCGCGCAACCACGGCGTCGACGCGTCGGGCGAGGGGCACGTCTACGATCAGTGCGTGATGGAGAGCTGCGGCAACAGCGTCGCGGCGGCCGACCCGCTCACGATGTGCGGCTTCGTCATGCGGCGGGGGTCGGTGACGCTCACCGGGTGCTACTTCGAGAACAACAGCGGCTACGACCTCTACCTCGGGTCGGCCGCGCGCTGCCACGCCACGGTGATCAACCCCTACATCGCCGTCCCCGCGACGAAGGCGCGCGCCGGCCAGCTCGCGGCGCCGGACTTCTCCGCGAGCGCCGCGGGCGTCGTGCGCGTGGCGGCGCACGCGGGCGGGGCCTTCCTCGGCGGCGCCGTCGTCGGGTACGCGAAGCACGTGTTCAAGTTCGACGCGCCGACCGGGGTGGGGATGGCCGTGCTGGGCTTCCTCTCCCAGGACAACTACAGCAGCTACGGCACGACGGGCAGCCTGACGGGGTACCCGGGCGTCGTCATGCAGAGCCCCGCCGCCCTCACCGACCCGCCGCAGACGATGGTGTACGGCAACACCAACCTCCAGGGCGCGCGCATCGGGAGCCCGAGCACGTCGGCCACCGCCGACCTCATCAAGCGGGAGGCGTTCGCGGAGGTGCCCGTGGCCTGGAGCATCGCGGGCTCGCTGCCCTACAACGTCGTGCCGGGCGCCCTCGTGGTCGGCGCCGCCACGCTCGCGGGCGCGGCCGTGACCGACCTGGTCGTCGCCACGCTCACCTCCAACGGCGTCGCCGGCGTCCTGGTCAGCGCCTTCGTCAGCGCGCCCAACACCATCACGGTGACCGTCATCAACCACACGACCAGCGCCTACACCCTCACCTCGGGGAGCGTGCTCGCCAACCTCTGGAAGCGCTGACCGCGCCGATCACCTCGCCGCCGGCGCGCCCGGCGGTCGCGCGCCTACTGCACCACTACCGAGCCCTGGTACATGTTCATCCCGCAGGTGAACGCGAGGCTCCCGGTGGCCGGCACCGTCACGGGCACCTCCACCGCCTGGTTGAGCGGCAGGTCGCGCCGCACGTTGGTGCTCGGGAACACCAACTGCTGCCCGCAGCTCTCGTCCGTCGTGCGCGTGAACACCAGCGTGAGCTGGCGCCCCGCCGCCGCGCGGATCGTCGCCGGGTGGTACCCATCGCCGTCCACCGTCACCGCCACGCGGCCGCTCGCCGGCGCCGTCACCTCCGCGGGCGCGCGCGGCGCCGGGGGCGCCTCCTTCTTGCACGCGGCGCCGGCCACGAGAACCGCCGCCATCGCCATCGTCACCAGCGTCTTCGTCACGTCCGTCTCCTCTCGTCTCATGCGGAAACTCACGGCGCGGGGCGCGCGTTCCCCGTCGTCGCCGTGGGGGGCGGGGCGGCGCCGGGGCGCAGGTCCTTGTCGCTCTCGCCGGGCTCGTCGGTGACGGGCGCGGCCTCGGCGGCGGGTTCGTCGAGGTCGCGCGGCACTGAGAGCGCCTCGTGCTCGCCGCGCGTCGGGGTGCGCGACTGGTCGACGAAGCGCCCCATCGCCTGCACCGAGCGAGCGAAATCCCCGTTGCGGAAGCGCGCGCGGCCGATGAGGTAGTTGACCTCCGGGTGCCGCTCGCACCACGCCGGCTCGTCGCGCTGGAGCTGCTCCAGGGCCTCTGCGGCCTCGGCGAATCGGGGCTCCGCGCCCTCGGCCAGCGACGCGCGGTAGAGCAGGAAGCCGAACATCATCCGGATGCCAGCGCCCGACTGCTCGCGGACGTTGGCGGGGAGCGCGAGCAGCGTCTCGAGCGCGGTGTTGTACGAGCCGTTGTCGATCGCCTGGCGCGCGCGGTCGAAGCTCTCCTGGAGCGCGCGGGCACCCTCGGGCGAGAGGGCCGCGCTCGGGGTCGGGGCCTCCAGGTGCACGGTCGGCTCGCGCGGGGCGGTGATGGCGTTCCAGAGGGCCGCGGCGCGGAGCATCTCGGGGACGCGGAGCTCGACGCCGCCGGGGCCGCGCATCGAGGCCGTCTCGTCGAGCACCTCGCCCGCGCGGCGAGGACGGCCCGCCGCGAGCAGCGACACGCCGAGCTGGGCGCGCACCCGCACGCGCTCCTCGATGTTGTCGGGGAGAACCACCTGCTGCTCGACGCGGCCGTAGCGCCACTCGTCGGAGTACATCGTCTCGACGTAGCCCGTGAAGGCGTCGAAGCCGATGAGGTCGCGCGGCGCGGCGAACTCGATCAGCGCGTTGTCGTCGGTGTTGACGGGCGCGGGGCGGCGGCGGCAGGCGGGGGCCGAGCACTCGCCGAGGCCGGTGGCCCGGAGGTCGGGGCGCCACTCGCCGCGCTCCAGGCGCTCTTCGAGGGTGGCGAAGCGCATCACCTCCTCGCGCGAGGCGAAGAGCATGCGGGCGAGGAGGTCGGTTCCGCTGGTGGCGTGGGAGGGCTCCACGGCCGCGCGGATGCCGGGGTCGGCGAGGCGCTGGTCGAGCACGCGCGGGTCGAGCGCGAGCGGGCGGAAGCTCCCGAGCATGATCGTGTCGGAGCTGTACGCGTCCGCCGCGAACACCCGCACGTAGGGGAACACCGACGCGAACGTGCGGTAGATGGATTTGATGTTGTCGGGCGACATCTCGTAGAGCTGCACCCACTGGACGTAGACGCCGTCGGGCGAGAGCGCCTGGGTGGCCGCGCGGAAGTGGTCGGCCGTGAACATGTTGGAGACGCCGGTGATCCAGGGGTTCGACGGCTCGGAGATGACCACGTCGTAGCGCCGGTCGGTGGCGGCGAGGAAGTTGCGCCCGTCGTTGTTGAGGATGCTGAGCCGCGGCATCGAGACGTAGGGGAAGGCGCGCTCGGGCGTGTACGTGAGGTGGTTCACGTCGGCGAAGAAGCGCGAGGCGTCGGGGATCCAGCGCTCGAGCTCGATCACGTCGACGCGGCGCACGGGGAACTGGAGCGTCGTCCCGATGGTGACGCCGGAGCCGAAGCCCACCACGGCGACGTCGAGGCCCTGCGGCCCGCGCGGGTGCAGGAGCAGGGGGTAGGCGCCGACGAGCACCTGCGTCGGCATGTCGTCACCGTTCGAGGCGTCGACCTTGCCGTTGTTCTTGAGGGCGAAGTGGAGGGCGTCGCCGACGTTCCACCGCTCGACGGTGACGGTGGTGGTGACGCCGTCGCGGTAGTAGATGGGGTTGTCGCCCGCCATGGCCTGACGGCGCTCGCCGGGCTGGTCTTCCACGCATCGCCCGCCGCGGCGGCGCACCATGCCGTCGGCGAGCGAGAGGCGGAAGACGCCGGTGGTCATCTCGGCCTGGTCCCAGGCGCGCGGGAAGAGCCGCACGCTGCCCTGGGAGCGGGCGACGCGGCCCTCGCGCCCGAGCGCGGCCCCGGTTCCCGTCACCGCAAGGAGCACGGCGGCGAGCGGGACGAGCACGTACTTCACGGGCTCCTCGCCGGGCGACGCGAGGAAGAGCAGCAGCGCGAGCCCGAGGTTGACCGCGACCGCCACGTACATCGCCGTCTCCATGCCCACCGCGGGCATGATGACGAAACCCATCAGGAACGAGCCCGCGATCGAGCCCACCGTGTTGACCGAGTAGACCGAGCCGGTGTCCGAGCCCACCCGCGCCGCGCCGCGCGCGAACGCCCGCACGCCGAGCGGGAAGGCCGCGCCCATGCCCACCGCGGCCGGCAGCGCGCAGAGCAGCGCCACCAGGAACGACAGCAACTGGATGGCCCCGATGTGCTCGGAGAAACGGATGGTCTCGCTGGGGTCGCAGTTGGTGGTCGAGGTGAGCGCCAGGTACACGAACATCCGCGGGATGCGGTCCTGGAAGAAGTAGGTGACGATGGCGCCGGCGGCGATGAGGAGCTGCGTGACGCCGAGCGCGAGCACCGGGCGCCGCCAGGTGGCCGCGATGGCGGTGCCGAGCAGCACGACGACGGTGGTGGCGGCCCACACCAGCCGCGCGAGGTTGGTCTGGTAGATGACGAACTGGAGCAGCGCGAGGGCCTCGACGGCGCCGGCGACGGCCGCGGTCATCCCCGGGGTCGGGCGCGCGCGCAGGATGGCCGAGGCGAGCGCGCTGCCCCCGCCGATGCCGATGAGGAAGCCCATCAGGATGATGGTGAACGAGTAGATCGACGACCCGATCACCATGTCGAGCGCGCGGGAGAGGATCACCTCGTAGCTGAGCGCCGCGAACCCGGAGCCCGCCGCCGCCGCGAGCGTGGCGTAGCGGACCCAGGCCGACTCCTTCTCCTCGAGCACCTCGTCGGAGTCGTCTTCTTCGCCCGCGTCGGGCTTCGCCTCGTCCTTCTTCTCGTCCTTTTTGTCGTCCTCCTTCTTCTTCTCGTCCTTCTTCGCTTCCGCGGCGGACGCTTCGGCGGCGGGGGCCTCGCGCTCGGGGAGGAGCTCGCGCCACGACGTCGGCCACGCGCCGCCGAGCAGGGGCTTGCGGAAGAGGTAGATCAGCGCGGCGAGGGTGAGGTTGGTGCAGCCGGCGAGGGCGTTGGTCCACGCGAGGCCGACGCCGGGGAGGAGGAAGAAGCCGGCGAGGAAGGTGCCCGCGACGGCGCCGAAGGTGTTGACGGCGTAGAGGGCGCCGACGCGCTGCCCGACGCGCCCGCCCTGCTTCACGAAGTGCTTCGCGAGGAGCGGGAGGGTGGCGCCCATCAGGGTGGTGGGGGGCAGGAGCACCAGCGCGACGACGGCGAAGCGCAGGAGGGTGAAGACGTCGAAGCGGTTGCCGCCGTGGTTGGTGATCCAGTGGGAGACGGGGGGGTAGACGTTGCGGACGACGACGGGGATGAGCAGCGAGAAGACCCCGACGCCGGCCTCCATCGCCGCGTACGTCACGATGGGGAACTTCAGCCGGTCGGCGAAGCGCCCGAAGATGAACGATCCGAGCGCGAGGCCCCCCATGAAGGCGCTGAGCACGGTGCTGATGGCCGGCGTCGACGCGCCGAACACGAGCGTGAGCATGCGCGTCCAGATGACCTCGAAGACCAGGCCCGAGGCGCCGGACAGGAAGAAGCAGAGGAAGGGGACGAGCAGCGCCTGCAGGTCGCGGCGCGCGCTCGGGGCGTCGTCGGGTTTCGTCACGGGGCGCGGACTCTACAGCACCGCGGACGGAACTGTGAATGCCGCGCGGGGCGGCGGGATTTCAGGGAGCGGCGGGCGCGGCGGGCGCTTCGGGCTGCGCGGCGGGGGCGGGCGCCTCGGCCGGGTGCGCGGCGGGCTGCGCGCGGAGGAGCTCGGCGAGGCGCGCGCGGCGCTCGGCCTCGGGCATCGCGAGGATCTGCGCGGTGTCCATCGTGAGCATCGGGATCTGCCCGCTGTTGACCACGGGGAGGTGCCCGTCCCAGCGCTCGAGCGAGCGGTACTGGATCACCTGCGGGGTCATCGAGAGGCGGATGATCTCGTTGGCCTGGGCCTCGGCGCGGGCGCGGATGAGCAGGGCGTCGGCCTCGCCGCCGGCGCGCTGGCGGGCGGCCTCGGCCTGGCCGCGGGCGGCGGCGATCTGTTGGTCGGCCTCGGCGCGGATCTGGCGGACGCGGTTCTCGGCCTGGATGGCGTTCTGCGTGGCCTCCATCGCGCGGTTGATGGCGCCGACGACGTTCTCGGGGAGGCGGAGGGCGGAGTTGAAGGTGAGCTGGTCGATGACGAAGCCGTCGCCCGAGAGGCGCTCGACCACCTTGCGCTGGCTCTCGTTGAGCAGGCGCGTCTTGCCGACGCCGTAGATCTGCTGGACGGGCATCTCCGCGGCGGTCTCGTTGAGGGCCTCGCGCACGACGTTGCGGACGTACCCGTGGGCGAGCACCGCCACGTCGCGCTGGCGGAAGCGCGCGTAGAGCCGCGGGGCCTTGGTGGCTTCGATGTGGAAGGCGAGCCCCACGTCGGCGTTCACCGTCACGCCCTCGTTGGAGGCGAAGGTGATCGACTCGTCGCTCATCGAGCCCTCGTGCGCGTCCTTCGTCCACACGATGTTCTGCACGCTGGTGGGGAACTCCACCACCATCTCCGTGACCGGGTTGTAGAAGACCCAGCCCGAGACGATCGGGGCGTCCTGCACGCCGCGGGCGCTGCCGGCGAGCTTCACCCGGATGCCGACGTGGCCAGGGTCGACGCGCGTGCAGCTCGCCGAGCCGACGACGCAGGCCATCACCAGCACCGCGAGGGTGATCAGCGAGCTGCGCAGGAAGGACTTCGCCCCGGGGCTCAGGGGCTGCGAGGATGCGTACGGGCGGGGCGGTGTGGTCATGGTTCCTCCGGGCGGCGCGCGAAGGCGACGCGGGTGGCGAAGAGGACGTCGAGGCCGATGACGAGGAGCGCGACGGCCCCACCGGCGTACACGCGCCCGTCGTCGCGCGCGTTGAACAGCCCGGGGAGGTACAGGAAGGCCGCAACATTCACCCCGGCGACGAGGGCGCCCGCCGCGACGCGCGCGGCGGTCGAGAGGCGCCGCCCGCGCGTCGCGGCCAGCTCGCCGCGGAGCCGCGCGTTCTCGGCGGCCAGGGAGTCCCGCTCGTCCCGGTAGGGGTCTCGTCCGCTCATGCGCGCCGACGATAGGGCCGGCCGCGCACCGGCGCCATGGCGAAAACGCGGCGTCGAATCCGCGGCGCGCCCCGTTTCCAGCGCGCCCTTCTTGCTGTTACACCACCGCCCCGCGGGCGACACCCGCCCGAAGACCCACCGCATGAGCCACCGCACCCCCACCGTCGCCGCCGCGCTCGCCGCGGCCCTCTGCCTCCAGGCCACCAGCGCGCAGGCGATCGTCGTCGCGCGCGTCACCCGCCGCGGCTACATCGTCGTCGACGACGTCGGCGACTGGGGCGCCGAGATCCCGCAGAACAACACCCGCGAGACGGCGCGCTTCATCGGCGCGACCACCGCCGCCCTCTCCGAGCTCCCGGATTTCGAGCCCGGCAAGTACCTCGCGGTGATGCAGATCCCGTCGACGCAGAACCCGCTCGCCTACTACCTCCCGATCCGCAACGACGTGCGCGGCATCGGCCAGCGGAGCTCGGTCGACGGGCGGAGCGAGGTGTTCGACACCAACTCCTTCTTCGACACCACCTTCCCCCTCGACGGCTTCGTCTACCTCAACTCCTACCGCTTCTACACCGACCCGCGCGCGCTCATCTTCGGGCGCTTCCTCATCTGCACGCAGGAGTTCGGGCACCGCTACGGCGCCACCTTCGGCGTCCTCCCGACCCCGCAGGGCGACGGCGACGCGGGCCTCGCCCCCGACGCGGCCGCGGATGCTGCGGTCGACGCGAGCGCGGACGCGGCGACGGACGTCTCGGGCGACGCGTCCGACGTCCCCACCGGCCCGCAGCCCCTCGCGCGCGACGCCCTCCTCGGCCGCGGCAACACCAACGCCTCGGGCATGGTCGTCAACCGCGCGCACTGGAGCTACTTCTTCAACACCGGCGGCTCGCCGATGGAGGGCAACGAGTGGACGGAGGTCTCGCCGGGGATGTTCCGCACCGAGCGGCCCTCGTTCCGCTTCTCGCCGCTCGACCTCTACGCGATGGGGCTCATCCCCAACACCCAGGTGCCCACCACCTTCCTCATCGCCGAGCCGCAGAACCTCCCGCGCGGCGTCTCCCGCGACAGCCCGCCCGAGTACTACAACCGCCAGGTCACCATCCGCGGCCGCCGCGTCGACGTCTCCATCGAGGACATCCAGCGCGCCAACGGCGTGCGCAACCCGGCCTACTCCCCCGGCGCCGACCACGACATGGACGTGATGTGGGTCCTCCTCGCCGAGGCCGACCAGGTCGACGACCAGCTCGCCGCCGAGTTCGACGAGGCCATCGACTCGTGCGCGATGGGCTACGCCTTCGCCACCGGCGAGCGCGGGCGCCTCACGCCCGTCGTGCCGCCGCGGCCCCCCGAAGAAGACGCCGCGACCCCCGCCGACGCCTCCGACGACGCGGTAACCCCCGTCGACGCCGCGCCGCGCGACGCCGAACCGCTCCCCGACGTCCCCAACATCCCCGCCCCCGACGGCATGGTGAACCCCGACGGCGGCGCCGTCACCCCGCCCGCCCCGCCGCCCCCCGCCCACGCCGAGGGCGGCTGCCAGTGCGACGTGCCCGCGTCCCCCGACACCGCCGCCGCGCCCCGCTGGGCCGCGCTCGCGCTGGGGCTCGTCGCGTTCTCCCGACGCAGGAAGCGCGCGGGGTGATACCGTCGCCTCCCGTGAGCGAGGCCGACGTCACCCCCACGCCCCCCCGTCACGTCTTCCGCTGGGACCTCGACAAGACCTACCTCCACACCGACTTCGACACGTGGATCGACCTCGTTCGAACCGCCGTCGAGAAGCCCGAGGGCAAGCGCACCGTCGCCGGCGCCGGGGCCCTGCTGCGCGAGCTGCGCGCGTCGGTTCCGTCGCTGCTCACCATCGTGTCGGGTAGCCCCGAGCAGATGCGCAACACGCTCGAGGCCAAGCTCCGCCTCGACGGCATCCGGTGGGACGAGTTCGTCCTCAAGCCCTCCCTCCAGAACATGCTCCGCCTGCGCTTCCGCGCCCTGCGCGACCAGGTGGGCTACAAGCTCCCGGCCCTGCTCTCGGCCCGCTCGCGCACGCCCGCGCACCTGCCCGAGACCCTCTTCGGCGACGACGCCGAGGCCGACGCCCTCGTCTACACCCTCTACGCCGACATCGTCGCCGGGCGCATCGACGACAAGCGCCTCACCGCGGTGATGGAGCACGCCAACGCCTACCCCGACGCCATCGGCGAGGTGATCCGGCTCGCGCATCAGGTCGACCGCGCCGACCCGGTGAAGCGCATCTTCATCCACCTCGAGCGCAAGAGCGACCCGGGCTTCTTCCGGCGCTACGGGCCGCGCGTCGTCCCGATCTTCAACTACTTCCAGGCCGCCCTCGTGCTCGCGCGCGACGCCGTGCTCCCCGCCGACGCCGCCGTGCGCGTCGCCGAGGTGCTCGTCCGCGACGCCGGGGTCGCCGTCGACGACCTCGGCCGCTCCGCCGCCGACCTCGCCGCGCGCGGCCACCTCGCGCCCGGCGACCTGAACCCCGTGGCCGACGCCGTGACCGCGGGCGCGCCCACCGCCGCCCTCGGGGAGCCCGCGCGCGCCGCCCTCGCCGCCGCGCTGCGCGACCTGCCCCCCATCGAGGGCGACGGGGCCGTGACCAGCGAGGCGCCCATCGATCACCTCGCCGCGCTCTTCGAAGACCGCGCCCGCTGGGAGGGCGCCAGCCGCGACGCCAAGGCCGCGAAGAAGGCGAAGCGCAAGGCCCGGCGCGGCGGCGGCGGGGGCGGCGATGCAGGGGGCGGTTGATGGACGGGAGCCGCGCCCGTCCCTACACTGACCGCATGCAGTCCCAGGCGCTGCGCACCCTCGCCACGACCCTCTGCCTCGGCGCCGCCGTCGCCGCCTGCGGCGCGAAGACGGGGCTGCTCGTCCCCGACGTGCCGGAAGACCGGGCCGACGTGCTCGACGCGCCCGAGACGCAGCCGTCGTTCTGCGTCGAGCCCACCGACCCGAACGCCACCTACCGCGTCGACCTCGAGACCCGCGCCCAGCTCACCGTCGCCGACATCTTCTTCGTCATCGACCGGACGGGCTCGATGGACGGCGAGATCGACAACATCAAGCGCAACCTCCAGAACACCATCGTCCCGCAGATCAACGCCGCCATCACCGACGTGCAGTTCGGCGTCGCCACCTACGCCGACTTCCCCATCGGCTCGTACGGCGACCGGATGGACATCCCCTTCACCCTCGTCACCCCCGTCGACCGCAGCCTCTCCAACGTGCAGGGCGCGCTCAACAGCGTGGCGGCGGGCGGCGGCGGCGACAACCCCGAGGCGATGGTCGAGGCGCTCTACCAGGTGGCGACGGGCGAAGGCTACCTCCCGTGGATCCCGCCGCGCTCGCCCTGCGCGGGCCCCGGGCGCTCGGGCTACGCCTGCTTCCGCCGCGAGGCCCAGCCCATCCTGGTGCTCATCGCCGACGCGCCCTCGCACAACGGCCCCGCCGCGGGCCCGCGCGACACGGCCTACAACGACATCACCTTCCTCAACCCGCCCGCCTGCCCCTCGACGCTCCCGATGTGCCGCGCCAGCCGCGGGCCGCACACCTACGCCGAAACCCGCGCCGCGCTCCAGCGGCTCAACGCCCGGGTCATCGGCGTGAGCTCGGGCTCCGCCGGGCTCTCGGGCCTCGCCGACATGCAGGTGATCGCGCGCGACACGGGCACCGTCACCGCCGGCGGCTCGCCGCTGGTCATCGGCATCAACACCGACGGCTCCGACCTCGACTCGCGCGTCGTGTCGGCCGTGCAGACCTTCACCCGCCAGGTGCGCTTCAACGCCTCGGCCCGCGTCGTCGACCTCGACCCGATGCGCCCCGCGTCGCGCATCGTCGCGGCCGTGCGCCCCCGGACGGCCGACCCCGCGGCCAACGTCCAGCGCACCGACGCCACCACCTTCTACGGCGTGGTGCCGGGCACGCGGCTCACCTTCTCCCTCGAGCTGGTCACGCCGCTGCCGCGCACGAGCGTCGAGCAGCGCTTCCCGACGCGGGTTCAGTTTCTCGGCGACGGCCGGGCCAACCTGGGGTGGCGCGACATCGAGATCGTGATCCCGCCGCTCGACCGCACGTGCGACGGCGACGCGGGCGCGCCCGACGTCACCGCGGTGGACGCCGGGATCGACGCCGCGATCGATTGATCGTGGTTCAGTGGGCGGCGGGGCGCGGCGCGCGGCGGTCGAGCGTGCGGCGCATCGCGTCGACGCAGCGGCGGTTCTCGTCGGGGGAGCCCACCGACACGCGGACGTAGCCGCGCCGCAGGTGGTGGCTCGCCAGCGACCGGATGAACACCCCGTCGTGCAGCATCGCCTGCACGATCGCGTCGGCCGTCATCCCCGTCTCGTGGATGTCGAGCAGCACGAAGTTGCCCTCGCTCGCGAACGCGGAGACCCCGGGCATCCGCCCGAGCTCGCGGACGAGCATCGCCCGCTCCTCGCGGACGGCGTCGCGCTGGCGGGCCAGCTCGGCGGCGTCGTCGAGCACCGCCAGGGCGGCGGCCAGGGCGAGGGTGGACACGTTCCACGGGAGCTTGACGCGGTGGAGGAGGCGGGCGACCGGCTCGGCGCAGAGCGCGTAGCCCACGCGGAGCCCGGCGAGCCCCATCGCCTTGGAGAAGGTGCGCACCACCAGGAGGTTGGGGTGCGTCGCCACCAGCGGCGCGTCGGAGTCGGCGTCGCCGAACTCCACGTACGCCTCGTCGAGCACCACCGGGATGCCCAGGCGCAGCAGCCGGTGGAGCGCGCCGGCCGACACCCGCCGCCCCGTCGGGTTGTTGGGCGAGCAGAGGAAGATCACCTTCGTCCGCTCGGTCACCGCCTCGAGCACCGCCGACACGTCGAGCGTGAGGTCGTCGCGCATCGGCACGAGCACCGGGACGCCGCCAGTCACCCGCGTGCGCGACTCGTACATCGAGAAGGTCGGGACGGAGATCACCACCTCCTCGCCGGGCGCCACGAAGGTGCGCACGACGAGGTCGATCACCTCGCTCGACCCCGCGCCGAGCACGCACGACTCCTCGCCGAGCCCGTGCTCGCCCGCGAGGCGCCGCCGCAGCTCGCGCGCCATCGCCGCGTCGGGGTAGCGGTGCCCGCGCGCGAGCGCCGCCATCACCGCCGCCTGTACCCGGGCCGACGGCGCGAAGGGGCTCTCGTTGGACATCAGCCGCGCGAAGCCGTCGCGGTGGCGCGCGGCCCGGTCGGCGACGCCGAAGTGGTCGTCGCGGTACACCGGCGCGCCGCGCACCCAGGAGGGCGCGTGGAGCTCCATCGCCTCGGGGTCGATCGGGCCCGCCGAGCGCGGCTCGGTGGACTCGAGGTCGTCGTCGAGGTCGTCGCCGAAGACGCGCAGCATCGCCTCGGCGCGCGCGTGCGCCGCGGGCGTGTCGACGTCGATCCAGCGCGCGTCGCCCACGTCCACGGCGGCGAAGCGGCCCCGCGCCGCCAGCGCCCGCACCCCGTCGGAGAGCGACGCGTCGCCCTTCGCTTCGAAGAGCGCGCGCAGCTCGCGCACGAGGTGGGCGTTGACCCGGAAGATCCCCGTGTCGATCGCGTTGAACTCCGGGAGGTCTTTGCTGATCGCCTCGATCGCGTGCCCGCGCACGCGCACCTTGGTGGCGTCGTCGAGGTCGAAGCAGCGCTCGATGTCGAAGTCCACCCCCAGCGCGCACGCGCCCGAAGGGACCTCCGCGCGCGCCAGCGCCCGCACCAGCTCCGGCGCCACCAGGTGGTCGGACATCGTCAGCAGGCAGTCCCGGTCGATCCATTCGGCCGCCGCCAGCAGCGACACGCCGTTGGAGCGCTCCCAGAGGGGATTTTCGACGAAATGGAGCTCGACGCCGAGGGCCGGGCCGACGTCGACCAGGGCCTCGCGGATGCGGTGGCCCTCGTAGCCGACGATGATGACGGCCTCGCGGACGCCCTCTTTCGCGAGGGTGCGGAGGATTCGCACCAGCAGGGGGGTGCCGGCGACGGGACGGAGGGGCTTGGGGAGGGTGTCGCCCTGGGCCAGCCGCGAGCCCCGGCCAGCGGCCAGGATGATGGCGCGGTCAGCCCTTCGTTTCGACATCACAAGCGTTGTCCTCCGGAAATCCACCCGCGACCCGCGGGCACCGCGCGCCTGTAACACGGGTGCCGTTTCGGTCGCAATTCTGCATTCGCCGGTGCGGCGGTGTGCCCCGAGGCCCTGCGCATCCGTCTACTCCTCCAGCATGTTGACGCGGAGGTTCTCCGTTTCGCCCGCGCGGAGACGCACCGTCCGCACGCGCCGCGAGACGTCGGGCTGCTCGACCAGCACGCGGTAGCGTCCCGGGCGCAGGCGGAAGGTGCCGCGGTTGTCGACCGTGCGGCCGTCGACCGTGATGCGCCCCCAGGGGATCGCCACCACCGAGAGCGTCGCGTGCTCCGCCTCGTTGGCCTCCGCGGGCGCGGCGTCGGCGGCGGGTGTGGCGGCGTCGGGCGTAACCGAAGGCGCTGCGGGTGCGGGCGAAGGGGGCGCGGGCGCGGGCGGTGCGGGCGACGGCGTCGCGGCGGCGGGCGGTGGGGAGGCGAGCATCGCGGGCGGGCGTGGTACGTCGGACTGGCGCGCGAGCTTCACCGCGACGCCGAGCACCACCACCGCGGCCGCGAGCGCGACGCCGGCCAGCGCGAGGGGCCAGCGCGGCGCGGCGGGCGGCGGGCGGGCAGGGAGGGCCACGGGCGCGGGCGTCACCGCGAGCGAAGGGGGCGCGGGCTCGGCGCGCGGCGGCGCTGCGGGCGCGGGCGGCGCGGTGAGCGTGGGCGCGCCTGGCGCGGTGGACGCTGCGGGCGCGGTGGACGCTGCGGGCGGCGGGGTCGGCGCGGGGAGCGTGGTGTCGGTCCCGCCCGTCGCCAGCGTGGGCGCGGGGGCGGGGTCGAAGGCGCGCATCGGCTCGGTGGCGGCGGCCTGCGACGCGTCGGCGAAGCGGGGGAGGAGCGTCGAGTGCTGCTCCTCGGCGTAGAGCTCGCGCAGGAGGCGCTGGAGCGTGCGGTGGCCGCCGGCGAGCCCGGGGACGGCGTCGAGCGCGTCGCGGGCGGCGGAGGCGTCTTCGAAGCGGTCGGCGGGGGCGTTTTCGAGGAGGCGGTCGATGACGGCGACGACGGCGGCGGGCGCGTCGGGGCGGAGCGCGCGGAGGGGGGGGCGGTCGGCGCGGAGCATCGCGTGGACGCCCTCGGTCTGCTCGGCGCCGACGTAGGGCTTGCGGCCGGCGAGGAGCTCGTAGGCCACCACGCCGACGGCGAAGAGGTCGGTGCGGAGGTCGAGGGCCTCGCCGAGGGCCTGCTCGGGGGCCATGTACGCGACCTTGCCCTTGATGACGTCGCCGAAGGTCTGGTGCAGGCGCGAGGTGGCCTTCGCGATGCCGAAGTCGGTGAGCTTCACGTCGCCCGCGTAGGAGACCATGACGTTGTGCGGGGTCACGTCGCGGTGGACGATCTGGAGCCAGGCGCCCTGCCGGTCTTTCTTCGCGTGGGCGTACTCCAGGGCCTTGAGCACCTCGGCGAAGATGAACGCGGCGGCGTCGACGGGGAGCTGCCGGCGCAGCGCGTGGAGGCGCTTGAGGAGCCGCGCGACGTCCGTGCCGTGCACCCACTCCATGCACATGAAGAGCGAGCCGTCGTGCTGGCCGAAGTGGTCGACGGCGACGACGTTGGCGTGTTGGAGTTGCGTCGACAGCCGCGCCTCGTCGATGAACATCCGCACGAACTCCGCGTCGGTGCAGAGCGCCGGGCGCACGCATTTGATGCAGACCTCGCGGGTGACGCCCATCGCCCCGACGCGCTCGGCGCGGAAGACGTCCGCCATGCCGCCGCTGGCGATCTTCTCCTTGAGGACGTAGTGGTCGAAGCGGTCGCCCTCGCGCACGGCGCCGCAGCCTACGGGAGCGCCGCGCGCGCCGGCAAGGGGGGACGCGCGCTCACGGGTCGGGCAGCGAGAAGGTGTCGCACTGGTTCACGTCCCCGGTGGTGAAGCCCTTGCGGAACCACGCCGCCCGCTGGCGCGCCGAGCCGTGCGTCCAGGACTCGGGGTTCACCGCGCGGCCCGCCTGGCGCTGGATGCGGTCGTCGCCGACGGCCGAGGCGGCGGCCAGGCCCTCGTCGACGTCCCCGCGCTCGAGCAGGTTGCGCTGCTGCGTCGAGTGGGCCCAGACGCCCGCGTAGCAGTCGGCCTGGAGCTCCATCCGCACGGAGAGCGCGTTCTCCTGCGAGGGGTCGCGGCGCTGGGCGGCGCGGACGCGGCGCTCGGTGCCGAGGAGGTTCTGCAGGTGGTGGCCGACCTCGTGGGCGATGACGTAGGCCTGGGCGAAATCCCCGGGCGCGCCGAAGCGCCGCTGGAGCTCGCCGTAGAAGCCGAGGTCGACGTACACCTTGCGGTCGGCCGGGCAGTAGAACGGCCCCATCGCCGACTCGGCGACGCCGCAGCCCGAGCGCACCCGGTCGGTGAAGACCACCATGCGGGCGCGGGCGTAGTTCTGCCCCGAGCGCGGGAGCCACTCGGCCCAGACGTTCTGCACGTCGTCGAAGACGAAGGAGACGAAGCTCATCAGCCGCTCCTCCTCCGGCGAGCCCGCGCGCGGGCCCGCGCTCGACGTCTGCGACGACGGCGCGCCGCCGCCCTGGAAGTACACGAAGAGGTTGCGCTTGAAGACCAGGCTCAACACCCCCACCAGGATCATGCCCCCGACGCCGAGGCGCGCGCCGCCGAAGCCCCCGCCGCCGGGCCCGATGCCCTGCCCGCGGCGGTCTTCGACGTCGTCGCTGCGGTGACCTTCCTGCCACTTCATGGCTTCGGACGTCTACAGCACCCGGGCGAAACTGCGCCCGCCGGACCGTCGTTTTCAGGAGAGGAAAGACTGGGTTACGGAATGGGGACGAAGCGCACCGAGTACCCCGCCACGGGGGTGCAGTTGAACGCGCCGCCGGGGCAGCCGCCGATGCCCAGCGAGCCGGTCTGGTTCTCGAGGCCCACGTACTGCGAGCGCGCGCCGTTCATGGTGCTGTAGACGAACTCGATCACGTTGGTCGTCTCGTTGAGGTAGATCGAGTAGGTGGTGTGGGCGCCGGTGGTGGAGGGGTCGCAGCAGTGGGCGGCGTCGTTCCACGTGTGGATCCAGCGGCGCGAGGGGGCGGTGCCGACGACGGCGACGCACTGGGCGTTGCGGTTGTAGTCGTCGCCCTCGTAGCCCGCGACCACCGCGTTGGGCGTGGCGGTCGAGGGGATCGGGAAGTTGTAGGTGGCGGTCCCCACGCCGTCGAGGCCGATCCACCCGTTGGACGTGATGTTGACCATCGACGACGCCGGCCGGTCGGTGGCCCAATACCGGAACGCGAAGGGCATCGTGACGATCGTGTACGAGTCGTCGGCGCCCGGGAGGTACGACGACGCGCCGGGCTGCGAGCAGGCGTTGAGGAAGGTGAGGTCGCTCGGGCGCTCCTCGCGGCGGTAGTTGGTGGTCGCGGTGACCCGGCACGCGCCCGCCACGCAGGTCTCGGTCGTCGCGCAGGCGTTGCCGCAGCGGCCGCAGTTGGCGGCGCTGGTCTGGGTGTCGACGCAGGCCGAGCCCGCGCCCGCGGGGCACGCGGTCTGTCCCGCCGCGCACGGAGGAACGCAGGAGCCCGCGCGGCACTCCTCGCCGGTGCGGCAGGTGACGCCGCAGCCGCCGCAGTTGGTGGTGCTGATCGCCGGGTTGACGCACGCGCCGCCGCAGAAGATCTGGCCCGTCGGGCACGAGCACACGCCCGCCACGCACGACTGCGCGGTGGGGCAGCCGTTGCCGCAGCGGCCGCAGTGGTTGGCGTCGGTCTGGAGGTCGGCGCACTGGACGCCGCCGACGACCGCGCAGGCCGCGCGCTCCGGCGGGCAGAGCGACACGCAGCGGCCGAGGGCGCACGACTCGGTGGCCGAGCACGTCATCCCGCAGGCGCCACAGTTGCGCGCGTCGCGCTGGGTGTCGACGCAGGCCCCGCCGCACACCGCCTGGCCCGTCGGGCACGCGCACACGCCGGCGGCGCAGGTCTGGCCCGTCGCGCAGGCGTTGCCGCAGCGGCCGCAGTTGGCGACGCTGGTCTGCGCGTCGACGCACTCGCCGGGGCCCGTCGCCGCGTTGCAGAGCGTCTGGCCCGTGGAGCAGGTGGTCTGGCAGCGCCCCATCGCGCACATCTGCCCGCGCGGGCAGGCGTTGTCGCAGACGCCGCAGTGGCGCGCGTCCGACGACGTGTCGACGCAGCCCGCGCCGCACACCATCTGCCCGCTCGGGCACTGGCAGCGGCCCGCGGCGCAGCTCTGGCCGAGCGGGCAGGTGACGCCGCAGGCGCCGCAGTTGCCGAAGCTGGTCTGGAGGTCGACGCAGCCCGTCCCGCACATCGACTGGCCCGCCGGGCAGATGGGGCGGCACGCGCCGGCCATGCACATCTGGCCCATCGGGCAGGCGTTGCCGCACGCGCCGCAGTTGGCGCCGTCGGTCTGCGCGTTGACGCAGCGGCCGTCGCAGGCGAGCTCCGTCGGCATGCACTGCGGGCCCTCCGGGGCGACGTCGGCGGGCGCGTCGGGGGCCACGTCGGGCGCGGCGTCGGGCGCAGGTGCGTCGGGCGGCGGCGCGAGGTCGGGCGCGACGTCGGGGGCGGCGTCGGGCGCGGGCGCGTCGGGCGGCGGCGCGAGGTCTTGCGCGACGTCGGGCGCGACGTCCGTCGCAGCGTCGGGGTCGGGCTTGGGGTTGCCGGACGAGGTGGGGTTGCCGCACGCGGCGAGCGCGAGGGCGCAGACGAGGGGCCACGCGAGGGCGCGACGAGGGGTCATGGGCTCCGCTCCGAGGAAGGGTGAAGGGACCCTTCGAGTGCACCACCGTTGTGCAAGGTACACAACGGAAAGTGTCGGCGCGCAGCCGACGGGGCGAGCGGGCCGGGGCGCCTCGACGCTGTGCAGGAAATGTCGATGCGGGCCGACCGGCGGGCGCTCAGGCCGTCGTGGCTGCGCCGACCGCCTCGACGAGCGCGCCGACGCGCGTGACGGCGGGCCCGGTCATCCCGAGGTCGTACGTGGCGCGAACCTTCACGTAGAACGCCCGGTGCGTCGTCACCCACGCCTCGCTGAAGAGCTCCTTGCCGCGCCTCGTCACCGAGAAGCGCTGGCGGAGCCACCGCGCGCCGCCAAACGCCGCGCCCGCGGGCGCGCTCACCGTCTTCGACGCCTCCCACATGCCCGCCGCGACGGCGCTGCGGAGGCCCTCCTCGACGCGCGCGAGCTCCCGCAGCAGGAGCGCCTCGTCGCGCGAGACGCCCTGCTCGTCGCGGAGGTAGACGTAGAGCGTCGCGACGAGGCCGACGTCGGGCGCGCGGTAGCCCACCTGGAGGCCCAGGGCGGGGCCCGAGTCCTCCCGGCGGGTCGCCGCCCAGCCCGCCACCGCGGGCGCGCGGAAGTCCGTCCACGGCGCCGAGGCCACCACGCCGACGCCCCCGCGCAGCCGCCACGCCGCCGCGAGCGCGACGGCCACCACCATCGCGGCGATCGCGTACTCCACCGCGCGGAGCGTGCGGTCGCGGGCGGGCCCGTGTCAACACCCGAGCGATTTCCCCGCCGCGCGTTGAACGCCCCCGCGACCTCGCGCAACGCCTTGTTTCACAGGGGTTTGCGTGAACCGTGGGTCACGCCCGCGCCCCGCCGCGCGGCGCTTCGTGGTGGGTGATGCGCGGCACGCATGTTGGTGGACGGCGCGCGCATCATGCGACCCACCGCCCTCTCGTTCACGGCTGCCCTCGCGCTGACGGCGCTCCCCCTCCGAGGTTACGCGCAGGAGTCGACGCCGCCCGCGTCGCGCGTCTCCCTCGGCGTCCGCGCCATGGGGCGCTTCGGCGACTACGCGCTCGGCGGCCTCGGCGGGCAGCTCACCGTCCGCCTCGCGCCTTCGGTGTACGTCGCCCTCTTCACCGACCACATGGTGGGCACGCGCGACGGCGCCCTCCGCCACGACCACGAGGTCGGCGGGATGCTCCAGCTCCGGCTCCTGCGGGGCGCGCGCTGGGCCCTCTTCCCGATGGTCGGCGCGTGCGCCAACCTCGCCGTCGTCCACGCGGCCCAGTCGCCCGAGACGTCCGTCACCGACATCCAGTTCGGCGCGCGGGCGGGGCTCGGCGCGGAGTTCGGCGTCGGGCGCGATTTCTCCGTCGGCGTCGAGGGCATCGCCGTCGCCTACCTCGGCCACGCCCTCACCGGCTGGGCCTGGCGCGCCGAGGTGTCGCCCGAGCTCTCGGTCGCCGCCGTCGGGCAGGCCACTGTCCATGCGAACTACCACTTCTGATCTCCTCCTCGCGCTCGCCCTCACGGGCTGCGGCGCGGCGCCCGTCGCCGAGGCGCGACCCGACGCCGAGTGCGCGACGTGCCACGCCGGCCACGCCGCGGCCTTCGCGACGTCGGCCCACGCGCGCGCCGCCGAGAGCGAGCTCTTCCGCGCCCTCGCCGCGCGCGCCGACGCGCCGACGCGGTCGTTCTGCGACCGGTGCCACGCGCCGCACAAGGCCCCCGGCGAGCGCGGCGTCGGCTGCGTCACCTGCCACGCCGCCGTCGGCACGCGCGGCGTCTCCAACGGGCGCCTCGTCGCGGGCGACCCCGACGTGATGCTCGGCGGCTTCGACGCGATCCCCACCGCCGCCCACGGCTCGCGCCGCGCGGCCTTCACCCGCAGCGCGGATCTCTGCGGCGCGTGCCACGAGGTCGCGGGCCCCGGCGCCCTCGTCGAGACGCCCTACAGCGAGTGGAGCCGCTCGCCCGCCGCGGCGGTCGGGGTCACCTGCGCCGACTGCCACATGGCGTCCACACCGGGCACCTCCGCCGCCCGCCCACAAGAACCCGCAGCGACCGGCGGCCCGCCGCGCCCCCTCTCCGACCACGCCTTCGTGGGGCCCGAGCACCCGCGCGCAGGCGAGCTCCTCGGGCGCGCGGCGGCGATCGAGCTCGCCGTGCACGGGCGCGACGCGGCGTCGATCGACGTCGCCGTCACGGTGGTCAACCGCAACAGCGCCCACGCGCTCCCGTCGGGCGCCCGCTTCGCGCGTGAGGTGTGGGTCGAGGTCGCGGCCGTCGACGCGCGCGGCGGGCGCCACGTCGTCACGGGCGGGCTCGACGCCGACGGCGCGCCCCTGCGTGAAGACGCGCGCATCGAGCTCGGCGACCCCGCCGTCGCGCACCGCGGGGGCGTGCCCGTGCTCGGCGCCGACGGGCCCACCGACCGCTCCATCCCCGCCGCAGGGAGGCGCAGTTGGGCGGTGCGCGTGTCGGCAGTGTGGGACGGCGCGGCCACGACCGCGGTCACCGCGCGCCTCCGCTATCGCCGCAACGCCTGGGCGCTCCGCGCGGCCCTCGGGCTCGCGCCCGATCGCGCGCCGCCCGTCGACCTCGCGCAGGCCGAGCTCTCCCTCGCGCCCTGAGACAGCAATCTCGTCTCCGATCGCACCCGATCGAACGTCTCCACGAATCCCTCGAAAATTCGTGCTGGCACGCCCCGCGCTATCGGGGTCTCCTCACGAAAGAGAGGCCGCGATGATCGAGCGTTCGTACGAGGTGTTTCCGGTGGAGGGTGGGGTGCCGGTGAAGGCGTGGACGCGCGGCGTCCCCGTCGAGGACGAGGCCCGCGCGCAGCTCTCCAACCTCGCGAAGCTGCCCTTCGTCCACAAGTGGGTGGCCGCGATGCCCGACGTCCACGTCGGCGTCGGCGCGACGGTCGGGAGCGTGGTCCCCACGGACGGCGCGATCATCCCGGCCGCGGTGGGCGTCGACATCGGCTGCGGCATGATCGCGGCCCGCACCAGCCTCACGGCGCGCGACCTGCCCGACTCGCTCCGCGCGGTGCGCGAGGCGATCGAGGCCGCGGTCCCCCACGGCCGCACCAACAACGGCGGCCCCGGCGACCGCGGCGCGTGGGGTGAGCTCCCGGCGCCCGTCGCCGAGGCGTGGGCCGCCCTGCGCCCGGGCTACGAGGCCGTCGCCGCGAAGCACCCGCGGGTGGCGCGCGGCGTGGCGCCCGAGCACCTCGGCACGCTCGGCACCGGCAACCACTTCATCGAGCTCTGCCTCGACGAGGTCGACCGCGTGTGGGTGATGCTGCACTCCGGGTCGCGCGGCGTCGGCAACCGGGTGGGCTCGTTCTTCATCGCGGCGGCCCGCGAGGAGATGAAGCGCTGGTTCGTCCACCTGCCCGACGAGAACCTCGCCTACCTCCCCGAGGGGACGGCCCTCTTCGACGACTACGTCGCCGCGGTGGGCTGGGCGCAGGACTTCGCCCGCGTGAACCGCGAGCTCATGATGCGCGCGACCGTGGCCGCGATGCGGGCGTCGGGCGCGCTGCCGCCCTTCGACGCGCACCTCGAGGCCGTCAACTGCCACCACAACTACGTGGCGAAGGAGCGGCACTACGGCAAGCCGGTGTGGGTGACCCGCAAGGGGGCCGTCCGCGCCGGCGAGGGCGAGCTCGGGATCATCCCGGGCTCGATGGGCGCGCGGTCGTACATCGTCCGCGGCCGCGGCGAGCCCGAGAGCTTCTGCTCGTGCTCGCACGGCGCGGGCCGCGCGATGACGCGGACGAAGGCGCGCGAGGTCTTCACCCTCGAGGACCACGCGCGGGCGACCGCGGGCGTCGAGTGCCGCAAGGACGCCGAGGTGATCGACGAGACCCCCGGCGCCTACAAGGACATCGACGCCGTGATGAACGCGCAGCGCGCGCTGGTCGACGTGGTGCACACGCTCAAGCAGGTCGTGTGCGTGAAGGGCTGAACCATGCGTGACAGTGATCCCATCGTGCTCGACGGGAGCGAGGGCGAGGGCGGCGGCCAGATCCTCCGGTCGTCGCTCTCGCTCTCGCTCCTCACCGGCCGCCCCTTCCGCGTGGAGAACGTCCGCGCGGGCCGCGAGCGCCCCGGCCTCCTGCGCCAGCACCTCACGGCCGTCCGCGCGGCCGCCGAGGTGGGCGAGGCCCGCGTCGAGGGCGCCGAGCTCGGTTCGCGCGCGCTCTCGTTCGCCCCGACCACCCTGCGCGGCGGCGATTTCGCCTTCCGCGTGGGCTCGGCGGGGAGCGCGGCCCTCGTCTGCCAGACGGTGCTCCCGGCGCTCCTCCGCGCGCCGTCGTCGTCGTCGGTCAGCTTCGAGGGCGGCACCCACAACCCGATGGCGCCGTCGGTGGACTTCCTCGCGCGGTCCTTCCTCCCGGCCCTCGCGCGGATGGGCGCCGACGCCTCCGTCTCCCTCGCGCGGCACGGCTTCTACCCCGCGGGCGGGAGCTTCTCGCTCGCCGTCCGCCCCGCCGCGCTCTCGCCCGTCGAGCTCGTCGCGCGCGGCCCCGTGACCTCCGTCGCGGTCACCGCGCGCGTCGCCGGCCTCGCCTACGCCATCGCCGAGCGCGAGGTGGCAACCGCCCGCGAGCGCCTCGGGCTCCCCTGCGAGGGCCGTGCGGAGAAGCTCCGGCGCGACGAGGGCCCCGGCAACGTCGTGCTCGTCGAGGTCGCCTGCGCCGGCGCCACCGGGCTCTTCACGGTGTGCGGCGAGCGCGGCGTCCCCGCGGAGGAGGTCGCGCGCGCCGCCGCCGACGAGGCCCGCGCCTGGCTCGACGCCGACGTGCCCGTCTGCGAGCACCTCGCCGACCAGCTCCTGCTCCCGATGGCGATGGCGCGCGGCGGGCGCTTCGTCACCGTCGAGCCCACGCTCCACACCCGCACCAACGCGCGCGTGGTCGAGCGCTTCCTGCCCGTGAGCGTGTCGATGCAGCCGCTCGACGCGCGCCGGTGGGAGGTCCGCGTCGAGCCTCGGGATTGACGGCGCGCGATACCCCCTGGCGCCGACCCGCGGCGGGGTAGTAGCCTCCGCGCGCTCTCAAACCCGCGCGCCCGTCGCGTGCCGTGGAGGATCTCGTCGATGTTCTGCCCCAACTGCGGCCATCAGAACCCGGAAGGCGCCGCGGCCTGCCAGCGCTGCAGCGCCCCCCTCTCCGCCGGCAGTAGCGCTTCGAAGCCCGCGCCCAAGTTCAAGGGCACCATGCTGATGTCCGCGCCGTCGGAGGGCTTCCAGTCGGGCGCCGGCGGCCCGCGGCCCGCGGCGGGTGCGCCGGCGCAGTACCCGAAGACGATGGTCGGCGGCATGGCCGTGGTCGACCCCGCGGCGATGGGCGGCGACGACGAGCCCGACGGACTCGAGTCCGCCACCATCATGCAGCCGTCGCAGTTCGACGCCGTGCACCCCGGCGGCCCCGCGGCCCCCTTCGCGCCGCGCCCCCGCCACCCCCGCCCGCGCCGCCGATGCGCGCGCAGACGCCCGCGTCGCCCCCCATCGCCGCCCCGCCGCCGCCGCGCGCCCCGACGCCCGCCGCGCCCGTCGCGCCGCCCCGCGCGCAGACGCCCCCCGCGCCCGCCGCCGCGCCCCCGTCGCCTCCGCCGCGTCCGCAGGCGCCCCCGTCGCCGCCGTCACCGCCGCAGGAGGAGCACGGCTCGTCGACCATGGCCGTCGACGCGTCGGCCTTCGGGCTCGGCGGTTCGAGCCCCGGCCCTGGGCCCGGCGGCCCCGGCGCGATGCCGCAGCCCTCGACGCCGCCCTTCTCCCCCCCGCAGGCGCCGCAGCCCCACCGCCCGCCGCCCTCGCAGGCCCCTGCGCCGCAGTCGTTTTCGGAGCCCCCGTCGGGCGTCGCGTCCACGATGGCGGTCGACATCTCGGCCTTCGGTCTCGGCGGCCCCGGCATGCCCGGCGGCCCCGGAGGCCCTCCCATCGGACCCGGCGCCCCCGGCGGCCCGGCTTCCCCCTACGGCGCGGCCCCGCAGCAGCCCTATCCCCAGCAACCGCAGCAGCAGGGATATCCGCAGCAGCCGCAGCAACAGCAGCCCTTCCCGCAGCAGCCGCAGGGGGCGCCGTCGGGCGGCGTGTCGTCGACGGTGGCGGTCGACATCTCGGCCTTCGGTCTCGGCGGCCCCGGCATGCCCGGCGGCCCCGGGGGACCGCCCATCGGCCCCGGCGCGCCGCAGGGTCAGCCCGGGATGCAGGGCTACCCCGGCCACCCGCAGGGCCATCCCCCGCAGGGCTATCCGGGGCAGCAGCAGGGCTATCCGCAGCAGCCGGGCTACCCCCAGCAGCAGGGTTTCCCCGGTCAGCAGCCGGGCTACCCCCAGCAGCAGGGCTACCCCGGGCAGAACCCGATGCAGCCCGGCGGCTTCCAGCAGCCGCCCGGCGCGCCCGCGAAGAACAACACCACCATGATCCTCATCGCGGTGGGGGGCTTCGTGTTCTTCATCGCGCTCGCGGCGGTGGCGTTCATGGTGTTCAGGAACCACTGAAGCGCGCCCCGCGATGGCCCTGATCGAGTTCCACGACGTCTGGAAGGCCTTCGGCCCCAAGGTGGTCTACCAGGGGCTCAACCTCTCCATCGAGCGGGGCGAGGCGCTCACCATCGTCGGGGGCTCGGGCGTCGGCAAGAGCGTCATGCTCAAGATGCTCATCGGGCTGCTCTCGGTCGACCGCGGGCAGATCACCTTCGACGGCGAGAGCGTGCTCGGGCTCAACGCGAAGCAGCTCGCCCGCGTGCGCCAGCGCGTCGGGATGCTCTTCCAGGGCGCCGCCCTCTTCGACTCGCTCACCGTCCGCGAGAACGTCGCCTACGGCCTCCGCGAGCACCACCACATGCGCGAAGACGAGATCGACGAGCGCGTGGCCTGGGCCCTCTCCCTCGTCGGCCTGCCGGGCGTCGAGCAGATGCACCCGTCCGACCTCTCGGGCGGCATGAAGAAGCGCGTCGGCCTCGCCCGCACCATCGCCCTCAAGCCCGAGGTGCTGCTCTACGACGAGCCCACCACCGGCCTCGACCCGATCAACACCACCCGCATCAACCACCTCATCGCGTCGCTCCAGAAGGCGCTCAACATCACCTCCATTGTCGTCACCCACGACATGGGGACGGCCTTCTTCGTCTCGACCCGCATGGCCATGGTCCACAAGGGCCGGATCATCGCCCAGGGGACGCCCGACGACTTCCGCAGCAGCACCAACCCCCTCGTGCGGAATTTCATCGAGGGCAACGCCCCCGAGGACGAGGACATGGCCGCCCTCGTCGCCCGCCACGGGGGCTAGCGCGCGCGGCCCCCGCGGCATTAGAGAGCACCCACCCGCATGTCCAGACAGATCAAGGTCGGTCTCTTCGTCGCCCTCGGGTTCGCCGTGCTGGGGATCCTCGTGTTCCTCGTCGGGGACGAGCGGCACATGTTCGAGCGGCAGGCCCACCTGCGCGCCACCTTCCGCGACGTCGCGGGCCTCAAGGTGGGGTCGCCGGTGCGCATGGGCGGCGTCGACGTCGGGCACGTCACGGAGATCACCTTCGGCGCCACCCCGGCCGACCGCGGGATCCACGTCCGCTTCTCGATGGTGGCCCGCGAGCTCGCCCGCGTCCGCTCCGACAGCGTGGTGAAGATCGCCAGCAAGGGCCTCCTCGGCGACAAGGCCCTCGACGTCACCATGGGCAACTCCTCGCAGCTCCTCGCCGACGAGTCCGAGGTGCGCAGCGAGGAGAGCGACGACATCGGCAACGCGATGCGCACCGCCACCGAGGCCGTCGGCCGCGCCAACGAGGCCCTCGCCAACGTCGCCGCGGGCACGCGCTTCCTCGCCGACCCGCAGTTCACCAACAACGTCGGCGCGATCGTGACCGACCTCCGCACGATCACGCACATGGTGGCCGCCGGCCCCGGCACCGCGCACGCGCTCCTCAACGACCCCGCGATGGCCGCCCGCATCGACCGCACCCTCGGCCTCGCCGAGAGCACCATGGGCCGCGTCAACGCGATGAGCGCGGACGTCTCGGCGCTCACCCGCGAGGCCCGCAGCGGCCACGGCCTCGTCCACGCCCTCGTCTACGACCGCGAGGGCGAGGCGATGGTCCGCTCCTTCGCCCGCACCGCCGACGAGGTGGCCGCCATCACCCACGACGTGCGGACGGGCAACGGCGGGCTCCACCAGATCATCTACGGGCAGGAGAGCGCGCAGATCGTGACCAACGCCGCCGCCGCCTCCGCCTCGCTGCGCGACGTGATGGCCAACATCCAGGCCGGGCGCGGCACCGTCGGGGCCCTCCTCACCGACCCGTCGCTCTACGAGGACATGAAGGCCCTCGTCGGCAACGTGCAGCGCAACGAGATCCTCCGCGCGATGGTGCGCTACTCCATCCACGAGGACGAGCGCCGCGGCGGCGTCGTCAACGCCACGCCCGCCGCGCCGTCCGCCACGCCCACCCCCGTCTCGCGCTGAGCTGACGGCGCGCGCCGCGGCGGTGGTACCGTCGCGGCCCCATGCGATACCCCCGCGACCTCCGCGGCTACGGCCGCAACCCCCCGCACGCGCGCTGGCCCGGCGGCGCCCGCGTCGCGCTCCAGTTCGTCCTCAACTACGAGGAGGGCGGCGAGAACTCCGTCCTCCACGGCGACCCGGGGAGCGAGCAGTTCCTCTCCGAGCTCTTCTCGCCGGCGGCCTACCCCGCGAGGCATTTGAGCATGGAGGGCATCTACGAGTACGGGTCGCGCGTCGGCGTGTGGCGCATCCTGCGCGAGTTCGAGAAGCGGGGGCTGCCGCTGACGGTGTTCGGCGTGTCGATGGCGCTCGAGCGCTGCCCCGAGGTGACCGCGGCCTTCGTCGAGCTCGGGCACGAGGTGGCCTGCCACGGGCACCGCTGGATCCACTACCAGAACGTCGACGAGGCCACCGAGCGCGCCCACATGGCCCTCGGGATGGAGACCCTCGCGCGGGTGGTGGGGAAGCCCGCGGCGGGCTGGTACACCGGGCGCGACAGCCCCAACACGCGGCGGCTCGTCGTCGACCGCGGCGACCTCGAGTACGACAGCGACTACTACGGCGACGACCTCCCCTTCTGGCTCCAGGTGCGGCGGACGGACGGCGCGCTCGCGCCCCACCTGGTGGTGCCGTACACGCTCGACGCCAACGACATGCGCTTCGCGCTGCCGCAGGGGTACTCGCACGCGGAGGAGTTCTTCGCGTACCTGCGCGACGCCTTCGACGTGCACTGGGCGGAGGGCGACGAGCGCCCCGCGATGATGTCCGTCGGGATGCACTGCCGCCTGCTCGGGCGCCCCGGGCGGATGCGCGCGCTCCAGCGCTTCCTCGACCACGTCGAGCGCCACGACCGCGTGTGGGTGACGCGTCGGGTGGACATCGCGCGCCACTGGAAGGCGACGCACCCCTTCGACGCGTCGACCGCGTTCGTCTGGGAGTGACGCGCGCCCCTACAGCGCGTGCACCCGGAAGGGCGGTGCGCCGGGGAAGGTCCGCTTCATCAGCGGCATCGCGACGTTGAAGACGGGGGTGCCCGACGCGGTCTTCCCCTCGGGGCTCCCGCTGTGGGCGTGGCCATGGAACACCACGTCCACCGGCAGGCGCCCGAGCGGCTCGGCCAGCCTGCTGCACCCGAGGAAGGCGAAGATCTCGACGGGCTCGCCCTCCACGGTGTCGCGGACGGGCGCGTAGTGCATCAGCGCCACGCGGCGCTCGGTGCGGAGGCGGCTCAGCGCGGACTCCAGCTTGAGCGACTCGTCGATGGCCTCCTGGACGAAGCGCTTCACCGCGGCCTCGCCCCAGGGCCCCAGCGTGGCGCGGCCGAAGCCCCCGACGAAGCCCTTCACCCCCGCGAAGCCGACGCCCCCGAGTTCGAACGAGTCGCCGTCGAGCACGTGCACGCCCGCCCCAGTGAGCACCTTCGTCACATCCTCGGGGTGGCCCGCTTCGAAGTCGTGGTTGCCGAGCACCGCGACCATCGGGACGCGCACCACCGAGAGCTCTTTCGCGAGCACCAGGGCCTCCTCGACGAGGCCGTAGTCGGTGAGGTCGCCGCAGAGCAGGAGCACGTCGGCGAGCTCGTTCACCGCGGCGAGCTGCGGCGCGACGAGGCCCGCGGAGTCCTTGCGACAGTGGATGTCTCCGACCGCTGCGATGCGCATGGGGCGCCTCCGGGAGGTGGTTCGAACCGCGGCGACGGGTAGCAACGCGCGCGCCGTGGCGCGTGGCTTGCGAAGGCCCTGCGGAACTCTACCGACCCTTTGAAGGAGAGAGACCCATGCGGCTGCTCTCGCGGATCCCGCCGGACGTGACCCCCGACCACGCGACGTTGACCATGTACGCGCGCGCCCTGGAGGCGCTCGACGCGCGCGCCGTCCCCTTCCTCGTCGGCGGCACCTGGTCGCTCAAGCACCACTGCGGCATCGTCCGCGACACCAAGGACGTCGACCTCTTCGTCGCGCGGCGCGACCTCGACGCGACCCTCGCGGCGCTGGAGGCCGACGGCTTCCGCACCGAGCGGACCTTCCCCCACTGGCTCGCCAAGGCCTGGTCCGACGACCGCTTCCTCGACGTGATCTACGACTCCGGCAACGGCGCGGCGCCGGTGGACGACGGGTGGTTCGCCCACGCCGAGCCCGGCACCCTGCTCGGCGTGCCGGTGCGCATCTGCCCCGCGGAGGAGTCGATCTGGTCGAAGTCGTTCATCATGGAGCGCGAGCGCTTCGACGGCGCCGACGTGCTCCACCTGCTCCACGCGAAGCGCGCCACGCTCGACTGGCCGCGCCTCGTCGCCCGCTTCGGCGAGAACCACCGGGTGCTCCTCGCGCACCTCGTCCTGTTCGGCTACGTGTACCCGCAGGAGGCGCGGGACGTCCCCGCGTGGGTGATGGAGTGGCTCATCGGGCGACTCCGCGACGACGCGGTGGTGGACGCGCCCCCTGCGGACGCGCCGGTGTGCCGCGGCACGCTGCTCTCGCGGCAGCAGTACCTCGTCGACCTCGAGCGGGGCCACCGCGACGGCCGCCTGCCCCCGACGGGAACGATGTCCGAGGAGGACGTGGCGAGCTGGACCGCCGCGATCTGGGCGCAGCTGTAGAGCGATGTCGCGCAGACGCCACCCGCGGCTAACGAATGATCGATGCCCCGCTCTGGTCGCGACTCGTCTCCGGCGCGGCCAACTGCGCCGGAGCGACCGCCGGGGACCCGACCACATTGGGCGTACGGCGGGGACGAAGGGGGCGCTCCTCACGGTGTGCAAGGCCCGCGTCGACCAGACGCTGCGTGCGCTCGGGCGCTTCGCTGGGCGGAGCGGGCGCCTCACGCGCAGGAAGCGGCGCCGCGACGGGCGTCGGGGCGGGCGGCACCGCGACGGGCGTCGGTGGGGTGGTCGACGCCGTGATGCGGCGCGTCGTCGCGGCGGGGGCAGCGGGGACGGCGGGCTCGCGGGTGAAGCGCCCGGCGGTGGCGGCGAGGCCTACAACGGCGACGGCGGCGGCGGCCAGAACCCACCCGCGTCGAGGCGAAGGGGCAGGGGCGGGGGCCTGACGCTCGCCCGTGGCCTGGGTGATGGTGCCTGGGTTGGGGACGAGGGAGGCGTGCATCGCGGGGCCGCGGAGGTCGGGCGAGGAGCCCGAGAGCAGGGTATGCAGGCCCGGGCTGGAGCGCGCGAACTCGTCCAAGGCGGCGGCGAACCGAGGGCCATGGAGGGCTCGCGCCCCGTCGCTGGCGAAGGGTAGGAGCGCCGCCCCGAAGGCGACCACGGCGGGGAAGCGGTCGGCCGGGTTGACGGCCATCGCGCGCTGGAGTGCGGCGTCGAGGGCCGGTGGGAGCGCGGGGACGAGCGCCCGCGCCTGGGTGTACTGCCCTGCGGTGATGAGTTGGAAGGTGTTGAAGGCGTTCTCCCCGCGGAAGGGGACCTGGCCGGTGACACACTGGTAGAGCATCACGCCAAGGGCGTACTGGTCGCTGGCGGCGGTGGTGTTCTTCGCGCTGCGGATCTGCTCGGGTGCCATGTAGTAAGGCGTGCCGAGGAGCATCTCGGTGCCGGTCTGCCCCTGGTCGTCGCCCTCGATCTTCGAGATGCCGAAGTCGAGCACCTTGGGCTCGACGGCGCCGTAGCGGTCGACGGCGAGGAAGATGTTGGCGGGCTTGATGTCCCGGTGAATCACCCCCGCCTCGTGGGCCTCCGCGAGCGCCGAGAGCACCGGGAGCAGGAGGTCGACCGCGGCCTGCCAGGAGAGCGCGCCGCCGCGTTTGATGCGCGCCGCCAGGTCTTCCCCGTCGAGGAACTCCATCGCCAGGTACACCACCCCGTCGCTCTGCCCGACGTCGACCATCCGGATGGCGTTGCGGTGCGTGATGCGTGACGCGGCGCGGCCCTCACGGAGGAAGCGCTCGACCACCGCGGGCTGGTTGGCAAACTGCGGCAGGAGCATCTTGACGGCGACGCGCATGTCGAGGTCGACGTGGCGCCCCTCGAAGACCAGACACATGCCCCCGCGGCCGATCTCGCGCGTGAGCGCAAAGCGCCCGACGACACTCCCGGGGCGCAGCGAGGCGCCCGCCCCCGTGGTGACTCCATCGCCTTGCATAGGTGCGGGACAGAGCGAAGCACTGGAGCCCGGGGAGTGTCAACCCTCGCGGCCGCGGAGGCCCGCGGGCGGAGGGGTGTTGACAGGCGTGACGTGGCGGTGCTTCGCTCGGCCGAGATGCAGAGCGAGCGTGGTGCGACGAGGTGTCTGCGCGGCGGGGCGGGGCGTCGGCTCGCGCTCTGCGCTGCGGCGCTGCTCGGGGCTTGCGCGCCGGTCAGGTACGGCACGGAGTCGCGGCCGGGCGCGCTCGAGGATGCCCCGCGAGGCGATGACCTCGCGTCGCTCGATATGCAGGCAACAAGCGATGATGTCGTGGGCGACTCTGTGAGTTGCTCCGGCGGGAAAAGGCTATGCGGAGGTAGTTGTGTCGACACTCGCACATCGATTCAACATTGCGGTCGCTGCGACATCGCCTGCCCGGTGGTCGGCGCGGGGACGACGATTTGCGCCGACTCCAGATGCATGTCTCTTCGGCAGCGAAGTTGCGCGACCACAATGGAGCAAGGTTGTGGAATGGTGCCGGTTTACGGTGGAACCTTCGCGATGGGCCAGGCGGAGGTTGCGGTGATGGCGTCGCCGCCGCAGCCCAGTACGACTGTGCAGAACTTCGCTTTGGACGCGTTCGAGGTGACCGTCGCGCGGTTTCGTCGATGGGTAGCTGCGGGGCGTCCTGTTCCGAACGGGCCAGTGGTGTATCGGGGAGGTACGCTGCCTTTCGAAGGGACAGTGAATACGGACACTGAGTTGAACTGCGACGATACGAAGGCGAACTATCCCCGGAGGGATCGAGAGAACCATCCGATCAACTGTGTGAATTGGGCGACCGCGCAGGCTTTCTGCGTGTGGGATGGGGGGCGACTTCCGACGCAGGTCGAGTGGGAGTTCGCTGCGCGCGGAAGTTCTGAGTCGCCGCGCAACTATCCGTGGGGCAGCGCGGCGCCCGATGATGCGTTGACTTGCTGGAGCGGCTCTGAACTTGTCCGTGAGACGACATGCCCTGTAGGTATGTTTCGTCCGGGAGCTGTGAATGGGATTCACGACCTCGCCGGGAACGTTTACGAGTGGAACGCGGACTGGTACGCTACGTATCGGTTGAGCGGCACTGGGTGTTGGAGCGCGTCGGGTACAAGAAACGCTTTGTGTGTCGATCGCACATTGGGCAGCAGGGTCGTTCGCGGTGGTGGGTTCAGAGCCCCCGCGGAACGACCGGCATTTCTAGCCGCGTCGCGGTATCCAAGCATGCCATCCGGCTACTTCGACGACCTTGGATTCCGGTGCGCCCGGGATATCCCTTGAGCTTGGTTTAGATCGCTCCGCGTGACTACTTGATCGCCTCACGAAAGTGCAGCTGCTGTCCCAGCAGCTGATGGCTTGACGAAGTGATCAAGTAGTCGTGCGGAGCGATCTTAGAACCGGAGCGCGCAGGTACCGCCCAAGGCGCCCGGCCCCGCGCCGCAGGCGAGGGTGACGCGCGCGGGGGAGTCGCTCCGCCGGCTCGCCAGGAAGAGCGTGAGCGAGGTCGCCGCCAGCGCGCCCCCTGCGGCGAGGCCGATCCACGCCATCCACGTCGCCTGGTCGAGGGCGGCGCGCCGCTCGACGCACGAGGGCGTCTGGTCGCAGGCCATCTCCGTGTAGCAGCGAGGGTTGCCGTCGCAGCTCCCTGCGACGTACCCGGCGCGGAAGGTCTCCTCCTCGCCCCGCTGGAGCACGACGCCAGCGACCCCTACGCCAAGGGCCGCGACCGCGACGCCGCCAGTGATCCACGCCAGCACGCGGGCCCCGGAGGCCCCCGACGCGGTCGGCGCCTCCGCGGTTGGTGGCGTCACCGAGGGCGGCACGTCCGACGGCGCGGGCTCTCGTTCGAGCGTGAACATCTCCGTGTAGACCGTGCCGGGCGCCGGAGTCACCACGCGGCGGACGGCGCTGTACCCCGGCGCGCGCAGCTCCACGGTCGCGCTCGTCACCGTGAGCGGGTGAGGTGAGGGCAGCGGGAGGGGCCCCACCACCCGGCCGTTGACCAGCATCACCGCGCCGGGCACGTTGCACTGCGGCGCGAGGCGGGGGAGCCGCTCGGTGATCTCGCGGAGGGTGTTGTCGAGGGCCGCCCGCCGCGAGGTGATCCACGGGTCGTCGGGGCGCGCGAGGGCCGCGCGGAGGTGCTCGTACGCCTCGGGCCAGCGCTGCAGGGTCTGCTCGGCCATCCCGAGCTGCGCCGTCACCCGAGGGGTGGGGCAGCGCCCATGGAGCGCGAGGAGCCGGTCGAAGGCCTGCAGTCCGCGCCCGGCGACGCGGTCGTCGATCGCGGCGTCGATCTCACGCGTGAGCGCCGCCTCCTCGCAAGCCGGAGGGACCTGCCCCGCAGGGAGGTTCTGCCCCGCCACGACCGGCGTGAGGAGGGTGAGCGCGAAGCCCAGGAGGACGGGGCGGCGAGAGATGGTTCGGTGTCGCACGATCGACGTGGCTCCTGAGGAAGGATCTACGTTCGTTTGGGACGCGGCTCCCAGACGCGCGTGGGCATAGGTCGTAGCTGGAGCGAAGCATCGCAGCCCGACGGGTGTCAACCCTCGCGCGCGTCGAGGTCCGCGGGCGGAGGGGTGTTGACAGGCGTGGCGCGGCGATGCTTCGCTCGCGCCGACATGCATAGCGAGCGCGGTGCGACGAGGTGTCTGCGCGGCGGGGCGGGTCGTCGGCTCACGCTCTGCGCCGCGGCGCTGCTTGGGGCTTGCGCGCCAGTGAGGTACGGGACGGAGTCGCGGCCGGGCGCGCTCGAGGATGTTTCGCGGGGCGACGTCTCCGTGGCCCGCGACGCGGACGCAACGATGGAGCCTGACGCGGACGTCGAGGCGATCGATACCCCCAGCGAGGGCCCGGACTGCCCGGCGGGCCAGGAGCGCTGCGGCGGCGTCTGCACCGACACGCGCTCGTCGATGCAGCACTGCGGGCGCTGCGAGAGCCCGTGCGCAGCGGGTCAGGTGTGCTCGTCCGGCGCGTGCAGCCAGAGCTGCGGCGCGGGCGAGCGAAATTGTGGCGGCGCGTGCGTGCGGCTGTCAACGAGCGCGATGCACTGCGGCGCGTGCGGGTACGCCTGCCCCGTCCCCGCCAACGCGACGGCGACCTGCGCGGCGTCGACCTGCGGCGTGCTCTGCAACGCCGGGTTCGGCAACTGCGACGGCAACGACGTCAACGGCTGCGAGGTCAACCTCAACACGTCGCCCTCACACTGCGGCCGCTGCGGCAACGTCTGCCCGACGCGGCCGAGCACCACGGCGACCTGTAGCGCCGGCGTGTGCGGCTTCGCCTGCGAGGCGGGGCTCACGTCGTGTGGAGGGGCGTGCGTGAACCTCCAAACGGACAGGGCGCACTGTGGCGGGTGCGATCGGGTATGCCTCGGCTCGGAGTGCTTGGGGGGGGCCTGCGTCTACAGCCAGCGGAGCTGCCCCACACCCACGGCACCGGGGTGCGGGATGGTGCGCGTCGATGGGGGCACGTTCACGATGGGTGGGACCGGCGGCTACAACGAGTCGCCTCGGCAGTTTTCCACAAGAGTGGGCAGCTTCGCGCTGGACGCGTACGAGGTAACGGTCGCGCGGTTTCGTCGCTGGGTTGCGGCGGGCCGTCCTGTCCCGACCAGTTCGGTGATGTACCGGGGTGGCGCGGTGCCCTTCGTAGGGACGGTAAACTCCGACGCGGAGCTGAACTGTGACGTCGGTGGTACGCGTGCGAACTACGCGCGGACCGATCGAGAGAATCACCCGATCAACTGCGTGAACTGGTCAACAGCACAGGCCTTCTGCGTGTGGGATGGCAACGGCGTCGGCCGCCTGCCTACGCAGGCGGAGTGGGAATTTGCGACGCGCGGGCCGAGCGGACGGGGATTTCCATGGGGCGGCGTCGCGGGTGACACGCCGAGCAACGCGCAGGCCTGTTGGTCGGGGGCGGGCATGTCGCGGAGTTCGACCTGCGCGGTCGGCTCTGTGCCGGCAGGCGATGCTCCGGGCGGCATCCACGACCTCGCGGGCAACGTCGACGAGTGGAACGCCGACAGGTACGATGTCTATCGCTCGGGGGCGCCTGGGTGCTGGACCGGCGGCGGCACCAACAATCCAGTCTGCACCAACAATAGTAGCGAGCCGTCTTCTGGCTGGGTGATTCGGGGCGGGTCGTGGGACAGCACGAACGTGGCCGACTTGCGCGCCGGGTCACGCTGGGATGAGAGGTCCATCTACCGTTCCTATGGCCTCGGTTTCCGTTGCGCCCGGGACACGCAGTAGGGGCCGGGATCGCCCACGGAGCGATTGGTTGATGCGACGTTGGCCGTGGCCTCAACCCCGCACAGCCGCCAGGCCCCGTTGGCGCGTTGACGGCGCTTGCGGCGTGCGGGGTCGGTTCAGTACCCCGACGGGTGCGGCTTGCGCACGCCCGACGCGCGGGCCCAGCGGAGGAGCGTCGCGCGCGTCTTCCACGGGATCGCGTACCACGGCCGCCACGCGAAGGCGCGGGCGCTGCGGGAGAAGTTCTCCGCGGGGGTGAGGGCGGGGCGGGCCGCGAGGTCGACGGGGACGCCCTGCTCGCGCACGACGGCGAGGCCGTAGAGCTCCCAGCGGCCCGACACCACACCGGCGTAGTAGTCGAGCGCGGGCTCCCACACCGCGTAGAAGCCGCGCGCCATGCCGTCGCTCCGGCGCGAGCCGAGCACCTCCATCTGCCAGGGGTTCTCCTCGTCGCGGAGGATCGCGAGGAGGTCTTCCTTGCGCCACAGGGCCGCCTGGAGCGACGCGCGGTAGGGCGCGCCGGGGGCCACCTCGCCCACCGCGGGGAAGCGCGCGAGGGGGACGTCCGGCGGGGGATTGGGGACGAGGCGGAGGTACGCGCCGTCGAGGCGGTCGAAGTCGCGGACGAGGCCCTCGACGCGCGCGGTGTCGACGCGCGAGCGGAAGAAGAAATCGTCGAGGAGCATGAGGATCACGGGCGAGTCGACCTGCTCGACCATCGCGCGGGTGCTCTTCGTCCAGGTGATGTCGTCGCCGATGGGGAGCGCCGTGACGCCCTCCTCCTCGCAGCGCGCGTGGTTGCTGCCGACCACCACGGGGTACGGGCAGTCGGGCCAGTGGCGGCGCAGCAGCGTCACGAAGGGGCGCCACAGGTCGCGGTAGCGGTCGCAGGAGGGGACGAGGACGGTGACGTGGGCCATCGGTGCGACACTCCGTTGCCAGAGTGCCGCCCGACTTTCAACGGCGTACGGCTACGCGGCGGGCGAGGCGGGGGCGGGGGCGGCGGCGACGTGCCCGGGGACGGACTCCGCGGCGAGCTTGGCGGCGAGGCCGTCGGCGGAGAAGAAGCCCAGGTCGGCGCGTCCCTTGCGCAGCGTGGCGCCGTCCTGCTCCACCTCCTTGTCGCCGATGACGCCGATGTACGGCGGCTTGAGGAGGGAGGCGGTGCGGATCTTCGCCGAGAGCTTGTCGTTGCCCTCGTCGACGGTGACGCGGAGGCCGCGCGCGCGGAGGCGGGCCTGGAGGTTCTTGGCGAACTCGACGTGCCGGTCGGAGACGGTGACGAGCACGAGCTGCTCGGGCGCGAGCCAGACGGGGAAGTGCCCCGCCGTGTGCTCGATGTACACCGAGAGGAAGCGCTCGAGCGAGCCGAGCACGGCGCGGTGGAGCATCACCGGGCGGTGGGCCTGGTTGTCCGAGCCGACGTACTCGAGTTCGAAGCGCTCGGGGAGGTTGGGGTCGACCTGGATGGTGCCGAGCTGCCACGAGCGCCCGATCGCGTCGGTGACGTGGAACTCGAGCTTCGGCCCGTAGAACGCGCCTTCGCCCGCGGCGATGGTGTACGTGAGGCCCTTCTTGGTCACGGCGTCGGCGAGGATCTTCTCGGTGCGCTCCCAGCTCTCGACGGTGCCGAGGTAGTTGGTCTCGGGGCGCGTCGCGAGGAAGATCTTCACGTCCGTCATCCCGAGCGCGCCGTACACCTCGTGGAGGAGGTCGAAGAAGGAGCTGATCTCCGACTCCATCTGCTCGGGCGTGCAGAAGATGTGGGCGTCGTCCTGCGAGAAGGTGCGGACGCGCGAGAGGCCGTGCGTCACGCCCGAGCGCTCGTAGCGGTGCAGGCGGCCGAAGTCGGCGAGGCGCAGCGGCAGGTCGCGGTAGCTCTTGCGGTCGGCGGCGAACATCAGGCAGTGCGAGGGGCAGTTCATCGCCTTGCAGCCGCAGACGTAGTTGAGGCCGATCTTGCCGTGCTCCTCGGCGGCCTTCACGTCGCCCTCATGGCCGGGGCCGGGGACGGTGAACAGGTCCGAGAGCTTCGCGGCGTTCTTGTCCGAGAGCCCCTCCACCGCGTCCGTCCCGAAGGAGAGGAACATGTTGTCGCGGTAGTTCTCCCAGTGGCCCGAGCGCTCCCAGAGGGCCTTGTCGAAGATCTGCGGGGTGATGACCTCGCTGTAGCCGTACTTCGCGTAGAGCGCGCGGATGTAGCTGATGAGCCCGTTGTAGACGAAGGCGCCGCGCGGCAGGAAGAAGGGCGACGCCGGGGCCCACTCGTGGAAGAGGAAGAGCCCGAGCTCCTTGCCGAGCTTGCGGTGGTCGCGGGCCTTCGCCTCCTCCATCTGCTTGAGGTGCGCGTCGAGCGCCTTCTGCGTCGGGTACGCCGTCCCGTAGATGCGCTGGAGGTAGGGGTTGCCCTCCTTGTTGCGCCAGTACACCCCGCCGACGCCCGTGAGCTTGATGCCCTGGAGGAAGCGCGTGGAGGGCACGTGCGGCCCCTCGCAGAGGTCGAACCACGGGCCATGCTTGTAGTACGAGATGTCCTCGCCCTCGGGGATCGACGCGAGGATCTCGAGCTTGTAGCTCTCGCCCATCGCCTGGAGCTTCGACGTCATCTCGTCGCGCGAGTAGACGCCGCGCTCGAAGGGAAGGTCGGCCTTGATGATGTCGCGCATGGCGGCCTCGATCTTCGCGAGGTCGTCCTCGGAGAAGTGGCCGTCGGGGCGGTCGAAGTCGTAGAAGAAGCCGCCGTCGGTCGCGGGCCCGATGGTCACCTTCGTCCCCGGGAAGAGGCGCTGCACCGCGTCGGCCATGACGTGCGCGGTGGAGTGGCGGATCACCGGGAGCGCGCGCGCGTCGTCCGCCATCACCGGCGCGAGGTCGGTGGGCGGCGTGATGGGCGTGTGGAGGTCGACGAGCTTGCCGTCGGCGATCGCGGCCACGGTGTTGGGGGGGAGGCGGTTCTTGTCCTTCAGGAGCTGGAGCGCGGGGGCCTTCATGGGAACAGAGGATCTTTCTCCGCGCGGGTGCCTACGACGCATCGGCGCGGTGCTGGGGTGAGCCGTGGGTGGTAGCCGATGGGGGCCGACGCGCGCAAGCGGCGTTCAGCGGGGGGCGCGGGCCCAGGGGGAGTCGGGCGGCGCGGGGCTGTCGTCGACGACGGCGTGGGTGTCGCGGCGCACGCGCAACGGTGTGCGTTGGAGCGCCCACGCGGCGAAGGCGTCGACGTCGCGCGGCGCGTCCGGGTCGAGCGTGGCGGGCGTGACGAGGCGGTGTTCGAGTGACCCGCCGGCGGAGACCATGAGGTCGCACGAACCGCCCTCGAACGCCGCGCGGAGCGGTCCGTTGCGCGCCGACGCCACGAAGCGGAAGACGCCCGTGGAGGTGCCGTCGGCGACGCTCCAGGTCGACAGCGTGTCGTCGGGCCCCCACGACGCCGCGCAGCGCCCGTCGGCGGAGCGGACGAGCGCGCCCGCAGCGCGCCCTGCGCCCACCAACGCGTGGAGGCGACCTCCGGTGGCGCTCTCCCACACCGCGAGGTCGGGCGTGGTCACGAAACGCTCTCCCTCGCCGAGGAACCACGCCCGCACCGGGGCGGACGGCACCTCGCCCAGCAGCGCGCCCGAGGACGCGTCCCATCGGCGCGCGGAGCCCCCCGCCGACGTGGTGACCGCGAAGCGGCCGTCGGGCGAGAGCATGCCTGACAGCGTGTCTGCGTCCGTGAGCGCGGCCGCGAGGGTGCCGTTCGCGTACGCCCAGCGCGGCGGGCCGCCGCCCGTGTCGCTCACGAGGAAGCGGCGTGCGCTCGGGGGCGTCTCGATGGGCCCGGCCTCGCCGGGGTCGGCGCCGACGTAGCGGGCGTTCGCTTGTCGTACGGGGCGGCCGTTGGCGAGGTCGAGGGCGAGCCACACCATCGGGTCGCCGCCGCTGTCGCGTCCGACGAGGAGAACGGAGCGCCCGTCGAGCCCCCATGCGAACGAGGTGTCGAGGTGTGATGGCAGCGGCGGCCGCGACCAGCGCATTCGCGTCGGCGCGACCTCCCACAGCGAGAGCCTGCGGGCGTTGTCGCAGTCGACCGTCTGCAGGAGCACGAGGCGGCCGTCGGGGGACACGCTCCCGCCCTCCAGCTCGCCGCTGCACCGCTCCGAGGCGTAGGCGAACACCGCCCGCTCGTCGCCGCTCACGGAGTCGATCAGCGCGACGGCGCCGATGCCAGCTTCGCGGAAGGCGAGGTCGGCGTGGCCGGTGCTCGTGGCGCGGTTCGAAGCGATGCCCGCCGCGCGCTGCCACGGGCGGACAGAGCGTCGGGCCGCGAGCGCCTGCTCTGTCGGCGCGAGGTGCGTCCCGGTAGAGCGCGCCACGTTGCGCGCGGCGATCGCGAGCACGAGGGCCTCGCTCGCGGCGCCGCGGGTCTCCGCCTCGCGGGCGAGCTCGAGGAGGAGCGGCGCCTCGCCCTCGGTGCGTCGGCGGGTGAGTGCGTCGGCTTCGTGACGTGCGTCGGCGGCGCGTCGGGCGGTTTTCGTGGTGGCGCAGGAGAGCGAGACGAGGCCGGCGATGACGGCGGATGCGAGGAGGGCGAGGAGGATGCGCATGACGAGCTGGCGCCGGCGCGCGCGGGCGCGGCTCGCGGCGAGGAAGGCGTCGGGGAGGGGGGAGGGGGAGTCCACGTCGCGGAGGGCAGCGAGGGTAGCAGCGGGCCAGAGGGAGCGGGCACGGCGACTGTCGCGGTCCCAGGCGAGGGCGGCTTCCCAGAGCGCGGCGCGTTGGTGCGCGGGGCTCACGGCGACGCCTCGGCGCAGGCGGAGGCAGGCGCCCAGGGCGAGTCGAGGGGCGGCGCATCGACGGCGACCACGGCCAGCGAGCCGCGACAGACGCGGAGGTTGGTGCGCGCGAGGAGGTGCGCGCGTCGGGCGTCGGGGGCGACGTTCTCGGGCGGGGGCGCCTGCCACACGTCGATGCCCTGCCGCGCGTGATCGGCCGCGACGCGGTCGCCGCGCGGGGCGAGGACGAGCCCGTACGGCGAGGGGACGGTGGCGATGGAGAAGAGGTTCTCGCCGCGCATGACGTCCCAGACTGATGCGACTTCGCTCCGGTAGGCGACGGCGCCTGACGCTACGTCCGTGATGTCGTAGGTGGCGGCCGGTGGCCTTCGGTAGGTCCGTTCTCCTTCGCGCCGGAAGACGACCCATGGGCCGGCGCCTCCGCAAGCGACCGACCCGTCGTGTCCGAGCGGGTAGAGGCTCGTGCAGGGGACGCGGCGGTCGTCCGCGGCGGCGTGCGCGAAGTCGGTGCCGTCGTCGTTGGTGCCGATCAGGAGCCCACGCCCGTCGGGGTCGAGCGCGACGGGGCCGTCCGCGCAGGGCTCGCCTTCGGTGCGGCCTAGCGTCTCCCCGGTTGCGAAATCGAGGATGAAGTAGGGCGTCGCCGGGCACGCGTCGGCGGGCGAGGTCGGAAGGTAGCGCTCGGCGCAGCAGATCGAGCGTGGCTGCATCAGCACCCGCGCGCCGTCGGTCGCGGTGTAGGGGTAGAGCCCGAGCGGCGCACCCCGCGACCAGAGGGGCTGCCCCGTGGTGGGGTCGAACGCGCGGAGTTCGTCCTCACACACGACGAGGAGGAGGCCGTCGTGGGACCACATGACCTCCGCGGCACGTTGCGCGCAGGCCGAGAGGGTTCGCTCGACGGCGCCGTCTGCGACGCGAACGAGCGACACCGAGGCCCCATCGCCCGCGACCGCCAGGCGCGCGCCATCGCCCGAGAAGGCCGCCACGCCGGCGCCCTGGGCCGCGAGTTCGACGCGCGCACGGTGGCGCATCCGGGCGACGTCCCAGAGGGTGAGCGCGCCGTCCTCGGTGGTCACCGCCAGCACCTCCCCGTCGGGGGAGAATGCGTGGTTGCGTGGAACACGCGGGAGGCGGGTCAGCCGCTGCGCGGGTGCGACGTGCGATCGCTCTCGGAGGAGTTCGAGGGCGGCGGCCTCGGTGCGCCCTCCGCGCGCCTCGTCGTAGGCCGCGAGCGCCACCGGGAGCGCCGCCTCCGGGTCGGTCACGTCGAGCGTCCGGGTGCGCGACGACAGCACCTCGAACCGCTGGGCGGCGAGCGCGCCACGCGCCCGGGTCACGGCGCGCTCCGCGCGGTCGAGGGATGCGGCGGCCTCGCCCGTGCGCGCGAGGTGGCGCGCCGCGAGAACCGACGCGAGCCCGCAGGCCACCGCGAGCGCCGTCGGTCCGCGTTGGCCGCGGGGGGCGGCGCCGCGCAGGAGCGCTCGTTCCGCGAGGCGTGGCGCGTCGGACGAGGGCCACGCCGTCGCGACGATCGGGTGGGCGAGGCCGACCCGCGCCCCTGCGCGCGCCGCGAGCCCGGCGTCGAGGAGCGCGTCGAGCATCGAAGCGGCGTGCGGCGGCAGACTGGCGAGTACTTCGTCGCGCGGACGCATCGATGCGCCGGTGGGCGTCACCAACGCGTCGAGGAGCGCCGTCGCGGCCTCCCGCTCCGTGGATGGACGCGCGGCGAGCGTCGCGCCGATGTGGCGCGTGAGGCACCCCCGCACGCCGCCGAGCGCGTGGAGCGCGGTGTGGGTGAGCGTCGCGTCGGGGCGCTCCCGCGTCGCACTCAGGCGCATCGCCGCGAACTGGAGCCACACGAGCGCCGCGGGGTCGTCGCCGAGTTCGGCCACCATCGCGTCGGCGAGGCCGGGCACCCACGCGACGCCCGCGTCTTCCAACGTGGCCGCGAGCGCGTCGGGCGGCAGCGGCTCGACAGCGACCTCCGCGAGCTCGCGGTCGAGCGCGGGGAGGAGGCTGCGCTCGGAGGCCACGAGGACGAGGCGAACCGCGGGGTCGCGCGCGAGCCGTTGGAGCGCGCGCCGCCCCTCCTCGTCGAGCGCGTCGGCGTCGTCGACGAGGGCGAGCTGCACAACGCCGTCCGTGCGCGTCACGGCGTCGAGGGAACCCCCCGGCGCGACGAGGTGCGGGACGAGGCGCTGCCCCGCCGTCGCACGGTACGCGGGGACGTCGAGTGCGCCGACGGGGACGTCGCGCAGCGCCGAAGGCAAACCCGCCGCGAGCAGCGACGAGCGCCCGATGCCCGGTGGCCCGACCAGCACGAGCGACGCGCCCGCGCGGACGCGCGCCACCAGCGAGGCGACGAGCGCGTCGCGGCCGCGGAGCCGGTGGGCCTCGTCGGGGCGGAGCGGGCGGAGGCCGGGGAAGGGTGCGTGGTGGGCCATGCGCCGGAGGCCATGGCAAGGGAGGTGCCGCGAGGCGCCGAGCGCGCGTCACGCATCGGGTGCGAGCGCGCCGTGTCCGCGGTGACACGGCGGGCGTGTCGAGGGTGTTCAGGCGTCGCGGAGCTTGCGCGGCTCGACGGGGCAGGTGCCGATGCCGAAGAGGGTGTAGAGCGGACAGCTCCCGAGGAGGCCCGTCGCGAGGGGGACGACGCCGAGGAAGCCCCACGGCGTCTTCGGCCCCACGAAGGCGATGGCGAGGAGCGCCACGCCGAGCGCCACGCGCAGGGCGCGGTCGAGGGCGTGTTCGTTGCGGGGGAAGAGCTTGTCCATCATGGCGTCGAAGACCTCCGCTGCGGCGCGGACTCCCCGCGCGCAGTCACCCCGGTAGAGCCGCCGGGCGCGCAAGAGGGTTCGCCGCCGCGCGCGAATTCGCTGCCCGCGCGGTCACCAGGCGCTCATGGGCCCGAGGTCGCGCACGCGGTAGCCCGCCTCGCGGAGCATCGACGCGGCCCGCGCGCTGCGGGCCCCCGAGTGGCAGTACACCACCAGGGCCTTGTCGCGCGGGAGCTCGCCCATGCGCGAGGAGAGCTCGCCGACGGGGACGTTGCGCGCGCCGTCGAGGTGCCCGCCCGCGAACTCCTCCGGCGTGCGCACGTCGACCAGCAACGCGCCCTGCGCGACGAGCTGGTGGGCCTCGGCGGAGTTCACGCCGTTGGCGCCGCCCGCGGGCACGCAGCCCTCGTTCGCGAGCCCGAGGTACAGGGCCAACACCGACAGTCTCTTGATCATCGTCTCACCCTCCGCAGCGGCGGCCTTCGAGGTCTTCGATCACCTGCACCAGCAGCGCGCGGGGCTGCACGCCGACGAGCCGCCCGACCTCCGCGCCCTGGCGGTTGTACCCGACGAGGGTCGGCACGCCGATGACCCGCGCGGCGCGTGCCTCGGCCATCCCCGCGGGCTCGTCGACCACGACGCGGCGAACCGTCACCCCGCACGCGCGCTCGGCGTGGCTCACCTCCGCCGCCATCGCCCTGCAGGCCGGGCAGTCGCGCCGGACGAACTCCACCACGCCCACGCGCGGCCCGGCGGGGACGATCGCGTTCGCGGCGCCCTCGACCGCGGGCATCCCGCAGCCCACCGCGGCGTCGGCGCAGGGCGCGGCGTGCGGGGCGACGGGCGCGGCCACGGCCGTCCCCGGGGCGGCGAGGGGGAGCTGCTGGGAGACGATCCAGAGGCCGGTGAGGACGAGGGCGGCCCCCGACGCGCGTTCGAACCACACGGCGCCGCGGCCCCACTTGCGGACGGCGAGGAGCGCGGCGGGCGCGAAGGCCCCGGCGACGACGAGCGGGAGCGCGATGCCGAGCGCGTAGGCGCCGAGCATGAGCGCGCCGCGCGCGGGCGAGGCGCCGGCCTGCGCCGTCCAGGTGAGCACCGCGCCGAGCACGGGCCCGACGCACGGCGTCCAGCCCACGCCGAAGGCCGCGCCGAAGAGGAACGCGCCGACGAAGCCGTCGGTTCGCACGCGGTCGAGGCCGGGGCGGACGTCGCGATCGAGCGCGGCGATGCGGACGGCGCCGAGCTGCTTGAGCCCGAGGAGGACGATGAGCGCGGCGCCCGCGAGGCTGAGCGCCGCGCGGTGGTCGGCGAGGGCGCGGCCCGCGGCGGAGGCGGCCATCCCGAGCACGACGAAGGGCACCGCGAGCCCCAACGCGAAGGACGACGCGCGGAGCACGAGGCGCGCGCGGGGAGGGGATTCGGCGAGGGAGGAGACGCTCCCGCCGGCGAGCGTCGCGAGGTAGATGGGCACCATCGGGAGCACGCAGGGGGACGCGAAGCTGAGCACCCCGGCGCCGAAGGCCGCGGGGAGAGATGGTTCCATGGCGGGTGGGAGCCGGCGGGGGAGTGGGAGGGTTCTCGGCGCGGGCGGCGGGGCAGCGCGCGCCGCGCGACGCTCAGGGGTCTTCGTCCACGATGGTCACCACCCGCGACGCCGTCATGACGCGGTCGGTGGCCCGGTCTCGCATCGTCACCGAGAGGTTGAACATCCGCCCGACCACCTCGGTCGGGCCGTGGATGGCCGTCAGGATCACCAGCTCCGGAGACGACGACTCGTAGCCCGCGGCGGTCTGCACGAGGCCCCGGCGCAGCATGCGACCGAGGCTCTCCTCCGTGGTGAGCGCTGGGCCCCCTTCGGCGGGCTGCACCCGGAAGGTCACCAACACGTCAGGATCGAAGCCCCGGAAGCGCACCCGACCGAAGACGTGATAGCCGCCCTGAGGACCGTGGATGAGCTCCGTGCGACCGCCGGTCGCCGGGAGGTCCGTCCACGCGCTCTGCCCGGTGCCGAGCTCGAGCTCGACCGAGGCCGCGTCGTCGCCGGCGCGCGCGTCGGTCGCGTCGCGCGGCACTGTCGCGTCCGGCGCGTCCGCGACGGTGCCGCAGCCCAGCAGGAGAAAGAAGAGCCCGAGGTGTCGCATCTCCGTCGAACCTTACACCACGACGCGCGGGCTCCAAGCGCGCCGCGCGCCCGCACGACCTGCGCGGGCCTCTGGCGTCTCGAAGAGACCCCGATCGTGGTACTACCGTCGCCCTCATGCGACGAACGTTCTTCGTGCTCTCCTGGGCGCTGGCGGCGTGCTCGGAGGCCGCCCCGACGCCCCCTCGCGCGGACGCCGCGGCGGACGCCGCCCCCTCGGACGCCGCCCCCTCGGACGCCGCCCCCGACGCGCCCGACGCCCCGATGTGCACGGGCGGCGCGGAGGCCCCCGTCGCCCGCGGAGACAGCGCGGGCGTCGTCGACCCCTCCACTGGCCACCTGGCCATCTTCGGCGGCGACTCCGGGCCCACGGTGATGTGCATCCCGGCCCCGGCCTTCCGCGACGACACCTGGGTCTACGATCCCGTGTGCGACCGCTGGCGCGAGGTCACCGGCGAGACGCACCCCTCGGCGCGCGCGCGGGCGGCCTTCGCGCTCGACTCCCGGCGGCGGCGCATGGTGCTCTTCGGCGGGCGCTTCCGCGCGGGCAGCTCGGGCAACTACACCCTCCTGCGCGACGTGTGGGCCTTCGACCTCGCCGCCGCCCGGTGGGAGCAGTTGATGCCCGGCAACGCGGGCCCGACGGCGCGCTCGAACGCCGCGGCCGCCTACGACAGCGCCGCCGACGAGCTGGTGGTCTACGGCGGCAGCACCAGCACCAGCGGGCTCACCTTCACGCCTCAGGGCGACACCTGGGCGCTCAACCTGGAGACGCTCCAGTGGCGCCGCGTGGCCGCCAGCGGGCCCCCGGCGCGGCTCTTCCACGCCGCTGCGGTGCGCGACCGCCGGCTCTTCGTCGTCGGCGGCGGCGACGCGATGGCCTTCACCGGACCGTTCTTGCGCGACGCCTGGAGCCTCGACCTGGAGGCCGGCACGTGGACCCGCGTTCCCCTCACGGGAGACACCGCGCGGCTGGGGGGGCGCATCAGCGCGTCGCTCGTCCCCGCGGGCGACGGGTACGTGCTCCTCGGCGGCCACGACGACGGCGCCCTCGGGAACCGCAACGACGTCCTCGCCATCGCGGCCGGCGGGGCGGTCTCGACGCTGCGCGAGGGCGACAGCCTCCAGCGCGCGGGCGCGGGCTTCTGCGATTTCCCTCCGGATTTCGCGGCCGAAGACATGGACTCTCCCGAGCGCCGGAGCGCCTTCGTGGCGGCCGTGGACCCCGCGCGTCAGCGGGCGATCGTCTACGGCGGGAAGACCGACTGCGGGCTCGCCAACGACGTCTGGGCGGTGAACCTCACCACCGGCGCGTGGACCGTGCTGCGAGGCACCAACGACGGGCTCTCCTGCACCCGCTCGGGCCGCTCGTCCTGCAGCTCGCTCTGTCAGTGATCGCGAGTCACCCGCACTGGCGATGTCGCCCTCACCCCGCGGCCTCCAGCAGCGCGGCGCGCACCCCCTCCACGCGCTCGGGCGAGAGCTTCTCGCCGCCCTCCGTTACGTAGAACGCGTCGGCCGCGCGCCGGCCCTCGGTGTTCACCTTGGCGAGCGCGATGGCGAGCCCGAGGCGGTGCAGCGCGCGCGTCACCCGGTAGAGAAACCCGGGCCGGTCGCGCCCGAACACCTCGATCACCGTGGCCCGCGCGCTCGCGTCGTCGTGAACAAACACCTCCGCCTTCACCGCGGGCTCGGGGCGCGGGAGGCCCGGCGACGTCGCCACCATCGCGTCGGGGTCGCTCCGCCCGTCGAGCAGCGCGTCGAGCGACGCAGCGAGCCCCGCCACGCGCCGCGCGAGCCCGGCGGGGTCGTGCGTGGTCGAGCGGGCGACGAAGACGTCCACCGCGTCGCCGTTCGACGACCAGATCTGCGCGCTCTGCACGTCGAGCCGCGCGCCGTAGAGCAGCGCCGCGAAGAGCGAGAGGAGCCCCGGGCGGTCGGGCGCGGCGACGAGCACCTCCAACAGCTCGCCGGAGAGGTCGCCTTCGAGCGGCGCGACGTGAACGGCCCGCGCGCCGGGCGCGGCGCCGTCGAGCGCGCGGGCGTGGCGGGCGATGGCCTCGGGCGAGGTCGCGTGGAGGTAGCGCGGCGGCATCCGGGCGAGGAGGCGCTCGACGGCGGGGCGGTCGTCGGCGGGGCAGCGCACGAGGCACTGGGCGCGGAGCGTGGCGGCGCGGTCGCCGTGGGCGGGGTCGGCCCGGAGGGCGTCGTCGACGCGGCGGTAGAGCTCGTCGAGGACGCGCGCCTTCCAGGTGGTCATCGCGGTGGGCGAGGTGGTGGAGAGGTCGGCGACGGTGAGGAGGTAGAGCGCGCGGAGGCGCCACGGGTCGCCCATCGCGTCGACGAGGGCGGTGAGCGTCGCGGGGTCGCCGAGGTCGCGCCGCGTGGCGGCGTGGTAGAGCGTGAGGTGCTCGAGCACGAGCCACGCGACGAGGGCGGCGTCGTCGGGGCCGAGCCCGAGGCGCGCGGCGACGGCGGGGGCCATGTCGGCGCCGACCTTCGCGTGCGACCCCCCGCGGCTCTTGCCGATGTCGTGGAGCAGCGTCGCCAGGCACAGGATCTCCACCCGGTCGGTGTCGGCCATCAGTAGCGTCGGCAGCGGGAACTCCTCCTCCCGCTCGCCGCGCGCGATGGCGTGGAGCCGGTCGACCGCCGCCACCGAGTGAACGTCCACCGTGTACACGTGGTAGATGTCGTGCTGGACGCGCCCCGTGACGTGGGCAAACTCGGGGATCATCGCCAGCACGAGCCCGAGGTCGTGGAGCTCGGCGACGACGCTGCCGGCGTTCCCCTCGGTCTCGGAGACGGGCGTGGCGTCGTCGTCGCGCAGGCGCGCGGGCGTCGCGCAGGTGAGGAGCCGCAGGAAGGCCGCGCCCGCGTGCTGGTCGGCGCGGAGGGCCTCGCACCACGCGGGGTCGCGCGCGGCGGCGGCGAGGCGCGCGCGGGTGTCGGCGGCCAGCGGGAGCTCGCGGGCCACGGCGAGCTCCACCACGCGGAGGGCGAGCGCGGGGTCGCGGCGGAGCGCGCCGTCGTCGGCGAACGCGAGGGCGCCGCGCTCGATGACGACGTCGGGGGTGACGGCCTCGCGCGACGGTTCGCTTGCGTGCGGGGCGTCGCGGCAGCGGGCGAGGACGTGCTCGACCACCACGGAGGCCTCGCGGGCGTGGCGGTACCACGCGGACATCATCCGCTCGACGGCGTCGCCGACGGCTTCGATCGGGTCGTCGTGCTCGCTCGCCGCGACGACGCGGGGCGCGGCCTCCTCCTGCTCGTCGAAGGAGAGGCGGTCGTTGCGCCGGCCCGTCCGCGCGTGGAGCGCCATGCGGAGCCGCCACGTGAACGCCTCCGCGCCGGCGAGCGCGCGGTGCTCGTCGGCGGAGAGGGCGCCGCCGCGGAGGGCCTCGTCGAAGGAGCGCGACCCGCGCGAGGCGCGCAGGGCCCAGCGGGCGATGTCGAGGTCGCGGAGGCCGCCGCGGCTGTGCTTCACGTCGGGCTCGAGGAGGTACACCGTGCCGCCGAAGCGCTTGTGGCGCGCGGCCATCTCGTCGGCGAGCATCGCGACGAAGCGGTGGGCTCCTCCGTCGAAGGCGGCGCGGGCGACGCGGGCGAGGGCGTCGCGGGCGGCGGCCTCGTCGCCGGCGACGGGGCGCGCGTCGAGGACGGTGGTGGTGGTCCGGACGTCGGTGCGGGCGAGGGCGGCGAAATCTTCGGGCGAGCGGACCGCGTGACCGACGGCGGCCTTCGCGTCCCACAGCGGGTGCAGGAGCGCCTCGGTGAAGGGCGCGACCGCGGGGGCGTCGGAGTCGGGGACGAGCACGACGAGGTCGAGGTCGCTGCCGGGGGCGAGCGTGGCGCGGCCGTAGCCGCCGACCGCGAGGAGCGCGGCGTGGGGGACGGGGTGGGCGGCGAGGGCGGCGTCGAAGCAGGCGCGGAGGGCGACGTCCCAGGCGTCGGTGAGGCGGCGGGCGAGGGCGACGCCGCCGCGGCCGGCGAGGGCCTCGGTGCGGACGGCGGCGCGCTCGGCGGCGAGCGCGGCGAAGGCGGCGGCGAGGGGCATTGCGGGAGCGTTGCGTATCACGGCGCGGGCGCGGTGCGGCAGGGCTTGAGGTGGCCGGGCGCCTGCCCCATGCTGCGGCTCGCTGGCCATGAGACCCGACCGTTCCGCCCGCTGGCTCCACTTCGCCGACCTCGATTGTCCGCCGGCGACGGACGCGGGATGGGAGGAGGCCGTGCGCGACACGATCGCCCGCTGGCAGAAGCTCCGTCCCGCGCAGGGGTTCGACCTCGTTCTCGTGGCCGGCAACGTCACGCGCGACGGGAGCACGGGCGCGTTCGAACGAGCGACGCGCCTCTTCGGCGAGCTCCGCGGGGGTTTGGGGGCGCGCGGGGCGGTGGTGTTGGTGGTGCCGGGTGAGCGCGACGTGTCGGGCGAGGCGGAAGGCAGCGGCGTGGCCGAGCGCGGCGCCGAGGCGACCTTCGCCACATGGCGGACGTGGTGGCGTGCGCAGCTCGAGGCGATGCCCGCGCACGCGACGGTTCGCGAGGGCGAGGTGCCCGGCGACTTCAGCGCCACCGTGACCCTTGCCGAGCGAGACATCCGCGTGGGGGTGGTCGGAGTCAACACGGTCACCGGCCGCGCGGACGACGACGCGAAGACACCGCTCCGCTTGGGCGAGCGGCTCCGTGCGGTATGCGGGAGCGACCCCGCGGCGTGGGCGAGGCACCACCACATCGCCGTCCTTCTCACGCGGCACGCGCCGTCGCGGGAGGACGGCGCGCCGACGCGATGGGCCGGGGTCGCCGACGCCGGGTTCAGGCTGCACCACGCGAGTCGGGAGTCGTCGCGGAGGGTCGCCTTCGAGTCCTTCGGTGGAGACGCGGACGTAGTCTCGGTGTGGTCGTTCGCGGGCTACAGCGTCGACGGAGTCGCGGGGATGCACCGCACCCGCCCTCAAGGCGGCGTGGCGACGCTGCTCGACTTGAGCGACCGACCCTTCGCGAGGCTCCTGGCGACCGAGCACGACACGGCGCCCGGCTCTACGAGGAAACCCGACGTGGTCGCGCGCGACGAGTGGGTGAGCGCACCCTCCGACGAACTCCCAGAGGGCCTCCCGGCGCCGTACGCGCCCACGGTCGTGCCCGACGCGGCGAGGCCGTTGACGCCGGAGGAGGTCGCCGACCTGCTCTGGGAGGTGCTCCCCAGCGAGGCCGACTTCCGCGGGTTCACCTTCTCGGAGATGCGCGACGCGCACCGGGAGCTGCCGCAGGACGCGAGCCGCGAGGTGCGCATCAAGCGGCTGCTGACGATGCGCACGCCCGCGCAGGTGCTCGACGCGCTGCGGAGCTACCTCCCCGACACCACCGCGGCGCGCGAGCGGGAACTCCGCGCGCGGCGCTGACGCAGTTCGGGGAGCAGCAGGGCGAGGCGCTCGGGGTCGGCGCTCCCCTCCAGGGTGAAGCGCGAGCGCCAGCCGTCCGCGCGCCGCGCGTCGAGCCAGGCGAGCGCGTCGTTGGCGGAGACGCCCCGCTGGAGGAGCGCGGCGTGGACGAAGGCGAACTCGTCGGCGAGGCAGCTCGCGAAGGTGATGGGGTTGTCGGTGTTCATCGACAGGGGGACGCTGCTGCACGCCGACGTGCCGTGCCCGACGGGCTGGATGCGCATCGCGGGGTGGTCGGTCACCGCGTGGAGGTCGCCGATAAGCAGGTTGCTGGAGGGGTTGGCCTCGATGGTGATCTCGCGCCGGGTCAGCTCCGCGCAGAGCCAGCGCTGGGCCGCCTGGAGCATCGCCCGCTCGGGCGCGGTGGAAGAAACCGGCACGGACGACCGGCCGCGGCGGAAGACGCTCGGGTCGGTGAGGTGGTGGACGAGGAGGTTCCACGCGCGGTCGGCGGGCGCGAGCGAGCCGTCGACGAAGGGGTAGCGGAGCCGACGGAGCGCCGCGGGCGAGTGGCGCAGCCGTCGGGCTTCGATGAGGAGTTCGGTGTCGGTCGCGGCGTCGCCGTAGAGGTGCCGCGCGTGGGTGAGCGCCTCGCGGCGGGCAACCTCGACGCGCGACGAGGGGACTTCGAAGTCCCCGCGGGCCACGCGGTCGAGCTCCCAGAGGAGGTCGTCGAGGCGGTCTTCGCGCGGCTGGTGGACGGTGGTGTCGCGCTCGCCCTCGGGGTCGGCGCCGACGGCGAGTCCGTGGCCGAAGCGGTCGCCCTGGCAGAGGAGGTGAAACTCCACCGCCTCGTGCATGCGGCGCAGCCCCTCGACGAGGCGAAGGTAGTCCTCGCCCGCGTGGGCGGTGGCGCGGAGGGGCGCGAAGTTCCAGCGTGGGAGGGTGATCGCGAGGCGGTGGGCGGCGTCCTCCGAGGCGCGGCGGGCGCGGTCGAAGAGCGGCAGGAGCACCCAGGTGGGCTGGGCGAGCTCGTGGTTGGCGACGTCGACGCCGCGCAGCACGAGCAGGAGCTCGGGGTGGTTGCGGAGCGTCCCGGCGACGGCGTCGGCGCGGCGCGACTGGTCGGCGTACCAGCGCCCATGGCGGGCGTTGTAGTAGCCGTCCGTGGGGTCGGCGTGCGACACGAGGCCGCGGCCGGTGATCTTGTCGTCGGCCTTCTTCACGAAGTGGAGGACGAGGCCGACCTCCGGCGAGGCGCGCCCCTCGGTGCGGGGGTGGAAGGCGAGGCGCTGGCGGGCGATGTCGCGGACGAAGTCACGCACCTCCGGCACGCGCTCGTCTGGCGCGGTGCGGGCTTCGAGCGCGCCGAGATGGAGGTCGCGCGCCTGCGTGAGGAGCGCGTGGAACCAGCTCGGCTCCTGCCCGCGGCGCTTGGGGAGCGCGTCGCGGAAGAAGCTGATCCGCTGGTAGAAGCAGGTGAACCAGTCGAGGCCCGCGGTGCCGGGCGGTTGGGTGAGGAGGCGGAAGGACGCGCAGCGGACGCGCTGGTACTGCCAGAAGAGCCGCGCGAAGGCGTCGTCGCCGCGCCCGTCGCCGCGGAGGAAGGCGAGCGCGCGGGCGCAGAAGCGCGTCTCCGGGAGCACGTCGCCGTCGACGCCGAGCCAGGAGGTGAGCTCGTCTCGCGCGACGAGGTCTTCGAAGGGGTCTTCGCGTTCGGGCGCGGGGCGCCCGCTCATCGCGCGGAGCAGGTCGCGGGCGATGAAGAAGTTGTGGGGGAGCGCGCGCTTCGGGTCGCTGAGGAGGCCAATAGTCGCGCGGAGACGTCGTTCGGCGTCGAGCGCGCCCCAGGGCCACGCGATGCGTCCCGCGACGTCGCGCAGGCGGGCGGGGAGGAACTCGCGGAAGGGCGGCGGGGTCCCGCGCTCGCGCGCCATGAGGTACGAGGCGAGGACGAGCCGCGCGACCGCGACGGCGTAGAGCAGGTGGAGGTAGCGCGGTGGGTCGCTGAGGGGGACGGCGGGGCCGAAGCGTTCACCGGCGAGGGTCTTGGGGCCGAGCAGCGTGCGCGGGTCGGCGACCTGCGCGAGGTGGCGCAGGAGGCCGGTCCAGAGGACGCCGAAGGGGACGGCGGCGCCGACGTGGAGGTGCGTCTCGGCGCAGGGGGAAGAGAGCGTGCGGGCGAGGTGGGCGCTCACCAGCTCGACGTGGTCTGCGCGCGGGGAGGCGCCGCACGAGGCCGCGAAGGCCGCGAGGAGGAGGTCGGCGGGGAGCGCGAGGGAGAGCCAGCGCCAGCGCTCGACGCGCTCGGCGAGGGGGAGGTCGTCGTTCTGGCGGAGGCCGACGCGCCGGCCGCGGTGCTCGAGGTGCTCGGTGGCGAGCGCGACGACGCGCTCGGTGAGCGGGACGGCGTCGCGCGCGGCGTCGGTGAACCACGCGGCGTCGCGGAGGTGGGTGAGCTGCGCGAGGGAGGCGCCGGGGCAGAGGGTGCGGAGGTGTTCGAGCGCGGCGGCGGCGAGGGGATCGGAGGCGACGCCGACGGCGCTGCGGGAGAGCGAGGTGGAGGCGAGGCGGAGGGCGGCGTTGTCGCAGAGGGGGAAGGCGAGCGCCGCCGCGGTGAGCTGGTGGTGGCGCGTGGTGGGGATCACGGCTTCGACGGCGTGTTCAGCGAGGCGAGCCAGGCGAGGAGCTGCTTCCAGGGATCGCTAGCGAGCAGGGGCGTGTCGAGCTTCTTGAGGATTGCCGCCGCACTATAGCGAAGGGTAGATCTTCGGGGACGAAGATGGTACGGAGCTCCTGGCGAAGATGGCAGCGTACAGCGACGACCTTCGACGTGGATCGAGGCGGTCGAGGAGGAACGACTCACCTCGCGAGGCCGCGGAGCGTTCAAGGTGGGGAAGTCGTGGTGTTCAAGATCATCCACCGGTTCCTGGACACGGGGGATGCGGGGGCGTACCTGCCGATCGGTGAGCATGCGCCGGCACTCGACGACGCCGCGCGCGAGCAACTCCGGAACTGGCTTCGGGAGCAGCCGACCTGACCCAGCAGAGTTGGCGGATCGCTTCGCCGCGCAGGGGATCTCCACCGACCGCTCCACGGTCGGCCGGAGGCTCCGCGAGATGGGGTGGACGCGAAAAGTCACTCGTCGCCGGCGAGCAGCTCCGGGAAGACGTCCAGAAGGAGCGGCGTCGGTGGGTCGACGAGGTGATGCCGACGCTGGACCCCGCGAATCTGGTGTTCCTCGACGAGTCGGGGAGCAACGTCGGGATGACCCCGGCGCGGCTACGCACCGCGCGGCGAGCGGGTGGTGGACCATGCGCCCAAGTCGCGCGGAGGCAACGTCTCGATCCTGTCGGCGATGACGTGGAACGGCCCGCTGTGCGCACGCACGTTCGACGGGGCGGTCAACGGCCCGCGCTTCCTGCGCTGGATCGACAAGGTGCTCGCCCCGAAGCTCTGGGAGGGCGCGGTGGTGGTGCTGGACAACGTGCGGTTCCACAAGGTGGCGGGCGGCAGGAGGCGTTGGCGAAGGTCGGGGCGCGGCCGCTCCACCTGCCGCCCTACTCGCTCGACTTCAACCCCATCGAGCTGATGTGGTCGAAGCTCAAGACCCTTCTTCGCCAGGCCAAGGCCCGCACAAGCGAGGCGCTCAAGAAGGCCATCCGGGCGTCGCTCCGGAAGATCACCGCCATGGACGCCGCGGCGTGGATGCTTCATGACGGGTACTGACGACGTGTCCACGAGCTTCCGCCCACCGCTATAGGGCGGATTTTGAGGGGGGCATATGCGATCGCGTCCGAAATACGCCGCTTGCGGTGCGCTTGGATTGCGCCGAGATCAGCCAGTAGACTTCGATGAGCTGCCTTTCCACTGCCGTGAGAGTTCTCTCTAAGAGCTGCGACCATCGACGCGCGAAAACGGTCAGGCACGCCAGACTCAGGAGCCACAAGCAAGGCGATTCCATACGCCCAACGAGTGAAGGCGCGGATCATTGCCTCTGTCCTTGCTGCGCCAGCGCCGCCTGATAGATTCGCCCTGAAACCCTGTTCGGTCATGGTATTGACTTGCTGTTGGAGCGCGCCGGACGTATTGATCGGCACTGGCTCTTCGTCCGAACCCACCCACGAGCAGAATGTGCCGAGGAAATGGAGAGTGGCATTCTCCTCAACGTGGGTTGCAGGCACCTCGTAGGTTCGAGAAGCGCCGAGATCGGTGATTCGATCGTTCCAGACGCGGCGCTCCCTTTCGTAGCGACGGAAGCGATTCCACGGGGTGAGCGGCCAGGGGATCTCAAGCTCGTACTCGGTAAGCGGATGGCTGATCCGGTACGTCCACGGCATGTCCTCGAAGATAGGGCGCCAAGTCGCCCAATCGGCCGGCGTTTCGATCCAATCCCATGCTAGCGGAAAGAGGATCTGGAGAAGCGGCGACAGGTCCTTGTCACCATGAATCAGCACAGGGGATCCGGCATCACGTAGCCGCAGTGATCCCACGGAACCTACGTCCGTCGCTGCTTCGAAGCGCACGGAGGGAACCGTGAGCTTTGGAAGCCCTTCGTCGTCCGCATCCACGTACTTTAGTAACGCAGGAGGCCCAGCGGAGGCCGCTACCGCACGACGCCAGATGCCACGAAGTAGATACGAAAACTCGTTGCGACCCTTCACGCCTGAGTCGACCATCTGTGCGATGTCTTCCGCCGCATGGAGTTCGTCTTCGCTGAGTTGTGGAATGTACCGTTGAACGAGCTGCGCAGATGGTTCTCGGTAGATGCCGAGAGCGGCGAGCGCGCTTGTGAGTCGCTGGATCTTCTGTTCGCGAGCGCTGGGGCGTACTCCAGCTGACGCCGTGTTCATGACCGTCTGCCATGGGTGGCCGACCGAACGCGCATCGATCTCGTCGATAAGCGCTTGGGCCGTCGGGTCCCCTGCTTTCACACCGAGCGCGCGCGCCGCCCGCTTGCCCCGCTCGACGCGCACTCGCTCGCGAAGGGTGTCCCCCCCGGGCTCGACGACGGTGCCTTTGAAGGCGTCGAGAAACGCTTCCGCATGCTCCGCTGCGAGCCCGGACTCCGGCGCGGCGAGGAGCAGCACGCGCAAGCGCGCCCAGGCTTGATACGCATCCCTCTCGTCGTCCTGCAACAGCGCGGCGTCTTCGGCGGCTTCGGAGACATGCTGCGCGACGACAGACCATGCCGGAGCATCTCCCGTCGCTTCGTGTGGCAGCAGCATGCGGCGGCGTCTGGTCGACGGCACCAGCCCCGCCCACAGCGTCACGAACCAGCGTGCTGCACGGTCGACGCCCGCCGGGCTCATCTCGAACTCCCGTAGTCGATCCCAGCTCAGGCAGAAGTTGCAGAGGTCGAGCAGACGCCGCCCCCAGGGCAGCGGCCACGCGAACTGGAGCGGCGGCCCCTGGTCTGGCCGTTCATAGCTCGCGAAGGCGCCGAAGGGGGCGAACCCCGATCGATCGGTGGGCGCCTCGCGCGTGCGGCGTTGGCCGGTCTCGAACGCGACGTTGTCCGCGAGGACGAGCGCGCCGAGCACCTCGACCGGCAGCCCGTCATCTCTGTCGGAGGGCGGGGCTGCGACGTGGTCTTGTTCGATGAACACGCTCCATCGGTGCGACGCCGTGCTCGTGGCAGGCGGGGCACTCCGATGGCGCATGATACGGCGCGGGACGAGGCGAGCGCCCGGGTGCGGGTCGTGCGCGGCGACGAGGAACGCGGAAGCCCCCTCCCCACGTTGCACGACGCCGTCGAACTGGACTCGCTGTGTCGAGGAGAGGCGCGCGCTCGTGAGCGAGAGGTCCCACACGTGGAGCACCACCCGCACCGCGGCGCGCTTGATCTCGGTCTCGGTCTGCGCCTTGGCATCGCTCTCACTTCTGGCCGCGATGGAGAAGGGCGTTCCGACGATAGCAAGCTCACGCAACGCACGGAGCCGGTCGGGGAGCGCCTCGCTCACGAGCGGATGCTCGAGCAGCCAGCCGAGCGAGACGCGCTCCTCGTCCGCTCTCTCCGTGGGGAAGCGGAGTGCGGACAGTTCCTTCACCAACCCCGCACGCTTGTTCGCCGGGATCGGCGGGATCGCGCACCGGTGCGACTGCGGGACGATCTTGTCGTAGATGTCGCGCGCGAGCCCCGACGCGAACGGATCTCGCGTCGGCGACGGTGCGCTCGTGTCGCTCCCACTGCGCGGTGAGCGAAGCACGCGGGCGACGGCCTCCTCCCGGCTGCGGTAGAAGAGCCCGCTGTCCCCCGTCAGCAGGAACGCGACCCGCGGGTGGTAGAGCAGCCGCAGCGCGTCGAGCACCTCGGCGGCGCGCTCGGGCACCATGTCGGCGTCGTCGATCGCCAGCACGAAGAGCGGCTCGCTGCCATGTTGCCAAGGCCGCCACTTCTTGAAGTCCTTCGTGAGGTCGCCGACGAATGCGTCGAAGCGCGAGGGCAGGTCGCGGTAGTCGCGCACCGCGCGGTCGAGCTCATGGAAGCTCTGCTCCGGGTCGAGCCTGCCCCAGCGCTCCGGCGAGGCGTGGTCCCACCCGGCGACGATGCTGCGCATGAGCGAGTCCCAGCTCTTGCGCGACTTGCAGGGCGCCTCGTCTGCGAGGTGCCAAGGCGGCGCCGCGCCGGCCGTGCCTGCGTCGCCCTCGATGGCCTCCACAACCCGCGCGAGGCTCTCGACGATGCGCAGGAGCACCGGCGTGTGCGCCGGGAGCGGCTGCAGGTCGAGCATCCCCACCGGCACGATCGGCCATGCGCTCGGGTCGATGCTCCACCCGTCGAGCTTCGCCTTGCGGTCGGCGAGGCGGGCGTCTTCCTTCAGCGCCTCGCCGAGCGCGAGGGCGTTCCAGAGGTCGAGGAGGGTGACGAGGAGTGCCGTCTTGCCTGAGCCGCGCGCGCCGTCGAGGAGGAAGACCTGGTTGCGTCGGTCGTCGTCGATCGGCGGGAGGAAGCGTCGCATCCCCTTCGCCTCGGCGCGGTCCTTCGACTTCTGCTTCGCGAGCGCGTTCAAGAGCTGGTGGAGCTGCACGCCCGCCTGTTTCTGCTCGTCGGAGAGCGCGAGCGCTTCGTCCGCCGGGGTCTCACTCGCCGTCCAGCGCAACACCCGAGCCTCGTGGCGAGGCTCGTACGTCCTGGTCGCTCCCCCTGCTGTCCCAGATTCGGTCGCCATCGCCGAGACGATCTCACGGGCGCTTGCGGCGGGGCAACGACGTTGCGCTCGGTGCTCCCCGAGCATTCGGAGCGCGTTCGACCACGCCCGAGATGCTCCCCGAGCATGTGGAGCGCACTCGACCACGCCCGAAATGCTCCCTGAGCATTCGGAGCGCGCTCGACCACGCCCGAAGTGCTCGTTGGAGCTTCCTGGGCGCACCCGACCACGCCCGAAATGCTCGCGGGAGCTTCCAGGGCGCACCCGACCGCGCCTTCCTTGCTCCGCGAGCATCGGGAGCGCACTCGACCACGCCCTCCATGCTCAGGGAGCATTCCCCGCGCGCTCGACCGCCTCCGTTGCTCCACGCCCCGAGCGCGCCGACGGCCGTGGTCGACACCTGTCGACAGCCGTCGACGCCCCTGCGTCCGACGTGCCGCCGTCGTTGCACCGTGAACTCGCCGCCCCCGCGCGCGGCATGCCCCATGAAGTCTCGGCGGGCTCCACCCTCACAAGGAGCCTCCCGATGAACAAGCGCCTCTCCCGCAGCCCGTTTCCGCTCGCCGCCCTGCTCGCCGCGGTCGGCGCGTGCGCGCCCGTCGACGACGCTGCCGCCCCCGCCGCGCAGCCGCAGCTCTCCTCGCAGGACGGCGGCCCGCTCAACTGCAACCTCACCTGCTACACCGACGCGGACGATGACGGCGTCGGCGTCGGCGCCGCGCTCGGGTCGTTCTTCTGCGCGTGCGGGGCCAACCTCGCGACCGTCAACGGCGACTGCAACGACAACGACGCCGCCGCGTCGGCGCGCTTCTCCTGCTACACCGACGGCGACCGCGACCACTGGGGGACGGGCGCGCGCGTGTCGATGTGCGCGCCTTCGAACTGTTGGGGTTCGGGCGCCGCGAACAACCCCGGCGACCTCGACGACGCCAACGCCGCCGTGCACCCGGAGAGCGCCGAGGTGCAGGCCGACGGCCTCGACAACGACCAGGACGGCAACGTCGACGAGACCGAGTTCCTCTTCAGCACCACGGGGTTCAACAACAGCGCGACGGGCTTCGACCTCCACGCGCGGCTCAACGCGTCGAGCCTCATCAACGACGGCGCGCTCTACGCCAAGGTCACCTGGTGGGCCCTCGACGCGAGCGCCACCGTCACCACGACGGGCATCGTCAACGTCGCCCACACCGCGGGCGCCCGCGACGTCACCATCCCCCTGACGGGCCTCGCCTCGGCCGACGCGGGCAGGGCCTTCGGCGCGACGGTTCAGTTCTTCACGCGCCTCACGGCGGTCGGGGCGCCGGGCGTCTACAGCTACCTCGCGCGCCCGACGGCCTCGGACACCTACTACACGATGACGTCGCCGACGAGCACCACCGACGCGGCCGACGCGCGCTGGCACATCGTCATGCGCGCGCTCGAGGACTGGGACGACTCCGAGAAGGGCGCGATCCACGAGTGGGAGAGCGACTGGCGCGTCACCCGCTACGGCGCCGACGCCACCACCGTCGAGTGGTGCACCGAGTTCTACGCGACGATGGCGAAGACCGAGCTCCTCTACATGAACCCCCAGGACGAAGGCGCCCTCGACCTCGACACCGAAGAGGGCACCACCTCGATGAGCAACTGGTTCGCTCAGTACAGCGGGATGCTGGAGCACATGCCCTCCGACGCGGCGCTCGCGAGCCGCGCGCCCGGCACCTGGGTCGGCCTCGACACCGACGGCGACGGCGTCATGAACCACACGCAGATGTTCCTCGCGTGGGACGCCACCGCGGCGACGCCGTCGTACTGGGTGGTGCAGGGCAACTCCTCGGGCAACAGTGGCGGCCGCTGGCTCGAGGCCGGGCACGGCCAGCGCGTCGCCGTCACGCGCTACACGACCACCGTCGGCGCCGGCCTGCGCCGCGTCCACTACACCGGGCGCATCAACATGGGCGCGATGCTCGACCCCTGATCGCGGCGCCTTCGCCTCCCCGCTGGACACGCCGGCGGGCTCCGTGGTGATCATCCCCGCCCGATGACCCTCTGCAACGCCATCGTGCTGCACGCGCACGGAGCCGTCGACGCGCCCGGCGTGCTCGAAGCCGCGTCGGTCGACGTCCCCGAGCCCGCGCCCGGCCAGGTCCGCGTCCGCGTGCGGGCCGTCGCGCTCAACCACCTCGACCTCTGGGTCCGCCGCGGCCTCCCCAACCTCAAGCTCAGCTACCCCCACCGGCTCGGCAGCGACATCGTCGGCGAGGTGGAGTCCGTCGGCGCCGGCGTCACCCACGTCCGCCCCGGCGACCGCACGCTCGTCGCGCCCGGCGTCTCCTGCGGCGTCTGCGAGCGCTGCGCGGCCGGCGACGACAACCTCTGCCCCCGCTACGGCATACTCGGCGAGAGCACCAACGGGGGCTACATCGAGCTCCTCAACGTGCCCGCGGTCAACGCGCTTCCGTACCCGGGTGACCTCCCCTTCGAAGAGGCAGCGGCGATCCCGCTCACCTTCCTCACGGCGTGGCAGATGGTGGTCGACCGCGCGAAGGTGAGGCCCGGCGAGACGGTGCTGGTGCAGGGCGCGGGCTCCGGGGTCGGGGTGGCGGCGATCCAGATCGCGCGGCTCCACGGCGCGCGGGTGTGGGCCACGGCGGGGAGTGACGCGAAGTGCGAGCGGGCGGTCGCGTTGGGCGCGGAGCGCTGTTTCAACTACGCCACCCAGGACTTCGTCGCGGAGGTGAAGCGCCTCACCGACAAGCGCGGCGTCGACGCGGTGATCGAGCACGTCGGCGGCGAGACCTTCGTCAAGAGCGTCCTCGTGGTGGGGCGGGGCGGGCGCGTGGTGACGTGCGGGGCGACCAGCGGCTTCAAGCCCGACCTCGACCTGCGGCAGGTCTTCTTCCGCAACGTGCAGGTGCTCGGGAGCACGATGGGGCGGCGGTCGACGCTCTTCGCCATCGGACGTCTCGTCGCCGAAGGGAAGCTCCGGCCGGTGGTCGACCGGGTCCTCCCGCTCGCGGAAGCACGCGAAGCGCATCGGGCCCTCGAAGCGCGCGCGGCCTTCGGTAAGATCGTCCTGAAGGTGTGACCATGCGCCCCCTCGTCTCCTTCGACGCCGACCGGATGGTCGTCCCCGGCTTCGTGACCGCCCACTCCCACGCCTTCCAGCGGGCGCTGCGCGGCAAGACGCAGCGGGCGCCGCGGGAGACGGGGTCGTTCTGGTCGTGGCGCGACGCGATGTACCGCCTCGCGGACGCGCTCACCCCGGAGTCGATCGAGCGCGTCTCGCACGCGGCCTTCGTCGAGCTGCGGCGGGCGGGCGTGGTGGCGGTGGGGGAGTTCCACTACGTGCATCATCAAGCGGGGGGTGCGCCCTACGACGACCGCACGTGCCTCGCCGACGCGGTGATTCGCGCGGCCCTCGACGCCGGGCTGCGCATCACGCTCCTGCGCGTGGCCTACGCGCGGGCCGGCGCGGGGACTCCCCCCGAGGGCGCGCAGCGGCGCTTCAGCGACCCCGACGTCGACCACGTGCTCCGCGACGTCGAGGCCCTCACGAAGCGCTGGGCCTACGAGTCGCGCGTGAAGGTGGGCCTCGCGCCCCACTCGGTGCGGGCCGTCCCCGCGGCGTGGCTCGGCGCCCTCCACGGCTACGCGAAGGAGCGCGCGATGCCCTTCCACATGCACGTCGCGGAGGTGCAGGGCGAGGTCGACGCCTGCCTCGCCGAGCACGGCCGCCGCCCGGTCGAGCTCCTCGCCGAGCGCGGCGTGCTCGACGAGCGCTTCGTCGGGGTCCACTGCACCAACCTCCTGCCGCACGAGGCGAAGCTCCTCGGCGAGGCGCGCGCGTTCGCGTGCGTGTGCCCGACCACCGAGCGCGACCTCGGCGACGGCCTCGGCGATTTCGCCGCGCTGCGCGACGCGGGCGTGAGGCTCTGCACGGGCGTCGACTCGCACGTCATCACCGACCCGGTGGAGGAGGCGCGCGCGCTAGAGACCCACGAGCGCCTGCGCTTGCGGCGGCGGGTGACCTTCGACCCTGTCGCGCGGACGCCGGCCGAGCAGCTCCTGGTCGACGCGAGCGTGCACGGCGCGCTGGCCTGCGGGTGGGACGCGTCGCTCGACGGCGCGGCGACGTCGTGGGCGCCGAGCACCTTCGTCGACCTCACCGCGGCGGCGCTGGAGGACGTGGCCCGCGAGGATGCGCTCGACGCGCTCTTCTACTCGGGGAGCGCGGCCTGCGTGGCGGGCGTGGCGGGCGTGTGACGGCTCACGCCTCGGCGTAGCGGGCGGCCGCCTTGAGGTGCGCCTCGCGGACGCGCTGGGCGAGGGCCGGCGGCTCGCGCACGACGGCGCTCGCGCCCCAGCGCATCACCCAGGGCTCCACCTCGGTGAGGCTCGTCACGTCGAACTCCACCCGCAGCCCGCCGTCGTCGAGGCGCGTCATCCGCTGCGTGAGGTGCCACTCGCGCGGCTCGATGTACTTCGCCACCTCGGCCGCGAACTCCACCACCACGTGCTGCCGCTCGCCGCCGTTGTGCAGGCCGAAGGCGCCCTCGAACATCTTCGAGACGTCCACCGTGGGGTCGCGCTTGAAGGGCGTGTTGGAGAGCACCCGCACGCGGCGCATGCGCTCGACCGCGAAGGTGCGCATCGCGTCCTTCACGGCGTCGCGGCCCACCACGTAGAGCCCGTTCTGGTAGAGCACCAGGGCGTAGGGCTCCACCTTGCGCGAGCTCGTCTGCCCCGACGGCGACTCGTACTGGAACGACAGGGTGAACGTCCGCAGCGTCCCCTCGTAGATGTCGTAGATCTGGTCCTTGAGCTTCCGGTAGTTCTTCGGGGCCTCGGGGATGTAGACGAAGCGCTCGACCATCGCGCTGTCCTCGTCGCCCGTGGGGAAGAGCCGCGCGTAGAGCTGCGAGACGTCGTCGTGGAGCGGCGTGCCCGCCAGCACGTCGAACACGCGCCGCACCGCCGCGAGCGAGTAGCGCTGGTAGCGCGTGAGCCGGATGGGCTCCGTCGTGCGGCCCGTCCGCATCCGTCGCACCCGGCGCTCGCCCTCGACGTCGACGTGCTCGATCTCCGTGTTGGCCAGCTCGAGCGCCTTCAAATCACGGCGAATCGAGCGCGCCGTCACCCCGAGCTCGCGCGCCGCGTCGTCGATGCGAACCCCCTCCGGCGACGCCTCCAGGAGCTGGAACAACCGGAACAGGCGCACCGCCTGGGTGTACTGGCCCGACGGGCGGCCGGGCGACGGCTTGCGAGGCATGGACGGTGAATGTCACAGACTCGCGCGCGCGTAAAGTCCCTCCGCGCGTCAGCGCGCGGACGAGCGCTCGTCGAGGCGGCGCATGCCCTCGAGCATCAGGCCCTCGGCGCTCATCGTGATGACGCGCGCGCCCGGCTTGAAAGCCGGGTCGAAGACGAAGTCGCCGTCGTCGAGCGAGAGCATCGCGTAGAAGGCCTCCTCGCCGCGCAGCCCAGGCCAGAGCGCGTTGACGATCGCCCCCTCGGCGAAATGCACCTCGCCCGCGTCGGCGCCCACGCGGATGCGGAGCTGCCCCGTCTTGCGCCCCTGGTTGAGCACCTGCACCACGTCGGGCAGCCCGAGCTCGGCGAGCGAGCCCGACACGCCGCGCGCCTGGCGGGCGTGGCGCTGCTGGACGATCTGGCGGATCTTCGCGACCAGCACCTCGGGGGTCGACGGGCGGGTGATGTAGTCCGTGGCGCCGAGTTCGAAGGCGCGGGCGACGGTGTCGCGGCGGCCGTCGCGGGTGAGGAAGACCCACGGCACCGAGGCCCACGGCGCCGCCGCGGTTCGAACGCGGGCGAGGAGGTCGAGCCCCGAGGCGCCGGGGAGCTCGACCTCCGAGACGCAGGCGTCGACGCCGCCGCGGGCGAGCGCCGCGAGGGCCTCGTCGGCGGTGCGGACGGCGCGTACCTCGAAGCCGGCCTCGACGAGCCGCAGGTCGAGCACGGTGGCCTCCTCGGGGTCGGGCTCGACGAGGAGCACGGCGACGCCCTCGCCGAGCAGGCGCTCGCGGAGGTCGTCGTTGGTGACGGCCTGGCGCATGAGGTCGACGAGGTTGGGGTCGAAGACGGCGCCGCGCTGCCGGTCGAGCACGTCGCAGGCCTCCGCCGCGGTGAGCACGCGCCGGTAGGGGTTGCGGCCGTTGTGGGTGAGGTCGGCCCAGGTGTCGACCACCGCGAGCAGCCGCGCGCCGAGCGGGATGTCCTTGCCCGAGAGCCCCTCGGGGAGCCCGCCGCCGTCGAAGCGCTCGTACATGTGCTCGACGGCGGTGAGGGCCGCGGCGTCGAGCGGCGCCGACTCGAAGAGCTGCCCGGGGGTCGCGTGGGCCTTCTGCGCGGCCGCGCGGTGGCTCTCGAACTGGGCGACGTTGAGCGCGGTGAGGTGGTACGTGGACGTCTTGCCGACGTCGTGGAGGAGGCCCGCGAGCGCGAGGGCGTCGACCTCGGTGGCGCTCAAACGGATGCGCTCGCCGAGCTTGCGCATCCAGCGGGAGACGACGCCCGAGTGGCCGCGGAGGTCGCCGCGGCTCTGCTCGAGCAGGGTGACGAGCACGGCCGCGACCTCGAGGGCGGCGGCGGAGCTCGCGGGGGCGCCGGCCGCGGCGCGCGGGGCGAGGTCGCGCTCGCCGAACATCCGCTCGCGGCCGCGCTCGGCGGTGGGGGCGACGGGGGCGGGCTGCTCGAGCTGGATGTTGCTCCGGTCGTAGAGCTCGAGGAGCGACATGTACTGCTCGCGCCCGCTCGCGTCGGCGTGGGCGAAGGCGTAGATGTCGCCGCCGTAGTGCTTGTGGATGGCGGCGCGCACGCCGGCGGGGCGCCCGACGAACACCCGCACCTCCCGCACGCCGGTGGCGTCCTGCACGGCGCGGGTGAGGCTCGGGTCGCCGGCGTCGGGCGACACCACCGAGAGCGTGGAGTTGGCCGGGTCGAAGAGCACCGGGAAGACCATCCGCGCCTCGGCGACCTCGCGCGGGAGGAGGTCGAGCAGGGCGCGGTCGAGGTCGACGCGGGCGAGCTTGCTGGTGAGGACGAAGCGCGTCTTGTACTGCTTCGCGAGGTACTTGAGCAGGTCGGCCTCGGGCACCGCGCCGACGTCGATCACGACGTCTTCGACGCGGCCCCCCTCGGCCCTCGCCCGATGCGTCACGGCCTCGTACTGGTCGGCCGTGATGATGTTTTCGGCGAGGAGCTGCTCGGCGAGCTGCCCCGGGAGGGTGTAGGCCATCGGGTCCTGCCGGGTCACTCTATCGGGGTCGATTCCGCAACGTCAACGACGCCGCGCGCCGCGCCCGGTGCGCGGTGTCCGCGTCACCAACGCCAGGCGGGGCCGATGTCGAGGTGGACGTACCACACCCCGAGGGTGCGATCGTCGTGGGCGGCGCGGGCGGCGTCGAGCGGGCTCACGCCGGGCGGCACGGTGTAGTTCTGCGCGACCCAGTCGATTTCATCCCGGCGGAAGACGCCGAAATCCGCGGTGTTGAGCAGCCAGGAGTACCCCGCGCCGACGCGGAGCATCAGCCCGCGCGCGGGGCGAAGTTCGAAGGAGACCCCGGCGGAGACCCAGTTGGAGGCCGCGGGCATCGTGCGGCCGTCGGGCGTCGCGAGGTCGCGCCCGTAGCTGAACTGCCGCGTGAACGCTCCCTCGACGCCGAGCGCCCACACGCGCCCCCCCAGCGGCGCGAGGACGGCCGACGCCGCCACCGCGGGGCCGAACGCGCCGCCCGCCCCGCCGCCCGCAGCGATGCCGAACGCGCGCCAGGGCCGGAGCTCGACGAAGCCGCCGCCGAAGCCGTAGGGCGAGCCCACGCCGATGGTGGCCGCGACCGCGACCGTGCCGCGGAAATGGTCGCGGAGCACCCGCCGCCGCGCCGGCGCGGGGTCGGCGTGCGCTGTTGCTGAGGCGAATGAGGCGCCCAACAACGAGGCGAAGACCGTGAGCTTGAACGATGGTGTCATGGGTGCTCCTCCGGGCGCGGCCTGCGCAACGTCGCAAGCGGCGTACCCGTGCGGCTCAACGGCTCGAAACAAGGGTTGCGTGAGCGCCGTGGGGGGTTCACGCGGGGGCGGCGTGTGGGGCGCGCTTGCGGGGCGGCGGCGCAGCGTGGCGCAGCGCCCGAAGCGTTTGACGGTGGGCCCCGGGGTGTGTGTAGAGTCCGCGCCGTGTCGCCCGGCCGGTCGTGTTTGTGGATCCTGGTTGCCGCGCTCGGATGCTCGGGCGCCAACGGCGTTTCCGTGCAGGGGAGCACCGTGACATCGCAGGAGCTCAGCTACACGTTCGGCCCCGTGGCCCCCTCCTGGCGCCCGATCTCCATCGAAGGCAACGACGCGGCCTGGGTCGACGACGGCACCCGCGGCACCGTCCACGTCGACCACACGTGCGAGCGCTCCCAGGACACGCCCCTCCCGGCGCTGGTAACCCACCTGCTGCTGGGCTTCACCGAGCGGGAGTTCGTGTCGGAGGAGACCGTCCCCTTCGACCAGCGCGAGGCGCGGCACGTGGTGGTGCGCGCGCGGCTCGACGGCGTTCCCCGCCTGATCGAGCTCTACGTGATGAAGAAGGACGGCTGCGTCTTCGACCTGGGGTACACCGCGCCCCCCGATCGCTTCGAAGCGGGCCGCGGGGCCTTCGACGCGTTCGTCCGCGGGTTCCGCACGACCCGCTCGCCGCTCGCCAGCCGATGAACCCCCCGCCGCCGCCCGAACGGCCCTCGCGCGCCCCCTCGATCGTGCCGCCGGCGCCCGAGCCGTGGGCGAAGCTCCAGTTCGAGCGGAGCCTCGCCTTCCTCGACGAGCTCGGCGGGATGAGCGTGCTCTTCAAGGACGCCGTCATCGCCAGCTTCGCCCGGCCCTTCGAGTGGCGCGAGGTCGTCTACCAGCTCGAGGCGATGGGCGTGAAGTCCGTCTCCATCGCCCTCATCACCGCGATGTTCGTCGGCATGGTGATGACGGTCCAGTTCGCCTTCGGCCTCGAGCGCTTCGGCGCCACGGACTACGTCGGCCGCGTCATCGGGCTCTCGATCACCCGCGAGCTCGCGCCGTCGCTCACCGCCCTCGTGGTGGGCTCGCGCATCGGCTCGGGCATGGCCGCGGAGATCGGCTCGATGGCCGTCACCGAGCAGATCGACGCCATCCGCGCGCTCGGCGCCGACCCGGTGAAGAAGCTCGTCGCCCCGCGCCTCATCGCCTGCGTGATCCTCATCCCCGTGCTCGCCCTCTTCGCCGACGTCGTCGGCTTCGGCGGCGCCATGGTGGTCGCGAGGCTCCAGTTCGACACCCCGATGGGCTTCTTCTTCCGCACCGCGCTGGAGTCCATCAACATGCAGGACTTCATGTCGGGCCTCGGCAAGGCGCCCTTCTTCGGCATCACCATCGCCATGATCGGCTGCTACTACGGCATGCAGACCCGCGGCGGCACCGAGGGCGTCGGGCGCGCCACCACCCGCACCGTCGTCGTCTCCGCCATCGCCATCCTCGTCTCCGACTTCTTCCTCACCAAGCTCTTCCTCTCGCTGTGACCGCGGCCGACGCCGCGCACGAGGCCCTCCGCCTCACCGAGGCCGAGCTCCGCGCCTGGGTCGCCGCCGAGGGGAAGAACCTCGGCCCCGCGCTCGAGCCCGTCGCCCGCGTCGTCCCCGCGGTGTGGGTGCTCGACGCGCTCGGCGCGATCCCCTTCGACGACGCGCTGCCCGCGTTCGAGGCGCTCGCCCGCTCGCCCCTGCCGCACGTCGCCCACGATGCGCTCGCGCGCCTGCTCGACACCCCGTGGCCCGGCCGCCCGGCGTGGTGCGTCCGCGCGCTCCGCGACCCGTCGCGCGACGCGCAGGTGGTGGCCCTCGAAGCCGCCGCCCGCTTCGGTGACGACGAGGTGGCCCACGTCGCAGCGCTCCTCGCCGACCCGTCGTCCGACGTCCGCATGGTGGCCGTCGAGGCCCTCGCCGCGGTCGAAGGAGCCTCCCAGCAGGGCGCGCGCTGGCTGCTCCAACTGCACCTGCCCACCGAGCGCTCGGCCCGCGTGCGTCGGCACATCCTCGAGACGCCCGGGGTCGCCGCGCTCGTCGAAGGAGCCTCGCTCGCGGCCGCGCCCGAGGGCCCCGCCGCCGCGCTCGCCGCGCTCGCCGAGGCCACGGCCACCGCGCTGGCGAAGCCCGTGGCGCCGTGGTTCGCCGAGCGCCCGCCGCTCCACTGGGAGGACGGCTCCGACGCGCCCGGCGCGGTGGGGGAGTACCTGCTCTTCTGCCAGCACGGGCGCTCGGGGAGCGAGGTCGACCCACGCGCGATCGAAGCTGCTTCCTTGCTCGAACGCCGCTCGCTCGCGTGGTGGGCCGCGGCGATGCTCGACGCCTGGGTCGCCCGCAAGGCCGACGTGAAGCACCACTGGTGCCTCGCGCTCGCGGTCGCGCTCGGCGGCGACGCGGTGGTGGCGACGGTTCATCGCGAGGTGGAGTCGTGGCACCGCGGCGGGCGACGTCCGCTGGCCTCGCTCGCGTGCCAGCTCCTCGCCTTCCTCGGCGGCGACCGGGCGGCGCGCGCGCTCGACGACATCGCGCGGGCCCACGGGTACGACGCGCTCGGCGCCCTCGCGACCGCGGCGCTCGAAGGCGAGGCGGCCGAGCGCGGCATCTCGCGCGACGACCTCTCCGACGCGGTGGTCCCGCGCTGGGGGATGTCGGCGGAGGGCAAAGCGTGGCTCGACTACGGGCGCAGGCGCTTCCGCGTGACGCTCGAGGCGGGCGAGGGGGGCGCGCTCGACGTGTCGCTCACGGAGACGCAGTGGCGCGTGCTGCCCGCCCCGCCGAAGCCCACCCGCGCCGACGACCCCGCGCGCGCCGCGGAGTCCCTCGCGCGCTGGAAGGAACTCCGCCACGAGCTCCCCCGCGTGGTCGACGCCGAGGGACGTCGGCTCGAAGCGGCGATGTGCGCCGGGCGCGCGTGGTCGGCGCCGCGGTGGACGGCCCACGTGCTCGGGCACCCGGTGCTCCGCGCGCTCGCCGAGCGCCTGGTGTGGGCCATTCGAACGCCCGGCAAGCGCCGCTCGACGCTCGCCCGCACGGCCCACGGCGCGCTGCTCACCGAGCGCGGGACGACGCTGCGGCTGCGCGACGATGCCATGGTGTCGATCGCGCACCCCATCGAGCTCGACGACGACGAGCGCTCGCGGTGGGCGGCGGTGCTCGTTGAGGCGAAGGCGCCGCCCGCTCCGTTCGCGCAGCTCACGCGCGCGACCTTCGTGGCGGGAGACCCGGAGGCGACGTCGTGGGCGCCGGCGGAGGGGAGGGTGCTGACGGCGACGTCGGACAAGTCGCGCTCGCGGCCGCCGGCGTGGACGCGCGCGGGCTGGGAGGCGGCGCCCCTGGAGGGCGGGCTGTGCCGGAGGTTCCTGAAGCGCTACGGGGCGACGGAGGCGGTGCTGGAGGTGGAGGGGATCGCGCTCTGGGCCGAGATCGCGCGTCAGACGACCGTGCGGGCGTTGCGCTTCCGCGCGGCGGCGGGGGGCGAGGGGGCGCCGTGGCTCGCGCTCGGTGAGGTGCCGGCGGCGGCGGTGAGCGAGGCGGCGCGCGCGACGGCGCACGTGCTCCACGGCGGGGACGACGCGGACCGGGCCGCGGCGCTCTTCGCGAAGCGGAAGGAGGCGCCCTCGACACCCCGGCGCGGCCGGGGGTAGCGTCGTCGCATGAAATCGCTTCGCTTGGGGATCGCCGCGTGGGCGGCGTGCATGGGCTATGCGGGGGCTGCGCTGGCGGGACCCGTCGCCGACGTGTCGCTGTCGGCGGACCTCGTCGTGTGGACGCCGTCGGACTACGCCGAGACGCTCCGGGTGTTCGACCGGGTGCCGCCGTCGGTGGGGTTTCAGGTCGCGGCGCGGGGCGCTCGGCTCGTGCGCCCGTGGCTCGCGATCGGGGGGCGCCTGGGGTGGGCGATGGCCTCCGCGGACGTCGACACGCAGTCGGCGATGGGGACGGACAACCCCGCCGCGCCGATGCAGTTTCACCTCTTCGACGCGGGCGCGCTCGTGCGGGTGCTCTACGCCGGCGGCCAGCGGGAGCGCGGGGGCCTGCGCCTCCACGCCGACCTCGAGGCGGGTGCGGTGCTCGGCAACGTGTCGACGGCGGCGGTGACGCAGCGCTGGGTGCGGCCGCGCGTCGACCTCTCGCTCTTCGTGGGGTGGCAGGGCCGCAGCCCCGACCTCTACGTCGGCGCCCGCTTCGGCTACCAGTACGTCCCCTGGGATGGCGCCGGAGGCAGCGCGTTCGACCCGGCGTTCTCGGGCTTCCACGTCGGCGTCGAGGGGGGGATCTCGCCGTGAGCCGCGCGCGATGGGCCGTCCCCGCGTTCGCGCTCGGGTGCCTCGCGCTCGAGCACTGCCTCGCCGAGGGCGAGAGCCTCCGGGCCTTCCCCTGCGGCGCCACGTCGGTGGTGTGCGTCCGCGTCGAGGAGCTCGCCATCTTCGAGAAGTCGTGGTCGTTCGAGGGCGCCTGCGTGGGCGCGCGCTGCGCCGTCGAGCCGGTCACCGGGGACGTCTCCGTGGGCGAGTCGTTCCACCCGTCCGACCAGGCGCTCCGGCTCGGCGGGGGCGGGGTCGCGCGGCTGCCGTTCCGCTCGCCGGGGACGCCGGATGGGGCGCGGCTGTCGCTCAACGCGCGCTGTGAGGAGGGCGCGACCCTCTGGCTCGACGGCGACGGGACGAGCACGACCGTCGAGGCCGTGCGCCTCGCGGGCGCCGGGCCCTGGCGCCGCGTCGACCGCACGCTCCGCAACGCGCTCAACCGCTACGACTCGATCCGCGAGGCGCAGCAGGGGGAGACGCAGTTCGCGCCGCAGTTGCGCGTCGAGGGGTCGGGCGCATGCGCGGTCGACCGCGTCCGCCTCACGCTCACCGCGATGGTGTGCACGGCCCACGTCACCCAGACCGAGTACTGCTACGAGTGGTCGAGGACCGCGCCCGATGCCTCCGCGCGGTGGGACGACGTGAGCGCCGCGAAGGACGCGCCGGACGACGTGCGTGAGGACGCGCTGGTGGACGCGGGGCGGCCCGACGCCGATGCGGCGACGGCGCTCGACGCGCCGAAGGCAGAGGACGCGGCGGACGACGTGGCGACGGCGGATGCGGCGGGCGATGCGGGCGACGCGGACGCGGACGACGTGGTGGATGCGACGGATGCGGCGGGCGACGCCGACGCGGCGGACGTGGCGGACGCGGGCGCCCGCGAGTGAGCGACGTCAGGGCGCCGCGCGCGGGAGCACGGTGCAGCGGCCGTCGCCGTTGAAGTGGACCGCGGTGCGGACGCTCTCGGTGACGAAGTCGAGCAGCGTCCGCACGGGACGAGCGCCGTTGAGCGTGAGGGGGAGGTCGCCGGGGCCGACGAGGCCGGTGACGTCGATGCGCTCGAGCACGGTTTCGAGCCAGAAGCGGCCCGCGATGGTGCCGGGCGTGTCGAGCGGGACGTCGGCGAGGAGGCCCACGTGGCTCCGCTGCCCCTCGACGCCGAGCGCCGTCCAGAAGAGGTGGTCGGGGTGCAGGGTGAGCTGCGCGGGCGCGGAGTCGTTGCGCCGCAGGCTGACGCCGAAGGCGCCGTCGCCGTCGAGGGGGTTGGCGCAGTCGACGAAGCGCGCCGGTGCGTAGAGGTTGAGGTAGCCCCCGTTGAGCGGGAAGCGCCCGGCGCGGTCCGTACGCGCCATGTAGGAGAAGAAGTGTGTCCCCGAGAGGCGGCCTCCGCCGACCTCTGCGCCCCTCGGCACGGAGGTGACCGACGACGTCCAGTCCGCCACGCCGACGTCGAAGGACACCGCGTAGCGCCCCTCCCAGGCGGAGGCCGGCGCGTCTTCCCGCAGCGCGAAGGCCGTCAGCGGGTGCGCCCCATCGATCCGCGCGCCGACGCCGGGCTCCGTCTGTGTCTCGCCCGTGTTGAACTCCACCCAGCGCGCGCGCGGGTCGGAGGCGACCGTGACGACGACGCGCCGACCGCCCGCCGCGGACACCACGCGGCCGAGCCGGATGTTGCTGACGAGCACGCCCATGCGTTCGATCTCCAGCCGCCAGTCGTCGGCGACGGGCGGCTGACGGTCGCGCGCCCCGCCGAACTCGGTCAGGGTGTAGTCGGGTGCCCCGAAGGTCACGACCACGGCGCCGGGGCGTCCGCGCGCGGCGGCCACGGGCACCACGTCGAAGAGCGGCGGCGTCGGCGCCTCCGGCTCGGGGGCGCACGCGCCGCAGAGGGCGGCGAGCGCGGTCACGCGGGCGAGGGCCCTCATGCAAACGAGGGTACTACACCCCCGCGCGTCGGCGTCAGGCGGGGGTGGGCTGCTGCGAGGGGCGGGCGGGGGCGTTGGGGACGCCGTCGGTCTTCTTGCGCGTGCCGGGGGCGGTGAGGTGCGGGACGGCGGCCGTGTACTCCGACTCGCGCCCGAGCAGCGTGAGGACGCCTTCGAGCACGAGCGCGACGCCGCGGTAGGTACGGGGCGAGCGCGTCGCGCTGCGCGTCGAGGCTTACCGAGCGCGCAGGCGTGCACCCGCGCGGCGTCCCGCACGGGGCGCACCGCGGTGCAGCCCAACCGCGGGGTTGCGATCGCCGAGGGGCACAGAGGAGGGCGGAGGAACCTGCGCTCGGGAGAGACGCTTCGCCTGTTCCCGGATGAAATGGACGGCGTCGTCCCACGGGCGGCGGTCGAGGCCTTGTGTGAAGCCGCGTTCGAGGACGTCGTCGAGCCGGGTCAGGACGCCAACGGCCTCCCCTGCAAAGCCGCAGCGCTCGGCGACCCGCGCACGATGGAGCAACGTCCGCGCGACATGGTCCAGGACTTCGTGGGACGCCGCGTGGCGCTCGGCGAGCTTGCGCGCGAGCAGTTCGCCCTCCGCTGTGAGCCGATCTGCACCGGCGAGGTCACCGGCCTGCTCGTGGAACTTCGCGGTTTGCGTCAGCGCGTTGAGGAGGGCCAGGTGCCAGTCGAGCCGATTCGGCGCCGCCTCGCTCACGTCACGCCTCAGTTGCAGGGACTCGTCGAGCAGGTCGAGCGCGTCGTAGACGCGGCCGGCGTGGCCGATCACGTCTGCGAGGAACGACAGGGCACCCGCGAGATCGTGCGCCATCAACACGGAGCGCGACGAGCGCTCGTAGAGCGAACGGAACTCCGCGACGCACTCCTCGTAGGCGCGGACCCTGGCGGGATCGGCGTCGGGGCCTTCGGCGAAGGTCGCGATCCGCAGCTTGGTGGAGGTCAGCAGGTACCGGTACTCGATGGCCTCCGAATCGAGCTCGACGAGCCGGCGCGCGGCGGCGAGGGCCTCGGCGTCGAGCGCATCGCGGAGGTCATCGAGGTCGGCGCGGTTCGCCGCGTCGGAAGCGTGCTTCAAGGCGCACCACAGGCTGTGCCAGGCGGTCACGTCGTGAGGGGTCGTCTCGGTCCGACGGCGCTCCGCGTCGACGGCCTCCCGGTGTGCCTTCAGGGAAGCCTCCAGGTCGCCACACTCGCGGGCCGCCCTCCCGAGCAGCACGAGCGAGTCCCCGAGCGCAGCGTCGCCGAGCGGCGCGTCTTCGTCGAGGCGGCGCGCGAGCGTGGCGGCTTCCTCGGCATGGTCCCGAGCGCGGTCGAACAAACCACGCTGCAGCTCCGCGTGCGCCATGCGCGACAACCAGAGCCAGACCATCACCGCTGCCCGACCGTCTTGCGGGTGCAGGCTCGCGTTCTCACGAGCCTCTGCCAGTCGCCGGAGGATCGTGTCGAGGTCGATCCCGTCCGTCTCCGGGTTGTAGGCCGCCTCCCGCCATGCGTCCGCGCGCAGATGCATCGGGCCGGAAGGCGGTGGAGGGAGCAGGTAGTCTCCGCTTCGGATCGACCAGAAGTCCGGCGCGGCCTCGATGAAGATCTGTTCGAGCGTCCGGCTGACGCAGAGGAGCAGGGCGCCTGCGTGCCGCGACACGATGCGGTTGCGCTGCTCGTTCATGCGCTGGAAGGTCGAGCGCCACGCGTGGGCGTCGACGTTCGGCGTGGCGGCCGCGTCGATGATCGTGACGATGTCCGGCCCCGCCGACCCGTCGGGAGGGGCCAGCAGGCGGTCGAGCACCGCCGCGCGCAACTCCTCCTCGCGCAGCGCGCGTACGTTGCGGGAGACATCGGGCGGCGCGAGGCGGACGACCTTCCGCGGCGGGTCCGTCGCGCGCTCGAGGCGCTCGCTCAACGAGCCGACCGCGGCGGGGCTCGGGCACACGACCACGCAAAACAGAAAGCGGTCGGAGAGGGCGAGCGCCCGGATCAGCCGCCGCACCTCGCCGTCTTCTTCGGCGAGCGGTGCGGGGACGGACGCTTCAAGTGCCGCGTTCACCGCGACGACCCTCCTCGATGCGCTCGATCGCCACCTGCACCTGCGGGATCTCCCTCACCGCGGGGTGGAGGTCGAACCACTGCGCGTCGTTCATGTACCGGAGCACCACGTTGGCCCCGAGCATCCGGTCGGCCGCGGCGCGCTCGGCATCTGTGCCGGTGAGGAGCGCCTTCTCCACCGCCACACGGGCCAGCCAGTCCGTGACGCCGCTCGCTTGCACGACCCGTACGTAGGTGTCCCCGGCGCTGCGCAGGACGCCGTCGAACACGCTCTGGGTGAAGGCGGGCGCGTCGACCTCCATCACGGCGCGGAGCAGGCGCATCAGGTCGCGCGGGTAGCCGCCCGACCAGCGGATCAGCTCGCGCGTCCAGACCTGCGCGCTCGTCGGCCCGAGGATCTCCGACAGGATGGCGTCGGGGACGCGGTGGCGGATGATCTCCCGCGCGGCGGCGTAGCCCGGCTCGAAGTGGGCGCCGTTTCTCTCCTGCAGCTTGATCATGGGGAGGAAGTGGACGTCGACTCGGAGCCTCGTCACGAGCGAGGGGGGGATCGTGTAGAGGACGTGCACCGGCAGGCGCAGGTAGGGGGCGTCGTTGCCGAAGATGCGCTCGGCGCTGTCGAGCACCTGCTGCCAAGAGCTGCTCATGCCCTGGAGCTTCTCGACGGAGTCGAGGATCACGACGAGCCCGGACCAGCCGCGCTTTCGAAGCCGCTCTTGCAGCAGGAGGAACTGCTCTCGCACCTCCTGGAGGAAGCTCGTGAGGTGGTCCTGGACCACCTTGCGCACGCGCTGCCGCACGGTCGGCCGCGTCTTCATCTCGCTCACGAGCTTGCCGACGCCGGCGGGGCCGACCTCGCTGCGGAGCTCGAGGTCGGTTCGGGTGAGCCAGTTCCAAAGCCGCGCCCCGACGCCCTCCTGCAGCGCGTCGTCGGCGTCGTGGCCCTCCTCCAGTAGCACGGCCCGTTCCGTCCCCGCGAGGAGGGCGGCGAGCACGTCCGGCACGTCGAGCGTGCTGGTGATGTCCAGGAGTTCTTCGCCGTCCACGATGACGGGGAAGAGCTTCGATGGGCCCCCGCGGAGCAGCGCGGCCAGTCGGCGCAGCTCGGTGGATTTGCCTGTCCCGCGCAGGCCCGTGAAGAAGCGGCAGACCGGGGTGGGGTCGGACAACTCGATCTGGCGGGCGATCGCCGCCGCCCAGTCACGTCCGCGCACTTGCGACCCCAGGGCGACGTTGCGCGGGTCGTCGGGGTCGAGCGCCTCGTCGGGGTTGCACTGACGGTAGTAGCTTCGCAGCGTGGCCAGATCCATGGTGGTCTGGTCGACGGTACCACGCGCCTTTCGGCCCACGCAGCGCCGAACGCCGACGCTCGTTGGCGCTCTCCGCCTGACGTACGATCGCCCCCGATGCCCCGCCCCCGCTGCCTCGCGCTCGCCCTCACGCTCGCCCTCGCGGCCCGCGCCGCGCCCGCGCAGGACCACGTCGGCATCAACACCCACGTCCCCGGCGCCGACCTCCTCGACCTCTGCGTCGACGCCGGCGTCTCCTGGGTGCGCATGGACGGCGACTGGCTCTCGCTCAACCCCGCGCGCGACCGCTACGAGTGGGCCGCCCTCGACGCCTCCGTCAACGCCGCGCGATCGCGCGGGCTCAGCGTCTACCTCACGCTCGCCTACACCCCCGCGTGGGTCCCGCGCGTGGCCCGCTCGCGCGCCGACACCTACCCCGGCAACGACGAGCCCGCCTCCTCCGCCGAGTGGAGCGCCTTCGTCACCGAGGCCGTCCGCCACTACCGCGCCCTCGGCGTCACCCACTTCGGCATCTGGAACGAGCCCAACCTCAACGGCTTCTGGGAGGAGGCCGCCGGCCTCGACCCGTACGTCACGAAGATCCTCGTCCCCGGCGCCGCCGCGGTGCGGGCCGCGTGCGCCGACTGCCGCGTGCTCGGCCCCGACCTCGCCCACGTCGGCGACTACCACCTCTTCCTCGACGGCGTGCTCCAGCGGGCGCCGCGGGCCTTCGACATCCTCGCCCACCACACCTACGCGGGCTGGCCCGAGACGGGCGTGACGTTGCTCTCGGGCGACAACTTCCTCCAGGCGATCGAGACGCGGCGGTTCCCCTTCACGCGGCCCGCGCTGCGCGAGGTGCTCGACGCGCGCGGGTGGACGGGCGACGTCTGGATCACCGAGACCGGCTACCGCGCCACCCCCGTCGGCGACTCCGCCGCGGAGGGGAGGCAGGCCACCTACGTGCGACGCGCCCTCGAAGAGCAGCTCGCCCGCCGCTGGTGGACCCACACCTTCTTCTACGAGGTGACCGACTGCGGCGTCGACCAGCCCACGTGCGACATCGACGGGTTCGGCGTCTCGCGCCCGCTCCGATCGATCACCGCGGGGCCGCGGCGCTACCCCGCGGACTACCGGGTGAAGCCGGCCTTCACCGCGCTCCGCGATTTCATCCGGGCGCACCCCGAGGTGGTGTCGCGCGCGCCACCCGCGCAGTGCGCCAACGGCCTCGACGACGACCGCGACGGCCGCGTCGACGGCGACGACCGAGGCTGCGCCAACGGGACCGACACCAACGAGGCCGACGACCCGCCGCGCGCCCGGGTGGACGCCTTCGCCGTGGCCGCGGGGGCCGTCCGCGTCGACGGCGTGCTCGACGAGTGGAGTGACGCGGGCTGGGTCACGCTCGGCCGCGAGCAGTGGGTGGGGGGCGTCCCGCTGCTGGTGAGCACGGACATCGGCGTTCGTCTCGCCGCGCGCTGGGCGCCGGGCACGCTCTACCTCGCCGCGGAGGTGGCCGACGATCGCCAGGTCAACGAGCGCCCCGACGACTCGCTCTGGGCGGGCGACTCGCTCCAGGTGGGCTTCGACGTCGCGCGCAACTACGGCAACCGCTACGACGCCACCGACGACCACGAGCTCACCTTCGCCCTCGCGCGCGGGGCGCCGCGGTCGTACCGCTTCCAGGGGCCCGCGGGCGCTGCGCCGCCGTCCGCCGTGGCCGTCCGGCGCGACGGCAACGTCACCCGCTACGAGGTCGCCCTTGCCGCCGCCAGCCTCACGCCCGCGGTGATCGCGCGGGGGACGGTGGTGGGGTGGTCGTTCCTGGTCAACGACAACGACGGCGTCGAGACGCCGGAGGGCAACGGCCGCGAGGGCTGGGTCGAGTGGACGCCGGGCATCGGCCTGCGCAAGGACCCGTACCGCTTCGGCGAGCTTTATCTGGTGGGCGACGCGCCGACCGAGCCGACCGATGCGGCCGTCGCACCCGATGCCACCTCGTTCGATGCGACGACGGCGCCAGACGTGGCGACGACGCGCGATGCGGCGAGCGACGTCACGCGCCTCGATGCGGGTGCGGACGCGGCGACGTACGACGTGCCCGAGGGCCCCGGCTGCGGGTGCACGACGACCGGGGCACACGCGGAGGGGCGCTGGGCGTGGGCGCTGGCGGCGGTGCTGGTCGCGAGGCGCAGACGCGCGAAGGCGCCGCCCCGGTAGGAGACGCCTTCGCGCGCCGCGGGTCAGGCGGCCGTCAGACCTCGACCTTGATCTCGCGCTGCTGCGCCGAGGGGGCCTTGGGCACCACCACCTCGAGCACGCCGTTGGTGTAGCGGGCCCGGATCTGGTCGTGCGCCACGTGCATCGGGAGGCGCATCGTCCGCGAGAAGCTGCCGTAGGCGCGCTCGGTGTAGCGGACGGTGCCGCGCGACTCGGTCTTCTCGTTCTTGCGCTCGCCGGAGAGCGTGAGCACGTCGCCGTGGCAGCTCACCTTGATGTCCTTCTCGGAGAGGCCCGGCGCGTCGACGCGGACGGTGTACTCCTTGTCGGACTCGTGCACGTCGAGGGGCGCGAACCACGCATCGGCGGTGGGCGCCGCGAGCGCGCGGTTGCGGCCGAACCACGTGGTGAACGCGTCGTCCATGTCGCGGCGCAGGTCGGCGAAGACGTCGTTGGGGCGGTAGGGGTTGAGCGTGGACATGACAGGGGTATCTCCTTCTGCGCCTCACCCTTCCGCGGGGGGCGCGATGGTTGTCGATCTCGCGGGCCTCGAACCGTTTCCCTTCGCGGCCTCGCGATCCGACTAGTAATCACCGCTCCCGAGCGCGCAAGGGCTGCCGCGAAATGGACAGGCGCCGTCGCCCTCTGCCATGAGAGGGACCCGATGCGTTCGCCCCTCGCCGTCGCCGCCGCCCTCCTCGCCCTGGCGGCGGGCTGTGGTCAGGCCGACGGCGACGTCCCCGTGCGCGAGCCCGCCCCCGTGGTGGCCGACCCCGCGCCGCGCGCCCGCGCCGTGCTCGCCGCGCTGGCGCGTCGGCAGGTTCCGCGCGACCTCGACGCGCTCGTGCAGGACCTCGCCCTCGCCGGCCGCGACCCGCGCAACCCCCGCGGGCCCGACGCGCTCCGCCTCGCGGGCGACCTCGTCGCCGGCCGCTGGCGCCTCACGCGCGGGGCCGACGACCTGCGCCGCGCGCTCGACTACTACCGGGCCGCCGCCGTCGACCCCGCGAAGCCCGGAGCCTGCGCCGCCCTGCGCGCCCGCCGCGACCTTCTCACCGAGGCTGGCGACCCCGCGGGCGCCGCCGCGGCCGACGCGTTCGAGAGCGCCTGCGTCCCGCCGCCGTTGCGCGCGCGCCGCGCTCCGGGCGCGCCGTCACTCCCCGCGGGGCCCGTCTCCGCCGCGCGCGTCCGACGCGTGGTGATCGACCCAGGCCACGGCGGCAGCGACCCCGGCGCCATCGGCCCCTCCGGGCTCACCGAGGCGGCCGTCACGCTCGACGTCGCGCGCCGCGTCGCCGACCGGCTCGCCACCCGCTACGGGATCCAGGTGGTTCTCACCCGCGACGACGACGCCTACGTCGACCTCGAGACGCGGACCGCCCACGCCAACGACACGCGCTCCGACCTCTTCGTCTCCATCCACTGCAACGCCGCGCCCAACCGCGACGCGCACGGGGTCGCCACCTTCGTGCTCGACACTGGCAGCGAGCGCGTCGCCGCGCGCGTCGGCCGCCGCGAGGGCGAGCTCGTCGCCGACGACCCGGTGAGCTCGTGGCACGTCGCGCGGATCCTCACCAGCCTCCGGTTGAGCGGCCCCGGGCGGCAGTCGTTCGCGCTCGCGGAGTCCATCCAGGGCGCGATGCTCCACGACCTGCGCCTGCTCTACCCCGCCATCGACGACCTCGGCGTGCACCCGGCGTCCTTCCACGTGCTCGTCACCGCGCGCATGCCGGCGGTGCTGGTCGAGCTGTCGTTCATCTCCAACGCCATGGAGGAGCAGCGCCTGCGGGCGGAGGGCTACCGCGACGTGCTCGCGGGCGCCATCGCGCGCGCCGTCGCCTCCTACGGGATGTAGGCTCTCCCCCGCCGTGCTCGCCCCTCGCGCCCTCGCCCTCGCGTTCGTTCTCGCCGCGTGCCGCCACGCCGGCGCGCCGCCCACCGCCGACCGCCCCGCCCCGTTGCAGCGCAGCGCCCCCGCCGCAGACGTCGCGCCCGCGCCGACGGAAGCGCCCGCGCCCGTGGACGCGCCGGCCGACCCGCTCGCGCGCCGGCTCTCGTCCCTCGCCGACGAGCTCGCCGAGCGCATGGCCGCGGTGCGCGGGCTCCCGGTGCGCCGCCCCGTCGCGCGCGGGGTGATGTCGCGCGCCGCCGTGGTCGACCGGCTGCGCCAGCGGACGCGCGCGGAGTATCCCCCCGGGGAGCTCGAGCTCGAGGGCGAGATGCTCAAGCGCCTCGGGCTCATCCCCGACGCGCTCGACTACGAGCGGACGATGTTCGATCTGCTCGAGGAGCAGGTGCTCGGCTTCTACGACCCCGACGAGCACCGGCTCTACATCGCCGACTGGGTGCCCGAGGAGGTGCAGACGAGCACGATGGCCCACGAGGTCACCCACGCCCTCCAGGACCAGCACTTCGACATCGGCCGCTTCACCCACCACGTCCGCGGCCGCGGCGACGCGCAGACCGCCGCGATGGCCGTCGTCGAGGGCGACGCCACCGCCGCGATGTTCGACTTCGCGCTCGCGCCCGCGGGCCGCACCGTGCTCGACCTGCCGGACGTCACGGGCTCCGTCGCCAGCCAGATGTCGGGCGGCGACCAGCCCCGCCTCGCCGCCGCGCCCCGCGCGCTCCGCGAGACGCTGCTCTTCCCCTACCTCGCGGGCCTGAGGCTCTGCGTCGAGCGGATGCGCGCCGGCGGCCACCCCGCGATCGACGCGCTCCTCCGCGAGCCGCCGGCCTCCACCGAGCAGGCGCTCCACCCCGACAAGCTCGCGTCGCGTGAGCCCCCGGTGCCCGTGCCCGCCGCCGTGCCCGCGCCCCTCGCCGCGAGCTTCGAACTCGCCTACCACGACGCGCTCGGGGAGTTCGGCACGCGGCTCGTCGTCGCCGAGGCCGTGGGCGACGCGCGGGCCGACGCCGCCGCGCGCGGCTGGGGCGGCGACCAGGCCGTCCTCCTCGCGCCGCGCGGCGCCGTCCGACCCCGCGGCGACGGCGGCGTGACGCTCTCGCCCGAGGCCCTCGCCGGCGCCGCGCTCGTGTGGGTCAGCGTGCTCGACCCGGGCCGCGCCCAGGACGACGCCGAGGCCCGCGAGCTCGCCGCCGCGCTCTCCGCCACGCTCGCCCGTCGCTACGCCGCCCGGCCCGCGGCGCGCGTGGCCGGCGCCCTCGCGGCGCGCGACGTCGGGGGCGGGCGCGTGTCGCTCGTGGCGACGCGCGGGCGGACGGTGGTGTACTTCGACCGGGTCCCCGCCGCGGCGGCGGCGGAGACGGTGCGGGCGCTCACCGCGCCGCGGTAGCGATCAGGAGCAGGCGCCGCCGGCGACGCACACGGGCGCGGTGCCGTCGGGCGAGGTGCAGCAGGCGAGGCCCATGGCGCACGCGGGCGACGTGCACGGGCAGGTGGTGCAGCCGGCGGGGCCGGGGTCGTAGTCGCGGCACTGGCCGGCGATGCAGACCTGGTCGGTGCGGCAGGTGCGGCCGCAGCCGCCGCAGGCCAGCACGCTGGTGCGGGTGTTGAGGCACCAGGGACGCCCGTTGACGGTGCACACCGAGTTGGGCGAGGTGCAGCGCGACGCCGCCATGCACGAGCCCATCACGCAGACGTTGCCCCCCGTGCAGAAGTTGCCCACGCGCCCGCAGTTGTTGGGGCTGCTGTTGTAGTCGGTGCAGCCGCCGGTGGCGAGGGTGGTGAAGGGCGGGCGGCAGGTGCAGCGCCCCGCGGAGCACATCTGCTCCGAGCGGCACGTGTTGCCGATGGAGCCGCAGTTGAGCGGGTCGATGGTGACGTTGACGCAGGCGCCGCCGCTGAGCTGGTAGCCCGTCGGGCAGCGGCACGTGCCGGTGGAGCAGGTGGCGCCGCTCGGGCAGACGCGGCCGCAGCCGCCGCAGTTGCGCGGGTCGGTGAGGAGGCTGGTGCAGCTCCCGCTGCACACGACCGCGGGCGCGGCGCAGGCGCACGTCCCGGCGACGCAGGTGCGGCCGCCGGTGCAGGCGTTGTTGCACATGCCGCAGTGGCTGTTGTCGGTGGACGTGTTGACGCACGCGCCGCCGCAGAGCTGCGTGCCGCCGGCGCAGGCGCAGGCCCCGGCGACGCAGGTCTGCCCGGCGGGGCAGGCGTTGTCGCACATGCCGCAGTGGGAGGCGTCGCTCTGCGTGTCGACGCAGGCCGCGCCGCACATCGTCCGGGGGGCGGGGCAGGCGTTCATGCAGGTGCCGGCCACGCACGACTGGCCGGAGGCGCAGGCGCGGCCGCAGCCGCCGCAGTTGCGCGCGTCGGTCTGCGTGTTGACGCAGGCGAGGGCCGTCCCCGAGCCGCAGCACGACTGGCCCGGGGCGCAGGCGCAGGTGCAGCGCCCCGCGGCGCAGACGAGGCCGGCCGGGCAGGCGTTGCCGCAGGCGCCGCAGTTGTTGCGGTCGGTGGAGAGGGTGACGCAGGCGCCGCCGCAGAAGGTCTGGCCGGCCATGCACACCGAGCGGCACACGCCGGCGGCGCACGACTGGCCCGAGGCGCAGGCGTTGCCGCACGTCCCGCAGTTGCGCGCGTCGGTCTGCGTGTCGACGCAGGCGCCGCCGCAGAAGGTCTGGCCCGTCATGCAGACCGAGCGGCACATGCCCGCGGTGCAGCCCTGGCCCGCGGGGCAGGCCACCGCGCAGCCGCCGCAGTTGGCGCGGTCGGTCTGGGTGTCGACGCACGACCCGCTGCAGAAGGTCGCGCCCGCGCCGCAGATGGCGGCGCACGCGCCGTCGGTGCAGGTCTGGCCCGCGGGGCAGATGGCGCCGCAGCGGCCGCAGTTGGCGTTGTCGGCCTGGGTGTCGACGCAGGCGCCGCCGCACATCATCCGCGGGGCGGTGCACATGGATGCCGGGCGGCACGCGCCGGCGACGCAGAGCTGACCGCCGGGGCAGGCGTTGCCGCACGTCCCGCAGTTGCGCGCGTCGGTCTGCGTGTCGACGCAGGCGTCGCCGCAGAGCGTCTGCGTGTCGGCGCAGACGGGGCGGCAGCGGCCGGCGGCGCAGGCGCGGTCGGCGGCGCAGCGCGTCCCGCAGGCGCCGCAGTTGGCGTTGTCGGTCTGCACGTCGACGCAGAGGCCGCCGCAGACGCGGTTGGGCGCGTCGCAGCGGGTGGAGCAGGCGCCGTCGGAGCACATCTGGCTCGCGGCGCAGGCGTTGCCGCAGGCGCCGCAGTTGGCCGCGTCGGTGCGGGTGTTGACGCAGGCGCCGGCGCAGCGGGTGGCGCCGCCCGCGCAGGGGAGCACGCAGGCGCCGTCGGCGCAGACCTGGCCGGCCCCGCACGCGCGGCCGCAGGCGCCGCAGTTGCGCGCGTCGGTCTGGGTGTTGACGCAGGTGATGGCCGCGCCCGTCCCGCAGCACGACTGGCCGGTGGGGCAGGCGCACGCGCACGACCCGCCGGTGCAGCTCTGCCCGGCGGCGCAGGCGTTGCCGCAGGCGCCGCAGTGGCGGGAGTCGGTGCGGAGGTCGACGCAGGCCATGCCGCAGGTGGTCATCGGCGCGGTGCAGGTGGAGGCGGTGCGGCAGCGGCCGGACTCGCAGGACTCGGCGGCGGCGCAGGCGCGCCCGCAGGAGCCGCAGTTCATCGGGTCGCGCTGGGTGTCGGCGCAGACGGCGCCGCAGAGGCTCTGGCCCGGCTCACACGAGGGCCCGTCGGGCACGTCGGGGACGTCGTCGGGGGGCGTCGGGACGTCCGCGTCGGGGGGCGTCGGGACGTCGCCGCGGTCGTCCGGGGGCGTCGGGATGTCTGCGTCGGGGCGGTCGCCGGGGGGCGTCGGGACGTCCGCGTCGGGGCCCACGTCGAGCCCGGGGACGTCGTCGGCGCGGCCATGGAGGCGCCCGGTGTCGGGGTCGACCACGAGCGAACAGCCCGCGAGCACGCACCACGCGAACAGAAGAAGAGAAGAGCTTCGCATGCCTCGTCCTGTGCGGTGGGTGCGCCGTCGGGGCCCTCACCGCGAGGCGGTTCTAACACGGAATTACGGGGCGGCGCGCGAGGGGAGGGTCACCATTTCGCAGCGTACATGGGCGGCATCGATGCCGCCCCCGAGCTCGTCGTAGGCGGCCATCAGGACGACGACGCCGTCCTCGGCGGGGAGGAGGGCGGGGCGGGTGATCATCCGCGCGCGCCAGGGGATCACGTCGCGACGGGGGAAGGGCGCCCCCGCGGGGGGGAGCCAGGTGACGTAGGCGTGGAGGCCGCCGGCCACGTCGTCGCCGTGGAGCATGAGGTCGTAGATGACGTTGCCGGCGCCGCGGGTGGCGGCGTGGGCGAGGGGGATCCCTTCGAGGGCGGAGGTGGTCCAGAGGCGCGGGAGCTCGACGCGTACCTGGCCGTCGCGCGCAGGGAGGGTGGACACGGCGAGGCCGCGCGACTCGGCCCACTGGGTGACGACGAGGTCACCGCCGCGCGCGACGGCGGCGGTGGGGTAGGGGCCGAGACCGAGGCGCTCGGGCTCGCCGAGGGGTTCGAGCGTGGGGGAGAGGCGGACGAGCACCTGCTCGCGGGCCTGCGAGCCGTCCATCGCGGTGCCGCGGACGGGGCGCTCGAGCAGCGCGACGGGCTCTCCGTCGGGGACGGCCGCGAGCTGCATCTCGCCGCCGACGTGCTGGCTCCAGAGGACGGGCTCGCCGACGCGCGCGCCGTGGCCGTCGAAGGCGAGCGCCGTCACCTCGCCGTCGTCGGTGCCCGCGAGCAACGCCGCACCGCGCTGCCCCTCGCGCCGCCGCTCGACCAGCGTGAACCACACGAAGCCCCGGTGCCCGTTGTCGCCCTGCGGCGCCGGCGCCTGCGCGACGCGTCGCGGCGCGGGGACGGGGCCGGAGGCAGGGACCACCGTGGCGTAGAGGTCACCCGCGACGTGCTCGACCACCAGCACGCCGTCGTCGACGGTGGCGGCCGCGGGGATGCCGGGCGCGTAGGTCTCCGCGCCGCGCTCGCCGCGCACCGGGTCGGCGACGAACGAGGCCTCCCCCACCGCACGCATCGCGCGGTCGAGGCGGAGCACGGTGAGGCCCGGCTCGCGGTCGGCCGCCGGGTGCGGGCCGTCGAACTCCATCTCGTCGACGGAGCGGGCGAGGTCGCGCGCGTCGCCGACGCGGAGGCTGTGGTCGGGGTCGCGCACTGCGACCACGAAGGCCGCGCCGTCGGCCGCGGGCGCGGGGAGCGGGCGGGCGGCGAGGTAGTCGCTGCCGTTCACCTGGAGGTACGGGGCGCTGACGAGGCGCCGCACCTCGGTGGTGACGCAGAGGGGCTCGCGCGCTTGCGCGGACGCGATCGCGGGGGCGAGGGTGAGCGTGAGGGCGAGGGAGGTTCGCTTCATCGGCCTTCTCCAGGGAGGGGGCAGGTGGCGTCGAGCCACGCCCACGTCATGCCGCCGGCCCGCTCGGTGCGGGGGTAGAGGAGCACCACGCGCTCGCCCCGCGCGCCGAGGGCGGCGCCGCCGGGGACGGCGTCGTTGTCGTTGGGGAGCGCGGTCGAGAGCGCGCGGACCTCGCCGCGGTCGTCGAGGGCGGCGAGGGTGAGCCCGCGCATCGCGTGGTGGGCCTCGTCGGGCAGGCCCGTGGCGAGCGCGAGCCAGCGGAGCCCGGCGCCGCCCCACGCGGAGGAGAGGACCGCGCCGCCGCCGGGGAAGAGGTCGAGCGCGCCGCGGGCGTTGCGCAGCGCGCCGTCGGCGACGTCGGCGACGCGGAGCGAGGCGTTCTCGTCGTAGGCGAGGGCGGGCGCGCCGGCGACCTGGAGCCACAACGCCGAGCGCCGCGCGTGCCCGAGCGGGTCGGCGAAGGGGTCGCGCGCCGCGGGGGGAACCGCCCCGTCACGGACCGTCCACGCGGCCACCGAGCGCCCGACGTCGCCGCCCATCCCGTCGGGTCGCGAGAGGAGCACCTCGGTGGCCGCGTTGCGCCGCGCGACATCTGCGATCGCGTCGCCGCGCCGCAGCCACGCGGCCGCGCTCGAGGCCCCGGGGCCTGCGGCGCTCCAGGGCGTGTGGACGAGCGCGGTCTCGCCGGCGTCGTTGCGCGCGACGAGTTCGACGGCGCCCGTCTCGGGGACGATCGCGGCGGAGCTCGGGTCGCGCCACACCGCGGCGAAGGGGCGCGCCGCGACCGCGCCGTTGCGCACGGTGACCACGTAGGGCCGCGCCACGCCGCGGACGGTGCGGGAGACCACGGCCACCGCGGCGCCCGCGACGGACTCCACCGCGAGCACCTCGCCCGCGTCGTCGAGCAGCGGGCGCGCCGCTGACGGGCGGCCCTGCGCGTCGACACTCGCATACATGAGCTTCGGCGCGGCGTCGGCGGAGGCGCGGGCGACGGCGAAGAGCGACGCGCCCGCCGGGGTGACGGCGACGCCCGCGGAGGCGCCCACCAGCACGTCGTCGTGGCCCGATCGGTGCGGCGCGAGGTCGCCGTGGTTGCGCACGACGCAGCGCTGCTCGGGGGCGTTGCGCGCGAGCCCGCGGGGGGCGGGGTCGGCGGGGGACACGTCCTGGAGGAAGGTGCCGGGCGGCACGTCGAGGCGCTCGGCCGCGCGCGACGCGTCGCAGCCCGCGCGCACGAGGAGGAGCTTCGGGCCCGAGCCGTCGGTCGCGCGCCCGTCGATCGCGAGCCAGGCCATCGGGTCGCTCGCGCCCGAAGGGGCCGCGGCCACGGCGGCGGTCGCGGCGCGCGCGGGGAAGCCCGTGAGCACCGGCGCGCGCCCGACGTAGGCGCCCGACTCGTCGAGCAGCGACACGTTGAGCGACCCCGCCGCGTCGTCGGAGAGCGTCGAGACCGAGAACACCCCGACGAAGCCGCGGCCGAGCGGGGCGATGGCGGGCGCGAGTTCGAATGCGCCGCGGTAGGTGGCGAGCGTGACGGGGGGGGCGTCGGGGGGGCCCTCGAAGGGGAGCCGCGCCGCGCGGACGCCGGCGTCATGGCGGGTCATCCGCGCGCGCCACGCGAGGATCGTCCCCTGCGGCGTGGCGAGGGCGGCGGGGTGGTCGAGGTCGCGCGCCACCATCGTGGGGCGGTCGCCGTCGAGCAGCCGGAGGAGCGCGCGCTCGTCGCCGGGCACCGCGTCGCGGCGGGCCGCGGTCGCGTACACACGGACGCCCGCGGGGGTTGCGACGATCACGGGCGCGGCGCCGTCGAAGCGGGCGCCGGCGGGCGCGGCGACGCTGCGGGCGGGGCCCTCGTCGGCAACGACGTCGATGTGCGAGGCCCAGGGGACGCCCTGGTCGAGGCCGCCGTCGGGCTCCGTCGCGTCGGCGCGGGCGACGGCCACCGTCCAGTGCGCGCCGTCGACGAAGAGGGCGGGCGCGCCGAGCACCCCCGTCGGCCCGGCCGCGCGCGCGTTGCCCTGCGGGAGGCCGCGCGCGTCGAGGCGGCGGACCATCACGCGCTGACGTCCCCGCGGGCCCTCGCGCCACGCGAGGAGGTAGCCGTCGCCGGAGGCCGCGAGCGCGGGGTACGAGGGCGAGGGGCCGGTGTCGGTGAGCTCGACGAGGTCGCGGAGGTTGCCGCGCTCGTCGGTGGGCGAGGCCTGCGCGCCGAGGCTGAGGAGCTCGAGGCGAGAGTCTCCGTCGCGGGGCGCGGTGACGAAGGCGACGAGGCCCCCGTCGCCGCGGCGCGCGAGGGCCGGGCGGGCCGGGACGCCGGGGCTCAGCGCAGCCGCGGTGATCGCGTCGGTGGCCTCGCACACGGGCATCGCGGGCGCCTCCCGCGCGCGGAAGAGCACGTCGCCGATGTGCGAAGAAGGTGCCTCGGGGGTCGGCAGCGTCGGCGCGCCGGAGGGGCCCGCGGTGGTGGTGGCGCGGCAGGCCAGCAGGCCCCCGAGCGCGACGAGCAGCGGAGGAGACGGGCGTGGGGGCATGTGGAGGTGTCCGAACGCGGGACGGTACGGCAGGTTCCCGGCGATGTGGTGGGGATTGAATTTGACGGCGGGGGCGACGTCGGGGGGGCGACGGGCGCGCGTTCGAAACGCCCTCTGTGGCAGACTCGCGACCCCGATGAAGCACCGCGCGCTCGCGGCCGCCCTGTGCGTGGCGGCCTGCACCTCGATCGACCCGACGCCGCCGCAGGACGCCAGCGACGAGGGCGACGCCGTCGCGCTCGACGTGAAGGCCGACGCGCCCGCGGGCGACGCAACGATGGACGTCGCCCCGCCGCCCGACGCGGCGCCCGACGGATCTCGCGATGATGTGACGACGGACGCGGGGCCCGACGCGCCCGATGCGATCGATGCGTCCGCTGATTCGCGCCCGCCGGAGGACGCGGGGGTGCGGTGCCCGACGGCGTTCCGCTTCGCGCCGGCGGTGGGGGCGAGGCCGCCGTCGCGCGTCGAGGTGACGGGCGAGTGGACGTCGTGGGCCAACCCCGGGATCACGATGCGCGCGGGCGTCGACGGAGCGTGGACGGTCGAGGCGCAACTGCCGCCGGGGCTCCACGGGTACAAGTTCCTCGTCGACGGCACGTGGACCTCCGACGACCTCGCGCGCCGCCGTAAGTACGTCGGCGGCGTCGAGAACCCCGCCGTCCTCGTCGCCGACTGCCGCCTGCCGCACCTCTCTCTCGCGTCGCACACGGTCGCGCGCCCGGCCGCCAACGCCGGGACGCTGCGGGCGGAGGTCACCTTCGCGCCGGGCCTCGCGGGCGACGCGCTCGACCCCGCGAGCCTCCGCGCCACGCTTCGTCGCGACGGCGTCGACCGCGCGCTCCCGGCCCCGACGCTCGACGCGGGCACAGGGCGCGTGCGCCTGGAGCTCTCCGCCCTCGCCGACGGGAAGTACACCGCGATCGTCGAGGCCCGCGACCGGGCGGGCCGCGCGGCGTCGCCGCTCAAGCTGGTGTTCTGGGTCGAGGCGCAGCCCTTCACCTGGCAGGGCTCGCCGATCTACATGGCGATGGTCGACCGCTTCGCCGACGGCGACCGGAGCAACAACGCGCGACCGACCGACGGCGTCGACCCCCGCGCGGACTACCAGGGCGGCGACTTCCAGGGCCTCCGCGCGCGCATCGCCGACGGCACGCTCGACCGCCTCGGCGTCCGCGCGCTCTGGATCGCACCCGTTCACCGCAACCCCGACGGCGCCTTCCTCGCCTCGGACGGGCGCCACCGGGTGATGGGCTACCACGGGTACTGGCCCGTCCGCGCCCGCGAGGTGGAGCCGCGGCTCGGCGGCGAGGCGGCCCTCCGCGCGCTCGTCGCGGAGGCCCACGCCCACGGCATCCGCGTGCTCCAGGACTTCGTGGTGAACCACGTCCACCGCGAGCACGAGTACTTCCGCGACCACCCGGAGTGGTTCCGGACGGGGTGCGTGTGCGGGACGGCGGGCTGCGACTGGACGGCGCGACGTCTCGACTGCCTCTTCACCGACTACCTCCCCGACGTCAACTGGTCGGTGCCCGAGGCGGTGGCGCAGTTCGCGGACGACGCCGCGTGGTGGGTCGACCGCTTCGACCTCGACGGCCTCCGCGTCGACGCGGTGAAGCACGTCGAGGACATCGCCGTGTACAACCTCCGCGCGCGCCTCGCCGACGAGTTCGAAGCCACCGGCCTCCGCGTCTTCCTCACCGGCGAGACCGCCATGGGGTGGAACGACTGCGGCCTCGACTGCAACCGCGGCGAGTACGACACCATCTCGCGCTACGTCGGCCCGCGCTCCCTCGACGGCCAGGCCGACTTCGTCCTCTACCACGCGGTGCCGTACCGCGCGTTCTCCTCCGATGCGCGGGGCATGCTGCACGTCGACTACTGGACGCAGCAGAGCCAGAGCGCGTACCCCGCCGGCGCCGTGATGACCCCGTACGTCGGGAGCCACGACACCGCCCGCTTCGCCACCCTCGCGAGCTACCGCGGGCAGGCGCCGGGCCTCGACCCCGGCGTCCCCGGCAACCAGTGGGACAACGTCGCCGCCGCGCCCCGCGCGCCCGATGCGTACGCCCGCCACCGCCTCGCGATGAGCTGGGTGCTCACCATCCCCGGCGCGCCGCTCGTGTACTACGGCGACGAGTACGGCGAGTGGGGCGGGGCCGACCCCAACAACCGCCGCATGTGGCGCGACCCCTCGATGCTCACCGCCGACGAGGCCGCCACGCTCGCCCACGTCCGCGCGCTCGGCGCCGCGCGCCGCGAGCTCGAGGCCCTCCGCGTCGGCGACTACGCCTCGCTCGACGCCACCGAGGAGACCCTCGTGTTCGCGCGCCGGGCGGGCGCGCGCGTCGCCCTCGTCGCGCTCTCGAAGGCGGGCGCGCCGCGCACCGTCACCGTGCGCCTGCCCGGCGGGCTCCCGCTCGCAGAAGGCGCCACGCTGCGCGACCGCCTCGGCGGCCCGTCGGTGACGGTGCGGGGCGGCGCGGTGGCGGTGACGATCCCCTCGTGGGGCGCGGCCGTCCTCGCGGAGTAGTCGCTCACATCCCGCGGAGCGTCGTCTCGCTCTCCAGGCGCGCCGGCGCCCGCATCGACGCCGCGGTCACGCGCGCCATCGCGCTCGCGGGGAGCGGCACCACCAGCTCGACGTTGCGGTCGCCGTCCGTCGTGCGGTCGGCGACGCCCCAGCCGGCCTGGAAGTCCATCAGCGCGAGGCGGCGGTAGCGGCGCTCCATGCAGTTGGTCGCCTCGTAGTCGACCAGCGTGCCGAGGATCGAGAGCGTGCCGTTGCCGTTGTCGACCAGCTCGATCATGCGGATCTGCGACGGCCAGTCGGCGACCGCGCCGGTCTGGATCTCCCAGTACCCCGGGTGGGTCGCGTCGGCGCCGCGCACCGCGCGGACGCGGTGGACGTGCTCGTGGCCCACGAGCCACGCGATCACCTGCGGGCGCGCGGCGACGAGGCGCTCGAGCTCGGCGGCGGTGACGGCGTCGGGGTCGACCTGCGTGGTGCTGAGCCCGACGAAGTTCTCGATGGACGTGGTCGGGTGGTGCGAGGCGAGCATCACGAGGACGCCGTCGCGCTGCGCCCGGTCGAGCTCGGGGACGAGCCAGCGGTCGACGGTGGCGCGCTTCACGGTCCCCTCGGAGCCGCCCGCGGGGTCGCTGGTGTCGAGCGCGAGCACGCGGAGGAGGCCGGGCACCGCGTCGTAGGCGTAGTTGGCGCCGAGGGAGACGTCGGCGTTCTCGGGGAAGCCGTGGCCCGCGGGGCCGGGCGCGGCGCCGCTCGACGCGCGCAGCTCGCGGACGATGTCGGCGCGCTCGAGCAGCCGGCGGTCGGGGTCGGCGGGGACGTCGCCCGTGGTGACGGCGCCCCAGCGGCGGCGGTAGTCGCGCGTGCCGAGGAGCGCGCGCGTGCCGACCGCGGTGGCCCGGTTGGAGGGGCCGGGGACGAAGTTGCCCACCACCTCTACGTCGTGGTTGCCCGCGACGTAGAGCCACGGCGCGGGGAAGGCGACCGCGTCGAAGGGGTCCTTCGGGTCGTTGTTCGGCCCCGCGAGCAGGTCGTTGCGCTCGCCCGAGTCGACCCGGACGCCGCGCGCGCCGTCCATCACCTGGATCACCCAGCGGAGCTCGTTGAGCTGCGCGCTGTCGGCGCAGTCGCCGGTGATGATCCCGAAGTCGTAGGGGCGGTCGGGGCGCTCGAGCGCGGCGAGCGTTCGGTTGAAGGCCGACACCACGTGGCCCACCATCGCCTCCTGCGGGCGCATCCCGCCGCCGATCGCGGGGCTGTCGGTGACGGCCGCGCGCGAGGGCGACTCGTCGTCGACGAGCTGGAAGTCCGACAGGTGGACGAACCACGCCAGCGAGCGCCGGGCCGCGGCCGTCGCGTCGCCGCCGAGGTCGGCGCGGCGGGCGCGCGCGAACGCGGGGCCCGCGGCGTAGCGGTCGAGCCGCATCGCGCGGTACATGAGCTCGCCCGACTCGGTGTCGGGGTTGACGGCGGGGTCGGCGCGGGTGACGGCGGGGACGGCCCCCCGCAGCGTCGCGACGAGCGTCGAGGGCGCGTGCGCCGGGTCGGGCGAGTCGCCGGTCTCCTCGCACACGGGGTAGAGCGGGCGCGGGTCGAGGTCGGGCGCGACGTCGGCGGGCGCGTCCTTCGCGGCGAGGTCGGAGGCCGCGTCGGCGACGTCCATGGCCGCGTCCGCGAGGTCGGCGCGCGCGTCGAGCGGCGCGGGGGCGGGGTCGGACGCGCACGCCGCGAGGGCGAGCGAGGCGGCGAGGAGGTGGCGCATGGGCGCGACGTTACCCGCAAAGCGCCCGCGCTTCACCCCACCCGGGAGAGCCAGGGGACGCCCGCGGGCCGCCACGCCGCCGCGCCCTCGCGGTAGCCCCCGTCGCCCGTCGCCAGCGGCTCGAGCGGGCCGTGCACCCGCACGCGGTCGCCCGGGCGGATGAGCACCGACTCCGCGGCCGCGGCGGGGATCGGGCGCTCGTACTCGTCCTCGCCGCCCGCGAGGTCGCCGAGCTGGCCCGAGAGCGCGTCGCCGCCGACCCGCTCGTGCGCCGACGACGGGAGCTCGCCCTCGGCCTGCACCCGCACGCGCCCGGCCGGCACCTCGATCGTGCGCCCGTCGTCGAGGCGCAGCGTGAAGCCCGCCGCGGCGCCGTCGCGCAGGAGGACGTCGCCCTCGCGCGCGTCGTCGGCCCGCACCTCGACGCCCCACGCCACGCAGTCGTGCTGGCCCGTCCACGAGCCGATGGCGGGGCCCCCGACGACCACGCCCTCGGCCCACGCGCCGCGGCGGCGGAAGTCGACCTGGCGGGGCGCGCCGCGGGGCTTCAGCCGGTGCTTGCGGCGCTGCCAGGCCGCCACCGCGCGCCCGACGAGCCACGCGAGCACCACCGCGAAGAGCGCGACCGCGACGATGGCCGCGAGCACGCCGAGGATGGCGCCGACCTCGCCCCCGCCCGCCAGCTCGCCGCAGCCGCCGCAGCCGTTGCCGAGGGCCTCCAGGATGCCGCCCGCCACGCCGCCGCCGGCGCCCGCGCGGGTGAGCTGGCGCGCGCGCTCGCGGGCCGAGGGGGGGCCCCACACCGCGGCGAGGACGCGCTCGCGGCCGTTGCGGTCGTCGAGCGGGGCGACCGGGTGGCGCGGGTCGAGGTCGCAGGGCTCGCCGCGGCCGAGCACGGTGCGGCACACGAGGCAGAGCGAGGGGGTGGGGTTGACGGCGCCGGCCATGGGGAGTGGGACTCGCGGCCCCGACGGGAGCGACCGACGCTGGCACGGCGCGGCCCGCGCGGTCAACGGGCGGCGCGCGTCGGCCGTCGACACGCCCCGGGCGGCTTTGGTACCAACGTTCGAGAGCCTCCCGCGCGCATGGAGCCAGGGCACCTCGTCGAAGGTCGATACCGCATCGAGCGCCTCCTCGGCGCCGGGGGCATGGGCGCGGTGTACCTCGCGCGCGAGGAGGGGACCGGGCGCGACGTCGCGATCAAGGTGCTCACCGCGGAGCCCGGCGACGACGGCCACCGGCGGCGGCGCTTCGTCCGCGAGGCGTGGGCCGTCTCGCAGCTCTCGCACCCGTCGATCGTGCGGGTGTACGCGAGCGGCGAGGAGCCCGACGGCCGCGCGTGGATGGCGATGGAGTACGTCGCGGGGGAGGACTTCGGCGCGATCCTCGACCGGGGTCGGCTGCCGGTGCGCGAGGCGATCGGGGTGCTCGCGCCCGTCGCCCGCGCGCTCGGCGCGGCGCACCGCGCGGGCTTCGTCCACCGCGACGTGAAGCCCGAGAACATCCTCGTGCGCGGCGACGGCACGCCCGTGCTGGTGGACTTCGGCATCACGCGCAGCATCCGGCAGCTCTCGTACAACCAGGCGACGCTCGAGCAGCTCACCAGCACCGGGATGCTCGTCGGCACGCCCGAGTACATGTCGCCCGAGCAGATCCGGGGCGTGGAGCTCGACGGGCGGAGCGACCAGTTCTCGCTCGCGGTGGTGACCTTCGAGGCGCTGACAGGGGTGCGGCCCTTCACCGGCGACAGCCCGATGGCGATCGTCGCGGCGGTGCTCACCGACCCGGCGCCCGACGTGCGGGAGCTCGCGCCCGACGTGCCCGCCGAGCTCGCCCGGGGCATCGCCCGCGCCCTCGCGAAGAAGCCCCGCGACCGCTACGACGACGTCGACGCCTTCGCCGACCTGCTCGAGGAGTACGTCCCCACGGCGCTCCGCGGCATCGACCTCACGGGCCTCTCGGCCACCGTCCCCCTCGACCGCGAGGAGGGCTCGCGCACCGTGGTGCAGGAGGCCGCGCCGTCGTCGCGCGCGGAGTCGACCACCGAGCCCCGGCTCGAGGCGCGCCGCGCCGTCCACGCCGCCGACCGCGTGACGCGGGCCGTCGACGTCGAGGCCCTGCGCGCCACCGTGCGCGACGTCGACCCGCCGCCGGCGCTGGCCGACCTCTTCGCCGCGGCGCGGGTGGAGCTCGCGGAGGAGGACGACCCCCTCGACGCCGGCGCCCGCACCGTGGTGGAGCCCGCGCCCGTGAGCGCGCCCGAGACGTCCGCCGAGACCACGCTCGACCCGCGGCCCGAGGCGTCCCAGGCGCCACCCTCCGACGCGTCCCCTGAAGCGCCGCGCGGCTCCGACCCGCCGCGGCCTCGCGACAGCGTCCCGATGCGGTACGAGCCGCTGCAGGCCGCGCCCGCGCGGCGCAGCGGGGGGCGGGCGTTCGCGTGGGCGGCGGCGCTCGCGGTGGCGGTGGCGCTCGCGGTGGCGGCGGCGGCGGCGTTGCGGTAGGGAGGCGAGGCGATGGACGAGTCGACGATCGAGCAGGCCCGGCGGGGCGACGCGGAGGCGATGGAGGCGCTCCTCACGGCCGTGACGCCGACGGTGGAGCGCTTCGTGCGGCGGGTGTGCCCGGGGGGCGACGTCGACGACGTGCTGCAGGAGACGCTGCTCTCGATCCTGACGCACCTCGACCGCTTCGAGGGCCGCTCGGCGCTGACGAGCTGGGTCTTCGCCCTCACCCGCAGCGCGTGCTCGCGCCGCCACCGCGGCCTCAAGAACAAGCCCCACGACGGCGACGAGGCCGTGGCGGCGCTGCCCGACGTCGCGCCCGACCCCGAGTCGCGCGCCGCCGACACCGAGCTCTCCGACGCGCTCACCCGCGCCCTCGGGTCCCTCAGCGACGAGCACCGCGAGGTGATCCTCCTGCGCGACATCGAGGGGCTCACCGCGCCCGAGGCCGCGGCCGCGATCGGGGTGTCGGTCGACGCGCTCAAGAGCCGGCTCCACCGCGCGCGAGCCGCCCTGCGCGAGGCCCTTCGGCCCGTGCTGGAGGGCCCCGCGTCGACCGCGCCCGCGCGCTGCCCCGACGTGCTCGCGCTCTGGTCGCAGCGCCTCGAGGGCGACCTGTCGTCGGCCGACTGCGCCGCGATGGAGCGCCACCTGGAGGGCTGCCCCGCGTGCGGCGCCGCGTGCGAGGCGCTCAAGCGGACGCTCTGGGCCTGCCAGCAGCAGGCGAAGCCGGTGGTGTCGGAGGCGACGCGCGCGGCGATCCGGCGCGCGGTGGACGCGGCGCTCGTCAGCCGCTGAGCGCGGCGAGCAGGCGGACGAAGCCGCGGATCCAGCGGACCCCCGCGCCGAGCTGGAAGAAGAACGCCACGAGCGCGACCGCGACCGCGACCGTCGCGGGGACGTCTTCGAGCGCGCTCGGCCAGTCGGGCAGGCGCTCGACCGCGGCGTCGACGAGGCCGTCGAGGCGGGCGGTGGCGGCCTCGCGCCACGAGACCACGGGCGGCGCGGCGGGGGCCGGCGGCGGTGCGGGCGGGGCGGGCGGTGCGGAGGCGAACGACGGGTCCTTCGCCGGCGCGAACGACGGGTCGACGGCGGGCTCCGGCGGGATCGACGGGAGCGCGCCGAGGATCGCCTCGACGCCGGCGTTGGGGGCGGGCGGGGCAACGGGCCGGAGCGCGTGCTGCGTGGGGGCGTTGGCGAGCGACTGCCGCTGCGCGCTCGCGATGGAGGCGCGCGGTGCGTTCGCGACGGAGGGGCGCGGCGCGTTCGCGACGGAGGCGCGCGCCCTGGCCGGCTGCGGCGGCGGGACGGAGCCGAAGGTGAGCCCCGAGAGCGAGCTGCGCGGCTCGGGCGGCGGCTCGGTCGGGTGGTTGTCGTTGGCGATGAGCGAGTCGAGCTCGGGGTCGTCGAAGGTGAGGGGCGGGAGCGAGCGCCTCGGGGGCAGCGGCCTGCGGGATTGCTGTGCCATCGGTGGTGCCTCGGGGCGGGCGTCGCGGCCCGGCCAGTACCTCCCTTCAACGGCATGCGCCGCGCCCTCCTGTAGTCCTACGGCGCGACCGCGACGGTGCTGCCGGGCACCAGCCCCACGCGCCGCGTGACCACCGCGCCGCCGCCCTCGGGGGCGCGCGTCCAGACGGCGAGCACGTCGCCCGCGCGGGTGACGGCGACGGGGCGCTCCCCCTCGTCGGGCGTCCCGCACACCAAGGCCGCGAGCGCGCGGGCGGGGAAGGCGAACGCGCGGCGCTCGGACGCGGTCGGTGGATGGCAGCCCGTGACGGCGCCGAAGTCGACGCGCTGGCCCGAGGCGAAGAGCGTGAGGCCGCGCGCGGCGAGGCCGGTGGCGTCGTCGACCGCGTCGGTCTCGGTGAGCCGGACGACGACCGCGCGCGCGGGCCGCGTCGCCTCCGCGGCGGGGAGGGGAGGGCCCTCGGCGCGGCGTTCGAGCGGGCCGGCGAGGCGGGCGGTGAGGCCCTCGCTGGGCACGGCGGTGGCGCCCACGACCTCGTCCGGGGCGCGCCCGCGGCCGCACGCGCGCGACGGGTGGGCGCAGCCCGCGCGGGCCACCGACCAGCCCCCCTGCGGCGACCGGACGAGGTGAAACTCCACCGGCTCGGGCTCCTCGCAGCGCACGCTCCGGACGGCGCTGACGAGCCCCGCGTCGCCCGCCCCGCGCAGCATCGGCGGCGCGACCTCGCGGCACCCCCCGCGCGCGCCGACGTTGACGAGGTCGCGACGGCCGCCGCCGGGGGAGCGCTCGGTGAGGACCAGCCACGCGACGTCGTCGCGGCCGAAGCCGTCGTCGAAGGGGGCGAGGTCCCACCCGAGGAGCGGGCCGTCGCTCGGCGAGGGCGCGGGGGGCACGCCGGCGTCGCCCGGCGCGTGGCCGGGGATGCGCATGAGCGCGGTGGGCTCGGGCTGCGCGATGACCGCGGGCGTCTCGGGCGGGAGCACCGCGCGCGGGCGGAGCGGGCGCGGCGACGGGTCGCGGCGGCAGGCGAGCGCGAGGAGGGCGACGGCGGCGGGCGTGCGTCGCACGGCGACGGGATGCTTAGAAGGTGCCGGCGAAGGTGCCGCCGAGGGGCGCGCCCGCCGAGCCCGGGGAGAAGCCGAGCGTGGGGCCGCGGCGGCTGGCGGAGCCCTCGTGCATGCGCTCCCAGTAGGAGTCGGTGTTCGTCGTGAGGAAGTAGCCGAGGAGGGCGCCGCCGGTGACGCCGACCATCGAGCCGATGGAGTACGCCATCAGCGCGTCCTCGCCCGTGCCGTCGGCCGCGAGCAGGAGCGAGGAGAGCCCGATGACCGCGTAGCCGCCGGCGGCCGAGAGGTTGATCCAGCGCATGCGCGCGGCGCTCACGGGGACCTGCGGGGCGAGCAGCACGCCGGCGGTGAGGCCCGCGGCCATGAAGCCCAGCGACGACCAGCCCAGGACGGAGAGCCCGTCGCTCGCCCGGCTGTCGAAGGTGCCGTAGCCGCGCGTCGCGAGGTAGAGGTGGGCGCCGAGGAAGGCGCTCCAGAGGCCCATGGAGGAGGCGAACTCGACGCGGCCGCCGAGGGGGGTCTGGGCCGCCCACGCGATGCCCGCGCCGGTGCCGACCGCGAGCCCGCCCGCGACGATGCCGAACACGGCGCGCTCGCTGAGGCTGCTGTTGGAGAGACCGAACGCCATGAACATCGACCCGAGGCCGCCGAAGATGGAGCCGTAGTTGACCGCCGCGGCCTGGCCCGGGGTGACGCCGTCGCGGCTCGCCAGCAGCGCGCCGACCGCGCCGACGCCGCCGCCGAGGAGCATCGCGCCCGAGTAGATGGCCGACGAGCGCGCGTCGGCGAGGCCCGCGAGCGTGAGGCCGATCGCCATGCCGTTGACCGCCTGCCCGACGACGAGCTGGACGCGCGCGCCCGTGGTGGTCGGCTCGGGGCCGTACACCATGTTGTAGTTGAGCCGCGGCTGCATCATCGGGACGGGCGCGTAGGCCGGCGGCGGGGGAGGCGGCGCCTGGACGTACACCGGCTGCGGCTGCTGCGGGGCCTGCACCACCATCTGCTGCGGCGGGGGCGGCGGGGGCGCGGTCTGGACGGTGATCTGGCCCGACACCGTCGGCCACTGCTGCGCGGCGGCGAGGGAGGGGAGGCAGGCGAAGGCGAGCGAGAGGGCGACGGTGCGCATGGCCGCGATGAAACGCCGCCGCGCGGCGTGCGGTCAAGCGCGCTCCGCGGGCGCCCGTACGAAGTGAGACAGCCGGCGGGGGCCGCGTACGATGCGGTCTTGGCCTCTTTGGGGGTGCGAAGGGGGCGACGCGCCGGGTCAGCGCTCGACGACGACGGCCACCGCCTCGCCGCCGCCGATGCAGAGGGTGGCGAGGCCGCGCTTCGCGCCGCGGGCGGCCATCGCGTGGACGAGGGTGGCGAGGATGCGCGCGCCCGACGCGCCGATCGGGTGGCCGAGGGCGACGGCGCCGCCGTTGACGTTGACCTTCGCGAGGTCGAGGCCGGCCTCCTGGCCGACGGCGAGCGCGACGACGGCGAAGGCCTCGTTCACTTCGAAGAGGTCGACGTCGCCGACGGAGAGCCCGAGCTTCTTCAGCGTCACGTCGATCGCCTTGGCCGGCGCGGTGGTGAACCACTCGGGCGCCTGCGCGGCACCGCCGTAGCCCGCGACGCGCGCGAGGGGGGTGAGGCCGAGGCGCTTCACCGCGTCGCCCGAGGCGAGCACGAGGGCCGCGGCGCCGTCGTTGATCTTGCTCGCGTTGGCGGCGGTGATGGTGCCCGCCTTGTCGAACGCGGGCTTGAGCGACGACATCTTGTCGGGGTCGCCGCGGCCGGGCTCCTCGTCGACCGACACCACCACGTCGCCCTTGCGGCCGGGCACCGTGACGTTGACCGTCTCCGCCGCGAAGAGGCCCTCGCGCTGCGCGGCCAGGGCGCGGCGGTAGCTCTCCTTCGCGAAGGCGTCCTGCGCGTCGCGGGAGATGTTGCGCTCCTTCGCGCAGATCTCGCCCGCGTTGCCCATGTGGAAGTTCTTGTACGGGTCCCAGAGGCCGTCGTGCACCATGCCGTCGACGACGGTCTGGTTGCCCATGCGCATCCCCTTGCGGGCGGTGGGGAGGTAGTAGGGGACGTTCGACATGCTCTCCATGCCGCCGGCGACCACCACCTCGGCGTCGCCCAGGAGGATGCTCTTGGCGCCGAGCACCACGGACATGAGCCCCGAGCCGCACACCTTGCCCACGGTGGTGCAGGGCACGGTGTTGGGGATCTCGGCGTAGAGCGACGCCTGCCGCGCCGGGGCCTGGCCCTCGCCCGCGGTGAGCACGTTGCCCATGTAGACCTCGCCCACCTCGGCCGCGGCCACCTTCGCGCGCTCGAGCGCGGCCTTGATGGCGACGGCGCCGAGGCGCGGCGCGGTCACGTCGGCCAGCGCGCCCTGGAAGGCCCCGATGGGCGTGCGCACGGCGCTGCAGATGAACACCTCACGGCTCGTCATGGCGGATCTCCTCGTCCCCGGGGTGAGGCGGCGTCGGGGGTGCCGCGGCGGGGGCGTGGCGCGGATCATCGGGACGCGGCGGGCAAAGTCAAGGCGGGATTTGCTGCGGTGCACAAAAGCGCGGGCGGGCCGCGGGGATGCGGTGGGCAGCGGGGACGGCGACGTGCGGGGCGCGACCGGTCGACGCGGGGGTGTGCAGGCGCGTACGGGCGCGCAGAAGGTCGGCGGCACGGGGGAGCAACCGGGCGCGGATGAGGAGCGGAGCGCGGGCGAGGGAGACCCCACCGGGGGCACGGGCGGTTCGAAGCGGGGGCCGAGGGGGTGGGGATGGCGGCGAGGCGGTCGCGAGCGGGCGCGGGCCATGGTGGGGGGATGGCGGCGAGGCGCTCGCGAGCGGCTGCGGCATGATGGGGGGATGGCGCGGGGGCGCTTGCGGGCGGGGCGGGGCATGGTGGGGGGATGGCAGCGCGCGCTCGCGAGCGGCTGCAGGCCATGGCGGGGGGAGGGGCGTGGTCGGTGAATGGGTCAGGGGAGTGGGCGGTAGAGGCGCGGCGGGAGGTGCGGGAGCGCGCCGGGCGATGACGGCTCGGGTATTGGCACGCGCCGAACGTGCACGGATTTCGTGTTGCGGCGCGTCGCTGGAACGCGCACGGGTTTGCTCACCCACCCTCGATGTCGCGCACTGCTCCCGCAGCGTCAGGACGGCGGTGCCGCTCCGCCGCCGAGGGGCGTTCATCCTCCGACGCTCGCGACCCCCGAGCACGACGAACCCGTCGGCCTCCCGACGCGCGCTGAAGCGCTTCGGACGTTCCCGGCCCTACAACTCCAGCGCCGCGCGCCGTGACGCCGAGCAGCGCGTCCAGGTCGCCGTCCAGCAACGCCCTCCCCGCGTCCGTCACGTACCGGCTCCGACGTCGTGCACACGCTGCTCCGTGGACCGAAACGAGTAGCGACGGACGATCGCCTGCGGGCCTCCGAGCCCGCGGACTTCCGACGCGCTCGCACTTCACCGCGACGACACGCGCCGCGAGCCGGAGGCTCTCGTCGAAGGCCCCCGCGCGCGACCGCGGAGATCCCCGTCGTGGTGTGGGTGACACGCACCCGCAGGTCAGGCCCTCACGCCCCCGCGCGTTGCTTCGGAAGCTCGTAGTCGAGGTCGCCCTCGCGCAGAGCGGCGGCCACGTCGCCACCGGGGTCGGCCGTCACCTCGACGACCGCGAGGGCCGTGGCGCGACGCGCGCGGCGGGTCCGCGAACGGGGAGATTCTCACGAGAGGCGGTGCACGCCGGTCTCCGCGGCGAGCCACTCCGCGGCGTCAGTGCCCCGGACGAGGATCGTCACCTCGCGATAGCCCGTCGTCTCTCCGGGGGACTCGTGGAGCAACGCGCGCACGGCCTCCGCGGTGGGCACCGACCGGAAGCGCACGGTGACCTGCCCGGTCGGGACCGTCGACTCGCCGTCGCTCGCCCCGCGCAGGATCGGCAGGAACTCCACCGCGTCGCCGAAGGTCGCGCGCAGGCGCTCCCAGCCCGCTCGGGCGCCGCCCGGCGCATCGGGGAGGTCGACGATCACCGCGTCGCCTTCCTCGAAGGTCTCCACCGGTCCGACGCCACGGAGCCGTGACGCGAGCGCGCTCGCCGAGAGCCCGGGGGCCCTGGCGACGAAGCGGTTCGGCGTCGGCGAGGCGTCCTGCATGCGAGTCGAGGGTATCACGCCCGCCCGCGCCGCATGGCCACCACCCTCGCCCCCATCCCGCGCCCGGCGGTGGTACCGTCGCCCCGCCATGCGCCTGCTTCGCCCCTTCGCCCTCGCGGCCGCGCTCTCCGCGTGCGGCGCCCGCTCGGCCCTCCACGACCCGCGCGACGCCGCGGCGCCCACCGACCTCGCCGACGACCTCCCGCCGTCGCCCGACCTGCCGCCCCCACGCGACCTGCCCCCCGATCTGCCGCTCGACCTCCCCGTTGATCTCCCGCGCGACCTCCCCGTCGACCTGCCGCGCGACGTCGCGCCCGACCTCCCGCCCGACGTGCCCGTCCGCGTGACCGCGGTGTGCCCGGCCTCGCAGCGCGCGGTGGAGACGCAGACGGTCACCCTGCGCGGCGGCGGGACGCACTCGCTCGGGCAGCCACTCACCTTCCGCTGGACGCTCGAAGCGCAGCCCGGGCCCACCGCGGAGCCGCCCCTCGCGAGCCCGACGTCGGCGGTGACCGCGATGGCCCTCCCGCTCGCGGGGACGTGGCGCCTGCGGCTCACCGTCAGCGACGCGGCGGGGCGCAGTGATTCGTGCACCACCGCGGTGGAGGCCGACCCGGCGATCGACCTCGTGTGTCCGGCTGACCAGTCGCGCTACCAGTCCGACGTCGCCGAGCTCGTCGGCCGCGCGACCTCGCGCCTCGGGCGAACGCTCGCGCTCCGCTGGGCCGTCACCCGCCGCCCCGCGGGGAGCGCTTCGAACCCCACGCCCCCCTCCGGGGCGCTCACCACGCGGCTCGTGTGCGACGCGCTCGGCGACTACACCGTGGAGCTCACCGCGCGCGACGACGCGGGCCTCACCCGGAGCTGCACGGCCAACGTCCACGTCGACCCCGACGTCCTCGTGACCTGCCCCCCCGACGTGACCTCCGTCCCCTTCGGCTCGGTCTCGCTGCCGGGCCGCGCGATGTCGCGCCTCGGCCTGCCGCTCACCTACCGCTGGACCACCGAGCGCCGCCCGACCACCAGCACCGCGGAGCTCACCACGCCCAACACGCCCACCGCGGGCTTCACCTTCGACGTCGCGGGCGACTGGGTGTGGCGGCTCACGGCCTCCAACAGCCGCGGCAACAGCGCGTCGTGCACCACGCGGGCCTTCTCCCGCGGCGACGAGGCCGTCCGCGTCGAGCTGGTGTGGAACCTCGACCGCTCGTGCCGCTCGTGCAACGAGCAGGGCGGCGGCATCGACATCGACCTCCACCTCGCCGACCTCGCGCGCTCGGGCGGGCACTGGGCCTCCAGCGCGCCCGACAGCTCCGACTGCTACTATGGCAACTGCCGCTGCGACCGCGCGGTGGGGATGCTCTGCCCGAGCGGCGTGCTGCAGTGGCCGCCCGACGGCGACCTCAACAACCCGCAGCTCGACGTCGACCACACCAGCGACCTCCCCGGCCCCGAGAACATCAACGTCACGCGCGCCGCCGCGGGGACGCAGTTCGCCGTCGGTGTCCACTACTACAGCGGCAGCGAGCCGACCGGCACGGTGGTTCGCGTGTACTGCGGCGGCGTGCTGGTGTTCGAGAGCGAGCGGGTGACCCTCTCGGGCGCGAGCGGCGGCGCGTCGAGCAACCCCCTCTGGCGCGTCGGCGTGGTCACCGTCGGCGGCGACGGGCGCGCGTGCTCCTTCGCCCGGTGCGGCCGCGCGGGCTCGCTCACCGAGTGCATCCGCCCGCACGACGACTGGTAGCGGTCAGTTGCTCTTCTTGTTGCGCGGGCGCGGGGCGCGGTCGTCGTCGGCCGCGCGCTCGCGGTCCTTGTCGCGCGCCTCCGCCGGGGCGGCGGGGCGGGCGGGCTGCGCGGGCTGCGGCCGCCGGGGCTCCGGGGGCGGGCGCGGGGTGATCGCGCGCGTCGTCGCGGCCTTCACCTCTTCCGTGAGCGTGTGGGCGAGCTCGTCGTCGAGGTCTTCCACCCCGCCGCAGTTGCGCTCGACGTTGCGCTGGTAGACAAACACCCGGCCCGGCCGCCCCGGCTGCGCGTCGTCGCCCACGCCCTCCACCAGCGCGGGCGCGCGCGGGTCGACCCCGTCGACCACGGCCTCCACGCCGGGCGCGTCGTCGACCACCACGATCGCGCCGTCGAGGGGCGCGGCGAGCTCCGGGGCGAGGCCCTGGAGGGCGCGCGCGACGGCCCGCTCGAAGGCCCCGCGCGGCAGGGCCCAGGGGGGCGCGGGGAGCTCACGCTCGAGCGAGCGGCAGGCGAGCATGTGCTCGGTGGAGGCGCGCCAGTCGCCGCGCGCGTCGCACACGAGGGCGAGGTAGTACCGGGGATCGGGGCTGTCGGGCTCGGCGCGCATCGCGTCGAGGAGGTGCGGCTCGGCCCGCTCGGCCGCGCCCGCTTCGAAGAAGGCGCGGCCGACGAGGAAGGACTGCCCCGGCTGCTCGTAGGGCCCCTCGGGGAGCGCGTCGAGCAGGCGCCGCGCGTCGTCCGCCTCGCCCTTGCCGAGCAGTGCGTCGAACTTCAAGAGCATCGCGTCGACCACCTCCTCGCCCCCCTCGACGAACTCCAGCACCTCGTCGCAGAGCTCGATGGCGCCGTCGAAATCGTGGAGGGGGTGGAGCATCAGCTCGGCGGCGTTGAGGAAGGGGTCGACGTAGCCGTCGTCGAGCGCCATCGCGGTGCGGTAGTGCTCCATCGCGTCGTCGACCTCGCCCTCCTGCGCGGCCACCTGGCCGAGGAGGTTGTGCGCCTCGGGCGAGTCGCCCTCGAGCTGGAGCGCGCGGCGGGCGCTGGCGCGGGCGCCCCGCAGGTCGCCCTGCGAGAGGAGCTCCCAGGCCCGGTCGAGGTGCGCGGAGAGTGCGTCGGTGCCCACGGGGTCGGTTGCCTCAGTCTCCCGTCGGACGCGCGTGCGTCCCCTCCGGGGCGTGCAGCATGACGAACCGCCGCCGCCCCGGTCAAGGGCGACGTGTCTTCACCGTGCGCGGGGCACGGGGTAGAGCCGCTCGAGCGCGTCGTTGCCGCGGAAGCCGAGCGCCTCGCGCTGGATGAGCAGGTACTCGCGGCGCCGCAGCGCCTCGGCGCGGAGCGCGTTGAAGTCCGCGACGAGCGCCTCGCGCGCGGCCCCCGGCGGCGCGGCGTCGGCCTTGCGGCCGGCGAGCTCGAGCGCGAGGAGCGCGTGGTTGATGCGGTCCTCGGCGCGCCCGAGGGACTGCGACACCTCCTGCCGCAGCTCGACCTCGAGCGCCGCCATGGAGAGCTCGGCGTTGCCCAGGGAGTTGACGCGCTCGGTGAGCCGGTCGAGGTACTCGCTCTTGACGCCTTGGCGGTTGAGCTCGCCGACCATCCTTCGGATCTTGTCGTCCATGTCGCAGCCGTCGTAGACCTTGGGCCGCCGGCGAGCCCGCGGCAAGCGCCGGAGCATGAAGGTCCTCCTCGCCATCTCCTCGCTCCACCGCGGCGGCGCCGAGCGCCAGCTCGTCGAGCTCGTCGCGCGCCTCGACCGGGCCCGCTACGAGCCGTTGCTCGCGCTCTGCGACCCGACCGACGAGTTCGGCGTGGCCCTCGCGCCCGACCGCGTCTTCGACCTGCGCTCGGCCGGCGGGTCGACGCCGCTCACCCTCGCGCGCCTCGCGCGAATCCTCCTGCGCGAGCGGCCCGCGGTGACGCACACCTTCGGCGGGATGCTCAACCTCTACGGCCGCCTCGCGGTGCGGATGACGGGCGTCGGCCGCCACCTCTCCGCGGTGCGGGCGGGCATCCCCTACCCGCGCGACCTGCGCAACGAGGCGCTGACGTGGCGCCTCACCGACGCGATCGTGGCCAACTCGGTCGGCACGCGCGAGGTGCTCGTCGAGCGCGCCGGCATCCCGCGCGACCGCATCGACGTCATCGAGAACGGCGTCGACCACGCGCGCTTCGCCCCGCTCGACGGCGAGGCTCGCACGACGGCCCGCGAGCGCCTCGGGATGCGCGGCGTCACGGTGGTCCTCCCCGCGCGCCTCTCGACGGAGAAGAACCAGCTCGGCGCGGTGCGCGCCATGGGGCTCTTGAAGCGCGCGGGTCGACTCCCTGATGCGCTGTCGCTCTGGCTGGTGGGCCGCGTCGACCCGGGGCCGCTCGCGGATCAGCTCCACGCGGCCGTGCGCGAGGCCGACGCGGGCGACGCGGTCCGGCTCTTCGGCGCGACGGACGCGATGCCCGAGGTGCTGGCGGCGGCCGACGCGGCGCTGCTCCCCTCGCACTTCGAGGGGATGCCCAACGTGGTGCTGGAGGCGCTCGCCTGCGGGACGCCCGCGGCCGTGTCGCCGCCGGCCAACCGTGATGCGATCGTGCGCGACGGCGACCACGGCGTGGTGCTCGCGGGGACGGAGCCCGAGGCGATCGCCGCGGGGCTCGCGCGGTTGGCGGAGGCGGGCGAGGAGGCGCGGCGCGCGATGGGGCGTAGGGGGCGCGCGAAGGTGCTGGAGTCGTTCACGCTCGAGCGGATGGTGGCGCGGACGTGCGCGGTGTACGACGCGCTCGCGGCGCGGGGGTAGCGCGGCGGGTCAGCAGGTCGTGGCTCCGGCTCGCAACCATCAGCGGCGGGCGCCGAGCGCGATCAGCGCCACGGCCGCGAAGTGCAGCACCGCCGCCACGATCACCAGCGCGTGGAACACCTCGTGGTACCCGAACACCGCGGGGACGGGGTCGGGGCGCTTCTTCGCGTAGACCACCGCGCCGGCCGAGTACACCACGCCGCCCACGAGGATGAGCGCGAGCGGCGCGGCCCCGACCGAGCGGTACACCGTGGTGACGTAGGGCGCGATGCTCCACCCGAGGGCGACGTAGAGCACGGCGATCAGCGGCTTCGGCGCGGTGACCCAGAGCATCGACTGGAGCACGCCGAGCAGCGCCCCCGTCCACACGAACGCGCGCAGCGTCGAGGCCTCCGCGAGCGGGAGCCCGAGGCAGAGCGGGGTGTACGTCCCCGCGATGAGGACGAAGATGGCGGCGTGGTCGAGGCGGCGCATCCACTGCCGCGCGCGTGGCTGCCAGGTGGGGCGGTGGTAGGCGGCGCTCACGCCGAAGAGCGTCGCGAGCGAGAGGGTGTAGATGAGCACCGCGCGACGGACCTCGCCCGCGGGCACCGCGGCCATGAGGGAGAACCCGAGGAGCGCGGCGACGACGCAGGCGAACTGGTGCGAGACGCCCCGGAGGCGGGGCTTGACGGGGGAGGGGGCGGCGTCGGTCATGGCGGGCGACGCCTACCACGCGGGGCCGGGTGACGTCGCCCCCGGCGCGGGGACGTCACGGGGCCGTCACGCTCAGTCGCCCTCGAGCACGCTCATCGCCTCGTCGTGGGCCTCGCGCACGGCGCTGGCGGGGGCGGCCTCGACCACCTGGGCGGCGGGCGCGACGCTGGCGAGGGCGGGGCGGAGCGCGCGGAGGCTCGACACGCGGCGCTCGAGCTCGCCGTCGCGGTCGCGGCGGGCGCGCTGCATCGCGGCGTCGAGGAGGGCGTCGAGGTTGGCCTGGGCCTGCGCGACGTTGCCGGTGCGGGCGTCGCGGATGGCCGCGAGGGTGCCGGCGGCGAGCTGGACGCGCGCGGCGGTGCGCTCGACCTCGCCGTCGCGGCCCGACTCGCGCTCGGCGGCGTCGGCGGAGGCGCGCGCCCCGAGGAAGGTGCGGCGCTCGACGCGGCCCGCGCCCTGGACGGCGTCGTCGTAGCTCAGCGCGACGTCGAGGAGCTCCACCGAGGCGCCCGCGCGGCGCGACGGGGCGCGGAGGCGGACGATCACGTCGCGCGTGCTCCCCTCGGTCACGTCGCCGAGCGCGAGGGTGAAGCCCTGGTCGGTGCGGGTCGCGTCGAGCCCGAGGACGCCCTGCACCTCGACGCCCGGGCCCGGCGTGAGGACGGCCACCGCGTTGCGCCCCACCACGCGCTCCATCCGCAGCACCTCGTCGCGGAACACCTGCGCCACCTGCGCCGAGTCGGCGACGTAGTGGAAGTGGCCCCCCGAGCGCTGCGCGATCGCGCCCATCAGGCTCTCGTCGTAGTCGAGGCCGAGCCCGAGGGCGGTGATCGACACGCCGCGCGCGCCGGTGCTCGACGCGAGCTCCTCGATGCCGGTGCGGTCGTTGGGCACGCCGTCGCCGAGGAGGACGACGCGGTTGATGCCCGACGGGTCGTGGTGGCCCATCGCCTCGAGCACGCCGAGGCGGAGGCCCTCGGCCATCGCGGTGGTCCCCTGGGCGCGGAGGTCGAGGAGGCGGCGGCGGGCCTCGGCGCGGCTGTCGCCGTCGAGCACGGTGGAGGGGATGAGCACGGCCGCGCGGGAGTCGAAGGTGACGACGGCGAGGCGGTCGCCGTCGCGCAGGCTGTCGAGCAGGGCGACGCCGGCGTTGCGGGCGTCGTCGATGGCGCGCCCCTCCATCGAGCCCGAGGTGTCGACGACGAGCGAGAGGTTGATCGGCGGGCGGCGGAGGGCGGCGGTCTCGGGGACGCGGACGCGGATGCGGGCGACCACGTCGCTCTGCTCGGTGGCGGGGACGAAGCGGTTGGCCAGGGCGGCGTCGAGGGCGACGAGGTCGGGCGCGGGGCCGCGGCGCTGGGCGCTGGCGCAGGCGGTGGCGGAGGCGGCGAGGGAGAGGGCGAAGAGGGCGTGGCGGGCGTTCATGGTGCGCGGAGAACGGCGCCCCCACGGACGGGCTTACACGTCAGGGCGACGTCTTTCGCATGGCCCCGGTGAGGTCGCGCTCGTCGAGGTGCTCGCGCTCGGCGTCGCGCCAGCCCTCCCGGATGCGGGCGGCCACGTAGAGGGCGGGGAAGGAGAGGAAGAGCCCCACCAGCCCGAAGGCGTGTTCGAAGAGGACGAGCGAGGTGATGATGACGAAGCCCGGGAGCGCGACGTGGCGCGCCGTCAGCCGCGGGGTGAGGTAGTACGACTCCACCTTGTGGAGGAGAAAGGTGCTGACGAAGAAGGTCGCCACGCCCGCGACCCCTTTGTAGACGTAGGCGAGGGTGCCCATCACCGCGCCCGACACGATGCCGCCCACCACGGGGATGAGCCCCATCGAGAAGAGGAAGGCCATGAGCGCCGGGACGCTCGGCAGCCCCATCACCAGGAGCACCGGCAGGGTGATGAGGGTGTTGACCACCGCGACGATCACCTGGAGCTGCGCGGTGATGGAGATCGCGTCGCAGAGGTAGGAGAAATACCGCAGGAGGATGCGGGGGACGCTGTCCTCGGGCATCGACTCGCGCCACGCCTCGAGCTTCTCCCCCTCGGCCAGGAACACCACCGCGAAGATGAGCCCGAGCAGCACGTAGACCGCGCTCTTGCCGATCGAGCCGAGGAAGCCCACCACGCTGCCGGCGTAGTGCTGGCCCTTCTCGAGGAGCGAGTCGGTCTGGAGCGCCTCCATGTGGTCGAAGCCGCGCGCGTGGAGCCACTCGCGCAGGTGGACGAACTGCCCGGCCAGGTCGGCCCGGAGCTGCGGCACGGCGGGGACGACGCGCGTCCACCCGAAGTAGACGAGGCCCGCGAGGGCCGCGAGGGCGGCGACGATCTGGAGCGCGACGCCCGCCATCAGCGGCACCCGGAAGCGGTCGCGGAGGAGGCGCGCCCCCGTCCCGAGCGCCCGCTCGAAGAGGACGAAGAAGACGAGCAGCACCGCGAGGTGGCGGAAGGCGTAGAGGATCGCGACGAAGGCCGCGAGCACCGCCACGCGCCGGAAGTTGCGGTCGGTGAGCGCCGCGCGCATCAGCCGCGCCCCCCGTGGTCGTGGTGGTGAGCGTGGTGGTGACGGTGTTCGTGGGCGCCGTGGTCGGGCGCGCAGCGGGCGTCCTCCCAGTGGACCCAGTAGGGCCCGTCGGGGCCCCACTCGCGCTTCCACACCGGGACGCGGGCCTTGATCTCGTCGATGAGGGCGCGGCAGGCTTCGAAGGCCTCGGCCCGGTGCGGCGCGCTGGCGGCGCACACGACCGCGAGCTCGCCCACGGCGAGGCTCCCGACGCGGTGCTGCGCGGCGAGGCGGACGCCCGGGAGGCGCGCGGTGAGCTCGGCGCCGATGCGCTCCATCTCCTTGACGGCCATCGTCCCGTAAGCCTCGTACTCGAGGCGGGTGACGGCGCGGCCGTCGTTGGTGTCGCGGACGAGGCCGAGGAAGACGTCGACCGCCCCGGCGCCCGGGTGCGACACGTCGGCGACGGCCGCGGCCACGTCGAGCGGGACCTCGCGGACGGTGAAGCTCACGGGGCCTCCCGCGTCCAGGTCCCGGTGCGGCCGCCGGACTTCTCGACGAGCTCGACGCGCTCGATGGAGACGCCGCGCTCCATGCCCTTCACCATGTCGTAGAGCGTGAGGGCGGCGACGCTCGCGGCGGTCATGGCCTCCATCTCGACGCCGGTTCGGTCGCGGCACTCGGCGGCGGCGGTGACGGTGGCGCCGGCCTCGTCCCACGCGAGGTCGACGGTGACGCGGGTGAGGGCGACCGAGTGGCAGAGCGGGATGAGCTCGGGGGTGCGCTTGGCGGCCATGATCCCGGCGACGCGGGCGCTGGCCTCGGCGTCGCCCTTGCGGTGGTCGCGCTCGCGCAGTCGACGCGCCGTGTCAGGGGACATGCGCACGAGGGCGCGGGCGACGGCGCGGCGGGCGGTGACGGGCTTCTCGCCGACGTCGACCATGTGGACCTCGCCCGCGGCGTTGAGGTGGGTGGGGGAGTCGGCCATCGTGCCGCGGACGCTACCACCGCTTCTCCGGTGCGCGGAACACCCGCCCCGTGATAGACGCGCCCCCGGGAGCGCATCAATGACCCATCGCATCGCAGTGATCCCCGGGGACGGCATCGGCGTGGAGGTGATCCGGGAGGCCTCGCGGCTGCTCGAGCTCCTGTCCTCGCGGCGGGGCCTCGGCCTCGAGCTCTGGCCGCTCGACCTCGGCGCCGAGCGCTACCTCCGCGACGGCACCACGATGCCGCCGGCGGTGTTCGACGAGATCCGCGGCACCTGCTCGGCCATCTTGATGGGCGCGGTGGGCGACCCCCGCGTGCCGTCGAACCAGCACGCGATCGACATCCTGTTCGGGTTCCGCTTCGGGCTCGACCTGTTCGCCAATGTGCGGCCGGTGCGGTGCCTCGACGACCGCCTCTCGCCGCTCAAGCACTTCGGCGCGAAGGAGATCGACTTCGTCATCTTCCGCGAGAACACCGAGGGGCTCTACGTCAACGTCGGCGGCCAGGTGCGCCGCGGCACCCCCGACGAGATCGCGATCAACGAGGACGTCAACACCCGCAAGGGCGTCGAGCGCATCATCCGGGCGGCCTTCGAGCACGCGAAGTCCCACGGGCTGAAGCGCGTCCACATGGCCGACAAGAGCAACGCGATGCGCCACGCCCACGAGCTGTGGCTCCGCGTCTTCCGCGAGGTGGCGAAGGAGTACCCGGGCGTCGAAGCCGTGCACGCCTACGTCGACGCGCTCGCGATGTACATGGTGCAAGACCCGTCGCAGATGCAGGTGATCGTGACCTGCAACCTCTTCGGCGACATCCTGACGGACATCGGCGCGGCCCTCCAGGGCGGCCTCGGGCTCGCGGGGAGCGCCAGCGTCCACGCGCCGGGGCGCATCGCGCTCTTCGAGCCGGTGCACGGCAGCGCGCCGCCGCTCGCGGGGAAGGACGTCGCCAACCCCTTCGCGAGCTTCCTGACGGTGGGGCTGATGATGCGCCACCTCGGGCACCCCGAGCTCGACGCGCTGGTCGAGGGCGCCGTGCGCGAGAGCCTCGCGGCGCGGGAGTGCACGAAGGACGTCGGCGGCGCGATGGGGACGCGGGCGTCGTCGGACGCGTGCCTCGCGCGGGTGGCGAAGGCGCTGGGGTGACCTACAGCCGGAAGTAGCGCTTCACCTTCAGCCACAGGGCCTGCTGGCGCTCGCCGATCGGCTGAGACGCGCGCTCGCGGGCCTCCTCGCCCTCCTTCACGCGCTGCGACACCACCTCGGTCACCGCCTCGGCGAGCGACGGGTCGGCCCCGACCACCGCGCGGAAGGCCGCGCCGTCGACCTCGTAGCAGACGCACTCGCCCACGGCGCGGCACGTCGCGCTGCGCGGCGCGCCCGTGAGCAGCGACATCTCGCCGAAGTGGTCGCCGGGGAAGAAGTCCGGCGCCGCGTCGTCGCCCGCCCGCGCCAGCCGCACCGCCCCCTTCGCCACCAGGAACATGGAGCTCCCCGCCTCCCCCTCGCGCAGCACGCGCTCCCCGTCGGCGTAGGGCCGCGCGCGCATCGCTGAGGCGAGCTGGTCGCGGCGCTCCTCGGAGAGCGCGCCGAAGAGCTTCGACGCGTCGACCACCGCGCGCGCCGCCGCCCGGTCGGCGTCGGAGGGCTCGGCCGGCGCGGGGCAGGGGCCCTCCAGGCCCGCGCGGGAGGCCGCGTACCAGAGCCGCGTGTGCACCTCGCCGTGGATCGCCGACTCGCGGCTCATGTCGTCGATCCAGTACTTCACCGCGTACGCGACGTCGCCGTCGAAGGCGTCGACGAGGCAGGTCGGGGCGGGCTCGGCCAGCACGCCGGGGACGTCGCGCACCGTCTCGACCACGAGCGCCGCCACCTCGCCCGGCGGGTGACGGTGGTGGAAGGAGACGCGCGAGGAGACCCGGTGCGCGCGCTCGGGCCGCGAGCAGTTGAGCACCTCCGCGCCGAGGAGCTGCGCGTTGGGCACGTACGCGAGGTCGCCCGACGACGTGCGGAGCGCCGTCGCGCGCCACGAGAACGACTCCACCCGCCCGGCGCGGCCGCCCACCTGGATCCAGTCGCCGATGCGGATCGACTGGTCGACCTGGAAGAGCACCCCCGCGCCGACGTTGGCGAGCGCGTTCTGCATGGCGAGGCCGAGGACGGCGGTCGCGACGGTGGACGTGGCGGCGATCGAGAGCGGCGGCACCCCGGCCGACTGCAGGACGGCCATCACGATGAGCCCGAGGATGGCCACCTGGGTGAGGTCGCGCATGAGGTCGGGGACGGCGAAGCGCGTCCGCGCCAGCACGATGTCGAAGAGCACCATCCCCGCGACGCCCGCCGCGGCCGTGGTCACCAGCGCGAGGTTGCAGAGGTGGAGCGCGCCCGCGACGCCGTCCAGGCCCGCGAGCGAGAAGCCCGTCGCGACGAGGTGGAGGAGCGGCGCCACGCCGAGCGCGTAGCTGCTGAAGCGCCCGCGCTTGCGGCGGTCATCGGGGAGGAGCCGGCGCAGGAAGAGCACGCCGACCCAGCACAGGACCATGAACCCCAGGCCCGTCCACCCGAGCTCCAGGTGCCGGAGCCTCTGCCAGATCTCCATGTCTTGTGGGCGAAGGGATAACGCAGTCGGTCGGCGCGTGTCGACGGGCGACGCTCAGTCGCGCGCAATGGCGACGAGGAACTCGTAGTCGACCGAGGCGCTGGGGGCGCGGAAGGCGGGCATCCGCACGGCGCAGAGGGCGGCGCCGAGGCACATCGCGGTCGCGCGCGAGACGCCCGGCGGGAAGGAGAACTCCGCGGGAGCTCCGTTGCTGCTGAAGAGCGCGTGGACGGCGAGGCGGCCGCGCGGGTCGGTCGGCGGCCGGCACGTCAGCACCCCCCGCTCCGAGGGGAGGAACGACCGGACGATCGTCGCGCTGCCCGGCTCGTAGGGGGACTGCGTGCTGGGGACGACCGAGGGGCCGGAGCCTTCGCACCGCACGCGCGGGCGGTCGTCCGCGGGGGCCCAGCGCGCGGTGAGCGAGCCCGCGTCGCCGCCCGACGAGAGCACCGGCGAGCCGAAGGAGCCCGCGGCGGGCACGGTGCGGGCGTCCATCGAGCCGGCGTCGCGGCGCCGCTCGGGGGCGCGCTCGGGGAAGGCGGGGGAGGCCGCGGGCGTGGCGGGTTGTGCCACCGCGGTGGGCGGGGGTTGGCGCCTACGCCGGGTGGCGGTCCGGGTGGGCGGGGCGGTGGTCGCGCAGGCGGAGAAGAGGGCGAGCAGGGCGAAGGAGACCGATGGCGTCAGGCGGTGTTGCATGGGGGAAACCTCCGTTCGCTGTCAACGGCCGAAGCACGTTCGACCGTGAGATGCAGCGGCGGCGCGAGACCTTCAGGGAGTGCGCAGGGAGGGGCGCTTCGCAAGTTCTGCGCCGCAGGAAGGCTGTTGTTGACACCCGCCGCCCGTCCTGACTAGGGTCCCGCCGCCCGTGGGCTACGCAGTCAGTGCGTTCGCGCGGGAATCCCAGGCGAAGGCGTCGCGCGGCGCGGCGCCGGAAGGCGACAGTGATACCCCCCATGGCGTTCGAGCTCTCCTCCGACCGCAAGGCCATTCTGGACGAGCTGCTTCCGCGGTACCCGACGAAGCAGGCGCTCACCATCCCGCTCCTCCACCTCTGCCAGGAGCAGCACGGGTACATCAACGAGGACGTGATCGCCTACGTGGCGAAGACCCTCTCGCTGTCCACCGCGGACGTGCAGGGCGTCGTCACGTTCTACACCATGTTCATGCAGAAGAAGGTGGGGCGCAACGTGATCTGGGTGTGCCGCACGCTCTCCTGCGAGCTCGCCGGCGCCCGCGAGATCACCAAGAGCTTGGAGAAGAAGCTCGGCGTCCACTGCGGCGAGACCACCAAGGACGGCGAGTTCACGCTGCTGAAGGCCGAGTGCCTCGCGGCGTGCGGGGCGGCCCCGATGATCCAGCTCAACGACCGCTACCACGAGAACCTCACCGTCGAGCAGCTCGACGCGATCCTCGACGACGCGCGCAAGCGCCGCGACGACAAGGTGAAGGCCGCGTTCTCGCCGGTCGGCGTCAACGCCAACCCCGGAGCGAAGTGAAGGGCGCCATGGCAGTCGAGAACCCCCGCATCCTCACGAAGAACTACGGCGCCGCCCAGAGCTGGACGATCGACGCCTACGAGCGCTCCGGCGGCTACCAGGCGCTGCGCAAGGCGCTCGCGATGGAGCCCGCGAAGATCGTCGACGAGGTGAAGGCCGCCAACCTCCGCGGCCGCGGCGGCGCGGGCTTCCCCGCGGGCATGAAGTGGAGCTTCCTCAAGCCCACGCCCGGCAAGCCCAACTACATCGCGGTCAACGCCGACGAGGGCGAGCCCGGGACCATCAAAGACCGCACGCTGATGGAGCTCGACCCGCACCGCTGCGTCGAGGGCTTCATCATCTCGGCCCTCGCGCTCGACGTCCACACGGTCTACTGCTACGTGCGCTGCGAGCTGGTGCTCGCGATCCGGCGCCTCCAGCAGGCCGTCCGCGAGGCGCGCGCGAAGGGCTACCTGGGCGACAAGGTCCTCGGGAAGGACTTCAAGCTCGACATCGTGATCCACCCGGGCGCCGGGGCCTACATCTGCGGCGAGGAGACCTCGCTGCTCAACTCGCTCGAGGGCCTGCGCGGCGAGCCGCGGCTCAAGCCGCCGTTCCCCGCGGTGGTCGGCGCGTTCGGGTGCCCGACCATCGTCAACAACCTCGAGACGCTCGCGACGGTGCCCACCATCATCGAGATGGGCGGCGACAACTTCTCGAAGCTCTCGCGCCTCCACGACCTGAAGGACGGCGGCGTGCGGCTCTACGGGGTGTCGGGCCACGTCAACAAGCCCGGCGTGTACGAGGCCCCCGTCGGCATCACCCTCCGCGAGCTCATCGAAGACCTCGGCGGCGGCGTGCGCAAGGGCCGCAAGCTCAAGGCCGTCATCCCCGGCGGGAGCTCCACCCCGGTGCTCCGCGAGCAGGACGTGGTGCACGCGCCCGACCCGAAGAGCCCGCTCCACCGCTGGCACGGCAAGAGCCACCTCGACGTGCCGATGGGCGTCGACACGATGCGCGCGCTCGGCACGATGCTCGGGACGTGCTGCGCGATCGTGATGGACGAGACCACCTCGATGGTGCGCGCGGCGGAGAACCTCATGCTCTTCTACGCGCACGAGTCCTGCGGCCAGTGCACGCCCTGCCGCGAGGGCTGCGCGTGGATGGCCCGGCTCTGTACGAAGTTCGCCGAGGGGAAGGCGACGCGGGAGGACCTCGACACCCTCCTCGACGTCGCCAACAACATCATGGGCAACACCATCTGCGCGCTCGGCGACGGCGCGGCGATGCCCATGCTCGGCATCCTCAAGCTGTTCCGCCACGAGTTCGAGGCCGCCATCGGCAAGCCCGCGCCCTCGTGGGGAGGGGTGAACGCGTGAACCCGTCATCGACCCAGGAGCTCGTCGCCTTCGCGTTCTTCTCCGCGCTCGCCCTGGTGAGCGCGGTCGCGACGGTGGCCTTCAAGAACCCGATCCGCAACGCCGTCGGGCTCTTCGTCCACGTCATGGCGCTCGCGGGGCTCTACATCACCCTCGCGGCCCACTTCCTCGTGGCCGTGCAGCTCATCGTCTACATCGGCGCGGTGGTGGTGCTCTTCGTGTTCGTCATCATGCTCCTCGGCCCCGGCGCCGAGACGGCCGACGACGACACCGGCCTCGTCCCGCGCGCCCTCGGCGCCGGCTCGGTCGCCCTCCTCGGCGCCATGCTCGCGATGAACGTCCTCGCCTTCCGGCCCGACCGCCCCGCGCGCACGCCCGACGGCGGCACGCTCCGCCACGTCGGGCAGTACCTCTTCAACGAGGGCGTGATCCCCTTCGAGGTCGCCTCCGTGCTGCTCACCGCGGCCGTCGTCGGCGCCTTCGCCGTCGCCCGCGCGCACCACCACAAGGTGAAGATGACCACCGAGACCAACCGCGCCCGGCAGCAGAAGCTCGAGGCCGAGGCCGACGCCCAGGGAGACGAGCGATGATCCTCCACCTCGGCCACTACCTCGCCGTCTCCGCGGCGATCTTCACCGTCGGCGCCGCGGGCTTCCTCTACCGCCGCAACGCGCTCATCGCCCTCATGAGCATCGAGCTCATGCTCAACGCGGTGAACCTCATGCTCGTCGCCGCCAACCGCTGGCAGCCCGGCGCCGCCAACGCCGAGGGCGCCGTCACCGCGGCCGCCCCGACGGGCCACGTGTTCTCGTTCTTCGTCATCGCCGTCGCCGCGGCCGAGGCCGCCGTCGGGCTCGCGATCGTCCTGTCGTTCTACCGGCTCCGCAAGACCGTTCGCACCGACGCGGCGGACATGCTCCGAGGCTGAAGGCACCCATGAACCCCCTCTCCCTCCTGATCCCCATGGCCGACGAGGTCTCCGTCCTCGGCCTGAAGATCAATTTCGGGAACTTCACCCACGCCGCGCCCGACGCCTACTCCCTCCTCGGGTGGATCGTCTGGCTCCCCGTCCTCGGCGCCATCTTCAACGGCATCTGGGGCAGGAAGCTCGGCCGCCAGGCGGTCTACATCGCCGGCGTCGGCGCGGTCGCCGCGTCCTTCCTCCTCTCGTGCCTCACCTTCCTCACGCTCCTCAAGGCCGGGCACGCGCAGCCCGCCGAGGGCGCCGCGGAGGGCGCGCACGCCGCCGGCCAGGCCCTCACCTTCGTCATGAAGGTCCCCTCCATCCAGCAGGTTCTCGGCGGCCTCAAGGTCGAGTGGGTCCCGTGGGACTGGTTCCTCGCGCCCACCGGGCCGAGCACCGGCGAGATGATCCAGATGCGCTACGTGGTCGACCCCCTGTCGGGCGTGATGCTCCTGGTGGTCACTGGCATCGGGCTCCTCATCCACGTCTACTCCGCCGGGTACATGTCCCACGACGGCGGGTACTGGCGCTTCTTCGCGTACCTCAACCTCTTCATCTTCGCGATGCTCAACCTCATCCTCGGCGACAGCCTCGTGCTGCTCTTCCTGGGGTGGGAGGGCGTCGGCCTCGCGTCGTACCTGCTCATCGGCTTCTGGTACACCAACGGCGACTACGCCTTCGCCGGGCGCAAGGCCTTCATCGTCAACCGCATCGGCGACGCCGCGCTCCTGATGGGCATGTCCATCGTCGCGTGGAAGGGCGGCACCTACCACTTCGACGCCCTCCGCGAGCACGTCGCCCAGCGCGACGCCTTCTGGATGGCCCTCTCCGAGCGCACCGGCCTCGGCAGCTTCGTCCTCGACGCGCTCCCCCTCCTCGGCAAGTGGGCGTGGCTCGGCGCGAAGCTCGAGGGCCTCAACCCCACCTACGGCGGCCTCGCGGCCCTGCTCCTCTTCATCGGCGCGTGCGGCAAGAGCGCGCAGTTCCCGCTCTACGTCTGGCTCCCCGACGCGATGGCGGGCCCCACGCCCGTGTCCGCGCTCATCCACGCGGCCACGATGGTCACCGCGGGCGTCTACCTGCTCTGCCGGCTGTCGTTCTTCTACGTGCGCTTCACCTCGGTGCTCAACGTCGTGGCCCTCGTCGGCGCCTTCACCGCGCTCTTCGCCGCCACCATCGCCGTCACCCAGGTCGAGTTGAAGAAGGTGCTCGCCTACTCCACCGTGTCGCAGCTCGGGTTCATGTTCATCGGCTGCGGCGTCGGCGCCTTCTCCGCCGGCTTCTTCCACGTCTTCACCCACGCCTTCTTCAAGGCCTGCATGTTCCTCGGCGCCGGCGCCGTCATGCACGCCTGCGGCGACCGCCAGGACATCCGCAAGCTCGGCGGCCTGCGCAAGTACCTCCCGACGACGACCCTCACCTTCGCCGTCGCCACCGCCTGCATCATCGGCGTGCCGGGCACCTCGGGCTTCTTCTCGAAGGACGAGATCCTCTTCCGCGCCTTCGCCCACGGCTGGGCCCCCGGGTTCGGCAAGCTCATCTACGCGATGGGCGTCGCCGCCGCGACCCTCACGTCGTTCTACATGTGCCGGCTCTTCATCCTCACCTTCCTCGACGGCGACGAGCCGAAGTTCCTTGCGGAGGAGCACGAGCACGGCGAGGGCGCGCACGGCCACGACGACCACGGGCACGGCCACGGCCCGCCCTCCGAGCACGGCCTCGACATGAAGCTCATGACGACGCCGCTCCTCGTGCTCGCGGCCTTCGCGCTCATCGTCGGCCCGCTCGGCCTCCCGCACGGCTGGACGCACCACGAGGGCATCCTCCCGGCCTTCCAGGAGCACGCCATCGCCGACAGCTTCCGCCTCCTCCCCGAGGCCACCGTCACCGCCCTCCACGGCAAGGAGAACCTCGCCATGGTCGGCGGCGTCTTCGCGTGGCTCGCAGGCATGGGCCTCGCGTGGTGGGTCTACATCGCCGAGAAGGGCGAGCCCGCCCGCAAGGCAGCCGAGGCGCTCCCCGGGCTCTACCAGCTCGTGTTCGACAAGTGGCGCGTCGACGAGCTCTACGACCGGGCCATCGTCCGCCCCGTCCGCGGCCTCGCCAACGTCGTCGCCATCTTCGACCGCTTCTTCATCGACCTCATCGTCAACCTCGTCGGCTGGATCGCGATGCTCGCCGGCCGCCTCCTCCGCCCGCTCCAGACGGGCGCGGTGCAGGTGTACGGCGCCTTCATCGGCGTCGGCGCCCTCGCGGTCTTCGCCCTCGCGATCACCATGCCCGCCGCGGAGATCTCGCAGCGCGTCGAGAACGGCACCGCCACCCTCGTCGCCGGCGGCGGCCCCGGCTACGTCTACCGCTGGGCCTTCTACGACCCCGATCGCGAGGGCGACGTCGACACCCTCGACGCCCGCTGCCCCGCGCGCGCCGCCGAGGCCGCGCTCAACCCGCCGGCCAACGCCGCCGGGGCGCCCGTGCTCGCGGTGCCCTTCACCGCGGAGGCGCGGCGCCAGGAGCCCGTCTCCGCCCCGCGCTGCGTCGTGCTCGAGGTCCGCAACGCCTTCGGCCGCACCGCCCGCACCCGCTCCTTCGTCGTCCCCGGCGCCGCCACCGTCGTCGTGCCCGGCACCCCCTGATCGAGGACCCCGTGAACACCCCACGCCACATCCTCTCGGTCCTCGTCTGGCTCCCCGCGGTCGCCGGGCTCCTCGCGCTCTTCCTGCCGCGGCAGGCCCCCAAGCTCCTTCGCACCTACGGCGTCGGCGCGGGCCTGTTCGTCTTCGGGCAGTCGCTCCAGCTCCTCATCGGCGCCACCCACTCGGTCGAGAGCCGCGTCTTCCGCTACGTCGAGAACGTCGCCTGGATCCCGTCCCTCGGCATCCGGTACCACCTCGGCGTCGACGGGATCTCCCTCTGGCTCATCGTCCTGACGACGTTCCTCACGCCGCTCACGATGTACGTGTCGTTCGGCGCGATCCGCAACCGCCAGAAGGAGTTCATCGCCGCGATGCTCCTCCTGGAGTCGGCGATGATCGGGGCCTTCGTCTCGCTCGACCTCTTCCTCTTCTACGTGTTCTGGGAGCTGATGCTCGTCCCGATGTTCCTCATCATCGGGGTCTTCGGCGGGCAGAACCGCGTCTACGCCGCGGTGAAGTTCTTCCTCTACACGTTCGCCGGCTCGGTCTTCATGCTCATCGCCATCCTCTACATGGTGGCGAAGCACAAGGCCCTCACCGGCGCCTACAGCTTCGACTACGCCGACCTCATGCGGCTCGGCTTCCCCATCGGCGTCGAGCGGCTGCTGTTCGCGGCCTTCGCCCTCGCGTTCGCCATCAAGGTCCCGATGTGGCCCGTCCACACCTGGCTCCCCGACGCGCACACCGAGGCCCCCACCGGCGGCTCCATGATCCTCGCCGCCATCATGCTGAAGCTCGGCACCTACGGCTTCCTGCGCTTCGGCATGGGCTTCTTCCCGCTCGCCGCGCACTGGATCGGCCCCACCATCGCCCTCCTCGCCTGCCTCGGCATCGTGCTCGGGGCCTTCGCGGCGTGGCGCCAGTACGACTTCAAGAAGCTCATCGCTTACTCGTCGGTGAGCCACCTCGGCTTCGTCATGCTCGGCCTCGCGTCGCGCACCGAGGCCGGCGTGTCGGGCGCCGTGCTCCAGATGGTCAACCACGGCGTCTCCACCGGCGCCCTCTTCCTCCTCGTCGGCGTCATCTACGACCGGCGCCACACCCGCGACGTGGCCGAGTTCGGCGGCCTCGCGAAGCAGATGCCCGCCTACGCCGCGGTGTTCGTGCTGGTCACCATGAGCTCCATCGGGCTCCCGGGCACCAACGGGTTCATCGGCGAGTTCCTCATCATCACGGGCACCTTCGCGTCGCAGCTCCTCAACTGGTCGCACCACTGCCAGGGCGCCGGCGCCGACCGCATGTGCGACAACTCGCAGATCGGCCCGCTCTTCGCGCTCCTCGCCGTCAGCGGCGTGGTGCTCGGCGCGGTGTACATGCTCGACGTGGTGCAGAAGGTCTTCTTCGGCCCGAGCACCAACCCCCGCAACAAGCACCTCGACGACCTCAACGACCGCGAGTGGGCCGGCCTCGCCCCGCTGATCGCCGCCATCTTCCTCATCGGCCTCTTCCCGATGTACTTCCGCGACCGGATCGACCCGAGCGTGCGGTCGTTCCTCGCCGTGTACTCGGCCAAGAAGGACGCGCTCATGAGCCACCGCGGCGACGAGGCCCCCTACATGCTCGACGCCTCCACCGTCACCCCGCCGCCGCCGCCCCCCCCGACCGCGCAGGGACACTGAACCATGAACCTCCTTCTGCTCCTCTCCCCGATCCTGGTCCTCGCGCTCGGCGCGCTCGTGATCATGATGATCGACGCCTTCCAGGAGGAGGAGGGCGGCCTCGCGATGCCGACGGCCCTCCTGCACTTCGTCGCGGCGGCCCTCGCCCTCGCCCTCTGGAAGCGCGGCATCCCCGCCGACCAGGCCGACCTCCACGGCTGGCTCTCGATCGACAAGCCCGCCCTCTTCCTCCAGGCCACCATCGCCCTCGGCGGCGGCCTCGCGTCGCTCCTCGCCGGCGGCTACCTCGCCGAGCACAAGATCGACCGCGGCGAGTACTACGCCCTCGTCACGTTCTCGTCCGCCGGCGCCATGCTGCTCTCGAGCGCCAACGACATGCTCATGCTCTTCCTGGGCCTCGAGACCATGTCGCTCGGCGTCTACGCGATGACGGGCTTCCGCCGCGGCAACGCCCGCTCCGCCGAGGCCGCGCTCAAGTACTTCCTCCTCGGCTCCTTCGCCGCCGCGCTCCTGCTGATGGGCGCCGCGCTGCTCTACGTCGTCACGGGGCACACCGACTTCCCCGGCATCGCCCAGAGCCTCCGCGCCGGCGCCCCCGAGGGAGCGTCCGACGCGGCCCTCGCGCTCGCCGCGACGAAGACCAAGATCTCCGTCCTCGCGATGCTCCTCGTGCTCGTCGCGATGGCCTTCAAGGTCGGCGCCGTGCCCTTCCACATGTGGACGCCCGACGCCTACGAGGGCGCGCCCACCTCCACCACCTCGTACATGAGCGTGGTGGTGAAGGCCGCCGCCTTCGGCGCCCTCATCCGCGTGATGCTCTCGGTCTTCGGCGACCCGGGCAGCGCGGGCTCGGCCGCCGGCTGGCCCGCGATGCTCGCCTACGTCGCCGTCGCCACGATGACGGTCGGCAACCTCGTCGCCCTCACGCAGACGAGCGTCAAGCGCATGCTCGCGTACAGCTCCATCGCGCACGCGGGCTACGTGCTCCTCGGCGTCGTCGCCGCGCCCCGCGAGGGCGCCGGGGCCAACGCCTACGCCTCGGTGCTCTTCTACCTCGCGGCCTACACCGCCTCGAACATCGGCGCCCTCGGCGCGCTGATCCTCGCCGGCCGCCGCGGCGCCGAGGCCGTCTCCTACGACGACCTCGCGGGCTACGCGCGCCGCCACCCGGCCGCGGGCCTCGCGCTCACGTTCTTCCTCCTGTCGCTCACCGGCGTGCCGCCGACGGGCGGGTTCTTCGCGAAGTTCTACGTCGTGCGCGCGACGCTCGACGCGGGCTACACCGCGCTCGCCGTCATCGCGATGATCAACAGCGCCGTGTCGGCCTACTACTACCTCGGCGTGCTGGTGCGGATGTACATGCGCGACCCGGCCCCCGGCGCGCCCCTCGCCGCGCCGATGCGCTCGGGCTACGTCGTCTCCGCGCTCCTCGCCGCGGGCGTGCTCGTGCTCTGGATGGGCGCGATGCCCGAGCGCTGGCTCAACCTCGCGCTCGAGGCCGTGACCCCCGCCGCGGCCGCCGCGCCCGCCGTCGACAGCGCCGGCAACCCCGCCGCCGCCGCGGCGCCCGCCGCACCGAAGCAGCCCTGAGCGTTCAGCGGTCCGGCTGCGTCGACTGCGGGTCGGCGCAGCAGCGGAAGCCGATCTGGTAGAAGATGAAGCCCTCGTTGTGAGCCGTCGTCGCCGGTCGGCACCGCGCGCGAATCGGCCCCCACCAGCCCCCCTTCAGCGCCGAGTTGAACGGCACCCCGTCCTCGTTGACCACCCACTCGTCGACGTTGCCGGTCATGTCGTGGACGCCCTCGGACGACACGCAGCGCGGCAGCGAGCCCGACGGCAGCGCGCCGTAGAGCCGCGCGCTCTCGTCGACGGCGGTGCGGGGGTCGCGCAGGCGCGCGTGGTCGGGGGCCGAGGGCTGGTAGTCGATGCGGCACGCGCGCCGGTCGCGGCGGACGCCGTAGGGGTACGGCTGGAAGCCTTCGCCCTCGCAGGCGAAGGTCCACTCGCTCTCGGTGCAGAGGCGCTTGCCCTGCGCGTTGCACATCCGCCGCGCCTCGTACCAGCTCACCGACACCACCGGCTGCACGCCCGCGGCGTTGGGGTACTCGTAGCGGTCCATGCACACCGCGATGGGGCGGCGGCGGCCCGAGCACTTGGGCGGCTCGAACTCCGCGCACTGGAGCTGCGTCGGCTCGTCGAGCCAGCGCAGGCAGCGCTGGTCGACGTTGGCGCACATGGCCCCCTCGACCAGCACCATGCCGGCAGGGCAGGTGAGCGCGGCCCCGTCGCCGGGCGCGTCGCCGCCCGCGTCGACCGCCTGCGCGACCGACGCGTCGGCCGTCTGTGGGACGGCTGCGTCGAAGGCGGCGCCGGCGTCGCCGGGCGTGGCGGGGGAGGGGGGCGCGGTGCGGGCCTGGCCGCGCGCGGGGCGGTGGCCGAGCGCGACGAACGCGCCGGCGGCGACGAGGCCGAGGGAGATGCTGGCGAGGAGCGGGCGGCGGGCGGACGGCATGAGGTCGTGGTCGAGGGGGAACATCCAACAGGTCGCGCGCGAGCGCCACTGGGGAGCGACGCGCGGGGGTGACGTCGGCGCGGTTCGGTGGCATGGTCCCGCCGCTCGCTGCGCCGGAAGACCCAAAGGGCACTCGAGCGATGAAAGGAACCGAGTGCCCGCATGAAAATCGCGAACGGCAGCGTGGTGGCGATGGAGTACACGCTCAAGACGGAAGACGGCAGCCTCATCGACACCTCCGAAGGCGACGAGCCCATGTGGTACCTCCACGGCTCGGGGCAGATCGTCCCCGGCCTCGAGGCCGCCCTCGAGGGCCGCGCGGTGGGCGACAAGCTCGAGGCCGTGGTGAAGCCCGAGGACGGCTACGGACTCCGGCAGAACGACCGCGTGCTCACCGTGCCGCGCAGCCGCCTGCCCGACTCGCCCGAGCCCGAGGTGGGGATGCAGCTCGAGGCGCAGGGGCGCCGCGGCGAGCAGGTGGTCCTGTGGGTGACGGAGGTGAAGGGCGACGAGGTCACGCTCGACGGCAACCACCCCCTCGCCGGCCAGACGCTCTACTTCGAGATCGAGGTGAAGCACGTGCGGGAGGCCACCGACGACGAGAAGCACCACGGCCACGCCCACGGCCCCGACGCGCACCACCACCACCACTGATCGCCGCCCCGCGCCCCCCGCGCGGGAACCGCCTTCCCCCGCCGCGCGTCTCTCCCTCCGACGCCTCCCCCAACACCCCCGCAACGCCCCCGCCACCGGAGCGAACGCCATGACGCACGCCCGCCTCCTCGCGCTGCTCGCCCTCGCCGCTCTCTCCACCACTGCCGCCTGCGCCACCACCGCCACCGCGCGACCCGCCGCGCCCACCGCGCCGCGCGCGCCCATCCGCGGCGAGGAGTTCCGCGTGGTGGGGCAGGGGCCCTCCACCGCGGGCGACGCCTACGACGCCGCGATGCTCTTCGACCGCGCCACCGAGCACCTGCGCGCGGGCCGCTGCGACGCCGCGCTCGCCGACTACGAGCGGCTCCTGCGGGAGTTCCCCGACAACTTCCGCGCGCACCCGGCGCAGTTCAACCGGGCCCTCTGCCTCCAGCGCGCGAGCCGCCTGCCCGAGGCCGCCGACGCGATGCGCGCCGCCGCCTCCTCCCCGCGCGACCCGTCGCTCGTGCACGACGCGTGGTTCCGCGTCGCGGCGCTCGGCGAGCAGGCGCAGCAGCCCGCCTGGGTGGTCGAGGCCACCGACGCGCTGCTCGCCAACCCCCGCATCGAGCTCGCCGACCGCGTCGAGGCCCTCGCGCGCCGCGCCGCCGCGCTCCTCGCCCGCAACGAGCGCGACGCCGCCGAGCGCGCCGCCCAGCAGGCCGTCGAGCTCGCGCCCACCCCCGAGCTCGTCGCGGCCCTCGGCGACGACACCTACGCCGCCGAGGCCCGCGTGGTGCTCGCCGAGGTCACCCGCGCGCGCGCCGCGGAGGTGGTCTACCGCGTCGAGGAGCCCAACGCCGAGGAGGCCATCACCCGCCGCGTGCAGCTCGTCACGCACGCGCACGTGCAGTTCAACGAGGCCATCCGCGTCGGCAACCCCCACTGGGCCGCGGCCGCGGGCTTCCGCATCGGCGAGATGTACCGCGACCTCTTCCGCGCCATCGTCGACGCGCCCGTCCCCGCGGACTGGAGCTCCACCGGCCGCGAGGTCTACCGCCGCCGCACCAGCGAGCGCCTGCGCCCGCTGCTCCAGGGCGCGATGCGGAGCTGGGAGGCGACCCTCACCATGGCCCGCCGCAACGGGATCTCCGGCAACGAATGGGTCCGCCGCGCCGACGAGGCCCTCGCGGAGCTCCGGACGCTCATCCTCGGCGAGACGCCGCGCCCCGCCACGACCCCGCCCCCTCCGAACGCCGCGCCCAACGCCACGCCCGCCGCCGCACCGAGCACCGCGCCCGCCGCCGCACCGAGCGCCGGACGCCCCGCCGCCTGAAGACCCCCGCGCGGAAGCGCTTGACACGGCGCGCGAAGGGCGATACACGCCGGGTCCCTCGCGACAGGGCCGGTGTGCGGGTTGCGACCGCGACCGCCCCTGAGTTATAGTCCGCGCCCCCTGAGACCCGGGGAGTCGCTGGCGTAGCTCAACGGCAGAGCGCCTGTTTTGTAAACAGGTGGTTGTGGGTTCAAATCCCGTCGCCAGCTCCGTCGCAGGAAGAAGGATCGAGCAGAAGACAAGATTCCGCGGAAGGTTGCCCGAGCGGCCAAAGGGAGCAGACTGTAAATCTGCCGGTTCACGCCTACGATGGTTCGAATCCATCACCTTCCACCGCGAGTCCCAGACACGTCACGTCGAGGTAACGAGACCCAGTCAATGCGGGAATAGCTCAGTTGGTAGAGCGTCAGCCTTCCAAGCTGAACGTCGCGGGTTCGAACCCCGTTTCCCGCTCTCGCCCCATAAGTTTTCGCCCACCTAGCTCAGTTGGCAGAGCACGTCCTTGGTAAGGACGAGGTCGTCGGTTCAATCCCGATGGTGGGCTCCACGCGATCCCGCGCCCGCCCTCCCCGATCAAGGGGCCCATGCGGTGGGTGCCCCTGGAGGAAGTGATCGGTCATGGCCAAGGAGAAGTTCGTCCGCACCAAGCCCCACGTGAACGTCGGGACCATCGGTCACATCGACCACGGCAAGACGACGCTCACCGCCGCGATCTCCGCGGTGCTGTCTCGCCGTAGCAACGGCAAGATCAAGGCGATCTCCTACAAGGACATCGCGAAGGGCGGCATCGACCGCGACGCCACGAAGACCGTGACGATCGCCGCGGCGCACATCGAGTACGAGACGCCCAACCGGCACTACGCGCACGTCGACTGCCCCGGCCACGCCGACTACATCAAGAACATGATCACCGGCGCGGCCCAGATGGACGGCGCCATCCTCGTGGTCAGCTCCCTCGACTCCGTCATGCCCCAGACGCGCGAGCACGTCCTCCTCGCCCGCCAGGTCGGCGTGCCCCGCATCGTCGTCTTCCTCAACAAGTGCGACGCGGTCGACGACGTCGAGATCCTCGACCTCGTCGAGATGGAGGTGCGCGAGCTCCTCAACAAGTACAGCTTCCCGGGCGACGACACCCCCGTCATCCGCGGCGCGGCCCTCCCCGCCCTCAACGGCGACACCAAGTGGGAGGAGAAGATCGTGGAGCTCGGCGCGGCCCTCGACTCGTTCATCCCCGAGCCCCAGCGCGAGACCGAGAAGCCCTTCCTGCTCGCGATCGAGGACGTGTTCTCGATCAAGGGCCGCGGCACCGTGGCGACCGGGCGCATCGAGCGCGGGATCATCAAGGTGAACGAGGAGGTCGAGATCATCGGCTTCGGGGCGACCCGCAAGACGGTGGTGACGGGCGTGGAGATGTTCCGCAAGCTGCTCGACCAGGGGCAGGCGGGCGACAACGTGGGGCTGCTGCTCCGCGGCGTGGAGAAGGACGACATCGAGCGCGGCCAGGTGCTGGCGAAGCCCGGCTCGCTCTTCCCGCACAAGAAGTTCGACGCGCAGGTGTACGTGCTGAAGAAGGAGGAGGGCGGGCGCCACACCCCGTTCTTCACCAACTACCGGCCGCAGTTCTACATCCGCACGACGGACGTGACGGGCACCTGCAAGCTCGCCGAGGACGTGAAGATGGTGATGCCCGGTGACAACGTCACCATGCTCGTCGAGCTCATCACCCCCGTCGCCCTCGAGGAGCAGATGCGCTTCGCCATCCGCGAGGGCGGCAAGACCGTCGGCGCCGGCGTCGTCACCAAGATCCACGAGTGAGAGGCTCGCACGGCCGTCCCGCGGCGTGAGGCGGAACAACGCCTCCCCGCGGGCGGTTGTGCATCGGGAGACAGTGGTGTATGTCGACGGCGCGCGTGAAGATCGTCCTCGCGTGCGAGGTCTGCGGCACCCGAAACTACAAGACCACGCGGTCCGGCGCGCCGGACGCGAAGGCCCTGAAGATCAAGAAGTACTGCGCCGCGTGCGGAAAACACACGGTGCACCAAGAGAGCCGATAGCCGAAGCAACCGCCCGCACAGGGGACTAGCTCAGTTGGTAGAGCAGCGGATTCCAAATCCGCAGGTCGTGGGTTCGAGTCCCTCGTCCCCTGCCCACCGCACCGAAGGAATCGCGTCGATGGAGACCACTCAACAAGAACGCCCGGCGGCCTCCCTGCTGCTCGGGCCGATGAAGTACCTCTACACGGGGTATTTCGTCGCCGGGTGCCTCGTCGCCTTCCTCGTGTCGAAGTTCGGCGAGCTCGCGTGGGAGGGCCACGACCAGATCACCTCGGGCGTCGGCCTCGCCGCGGGCGTCGCCGCGGTGGTCTGGGGCTGGCAGAACCTCCGGCTCCGCCACCTCGCGATCGAGACGATCGACGAGCTGGTCGCGGTGACGTGGCCCTCGAAGCAGGAGACGTACACCGCCACCTCGGTGGTGATCGCGACCGCGGTGATCGCGGCGGTGATCGTGTTTCTGCTCGACCGGTTCTGGAGCTGGTTCACCGACCTGATCTACGTCGCGAGCTGAGACGCCCGCGCACCTCTCCCCCTAGAACCGGCGACCGCGCAGCCCACCTCCGACCCCCTCCCCCATGGCACAGAAGTACTACATCGTTCAGGCGTACTCGGGCTTCGAGGACAAGGTCCGCGCCTCGCTCCAGGAGCGCATCCGCAACAACAACCTGGAGAAGTACTTCGGCGAGATCCTGGTGCCCCACGAGCAGGTGACGAGCTCGCGCAACGGCAAGCAGCGCACGGAGAAGCGGAAGTTCTACCCCGGGTACGTCTTCGTCCAGATGGAGATGAACGACCAGACCTGGCACCTGGTGAAGGACACCCCGAAGGTGACGGGCTTCCTCGGCGACCAGAACCCCACGGTGGTCCCGCAGCGCGAGATCGACACCATCAAGGACCAGATCAACAAGGGCTCGGTGCAGGCCAAGCCCAAGGTCAACTTCGACGTGAACGACCAGGTGAAGGTCGTGGACGGCCCGTTCGCGAACTTCACGGGCATGGTCAAGGAAGTGCGCGCAGACCGGCAGAAGCTCAAGGTGATGGTCACCATCTTCGGCCGCCTGACGGACGTTGAGCTCGGATACAGCCAGGTCGAGAAGATCCAGACCTGACCCCAACCACGACGAGGCCCAGCACGCGCGGCGCCCCCTGCTCGAGGGGCTCCCGGCGTGCGAGGCGAGGCGGTCTCAACCACCGCTCCCGCCGCGAACCCGTCGATGAGGCGATGCAATGGCGAAGAAGGTAGTCGGCAAGGTCAAGCTCCAGTGCCCGGGCGGCGAGGCGAAGCCGGGCCCCCCCATCGGCCCCGTCCTCGGTCAGGCCGGCGTGAACATCCCGATGTTCATCAAGGAGTTCAACGCCAAGACCGCGGACCAGAAGGGCTACGTCATCCCCGTGATCATCACGGTGTACAGCGACAAGTCCTTCCAGATGGAGCTCAAGACGCCCCCGACGTCGATCCTTCTGATGAAGGCCGCGGGCGCGGACAAGGGCTCGGCCAAGCCCAACAAGGACAAGGTCGGCAAGCTCCCGATGGCGAAGATCGAGGAGATCGCCAAGAAGAAGCTCGGCGACATGAACACCGACGACCTCCAGTCCGCGATCCGCACCGTCCTCGGGACGGCGCGCTCGATGGGCATCGAGGTCGGCTGAGGGAGACCGTGACGCGCCCGTCGTGCCGGGGGAACCCGTCGCGAGGGCGCTCGTAACACCACCGTCGTCACGGCGCGGTGGGAGGCACACGGCGCGTGAGGCCCGGCGACGGGCGGCGCGCGACCGGTGGCCGTAAGGAGGAAGCGAATGGCGAAGGTTGCGAAGAGACGGCAGACCATCGAGAAGATGGTCGACCGCAACCGGCGGTACGACCTCGACGAGGCCGCGACGCTGGTGAAGCAGTGCGCCACCGCGAAGTTCGACGAGACCGTCGAGATCGCGGTGCGGCTTGGGGTCAACCCCAAGCACGCGGACCAGATGGTCCGCGGCGCGCTGGTGCTGCCGCACGGGACCGGGCAGAAGGTCCGCGTGCTGGTGTTCGCGAAGGGCGAGAAGGAGCGCGAGGCGCGCGAGGCCGGGGCCGACCACGTCGGCGCCGACGAGCTCGTGGCCAAGGTCGCGGAGGGCAACTTCCTCGACTTCGAGCGCGTGATCGCGACGCCCGACATGATGGGCCAGGTCGGCAAGCTCGGCCGCGTGCTCGGCCCGCGCGGGCTCATGCCCAACCCCAAGGTCGGCACGGTGACGTTCGACGTGACCGCGGCCGTCCGCGAGGCGAAGGGCGGCAAGATCGAGTACCGCACCGAGAAGGCCGGCGTCGTGCAGGCGCGCATCGGCAAGGCGTCGTTCGGCGCCGAGCAGATCCGCGACAACGCGCGCGCCATGGTGCAGGCGCTGATCCGCGCGAAGCCGGCGACGGCGAAGGGGACGTACCTCAAGTCGATCACCCTCTCGTCGACGATGGGGCCGGGCGTGCGCATCGACCCGAACGTCTTCCTCGAGAAGACTGAGGAGGCGTAAGCCATGAACAAGACGCAGAAGACCGCCGAGATCGACCAGGTCCGCCAGCGCTTCGACGACAGCGTCGCCGCCGTGCTGATCGATTTCAAGGGCATGAACGTCGAGGCCGTGACGGGCCTGCGCCGCGCCTTCCGCAAGGCCGGCGTGGAGTACCGGGTGCTCAAGAACACGGTGATCCGGCACGCGCTCAAGGACTCGCAGTACAAGGGCTTCGTCGGCACCTTCGAGTCGGGCAAGACGTCGAACCATCACGCGTCGATGCGCGGGATGACCGGCGTGGCCTGGTGCAAGGAGGACCCGTCGGCCGCCGCGAAGGTGATCAAGACCTTCAAGGAGACCAACGCGGACCTCGGCAAGAACCTCAAGGTGAAGGCCGGCCTCCTCGGGGGCCAGCTCCGCGAGAACACCTGGGTGGTGGACGAGATGTCCAAGCTCCCGGGCCTCAAGGAGACGCAGGCGATGATCCTCGCGACGCTCAACGCCCCCGCGCAGGACGTCGTCGGGATCCTCAACGCCCCCGCGCAGCAGCTCATGTACGTCCTCGCGGCGTGGCAGGAGAAGCTCGAGCAGCAGGCCGGCGGGCAGTGACCGCGCGACACCGGAATCAACACGCAACAGCGTTCAACACGAAGTAAGGAAGAGACATCATGGAGACCGTGAACACCCTCGTCGATCAGATCAGCAAGCTCACCCTCATCGAGGCGTCGGAGCTCGTCAAGGCGCTCGAGAACAAGCTCGGCGTCAAGGCCAGCGCGCCCGTCGCCGTCGCCGCCCCGACCGCCAACGCCGGCCCGGCCGCGGCCCCCGTCGCCGAGGTGACCGAGTTCCACGTCGAGCTCACCGCCGCGGGCGCCAACAAGATCAACGTGATCAAGGCCGTCCGCGAGATCACCGGGCTCGGGCTCGGCGAGGCGAAGGCGCTCGTCGAGGGCGCCCCGAAGACGGTCAAGGAGACCGTCGCCAAGGCCGAGGCCGAGGAGATGAAGAAGAAGCTCACCGAGGCCGGCGCCACGGTGACCCTCAAGCCCGCGACCTGATCGCCCCCGCGGGGACGGCGGGTTCGCCCGGCTCCCCCGCGAACGATCGCACGGCAGACGCCCCGGCACTGCCCATCTGCTCAGCACAGAGCAAATGGCGGACCGGGGCGCTTGCTTTTCGAAACGCCCCGTGTAATAGCCGCGCTCCCCGCATGGCGACCCCTCTTGCGCGAACGAGTCATACTACTCCGCGCGGCGGGTCCAGGAGAGGCGGGCGATAGTCCCACCGGCAGAGGGTGATGGCGCGGCGACGGCGTTTCCGTCGCCGGAGCTCTTCCACCTCCTTCGCAGGAGAATTCGATGTCATCGGTGATTCTCAGCAACTTCCGCGCGCGCAGGAACTTCGGGCACATCGCGAAGATCATCGACGTGCCCAACCTGATCGCGATCCAGAAGGCGAGCTACGAGAAGTTCCTCCAGGCCGACACCGACCCGAAGGATCGCAAGGACTTCGGGCTCCAGGGGGTGTTCCTCTCGGTGTTCCCGATCAAGAGCTTCGACGAGAGCGCGGAGCTGGTCTTCCGCGAGTACCAGCTCGAGCGGCCGAAGTACGACGTCGACGAGTGCCGCCAGCGCGGCATGACGTACGCCGCGCCGATCAAGGTGACGATCGAGCTCATCACCTACGAGGCCCCGACGCCGGGCGGCGACCGCACCGTCCGCGACATCAAGCAGCAGGAGGTCTACTTCGGCGAGATCCCGCTGATGACGGAGACGGGCACCTTCATCATCAACGGCACCGAGCGCGTGGTGGTGTCGCAGCTCCACCGCTCGCCGGGCGTGTTCTTCGACCACGACAAGGGCAAGACGCACTCGTCGGCGAAGTTCCTCTACTCGGCGCGCGTGATCCCGTACCGCGGCTCGTGGCTCGACTTCGAGTTCGACCCGAAGGACGTGATCTACGTCCGCATCGACCGCCGGCGGAAGCTCCACGCGACGGTGCTCCTCCGCGCGCTCGGGTACACCACCGAGCAGCTCCTCAACTACTACTACGACACCGAGACGGTCTTCATCGAGGGCAAGGACAAGTTCGCCAAGTCGGTGGAGTTCAACATCCTCGCGGGGCAGCGCGCGACGGCCGACATCAAGATGGGCGCCGACGTCCTCGTGAAGAAGGGGACGAAGTTCACCAAGGTCGCCGTCAAGAAGCTGAAGGACGCGAAGGTCGAGCGCCTCTCGATCGACCGCTCCGAGGTGGTGGGCCGCGTCGCCGCGAAGGACGTGATCGACCCGGAGACCGGCGAGGTGATCGTCTCGTGCAACGAGACCATCACCGACGAGCGCGTCGAGCAGCTCGTGAAGGCCAACATCCAGAGCTTCAAGGTCCTCTTCATGGACACGAACCTGGTGGGCTCGTACCTCCGCGACACGCTCGTGGCCGACCGCTACGACGACGCCGACGGCCCGATGGCGCCCTTCATCCGGCAGTACGGCTTCGCGGTGGCCGCGCAGATCGACATCTACCGGAAGCTCCGCCCGGGCGACATCCCCGAGCCCAAGGAGGCCACCAAGCTCCTGGAGAACCTCTTCTTCAACCCCGAGCGCTACGACCTGTCGCGCGTCGGCCGCCTCAAGCTCAACTACAAGTTCTACAAGGACCGCGCGGCCGACAAGCAGCCGCCGCTCGACCTCAAGGTGCTGACCAAGGAGGACATCCTCCTCACGGTGCGCCACCTCGTGGAGATCAAGAACGGCCGCGGCTCGGTCGACGACATCGACCACCTCGGCAACCGCCGCGTCCGCGCGGTGGGCGAGCTCCTCGAGAACCAGTACCGCATCGGCCTCGTGCGCATGGAGCGGGCGATCAAGGAGCGGATGTCGATCACGCCCGAGCTCGACACGCTCATGCCGCACGACCTCATCAACGCGAAGCCCGTCTCCGCGGTGGTGAAGGAGTACTTCGGGAGCTCGCAGCTCTCGCAGTTCATGGACCAGACGAACCCGCTCTCCGAGGTGACGCACAAGCGCCGGCTCTCGGCCCTCGGGCCCGGCGGCCTCACGCGCGAGCGCGCCGGCTTCGAAGTCCGCGACGTGCACGCGACCCACTACGGCCGCATCTGCCCCATCGAGACGCCCGAGGGGCCGAACATCGGCCTCATCGCGTCGCTCTCCACGTACGCGCGCGTCAACGAGTACGGCTTCGTCGAGGCGCCCTACCGCAAGGTGGAGAACGGCGTCGTCAAGAACGAGGTCCACTGGTTCTCGGCCCTCCAGGAGGAGGGGCACTACATCGCCCAGGCGACGGCCGAGGGCGACGAGACCGGCAAGCTCACCGAGCAGCTCGTGTCCTCGCGCTACAACGGCGAGTTCAAGATGATGCCGCCGGAGCAGATCTCGCTGATGGACGTGTCGCCGAACCAGCTCGTGTCGGTGGCCGCGGCGCTGATCCCCTTCCTCGAGCACGACGACGCCAACCGCGCGCTCATGGGCGCCAACATGCAGCGCCAGGCCGTGCCGCTCGTCCGCACGATGGCCCCGATGGTGGGCACCGGGCTCGAGGGCCAGGTCGCGCGCGACTCGGGCGTGTGCGTGCTTGCGCGGCGCCCCGGCGTGGTCGAGACCGCCGACGCCGCCCGCATCGTGGTGCGCGCGCAGGGCAAGCGCGGCGAGGAGCCCGACATCTACAACCTCACCAAGTACCAGCGGTCGAACCAGAACACCTGCTGGAACCAGAAGCCCATCGCCCGCCCGGGCGAGCGGGTGGAGGTCGGCGACGTGCTGGCCGACGGCCCCGCGACGGACACCGGCGAGCTCGCGCTCGGGTCGAACGTGCTCGTCGCCTTCATGCCGTGGGGCGGGTACAACTTCGAGGACTCGATCCTCATCTCCGAGAAGATCGCCAAGCAGGACATCTTCACGAGCGTGCACATCGAGGAGTTCGAGTGCGTCGCCCGCGACACCAAGCTGGGCAAGGAGGAGATCACGCGCGACATCCCCAACGTCGGCGAGGAGGCCCTCAAGGACCTCGACGAGGCGGGCATCGTGCGGATCGGCGCCGAGGTGAAGCCCGGCGACATCCTGGTCGGCAAGATCACCCCGAAGGGCGAGACGCAGCTCTCCCCCGAGGAGAAGCTCCTCCGCGCGATCTTCGGCGAGAAGGCCGGCGACGTGCGCGACACCTCGCTGCGCGTGCCGCCGGGCGTCACGGGCATCGTGATCAACGCCCGCGTCTTCGCGCGCAAGGGCACCGAGAAGGACGACCGCGCCAAGGACATCGAGGACCAGGAGCGCGCGCGCCTCGAGAAGGACCGGGACGACAGGATCAAGATCGTCCGCGAGAGCTACCTGCGCCGCGCGCGCACGCTGCTCCTCGGCAAGGCCACGCAGGCCAAGCTGGTCGACGAGCGCGGCAAGGTGCTGCTCGCCAAGGGCGCGCCGATCGACGAGGCGGCGCTCGAGGCGGTGCCGCGCAAGCTCTGGGCGCAGATCTCCCTGGACGACGCCGACGCGGCCGAGCTGCGCCACGTCTTCCAGGAGCTCGACGAGCGCGTCACCTCGATGGAGAAGGCCTGCGCCGAGAAGGTGGAGCGGCTCTCCAAGGGCGACGAGCTCCCGCCGGGCGTGATCAAGATGGTGAAGGTCTACGTCGCCATCAAGCGCAAGCTCCAGGTGGGCGACAAGATGGCCGGCCGCCACGGTAACAAGGGCGTGGTCTCGCGCATCCTCCCGGAGGAGGACATGCCCTACCTGCCCAACGGCAACCCGGTGGACGTGGTGCTCAACCCGCTCGGCGTGCCCTCGCGCATGAACGTCGGGCAGATCCTCGAGGTGCACCTCGGGTGGGCCGCCCACGAGCTGGGCAACAAGCTCCGCGACATGATCGAGACGGGCACCCCCGCCGAGGTGGTGAAGAAGCTCCTGCTCAGCGTCTACCAGCGCGACCCGGCGCAGAAGAAGCTGCTGCAGGGCCTGTCGGACTCGGACGTGTACGAGTTCGCGCTGCGGCTCCGCAACGGGGTGTTCTTCTCGACGCCGGTGTTCGACGGCGCGCCCGAGTCGGAGATCAAGAAGATGCTCGAGGTCGCCGGCCTGCCCACGTCGGGCCAGACGATCCTCTACGACGGCCGCACCGGCGAGGCGGTGGAGAACGACGTCACCGTCGGCATCATGTACATCCTGAAGCTCCACCACCTGGTGGACGACAAGATCCACGCGCGCTCCATCGGCCCCTACTCGCTCGTGACGCAGCAGCCCCTGGGCGGCAAGGCCCAGTTCGGCGGGCAGCGCCTCGGCGAGATGGAGGTGTGGGCGATGGAGGCCTACGGCGCGGCCTACGCGCTGCAGGAGTTCCTCACGGTGAAGTCCGACGACGTGCAGGGGCGCACCCGCATGTACGAGGCCATCGTGAAGGGCGACTACACCCTCGAGCCGGGCGTCCCCGAGAGCTTCAACGTGCTCGTGAAGGAGCTCCAGTCGCTGTGCCTCAACGTCGAGCTCGTCGAGGACGGGCAGGCGAGGCCGGCGGGCGTCGACGCGCAGGCGGCCGAGTGATTTTTACCGGATCAACCAAGAGTAAAGTGAGGACCAGGTGAAGGACATCTTCAGCTTCTTCGAGAAGCCCAAGGACCCCCTTTCGTTCAGCGCGATCCGCATCTCGCTCGCCTCCCCTGACAAGATCAAGGAGTGGTCGCGCGGCGAGGTGAAGAAGCCCGAGACGATCAACTACCGCACCTTCAAGCCGGAGCGGGACGGGCTCTTCTGCGCCAAGATCTTCGGCCCGGTGAAGGACTACGAGTGCAACTGCGGCAAGTACAAGCGCATGAAGCACCGGAACATCGTGTGCGAGAAGTGCGGCGTGGAGGTGATCCAGTCGAAGGTGCGCCGTGAGCGCCTCGGCCACATCTCCCTCGCCACGCCGGTCGCGCACATCTGGTTCCTGAAGAGCCTGCCGTCGCGCATCGGCGCGGTGCTCGACATGACGCTGCGCGACCTCGAGAAGATCCTCTACTGCGAGGCGTACGTCGTCACCAACCCGAAGAACACCACGCTCAACGCGGGTGAGCTCCTGTCCGAGGAGGCCCTCGGGCGCAACATCGACGAGTACGGCGACGACGCCTTCGAGGCCAAGATGGGCGGCGAGGCCGTCCTCGAGCTGCTCCAGAAGGTCGACATCAACTCGCTCGCGGACGAGCTCCGCAAGAACATGCGCGAGGCGACCTCCGACGCGAAGCGGAAGAAGCACGCCAAGCGCCTGAAGGTGATCGAGGCCTTCCGCGAGTCCGGCAACCGCCCCGACTGGATGATGCTCACGGTCATCCCGGTGCTGCCGCCCGACCTGCGCCCGCTCGTGCCCCTCGACGGCGGCCGCTTCGCCACCAGCGACCTCAACGACCTCTACCGCCGCGTCATCAACCGCAACAACCGCCTGAAGCGCCTCCAGGAGCTCAACGCCCCGGAGATCATCATCCGCAACGAGAAGCGGATGCTGCAGGAGGCGGTCGACGCGCTCTTCGACAACGGCCGCCGCGGCAAGACCATCACCGGCCCGAACAAGCGCCCGCTCAAGTCCCTCTCGGACATGCTCAAGGGCAAGCAGGGCCGCTTCCGCCAGAACCTCCTTGGCAAGCGCGTCGACTACTCGGGCCGCTCGGTCATCGTCGTCGGCCCGCAGCTCAAGCTGCACCAGTGCGGCCTGCCGAAGAAGATGGCGCTCGAGCTCTTCAAGCCCTTCATCTACAACAAGCTCGAGGAGCGGGGGCTCGCCCCCACGATCAAGAGCGCGAAGAAGCTGGTCGAGAAGGAGCGGCCGGAGGTCTGGGACATCCTCGAGGAGGTGATCTCGGAGCACCCGGTGATGCTCAACCGCGCGCCGACGCTCCACCGCCTCGGCATCCAGGCCTTCGAGCCGGTGCTGATCGAGGGCAAGGCGATCCAGCTCCACCCGCTGGTGTGCGCGGCCTTCAACGCCGACTTCGACGGCGACCAGATGGCCGTCCACGTGCCGCTCTCGGTCGAGGCGCAGATGGAGGCGCGCGTGCTCATGATGAGCACGAACAACATCCTCTCGCCGGCCTCGGGCAAGCCGATCATCAACCCGACGCAGGACATCGTGCTCGGGCTCTACTACATGACCCGCGCGCGGAAGTTCGCGCGGGGCTCGGCGCGCAAGGACGCCAAGGGCGAGGGCAAGCTGCGGGGCCTCTACTCCTCCATCGAGGAGGTGCGGATGGCCTTCGACGCGGGCGAGCTCGAGCTCCACTCGGAGGTCGTCGTGCGCCTCCCGGCGCTGCGCGTGGTCGACCCGGGCGAGACCCGCTACAAGACGGGCGACGTCGTCGAGCGCCCCGACCTCGACGCGGCCAACCGGCTGGCGAAGCGGGTCGGCAAGCGCGGCGCGGTGGGCGAGCCGGCCTACACGCGCGTGGAGACCACCTGCGGCCGCGTGCTGCTCGCCGAGGGCCTCGGCGAGACGCTCGGCGGCGAGGAGGCGCTCCCCTTCAACCTCCTCAACAAGGCCATGACGAAGAAGGCCCTGACGGAGGTGATCGACGCCTGCTACCGCGCGCACCGCAACAAGGCGACGGTGCTCCTGGCCGACCGCCTGCGCACGCTGGGCTACGAGTACGCGACGCGCGCCGGGGTGTCCATCTGCATGGACAACATGGTGATCCCGGCGAGCAAGTACGAGATGGTGCGCGACGCGCAGGACAAGGTCGCCAAGGTGGTGGACCAGTACCTCGAGGGCGTGATCACCGACGGCGAGCGCTACAACAAGATCGTCGACATCTGGGCGGAGATCTCCGAGAAGATCGCCAAGGAGATGATGGAGCAGGTGGGGAAGGAGTCGGTGACCGACCCGGTGACGGGCATCGCCGAGCGCCTCCCGTCCTTCAACCCCATCTTCATGATGGCCGACTCGGGCGCGCGCGGGTCCCCCCAGCAGATCCGCCAGCTCGCCGGCATGCGCGGCCTGATGGCCAAGCCCGACGGCACGATCATCGAGCAGCCGATCACCGCGAACTTCCGCGAGGGGCTCACGGTGCTCCAGTACTTCATCTCGACGCACGGCGCCCGCAAGGGCCTGGCGGACACGGCGCTCAAGACGGCCAACTCGGGCTACCTGACGCGCCGCCTCGTCGACGTGGCGCAGGACGCGGTGATCACCGAGAACGACTGCGGGACGCTCGACGGCATCCCGACGACGAAGCTCGAGGAGGGCGGCGAGGTCATCCAGAAGCTCGGCGACCGGATCCTCGGGCGCATCGCGCTCTACCCCGTGGTCGACCCGCTGACCGGCGAGGTGCTCGTGCGCGACGGCGAGCAGTTCGACGAGGAGGCGGTGCGGCGCGTGGAGGACGCGGGCATCGAGGAGGTGGTGATCCGCTCGGTGCTCACCTGCGCGGCGCGGCGCGGCATCTGCGCGCTCTGCTACGGGCGCGACCTCGCCCGCGGCTACATGGTGAACAACGGCGAGGCGGTGGGCATCATCGCCGCGCAGTCGATCGGCGAGCCGGGCACGCAGCTCACGATGCGCACCTTCCACATCGGCGGCACGGCGCAGAAGGCGGTGGCGGCGGCGGCGCTGACCAACCGCGTCGAGGGCCGGGTCAAGCTCGACAAGGTGGAGACGATCACCCGCAAGGACGGCACCGCGGTGGTGATGAACCGCCACGGCGAGATCGTGATCGTCGACGCGACGGGCCGCGAGCGTGAGCGCCACCACCTGATGTACGGCGCGACGCTGAAGGTGAAGGACGGCGAGGTGAAGCCGAAGGACACCGTGCTGGTCGAGTGGGACCCGCACACGATCCCGATCCTCACCGAGCTCACCGGCAAGGTGCGATTCGCCGACCTGATCGCGAACGTCACCTACGAGGAGCAGGTGGACACGCGCACGGGCCTGTCGCGCAACGTGGTGATGGAGTCGCGCGACCCGTCGCTCCGCCCGCGCATCGAGATCCACGACCCGGTGACCGGCAAGCTCCGCAAGCTGGAGAACGGGATCGAGGGCAAGTACTACCTGCCGGCGGGCTGCATCATCAACGTGCCCGACGACGCGCTGGTGGAGGCGGGCGACCCGATCGCGAAGATGACCCGTGAGGCGTCGAAGACGAAGGACATCACGGGCGGCCTGCCGCGCGTGGCCGAGCTCTTCGAGGCGCGCAAGCCGAAGGACGCGGCGGTGGTCTCGCCGATCGACGGGTACGTGAAGTTCGGGCGCGAGACCAAGGGCAAGCGCCAGATCTACATCGTGCCGAAGGGGCAGGAGGCCTTCCTCAACACCCCGGTGGAGCCCGAGGAGGGCAAGGGGAAGAAGCGCAAGGCGATCGCCCCGCCGGTGCTGCCCGAGGGGCTCGGCAAGGTCGAGGAGTTCCTCGTCCCGAAGAGCAAGCACATGATCGTGCGCGAGGGGGACTTCGTGAAGGCGGGCGACCCGCTGATCGACGGCCCGGTGAACCCGCACGACATCCTCCGGGTCAAGGGCGAGAAGGAGCTTGCGGCCTGGCTCGTGAACGAGATCCAGCAGGTCTACCGCCTCCAGGGCGTGTCGATCAACGACAAGCACATCGAGACGATCGTGCGGCAGATGCTCCGGCGCGTCCGCGTCACGTCGGTGGGTGAGACCGATCACCTCGTCGACGAGCAGGTGGAGAAGTGGCGCTTCGAGCACGAGAACCTGCGCGCCGCCCGCAAGATGCTGCTGAAGCTGACCAACGAGGGCCGCGTGAAGCACCCGCACGTGGCCGACGCGATCCGCCGCGCCACCGAGGCGTCGCTCAACGACATGCTCTCGCTGCTCAACGAGCGCCTGGCCGAGGTGCAGCGCAAGCACTCCGCGGACGGCGTCGTCGCGCAGGAGTCGCAGATGGTGCTCACCGAGGTGCAGGACGCCTACGCCGTGGCCGAGCCGCTGCTCCTCGGCATCACCAAGGCGTCGCTCAGCACCGACTCGTTCATCTCGGCCAGCTCCTTCCAGGAGACGACCAAGGTGCTCACCGAGGCGGCGATCTCCGGCAAGACCGACGACCTCCGCGGCCTCAAGGAGAACGTCATCATGGGCCGGCTCATCCCCGCCGGCACCGGCCTCCCGGCCTACCGCCAGCTCGAGGTGGTGGTGGGCGACGAGGACGCCGAGCCCGTCCGCGCCCGCCGCGAGCGGCACCACGACCGCGCCGGCGTCGGCGAGTAGCGCGCTCCCCTCCCATCCCCGACGGCTCCCCCGGCGCGCGACGCGTCGGGGGGCCGCGCACCACAACTCCACGATGATTGCGCCGCGCGACCTGCACCGGCGCTACGATGCACGCGGGCACTGCGCCGGCCGCAGTGACCACACTGCCTTGCGATGTGCTCGCGAAGCCCACCGCGATCGCCCAAACGCGAAGGGCCGCCGGAGTCACCTCCGACGGCCCTTCGCTTCTTTTGCTCCCCAACGGCGACGGTGGCGAGAACTTCGAGGCGGGATTTTCGCTCGTGGAGCGAGAGAGCGATGACGTGGGGGAGGAGGTGGACGTGGGGCAGGAGCGCGAGCCGGGGGTGTACCGGCTGCTGCAGCAGGCGGCAAAGTTCCGTCGCCTGCTGGAAACGGGGGCGGTGGAGACGCGGGCGGACCTCGCGCGACGGATGGGTGTGAGCCGGGCGAGGGTGACGCAGGTGATGGGTGTGTGGCGGCTGCACCGGCCGGTGGTGGAGCACCTGCGCGCGATGGCCGCGCATGGGACGCCGTGCGACGTCAGCGAGCATGAAGTGCGGGCGCTCGCGGGGCGTAGCGAGGTCGAGCAGGATCGCTGGGCGCAGAAGCGGCTGGCGAGGTACCGCGAGGGGTGAGAGCGCGCGCGGGCAGTCCGAAAGTGCTTCCGTGGAAGCGGCCGTGATACGGCGAAGTACCACAATCTACGGAGCCGCGGGACGTGACCACTTCCCGTGCGTCACGCCCCCTGCGCTCGGATCTGCCCAGGCGACGTGACTGTGATCACGCCGCCCCACATGCAATTGAGCGTGCAGTTGCCCACGAGCGCCGGCGAGCCATTGACCTTCGCACGCAGCGCGCCAGGCGCCCAGGGCGTCGTCGTGGCGGGGACGCAAGGTTGAGGCGTGAGTACCCCGGAGGCTGCCGCAGTGGCGGCGGCGACCTGCGGGTTGCTGGGGGCGCTGCACATTCCGAAGGGCTTGACATTCATGGTGGGCGCGAAGTCGTTGGCGGTGAGCACTACGAGGCTGGTGCCCTTCACCCGGTTCAGGGGCTGCGCGCTGAGCGCGCTGGGGGCCGCGCCGAACGTGCATGCTGCCATGGCGGTGGTCGCGACGAGCGTCGGCATGCTCGCGATCGTCGCACGCGGGCAGGTGCGTCACAACGACCTCGCGTGGCGTCCCGAGCGGGGTCAAAGATTTGTCTTGACCCTGCGGAGGCAAGTCCGGTAGAGCACGGAGCGCTGAGGAATTTGGGTTAGTTCCTCGCGCACAAATGAGGGTCTTCATCATCGGGGGGCGCTGCGGCCGTAGGGACGCGCTTCGTGCACCCCCATCGTGCATGAACGAGGAGGGGCAGCGATGCCGAGCGCGCTCACGTATCCTGGTGTCTACGTCGAGGAAGTTCCCAGCGGGGTCCGCACGATCACGGGGGTGGCGACGTCGATCGCCGCGTTCGTCGGGCGCGCGCGGCGAGGGCCGTTCGACGAGCCGGTGTTCCTGACGAGCTACGGGGACTACGAACGGGTCTTCGGCGGCCTCTGGGTCGACAGCACGATGAGCTACGCGGTGCGGGACTTCTTCCGCAACGGGGGCGCGCAGGCGATCGTCGTCCGCGTCCACAACGGCGCGACGTCGGCGGTGGTGAGCGTCGACGCGAACCTCGAGCTCACGGCGGCCGACCCCGGCGCGTGGGGCAACAACCTCCGCGCGCGCATCGACCATGACGTGAAGCCGGGAGACCCCTCGCTCTTCAACCTCACCCTCGCGCTGGTCCGCCACGATCACACGGGAGCCGTGCTCGAGGTGCAGGAGTCCGAGGTGTTCCGCAACGTGTCGCTGCTCGACACGCACGTCCGGCGCGTCGACAAGGTGCTACTGGCAGAGTCTCGCCTCGCCCGGGCGAACATCCTCAACGGCCCTCACACCGCCACGACGACCCGACCGGCCGCGCACGCCGCGTCGTCGAGCGCCACGCCGCTCTGGGGTGAAGCCCCTGCGGTGGCCCCCGCCACCACGCCGACCCCCAACGCCACGAACGCGGGCCTGCGCCCGGCGAGCGCGGGCCCGCCCGCCGTCGCGAGCGGCGCCGGGTCGGACGGCGCGGCGATCACCGAGACGCAGGTGCTCGCCGACGGCCTCGAGGCCACGCGGCAAGGGATGTACGCACTCGACAACGCCGACCTCTTCAACCTGCTCTGCATCCCGCCCTACACGCGCGACGGAGCGCTCTCGCCGACCAACGTCGCGACGGCGTCCGCCTGGTGCCTCCGGAAGCGCGCCATCTTCCTCGTCGACCCGCCGGCGTCGTGGAACAACGTCGCCAACGCCTTCACCAACCGCGACCACGCCGGCGCCGCTCAGCGCAACGCGGCGGTCTTCTTCCCCCGCCTCTCCATGCCCGACCCCCTCCAGGAGAACCAGTTCGCCGACTTCGCCCCGTGCGGCGCGGTGGCGGGCGTGATCGCGCGCACGGACGTCGAGCGCGGCGTGTGGAAGGCGCCCGCGGGCCTCGCCGCCGGCCTCGTGGGGGTCCCCGCGCTCTCCCTCCGCCTCACCGAGGGGGACATCGGGCGCCTCAACCCCGTCGGAATCAACTGCCTCCGCGCGATGCCCGACGCGGGGCGCGTGATCTGGGGGTCGCGCACGCGCGACGGCGCCGACAGCCTGGCCTCGGAGTGGAAGTACCTCCCGGTCCGGCGCCTCACCCTCTTCATCGAGGAGTCCCTCTACCGCGGCACCCAGTGGGTGGTGTTCGAACCCAACGACGAGCCCCTGTGGTCGATGATCCGGCTCAACGTAGGGGCCTTCATGCACTCGCTCTTCCGGCAGGGCGCCTTCCAGGGCGCGACGCCCCGCGAGGCCTACGAGGTCAAGTGCGACCGCGAGACCACGACGCAGAACGACGTCGACCGCGGCGTCGTGAACGTCGTCGTCCGCTTCGCGCCCCTCAAGCCCGCGGAGTTCGTGGTCATCAAGATCCAGCAGATCGCTGGCCAGGTGCAGGTCTGAGGAGGAGCGTCATGGCGCAGTTTACGCAGAACCCCAAGCGGCTCGACCCCTACAAGAACTTCAAGTTCCGCGTCCGCTTCGGGACGAGCCCCGACCCGGTCGCGGGGGTGAGCAAGGTCGGCGCGCTCAAGCGCACCACGGAGGTGGTCAAGCACCGCGACGGCGGCGACTTCTCCAGCAGCCGCAAGTCCCCCGGCCGCACCGAATACGAGGCCATCACCCTCGAGCGCGGCGTGACCCACGACAAGGGCTTCCTCAACTGGGCCCGCGCGGCGCAGGAGTTCAACGTCGTCGGCGGCTCTACCGCGCAGATGGGCCTCGGCAATTTCCGGCAGGACATCTTCATCGACCTCTACAACGAGGCCGGCCAGAAGGTGCTCTCCTACAAGGTGTACCGCTGCTGGGTCTCCGAGTACCAAGCGCTCCCCGACCTCGACGCCAACGCCAACGCCGTTGCCCTCGAGCACGTCAAGGTCGAGAACGAGGGCTGGGAGCTCGACGACGGCGTCGCCGAGCCCAAGGAGCCCGAGTCCGCGCCGAGGTGACCATGCGCGCGCTCGACGCCCGCGACATGCTCCGACTGTGGGAGACCTGCGCGACGCTCCACCCGATCGACCGGGCGCTGGCGGTTCTCCGCGTCGGCGCCCCCGGGCGGCCTCCCGAAGAGCTCGCCGCGCTGCCGGTCGGCGAGCGCGAGCGCCTCGCGGTCGCCCTCCGCGTCCGCACCTTCGGCGAGCGCGCCGAGGGCGCCTGCGACTGCCCCGCCTGCGGGGAGGCTCACGAGGTCGACCCGCCCCTCGACGCGATGCTGGCCGCGCCCGCTCCCCCTCCCGAGCCCGTCACGCTGCGAATCGGCTCGTATGAAGCCACCGTGCGCCTCCCCGACAGCGTCGACCAGGCCTGCGCCGCGAGCTGCGACGACGGCTCCACGGCGCTGCGGACGCTGCTCGAGCGGTGCGTCGGGTCGGCGTCGCACGACGGCGCCTCGGTGGCCCCCGCCGACCTCCCGGAGGACGTGGTGGCCGCCGTCGCCGAGGCCCTCGCCGCACTCGACGCCAACGCCGAGACGCTCGTTGATCTCGTCTGCGTTCGCTGCGGTCAGACCTGGACGGTGGTCTTCGACGCGGGGGAGTTCCTCTGGCGTGAGGTCGCGGCGAGGGCGCAGAGGCTCCTCTACGAAGTGCACGTCCTCGCGCGCGCCTACGGTTGGGCGGAGGGGGACATCCTCGCCCTGTCGGCCGGTCGTCGCGAGGCCTACCTCGACCGGGTGGGCGCGTGAGTCACTTCCTCTCCCGCCTCGTGCAGCGCTCCTTCGGAGAGGTGGCCACCGTGCGACCCGCGCCGCTCCCGGTCACCGCGCCGGACGACGGCGCCCAGTCCTGGGACGAGCGGGTCTTCACGAGCGACACGCCGCGGCTGGTCCGACGCGCCGCTGTCCACGTATCCTCCACTCCCCACGTCTCCCCGTCGCTAACGCCCCCTTCCTTCTTCGCGCCCGCCCTCGGCACCCCTCCCGACGCCCCACCATCCGCGGTACTCGCTGACGACGTCCCGCCCGCCCTCGACGCGTTGGCGACGCCCGCGCCCACGGCGCTGACGCAAGCACCCGTCGTTCGCGCGACGACGCACGAGGCGGTCGCGTCGATCGCGGCGCGCGCGATCCCACCCGCGCCCGGGGCGCCCGGCCCCGACGCGGCGCCCACCACCGCTGCGGCTGTCGATCCCTCCCTGCGCGGTAACGTGAAGGCAGCGCCCGGCGGGGCCTCTGCACTCCCGGGAGTCGCGCTCGCTGCCTCCCCCGCGCCAGACCGCGACGACGGCGAAGTCCCCCTCCGCCGCGCCGCACTCACGCCACGCGCGCACGTCCATGTCGCCGTCGTTGAGCACGACGGTGCACCCGCGCCGGCGCCCGTGGCGGCTGCTCCCGTGGTCGCGCCGGAGACGGCACTTCGCGCTTCGTCGAACGTGCCGCCCGGCGCCACGCCCTCCGTCGCGGCGTCGGTCCGCCTCGCGCCCGCGCCGCCGTCGACGCGCGGTGGCCCCGGTGCGCCGCAGCGCGCCGCCCCGCACGTCGTCGAAGACCGGACCACCGTTGAGGTCTCCATCGGCCGCATCGAGGTGAGGCTCCCCGCGCGGTCGACGACGCCAACGGCCGCGGGCGCAGCGCCGTCCCGCCGTCCCGCGGTCGGGCTCGCCGACTACCTCCGCGCCCGTGACGAGAGGGGGCGAACGTGAGCAACACCAACGCCGTCGCGGTCGCCACCGAGGGGTTGAAGGCCACCCTAGCGCGCGCCTTCGCCGAAGTGGGCACCGCCGGGGTCGCGGGCGCAGGCGTCGGCACCGCCCGACCTCACGAGATCCCTACGGAGTTCGTCGGGGTGAACGTCTTCCTCTACCAGGTCACGCCCAACGCCGCGCTCCGGGGTTTTGACCTCCCGACGCGCCGCGCGTCGGGCGAGCTCGCGCAGCGCCCGCAGCTCGCCCTCGACCTCCACTACATCCTCTCGTTCAAGGGCGCCGAGGCCGCCCTCGACCCGCAGCGCATCATGGGCGCCGCGCTCGCGGGCCTCCACGCGCGCCCCGAGCTCGCGCCGGAGGACATCGAGCTCATCGCGCAGAACGCCCCCGCGGGGACCTACCTGCAAGACGCCAACGACCTCGCCCAGCAGGTCGAGCGCGTCCGCTTCACCCTCGCACCCCTCAACCTCGAAGAGCTGTCGCGGCTGTGGGCGATGTTCCCGCAGGCGCCCTACCTGCTCTCGGCGACGGTGCGCGCGTCGGTGGTGCTCCTCGAGGCGCCGCTCATCCCCGCGCCCGCGCGCCCCGTCGAGCGCCGCGGGATCTACTCCAACACCGCCGCGCCCCCCTCGCTCCGCACGGTTTCGCCCCTCCTCACCCCGCGCGACGTGGGCGGCGCCCGGGCCCGCCTCACCCTCGACGGCGACGCGCTGCTCGGCGACGGGACCACCGTGCTCTTCGACGACCTCCCGCCCGCCCCCGCGGCGTCGGTGACCGAGAGCCGCGTGGTCGTCGCCCTCCCCGACGCGCTCCGCGCGGGCGTCCACACCGTCCGCGTCCGCGTCGCCCACCCCTTCGACGACGCCGGCGCCGTCCGCACGTTCGAACTCGACACCGAGGCGCTCCCCTTCGCCTTGACGCCGAGCTTCTCCCTCGCGTCCGCGACGGTCCCGCTGCTTGGTGTCGTGACAATCACCGTCGCCCCGCCGGTCGTCCGCGCCCAACGCCTCCGCCTCATCGTCGGCCGCCACGCCATCCCGTGGACCTGGCCGCCTCCCGCCGTGGGCGACCCGGCGGAGTTCACTTCGCTCTCCTTCACGCTCCCAGCGGAGGTCGACCGGGGCCGCCACCCGGTTCGCCTCGAGGTGGATGGCGCCACCAGCCCGCTCACCAACCCGCCCGAACCGTGGCCCGCCGGCGCCGTCCCATCCCCCTTCATCGAGGTGACGTGATGGCCGACGCCGCGGCCTGGGTCAAGGCCAACCACCGCCACCTCTCCGCGTCGATCGCGGTGGTGCAGGCGCGGCTCGACGGCGCGTGCCGACAGCTCGACGGGAAGCCCCCCCTCGCCGACGCCCTCCCCGACGCCGAGCGCGCCCTCGCCGACGCCCGCGCGGCAATGGACACTCCCCCCGCCCTCGAGCGGATCCGCACCCTCTTCCGGCTCACGCCCTTCCAATACGAGGTGCTCCTGCTCGCCGCGGCAGCGGAACTCACCGGCGCCGTCGGCCGCGCCTGCGCGACGCTCCAGGGCGACCCCCGGCGCACCTACGCGTCCTTCGGTCTTGCTCTCTGGGTGCTCCCCGATGCCCACTGGAGCGCGCTGAGCCCGGAGGCCCCGCTGCGCCGCTGGCGCCTCGTCGAGATGGGCCCCGGCGGGCTCACCGAGGCCCCCCTGCGCATCGACGAGCGCGTCCTCCACGAGGTCGTCGGCGTGCCCACCCTCGACGAGCGCCTTCGAGGCGTGGCGCGCCTCGCCGACGGGGACGTCCCCGCGCGCCTCGCGAGCGCCGTCGAGGAGGCCGCCCGCTGCCTCGCGGCGCCGTCGCATCCCACCGTGGTTGTCACCCGCGGCGACGTCGAGGAGCGCCTCGCGGTCGCGTGCGCCGCGGTGCGCCGCGAGCGGCCCAAGGCGCTTGTCGTGCGCGCCGGTGATGCGCCCCTCGCCCCCGCCGAGCGTGAGCTCTTCCTCACGATCTTGCGACGCGAGCTGACGCTCCGCGGCGCCGGAGTCGTCGTCGAACACCGCGTCGGCGACGCGCCTGAGCGCGCCGCCCTCTCGCGCTCGATCGTCGAGGCGTGGTGGCCCGCCGCGGTGGTGACCGACGGGGACCCCTCGCTCCAGGGTGCGGCGGTCCATGTTGCGCTGCCTGCCCTCGACGCCGAGGGACGACGCGCTCTCTGGGAGGAGGCCCTCGGGCTCGCCGCGGAGACCATGGGCCCCGTCCTCGATGAGTTGGTGGGGGAGTTCAGGCCTGACGCGGAGGAGATCCTGCGCCTCGGCGAGGAGTGGCGCTGCCGCGTCGAGTCGGGGGAGTCCGCGACGCCCGACGCGGAGCACCCCCTCCGCGCGCGCCTCCGCCAGGAGAACCGCGCCCGCTTCGAAGGGATCGCCCAGGTGGTCGAGCCCGCCGCGGACCCCGACGACCTCATCCTAGCCGACGCGCAGGCCGAGCTCATCCGCCAGGTCGAGGCCCACGTGCGCCATCGACAGCGCGTGCTCGACGCGTGGGGCTTTGCGCGACGCGAGTCACGCGGGCTCGGCGTGTCGGCCCTCTTCCATGGGCCCAGTGGGACGGGCAAGACGCTCGCCTCGGAGGTCATCGCGAAACGCCTCGCGTTCGACCTCGTTCGCGTTGATCTCAGCCAGGTGGTGAGCAAATACATCGGCGAGACGGAGAAGAATCTCCGGCGCATCTTCGACGCCGCCGACCGCGGCGGCTGCGTGCTCCTCTTCGACGAGGCCGACGCCCTCTTCGGCAAGCGGAGCGAGGTGAAGGACCGCCACGACCGCTACGCCAACATCGAGGTCGGCTACCTCCTCCAGCGCGTGGAGGCCTTCCGCGGCCTCGCCATCCTCACCACCAACCTCAAGCAGTCGCTCGACGGGGCCTTCCTGCGTCGCCTGCGCTTCGTGGTCCAGTTCCCCTTCCCCGACGCGGCCGAGCGGCGTCGGATCTGGGCCCGCGCCCTGCCCCGGGAGACGCCCCGCGACGACGTCGACCTCGACCGCCTCGCACGGCTCCAGGTCGCCGGCGGGAGCATCCGCAACATCGCCCTCCACGCGGCCTTCCTCGCCGCCGCCGAGGGCCCCGACGCCCGCGTGGGCATGCGCCACCTCTGGCGCGCCGCGCGCGACGAGTGCGCGCGCATCGAGAAGTCCGTCACCGCGGCGGAGATCGGAGGGTGGGTGTGAGCGAGAAGCGGCTGCTGGTCCACGTCGGCGAGGTGATCGTCGAGGCGCCCGAAGGGGCCGACCTCCGCGCGCTGGAGGTTGAGGTGCGGGCGGGCATCGCGCAGGCGTTCGCTGCGGGGCGGGCCCCGGCTTTCGCCCACGACGCGCCTCTCCTGCGCGCCACGCACGGCGGCGTCGAGGGGGTCGGCGGCGCCATCGCCCGCGCCGCCCCGCCGGGGAGGGTGCCGTGAGCACGCCGATCGCCCCGCGCCTCCTCAAGGGCGCCATCATCGGGATGGACAAATTCAACCCCCTCGCGAGCGTGGCGGTGTTTCAATACAACCCCGACACCATCACGCGGCGGCTCACGGCGCGCACGCCGCGCTCGGGGGCGGGCGACGCGGGGTCGCGCGCGGAGGCCATGCGCCTGTCGGGGCCGCCGCAGGAGACCGTCACCGTGCAGATCGAGGTCGACGCCGCCGACCAGCCCCTCGGCGGCGCCGCCAACGGCCTCGGCGTCCACGCGCCGGTCGCCGCCCTCGAGATGCTGCTCTACCCGAAGACGGCGTTCGTGATCGCCGAGTCGGTGACCTCGGCGGCCGGGCTCACGACCTTCATCCCGCCCGAGGCGCCGCTCACGCTGTTCGTGTGGGGCCCCACCCGGGTCGTCCCGGTGCGGATCAGCGAGATGACGGTCACCGAGGAGGCCCACGACAACCTGCTCAACCCCGTCCGCGCCAAGGTCGACCTCTCGATGCAGGTGCTCAGCTACCACGACCTCCACCCGACCAACCCGGGCTGGGCGCTCTTCCTCGTGCACCAGGTGACCAAGGAGGTGCTCGCCACCACCAACACCGCCTGGAGCGTCGCCAGCTTCGGCAGTTCGCTCAAGATCTTCTGACGGAGGAGTCGCCCATGTTCCTGCGAACCAGCCGCTACTACGAGGTCGAGACCGCCACCCTGATCGAGTCCGACGGGCGCGAGGTCCGCTACGCCCGGCGCCGCTTCATCCCGCGCGCGACGGCGGCGGCCCTCGCCGAGCACACCGTCGCCGAAGGCGACCGCATCGACAACGTCACGGCGCGCTACCTGGGCGACCCGGAGCAGTTCTGGCGCGTCTGCGACGCCAACCGCGCGGAGCGGCCCGACGACCTCACCGCGGCCGTCGGGCGCGTGCTCATCATCCCCATGCCCCAGGCACGCTGAGCCCCCGAGATGATCGACCTCCTCGGCATCCGCCTGTTCCTCCAGCTCGGGCCCACACTGCCGCTGCCGGCGCCGTTCCCCGTGGTGGAGGCGCTGCGCTCGCTCGAGGTGCGGATGAGCAACAGCGGCCGCGACGGCTTCCAGTTGAGCTTCGCCGTCGGCCGCGACGCCCTCGTCGACTCGGCCCTCGTCGCCAGCGGGCTCCTCGAGCCGCCCAACCGGGTCGTCGTCTCCCTCCTCATGGGCGCGCTCCCCGAGGTGCTCATCGACGGGGTCATCACCGACGTCCAGTACGCGCCCTCCCCGCAGGCCGGCGAGTCGACGCTCCACGTCACCGGCGAAGACCTCACCCTCATGATGGATCTCGAGGAGCAGAACCGAACCTTCGAGGCGAGGCCCGACTTCGCCATCGTCATGGAGCTCCTCGCTCCATACATGGCCCGCTACCAGATCGTCCCGACGGTCACCCCCACCACCGACATCCCCCTCCCCACCGACCGGACGCCCACGCAACAGGGCACCGACCTCGCCCACATCCGCCACCTCGCCGAGCGCAACGGCTACGTCTTCTACGTCGAGCCCATGGCCCCCGGCGTCTCCCGCGCCTACTGGGGCCCCGACGCGCCCGCCGGCCTCCCCCAGCCCGCGATCAACGTTGGGATGGGCAGCCATCGCCCCGCCGAGGGCCCGCTCCAGGGCCGCTTCGAAGCGCTCGGGCCCGCCGCGCCCGTGGTCACCATCACCGAGCCCAACACGGGAATCCAGATCCCCGTGCCCGTGCCGCAGCTCGCGGCCGTCCCGCCGACGGCGCGACCCGCGACGCCGCTGCGCCGCACCCTCGCGCGCAACACCGCCGGCCTCGACCCCGCGCGCGCCGCGCTCGAGGGCGTCGCCGCGGCCGCCCGCGGCAGCGACGCGGTGCGCGTGTCGGGCGAGGTCGACGGGGCCCGCTACGGCGCGGTGCTGCGCTCCCGGAGGCTGGTCGGCGTCCGCGGGATGGGCCTCACCTGGGACGGCTTCTACTCGGTCGAGCAGGTCACGCACCGGCTCCAGCGCGGGGAGTACCGGCAGAGCTTCACCCTCAAACGGAGCGGCTTCATCTCGCCCTCCCCGGCGGTCATCCCATGACGGACTCGCGACGACAGTTTTGGGGGAAGTATCGCGCGCGCGTGGAGGACAACGCCGACCCGTACAAGCTCGGTCGCCTCAAGCTCTCCATCCCCGACGTGCTCGGGAGCAACACCTCGGGCTGGGCCCTCCCGTGCTTCCCCTTCGCGGGTGCGGGGACCACACCCGGCAGCGGCGTCGGGCTCTTCCTCATCCCCCCCGCCGACGCGTGGGTGTGGGCCGAGTTCGAACACGGCGACCCCGACAAACCCATCTGGACCGGGTGCTTCTTCCCCGCCGACCCGCTCGCGATGCCCGCGGCCCTCGCGTCGCTCGCGCCCCTCGTCGGCGTCGACCCCGCGAAGAAGGTGCTCAAGGTCGGCAAGTGGGTCATCACCGTCGACGACGACTCGCTGACCGTGGAGCACCTCGCCGTCGTCGTCCCGCGCACGCGCTTCGAGATCGACGGGACCTCCGTAAAACTCAGCACCGAGGCCGTCCCCGGCGCCGTCGCGCCCCTCTGCGCCACCGTCGAAATGAGCGGCAACCGCGTCGCCCTCAACGGCAGCGCGCTGGAGGTCACCTGAGTCCATGGCCACGCCACTCCTCAACATCGACCACCCGTTCCATTTCGACGCGCGCGGCGCCGCCGCGGAGACCGACGACCGCGACCACCTGCGCGACCTGATCGAGCAGCTCCTCCTCACGAGCCCGGGCGAGCGCGTCAACCGACCGGACTTCGGCTGCGGCCTCCTCCGTCAGGTGTTCGAACCCAACAGCCCCGAGCTCGCCGCCGCCGTGCAGTACACCGTCATGGCCTCCCTCCAGCGCTGGCTCGGCGACCTCGTCGAGCCCCACGCCGTCGAGGTCGCCGCCTCCGACGCGACCCTCGCCGTCACCGTCCGCTTCGCCGTCCGCCGCACCGGCGAGCGCCGCGAGGAGAGCTTCCGCTGGGGGGTGACCTCGTGAGCACCGACCTCCGCTGCCGCTCCTCCCACCGCCGCGCCCGCGTGCGCGACCAGGGCGCCCTCACCGGCGTCGACGACGTCGCGTACGTCGTCGCCCCCGCGACCGGAGCGCCCCCCGTCGAGAGCCTCCAGCTCGTCGTCTACCTCCTGCGGGAGGCGCCCGAGGCGCTCCGCCAACCCGCGGTGTGGCGCGTCGAGGGAGGCCGTCGCGTGCGCGACCTCCGCGTCGTCGCCGTGGCCCGCCGCCGTGACCCCGAGGGCTTCCCTTCCCTCCTCCTCACCCTCGACCGCGCGGGGGACGCGTCTCCCTACACCCTCCGCCTCGTCCGCGACCGCGACCGCGACCTCCGCCCGCCCCCCGGCGTCGACCCCCGCTACGACAGAGCGACCTTCACCTTCAAGCCCGACTGCCCCGCGCAGCTCGACTGCGCCGAGCCCGCCGCCCCCTGCGAGCGCGCGGAGGCGCCCGCCCCCGCGCTCGACTACCTCGCGCGCGACTACACGAGCTTCCGCCAGCTCCTCCTCGACCGCCTCTCGCTCGCGCTCCCCGCGTGGCGCGAGCGGCACGCGCCCGACGTCGGCGTCACCCTCGTCGAGCTCATGGCCTACGTCGGCGACCACCTGGCCTACCGCCAGGACGTCGTCGCCACCGAGGCCTACCTCGACACCGCGCGCCTGCGCACCTCCGTCCGACGCCACGCGCGCCTCGTCGACTACGCCATGCACGACGGCGTCAACGCCCGCGCCTGGGTCGCCGTCTGCGTCGACACGGACGTCACCTGGCGCCTCGACGCCATGACCTTCTACACCCGCGTCCCCGCCTGGCCCGACCTCGTCGACGCGGCCGCGCTCCCGCAGACCGACGCCCCCTACGAGGTCTTCCGCCCGGTCGAGCGCGGCCCGGTCACCCTGCGCGCGGCCCTCGGCCGGATCCCCTTCTACACCTGGGACGGCGACGAGTGCTGCCTGCCGAAGGGCGCCACCCGTGCGACGCTCGACCTCGGCCTCGCCCCGCGCGAAGAGGGAGACCCGCAGCGCGACCCCCGCCAGCGGCTGCTCCTCCACCCGGGCGACGTGCTTGTGTTCGAGGAGGTCGTCGGCCCCTCGACCGGACGCGCCGAGCACGCCGACCCCGCCCACCGCCACGCCGTCCGCCTCACCCGCGTCGAGCCCGTCGTCGACCCGCTCCGCGCCCTCGACCTGAAGACCCGTGAGCCCCAATGGATGCACGAGGTCGAGTGGATGCCCGAAGACGCGCTCCCCTTCCCGCTCTGCCTCTCCTCGCTCGACCCCGCCAACGGCTGCGCGCCCATCCCCAACGTGAGCGTCGCGCGCGGCAACGTGATCCTCGTCGACCACGGCCGCCCCGTCGACCAACCCGACCTCGGGCACACCGAGGGAGTCCCCCCGACGCCGCGCTGCGACGCCCCCAACCGGCCGGCCTTCCAGGAGCAGCGCGCGCGCCCATTCCGCCCGCGTCTCTCGCAGCGCCCGCTCACCTTTCGCGCCCCGATCCCAGCGTGGGAGATGGTCGACGCGCGCGGCATGGTGGCGGTCGTCCCCCCGCCCGCCAGCGTGATGCTCGGTCAGGACCCGCGCGCCGCGCTGCCCGACGTGACCCTCGCCTCGGACGAGTGGCGCCAGCAGGGCGCGGTCCGCGTCTGCCCGCGCTGCGGCGCGCGCGATGAGGCTCCCCGCGAGGGTGCCAGCGCCCCGCCTCCCCCGCCCGTCGCCTCCGTCTGCGAAGCCTGCGGCGCGACCATCGAACCCCTCACCTGGGCCCCGCGCCGCGACCTCCTCGATAGCAGCGGCGACGACGCCCACTTCGTCGTCGAGGTCGACGACGACGGCGCCGCCAGCCTGCGCTTCGGTGACGACGTCCACGGCCGCTCGCCGGAGCCCTGGGCGGCCTTCCGGGCGTCCTACCGCGTCGGCAACGGCCCCGCGGGCAACGTCCCCGCGGAGTCCATCGCGCACCTCGCCGTGCGCGGCGAGCGGGGCGGCGCCGTGCGCGTACGCAACCCGATGCCCGCCGCGGGCGGCGTCGGGCCCGAGCCCGTCGACGACGTCCGGCTCCTCGCGCCCGAGTCGCTCCGCGCGCGCCGCGAGCGCGCCGTCGTGGCCGAGGACTACGCCGAGCTCGCCCTGCGCGACCGGCCCGCGCTTCAGCGCGCCGCCGCGACGCTCCAATGGACCGGGAGCTGGTACGAGGCCCGCGTCGGCCTCGACCCGCGCGGGAGCGAAGACGCCACGCCGGCCCTCGTCGCCGCCGTCGCCCGCGACCTCGAGCGCTACCGGCGCATCGGCCACGACCTCCGCGTCGAGGGGGCCCGCTACGTGCCCGTCTACCTCGACCTGAAGGTGTGCGCGCGGCCGGAGCACCTGCGCGAGCACGTCCGGCGCGCGGTGCTCGACGCGCTCGTGGGCCCCGCGGGCTTCTTCCGCCCCGACAACCTCACCTTCGGGCGGCCCCTGGTGTTGAGCGCGCTGGTGGCGGCGGTGCAGGCGGCGCCCGGCGTCCTCGACGTCACCGTGCGCAGGATGGAGCGCCTCCACGAGGGCGCGGCGGGCGAGCGCGAGGCGGGCGAGCTCGCGGTGGGCCCGATGGAGATCGTCGAGCTCGCGAACGACCCGCTGGCGCCGGAGCGGGGACGGATCGAGCTCGAGATCGGAGGCGGGCGATGAGCGACGACTGCGGGTGCTGCGAGGGCGGCGGGGCCGCGGCGGCCGAGCCGACCGACAACCCCCCGGGGCGCGCGGCGCTGTCCTACCGGGTGGGCACGCACGCGACCTTCCTCCGCGCGATGGTGGCGCGGCTCGGTGCGCTCCAGGCCGAGGCGGGCGTCGTCGGGCGAGGCGGCGCCGACGGTGGGGGCGAGTGCATGCGGGAGGCGCACCGGAGCTTCCTGCTTGGCGGAGACCCCGACGCGACGACGGCGCTCCTCGACGGCTTCGCGTGCGTGGCCGACGTGCTCACCTTCTACCAGGAGCGGATCGTCAACGAGGGGTACCTCCGCACCGCGACCGAGCGGCGCTCCGTGGTGGAGCTCGGCCGGCTCACGGGCTACGCGCCGCGGCCCGGCGTGGCGGCGAGCGCGGACCTCGCGTTCACGGTGCAGGATGGCTTCGACGGGGAGGTGCCCGCGCGCACGAAGGTGCAGTCGACGCCGCGGCCCGGGCAGGACGCGCAGACGTTCGAAACGAGCGAGGCCCTCGCCGCGCGCGCCGAGTGGAACGCGATGCGCCCGCGGCCCCGCGCGACGGGGAGGTTCATCCGGTACGAGCACTACCTCCCGCCGGTGCAGTCCTCCCACGCGACCACGCAGGGGTATCAGCCCACGGGACGCGTCGAGATCTTCCTGCGAGGCATCGGGCAGCGGGCGGCGCCGGGCGACGTGGTCTATCTCCCGGCGACGACCCGTCGGCTGGCGGGCGACGGCTTGTTCCAGAACAACGGCCTCTTCCGTGTCCAGCGCGTGTCCCCTGACGTGGCGCTCGACCACGCGGTGCTCCGGCTCGTCCCCTTCGAGGGCGACTACCACCGCGGCGGTGAGTGGGAGAGTGTGCGCGTGGCGTTTACAGCCCCCGACGCCGTCGCCCGACCGCGAGCCGGGTCCGAAGGGAGCGCGGCGCCCGTCGACATCGAGGAGGCGCGGAGCCTCCTCACGCTCTACCGCCGCGTCGTCGAGCGCCTCTTCGCCGCGGGCGAGGATCCGACGAGCTTCGACCGCAGCAACGCCGCCACCGACATCCTGAACGACGTCGTCAACGCGGAGATCGCCGCCGTCCGAGCCGACGAGACGTCGCCCCGGGAGCTTCGCGACGAGCGGGTGCGGGCGCGCAACGCGCTGTGGGCGGACTTCCCGCGCCTGCCCGACCTGGCCGAGGGCCTCGACCTCCTCGCCTACGACGACCCCTCGTTGCGCGGGCGCCTGCTCTCGACGCTCGCGGCCGTCGCGCCGCCGACCGCAGGGGAGCGGGGCGTGGAGGCGTGGGTCTTCCGCGCGAGCGCGACGGCGTTCGGTCGCAACGCGTCCCTGGAGACCGTTCAGTTCACCCTGCCGCGCGAGCGGGAACTCCACGACATCTTCTTGAGGAACGGCTTTCAGCAGCTCTCGCAGACCCCGCTCGACCACGGCGCGACGGTGGTGGTGTTGGGGCGGGAACGCCGAGCCGCCTGGGACGAGCAGGACGACGCGCTCTTCGTCGACGGGGACCTCCCCACCGTGCGGGCGGGGGACTTCGTGGTGCTGGTGGCTCCGCCTTACAGGGGCGACGAGTTCCCCTCGGTGCCGCCGCCCTACGCGACGGCGGTGTACACGCTCCGTGAGGTGGCCTCGCGCTCGCGTTCGGCCTACGGCGTGAGCGGCGCCGCCACGTGGATGCGCCTCGACCGCGACTGGTGGGACACGCAGCGAGAGGAAGGGGGGGCGGAGTTCCCGGAGGTCGTCCGCGCCCCCATCACCGCGCTCCGCAACGCCCAGATCTACACCCGCGCGGAGCCTCTCGACCTCGTCCCCGAGCTCCTCGACGAGGACGTCGCGAACTCCTCCGTCGACCTCGACGGCGTCATCACCCCGCTCGCCTCGGGCCGCCTCCTCCTCGTCGAGGGGGAGCGCACCGACCTCCCCGGCATCGCCGGGCTCCGCGCCGTCGAGCTCGTCCGCGCCGTCTCGACCACGGCACAGACGCGTGAGCGCCGCGCCCCCAATGAGCCGGAGCCTTCCGCGGAGACGCCCTCCGTGCGCGCGGCGCCCTACACCTGGCTCACCTTCTCCCCGCCGCTCCGCCACACGTACAAACGCTCGTCCGTGGTCGTCCGCGGCAACGTCGCCCACGCCACCCACGGCGAGACCCGCGACGAGGTGCTCGGCAGCGGCGACGCGTCCGTCCCCGACCAGCGGTTCACCCTCCGCCAGGGGCCGCGCACCTGGGTCTCCGCCGTCACGCCCACGGGCGTCGCGAGCACCCTGGAGGTCCGCGCCAACGCCGTCCTCTGGCCCGAGGCGCCCTCGATCGCCGGGCTCGGCCCCCGCGACGAGGTCGTCGTCGCCCGCACCCTCGGCGACGGCAAGGATGAGGTGAAGGGCGGCGACGGCCGGCGCGGCGTGCGCTTCCCCACCGGCGTCGAGAACCTCACCGCCCGCTACCGCGTGGGCCTCGGTGCGCGGGGCAACGTCGACGCGGGCCTCCTCACGACGCTCATGACGCGCCCCCTCGGCGTCCGCGAGGTCACCAACCCCGCGCGGGCCTCGGGCGGCGCCGACCCCGACGGGCGCGACGCGATCCGCGCCCGCATCCCCGTCGCCTCGCGCGGCGTCGACCGCCTCGTCACCGTCCGCGACCACGCGGACTTCGCGCTCAATTTCGCCGGCGTCGAGAAGGCCCTCGCGTGGCGCGACGTCGACGAGCACGGGGTCGCGTCCGTCGCGGTCGTCGTCGCCGGCGCCGAGGACGTGCCCATCGACCCGTCGTCCGACCTCTTCCGCAACCTCCGCGCGGCCTTCCTCCGCTTCGGCGACCCCGCGACGCGCGTCGCGCTCTCGGTCGCGCGCCCCGTCCCCCTCCGCCTCGTCGCCCGCGTGCGGGTCGCGCCGCGGTACGAGTGGCCGCGCGTCGAGCCCGCCCTCCGCGAGGCCCTCTACGCCGAGCACGGCTGGGCCGCGCGAGGCGTCGGGGAGCCGGTGCTCCTGTCGACCTGGCTGCGCTCGCTCCAGGCCGTCCCGGGTGTCGCGATGGTCGACGTCGACCGCGTCCTCCCCCTCGGCGACCTCGGCGTCGACGAGCAGCCGCGGGGGGACTGGCACCTCCGCGTGGCCCGCGACGTCGTCGCGTACTTCTCCCGCTCGCTCCCCGACGCCGTCGTCTTCACGCAGGTGACGCCGTGACCCAGCCCGCCGCCGACCGCCTCTACGCGCTCCTCCCCTACCTCCACCGCCTGCGCGACGCCGAGCGGGGCGAACCCCTCCGGATGCTCCTGCGCGTGCTCGGCGAGCAGGTCGACGTCCTGGAGGCCGACCTCGACCGGCTCTACGACGACTGGTTCATCGAGACCTGCGACGAGGCGATGGTCCCCTACCTCGGGGAGCTCGTGGGCTGGGAGATGACCGCCCGCGCCGGCGCCCCCGGTGAGGCCCAGCGCGCCGAGGGGATGCTCCTCCGCCGCACGCTCGCGCCCCGCGCCGACGTCGCCCGCGCGCTCGCCCACCGCCGCCGCCGGGGCACGCTCCCGCTCCTCGAAGAGCTCGCGCGCGTCGCCGCGGGGTGGCCCGCGCGGGCGGCGGAGTTCTACCGGCTCCTGTCGTACACGCAGCCCGTCAACCACCCGCAGCCCGAGCGCGGCCGCGCCGTCGACGTCCGCGACGGCGACGCCCTCGCGCGCCTCGGCGGGCCCTTCGAGTCCGCCGCGCACACCGTCGACCTGCGGCGCGCCACCTCCCCGCGCGGCCGCGGGCGGTACAACCTCCCGAGCGTCGGCGTGTTCGTGTGGCGCCTCCGCGCGTGGCCGGTGACGGCGTGCAACGCCTACCTCCAGGAGGGCGTCGGCCGTCGGGGCGAGGGGAGCGCGCGGCGCCGCGGGTGTTTTCACTTCAACATCCTCCAGCGCGACACGGCCCTCTTCGTCCGCCCCGAGCCCGAGCCCGACGCCTTCCACCTCGCGGGGCCGCGCCACGTCCCCGCGCGCCTCACGCGCCACCTGCTCTCCGCCGACCTCGCCCACCATTACGGCCCGGGCCGCTCGCTCTGCGTCTGGCTCGGCGTCGAGCGCGACGGCGCGCTCCCCGAGCCCGTCCCGGTGGAGCGCGTGATGGTCGCCGACCTCACCGACTGGCGCTACGAGGTCCCCGAAGACAAGACCGTCCTCCTCGACCCGGAGCGGGGGCGCTTCAAGGTGCGCGCGCCCGCGTCGGGCGACGGCCGCGCGGGCGCCGCGGACCCGATCGGCGGCGTGCGGGTGAGCTACCACTACGGCTTCAGCGCGGCGATCGGCGGCGGCGAGTACGACCGCGACCTGGTCGGCCCCGCGGAGCCACACACGCTGTACGCAGTGGGTGAGGGTCCCGGGCGCTCGCCGACCCTCGCCGCGGCGCTCGCGCGCTGGCGCACCGAGCAGCCCCCCCGCGCCATCATCGAGGTGGCGTCGAACGGGCAGGTGGACGCGCCCGGGGCCATCGACCTCGGGGAGAACCGCACGCTCATCCTCCGGGCCGCCGACCGCCACCGGCCCGTGCTCTGGCAGGTCGACGCGGCGTCCGATCGGAGCGACTCGTTCACCGTGCTGGGGGGCAAGGGGAGCCGCTTCGCGCTCGACGGGTTCCTCGTGACCGGGCGCGGCGTCGAGGTGAACGGCGCCCTCGACGAGGTGGTGGTACGCCACTGCACGCTCGAGCCGCCGCAGCGCCGCGAGGAGGCCCTGGAGGGAGGGCCTCCCGCGAGCCTGACGGTCAACGAGTTCTCCGGCGACCTGCGCATCGACCGCTCCATCGTGGGCCCGATCCTCCTGACCCACCGCGGCGAGCCCGCCCGGGTGGCGATCGTGAAGAGCATCGTCGACGCGGGCCACGAGGACGACGACGCCTTCAGCGGCGGCCTCACGCCGACCGACCTCGCGCCGGGCGAGGAGGTGGGCGACGCCTACGCGCGCGCGGCCCTAACCGTGCGCGAGAGCACGGTCTTCGGCCGCGTGGTCACGCACGCGCTCCCGCTCGCGGAGAACAGCCTCTTCGCGGGGCGGGTGGTCGTGGCGCGGCGGCGCCTCGGGTGCGTGCGGTTCTGCTACGTGCCCGACGGCTCGCTCACGCCGCGGCGCTACCGGTGCCAGCCCGACCTCAGCGTCGCGGACGCCCGGCGCGCGGGCCTGACGGAAGCCCAGGCGGCCGACCGCGCGCGCCCGGTGTGGACCAGCCGCACCTACGGCGACCCGGCCTACGCGCAGCTCTGGCGCGACGCCCCGCGGGAGATCGCGCGCGGCGCCGACGACGGGGGCGAGATGGGCGCGCTCCACGACCTGTACTGGCCGCAGCGGGAGGACGCGCTCTCCCAGCGGCTCGCGGAGTCCGTGCCCGCGGGCATGGACGCCGGGATCTTCTTCGTGACCTGACCAGCGGAGTGAGACGACATGGAAGGCGATTTCTCGCGGGTACGATTCGATCCGGGCCAGCACTACAGCGGCGTCCTGATGCAGCAGGGGCGCGTCCAACTCGACGCTGACTGGAACGAGCAGGGCATCCTCCAGACGCAGGCGCTCCGCAGCGCGCTGCGCGACCTCATCGGCCGGCACGGGGGCCCGCGGAGGGGCCGTTGGGCTTCGGGGTCCGGCCCCCGACGGGGTCCGAAGCCGCGCACACGCTGACCGTCGGGGCCGGGGTCTACTACGTTGACGGGATCCGCTGCGAGGCGCAGGGCGCGACGCCCCTGAGCCTCCAGGGCCACGGCAGCGGGCTCTACCTCGTCTTCCTCGAGGTGTGGGAGCGCCACGTGAGCGCCGTGGAAGACCCCGACCTCCGTGAGGTGGCGCTCCTCGGCCCCGACACCGCCTCCCGCGCGCAGGTGCGATGGAACGTCCGCGCCCTCCAGCTCCAGCTCTCGAACGCGGAGGAGGCCACGACCGCGGCGGCCAACCAGCGCATCGAGCTCCTGCGCCGCGCGGCCGCGGGCCGCCTCGGCATGGCGGCGCAGGCGAAGACCGCCGCCGCGACGGACGACCCCTGCGTGCTGCCCCCCGACGCGCAGTACCGCGGCCGGGAGAACCACCTCTACCGCGTGGAGATCCACCGCGGCATCTCGACGGGCGCGACGGCCGACAACGGGGCGCCCGCGGAGGGCGCGCGGGCGCCGCTCTTCACGTTCAAGTGGTCGAGGGACAACGGCTCGGTGGTGTTCCCCATCCTGCCCGCGGAGGTGCCGGGGGCCGGCAACCACGTGACGGGGAGCAGCGCCGCGACGGTCACCGTCCGCGTGGCGCACCTCGGGCGCGACGCGCGCTTCGGCCTCTCCGCGGGGGACATCGTCGAGTTCGTCGACGACGAGCTCTCGACGGCCGCGCGCGACCCCGCGGTGCTCGAGGAGGGGGCGCCGGAGCCCGGCGTCGACGGCTACCTCGGCGAGGTCCGCCGGGTCGACCCCGAGACGCGCGAGGTCGAGGTCGCGCTGTTCAACACCGGCACCGTCACGCTCGCGAAGGCGGGGCTGCACCCCTACATTCGCCGATGGGACCACCGCCCCGTCGAAGGCCGACCCCTCGTCGACGGCGCCGTCCCCGTCTACGCCAACGAGCTCGCCGCCACCGCCTGGATCGACCTCGAAGACGGCGTCCAGGTCGGCTTCCGACGACGCGGCAGCCCCGATCAGACGGAGCCCACGCTGCGCGCGAGGGACTTCTGGTGGGTCCCCGCGCGCGCGGCCACGGGCGACGTGATCTGGCCGCGCGAAAGGGCCGGCGGCGCCGCGACCACCGCCCCCGCGGTGCTCGCCCCCCACGGCGTGCAGCGCCACTACGCGCCGCTCGGGCTGGCGTCGTTCTCGGGCACCTCGTTCGGCAGCGTCGTCCGGACGCGCCGCGTGTTCGACGAGCTCAGCCGGGACGAGGGCGGGGGCGCGTGACGTGGACGGCCGCCCCCCACAGCCGGCGCTGAGGTTCGGCGAGGCGGCCGCGCTCCGCGGGGCGATGGCCGTCTGCGCGGTGACCGGGACCAAGGGGAAGACCACGACCGCCACCATGATCGACGCCTGCGTCGCCGCCGCGGGCCGGCCCCGCGCGCGCTCGACCACGCTGGGCGCCTGGCGCGGCGATGAGCCCGTCGGCTCGCCTGGCACCCCGGGGCTCTTCTCCCTCGCCCTCCAGCGCGCCGCGGAGGTGGCCGCCGAGGTGTTCACCGTCGAGGCGACCTCCCTCGCGCTGCTGGGCGGCTTCGCGCGCACGTTTCCGCCCGACGTCGCGGTGTTCACCAACCTCTCGCGCGACCACGTCGAGCTCCACGGCAGCCTCGAGGCGTACCTCGACGCGAAGGCCGAGCTCTTCCGAAGCCTGCGCCCCGGCGGCGCGATGGTGCTCAACGCTTGCTCGCCCGCGTCGGCCGAGGTCGCGCGCGCGGCACCCGCGGGGACGCGCCGCCTCGCCTACGCGGCGAGCGACGCCGCGCCGCCATGCGCGGGGTGGCCCCTCGAACTCCACGCCGCGGCCGTCCGCGCAACGCGCGAGGGGACCCGGGTCACCCTCGACGGCCCCCTCGCCGCGCCTCTCGGCGGTGAGCTCCACCTGCGCGTGCCCCTCGACGTCAACGTCGACAACGCCCTCGCCGCGGCGGTCGCCGCCTCCGCGCTGGGGATCGCAGGCGAGGCCATCCGGCGCGGGCTGGAGGGCTACGCGGGCGTGCCCGGCCGCCTGGACGTGCTCTCCCTGAAACCCTGGGTGCTCGTCGATTTCGCGCACCACGCCGCGCCGCTCGAGCGCGTGCTCCGCGGCGTCCGCGCGGCGCTCGACGCCGAGGGCGAGGGCGGGCGCCTCACCTGCGTCTTCGGCTGCGGCGGCGGCCGCGACCCCGAGCAGCGCCCCGCGATGGGCCGCGTCGCCGCCGCGCACGCGCACCGCGTCGTCGTCACCAGCGACAACGCCCGCGGCGAGCGCCCCGAGGACATCGCCGACGCCATCGAGCGCGGCTTCGCGGGGGCGCCCGCGGGGGGCGTGCGCGAGCGGGAGCTCGACCGCGCGAAGGCCATCGCGATGGCCGTGCGCGACGCGCGCCCGGAGGACGCCGTGGTGATCGCCGGCAAGGGGGCCGAGCGGGAGATCCACCTCGGGCGCGAGCGGCGGCCATTCTCCGACGCGGACGTCGCGCGGAAGTCGCTCGCCGCGCGGGCCGAGGAGAGGCCATGAGCGCCGCGCGCGAGGCCGCGGCGACGCCGGCGAAGGCGGCCCCCACGAAGGCGACCGCGGCGCTGCGCGTCGGCCCGGCGGACGACGCGTTCGAGCGCGAGGCCGACCGCGCAGCGGACGCGGTGATGCGTGGGGGCCTGGCGCCGTGGATCAACGCGCTGCCGGGCGGTGAGGGCGTGCGGCGCAAGTGCGACGCGTGCGCGAAGGAGGACGACGAGGCGACGCTCCGGCGCGACGCGGCGGGCGGAGACCCGGGCGGGTGGAGCGCGCCTGCGATCGTGAGTGACGTGCTGCGGAGCCCGGGGCGGCCGCTGGAGGCGGGGCTCCGCGCGGAGATGGAGCGGGGCTTCGGCCACGACTTCAGCCGCGTCCGCGTCCACGACGACGCGATGGCGGCGGAGAGCGCTCGGGCGGTGAGCGCGCATGCGTACACGGTGGGGAGCGACATGGTGTTTGGCGCGGGGAGGTACGCGCCGGTGAGCGCATCGGGGAGGCGTCTGGTGGCGCATGAGCTGGCTCATGTGGTGCAGCAGAGCTCGGGCAACCCCGCGCTCCAACGCCAAGAGGTGTCCGTCGACCTCGAGGTGCCGACCCCCGCGCAACGCGAAGAGAACCGCCGCCTCGGGATCGATCTCCCCCGCGTGTCGGCGGTGGCCGCCGACCCCCGGGGACACAGCGATTACATTGAAAATCGCTTCAACGCCGTGGGCTTCGGGATCTACCTCGGCGGCTATGCCATCTACGTGAGCGGCCTCGAACTCCCCGTGCTCGTCCCAGAGGCATGGTTCAACTTCTCCCTGACGAACGCGACACCGGCCGACCTCGCGATCTTTCCAGGTCGAGCCGAGGCGCTCGCGGCGGTGCCGATCGGGCCGCCCGCTCCTGGGCGCGGGATGCCATACACCTACTTCCGGGGAGTTGGTGGTCTCGTTGCGCCCACGGTCTTCTCGCCCGCGACCACCCCACGCATCATCGCGACGGCCCTGGACGCGCGGCGCCGGCTGGCGGCTTCCGTACAACGCGATCTGATCATCCTCGCGCTTTCCATGGTGGGGGCACGGGTCCTCATGCGCTTCCTCCGGTGGGTCGGTGGCCGCATCAGCGCACCTCGTGCGCTGCCCCCTCCATCCGGCGCTGCGCTCGGCCGGGCGATGGCGCAAGAAATGAGAGCCGCTGGATTTCGCGGCAATCCTTTCCGAGAGTTCATGCGAAGGATCAACCTGCGCACCCAACGCCTGTCTCAGCAAGAGACCGCGGAGGCAATCCGGGTCGCGACGGCCGAGTTCAACCCGACGATGGGTACGATGCCACCCGTGCAGCAGGGAGGGATCCTCGTCGTCCCGTCCCGCGCGCCAATCCCCAATGCCCCCGTGATGGGGATACGGCCGGATGGCACGGTGATGATGGGGAGAGTACCGAGGATCGACATTGTCCGCGATGCCTCTGGCGTGCCTGTCTTCCCTCCGCAGGCGCGTTTGGAGGGTACAATCACCTGGGAGTAGCAGATGGCGCCCGAACCCTTCGAAGTCCTCCTCGCCTCGTTCATGAGCAACTCCGCAAAGGTTGCCGAGCTCCTGGAGCGGACGGGCACCTCGACTGCTACCCTCACCGAGCTTCGAACCCGCTTCGGTGCCCAGCTCCTCGCGCCGCCATCGATCGACTTCTTCGCATCTCGTCTGCCTCGCGCAGGCATCGATGATGAGTTCGACTTGGCCCTCTCCGTCCCCTCCGACACGCGGCGCCATCGCTTCTCACTCTCGCTTTGGGCTGCGTTCGATCTCGGCGTCCTAGTCGGTGATGGCGGGCCCCCCTACTGCCCGCATTTCGTCCGAAAGCGCCACCAGCCCCCCCCCGACGCCATCGACATCGCATCACTTTCGCCTTGGGGCACGACAGTGGAGGAGGTCTTCGCACGCTTCGGTGAGCCCGCAACGGATGAGCGCTGGGATTTCGCAAGGTGGATCTGCTACGGCCCCCCGGAGGCATGCATGCTGACCTTTGACCTGGGTTTGCTGCAGGAGGTGGTGTCCATGCCCGAGGGCATCGCCGATCTGGCGATACACACTAGTACCTCATCGCAGGGGATGTGAAGGGTTGGCGTACGGGGCGAAGTGCATCGTGCGATCAACCGTTCACTTTCCCTGCGATGAGGTACTAGACCCCACCACACGGCCCCCTCGACCAGGCCGCGATAGTCTCCGCCCCATCGCCCGCGAGGCACACCCGTCGAAAGTTCAGCAGAGGATCCCGTGCACGCCCCCCTCATCCCCAACCCATCTTCGAAGCCCTGCCGCGCGCCCGCACCCGCACCGGCCCATCGGCTCGACAAGCGGCTCGGCGAGGCCCTCCCGCCCGAGTTTCGCGGCGGCGCGTCGGGCATCGCGTTCGGATCCATCCGGATTCACCACGACTCAGAGGCGCACCAGCTCGCCAACGCCGCGGGCGCAGACGCGTTCACCTTCGGCCGCGACATCGCGTTTCGGGCAGGGCAGTACCGCCCTGCCACTGCCGCGGGGCGTGCGCTCCTCGCTCACGAGCTCGCACACCTACCCGAGTCCCTTCGCGACGGTGCACACGTCTATCGCGCGCCGCGTTACGAGACCGACCGCTGGCCGACGACGAACACTCCGCCGCCGCCACGGAACACCACGGTCGCACTCATGCGACAGCAGTTGACCAGCCAGCGCACCACCGGCGCGACTCCAGAGATCACGAGCTTCACGGTGGTGGGCGTGACGACACCCGAGCAGGAGATCTTCCTCCTCAACCTGATCTGGTTCATGGGTCAGCGGGCCCGTTGGGACACCTACGTGCAGCTCGACGCGCAGATCGGTTGGGAGCAGCCCGTAGGCACACCCACTCGTACCCCGCAGCCCGACGGGCGCGTCGCCAGTGTGTCGGCGGGGATCATCCCAACGGGCGTGGTTCGCCTCACGATCGACGCTCAGGGGGCGGTGCGGGCGGAACTCGTACGGGCCATCGTGCAGCCCGCGGCGGCGTCGGTGCTAGACCTCGCGCGCGCGGACGTTGTCTCGCGGCTCCAGGGGGAGTTCGGCGTCCTCCGGATCGAGGACGGGACCGCCGCGTGGAGCGACCACGAACTCCGGGACGTCCTCGGCGCGATGACGCTGCTTCCGGCGCCTGACCGGGATGCGCTCCGGGGCGGTGTGCTTCGTCGGGAGGCTGCGATCCAGCCGGGGCTGGCGGGCGAGTTCGACTCCGGGAGCGGGGGCGTCACGGGCACCACGATCTCGGTCGCGGTGCCGACGCTGCGGCTCGCGAACGCCGCGTTCGACCACACCCGACAGTCGCTCGGACCGGCGGACGCGGTGCTCCCGATGAGCTTCATGACGATCCTCCACGAACTCGGTCACGCTGTGGCTTCCCAGGCACGTCGGCGGGCGATAACCGCCGAGCACCGCGCGATGCAAACCTACAACGTCGCGGTGGGGCGGGAGAACACGGCCGCCGATCGCTGGCGCGAGACCTACCAGCGATATCAGGGGGCGACTGGCGACGCGCGGCGGCAGCTCGCGACCGACACACGCCAGCGCCAGGCGGAGTACGAGGCGCTACGAGCTACGCGGCAGGCCGAGCGTGGCAGGATGGATCGGGCGACGGCCGCGCGTGCGGCTACGGAGGCTCCCGCGTCGCAACAAGCCGCCTTCGCGGCGAGCGCCAGGACGGCCGGGGTCGACTTTCGCAGCGCGATGGTCGCGGCCAACGCCGCCCTCGGCGCCTACGCCGCTCCGCAACGCGAAGAGTGCGCGGCGCTGGAGGGCGCGCTGGCCGCCATGGCGACCGCGGTCCGGGACTACGGCGCCGCGTCGTCCCACGCGCGCGATATCGTCCAGGAGGACGCCATCATCGCCGCGCAGGGGAGGCGAGATGCGGCCCTGACCGCACTCCGCACGGGCCACCCCACACACGTGGCGCTGACCGACCTTGCGCCGGCCATCGCAGCGCTCGACCGCTGGTGGGAGGCGCTGCGCGTGGCCCGCAACGCGGACCACCGCCCGGCGCGCGTGCAGCGCTTCGTCGACTTCGTCACGACGAACGGGATCGTCCCGCTGACCACGTACGCGCGGCGGAGCTGGCCGCACCGCCCGGAGGAATTCTTCGCGGAGACATACGCGCTTTGGCGGAGCGACCCTGACTTCCTCAGAGCGCAGTACCCGCTACTCTTCGGCTACTTCAATGATGGCACATTTCGATGAGCGGTCCCGCGCGCGCCGCCCTCCCCCTCATGCTCGCGGCGCTCGCTTGTGCCGCACCGCAGCAAGCCCCCATGATACCTCCGGCCCCCGAAGCCCTGCCGCTCGACATCGAACCCACGGAGGCGTACTTCGTGACGACCGAACCCGGTGCGGAGGAGGCGCACCGCGCGGAGAGAACCTCAGACGAAGCGATCACCCTGGCGTTCGCCGAGGCACGGCGCGGGCGCTGGCTGCGGTCTGCGCGAGCCTTCCTCTCGGCCGCGGAGGCGGTTCGGTTCACGCAGGGCAGCCCGTCATGGGAGGTGGCTGCGCGGAACCGCGCGCGGCTCTATCGTAACGCCGCGTACTGCTTCCAACGCGCGGACGCGAGCGCGGAGGCGCAGGCGACCTTCCGTCGCCTCACCGCGGAGGACGCGGCGCACGCGGGCGAACTCGAGGCGCTCCGAGCCCGCTTCGCAGGCGGGCCCCAGGCCCCCCTGCGGTAATTGGATCAACCCGCCCGTTGCGAACGGCTCGCCGGGGAAAGCAGGACGATGATGCACAGCCCACGCCAGCACATGAAGGACGCCCCGACGCGGCGCCCGACGACGCCCGCCGCGCTGCGCGTGGGCCCGGCGGACGACGCGTACGAACGCGAGGCCGACCGCGCGGCGGACGCGGTGGTGCGTGGCGGCCTCGCGCCGTGGATCAGCGCGCTGCCCGGCGGAGGCGTGCGCCGCAAGTGCGACGCCTGCGCGAAGGAGGACGAGGCGACGCTCCGGCGCGACACGGTCGGCGGGGACCCCGGCGGGTGGGACGCGCCGCCGATCGTGGGCGACGTCCTGCGCTCCCCGGGGCGCCCGCTCGACGCGCCGCTCCGCGCGGAGATGGAGCGGGGCTTCGGCCACGACTTCAGCCGCGTCCGCGTCCACGACGACGCGATGGCGGCAGAGAGCGCCCGCGCCGTTCACGCGCACGCTTACTCGGCCGGCCACGACGTGGTGTTCGGGGCCGGGCAATACACACCAACGAACGCTTCGGGGCGCAGGCTCCTGGCGCACGAGCTCGCCCACACGCTCCAGCAGGAGGGGAGCGCGCGCCGTGAGGTGAGGCGATCGCCCCTCGACCTCGTCTTCGACCCATGCGTCACCATCGCGGGCCGCCGGGCCTGCGGCTCGGACGCCGCCAAGCTCTGCGAGAAGGTCAACCTGCCGGGCTGCGGCGCGGTGTGCAAGGCCTACGGCTGCAAGAAGGAGCCTTCGTCGAAGACCCTCTGCCCGCCGAACTGGCGGGCGGCGACCTCGAAGGCCTTCGAGGGGCTTTGCTGTCAGGGGGCCGGGGACAGCGAGCGAACGTGCTGCCCGGCGGTGCAGATCAGCGGCCTCGGAGACCGCTGCTGCGCGACGGGCGAAGTCCCCACCGCCCTGGGGTGCAAGAGGCTCGACCTCCCCGACCTCCCGCGGTTCTGCCTCCCCCAGCAGCGCACGCTCCTCGGGGAGTGCTGCGCGCCGCCGGCGGTTCCGCAGGGGGCCCGATGCGCCCTGCCGCAGCAGCCCCCGCCGCCGCTCCCGGTCCCGCCGAAGGTGCCGGCGCCCGCGGCCCCCGCGCCGCCTCCCATCCGCGTCCAGTTCAAGCTCGATCGGCCGTATGCCGGGGAGGCCGCGGCGGCGCTCGGCGCCGCGACCACGGCAAGCGGCAAGGCGGCCTTCGACGCGCTGGCGGCGACGCTCTCCGCCGACGTGACGTTGAAGGTTCAGCTCACGGGCCGGGCGTCCCCGGAGGGCTCCGCGGGGTACAACCTCGACCTCGGGGGGCGCCGCGCGCGGATGGTCGCCGCCGCCCTACGGCGCGCGGGGGTGTCGGCCGCGCAGATCGCGGACCTCCCCGGGGGCTCGACCTGCACGGCGCTCGACCCGGGGGTCGCCACATGCGGCGCCGCGGGGGCGACGGGTGAGCTCGATCGGGAGACCGTGGCCACACTCTTCCGCCCGTCGTCGGTGGGCGCCGCCCCGCCGTGAAGCCCGCGCGCCTCGGCCTCGCCCCCGGCGCGCTCGGCCTGCTCCTCGCGGCCTGCGCGCCCCCTACCGCGCGCGCTCCGCGCCCGTCGTCGCCTGCTTGCTCCCTCGACGCCCTCCTCCGCGACGCCGCGCGCCCGCCCCCCGGGGGCCCCGCGGCGCGGCGCTGCCCCGAGGCGGACGGCGTCTGCGGCGCCGACTGCGCCGACGCCGTCCGCGCGTGCGCCCTCTCCGCGTCGCGCGCGAACGAGCCCGTCGTCGCGCGCTGGACGCTTCCCCTCGTCGACGGCGTCGGGCGGCGGATGGCGCTCGTCGGGGCGGGCGCGCCCTACGGGCTCACGTGGTTCGAGGAGACCTTCGTCGCGTCGCGCGGGGACGGCGGCCGCCACCGGATCACCGCGCACCGCTGCGCCGCGCTGTTCGACCTGGCCGCGGTTTGCGCGGATGCGCGGCCCCCGTCGGCGTGCGGCGAGGCCAGCGCGCCGCGCGACGACCACCTCCGCCTCGCTTGTGCGGGGGGCACCGCACGCGTAGTCTGTGACGAGGCGCTTTGAGCGCATCGGGAAGGGGTCTGTGTCGATGCCGCGAGCCCTCGTTCAGCAACAGACCGGCGCCCGACGCGGGCCCGTGGCGGCTCCTCCGACGCGGGCCGCCGAGGCCGCGGCGAGCGTCGCCGAAGGGGGTCGCCCGCTGCCGGCGGACGTGCGCGGGTGGTTCGAGCCGCGGCTCGGCCACGACTTCTCGCGCGTCCGCGTCCACGACGACGAGCGCGCCGCGGAGGCCGCCAAGGGGCTCGACGCGCGCGCCTTCACCCTGGGCCACCACGTCGCGTTCGCGTCAGGGGAGTTCGCGCCCTCCACGGACGGCGGCCGCGCTCTCCTCGCCCACGAGCTCACCCACGTCGCGCAGGCCGAAGGGCCGCGCCGGCGCCAGGGCATCGCGCGAACTCCCGCACGCCAGCGACGCTACAGCGACCGAGCCGGCGGCGGCACGACGGACTTCGTCGAGACCGTAGAGCGCGCGCCGACGCAAACCGGGGACATCATCACCGGCCGCGTCGACCGCTCGGAGGTCGCCCCCGCCGTGGGGGGCGCCGCGGAACAGGAGATCTCCCGCGGCCACGTGAACGTCCGCTTCGACACGCGGCGCTGCGTGCTCGAGCTGCCCTACGTGTACAACTTCGTTCAGCAGCCCACGGCCGACGCCCCCTTCTGCCAGAGCCCGCCCAACGCGACGGCCGTGGCGCCGCTCCCCGCGTCGGACCTCCAACGGATCGCGTCGCGCTACGTCGCGGAGGTCAACGGCGGCCTCCGCGGCGGGTACACCGCGCGGATGAGCGGCTGCCAGGGTGCCTGCGCCGACCGCGAGATCGAGATCCGCGCGGAGGCGACGCTGGGCACCACCAACGTCGACAGGACCATGACGGTCGTGAACCGGGGCGGGCGCGGCAACGCGGGCACCCTCTGCGCGCGGGAGGGCCAGGGGGGGTTCGCCACCCACGAGGGCGGTCACCAGGTGCTCGGTCTCGGAGACGAGTATCGCGAGGACGACCCCGCGCTCCGCCAGCGAATGCCCACGTGGGCGCGCGACGAGCGCGTGCGAACCGACCTCACGCGCATGGGGGACGACGCCTCCTACGGCCGCTTCAGCCTCTTCAACGAGCGTCATTTCCGCTTCGCGCAGGTGTTTCTGGAGGCGGCCTTCCCCGGGTGCGCGGTGTCGCTCCAGGCGGTGTCGCGGACGGTGCCGGATTTCCGGCTGGAGGCCCTCGGGGGGTACGCGTGGACGCCCGGCGGTCGCGCGCTGACCGCGGGGGGCGCTTTCAACGTCGGCCTCCCCCTGACACGGTTGCGGCTGCTCGAGGCGCGCCTCGGCGTGCAGGGGATCTACCTCTCCGAGCTCGCGCCCGAGAACCGTCGCGCGCTCCTCCTCGGCGCCACTGCCGCCTTGGAGGGGCGCACCTCGGCGGGGGGCTTCTCCCCTGTCTTCGGCCTGTTCGGGAGCGGCGGGGTGTACCACCAGTTCGCTGGCGGCGCCCCCGCGACGCCGAGCCGCACGTCGGGCTACGTCGAAGGCGGCGCGTCGCTCGGGCTGCAGACACCGATGGTGGGTGGCTTCAGCCTCGGGCTCCGCCTCGACGCGGCCTTCGGCACCGAGCTCACGCGGCAGCCCGATGCGATGCGGTGGTTCCGCCTGGGCCTGGGCCTCGGCGGCACGTTCTGACACGAGGTCGACACGGGAGAGAGGCGATGACCCACAGCCCACGTCAGCACATGAAGGACGCCCCGACGCGGCGCCCCACCACGCCCACCGCGTTGCGCGTGGGCCCGGCGGACGACACGTACGAACGCGAGGCCGACCGCGCCGCCGACGCGGTGGTGCGCGGGTGCCTCGCGCCGTGGATCAACACGCTGCCCGGCGAGGGCGGGGTGCGTCGCAAGTGCGACGCGTGCGCGAAGGAGGACGAGGAGGCGCTCCGGCGCGACGCGGTGAGTGGGGACGCCGGAGGGTGGAGCGCGCCGCCGATCGTGAGCGACGTGCTGCGGAGCCCGGGGCGCCCGCTGGAGGCGGGGCTGCGCGCGGAGATGGAGCGGGGCTTCGGCCACGACTTCAGCAGGGTGCGCGTGCACGACGACGCGGCGGCGGCGGCGAGCGCGCTGGCGGTGCAGGCGCATGCGTACAGCGTCGGCGACGAGATCGTATTTGCCGCCGGGCGGTACGCGCCGGCAAGCGGCGAGGGGCGGCGGCTGGTGGCGCACGAGCTCGCCCACGTCGTGCAACACCGCGGAGGGCGAGGCGGGCGTCGCGACGGTGCCCCGACCCTGCGGCGCCAACCGGCCGCGGTGCCGATGGCTCCCCCCATTGGGGCGGGCGCGACATGGGGACAGTTCTGGCGCGTCGTCGTGCGACGGTTCGCGCTCCGTGGAGCGGCGGCGGCGGGGGTGGCGGCGGCGGACGGGCCGCTTCCGATCGGCGACCTGATCGCGCTTGGTCTCACCATCTGGATGATCTGGGACCTCATCCGACTGTGGAACGAACTCTGGCGAGAGGCGTCCACGCTGCCGCGATCGAGGAATTGTCCTCCATGTCCCGCGCCGCCCCCGCCTGACATTCACAGGGTGCCCCCCCACGAGCCGCACTTCCCCTGCCCGGCGGACCACTACCATTGGTTCCGCTACAACCAGAATCCTCAAACCTGCCAGTGCTTCTTGCAGCGGAAGACCGAGTGTTGCCTGGGCCTGCCGGGGGCGCCGTGCTAGAGGTTCTCCATGCGCCGCAGCAAGCGGCGGCACGGTGGAGCAAACCTCGTCGTCAGCACGCGAGGCTACAGGGGCCAGGCCACGCGGCGGGGTAGGAGTCGTCACCCATGACCACACGGGAGCACCTCCTCGGATTCGACTGCAGGGTCATCCAACATGAGGCACAGACGGCCTGGGACCCAGCACGGCGGGAACGCTTCCTCCTGAGGCTCGACGTCGAGCAGGTGTATTCGACAGACCGCTACGTCTGGCCGTCTCCGTTCGCCGCGGACCGCTCGGGCTCGTGGACCGGGCTCGGGTTGTGGGCGAACCTGGACGACCTGCGACATGAATTGAACGTCACGTCAGGTCTGCCTCCTGTCGCCGTGATCGCGATCTCCGTCTTCGAGCGTCCCGGCGTTGCCCCGCCGGCGCTGCAACCGCCCGTCCAACGGGTGACGCCCGACGCGCCCGCTCCTGACTGGTCACCGCTCGGCTACGACGTCGCGGACGCGGGCTTGATGAGTGGGCTCAGCAACTGTGGCTACGCTCCCCACGTCGCCGCCCGGCTGCGCACCCAATGGGCGTCCAGGCTCACCCGACACCACCTGATCGCCGACCCGAGTGACGCGGACGCGCTCCTGGCGATGACCGAGCGGCGCGTCGCCGGTCACGCGCCGTTCTTCGTCTATCGCATCCACCAGATCGCTTGATGACGCGAGCGCCCCGCACGCCACCCGCCCCCGCTACCGCTACCGCACCGCCTCCCTCGCGAGCAGCCGCATCACCCGCGCCGTCAGCTTCCGCCGCCGCGTGGGCGTCGCCTCCTTTAGCGCGCCGAGCTGCGACTCCACCGCGTCGAGCGCGTCGGGCGCCCTCCGCCCAGGCGCCCGCGCCGCGCCCTTGCACAGGTCGTCGAGCGCCCACGCGCCGTGGCCCGCGTCGACCCGCGCGGCGCCCCGCTCCGCCCCGCCGCGCTCGCGCCGCTCGCGCCCCGCGAGCGCGTCGAGCGTCGCGTCGTCGAGCTGGCCCGTCTGCGCGACCCCGTGCGCCCCCTGCCACGCGCGCAGCGCCGCGCGCGACGCGGGCCCCCACACGCCGTCGACCTCCGCCCCGACCACCGACTGCGCCCACATGCGGAGCGCGGTGAGCATCAGCGCGTCGTGCTCGCGGATGGCGCCAGCGGGGTTCGCCTGCGTCACCGGGCCCTTGTAGCCCGCGGCCACAAGCGCTGGGAACCAGTCTTCCTCCGCCCAGAAGCGCTCGCCCGCGCGCTGGTAGCGGGGGTAGGGCTTCGGGTCGGTGACGCGCGGCACGAAGTGGAGGATCCACTCCGCGAAGTACGCCTCGAACGACGGGAACGCCCGGTAGTAGCACCACGGCGGGTCGCCCGAGCCGCGGTTGCCGGGCGCGCGCCACCACGGCGGGGACTCCCCGGGGTTGGCCCGCTTGAAGTCGCGGACGTAGCTCGTCGTGATCTTCCAGCCGCCGCAGTTGAACGCCCGGTACGAGCGCCCCCAACCCGTTTCGTTGATCGAGTTGGCCACCACGCCCGCGGCGTGCTTGGCGTCGCAGCCGAGCGCGAGGCAGGCCTTCATCGCGGCCACCACGAAGGGCCCGCGCGGCGCAGGGCGCGCGCCCGTCTCTTCGGTCACCTCGCGCCTCGGGTCGAGCCACACCGGCACGGGCTCCGGCGGGAGGTCCCACTTGCCGCGCGGGAGGTCGCGGCCGACGTGCTCGCCCGCCTCGGCCGGGCCGCGCGTGAGCGCGCCGTCCGCCCCGCGGTCGCGGGCGTCACGCACGCGGACCGCCGCCGGCGGCGAGGTGGGCCGCGACGACTGCGCGAGGTAGGTGAGGCCCGCGAAGTCGAGCGCCGAGAGGCGCCCCACGCCGTAGAGCTTCTTGCGCACGCCTGGCACCTTGAGGTCGCGGGTGACGCGCACGACGGAGTCGCTGGTGGCGGCCGCTTCGAGGATCTCGCCGTCGGCGCCGAAGCCCGCGGCGACCCGGCCGCGCGCGTTGCCCTCGATCGTGTGGAGCAGGCCCCCGGCGGCGTCGTAGCGCTCGACGAGGGTGATGTGGTTGGGCTTGCCGTCGCCCTCGTGGTCGATGAGCGCCACGTCGCCCGGCGCGATGTCGAGGGCGGCGAGGTCGGCCTTCGCGATCGCCTTGCGGTCGATCCACGAGCGCGCCGCGCCGCGCTCGCGGTGGAGCTCGCGGAGGTCGCGCCACGCGCGCGCGCCGTCGTCCCAGGCCCACCGCGGGACGCGCGCCTCGTAGCCGTAGGTGAAGTAGTGCTCGACGTTGGTCGTGTGCCAGAAGCCGGCGCGGAGCTTCTTCGTCAGCCCCGCGCGGAAGTGGGCCGCGGCGACGAACATCCCGCACCAGTCGGTCACCTTGCCCTGGGCGTCGCGGAGGTCGCCGAAGACGTTCCAGCCGGAGTCCTTCGCGATCTCGGCGGTGGAGGCGAGGCGGGCCTCGGAGATGCCCTTCTTCCACAGGGCGTCCGCCTCGGCCACGGCGCGCGCGGCTCCGCGAGGCCCCCGGCCGGGCCGCGCTCCGTCGCGGCGGGCCCGCGGGGCGCGCGGGAGGGGGCGGGGCCGCGCGCGCCGGGGTCGGGGCGCGCGCGCCAGTCCGCGCCGCCGAGGCTCGGGGAGAGGTTCTCGGCGACGGCGACGAGCTGCGGCCCCATTCCGCGCGGCTTGCGGATCGTCGCGCGCGCACGGTCGCGCCCGACCCAGTCGCGGTAGGTGAGGCCGACCTCCCAGCCCGCGGTCGAGCGGGAGATGGAGAGCTCGGCGAGGCCGTTGAGCCCGACGTCGGGTCGCACGCCGTCGTAGGGCCAGAAGCGGTGCTTGTCCTCCCACCAGCGGCACGAGACGCCCTTCGGCACGTCGGCCTCGCGCTGCGTGTAGAAGGGGTAGCCTCCGTGGCCGACGCAGGCTCCGATGAAGCCGTGCTCGGGGGAGCCGGGCACCTTCCAGCCGTCGAAGATCGCCGCGTGGTGGACGTTGCCCCAGAACCACAGGTCGACGAGCCCGCGCTCGACGAAGGGGCGCAGGTCTTCGAGCATCTTCGTCGTCTTGTCCGACTCGATCGAGAAGGGCTCGTTGCTCGTGAGGAGGATGGTGAGGTCGTCGGGGTCGCCCTCGGTGAGCCACTGCTCGAGCAGCGCGCGCGTCGGCGCGTCGAGCCTCGGCTCGTTGCCGCGGAAGAGCTTGCCCTCCCAGTGGCACCACATCGTGTCGAGGCCGATGATCTGGAGCCCGTGGCCCCGCAGGCGGAAGAGCTCGGCGTTCTGCCGCTGGAGCCCTGGGTGCTGCGCGGCCTTGCGCTGGAGGTACTTCTGGAAATTGACGCCCTTCGAGTACATCTCGTGGTTGCCCGAGAGCATGAAGAGCTCGGTCTTCGGGAGGAGCGGTGCGAGGGGCTCCTCGAAGAACTCGCGGAACTCCTGCGGGTTGCCGTCGTAGTAGACGTCGCCGAGGTGGAAGGCGTAGGGGTAGCCCCCGTCGATGACGCGGCGGGCGACCTCACGCGACGCGCGGAGCCCGTTGCCGAAGTCGGCGAAGAGGCCGAGGCGAAGCGGGGCCGCCGCGGGGTCGTGGCCGGGGCGGAGCGGGAAGGTCGCGTCGCGGGCGGCGTCGGGCAGCCCCAGCTTGAGCGGTCGCGCGACGGCCTCGCCCAGGACGAAGTCGGCGGCGCCGGAGGTGACGTAACCGTTCCAATCCTCGTGGGTCTGGAAGTCCATCGAGCGCGCCGCGTCGACGCTCACCGGCGCGGCGAGCCTGGACTTGAAGCGGTCGTTGAAGTCCGCGAGCTGGTTCTCGTCGATGCCCGGCCGTGGGATGAAGGGGAGGGGCGCGCGGGCGACGGGCGCGGGCGGCCGCGTGGCCGCGGCGAACAGGCGCGAAGTGTCCGTCGACGGCGGGAACATCGCGGCCAGGACCTCCCTGGCTTCATCGCCATGCGAGGCGAGGAGGTCGCGGATCTCATCGGGGGTGAGGCGTCGGCTCTGCGTCATCGATCATCTCCGTGGGTGAGGACGTGTTGTCTTCCTGCGCGAAGGGGCGCCCGCGCGTCGTCTTCGCGGCTCGATCCCTCGATCACCGTCAACGCGGGGCCCCTCTCGAACGCGCGAACTGGCATCTGTCCGTCCCCCGACCTGATGGTGAAACGCGCGGCGTTGTGCGCCACGTCGCTGACGGAAAGTGGATCACGGCGGGTGCGGTGCCCGCAAGCGGCTTCGACGGGTCGGGGATAGCCCTCGCCCTGCGAGCGCACTGCACGGCATGCGCGCGCTGCGAGGGGCTTCACCGCCGCCCGTCGGCGGTGGTAGCTTCGCGCGTCGTGGGCGGGACGCGTGCGTCGAGGTGAGCAGGATGAGGTCGAGCGTGTACAGGCGCATCAGCAGGTCGCTCGAAGATCGGAGCGCGTGAGGTGGCGAAGGCCCACCGAAACGTCGTCGACGTCGTCGCGGCGCTCGACCGGAGCGCGCAGGAGGCGCTCGCGCGGGGGGCGTTCGACGAGGCGCTCGCGCGTTGCGACGAGGCGCTCACACGCGCGGAGGCCGTCCGCGATCCGCGCTTCGCGGCCGTGGTCGTGGCGCGCCGCGGCGCCGTCCACGACGAGGCCGGGGCGCCCCAGGAGGCGCTCGGTGACCTGCTCGAAGCGCTCGATCGGCTGCGCGGGGCGGGGATCGTCGGCCGGTTCGAAGGGGTGCCCACGGCGAAGCACTACGACCCCGCGGCCACCTTCGGCTTGCAGGTGGGGGCCGGCGTCGCGCCGCTCGACGTCGACCTCCGCCGCGCGGTCGCCGATCGCTCGCTCGTGCCCCGGCTCTTCCTGCACGTCGGCAATCAGTACCTCCTCCAGCCGCAGGAGGGGCACGCCGTGGAGTGCTACGGCGCCGCGCTCCGGCGCAAGGAGACGGCGCGCGACCCCCTGCTCCGCGCGCACCTCCTGACCCAGCGGGTGATCGCCCACGGAGGCGACCGGCTCGACGAGGCGACGGACTTCTTCAACCCCGCCTCCGAGCTCGAGGAGGCGCTCGCGCTCCTTGCCCGCTTCGCCCCTTCCGAGCGGCGCAACGCGCTCCTCGCGCGCGCCTGGGTCGAGCGGCTCCGCGGCGACGACGCGACCGCGGAGGCCACCCTGCGCGAGGCGCTTCCCTGCTTCGTCGACGCTCGAGATGCCCGCGGCCACGCGCGCGCCGCGGCCGACCTCGGCAACTTGCTCTTGCGCGCGGGGCGGCGCGAGGAGGGGGTCTCGCTCCTCCGCGGCGCGGTCGTCGAGGCGGCCGCCCACCGCGTCCCGGTCACCGCGGCCTACGCGTCGTGGTCGCTCGGGCGCGCTCTGCGGGAGGCGGGCGACGCGGATGGGGCGGTCGCGGCGCTCGAGGCGAGCCTGACCGCGGTCGAGTCGCACCGGGCGCGGCTCGGCACCGACCCGGGCAAGGTGCGCTTCCTCGGCAGCGTGGCGGCCGTGTTGGAGGCGCGCGTGGAGGCCCTCCTCGACGTCGCCGCCGGCGCGCCCGAGCGGCTCCGCGAGGCCCTCGACGCGTCCGAGCGGGTCCGCGCCCGCGCCCTCCTCGACATGATCGAAGGGCGCTGGCGCAAGGCCCCGCGCCCGTCGGGTGCGCCCCCGCCGCCGCCCGAGAGCCGCCGTTGGACGCGGCTCGTGTTCCACGCGCTCCCGTCGCGGACGGCAGTGTTCGTCGTCGCGCGCGACGGCGCCGTGCACGGCCACGTGCCGTCGGTCGGAGAGGACGCGGTGGGCTCCCTGGTCGCGGCCGCGCGCGCGGGCCTCGGCGCGGGGCGGGGCGGCCGCGGGCTCACCCTCCGCGACGCGTCGCCCGTCACGTTCGGCGCCCCTCCGCCCACCGACGCCGGCCGCGCGGCGCTGCGCGCGATCGCGGAGGCGTTGCTGCACCCCCTCGAGCCCCTCCTCACGCCGGGCGAGACCGTCGTGGTCGAGCCCTTCGGCGCGCTGTGGCTGCTCCCGTTCGCGGCGCTGCCCTGCGCCGACGGGGTCCCCTTCGGCGCCCGCTTCCCCCTGCTCCACGCGCCGTCGGCGGCCGTGCTCGACGAGCTCCTGGCGGAGCCCGCGGGGGCCGACACCTCGCACCTGCGGGCGCTCCTCGTGGGCAACCCCGCGTTCCCGGAGAGGCTCACGGAGGGGGGCCGCACGATCGAGCTCGCGCCCCTCCCCGGCGCCGAGCGTGAGGTCGACGCGATCGCCGCGCTCTTCCCCGGGCGCTGCGTGGTTCGCAAGGGAGCCGCGGCCGACCGGGCGACGGTCGAGCAGGAGATGGGCGAGTTCGGCGTCGTCCACCTCGCGACGCACGGGCTCGCCGAGACGCGCGAGCCCTTGCGGTCGTGGGTCGCGCTCGCGCCGCCGGCGGGCGACGACGCGTCGCGCGGGCTGCTCGACGCGAAGCGCTTGCTCGAGTCCGTGCTCGGCCGCCCCCGCCCGCTGGGCGACGGCGCCGGGCTCGAGCGCTGGGAGCCCGTCGACCTCGTCACGTTGAGCGCGTGCCAAACGGGCCTCGGCGCGCTGACCGACGACGGCGTGATCGGCCTGGGGCGGGCCTTCCTGGCCGCGGGGGCGCGCGCCGTGTTGATGAGCCTCTGGGCGGTAGACGACGAGGCCACGCTCGCGCTGATGGCGTCGTTCTACCGGGAGTACATGGCCTGCGGTGACAAGGCCGTCGCCCTCCACCGTGCGGCCGGCGCGTTGCGCGCGAGCGCCGCTGGAGACGACCCTGCGCGGTGGGCGCCGTTCATCGTGGTGGGGGCGCCTGACTGCGCGCTGCCGCGGGACGTGCCCGAAGGGAGCTCGCCCCGGCAGCCGCCGACGCTCGACACGGCCAGGGGGGCGTGACGTTTTCGAGGGCTTCCGCGAATCGCGGGGCGCGGGTATCGTGCGAGCAGAGGGAGGGATCGAAGCCATGAACCGATACGAAGCGACGTCCAACCGCTGGGGTGAGTCGTGAAGCGCGCGCTGGTGCTCGGGAGCCAGACGCCGCCGCTGGAGGGCGTGAACCGGGACGCGCTGCGCGTCGCGGCGCGCCTGGAGGGGCTCGGGTTCGAGGTCGACCTCCGGACGGATGCGAAGGCCACGCGGGCGGGCATCCTCGACGGCTACGCGCGCGTCACCGCCGACGCGGGGCCCGACGACGCGGTGGTGATCTACTACTCGGGCCACGGGTCGTACGAGGAGGTGATCGAGGTCGCGGGCGCGGATGGGGTCACGCGCCGCGCGCGGTACCAGGGCATCGTCCCCTTCGACTACGCCGAGTCCACGGAGGGCGACTTCCGCGGGCTCCTCGCCGAGGAGCTCTCCGTCCTGCTCGACGGCGTGACGCAGCGGACGCGCAACGTCGCCGTGCTCCTCGACTGCTGCCACGCGGGGATGATGAGCCGCCGCGGCGGGCTGCGGGTGAAGTCCGTCGCCCACCCCGTGCGGGTCGGCGTGCTCGCCCGCCTCGACGAGCTCGCCCGTGCCCCGCGCGCCCGGGCGGTGCTCGGCCGCCCGCACAACCCGCTCGCCGTCCGGCTCGCCGCGGCCCGCACCGAGCAGAGCGCCTACGAGTACGAGGGCGACGACGGGGAGATGTGCGGCGTCTTCACCGAGTCGCTGCTGATCGCGCTCGACGAGGCGTCGGGCCGGGAGGTGACCTGGCGGGACGTCGGGCGCCGCGTGCAGGACCGCGTGCTCCAGCGCTGCCGCGGCCAGCAGGCGGAGATCGAGGGCCCGGCCGACCGGGTCGTGTTCGACCTGCGCGAGCGGGCGCCGCTCGACGACGCGGCGATCGACGAGCGCGACGGCCTCTGGCGCCTCCGCCGCGGCCGCATCTTCGGCGTCCGCGCCGGGGACGTCTACGCGGTGCGGCCGCCGCCCACGGCGAAGGACGAGGAGCTCGGGCGCGTGAGGGTGACGCGCGTGGAGGCCCGCGAGGCGGAGGTGGCCTTCGTCTCGGGCCGGCCGTCGGCGGTGCCGGAGGGGGCGAGGGCGCGCGAGGTCGAGCGGGCGGAGCCGCCGCGCGTCGTGTGGGTCCCCGAGGGTAGCGAGTCGCGCGACGCGGTGGCGGGGGCGCTCGCCGCCGAGGAGCGGCTGACGGTGTCGGCGACGCTCGACCCCGGCGCGGCGCCGCTGGCCACCGTCCGCGTGGAGGGCGGGCTCCTCTCGCTCACCAACCAGGACGGCGCGCCGATGCTGTCGCCAGCGCCGCTCGCCGACGCGCTCCCCAAGCTCGCGCGCAACCTCCTGGCGATGGCGCACGCGCAGGCGATGCGGGAGCTCGAGGGGGAGGGCCTCGCGGGGGTGCGGGACGAGGACTTCGCGGTGACCTGGGGCGTGCGCGGCGGCGACGGCGCGCGCGACCTGCCCCCCGCCGGCGCCACGGTCGGGCACAAGGCGGAGGTCGACTTCCGCCTGAAAAACCGCAGCGCGCGCGACCTCTACGTCCACCTCTTCAACGTCGGTGTGTCGGAGGCGGTGACCCTCATCTCGGGGCCGCTCTATCCGACCGGCTTCCTCCTGCGCGCGGGCGCGGACGTGCCGATGTTCGACGTCGGGGTCGAGTGCTCGTGGCCGGGGGCCGTGCCCGCCGACGTGCAGCGCGCCGAGGAGTGGCTCTTCGTGGTCACGGCGCGCCCCACCGACCTCGCCGCGCTCGAGCAGGGCGGCGTGCGCCGGAGCGCGCGCGGCGGCACGCGGCTGGAGCGCCTGGTGCGGCAGGCTCGGGCGGGCGTGACGCGCCAGAGCGACCCCGTGCGGGGCGGCGACGACTTCCTGACGAGGCGCATCAGGTACTTCATGAGCCCGTGGCCCGACGCGGCGCAGGGCGGCGGCTTCCTGGTGGACGACCGGCGGAGCGCGATGGAGTTCACCCCTCGCCCGCCGCGGGCGGCGGCGCGCGGCGCGCTCGAGGGCGTGTCCCGCGCGCCGGTGAAGCGCCCGGCTACGCCGCGCATCGCCGTCGAGCTGCTCGAACTCGTGGTCCACAAGAACCGCGCGATGTTCGGTGCCGACCTCCGCGTCGACGCCCTCTTCATCGCGCCCCAGGCGTCGGGGACGGCCTACAGCGCGGGGACGATGCGCTTCCCGGGCGTGAAGGACGGCGACCGCCTGCCGCTCGACCAGGTGCTCCTGTGCATGGCCTCGCCGCGGGAGTTCGTCGACGTGTGCCTGTGGGTGTCGCGCGATCGCGGCGGCTCGCTCGCGCTGGCCGATCTCCTCGCCGCCGAAGCCAACTCCGCCGAGGTGAAGGGCGCCCTCGGCGCCCTCGGCGCGCTCGCCGTCGCCGCGCCGCAGGCCGCGGCCGTGGTGGGCGCCGCCGGGGCCGCCGCGACGCTCGCGGCCGTGGGCTACCGGCTCCTCTCGAAGGCCGTCGGCGACAGCGTCGGCGTCTACCGGACCACGCTCCTCGCGGCCGACGGCTTCCGCGTCGGGCGCATCCCCGCGGAGGGGACGCTCCGGGCGCAGGACTTCTCCTTCGCCCTCCGGGTGCGCGCCGTCGCGTGACGGCGCGACCCCTCGACGACGCTCAGTGCTTGAGGAAGGTGAAGGCCCGCGCGGCGCGGCTGCACTCGAGCTGCGGCTCCTGGCCGAAGCCGTCGGCGTCCATCGCATCCGACGCCGCCGCGACCAGCTCCTGGTAGCTCCCCCCCGGCCGGGCCTCGAGCGCGCGCGTGAAGTGGTACGTGAGCGCGCCGTAGTAGCCCTCGTCGAACTTCGCGTCGGCCGAGGTCTGGTTGTCGCGGCAGCCGGCGACGAGCACCACCGGCCCGCGCACCGTCTCGAGCCCGTAGTGCTTCCGGTCGTACCGGCGCATCGCGGCCTCGACCGCCGCGTCGAGCGCCTCGGGGGTCGGCGCGCCCGGGTGCGCCGCCAGCGCGTCGCGCGCGGCCGCCTTCACGGCCTCGTCGCGCTCCGCCTTGCGGGCCGCGGCCAGCTCCCGGCACCGCCGCCGCACGTCGGCCGGCGGCCAGATGAAGCGGAAGACCACGTCCCGCTCCGGGTCGCGCTGGACGGTGCCCGAGTGGCAGCTGTCCATCACGAGCACGAGGTGGCACCGCTTGCCGAAGCCCCGGTAGAGCCCGCGCAGGGTGTCGTCGGTGAGCAGGCCCGCGTCGTCGTAGTCGTAGGGGCAGATGCCCTCGTCGCGCCCGTCGGCCTCGTCGCCGCTGGTGTCGACGGTGTAGGAGCCGTGCCCGGAGTAGTGGAAGAGCCGGACGGTGTCCTCGTCGCCCTCCGTCCCCTCGGCCAGCTTCACGAGCGCGGCCTTGATCGCCGCCGTGGTCGCGTGCTTGTCGGTGAGCAGGGTGACGTCGCCCGGCGCCGCGCCGAATTTGTCCACCAGCAGCTTCTTCATGCGGTGCACGTCGTTGAGGCAGCCGCGTAGCGGCGACGACGGGTACGCGTTGATGCCCACCAGCAGGGCCTTGAAGCGCTTGAGATTCCCCTTGTCCATGTCCGGTCTCCCCGAGAGCGGCAATGCCCCTCGGAGGGAGCGACGAAACGCTCGCGCCCCTCCTCCGGGTGGAAGTCAAGCGTACTGTCCTCCCGAGCAGCTCCGAGCGTCAAGCCCCTTCATCGCGGCGCTTGTTGGTAGACTGCGAGCCGTGGGGGCGCCATGGAGTACCTCGATTTCAAGCTGAAGGTCGATGAAGACGGCGGTGCTTGGCGCGTCGCGGCGGCGTGGCGCGGCGGGGGCGCGACGATCACGGTCTCGCCGCCGGAGGCGGCGCGGGGCCAGCTCCGTGACAGCGAGCTCACGCTCCGCGAGTCCGCGGCGCGCGACGCGGTGCCCGTGTGGGGTGCGGCGCGAACGCGGGACGACGCGGCGCGGGGCTACGGACGCGCCCTCTTCGACGCGGTGTTCGACCGCGAGGTCGGCGCGCGCTTCGACGAGGCGACCGACGCCGCGCGCGCCGAGGGCAAGGGCGTCCGCGTGCGGGTCGACGCCGACGGGGGGGCGATGGAGGTGCCCTGGGAGCTGCTCTGCGCGCCCTTCCCCAATGAGTTTCTGGCGTGCTCGGAGCGGACCCCGGTCGTCCGCAGCGTGGGCGGCGCGTGGCCGCCGTTCGTGCGGCTGCGTCGGGGCGCCGCGCTCAGGATGCTCGTCGCGAGCGCGAGCCCGCGCGACCTGCCGCCGCTCGACGTGCAGGGCGAGCTCGCGAGGCTCCGCCGCGCCCTCGGCGCGCTCCAGGCGTCCGGCCGGTTCGAGGTCGTCCCGCTCGAGCACGCGACGCTCGAAACGCTACAAAGCAAGCTCCGGGGCGGCGACCATCACCTCTTCCACTTCATCGGGCACGGCGAGCGCGGCGGCGTCATGCTCGAGGACGAGGACGACGGCGCGCGGCTCCTGACCGCGGAGGCGCTCGGCGCCCTGCTCGCCGACGAGGCCCCGGCGCTGCGGCTGTGCGTCCTCAACAGTTGCAGCGGCGCGCAGGCGTCCCACGAGCGGCCGCTCGCGGGGGTCGCGCAGCGGCTCATCGCGCGCGGCGTCCCCGCCGTCGTCGCGATGCAGTTCCCGGTGAGCGACGGGGCGGCGGTCGAGTTCGCGCGGTCGTTCTACGGCGCGCTGGCCGAGGGCGAGCCGCTCGAGGGCGCGGCGCGGTCGGCGCGGCTGGCGCTCGCGACGCGTCGCGGCCGCGACGCGCTGGTCGAGTGGGCGACCCCCGTCGTGTGCCTGCAGACGGCCGACGGGCGGATCTTCGACGCCATCACGGCGCCGACGGCCCGCCCCTCCGTCGGCCACGACGGGGTGCGCGGGGCGGCCTTCTCCCCCGACGGCCGCCGCGCGGCGACCCTCAACGGGTTCGGCCTGCGGGTCTGGGACCTGGAGAAGAAGCTCCTCGCCTGGTCGCGCGGCGCGCCCGGGCACGGCGCGGTCGCGTTCTCGGCCGACGGCACGACGCTGGCGACGGCGGGCGGCGCAAACCCCCTCCGCCTGTGGCGCGCGGACACCGGCGACCCCCTCTTGAAGGGGCGCACGGTGCGGGGCGAGTCGACGCACGTGGACAGCGTCGCGCTCTCCGCCGACGGTCGCCTCGTCAGCGTGGTGAGGGGCGGCGCGCTGCTCCGGTGGGACGCCCGGAGGGGGACACCTCTCGCGGCGCCGACGGCGGCGGGCCCGGTGTGCGTGGCCGCGTCGTGGCAGGGCGCGACGTCCGCGGGAGACGTCGGCGCCGACGACGAGCCCGCGGCGCCGACGCTCGACGTCCTCGGTCGCGCGGACGGCGCCTGCGAGGTCTGGCGCGAAGGCCGGCGCGCGCTCGTGGCCGCCCCGCACGCGCAACGCGTCGTCGCGATCAGGGTCTCGCGGGACGGCGGGGCCGCGACGACGGTCGACGCGGGCGGCGCGGTGAGACGCTGGGACGTCGCCACGGGGGCGACCGCGGCGTCCTGGCAGATCCGGGCCGGCGCGCCGAAGCACCTCAGCTTCGGCACCGACGACCTGCTGGTCTTCACGATCGAGCGCGAGCACGACGACCCCGCGCCCTTCTACGCCCTCGACCTCGCGACGGGCGAGGAGGCGAGGCACGATGTCGACGTCGTGCGGGCGTGGGCCTCACCCGACGGGCGCCGCGCGCTCTGTGGGAGCTGGAACGGTCTCCTCCTCCGCGACCTCGCCTCCGGGCGCGTCACGTTCCGCGCGCGCGGCGCGATGGGCCGCCTCGGGGTGGCGGTCACGTCCGAGGGGCACGTCGTGGTTCCCGCCGACGGGGGCATCACCGCGTGGGACGCGGCGCGCGGCAGGCCGCTCTGGGTAGCGCACCGTTCAGCCGCCTTCAGCGCGGCCGCCCGCGAGGCGGCGCTGCTCCTCGTGACCTCGTACGACGGCGACCTGCGCGCCTTCGACACGACGACCGGGCGCGAGCGCTTGGCCTTCGCGCCGACGCACCCCGAGGTCAGGGTCGTCGCCGTGTCGGGGGACGGCAACGTTGCGCTCTCAACGAGCCCCGCCGAGGTGAGGCTCTGGGACGTCGCCGCGGGGCGACCGCAATGGAGCGAGGCCTGGGCGCGCGGCGCGATCACCTGCGCCGCGCTCGACCGCGAAGGCGCGAAGGTCGCGGTCGGGACGGACGGCGGCCTCGTCGCGGTGTGGCGCGAGGGGGCATGGCGCGACCTGACGGCAATGGAGGGCGGTGCCCCCGCGATCACAGCGCTGGCGTGGAGCCCCGACGGCGCGACGCTCGCGGTGGGCGACTGGCGCGGTCGCCTGTCGCTGTGGGAGGACGCCGCAGATGCCCCCGGCGTCGAGCGTGAGCTCCGGGGGTGGACGGATTTCTGCGTGTCGGCGGTGGCGTGGTTCGCCGACGGGCGCGCGCTGCTCACGGGCGAGTTCAACGGGATGCTGACGCGGTGGGACGTGGCGGCGGGGCGGCCGGCGCAGGCGATCGGGCCCGTTGACGCGCGCGTCGACGCGATGGCGCTGGCGCCGAACGGGAGGTGGGCGGCGTCGAGCCACGGCGACGACGGGACGGTGCGGCTGTGGGACCTCGAGCGCGGGGAGCCGCTCGGGGCGCTGGTGACGTTCATGGGCGGCGAGTGGGTCGCCGTCGACGCGCGCGGCGGGTACGAGGCGTCGGACTACGGCATGTTCGACGAAGCCGGGACGCCGACGGTCGCGCTGGGGTCGGGGGACGCGCTCGCCGCGGCGGAGGGAGACGGCGCGCACGAGGCGTTCAACGCGGGGCTGCCGGAGGGGTAGCGGGGGCGGGGCGTCGTCGCTACGCCCCGGCGAGCGCGTCGAGGGCGGCCTCGAGCATGCGCTCCTGCGCGGCGAGGTGGCCGTGCTGGGCCTCGACGTTGACGTAGCGGACGCCGCGCTTGCCGCTCACGACCGACAGCGACCCGTCGTCGGAGACCGCGGCGTTGTCCTGGAGCACGACGTGGAAGCCGCGCGCGGCGAGGGCGTCGTAGAGCCCGCGCGTGGTGACGAGGAAGAAGTCGTCGGGGTCGACGCCGGGGGCGACGGTGACCGCGGCGGCGTCGCGCTTGTACTTGCCGGTCGCGTACGTCTCGACGGTGAGCGGCGCGTCGGGGGAGTTGTTGTGGAGCGCGACCAGGGTCGCCGCCGACCCGAGCTCGAAGGTCGCGAGCAGCGCGTCGCCGAAGGCCCGCGCCGCGGCCACCGCCCGCTTCGACCCGGCGGGCTTCACCGTCGCCGACGCGCCGACGTCGGTGAAGACGCGGTTGGGGTCGAAGTCGAACCGCTTGCCGCCCAGCTTGAAGGCGACCCGCCGCCCGCCGCCGTGGCGGAGCTCGACGAGCGTCCCACCGCGGCGCGAGAGCACGGCCTCCGCGGCCTGGACGGAGGTGTTCTCGTCGTCGTGCACGTTGAGGTGGACGACCCCGCCCGCCCCCCACGTCCGCCGCACGAGCCGCACGTCCGTCTCGCCCACGCGGAGCACCTTCGCCTCCTCCGCCACCGGCAGGGCGTCGGCGGGGCCCCGGGCCGCCGCCTCGCGCGGCGCGCGCGCGTCGGCGGGGCCCGCGCCCGCGGGGACGTAGCTCAGCACCACGCGGAGGCCGAAGTGGTCGGAGGCGTACGCGTCGCCTTCGAGCCCCGTGACGGCCCCCCACTGCGGGCGCAGGTCGGCGAGGGGGTGGTCCGCCACCAGCGCCACGCGGCTCGCGCCGACCGCGAAAGGGTCGACCGACGCGGCGCGCCAGAAGACGTAGTCGAGCCGCTCGGGCTTCGCGCCGGGCTCGAGCTGGCGCAGGAGGTCGTTGCGCCCCGGGTGCACGGTGGCCAGGCGCGCCGCCGCGTCGAGGTCGACGAGCCCCTCCCGCGCGAGCGTCTGCGCGAGGTGCGCGTACTCGGCGCGGTCGGGCGTGGCCCCATCGACGTTGAAGTCGCCGCACACGACCAGCGGGCGGGTGGGGTCGGAGACCGACCGCACGAAGGCCACGAGCTCGTCGAGCTGCCGCCGGCGCGCGGCGGCGCAGTCGGCCTCGCCGCCGGCCTGCAGGTGCGTGGTGACCACGTCGACCGCGGGGCCCCGGACGAGGCGCACGCGCAGGTGCAGGGCGCCCTTGGCGATGAGCCGGTCGGTGCCGACGCCGCGCTCTTTGAAGTGCATCGAGCGGGCGGCCTCCACCGGGAGCCGCGTCGCGACGCCGAGGCCGTGGTCGTCGAAGGCCACGCCCCCGACGCGCTTGCGCACCGCGTAGGGGCTCAGGCCGTCGAAGAAGGCGCGCGCCTCTTCGCCGATGAGCTCCTGCGCGCACAGCACGTCGAAGCCGTCCACGGCGCCCCGGAGGTCGTCCGATGCGTAGCGGGCGGGGTAGATCGACGACGCCGCGAGGAAGGAGCCGGTCCGAGCCTGCGGGACGCCGAAGGAGTTCCAGGTGGCGATGGCCGCGGAGAAGCGGGCGGGCTGGGCCGGCGTGCGAGACGTGACGGGCGTGCGGGCGGGGCCCCTGGCGCCGCGCTCGCCGCGCGCCTCCACCTCGGAGCGACCGCGGCGGAGGGCGAAGGCGCGCCCCGCGGTGGTCCCCTCGACCCGGGCCACCACGACGTGGACGGGGCCGTCGATGCCCCAGGCACTCAGGTCTTTGACGGCGTAGCGGACGACGTCGATGGAGCGCGCTTCGGGGCTGCCCCCGTCGCGGAGCTCGCGCACGGTGGGCCGGGCGACGTCGTGGCCCTCGTCGGGGCGCGCGACCCACGCGCCCACCACCCGCGACCCCTCGGCGTGGGCGTACGCGTGGGGGCGCCGGCGCTTCGGCCCGGGCGCGCGGGCGACGCGGGGCGCGAGGTCGAAGGCGACCGGCGCGGGGGGCGCCGCGCGGTCGACCGACTCGGCGCGGGCCATCGCGCGGAGGCGCTCGATCAGGTGGTCGGTGCTGGCGAGGCCGAACAGCGTCGACGCGCCCTCATAGTGCTGCGCGCGGAACTCGTCGCGCGTGGTGAAGTACCCCGCGTAGTCGCCGGCGTACCCGACGACGGACGCGGTGACCGGCGTCGCGGGGGCGGCGGCGCCCGCGTCGTTGACGAGCGCCTGCGCGATCTGGTGCGCCGCCCATGCGGTCGGCTCACCCGGCACGGTGGCGAAGACGTGGTCGTTGACGCGGAGGAGGTGCAGCGCGTGGACGGGCGAGGGGCGCAGCGAGGCCACCCCGGCGAGCACGTCCTGGATGACGCCCAGCGCCGGCGCCTTCGGGTGCTGCACGCTCGACGGCGGGAACGCGGTGGCGGAGGTCATCCCCTCGTGGGCGAGGTCGGGGAAGAAGCCCGAGCGGCCCTCCTCCGAGCCCGCGAGCGTCGACGCGCCGAAGCACCAGGGCGCGAGGGGCGCCTCGGGGAGGTCGTTCCAGCGCGGGTCGCCGTCGGGGTGGGCCGTCGTCCACCAGCGCATCGCGCGAACGCGCACGGTCGGCGGCTTCGCGCCCGCGGCGCCGCGGCGGTTGGTGCCCGCGATGGCGCCCGCCACCTCCGCGCCCACCCACTCCGCGCGCTCGGGCCCTATCGCGAGCGGGCCGCGGAGGAGCCCGCCCGACGCCGGGGGCAGGGCCGTCTGGTCGCCCGCCCCCGAGAGGGCCACCATCACCACCGGCGCGCCCTCGGGGTCCTGCTCCGCGCGACGGGCCGCGGCGCCGGGCCAGTCGGGGTCGTAGTACGAGCGCTCGCCTTGGGTGGGCCTCGGCCCGTTCGCGGTGGCGTGGCACGCGAAGGTCGCGAACACCCCGATGCGCGTCTGCCGCTCGTCGTAGGCCGAGAGCACCACCACCCGCGGGTCGACGGCCTGCTGCTCGACGTTCAACCCCGGCGGGGGGAGGTGGCCGGGCATCTCGGGCAGCGCGGTCCAGAGCAGGTGGTCCTCGTTGCGCTGGAAGGCCCCGAGGCTGCGGTTGCGGCTGACGCCCCAGAGCCGCGCCACGTCGACGCGCACCGTCGCCGGCGTCGCCTCCTCGACGGCCTTCTCGCACGCCGCCGCGACGCCCGCCGCGAGGCCGTCGGCGAGCTCGCGGTCGAAGCCCGCCAGCGGGTCGTGCGACGCGAAGGCGTCGTACAGGCTGTTGCCGTAGAAGCCGCCGGGGCCCGTGTGCGTGTGCGTCCCGCAGAGGATCAGGCGGTCGGCGCCGAGGCCGAGGCGCGCGCGGGTGAGGGCCGCGGCCTTCTCGTGCAGGTAGCGCGACGCCGACATGAGGTCGACCACCGCGACCAGCACCGACGCGCCGTCGGCGCCCCGGAGGTACATCGCCCGCGCGCAGAGCGGGTTGCGCGTCCACTCGCCGCGCCCGGAGCCCCCGACGGAGTACCCCGCGAGCGGCTTGCCGAGCGGCACCCGCAGTTCGACGCGCGCGAAGCCCGCCGCGGCGACGCCAGAAGGCGCGCCGGATCCCTCACCCCAGATCGACATCGCTCACCTCTCCGTCGAGATGGTACACACCGGCGCGGCGGCGACGTCAAGGTTCGTCGAGCCACGGGCGCCCGCGCTGGACGTTCGATCGCGGCGCTGGTACTCGATGTTCGCAGGGGAGGTTCTGCGCGATGCCCGACACCGGTTCGTTCGACGAGCGCGAGACGCTCGACCTCGAGATCCACCTGGGCGCCGAGGGCCCGGACGGCCACCCTGTCACCGCGAGCTCCGACGCAGGCGACGCGCGCGGTACCTTCCGCCTGCCGCCCACGTGGGCGGGGCTGGCCGGCGGCCTCCGGGACTTCCTCGACGCGCGGCTCCCGGCGCGCGACGCGCGGCCCGTAGCGTTCGATGGGGGCGCGCCCGAGCGACCGGCGGCGACGGCGCGCGACCTCGGGCGGGCGCTCTTCCTGGCGCTCTTCGCGGGGCGGCTGGGGCGCTGGTACGACAGGAGCCGCGGGCGCGCGGAGGTCGGTCGGCGCCCCCTGCGCCTCGGCCTCCGCGTCGACGACCCGGCGCTGGCCGAGCTGCCCTGGGAGCTGCTGTTCGACCCCGACGCGGCGACCGACGGCGACCACCTGTGCCTGACCAACGTCGCCGTCGTGCGGCGCCTCGCCGTGCTGGCCAGCAAGGACGCGGTGAAGGCCGCGCTCCCGCTCCGCATCCTGGGGATGGCGGCGGCGCCGGCCGACCTCCCGACGCTCGACGTCGCCGGGGAGAAGGCCGCGGTGGGGCGCGCCCTCGCAGAGCTCGCCGACGCCGGGCTCGTCGTGCTGAAGTGGGCCGAAGGCGGCACCCTCGAAGCCCTCCGGCACGAGCTCGACCGGGGGCCGTGGCACGTCTTCCACTTCATCGGCCACGGCCGCCCCGGGGCGCTCCTCTTCACGCGCGACGGGGGCGAGGGCGACCCGGTCGAGGCCGCCGTCCTCGCGAAGCTCCTCGACAACCACCCCTCGCTCCGGCTCGCCGTGTTGAACGCCTGCGACGGCGCCGCCGGGGCCTCGCCGGCCGCGTTCTCGAGCACGGCGGCCGCGCTGGTGGGGCACGGGCTGCCGGCCGTCGTCGCGATGCAGGCCGCGGTCACCGACGCGGCCGCGACCCATTTCGCGCGAGCGTTCTACGAAGCGATCGCCGCGCGCCGCCCGCTCGGGGCCGCGGTCACCCTGGCGCGCGAGGCGGTCTTCAGCGCCGACGCCGAGCACGCGGAGTGGGGCGCGCCGGCGCTCTTCCTCCGCGCGGCGGACGACCGGCTCTTCGACCTGAGCGCGCCCGCGGCGGGCGACAGGGCGCCGGGCGGCGGGGCGGGGGCGTGGGAGGCGCAGGCGGGGGACGTCCTCGCCCTCAGCCGCGAGATCGCGCGCGACCCGTCGCGGCCCGACGCCTACGCGAAGCGCGCAGAGAGCTACCTCGCGGCCAGCGCCGCCGCGCAGGCGCGCGACCCGTCGCGCGCGGCGTGGTACGCGGAACTCGCGACCGCCGACCTCCGCCGCGCGGCTTCGCTCGGGGGGGCCTCGCCGACGGGCGCCGCGGCCCTCCGGGGCCTCGCCGCGGCCGCCGCGGTAGTGGCGGCCGAGGCGCTCCGCGGCGGCGCGGCGGTCGCTGCCGACGCCGCACGGGTCGAGGGCGTGGCCGCGCGCCACGGGCTCCTCACGGCCCCCGCCCCCCTGCGCGACGTCGCGATCCTCTGGGTCGACGACGAGCCCGCGAGCGTCGCTGGCGAGACCGCCGCGCTCCGGGCGATGGGCGCGCGCGTCGACGCCAGCGGGAGCACCGAAGACGCCCTCGCGCGGCTCCGCGCGGGCGCCTACACCCTCGTCCTCTCCGACGTGAGGCGCAGCGGCAACGATACTGCGGGGTACGAGCTCCTTGCGGCGATGCGCGCGCCGCCCGACGGCGCGCCGCCCGACCCGACGCCGGTCGTCTTCTACAGCTGGCCCTCGGTCAGATCCGGCGAGACGTTCGCGGAGGCGGTGGAGAGGTGCCGCGCCAAGGTGCGCGGCGACCACGCCGACTACGCGTGCTACCCGCAGGACCTGATCGACCTCGTGCGCCGGGCCGTCGCGTCGCGCCAGGTGGTCGCGCGCTTCGAGGGGCTCACGCTCACGCTCTGCGACGGCGACGCGGGCGCGTCGTGCTTCGAAGCGCGGTCGGCGGCGGGCCTCGCGCGCTACGCGGTCGACACGCTCGCGCCGGTCGAGGGCGCGCTCCCGACCCGCGAGCGGCGCATCGTCGAGGCGTGGGCGGAGCTGCGCCGCGAAGAAATCCGCGCGGCCGACGCGCGCCGACGGGCGGGCGGGGTCGCGGGCGCGATCGCGCCGATCGCGTGAGCGGCGCGCGCGAATGTCCCTTGACGCGGGGAAGGGAGGCGCCCACCATCGCGTTCGTTTGGGGAACACCTGGGAGGGTGACATGAACGTTGAAGAAGCAGTTGCGATGTGCACGCCGCGCTCTCTGCCGGCGGACCAATGGCTCGAGGCCGCGCGCAAGGCGCAGGAGGTCAACCCCGAGAACGTGCCGGAGGGAGCGATCCTCGAGGACCTGGCGCGCGACGGGGAGCGGCTCGCGCTCGACATCCGGCGCCGCTGGGCGCGCAAGGGGGTGAAGCTGACGGTGGGCTTCATCGACACGCCGGCCGACCTGCGGGCGCGGCTCCTCTCGCACATGAACGCGTGGGGCAACACCGCCAACGTGTCCTTCGTCGAGTCGAACACCGACCCGAAGGTGCGCGTGGCGCGCTTCACCGCGGCGGAGGCGCGGCCGGGGATGGACGGGTACTGGTCGTACCTCGGCACCGACATCCTCACGATCCCGCGCGACGAGCCGACGATGAACCTCGAGGCCTTCACCATGGACACCTCGGAGGCGGAGTTCCGCCGCGTGGTGCGGCACGAGGCCGGGCACACGCTCGGCTTCCCCCACGAGCACATGCGCGCCGCGCTCATCCAGCGCCTCGACCGCGAGAAGACCATCGCCCACTTCATGCGCACGCAGGGGTGGTCGCGGCAGGAGGTCATCAACCAGGTGCTCACGCCCCTCGAGGAGCGCCAGCTCATCGGCACCCCGCAGGCCGACGAGACGTCCGTCATGTGCTACGAGATCCCCGGCTTCCTCACGAAGGACGGGCGGGCGATCGCGGGCGGCCACGACATCAACAAGACCGACGCCGCCTTCGCGGGGCGCCTCTACCCCAAGGCGGCGCACTCCGCCTGAGGGCGCGCCCCCCCGCCGTCTTCCGCCCACCGCCGAGGCCCCCCGTGCAAGACCCCAACGCCCCGCAGGAGCGCGCGCCGTCGCGCCTCCACGCGCTCCTCATCGGCATCGACGCGTACAAGTCCGTGAACTCGCTCTCCGGCTGCGTCAATGACATCGACGCCGTCCAGCGTCTGCTCGTCGACCGGCTGCGCGTCCCCGCGAAGGACATCCGCCGCCTCGCGGCACCGCGCACCCCGCAGCCCGGCGACCCGCCGCGGCCCGCCGACGTGCCCACCGAACCGCCGACGCGCGCCAACATCCTCGCCGCGCTCCGGGCGCTCGCCTCCGACGCGGTCGCGCCCGGCGACCGGGTGTTCATCTACTACTCGGGCCACGGCACCCAGCGGAAGGTCGTGACCCCCGACGGGCACTTCCTGCGGGAGGCGCTGATCCCCTGCGACGACCGGGTGGTCGACGCGGACGGCGAGCGGGAGCAGTACGTCTTCGACTGGGAGCTCAACACCCTGCTCGGCAAGATCGCCGACCGGACGCCCTCGGTCACGGCGGTCCTCGACGCATGCAACTCCGCGGGCGCCACGCGTGAGGTGCCCGCGCGCGGCGCGAAGGACCGCTTCGCCCCGTCGCCCGACGCGCCCTACGCGCTGCCCGCCGACGTCGCGCCGCCGCCGGCGCCCGCGAAGGGCGAGCGCGGCGTCGCGCTGGGCTTCGGCGGCGGGGCCCGCTGCATGGTGGTGGCCGCGTGCCTCGACAACGAGCGCGCCCGCGAGTCCGACGACGCCGACGACGACACGGCGCACGGCGAGCTCACGCGCGCGCTCCTCGCGCAGCTCGCGGCGCTGGCGGAGGCCGAGCTCCACGGGCTCTCGTGGGCGCGCATCTGGCGGCCGCTGTTCGCGGCGGTCTCCGCGGCCAACCCGTCGCAGCACCCGTGGCTGTCCGACGGCCCGATGCGCCTCGTGTTCGGGGGGCCCCCGGTCAACGGTGACGCGGGCTACGGGGTCGCCGCCGAGGGGGCCGGGTACCGCCTCGACGCCGGCGCGCTCTCGGGCGTCACGGAGGGCGCGGAGGTCGCGGTGTACCCCGCCGCCCCCGCGAGGCTCCCGCCCCTGGGGACGCCGGAAGACCTCGCGCTCCGGCTCGGCGTCCTGAAGGTCACCTCCGCGGAGCCCGCGAGCGCCCGGGCCCGCGCGCTCACCTCGCTGCCCGCGCTGCGCGGCGGCGAACGAGGGCGGCTGGTCAAGGCGGGCGACGCGGCGCGCCTGCGCCTCGCGATCGGGGAGCCCGCGCCCTCGATCGAGGCGGAGCTTCGCAAGTCGCCCTTCGTCGAGGTGCTGCCGCCGGGGGTGAAGGGCGACGTGACGCTGGCGCGGCGCGCCGATGGCGACCGGGCCTTCGTCGACGACGTGTTCGGCGACGGGGGCAAGGACGACGAGCCCGCCTTCCCCCCGCTCCCGAGCGGCGACCCGGTCGCGGTGCGGCGCTTCGTGGAGCACTACCACCGCTACGCGGCGCCGCTGCGGCTCGCCCGCGGCTGCACCGACCTGCCCCAGGCGCTTCGCGTGTCGGTGCTCGACTGCAACGGGCTCAAGGCGGCCGTGCCCGCCGACAAGGCGCAGGACCCGGGGCTGCCCGAGGTGGGGCGACGGAGGGGGTCGGCCTACGTGTTCAATGCGTCGGAGAAGAAGGGCGACATGTACTGCATCCGCGTCGACAACACCTCGACGCAAGACCTGGTCGTCACGCTCTTCAACTGCGAGGACAGCGGCAAGGTGCGGAGCTACGCCGACCGCGTCGCCGTGCGCGGAGGCGGGCACGCGGTGATCTGGTGGCCCGGGCTCCTCGGCACCCCCATCCGGGCGACCCTCGAGCCGGGGCGGCGGCTCGGCGTCGACCGCCTCGTCGCCGTCGGCGCCACCAACGCCGCCGCGTCCTTCCTGCACATGCAGATGATCGACCAGTTCGACACCTTCCAGGCCGCGGTGCGCGGCCTCCGCGGCGGGTCCGCCGCCTTCGGCGAGCCCACCGAGCTCTGGACCGCCGCGCTCGCGGTGCTCCGCCTGGAGGCGGTGCCCGACGGCGCGTGACCCCCCGCGCCGATCGCGGTTGACGCGCCCGCGCCGCCTCGGGTGTCATCGCCCGTGATGCCCGCGCAGATGACCTTCCGCCCCTCCGAGACGCCGCTCCGTGACCTCCTCGAGGAGATCCATCGCGGCGAGTTGCAGCTCCCCGACTTCCAGCGCTCCTGGGTGTGGGACGACGACCGGATCCGTGACCTCCTCGCCAGCGTGTCGCAGGCCTGGCCCGTCGGCGCGGTCCTCTTGCTTGAGTGCGGCGGCGAGGTGCGATTCAAGGCGCGCACCGTCGAGGGGGCGCCAGCCAACGCCGGCCGCGAGCGCCGCTTGATCCTCGACGGGCAGCAGCGGCTCACGTCGCTCTACGCCACGCTGCGCTCGGGCAACGCCGCGCGCATCCCCGACGGCAAGGGCGGAGAGATCGACCGGGTGTATTACTTCGACATCCGCCGGTGCCTCGACGAGGGGGTCGAGCGCAAGGAGGCGATCCTCTCACTCGACCCGTCGCGACAGGTGCGGGAGGACTTCAACCGCAAGGTGACCCTCGACCTCTCGACGCCCGAGAAGGAGTACGAGGCGCTCTGCATCCCAGTCGCGACGGTGTTCGACTTCGCCGCGAGCCAGGAGTGGCAGTTCGGGATGAGCGAGCGCCACCAGCACGCGGCGGAGATCGCGCGGCTGTTCCACCGCTTTCAGCGCGAGGTGGCGCTGTCGGTGCAGCAGTACCGGGTGCCGTCGATCGAGCTGGGGCGCGACACCTCGCGCCGCGCCGTGTGCATGGTGTTCGAGAAGCTCAACACCGGCGGCAAGCCCCTCGACGTGTTCGAACTCGTCACCGCCACCTACGCCGCGAGCGAACACGACCTCCGCGGGGAGTGGGCGCGCCGCAAGGAGCGCCTCGCGCCCTTCGCGATCCTGAAGGACTTCGAGTCGACGGACTTCCTTCAGTCCGTGACCCTCCTCGCCTCCTGGCGCGCCCAGGGGGCCAATCGCCGCGTGGGCTGCAAGCGCGACGACATCCTCGGCCTCCCGCTGGAGCGCTACCGCGCCTGCGCCGAGGAGGTGGAGCGCGGGCTCTTCGCCGCCGCCCGCCTCCTCGAGCGCGAGCGCGTCTATGACCACGAGTCGCTGCCCTACCTCACGCAGCTCATCCCGCTGGCCGCCATCGCGGCGGCGCTCGGCCCACGCTTCCACGACGCGCCGGTGCGGGAGAAGATCCTCCGATGGTACTGGTGCGGGGTCTTCGGCGAGCTCTACAGCGGCGCGGTGGAGACGCGCTACGGGCGCGACATGGTCGAAGTCCCCGCGTGGGTCGACGGCGGCGAGGAGCCGTCGACCGTGCGCGACTGCAACTTCGTCCCGCTGCGCCTGCGCACGCTCACCACGCGCAACTCCGCGGCCTTCAAGGGCCTGGAGGTGCTCCTGCTCCACTGCGGGGCGCGCGATCCGTTCTCGGCTGAGGAGGTGACGCCCGAGGCGTGGCGCGCCGAGGAGTACGACCTCGCCTTCGTCTTCCAGCCGAAGGACTTCCACGCGGCCGGCGACGACAAGCTCGCGCGGAGCGCGCTCAACCGCCTCGCCCTCTCGAAGCGCTCGGCGCGCCGGCTCGGGTCGGTGCTGCCGAGCGTGTGGATCCAGCGGGTCGAGCGCAGCGGGCTCTCCCCCGAGCGCGTCGACGAGATCCTCCGCTCGCACGCGATCGACCCGGCGCTGGCCCGACGCGACGACGCCGCGGCGTTGGCCCGCGACCGGGCGCGGCGCCTCCTCGACGGCATCGAGCGGCTGACGGGCAAGGCGATCAACGGGCGGGAGTCCGACGAGACCGTGCGGGCCTTTGGCGGCGCGCTCCCGCCGAGCGAGCCCGATGCGCCGACGGCGCCGACCGAGCGCCTCTTCGGGCAGTACGAGGTGATCGAGGCGATCGGCGGCTGCGGGATGGCCGAAGGCTACAAGGTCCGCGGGCCCGACGGGGTGGTGGCCTTCCTCAAGAAGGTGGCGGTGGAGGGGATCGGGGCCGAAGCGCTCCGGCGCGAGATCGACGTGTACAACCGCCTCCACCGCGCGGAGGCCGTCGGCGTGCTCCGGGTGCTCGGCGTCGAGCGCAACGACACGCACGTCGCGCTGTTGACCGAGTTCGCCGACGGGGGGACGCTCCGGGCGCGCGTCGAGTCGCAGCGCGGCGCGCTCGAGCCCGCAGAGGCGAAGGAGGTCGGGCTCACGGTGCTCACCGCCCTCCGCGAGCTCCACGGCCTCGACGTGGTGCACCGTGACCTCAAGCCCGACAACGTGCTCCGGGTGGACGGGCGCTGGAAGCTGGCTGACTTCGGCATCGCCAAGAACCTCCGCCGCCTCGTCACGCAGAACCGCACCTTCCAGGGCATGGGGACGATGGGCTACGCACCGCTCGAGCAGGTGGACGGCGCGGAGGCCCACCCGAGCGCCGACGTGTACGCCTTCGGCAAGCTGCTGGTGTTTCTCCTGACGGGGCAGACCGACGTGGACAAGCTCATGCTCCCGTCGTGGGCGAAGGTCGCCCGCCAGTGCACGGCGCTCGACCCGGCGCTCCGCCCCACCCTCGACGAGGTGGAGACGGCGCTCTCTGCCATCCACGTGTAGACGCCGCCCGCCGTGACCCCCGCCTCGCCGGACGACTCGCTCCGCCTCGCCCTGGAGTCCTGGCGCCTCCGCCACGCCGCGAGCTTCGCGCCGATGCTCGCTGTCCACGAGGCGCGCGTCGACCCGCTGCCCCATCAGCTCGCGGCCGTCTACGACGCGATGCTCGCGCGTCGCCCGCTGCGCTTCCTCCTCGCGGACGACCCCGGCGCGGGCAAGACCATCATGGCCGGCCTCCTCGTCGCCGAGCTGCGCGCCCGCGGGCGCCTCGCGCGCTGCCTCGTGGTCGCGCCGGGATCGCTCGTCGACCAGTGGCGCGACGAGCTCGCCGCCCGCTTCGACCTGCGCTTCGCCGCGCCCGACCGCGACGCGCTCCGCGACCCCGAGTGGTTCGCGCGCAATCCCCTCGTCGTGGTCCGCCTCGACCAGTGCGCGCGCGACCCGCGGCTCGTCGAGCGCGTCGCCGCCGCGGGCTGGGACCTCGCCATCTTCGACGAGGCCCACCGCCTCTCGGCCACCTGGAACGGCGCCCGCCAGGACCCCACCCAGCGCCGCCGCTTCGCCGCCGCCGTCGCCGCCCGCGCGCGCGACGTGCTGCTCATGAGCGCCACGCCCCACAACGGCTCGGAGGAGAACTTCCAGGCATTCCTCCAGCTCCTCGACGTCGACCGCTTCGAAGGGCGCTACCGACCCGGCGTCCACGCGCCCCGCATCGACGACGTCATCCTCCGGCGCCTCAAGGAAGACCTCCGTCGCTTCGACGGCTCCAACCTCTTCCCGCCGCGCCGCGCGGTCACCACGCGCTTCGCCCTCTCGCCCGACGAGCAGCGCCTCTACGACCGGGTCACCGCGTACGTGCGGGCGGAGTTTGACCGGGCCGAGGCGCAAGGGGGCGCGCGGGGACGCACCGTCGGCTTTGCCCTCACCGTGCTCCAGCGGCGCCTCGCGTCGAGCCCGCTCGCGATCGCGCGCTCGCTCCAGGCCCGGCGGGAGAAGCTCGCGGGGCGCCTCTCGGCCCTTCGAAGCGCGATGGACGTCGACGGCGACGAGCCCACCGACGACGAGCTGGAGTCCGCCCTCGACCTCCCCGACGCCGACGCGGAGGCCGAAGAGAGCGCCCTCGCCGAAGGGGCCAGCGCCGCCCGCACCGCCGAGGAGCTCGCCGACGAGGTCGCCCGCCTGGAGTCCCTCGAAGGCGCCGCCCGCGCGCTCCTCGCTGCCCGCGTCGACCGCAAGCGCGAGGCCGTTGCGTCGCTGCTCACCGCGCCCGAAATGAGCCCCGCGGGCGGGAGGCGACGGAAGCTCGTGGTCTTCACCGAGCACCGCGACACGCTCACCTACGTGGCGGACTTCCTCGGCAACCTCCGCGGGCGGCCCGAGTGCGTCGTGGCGATCCATGGCGCGCTCGACCGGCGGCAGCGGCTGGAGGCGCAGCGGGCCTTCACCGAGCGCGAGGAGGTGGAGTTCCTCGTCGCGACCGACGCCGCGGGCGAGGGGATCAACCTCCAGTGCGCGTCGCTCGTGCTCAACTGGGACCTCCCCTGGAGCCCCGCTCGCCTCGAACAACGCTTCGGCCGCGTCCACCGCATCGGCCAGCGCGCCGACTGCCAGCTCTGGAACCTCGTCGCCGAAGGCACCCGCGAGACCGCCGTCTTCGACGCCCTCTGCCGCCGCCTCGACGAGGAGTCGCGCTCGCTCGGCGGCCAGGTGTTCGACGTCCTCGGCGCCGCCTTCGATGAGAAGCCCCTGCGGGAGTTTCTCCTCGACGCCGTTCGCGGCGGACCGCGTGACGCCGAGCGCCTCGGGGCCGACGTCGATCAACGTGTCGCCCAGGCCCTCACGCGCCAGCAGGACTTCTCCCGCCGCACCGGCGACCTCGCGGACGCCCGCGCCCGTGACCTCGCCCTCCAACGCGACCGGCTCGACGTCGCCGCCGCGATGCGCCCCGGGCCCGAGGCGGTCGGGCCGTGGTTCCGCGCGGCGCTCCAGGCGCTCGGGGCGCGCGTCTTCCCGCGCGAGACGGGCCGCTGGCGGGCCAACGTCGTCCCCGACGCGTGGCGCGCGCGCGAGCCCTCGCTCCCCGCGCGGATCGCCTGCGTCGCCTTCGACCCCGCCGCCCTCGCGCCCGGCGGCGACGACGGCGCCCTCGTCACCGCGGCCCACCCGTGGGCGCGCTCCCTGGCGGAGTCCGTCCTCGCGTCGCTCCCCCTCGACGACGTCGCGGTGCGCGTCGACCCGCTCGCCGCCGACGGCGCTCCCTGGTGGCTCGTGGCCGTGACGCAGCGGCTCCGCACCGGCGACGGCGACGCGCTCGACGAGCACGCGTGGTGCGTCGCGGTGGACGACGACGGCGCCGCGGTCGCCCTCGACGGCCCGGCGCACCTCGACCTCCGGCCGTGCACGCCCGCCGAGCGCGAGGCCGCCGCGGCGCGGGGCTGGGGCGACGCGCGCGTGCCGCCGACGCTCCTGGCCGCGGTCGATCGGGCCGTGGCGGGGCCGTGGCGGGCGGCGGTGAAGGCCGCGCACCAGCGGGCCGTGTCCGACGCGCAGCGCGAGGTCCAGTCGCGCCTGTCGTCCGAGCTCCAGCACGCCACCCAGCGGGCGGCCGAGGCGCGCGCGAAGGGGCCCCGCGCCGCCGCCGCGCTCCAGACGCACGAGCGCGAGGCCCGCGCGCTCCAGGGGCGCCTCCTCGAACGCGCCGCGGGCTTCGACCGACGCCGCGAGGTGCTGGCCGATCCCCTCGCCCGCGTCGCCGTCGTGCGCGTGCTGCCCGCGGGGGCGCTGGGGGAGGTGCCCTTCGCGGTCGCCCACCACGCGCGCGCCGTGGCGGCGGTGTGCGCCGCGGAGCGGCTGCTGGGGCGGGCGGCGGCGGACGTGCGCGCGAACCGCCGCGGGTGGGACGTCGAGGGCCGCGACCCGGAGACGGGCCGCTGGCGGGCGTGGGTGGTGCGGGCGGTGGCGCCGGGCGACGTCGTCGTCACGCTGCGCCGGAGCGAGGCGCTCGCGCTCGCCCACGCGCCCGAGGCGGTGGCGCTCGCGCTGGTGGAGTTCGACGGCGAGGTCGCGGGCGTCCCGGTGGAGGTGCGCGGCGCGGTGCGCGAGCTGCCGCCGTTCGAGGCGCGCGAGGTCACCGTGCGCGTGGGGTGATGCGCGCTCCGTGCGCGAATCACTGAGACGGTGCGCACGAAACGACCGCGCTTGCGCGGTCGATGTCGCTTGACGGGTGCGGTGCGCCCCGCGACGATGACGTCATGCGGGGACGCCACGGGCCAACGTCCAAGGGAGACACGGGAGGGAGCGCGTAGCGCCACGATGGAGCCGGTCGACTTCCGGTTGATGATCACGCCCGACGGCGACGGGTACGCCGTCCATGTGGCGCCTGCGTCGGGCGTCTCCTACGCCCGCGAGCGGCTCGCGCTCCCGGCGGAGGCTGTGTTGCGCGGCGTGCAGGTGACCTTGAGCGAGGAGTTCCCGTCGCGGGACGCGAAGCCGGTCGCGTTCCGCCCGCCAGCCAACGTCGCGGCGCTCCCGCCGGACGCGTTCGGGCTCGAGCTTGGCCGTGCGGTGTTTCACGGCGCCGTGCGCGACTCGTTCCGCGACGCGACGCGCGGGGGCCGGGCGGCGTGCGTGCGGCTCTACATCGGCGCGCCACAGCTCGCCGCGCTGCCGTGGGAGCTTCTGCGCTTCCCGCCGCAGGACGGGGCGGGCTTCGTGGCGCTCTCCCCGCAGACGCCCGTGGCCCGCATCACGCGCGACGTGCTCGGGGAGACGCCGCCGGGCCGCCCGGCGTCGGTCCCCCTGCGGGTGCTCGCCATCGCGGCGTCTCCGTCGAACCGCATGAAGATCGACGTTGCGAGGGAGGTCGCGGCGCTCCGCGCGATCTTCGAGGCCCCCGAGGTCAAGGACCGGATCGCGCTGGAGTGGTGCGAAGCAAGCGACGTCGACGGCCTCCAGACGCGCCTCCAGTCGGGTCGCTACGCCGTCTTCCACTTCGCCGGCCATGGCGATTTCGACCCGGCCACCGGCCGCGGGGAGATCGTGCTCTGCGATGCGCAGGGTGAGGCGCGGCCGCTCGGGGCCCGGGAGCTGGCCGTGCTCTTCCAGCAGAGTGGCGTGCGCCTCGCGGTGCTCAACTCCTGCAAGGGCGCGTCGAGCGCGGCGTCCGACGCGTTCGCGAGCGCCGCCGAGCAGCTCGCGACCGTGGGCGTCGCCGCGGTCGTCGCGATGCAGTACGCCGTCCTCGACGACGCGGCGAACGAGTTCGCCCGGAAGTTCTACGCGGAGCTCGCCGCCGGGCGCCCGATCGAGGCCGCGATGGTGCAGGCGCGCATGCGGCTGCTGACCGCGTTCGACGGCCGTCACGACTGGGCGACGCCGGTGCTCTACCTGAACGCGGGCCAGGGCGAGCCGCTGGTGCCGCCCCCGCTCCCTTCTCCTCCTCCGCCGCCCCCACCGCCCCCGCCGCCGTACGGAAAGATCGCCGTGCTCGCTGGGGCGCTCGTGGCCGTGGTCGCCGGCGTGGCGCTGGCGGTGACGGGGTCCTATCATAGGCATTCGAGCGAAGGTGGGCTCGATGCGCCGCCACCGCCTCCGCCCCCGCCGCGCCCGCCGCCCCCGCCCAGGGATGTGCCCGACGAAGATGTCGACCCCACGCGTCGGCTCACCTGCCCCGAAGCGATGGCGCTCATCACGGGCGGGACGTTCCGCATGGGCGCGGCGCCGGGCGTCGCCGATGGCGCCGCGCGCCCCCAGCACGTTGTCACGCTCTCCCCCTACTGCATCGACCGCGACGAGGTCACGGCGGAGGCGTTCCAGTCGTGGGTCGAACGATCCGACGACGCGGCGCGCCCGTCGTCCTCTGGGCTCTGCGAAACCTACGGGAACTACGACGTCAGGGAGCGGCGAAGGCACCCCGTCAACTGCGTCTCCTGGCGGGCAGCGCAGGCCTACTGTGAGGAGCGCGGCGGGAGCCTCCCGACGGAGGCGCAGTGGGAGTATGCGGCGACCGGCGGTGACCCGGTCGGCCGCCCGTATCCCTGGGGCGCCGCCGCTCCGTCGGAGCGACTCGTCAGCGCCTGCGGCGATGAATGCGAGGCGCTCCGGTTCGGGCGGGCCGCGCTGTATTCCGGCTCCGATCGCTGCGTTGGCACCTGCGAGGTCGGCCGCTTCCCCGAGGAGGGCGCTTTCGGGCTCCACGACCTCGCGGGCAACGTCAGCGAGTGGGTCTTCGACGTCCACGCGCCCTACGACGCGGCGGCCGCGACCGACCCGCGCGGCCCGCCTCCCACCATGGCCTCAGAGCACACCGTCCGCGGTGGGAGCTGGCAGAGCGTCGTTGCGGACGACCTCCGCGGCACGCGACGCCGCCCGGGGAGCGCGAACCTGCTCGCCGCGATCGGCTTCCGGTGCGCCACCGCGCCCGCGACGTACGACGGGGACGTCCCTCCCAGCCGCGACGCCCGGCCTGATGATCACGAGGAAGTTCCTTCCGATCCGCCAGCTCCCCGGTGCTACCGCTGCCGGGGAGACAATCACGTAACACACACACCGCCACCGTTCTCCGTCTGCCCGCACGGTTGGGAACGCGCGCGCTGCCCTTGAGCGTGCGCCTCATCCCTGCTTCTCCCTGGAGCCTACGCATGAGAAATACGCAACGACCGACCGCGCCCCCCACGCATCGCCAGAGCGTCATGCCCGGAATCGTCGCCCGAGTGCTCGGCGCAGTCTCGCTTTCAGCGCTGCTCCTCCTCGACGCATGCAGCAATGACCAAGCCCCCTCGCCGGTTCCGAGGGACGTCGTCACCCCGTCAGATACCGCTCCGCGGAATGACATCGTGACGGTCGACGGCGCCGCGCCAGTGGATGGCGCCGCGCCGGTGGATGGCGCCACGCCGGTGGATGGTCCCACGCCGGTGGACGGTGCCTCGGATCCCTGCTTGCGGGCCTCGAGGACACGGTGCCAGACCTGCACGAGCATCCAGGGGTGCGGGTGGTGCGTCACTTCGCGCGCCTGCTTGATCGGAACCGCCGAGCGCCCGGCCAACGGCGCGTGCGAGCCCTCCTCCTGGATCCGGGTGCCCCTTGATTGCCCGCTCTGATGCGTTCCTGGCCGCGGCCCTCGGAGTCTCGGCCCTCGCCGGATGCACGAGCGACCCCGTCGCCGCGCGCTGCGACGGGGGGGACACGTGCGAGCGCCCATGCGGGCCCTACCAGGTCTGCCTCCGCCTGGCCGAGTGCACGTACGCGTGCGTCCTGCCGGACAACCAGTTCGGGATCACCAACGAAACCGCGCTCCGCGAAGGCTTCGGCGCCTCGCCGCTCCGCCTCTACCAGGTGCCCGATCGCGTGCCGGCGGCGTTCCGGTGGGAGCCATTCGAGGGGGCCAGGGTTGTCCACTGCGCGCTCTTCGTTCAGTGGCCTCGTATGGCCGTCGGCGCCGACGGGCGGGTCGTCATCGCCAACTACGACGAGGCCGTGCGGGGCCACCAGACCTTCGAGCCCCCGGAGGGCACCTTCGACCTGTCGCTGCAGCGTATCCCCGACGGAGAGCTGGAGTTCAGCGCCTACGGCCCCTTCGTCGCCTGCTGGGCCTACAGCGCCGGCCGCCTGATCGCGGCGTCCAACATCCTGCGCGTCGCGCCCGAAGCGCTCCCGGTGCCCTGGCTCGCGAGCGTCCGCGTCGGCTGTGAGCAGCGGGGCGACGGGCGCCGAGACCTGTGCGACCCGGGCACCGGGCAGCTCGGCGTCTGCGTCGCCCTCGACGGCAGACCGACCTGCGTCCACCGGTGCACCGCCCCTGTCCAGTGTGACATATACGCGCGTCAGGCGACGCTGGCGCGCCGGACTGACGCCGGCGCGGATGCGGGCGCCCTCGGCGGGGGAGACGGCGGGGCCCCCGACCCCGTCGAGCACGTGTGCTCGCACGATGTCTGGCCGATCAACTACGCGCCGCCAGACGACGGCGCCCCCTCCCCGGTGGGCTTCTGCGTCACCCGACCACGCGCCGCCAACGACGCTGGCGCGCCCACCGACGGGGCCGTCGACGGTGACGCGCTATGACCCCCAGCCTCCGGATCATCGTCGCCGTGCTGGTCCTGGCCTCCGCTGTCCTGGGGGCCGACCTGGCGAGCGCCCAGGAGCCGACGACGCGCACCTCGCTCACCCTGCGGGCCGCGCCCGATGACCTGCCGCGCTACGTCTGCGTGCTGGAGGAGCGCCCCCCGGCAGACGGCGAGCGCGTTCTCCTGGAAGGCTGGGTGAACGCGCTCGACGGGGCGCGCGGGTGCGGCGAGGCCCGCGCGAACGGGGCGGGGAGTGCAACCGCGGCGCCCGCCCCGTGTCCGCAACTGCTCGACCCGCATTACGGTCCCCCCGTCAACGACGAGAGCGGCGAGCGGGGCGTGGCAGTGCGGGCGCTGCGGGCGCTCGTACGGTCGCCCTGGGCTCTGCCGCTCGGAGACAACTGCCGCGCGCGGGTTCGCGCGACGGCCTCCGCGGGCTCGACGCCGGCGGGAGGCGGCGGCCGTGTGCCCCGCACCATCATCACATGCGCGGAGATCGAGCGCCGCGACGGCGACGGCGGGCGCGTCCTCCTCTTCGACGCGCACGTGCCCCTGCAGAGGCTCGACGGCCGCTACCTCACCCTCTCCGGCAACCAGCTCACCCTCGAGCACGGCCACGCGCGCCATCGCGACGGGGCCCTCACCTTTCGCGGCGGGCACTACCTGCCGATCGAGGGGGTCCGGCTCGAGGGCCGCGAGGTGCCGGTCGATCTCCAGCCGGTCTGCGTCGCCCGCGTCGTCCCGCTGCCCCCCGAGGCGCTAGCCCGCGGCGTCGTGCGCGGGGTCGCGCTGTCGACCGGCCGCGAGCTCGCTGGCGGCCACTTCGACGGCACGCTCGGCGACGATGCCCTGGTGGCGCTGCCCACCCAACCGACCAACGACCTTCGCCCGCAGGAGTTGACCGTCTCCCTCTCCCGGGGGGGCGTGCTGCTCGGCGAATGGAGCGCGCGATGGGTCGCACCGATGCCGCCCCCTGACCTCCCGCTCCGGGTCACGACGCTCGCGTTCTCCTGGCACAGCGACGAGTACCCCCAGGACGTCGTGTGCCCTGAGGCGTCGCTGAGTGCGTTCAACCTGGCCTGCGAGAAGCCGCGCGCCACCGTCGGCACCGCGCAGGACGCGCGGGGCCTCGTCTGCCGATACACCTGCCGCGTCGCGAGCGCGGAGGCCGACCACGAGGTGAGGCTGCCGCTGCGGGTCCGCTTCCACAGCACCGTCACTCAAGACGAGTGGGAGGACACCGTGCAGGTGCTGGAGCAGCACCTCAGCGCGTCGCCCGACCCGCAGACGCGCCACCTGCTCGCCGACGTGCGCCGCTGGCCTGAAGACCTCCGCACGAGCGACGAACTCGACGAGGTCACCGTGCTCGGCGAAGCCGACCAGCGGTACCACATCTACCCGCGCGTCGGTGCGCTCGACTACTGGCTCGTGACGGTCCCCGGCGCGCGCCAAGGGACGCCGCTCCGGCTCCAGCCCTTCGGGAGCCACAACTTCTCCGTCGCCCGCCCCGTGACGGTTGACCACGGCGTCGTGGAGGTCCCCAACCCGGCCGACCGGGTGACGCCCATCCGCCTGGGCGTTCGACTCGGCGGCGAGGCGATGGGCTTCCTCGACCGCGGGGGCCTCGCCTGGTCGCTCGGCGTCCACGCCCAGGCGACCCTCCGTTTCGTTCACCCGCGGCTCCGCGTCTCCGGGCGCTTCATCCCCATCGACCTCTCCCTCCACTACCTTGCGGGCCCCATCCCCTACCAGCCCGTCCGCTCGGAAGACTACCCACGAAACGGCGGCTCCGCGTCCGTCTGGTACAACCGCATGGGGGTTCAGCTCGCCGTCTTGTTCCCCATCAACACCTGGCAGATCCACGTGGGGCCCTCAATGACCTGGCTCGCGGCCTGGCCGATGCTCGCCGACGGCGTCGACCTCGGCGAGCTCTTCGACTACCTCAGCGTGGGCGCCACGGCCCGGTACAACATCGACCGCCACTGGTCGATCGAGCTCGACGCGGGCTGGCAGTGGCTCCCCGTCCCCCGCTTCGACGCGCAGGACTTCCGGGGGCAGCCGCTCTACACGGTCGAGTGGACGAGCGGCGTCGACGTGCGCGGCGCCCTGCGCTTCTGGTTCTGACCCGCGCGCCCGCTACGCCGGCTTCGGCGCGCCGTCCTTCGGCTCGGCGGGCTTCTCCTCGCGGGCGGGCGCCTTGCGCTGCGCGAGCCCCAGCCGGATGAGGTGGTCGCGGCGCGACACCACCGTGCGGGCGATGGTCGACCACTCCTCGTAGAAGGCCCGCGCCTCGCGGAGCCCCGCCTGCTGCTCGGCCGCGGTGAGGTCGCGCGCGCCGGGCGAGCCGTCGTCGTGGAGCGCCTCGGCCTCGCGCACGAGCGCCGCCATGCGCTTGCGCTCGGCCGGGGTGACGCCGCGGGCCGCGAGCGTGGCGAGGGCCGCGTGGTCGGCCTCCCGCGTCGCGGCGCGCTCGGGCGACGACTCCAGCGCGTCGAGCCGCCCGAGGAAGGTGTTGACCCCCACCACCGCCGCCACGCCCCGCGACGGCTTCAAATCGCGGAACACGAACGCGCACTGCGCCGGGTGCCGGTGCCGCAGCGCCGCCTCCGCGATGGTGAACGTCGGCTCGTCCCACGCGTCGATCTGCGCGATGGCGCCGCCCGCGACGGCCTCGTCCGCCGCCTCCACCGACGCGAACCCCGAGCAGCGGTGCAGCAGCGTCCAGCCGCGCGCGTGCTCCTCCGCCGTGTACCCGAGCGGCCGCAGCACCTCGCGCACCGCCTGGATCGTCCCGATGCCGCGCAGCAGGAGCATCAGCCGCAGCGGCGTCTGCTCCAGCGTCACCTCGCCCACCGTCACCGTCTCCTCGACGTCCGGGCCCGCGATCGGGTGGCCCGAGGGCGTCGCCTTCGCGTGCTCGTTCTCCCCGACGAGCGCGTCGTCGTGCGCGCGCGTCTGCTTCGTCTGCGGCTTCTTGCGGCTCCCCTTCGGCATCGTCTGCGCCCTCCGCGGCGTCGCGGCGGGGCACTGCGCGCGGCGTGCCATCGGGGGCACCGCGGTGCGCTACGGCGCTCGTTCGAAGCGCGGCGGAGGGCCGTGGCGCAAGCCCGAAGAAGCGAGCGAAACCGCCGCGCTGGGACGGCACGATGGGTGTCAAAGAAATGCCACGCTGCCACTTTTTCGACAGGGGAACTGGCATTCCTTTGACACCCCGCGGGGATGGCGGCGCGCGTGGCGGTGCGTCGGCTTCCATCCCCCGCTCGCCGGGTCCACGGCGGGGTTTGTCGCTGGCGCTCCGGCACCCCGCGCTACGGAATGCAGGCGCCCCCTCCGGGGGCTTTCGAACCCTACCGGCCTGCGAGAGACTCCCCGCCGTCATCGTGCGCAACGCTTCAGGAGGGCGCTCCGCGCGATCTTTCATCGGTCTTCAAGCCCCCGGAGGGGGCGCCAGCGATCCGTAGCGCGGGGTGCCGGAGCGCCAGCGACAAACCCCGCCGCGGAGGCCGGCGCCGGGAGCACACGCGCGAAACGACCCCCAACCTCCGCCCCCCTCGCCCCGCCCGACGAAAACCATGTCGCGCGTCCGCGAGACCATGTCGCGCCGCCGCGGAGCCCTCCCGGTGCCCCGCCGGGGCCTCCGGGCGCGTCCGCGGCGCCCTCGTTCGCCGCCGCGGGGCCCTCGGGCGCGGCGGTGGAGGTCACTTCCGGCCGCTCCGAGGCGGTGGGGTGCGCCCGCCGAGGCGGTGCGGCGCGCCGCGGGGGGATCCGCTCCCGCGCGTCATGGTCTCGCGGACGCGCGACATGGTCTCGCGGCGCGTGCGAAGGTCTTCGAACGCGTGCGAAGGGGTCTCGTCGTCGCGCGCGGGGGCTCCGTGGCGGCGCAGTCCGGGCTTCCCTCGGTGTCGCGGCATCGCGAGCGCTCGTGCCGTGTGGTGCACGGCGTTGCGCCGAGGTGGCGCCTTAGGTGAACGCGTCGCCCGCTATCCGCCGTCCTCCAAGCCGAACAGCCAGGCCATCGTGCGGAGCACCGGAACCGAGCGCGACCCTTCCTCGCCCCCCCGTGCAGCGCTGAGCGCCTCCGGCGACGGGACCACGTCCGTCGAGAGCTCCGCCTCCAGCCGCAGCACCAAGTAGAGCGTCCCGCCCGGCTCGGGGTACCCCATCGCCGCGAGCCCCTCGCCCGTCATCCCCTCCACCGCCTCGCCCAGCCGCCATAGCGTCGGCGCAACCTCCGCGCCGTGCAGGAGAACGTACCTCGCGGCCAGCAGCGTCGGGCTGAGCGCCACGCTTCCCACGCGCCCGTCCGCGCGCAGGTTGTACCGCATCGTCTTGCGCACCCACGCGAGGTGCGCGGCGCCCTTCACCGCCGCGACGAGGAGGCCCACGTCCGCGGGCGGACGCTCGTCGATCAGCGGCACCACGCCGCCAGTCCTCGGCGGCGCTGCGAAGATCTGCGACGTCCAGTAACGCCAGCGCTCGTGCTGCGTTGCGCGCCGGGCGACGTGGTCGAAGACCCGCCGGACGAAATCTTCGAGGTTGGCCTCGCCACGCGCGGAGCCCTCGTGTCCGCTCGGGGCGAGCGGGAAGGCGCCCAGCCCCGGCAGCAGCTCGTGGTACCGCTCGAAGTTCGCAGGCTCGGTGCCCGGGTACACCACGAAGGCGCCCGCCGTCCGACGGATCGCGTCGCGGTAGGCGTGCATCTTCGCGAGGTCATCGCGCTGCGAGCGGCCCGTCACCACGTCCGGCTCGCCGTCGCCCCCGAAGAGCTCGGTCACGGCTTCGATGCGGTACTTCGCGTCGAAGTGGAGCCAGACGGCCTCCGCGTCGGGCGCGCGCGGCGCCACACGGAGCGAGCAGTCGGGGCGCATCCCGCGTGTCCACGACGGGCCGGCGTGGGTCGGGGAGGAGCCCGCGAAGGAGCGATTGTAGTAGAGCGCGACGTCGATCGGGCGGCCGTGGCGCGTCACCGTCGCCGTGAGCACCGGCTCGTCGCCGCGGCGGAGCGACACTTTCACGCCTCCGTCGTCCTCGCGCAGGAGCGCCGACGGGTCGAGCGTGGCGCCGCACACGCGCGCCAGGACGCCCGCGAGGCGGAGGTACACCCAATGCTCGTAGAGCGCGGCGACGTCGCGGACGCCCGCGTGCCACGTGCCCTCGTCGGGCGTCCACGCCAGCGTCGCCGCCGCCTCCACCACAAAGAACAAACGGAACACCTCCCGGTAACCCTCGCGCTTCTGGAGTACCTGGCTCTCCGCGGGGATCCGCTGCAGCGCGCCCAGCTCGGCAAACATCGGGTGGCGGAGGTGCGCGGAGAGGACGTCCGCAAGGGCGTCGACCTCGGCCCGCGCTCCGGGGTCGACCGCTACGCGGAGGTCGTCGAGGAGCGACAGCCAGCGACGGAGCGCGTAGCCGACGAAGCGGTTCTCCGCCGTGTCGAGCGTCTCCTCGGTGCGGACAGCGTCGAGGTGGAGCGGGAGCGTGTCGATCGTCGCGCCTGCGTGCGCCCCGGGCCACGGGCGTCGAGGTCCCGGCCGCGCGAGCTGCCGCGCGACGTGCGAGCCGGACGGCAACGGGCGCCCCGGCGCCATCGCCTCGCGCCGACGCACCCACCGCCGGTGCGGGTGCGCCACCACCTGGCGGAGGGCCGCGTCGAGCGTGCCGTCGTCGAGCAGGGAGCGTAGGAGCGCGAAGCGCTGGTAGAGCGTCGGGGCGTCGCGCGCGGTGTCGGAAGCAAAGCGTAGCGCGCTGGCGGCGAATCCCTGCATCACGACCTCGGTCATCACCGCTGCGAGGTCGCGCAGCATCGCGCGGTAGTCCCGGAGGTAGTCCACCTTGCGGGACTGCACCTCCACCGCGCCGCGCAGCACGCGCTCACCGCAGCGCACGGTGAGCTCCATCCGGCCCACGTGGAGCCCCGGCCGGAGCCGCCCCGTCCGCCCGCCCTCGTCGTCCGGCGTGAACACCGCCTCCGGCCCGCAGGTGACGTCGCCGTCGAGGCCCTCCACCGCGTAGCGGTACTCCACGGCCTCCAAGAGCTGAGCCCGTTCAGTGCCGCAGCGGCGCGCCTCCTCCTCGGTCACCTCGCGGAGCGCGCGGCCCGTGCTGCGGTGCTTCGGGAGGAGCGCCACGACGAGCGTCGCCTCGGCGCCCGCGCCCTCCAGCCTGACGCGCAACGGCGGCGCCCGGTGCGGCCCCGCGTCGCTCACTCCGAGAAGCTCGCGAACTGGTGTTCGAGCAGCGCGCTCCTCATGCGCTCGACCTTCTCCCGCGAGCGACGCATCGGCGGGTCGACGCCCACCGGCGGCGGCAGCGCACGCGGCGAGGCGAGGGCCTCCTTCGCCGCGGCGTCGCTGGGCGCCGTGGTGCAGCACCAGATCAGCGTGTCGAGGCAGCGCTCCAGGCGCCTGCGCCCGCCGTGGAGCCGGGGGAGCACCTTCTGGAGAACGAAGGTGTCGAGGGCCTCGGGCAGCGCCACGCCATCGGCCGCGAGGAGCGCCGCGAGCCGCTGCGCCTCGAAGTACGTCCGGTGCCCGAACTCGAAGCGGTCGCGTGCGAGCAGGCGGTGGAGCCCGCGCACCCGGTCGGCGAAGTCCCCCGCCCAGGGCGGGGCGTGCGCGAGGTGCCACGCCTCGTCGCGCGTGATCGCGAGGAAGGCGTCGCGCGTCGCCGGGGCGGCCTCCTTCACGTCGTCGATCCTCTTCGCCGACACCAGCGCCTCCGTCGCCACGCGGAACTCCACCGTCGATGCACGGTCGAGCACCTTGGGGGAGAACTGGTATGTGGTCTCGTCGACGTTGACCGTGCCGACGACGAAGACGTTGGTGGGGAAGGGGTGGCGGTCGGTCGCGCCCACTCGCCGCCACAGCCCGTCGGAGCCCTGCGCGAGGTCGGGCAGGCAGCCGGCGCTGGTCTCCATCCCCGAGAGCAGGTCGGCGAAGTAGCGCTCGACGTGGGCGAGGTTCATCTCGTCGAGCACCAACACGAACGGGAGTCGGGGCTCAGCCCGCGCTTGCAGGAGAAACTCCAGCACCGGCGGTACGTGCCACGCCCGCCAGCCCCCGACCGGGGCCTGGAGCGCGTCCTCGTAGCCGAGCAGCGCCTCGGGGCCCGTCCAGTCGGGCCGCACCGGAACCACCTTTACCCGCGCCCGGCCGAGCCACTGCCCCACCTTCCGCGCGAGCTGCGTCTTGCCCGAGCCCGACAAGCCGGTGAGGACGACGAAGCGCCGCGCGGCGAGGCTCGCCAGGAAGGCCCGCACCCGCGCGCGGTGCGCTGCGTCATCGCCGAAGCGAAGGCCCGCGGCCGAGAGTGCGGCGGCGGCCTCCGCGACGACGGCAGCGAAGGTGGGCACGGCGGGCGCGGACGTCGGAGGGGGCGCCGGAGCGGGAGCGGGGGCGACGACGAGGTTCTTCCGCGGCGGGGCGATGCCGGCGTTCTTGTAGACGGCCGCCACGATGGGCCAGAAGAGCGCGACCATCTCCTCGAACCAGTCGACGATGCCTCCGCCGAGTGCGTCGACTTCCTCGACGGAGAAGAAGCGTGACACCGAGGCCTTGGCGCCCCCGTCGCTGGCCGCGTGGTCGAGCCACGCTTGGAGCGAGTCGAAGTCGTGGGCAGTCGTCGGGGGCTGCATGAACTCCCGCAGCCGGATCCACCCGGCGTCGAGCGACTTCTCCACCGCGGCGACCGTGGCCGCGGGCACCTTGCGCAGTGCCTTGCGGCAGCGCGTGAGGGCGTCGAGCTGTTTGGCCTGGTTCTTCGATTGGTCTCGGCCCGCGCCCATGCAGAAGCAGAGCTCGACGCCCGCCGGGGAGATGATGAACGCCATCTGGAGCCCGAAGGACTTGTTGAGCGCCTCGGCGGGGAAGATACAGCTCCAGAGGTTCTTGCGTGCCGGGCGACCGCTGCCCGACCAGTTTGCGCAGAAGGGCTTCCACGCCATCTCCTTCGCGTGACGCGCCGCGGAGTTCTTCGCGAGCCGCTTGAGACGCCCCCAGAGGTTTTGGAGGGCGGCGTAGATCGTCGGCGGGAGGTCGTCCGACATGGTCTTCTCCGGCACCTTGCCGAAGAGTTCGCAGTCGGCCTTCGTGAACGCGACGGGCTGCGCGTCATTGTCACCGGCCTCGACGGAATCGTCTGCTTCGTCTGCCATCCGCGGCAGGATTCTGGTGCGGACCGCGCGCTGTCAACGCCGTTGTGCTGGCGGCCGGGAGGGGACGCTGCCGTGCGCTTCGCGCTTCCCCCGCACGCGACGGCTGGGGCAGACTCGCGCGGCCGATGCCGAAGAAGCTGATCGAGGTCGCGCTGCCGCTGGAAGCCATCAACAAGGCCGCGGCGCGGGAGAAGTCGATCCGCCACGGGCACCCCTCGACGCTCCACCTCTGGTGGGCGCGGCGGCCCCTCGCGGCGGCGCGGGCTGTCCTGTTCGCGCAGCTCGTCGACGACCCGAGCACGTGGCCCGAGCTCGCGGGCGACGAGGCCGCGCAGAAGCGCGAGCGCGAGCGGCTGTTCACGCTCATCGAGGACATGGTCCCCTGGGAGGCCACGCAGGAGGAGGGGACGATCCGCGACGTGCGCCGCGAGATCGCACGCTCCCACGCGCGCTTCCGCCGGGGCACGCCGAAGGCCGACCGCGTGCTCGAAGCCGACGTCACGCCCGCCGAGGTGAACGCGTACCTCGCCACCGAGCTCCCCCCCGTCCACGACCCCTTCGCGGGCGGAGGAACCATCCCCCTCGAAGCCCAGCGCCTCGGGCTCCGCGCGATCGCGAGTGACCTCAACCCGGTCGCGGTGCTCATCAACAAGGCGCTGATCGAGATCCCGCCGAAGTTCGCGGGCATGGCGCCGGTGAACCCCGCGGCGAGCAAGGTGAAGAAGGACTGGCGCGGCGCCGAGGGCCTCGCCGACGACGTTCGCTACTACGGGAAGTGGATGCGCGACGAGGCGTGGAAGCGCATCGGGCACCTCTACCCCAAGGTGCACCTCCCGAAGGAGCACGGGGGCGGGGAGGCCACCGTCATCGCGTGGCTGTGGGCGCGGACGGTGACGTGCCCCAACCCGAGCTGCGGCGCGACCATGCCGCTGGCGCGCTCGTTCGTGCTGGCGATGAAGAAGGGCAAGGAGCGGTGGGTCGAGCCGGTGGTCGATCGCAAGTCGAAGGCCGTGCGCTTCGAAGTGCGCAAGGGCGTCGGCGGCGACAAGGCCAAGGGGACGGTCGACCGCCGCGGCGCGCGGTGTGTGGTGTGCGGCGAGGGCGTTCCGCTGGAGCACGTGCGCGCGGAGGGGAAGGCCGGGCGCATGGGCGCGCAGATGATGGCGATCGTCGCCGAGGGCAAGAAGGAGCGGATCTACCTCGCGCCCAACGAGGAGCACGAGCGCATCGCCGCTAGCGCGAAGCCCGAGTGGGTGCCGGATACCAAGCTGCCTGAGCACGCCCTCGGTGTTGGCGTGCAGAACTACGGTTTTCTGCGACACGCCGACCTCTTCTCGCCACGACAGACGGTTGCGCTCGGGACCTTGTGCGCTTGCACCAGGAACTCGGTGGAGTCGCGTGGGACGTTTGGCTCGGCTCCTCGCGAAGCTCTAGCTGCGCTCGCCGTTTATTCGACGATGGCAATCGGTCGGTGTGCTGACTTCTGGAGTTCGTTTTCGACCTGGAGCCCTCAGCCTGGGAACGAGGTCGTTTGCCACGTGTTTACGCAGCATGTCCTTTCTATCAAGTGGGACTTTGCCGAAGCGAATCCGTTCAGCACGTCATCGGGCAATCTCGAAGCCAACTACGGGTGGGTAGCGAAAGTTCTTGAGTTCCTTCCCGCGAATGGCAGCGGGGACGTTTGGCAAAATGACGCGAGAATGACTCCATCGACATCAGCCGTGTTCTCTACTGACCCTCCGTACTATGACAACGTGCCTTACGCGGTTCTGTCAGACTTTTTCTACGTCTGGCATCGCAAGGCGCTGCATGGAGTTTTGGACGGCTACGGGACCCTCCTCGTACCGAAGCAGGAGGAGCTCGTTGCAGAACCACATCGGCACGGCGGAAAAGCAGAGGCGAAAGAGTACTTCGAACGTGGGCTCCGCTCAGTGTTTCGGACGCTTCACGCCGCGGACGATACAAGTGTGCCTACGACTGTCTACTACGCCTTCAAGCAGTCCGAAGCAGGGGAGGAGTCTGGAAGCGACGAGGGCGTATCGGGCGGGCAGACCTCGACGGGATGGGAAACCATTCTTGCGGCTCTCATCGATGAAGGGTTCGGCATTGGTGGTACATGGCCACTGTCGACCGAGCGTTCAGGGCGCACGCGTGACATCGGCTCCAACGCCCTCGCCTCCTCGATCGTGCTGGTGTGCCGCAAGCGGCCGGAGACGGCGCCCGCGGCGACGCGGCAGGACTTCCTCCGCGCGCTCAAGAAGAAGCTCCCGGGCGACCTGAAGCTGCTCCAGCAGGGGAACATCGCGCCGGTGGACTTCGCGCAGGCGGCGATCGGGCCGGGGATGGCGGTGTTCTCGTCGTACGCGAAGGTGCTGGAGTCGGACGGGTCGGCGATGCCGGTGCGGACGGCGTTGCAGCTCATCAACCAGGTGCTGGACGAGGTCCTGTCGGAGCAGGAGGGGGACTTCGACGCGGACACGCGGTGCGCGCTGGGGTGGTTTCTGCAGCACCAGTACGGCGAGGGGGAGTTCGGCAGCGCGGACGTGCTGGCGCGGGCGAAGGGGACGTCGGTGCAGGGGCTGGTGGAGGCGGGCGTGCTGCGGGCGTCGCGCGGGCGCGTCCGTCTGCTGACGCGCGAGGAGCTGGACGCGGGGTGGGACCCGACGACCGACACGCGGCGGACGGTGTGGGAGGTGACGCAGCACCTGATCCGCGCGCTGGAGGCAGGGGGTGAGGGGGCGGCGGCGGGGCTGCTGGCGCAGGTGGGCGCGCAGGCCGACGCGGCGCGCGATCTGGCGTACAGGCTGTACAGCGAGTGCGAGCGGAAGAAGTGGGCCCAGGAGGCCATCGGGTACAACGCGCTGGTGAGCGCGTGGCCCGAGCTGACGCGCCTCGCGGCGCAGCAGGCGAGCGCGGCGGCGGAGGCGAGCACGGCGGGGGCGCAAGGGGCGCAGGGCGTGCTCAAGGGGATGGGGTAGGAGGGGGGGCAGGGGGATGGCGGGGGCAGAGCTGGGTCGAGTTCGAACTGGTGATCCGCAGGGCGGCGGGTGCGTACACGATCGAGCTCTTGCGCAACGACCAATGGGGGCCGATGGAGCCGCAGCCCTTCACGCTGCCGGAGGGGCTCCCGGTGTTGCTGCTGTGTGCGGAGCGATGCCGGACGGCGGCGGAACAACGCAGCGGCGTGGTGCGCGACGCGACGCCGGTGCACTTCGGCGAAGGCGCCTCGGTGCTCGACGAAGCGACCGAGAAGGACCCGCTCGACGCCTTGGGGCGCATGCTCGCGGCGGCGATCTTCCAGGGGGAGATTCGAAGCCGCTACGACCGCGCGTTGGGGTCGAAGCGACCGATTCGGATGCGGCTCCATGTGCCGGACGACCTCGCGCACGTCCCGTGGGAGGTGACGAAGACGGCGGATGGGAAGGAGTTCATCGCGCTGTCTGGGACGCAGCACATCGTCCGTGTGTCCGACGCGGCGCGCGCGCCGTCGACCGTGGGCGGGGTGAAGCTGCGGGTGCTCGCGCTGGCGGCCGTACCAAAGGACCTGCCCCATCTGGAGGTGGACACGGAGGGGAAGTGGCTGAAGGGGGTGCTCGAGCCGCTGATGGCGGCGGGACTCGTCGACGTGACGTGGATCGAGGACGGTCGCGAGGACAAGCTGCGCGAACGAATCATCGAGGCGTCGTGGGATGTGTTCCACTTCGCGGGGCACGGCGAGGTGGGGTCGGTCTCGTGCTGCGGCACCGACGGAGCGCAGGACACGGTCACTGCCGAGGAGCTCGCACGGCTGTTGAAGACCTCCGGGATCAAGCTGGTGGTGCTCAACAGTTGCAAGGGGGCGGCGGGGAGTGTCGTGGACGCGATCGCGAGCACGGCGCGGGGGCTATCCGAGAAGGGCATTCCGGCCGTGGTGGCGATGCAGTACGCCATCTCCGACGGGAGCGCGTTGGAGTTCACGCGGTGGTTCTACAAGGCGCTCGCGGCGCGGAAGACGCTCGAAGAGGCCGTGGCTGCTGCGCGCGACTCGATGGCGAAGCGGGGCGGTCGCGAGTGGGCGACGCCGGTGGTGTTCCTCAACCGCGCGGACGGGGTGTTTCTCCGGGAGAATGCAGGCAACGAAGGCGGAGGCTTGGGTGGCTGGCGATTGTGGCTGACTTTGGCCCTCGTCGTCATACTTGCAGCTGCGGGATTAGCGGTAATTGGAGTGTTCCGAAAGAACATAGGAAGCCGTGCGGATGGTGGTCCAACTGCGCTTCTGACTGACGCGGCTTCCAGTAGCCTGGACGTGAGCGAGGCACGTGGGGATGCTGCCACCGAGGTTGCGGCGGATGTGCCGGGAGCAGAATGCCCTCCGGGGTATGTGTACATCCGCGAGGGGCATGTCTATCTGCAGGCTGATGCAAGCACGACTGTACCCGTAGGCGCGTATTGCATCGGAATCGGCGAGGTGACTGTGCGGGAGTACGCAGTTTGTGTCGAGGCCGGATACTGCCGCGACCTCTCGGGCACATCATGCTCAGGTCCGCTCCACTCGACATGGAACCAACGAAATGTCTGGGGATGGCAGTACCCTTTGAATTGTGTAACATGGATAGAGGCAAGCACCTACTGCCACTTCGTGCACGGAGAGTTGCCAACCGAACCGCAGTGGAAGAGGGCTGGTCGGGATGAATCGCCGCGCGTTTACCCCTGGGGAAACGACCGGATGCTCCAAGGGCGTGTGAATGCCTGTGGTTTGGAATGCTATACGAGGCAAGGTCGGACGCCAGCGTATCCATACGATGATGGCAAGCCCAGCGTTGCGCCGCCGCAATCTTTTTCGGGCGAGTCGCCCTTCGGGGTGTTTGATTTGTCCGGGAATTTGTGGGAATGGACCTATCCTACAGATTTGCAGCGAAGTCAGAATCGACGACCATATCGCGGCGGGTCGTGGTCGAGCACAGATCCTGCGCAACTGACGCTCGATGCCGAAGATGCAAACGAAGGCGATAAGCGCTGGGCCCATCTAGGGTTTCGATGCGCAATTTCGCTCGATGAGAGTCAACGTGATGCAAGCGCGCCCGCAATCGATGCAGCTAGTGACGCACGTGCAACGATGGATGGTGGACGACCTTCGGGCCGGTCATCTCGACGACGCGAAGATGTCCAGGAGAGGATTGTCGAGCCCAATCCAGCTTGACTTTCTCGACGGAGTACCGAACAAATGTGCATCGGGAGGTGTTCTGTGAAGGTGGTCTTCCGTGTGTTCACGACGCTCTGCGCTATCCTCATCATCTCATCTGAGGCACGGGCAGATCCTAGTCCTAATCCCCTCGAGGCCCTGTGTGTTCGGGGGAACGATCCGGTTGGCGAGACTTCTCCTTGGATTAGCGAATTTCAACGGCAGTTGAGAGCTCGCTTCGTGGCCTATAAGATTTATGAGAATTTTCGTGCTGGGCGCGAAAGTGATCTGCTCTGCGAGGAGTGGCGCGGGTTGCGCGAACTCATCGCCCCAAAAGATTCACGAGAACTCGCCGCCGTCAACGCAATGCGCGAATCCACAAGCCGACTGTGCGGCACACTTTACGGCGTCGGGGCTGTCTCGCCGGGTTCGACAGCGGACATCGATGCGGCGGGTTCGACATTCGACGCAACGGCTGACGCATTAGACGTGAGTGTTTCTGCGGAGGAAGTCAACGCTCTTCAGGCGCTATATCTCTCTTACGAACACACGACATACTGGACGGCCACGCAAGGGCGAGACTCGTTCTCTGTGTTGCGTCGAGAACTGGGACGATTTTGCGCCACAGGGACGAACTGGTACTGGGCCACTATTGTTTCTCAATTCGCCACACTAAACATGCACGGTATTGCTCGGTTGTACGCAGAGTGGCTACTCAACAGTTCAAGTGAAATTGGCGAGGTAAAAGGGTACCCTTCAGAGCCGATTTTGCAGCCATTCATCTCCGCGACCGATACCTGTCCTGTGGGATCTTGGTGGTCGATGCCAGGGCTGAGCCTGGTTGATCCGTCCGTCGATCAGTCAGATCGTAGGCGATATGAATGCCTAACCGGTCAGACACCAACGCCGGCCTCGCGGGGCAGCCTTGCGTGGGATGCAGGTGAAATGTCCGATGCTTCGGTCGCTGAGATCAGTGTCGATACGCCTGGGTCACACATTCTGTCGTTCGCGGTAACGGTCTCTGATGCGTGGCGATCTGCTGCGGATCTCGTGTATTGGCGTGTGCCTGCATCAAGAAGTGAAGGGCCGGAGGACCCTTATTCACTTCGGCAGGCTGTCATCCTGGCAACTGCTTCCGGGCAACACTCTGGAATGCTGACAAACCTGTATCAGCGACTTGATGTGGCGATCGCTGCCGCAGAACAGCGCATGCTTCAACCGGCGTGCGCAATGGTTGATCGACCTGCATGGATCTTCGACGGTGATCGCCGACGATCTTATGTGAACTGCATCGTGCCGCCGATTCCTTCAACTTCAGATGGTGACCCGTGCCCGCCTGGGCATCTGCGCCTGGAGGGAGGATGCTGCCATCACGCCTCTG
>JAXLYI010000017.1:0-240317 GCA_046351555.1 Polyangiales bacterium
CCCGCGGCAGCAGTCGGAGCTGGCGCCGCAGCGCTCGCCGTACATCCTGCAGGGCGTGTTGACCGGCGGCGGGTTGCAGATGAAGCGCCCCATCGCGTCGGGGCCGCAGGTGCCGGTGCAGCAGTCGCTGGAGGCCGTGCACGACGCGCCGCGCGGGGCGCAGGGCTGCGGCGCCCAGAAGCCCGAGACGTTGTCCGTCGCGACGTCCTGGCCCGGGAGCCAGTAGGGCGGCGACGAGGGGTCGCGGCCCGCCGCGGGGTTGTTGGTGACGGCCGTGACCCAGAGCTGGCGGCGGCCCGTGCCGCGCGTGCCCGCCTGCGCGTTGCCGTAGTCGCGCCGCGAGAAGTAGAGGAGCCAGTAGTAGCCGCCCTGGTTGAAGGGCGAGAAGTTGGGGAAGTACGCGTCGGAGTCAGCGTCCGCGCCCGACGCGTTGGTCATGCGCAGCGGCGCGCCGCCGGTGGGCGCGACGAGGTACATCGCCGCGGGGAAGCGGCGGCGCGGTGAGCCCGGCGTCACCTCGAGGTCGGACTCGCTGTAGGGCCCGTGCTGGAAGGCGAGCCAGCGGCTGTCGGGCGTCCACGACGGGTACGCCACCGCGCTGCCGCGCTGGGGCTCGCCGGAGAGCGACGCGCCGCGGAGCAGCGTGGTGGGCGCGCCGAAGGTGTCGGCCGCGGTCACGGGGAGCGTCGCGAGCTCGCTCTCGTTGAAGGCGGTGGGCCCGGGGCCGCGGAAGTTGTCGACGAAGGCGATCGTGCGGCCGTCGGGCGACCACGAGGGCTGGACGGCGTCGTCGGCGGGGAGCGTGCCGCCGCGCGGGGTCACGCGGTTGCCGGTGGCGGGGTCGACGAGGAAGAGGCCGCCGAGGCGGTTGGCGATGAGGCGGGTGCCGTCGTTGTTCCACGACGAGTAGACCCAGGAGGCCTCGTCGCGGACGGGGAAGCGCACCGGGGCGGGGTCGGCGGTGAGGTCGCGCGAGAGGTCGAAGACGGCGCTCGGCGCCTGGCCCTCCCAGATCTCCGCGGCCATGTAGCGACCGTCGCGCGAGATCGAGTGGCACGCGACGCAGCGGCTCCCGTCGGAGGCGCGGCGCGGCGGGCTGGGCATGAAGTTCTCGCGGCGCGCGTCGGCGTCGGTGATGCGGAGGATCTTCCCCTCGCGGAGGTCCCAGTAGTAGACGACGCCGAGGAGGGAGCCGCGCGCGAGGGTGACCTGCACCGCCGTCCCCGCGACCGCGCCGCGGGCGTCCGCGCGGTCGACCTGGACGCGCATCGGGGCCATCGGGTCGCTCTCGGCGATCGCGCGCCAGCCCGTCCGGTCGATGACGAGGTCGTACTTGAAGCCCGCGCCGTTGTGCGTGACGTAGCCCGTCACGATGGCGTTGGGCTTGGTGACGGTGACCCGGTACACGTCGCCGGCGGCGCCGTTCTCCCACTGGACGTCGAGGGGCTGGACGTTCTGCGGCATCACCGCGTTGGCGAGGGGGTAGCGCAGCACCACCGCGCGCGACGCGTCCGTCTCCAGCGGCCCGGCGAAGCGCGACGTCACCGTCGTCGGCGTCCCCGGCGCGAAGAACTCCCGCTCCACCCGCACCCGCAGGGTGGTCTCCGCGCGCAGGGCGGGGCCGTCGTCGCGCGCGATCGCGACGGCGACGGTGGTCACGCCCCCGACGAGCCCGTTGGCGGTGTAGCGCCCGCTCTCGGCGTTGATGCCGCCGAGGGCGTCGTTGGTCGCGCTCCACGCGCCGAGGGGGATCGCGCGGGTGGAGCCGTCGCGGTAGGTGCCCCAGACGGTGAAGTCCTGCGTGGCGGGCGTGCCCCGCGCGACGAGCACGGTGTCGGCGGGGCGCACCTCGATGGACGTGAGGTTGTCGAGGTAGCTGCGCGCGTCGAGCGGCGTCACGTCGAGGACGGGCACGTCGACGCGGACGGTGGCGTCGGGCACGCAGGCGGAGCCGGGCGCGCAGTCGCGGATGGTGGGCCCCGCGTCGCAGCCGGCGGCCACGACGAGCAGGGCGGGGAAGCATCGGGCGGTGCGGGGGAGTCCCATGGTGTGGTTGCTCTCCAAGTAGGGAACGGGGCCCTCGGGCCGTCAATGGTCGTACCACGCCGGGCCTCGCAGACGGGCCTTTCCGATGGGATCCGCGCGTGCTCGCGGCGACGAAACGCGGCGCGCGACGGGTTGCGTTCGATGGCGCTCCTCGCTTACCGTCGTGGGTGTACTCGCGGCGCGACCGCGGGAGAAAACGGGACACCATGCGCCGACCCCCCTTGCCTCGCGCCGCGATGTCTGGCTTCACGCTCATCGAGCTGATGATCGTGGTGGTGATCGTCGGCATCCTCGCGGCGGTCGCGGGCCCGCTCTACCTGCGCCACCGCAACCGCTCGCTGGCGCTGGAGGCGAGCGAGGTGCTCACGCAGATCGTCCACGCGCAGGAGGGCTACCGCGCGGAGTTCAACATGTACTCCGACGCGTCGAACGACCTCGCGCTGTCGGCGCCGACCACCAACGGCGCGTCGGGCTCGCTCGGCGCGTGGTGGCCCGCGCTCGGAGCTCCGGCCGCGGCGGGCGGCACCGTCGACTTCTACTCGAGCCTCCCCTCGTCGTGGAACCAGCTCGGCGTCCGCCCGCGCCAGCTCGTTCGCTACTCGTACCAGACGATCGCGGGCAACCCCGGCGTGGCGCCCGCCGTCGGCCCGAGCGGCAACCTCGGCTACACCTCGCTCCCGCTCGCGCAGCAGGGCCAGTGGTACTACGCGACCGCGAGCGGCGACCTCGACCGCGACGGCGTGTACTCGCGCTTCGAGGTCTCCTCGCTCCAGCGCGAGCTCAACATCATCGGCGACGACACCGAGTAGCTCCCTCCCATCCTCTCCTCATGCGCGACGTGACCGGCCCCCGCGCGGCGCCCCTCGTGGCCGCCTCCCTGGGCGACGAGAGCCTCGACCCCGCAGTCCGCGACCTCGCCCTCGAACGCCTCGAAGCCCTCCTGCTCGCCGCCATCCGCGCGGTGCCCGGCGCGGACTCCGTGGAGCGCGTGACGCTCTCCGCGGCCGACGGCGCCGTCACGCTCGCCCCCTCGCCCGCGCTCGACGACGCGGGCCTCGCCGCTGTCCGTGAGCGCGTCGACCGGACGCTCCTCGCGCAGCTCGCCGCCACCGTCGGCGCCGCGCGCCTCGCCGTCCGCAACGGCCAGCGGGCCCTCCCCCGCGAGCGGACGGCCGTGCGCGAGCCCGAGGCGCCCGCGCGCTGGGAGGACGTGGTCGCGGCGCTGGTGGGCGTGGTGGCCGCGCAGCAGCGGGCGATCGACGCGCTGGTCGCGCACGCGGGCGCGGCGCCGGACGGAGACGTCGCGGCGGCGATCGGGCGCGTCGAGGCGATGGTGGCGCGGCTGCGGGCGGGGTGAGCGGGCGCTACTGCCCGTTGGAGAAATCGCAGCTCCCGGCGGGGGTGTTGCGCATGCACGTGGGCGGGACGGTGATGCGCGGCGAGCCGGCCCACACCGAGGTGATGAACGACGTGATCTGCTCGCGCGCGGCGACGCCGGCCATCGTGTCGCGCGCCGCGAAGCCGTGCACGTCGAGCGGCTGCGTCACCCCCGTCGGCACGCGGAACTGCGTCAGCGCCGTCCCCCCCGCCACCTCCGCCACGGGCGCGACGCCGCGCACCGCGTGGAGCACCGCGCCCACCTGCGACGCGCCCGCGCTCGCGGCCGCGAGCTCGCTGCCGATGTTGGGGAGCACCGGGTCGCCCATGCTCTGCTGGAGGAGCATCGGGCGCTCGGGCGAGGCGCCGCCCCACACCGCGCCGTCGGCGTCGTCGAAGTTGGTCTGGGCCATCCCGACCACCACATGGATGTCGATGTCGTTGCGGTAGTTGGTGTTGAGCACCAGCCGCGCGACCGAGTAGAGGTTGCTCTGCGTGAGGTAGTGCGACCAGCCCGCGCCCGGCACGTTGAGCACGGCCGCCGTCATCCGCGGCTCCGAGCGGACGAACACCAGCCCCATCGTCCCGCCGAGCGATCCGCCCGTCCAGATCGCGCCGTCGGCCCGCGGGTAGCGGCCCGCCGCGGGGTTGGCCATGCCCATGATCATCGGCGCCGCGAGCACCTGCGCGAGCGGCGCGGTCCGCGCGGTGTCGGCCCCGGGGCCCACCAGCGCGCGGAAGATCGCGGCGCCGTCGGCCACCGACTGGATGAGCCCCGCGGTCGACTGCTCGGCGCCCTTCACCATGTTGGCGAAGCGGGCGAAGCTCGGGATCACCGCGTCGCCCCAGTAGCCGGCGAAGCGGAGGTTCACCTTGGCCGCGCCGGCGCCGGCGATCTCGGCGTCGAAGGAGTTGTCGGTGACGTCGCCGCCCATCCCGTGGCCCCACATCGCGACGCGGTAGTCGCCCGTCCCGCGCGGCACCAACACCCGGAACGGGACCTCGTGCACGCCCTCCTCGCCCTCGGGCGTCACCGGCGCGCCCGACGCGTCGCGCACCACGCGCCCGTCGGCGTCGAGGAAGTCGGGGACGTTGGTGAGCCGGCCGACCACCTCCATCGCGCCGGGCCCCGTGGCGATCGGGCGAACGCGGTCGAGCGCGACCCGCACCTCGCCGCCGTCCACCGCGCGGAGGAGCCGCTCGCGCATCGCCAGGAGCGTTCGCGTGGGCTGCTCGCGCGAGCGGGTGGTGAAGTCCCACACGCGGACGACGTGGGCGAGGTCGACGCCCGCGGCGCGAAGGAGCGTTCGGTTCGGGGCGTGGTACGCGCGGAAGTGCGCCTGCTCTTCCGTCGCGGGCGTCGCGAGGCCGAGCGCGGCGCGGGTGAGCGCGGAGGCCGTGGGCGGCGCGGCGTCGGCGACGGGCACGGAGTCGAGGAGGACGGCGACGTGGTCGGTGGCGGGCTCCATCGGCGCGCGCGGGTACGCGATGATCAGCGACTCGGGCGTGAGGCTCGCCGGGGTGATCACGCGGTAGCGGACGGGGACGGGCGTGAGCGCGCCGTTGCGCACGGCGTAGAGGAGGAGGGGCCCTTCGCCGTCGCCGAGCATCGCGGGGTCGACGGTGCCCTGCACGACCGTCATCACGGGGGAGACGCAGGAGAAGCCGTCGGCGCGGTTGGCCTCGCGCGCGTCGTCGGTGGCCGCGAGGACGGACTCCGTGAGGTGGAGGCGCAGCCCGGTGGCGGAGGCGCGGTCGACGACGGTGAAGGTGTTGGAGGGCCACGGGAGCGCGCAGCGGCCGGGGTCCATCGGGTCACAGTCGGCGCTCATCGGGGTCCGGTCGCCGGCGACGCGGTCGGGGTACGAGGGGGCGGCGGGCGGCATGTCGTCGCCGCCACAGCCGGCGAGGGAGGCCGCGGCGAGCGCGAAGGCGAAGCGTCTCATGCGCGGGAGTATCCACGAAGCCGCGGGGCCCGCACAGAGGGAGCCGCGGCTTCGTTCGCGCGGGCGGTGGTAGCCTCGCGCCGTGACGTGGCGCTTCACCGCGGCGCGCGTGGCATCCCCGCGAGCACGCACACGCCGCCGCCGCAGTCGTCGGTGCACACCTGCTGGCCCGTCGCCGGGTCGCACCCGCACGACGAGGGGACGCACTGCGCCCGCGTGTCGCAGACCATCCCGCCGGGGCAGCCCGTGCGTCGGCAGCCCGGCGGCGTGAAGCCCGCGCAGCGGTCACCCGGGTCGCCCTGGCCGAAGCCCGGCCGCGCGTACCGGACCTGCACCTGCACCCGCGCGCGCTGCCCTTCTCGCACCTCCGGCAGCGCCTCGCGGACCGCCTCTGCGATGCACCGGGCGACGGGCTCCCGCGGCGCGGGCGACGCGACGCCCCAGCCCACGACCACGCTGCGGCGCTCGTCACGGGCGGGCGCGGGGAGGCGTTGCGGCCGACACGCGCGGATGGCGTCGAGCCTGCGTCGCACGGCGCTCCGGAGCGTGGCCTCCGTGCGCGGGTCGGCGCCGCGCACGACGACGGTCACGGTGGCCACAACGGGCGCGACGACGGGCGGCGCGGGGCGCTCGACGGGGTCGACGCCCGGGAAGGGGTGGAACGGCGGCGCCCCGTAGCCCTGGGCCCCGCCGCCGTGCTCGATGGTGAGGCGCGGCGGGAGCGGCTGCGCGGCGGCGTCGCTGGCGAGCCCGACGAGCGCGGCGCCGACGACCGCGACGGCCGCGAGGCGCGACGGCGCGGCGGGGCGGGCGGCGGTGCAGAAGGGGCAGGCGCGCTCGCTCGCGCGGATGTGGCGGTGGCATTGGTCGCAGAGGGTGAGGGCGTGGGTCATGGCGGCGCTCCTGCCGAGAGACGATGCAGGGACGCGGCCAGCGCGGGCGCCGCGGGATTGCGGGGCAACGCGCGGCAAGGTTTGGGGCGCGGGCTCCACGACGCGGGGCGCCGACGCCCCAACGGGTGCGCTACGAGCGCTTCGTTACCGCGGCGAGGATCTCGCGGAGCATGTCCCCCTGCGCGCGCTGCTCGGCCTCGATGCGCTCGAAGCGGGCGTTGTGCCCTTGCACGACCTCCAGCACCACGCGGTTGCGCACCTCCTGCTCCTCGACGAGCGCCCCGATGCGCGCGACCTGGCCGCGAACCTCGGCCCGGAAGGACTCGATCTCGTGCCGGAGCTCTCGGACCTCCGCGCGAACCTCGTCGATGCGTGCGTCGACCTGCGCGAACCTCGCATCGATCTGCTCGAACCTCGCGTCGACCTGCGCGAACCTCGCGTCGATCTGCTCGAACCTCGCGTCGACCTGCGCGAACCTCGCGTCGACCTGCGCGAACCTCGCGTCGATCCCGCGGAACTGCTCGGCGTGCTGGTCGAGGCGCGCCGCGAGCTCGTCGCGGACGCCCATCAGCATGTTTCGCGTGACGGGTACCTCCGACACCGCGGGGACCTTCTGCACGGAGGGGCCGGGGCGCTTCGGGCGGGTCGTCATGGAGCCAGGCTACACCACGCCCCCTCGCGCGTGCGAGTTTGTCGCGTGGACACGCCGCGCCCCGACGGCCGACGAGGGCGTCGACCCGCGGTGCGAGGACGCCTCGCCGTCGCGCAAGGCGGCACCCCAAGCGGTTGCCGCCGTGGAGCGGGCGGTGCTACGAGCCGCGCGTGAGCCGACGCACGCGCCCGCCGGAGGGAGAGGTCGCCGCCCTCGTCGCCGCCGCCCGCAAGGGAGCCACCGCCGCGGAGCGTCGCGCCGCCTTCGAGGCGCTCGCGCGCCGGGACCCCGCGGCGGCCGAGCCCGTGGCGCTCGCCTGGGCAGAGGCCCGCTCGGGCCCGCAGCTCGCCGCGGCGACGGCCTTCCTCCTCACGCGCGAGACGCGGCCCGCCCGCCTCGCGCTGCTCGTGCTCGCTGGACGCACGACGCCGGACGCGAGCGCCGTTCGACGCGTGCTCGGTTCGATCCGCGGCGCGGCCTTCGAGGAGGCGCTCCTCGCGGCTGTCGACGGGTGCGTCGAGGCCCTCGCGCCGCTCGCCGCGGTGGGCTCGCCCGAGCTCACACCGGCTCCGTTCCTCCACCACCACCGTGCCGAGGCGGTGCTCGCGACGTGGTCTTCGAGAGCGCGGGCGCCCCTCTCGACGGCCCGCCTGCGCACGCTCGCCGGCCGGGCCGACGGCGCGTGCGTCGCGCTCGAGCTCCTCTGCGAGCGCGAGGCCGAGGGCGCGCTCCCCCGGGCCCGGGCGCTGCTCGATCACCCGCTCCTCACGCTCCGCCACCGCGCCGCGAAGCTGCTCCTCGCGCGCGGCGACGAGGGCGACCGCGCGCGCGTCGCCGCGATGCTCCGTGACCCGTGCCTCGACATCGGCCACCTCGCGGTGGAGGCGGTCTCCCGAGGGACGCGGCGACCCTGACGGAGGCGCTCCTCGCCGTGGTCGACGACGGCGCTGTGGCCTCGCCGCTGCGCGCGACGGCCGGGCGGCTCGGCTGAGGCCCGCCGCTTCGACGAGTCGCAGACGCGCCGGCTCGCATCGCTCGCAGACTCCGGTGACGTGTCACTGCACTGGATCGGCACGGCGGCCGTCGCCCGCCTCCCCCCCGACGAGGCCTTCGAACGCGGAGCGCCCCTGGTTCCGCCCGACTGCGCCGCGCCGGGGACGACGGCCGACTTCGCGCAGCGTGCCGACCAGATGCTCCGCGCGCTGGTCTCGTCGGGGGCGGCGCTCGACCCGCGCTGGGGCCCGCTGCTCACCGAGGTGATCCGAGCTCCCGTCGGCGCGTGGGGCCTCCAGTGCCAGCCGAAGCACCGTGCGTGTGAGCTCCTCGCGCGCCTCGCGTGGGGGCCCGCGCTGGCGGCGCTCACGTCGCTCGCGGAGACCGCGCAGTGGTGCCACCTCTGCCGCGGCGGGGCGTTGCGCGCGCTGGGGGCGTTCCGGGAGGGCGCACCGCTCGCGGTCCTCGGCGCGGCGGCGCAGGAGGCCGACGGGACGCTCTGCGACCCGGCGTTCGCGTCGCTCGAAGCGATCGACGACCCGGCGGCGATCCCGTGGCTCTCGCGCGCGGCCGAGGCGACCCCGCACCCGTCGCGACGGGCGACGATCGAGCGCGTGATCGAGCGCCTCGCGCGGGCGCGGTGACGCGCGCGGCCTGGGTCTTCGCGCTGCTGCTCCGCGCTGCGAGACACCGTCCCTCCTCGCGGTGGTACCGTCGCCGCCGTGAGCGCGCTCCCCGAGGCCCTTGCAGCTTGGTCGGACGTGGTCGGCACGGAGCACGTCTCCGCGGACGCCTCGCTCTGCACCACGTACGCCGCCGCCACCTACGACACCGCCACCGCCGTCGCCGCCGTGGTCCGCCCCGCGAGCCGCGACGAGGTGGCCGCGTGCCTCCGCGTCGCCGCACGCTTCCACGTCCCCGTCTCCCCCCTCTCCTGCGGCAAGAACTGGGGCCTCGGCTCGCGCGCCCCCGCCCGCGACGGGGCTGTGGTGCTCGACCTCGGTCGCATGCGAACGATCACCGCGTTCGACGAGGAGATGGCCTGGGTCGAGGTGGAGCCCGGGGTGACCTTCCGCCAGCTCCACGCCTTTCTCGCCGAGCGCGGGTCGCGGCTCTTCGCGAGCGTGACGGGTTCGTCGCCCGACGCAAGCGTGCTCGGCAACGCGCTCGACCGCGGCGACGGCGGTGGGCCCCTCGGCGATCGTCCCGCCCACGTGTGCGCGCTCGAGGCGGTCCTCTCCACCGGCGAGGTCATTCGAACGGGCTTCGCGCGCCACGGGGAGTCGGGCCTCGCGCACGTCCACCGCTGGGGCCTCGGGCCCTCGCTCGAAGGGCTCCTCGCGCAGAGCAACGTCGCGGTGGTCACGCGGATGACGGTGTGGCTCGCGCCGCTGCCGCGCTCCGTTCAAGCCTTCCGCTTCACGCTCGGCGACGACACTCGGCTGCCGGGTCTCGTCGACGCGCTCCGCGGGCTCCGCCTCGACGGCACCCTCCGCGCGCCCGTCGGCCTATGGAACCGCCTCCGCGTCCTCTCCACCCAACGCCCCCGCCCGACGGTGACCGACGAGGGGCCGCGGTGGTTCGGGCTCGCGGGGCTCTACGCCGCCACCGAGCTCCAGGGGCGCGCGCTGCGTGAGCACGTCGCCGCCACGATCGCATCGCACGTCGACGGCTGGCACGCGGAGGAACGCGTCGGCGACCCCGTCGCGGGTCGCGAGCTCCTCTGGGAGACAGAGCCCGCGTTCGGCTGGCTCCAGGGCGTCCCCCACGAGGAGAGCCTGCGGAGCGCCTACTGGGCGAAGCCCTCCGCGCCCGAGCGCGACCTCGACCCCGACCGCGACCGCTGCGGCGTCGTGTGGGCCTGCGCGGCGCTCCCGCTGCGGGGCCGCGACGTCGCGCGCCTCGCGACGGTGGTGGAGTCGGTGATGCCCGCGCACGGCTTCGACCCGATGCTCGCGATCGTGGCGCCCACCGAGCGCTGCGCCTACGCGGTCCCGTCGATCTTGTACGATCGTGACGAGGACGGGGCCGACGCGCGCGCGAAGCGCTGCCACGACGCGCTGCTCGACGCCTTCGCGCGAGAGCGGTGGCTGCCGCACCGGTTGGGCGTTGGGGCGATGGAACGAATGGCGGGGTGGACGGACGACTCGGCGGCGGTTCTTCGAAGGGTGCGGGCGGCGCTCGACCCGGCGGCGGTGGTGGCGCCGGGTCGCTACGACGCCTACGTCACCAGCGGCGACGGCGGCGACGGGCCGGGCGCTTCTTCGCCGCCTTCTTCGGGGCCGCCGGCGGGGTGATCGTGCGGAGCAGCGCCTCGCGCAGCCCGCGCAGCCGGAGCTTCGGCACGCGCGCGTCGGCCGCCCGCGCCGCTTCGAACGCGAGGACGACGCGCTCGAGCAGGAGGAAGGTGGCGCCGCACCAGGCGTCGAGCGTCGACTTGCGGTCGGCCTTGGTGTCGGTGGGCGAGAGCTCGCCGCGGTCGTCCGCGCAGGCGTCGTCCGCGGCGGAGGCGCAGCGTTCGACCCACGCAGCCGTGAGGTTGTAGAGCCCGCGGCGTGCGGTGACGCCGGCGTCTTCATTCGCGAGCGCGTCGCGGGCCACGCCCACGAGCGCCGAGAGCGCCTTGCCCGCGCGTCCGTCGGCGCCGACGGACTTGAGCGCGGCGTCGACGCGGGCGACCTCCGTGGGGTGACCGGCGAGCACCGTGCGGAGCGCGCCGGCGAGCTGGCCGAGGGCGGTCTTCGCGGCGAGCTGGGCGGCGGCCGAGCGGGTCGCGGCCTGCTTCGGGGTGAAGCGCGGGGTGACGCGGGCGCGCCAGCGGTCGTAGGCGCGCTCGCACGAGGCCCCCGTCCACACGAGGACGCGCAGGAGGTCGCGCGACACCCGCACGCTCTCCCGCGCCGCGGCCTTCGCCCCCGCGAGGAACTCCTCCACCTGCTGCGCCACCGAGAGCGTCTCGCGCATCACGCGGCGGGCGTCGAAGGTCGCGCCGCGGCGCTCGAGGGCCCCGTCGGCGAGCGGGCCGAGCGCGAGCGAGAGCTCGTCGTTGCTCGACGCGCCGAGCGCGCCCGAGAGCGAGTCGAGCGTGACGAGCTCCTCCTCGTCGTCGAAATGGTCCTCCGTGAAGACGGGCGCCGGGGGCGGCGGGATCGAGGGCTCGACGACGAGCACGAGGCTGCGCGCGGGGGGCGGGTGGTCGGAGCGTTCGGTCATCGGCGGCTCAACTCCTGTGGGGGTGTGCCGCTACCTTCGAACAGCTCCGCGTCAGGTGCGAGCGCGAAGTCGCCCCTTCCTACCTTCGGACAAGAGTCACGCGCGCCAGCGGGGCACGCGGTCGACCACGGCCTTCTCGCCCAGCGATTCGCAGAGCGGCACGAGCAGCTCGCGCACGGCGCCCTTCCACTCGAGCGCCGCGACGTCTTCGGCCAGCGGGACGTCCTCGCGCACCGTGGCGAGCGTCCGGTAGAGCTTCACCTCCGCGCGCTGCGCGGCGAGCGCGGCGGCGAGGCGGGGCGCGCCGCGCACGGAGACGGCCCAGGCTGCCGGGTCGTCGGGAATGGCGTCGACGGACTTGTAGTGGGCGAGCACCGCGGCGGAGGTCTTCGCGCCCCAGCCGGGGATGCCGGGGATGCCGTCTTGTGGGTCGCCCACGAGCGCGAGCCAGTCGGGGATGGACGCCGGGCCCACGCCGAACTTCGCCGTCACGCCGGGCTCGTCGAGCACCGTGTTGCGCAGGCGGTCGACGCACACGACGCGGTCGCCGCGGACGCACTGGGCGAGGTCCTTGTCGGGCGAGCAGATGCGAACCTGCTCGACGGCGGGGTCGGCGGCGAAGCGGGCGGCCCCCGCGGCGAGCGCGTCGTCGGCTTCGAAGCGAACCATCGGCCACACCACCAGCCCGAGCGCGCGGGCGCAGTCCTCCACCAGCGGAAACTGCGCCATCAGCGCGGGCTCGACGCCGTCGCCGGTCTTGTACCCGGCGAAGAGCTCGTTGCGAAACGACTCGACGACGTGGTCGAAGGCGAAGGCCGCGTGCGTCACCTCGCCCGTCCGCAGCCACGCGACCGTCGAGCGGAGGAAGGCCCGCGACGCGCCGACCTCGCGGCCGTCGGGCGCTTGCATCGCCGGGGCGCCGAAGTGGGCGCGGAAGAGCTCGTAGGTTCCGTCGACGAGGTGGACCTTCACGTGGGGGAGCATCGCGCGCCCCTCGCCCGCCATGCAAAGAAGGCGCACGCCGACGTCGCCCCGCGCCGAAACCCGGTAGCATCGCGGCCATGCGAACGACTCTCCTTGCGGCCGCGCTCGCGTTCACGCTCATCGGCTGCGACGACGCCGCGCCCGCTGCCCCCGACGCGACGGTCGACCGCCCCGACGCCGACGTCCCCGCCGCGACGGACGACGCGCCCCCCGACGCGCAGCCACCCCCTCCCCCGCCCGCCGAGCCCGGCCGCCACGCGGTGACGGTGACCGACACGCGCCAGATGATCCCGGGCCCCGGGCTCCCGATGGAGGCCCCGCCGGGCAACTCCAACAACAACCTCGACGTCGTCCGCTTCGGCGGGCGCGTCTACCTCGCGTGGCGGACGGCGCCCGACCACTTCGCCTCGTCGCGCACGCAGATCTTCGTCATCTCCACCGCGGACGAGCGCACCTGGCGCTTCGAACAGCGCCTCCAGCTCGACACCGACCTGCGCGAGCCGCGCTTCCTCGCGCTCGGCGAGCGGCTCTTCCTCTACGTGTCGCGCCTCGGCAGCAACCCCCTGGGCTTCGAACCGCAGGGCGTCTCCGTCACCGAGCGACGCGCCGACGGCACGTGGACCGCGCTCGAACCCGTGGAGACGCCGGGCTTCCTCGCGTGGCGCACGCGCGTCGAGCGGGGGACGGCGTACATGGTCGGCTACCTCCACGGCGAGTACGAGTACCAGTTCGTCCAGCGGCCCATGGACGTCGACCTCCTCACCACCACCGACGGCCGCGCCTGGGGGCCCGTCGGCGCGGGGCCCCGCACGGTGTACCGAGGCGGCGGCTCGGAGGCCGACTTCACCCTCGGCGACGACGGGACGCTCTACGCGGTGATCCGCAACGAGCTCGGCGACGAGACGGGCTGGGGCTCGAAGGTGTGCCGCGCGCCCGCGGGCTCCCTCGCGCGCTGGACGTGCCGGAGCGACCCGCGCAAGTACGACTCGCCGCTGATGTTCTGGCACGACGGCGAGGCCTACCTCGTCGCGCGGCGCAACGTCACCGAGACCGGCAACTACGACCTGATGCAGCGCGACGGCGACTTCACCTCGCGGGTGGTCCGCTACCAGCTCGACTACCGCAACCGCCCCAAGCGGTGCTCCCTCTGGCGCTACGTCCAGGCCGAAGACCGCATCGCCTTCCTCATGGACCTCCCCTCCCGCGGCGACACCTGCTTCGCGCAGGTGCTCGACGGCGCCTCGCCCGACGAGCGCGTGCTCTACAACTATAGCTCGCCCGTCGACGGGCCCGACATCCCGTGGTGGCAGGGGCAGCAGGGCGAGACGCGCATCTACCGCCACGTGCTCCGCTTCACGCGCCGCAACTGACCGCCGCTACCGACGCGGCACGAGTGTCCCGCGCAGCCTCGCGACGTCCGCCCGCCCCGGCGCGCGCCGTTCGAGCGCGGCCAGACGTCGCCGCGCGGCCTCACTGAGATGAAGCTCCGCGAGCGCCTCACAGAGCGCCACCTCGCGCTCGGGCGACCCCGGCGGGAGCGCGGCCAGCGACGCGCGACGTCGCTCGAAGTCTGCCCGCAGCGCGCGCGCCGGGCCGTTGGCGGGGTCGCGGCGGAGCGCCTCGTCGAGCGCGCGGAGGGCGTCGTCCCAGCGGTCGCCGGTGGCGTAGACGAGGGCGAGGTTCTGCCAGGCGAGCCAGGCGTCGGGCGTGTCGCGGAGCACGTCGAGGAGCTGCGCCTCGGCGCCGGCGAGCGAGAGCGTGCGCGCGTGGGCGATCGCCCGCGCCATGCGGTAGTGGAGCCCCGCGCGGCGGGCGGCGCGCTCGGCGTCGTTCCATTTGAGCGCGACGCGCAGCCCGCGGGCTTCGAAGCGGACGGGCGCGGGGTCGCCCCGGTCGACGGCGTCGAAGAAGTCGCGCATCCGCGCGAGCGTGGCCTGGTCCTCGTCGGGCGTGGCGAGCATCACCACGGTGGCGAGCTTCAGCACCATGTCGTTGGCCTGATACCGCTGCCCGAGCCGCCTCGCGCCGCGGACGCCCTGCGCGTAGAGCCCGATCGCGTCGCCGAGGCGCCCCTGCTGCTGCCGGAGCCGCGCGAGCTCGCCGCAGGCGTAGGGCCCGTCGGGGTTCACCGCGAGCTCGTGGGTCCAGAGGTCTTCCTCGGTGATGAAGTGCCCCACGTGGCGGATCGACGCCACCGCCATCGCCGCCAAGAGCCCCGCCGCCGCGAACGACGCCGCGCGCCCGCCGGGCTTCCCCGACGACGCCGCGAGCCCCCGCGCCGCCAGCGCGCACACGCCGACGAGCGGGAGGTAGAGCAGCCGCATCGCCGCCAGCACGTCGATGTAGAGGTTGACGACGTTGAGCACCAGCGCGAGGGGCGCGAGGCACCACGCGACGTCCGCGACGTAGGGGCGCAGTTCACGCCGCCGCGCCGCGAGAGCGACGAGCGCGGTCACGCCCACGGTCACCGCCACACCGAGCGCGATGCTCCAGGGCGCGTAGGTGGCGTGGCCCGCGGCGTCCCACGTGCGAATCGCCATCTGAACCGGCGGGTCCCACGGCCACAGCACCGCCGCGGTGTAGTGACCGAGCGTCGAGAGGACCCGCACGACCGTCTCCGCGGCGCCAGTCGTCCCACCCGTCGCGTGCGGCGGGAGCATCGCGAGGCGGACCGCGAGGGCGGCCGCGGTGGCGACGCCGACCACGGGGAGCTTCCTCCGCCGCTCGGGCGCGCCGTCGACGAGCCACGCGTCGAGCGCGAACAGCGCGGGCGCGAGCACGGCGGCCTCCTTGCTCCAGATCGCGAGCGCGACGAACACGCCCGCCGCCACGCCGCGCCGGTCGCGCGGGCTGTCGAAGGCCGCGGCCGCGAGGAGGACCCAGAGCGTCATCCACACGTCGGTGCACCCGCTGATCCACGCGACCGACTCGGGCCGCGACGGGTGGACGGCGAAGAGGAGCGCGCCCGCGGCAGCCGCGAGGTCGCGCGACGCGTCGGGCGGGCCGAGGCGACGTCGGATCCACCCGAACACGAGCAGCGAGCACGCGAGGTGGAGCCCGATGTTGACGAGGTGGTAGCCCTCGGGGTGGAGCCCGAAGAGCTGGTACTGCGCGAGGTACGCGAGGGTGACGACGGGCCGCCAGTAGAGCCGGCCGAGGCTCACGCCCGTCTCGTCGCCCGCGGAGACGTGCCAGAAGTCCGAGCGGAGCAGCGTCGGGAGGTTGGCGAGGTCGCGCAGCCAGGCGTTGGAGACGATGAGCGTCTGGTCGTCCCAGACGAAGGCCCCCGTCACGCCGGGCCCGAACACCAACAGAACCGCCACACAGACGAGCGCGAGCAGAGCCCGCTGCGACTTCGCCTCGTCGCCGACGCCCGAACGCATGGCGGGTGTTTCATCACGTCCGCGGCCCGATGGGAAGCGCCGTCCGCGACGACGCCGCGCGGGTCACGGGGCCGCGATGACCTGGGCGATCTCGGCCGCGACCCCGGTGACGGTGGTCTGGTCCGACGACGTGATGCCCGAGGCCTGGTTGATGGTGCAGCCGGGGATCGAAGGCGGGCAGCTCCACCCGCCGCCCCGCACGACGCTCGCGAGCTGCCGCTGACCGTTCTCGATCGTGTAGCAGGGGCCGCCCGAGTCGCCCGGCGCGGTGATCTGCCCGCTCGCGTTGGGGTTGAAGTTGATCTGCGTGCCGCCAGTGGACGACACCTGGAGCTGTGCCGTGAGCCACACGCCACCGCCCGTGAGCCCGCCGGTCGGCAGCGCGCCCGAGACGCCGGCGCCGTAGCAGATGAGCGTGCGGCCGAGGAGCGCGTTCACGCCGCCGGTGAAGAGCGGCGTCGAGTGCCCGGTGGTGGTGAACGGGATCTGCAGCGGCCGGGGGTTCTCGCGGCGCGTGGTGAAGGGCGAGACAACGTGCACGAGCGCGATGTCCGTCGAGGTCGTGCCGACGCCCACGACCCGGTCGGCCGCGATGGTCTGGCCCGCGACCGTCACCGAGAACGTCGGCGTCTGGCCCACCGTCACGCAGTGCCGCGCCGTGATCGCCCAGCGGTTGTTGAGCAGCACGCCCGAGCACCACGTCCCGATGCGCGCGAGCCCGAGGATCTCCTGCGTGCTCGTGGTCACGGCGGTGCCGTTGATGATCTCGTCGGCGGCCGCGCCGCTGTCGTCGTCGGCGGCGGGCGCGCAGCCTGCGGCGAGCACGAGCGCGAGGAGGGCGGCGGGGAGCGGCGAGGCGCGGTGCGTGAGCGAGCGAAGGTTCGAGAGCAGCATTGGTTCGATTCCCTTGTTGAGGTTGCGTCCGTGGTGGACGGTGGCCCCTTGAGCACCCGCCGTGCCGGGGCGCGACCCTGCGATTTTCGGGCGAGAGGGAACGCCCGAAGTGCGAGTCGTGGCGCGCGCACCGTAACCCGCGTGCAGCACCGTGACGTGCGCGCAACAGTTCGACGCAGCGAGCGCGCGTCCCTCGCCCGGGGCGCGTTTTCCCTGACGGATCCCCGGCGCGCCGGCCACTCGCGCTCCAAGGCCGCCGCGCTCCCTCGGGACGCCCCTGACGCGACGGCGAGCCCCCGGTGACCGATGTCGTTCCCTCGCCTCCGCCTCGCCATCCTGCTCCTCGCGAGCGTGTGCCTCGGGTGTTCGAGCGCCGTGACCTCGGCGAGCGGCAGCCCCGACGCGAGCGACGACGTCGCGACGAGCGCGCCCGACCGCCCCGAGGCGCCCGCGGGACGCGTCGACGTCCTCGTCACGGCGGACGCGCTCGACGTCGCGGTCGACGTGGACGCCCCCGCCGACGCGGCCCCTCGCGTGGACGCGCCCGACGTCGTCACCCCGCGCGTCGGACCGGGGTGCACCGCGGACGGCTGGTGCTGGTCGAACCCGCTCCCACAGGGGAACCCCCTCCACGCCCTGTGGGGGAGCGCGGCCGACGACGTCTGGGCCGTCGGCGCGCTCGGCACGATCCTCCACTGGGACGGGCGCGCCTGGTCCGTCGATCGCCCCGACCCGATGGCGCGACACCTCCACGCCGTCTGGGGCCGCGCCGCGGACGACGTCTGGGCCGTCGGCGACGGCGGCGTTGCGCTCCACTGGGACGGCCGCGCGTGGCGCCCTTCCACGACGGCGACGACGCAGCACCTCCGCGCGCTCTGGGGCAGCGCGACGGACGACGTGTGGGCCGCGGGCGACGGCGGCGCCATCACGCGCTGGGACGGACGACGCTGGTCCGCCGTGACGTCGGGCACGACGGAGTCGCTCACCGCGCTCTGGGGCAGCGGCGCCGGCGACGTGTGGGCGGTCGGTGACGTCGTCCTGCACTGGAACGGCGGCGCGTGGTCGCGCATTGCCGAGACCTCGGGCGGCACCTGGGTCGCGGCGTGGGGGAGCGCCGCGAACGACGTCTGGCTCCTCGGCGCGTACGGCGCGCTCCTCCGCTGGGACGGCAGCGCGTGGACCTCGCAGCGCGCCTCGAGCTACGGCCGGCTCGACGGCGCGTGGCGGAGCCCCGACGGAGGCGCCTGGGCGGTCGGAGAATTCGGCTCCATCCGCCGCTGGGACGGCGCAGCGTGGGTCGACGTCACCCCCCGCCTGCCGCCCGCGCCCGACCTCCACGCGGTCTGGGGCGCCTCCGCGGACGACGTGTGGGCGGTGGGCGACGCGGGCACCCTCACCCACTGGGACGGACGCGTCTGGTCCCCCGCGCCCGCGGCCGTCGACTCGTTCGGCAGCGTGTGGGGAAGCGGGCCCGACGACGTCTGGGTCGTGGGCTTCCGCGGCAGCGTTCTTCACTGGGACGGGGCCCGCTGGACCGACACCCCGGTCGCCATCGGGAGCCCGCTGCGGAGTCTATGGGGCAGCGGCCGCGACGACATCTGGGTGGTCGGCGACACGGCGGTCGCGCACTGGAACGGCCGCGCGTGGAGCCCCCGCCGCAACCCCACCCCGCTCGCGCTCTTCTCGGTCGCGGGCGCGTCGTCGCGCGAGGTGTGGGCCGTGGGCTACCCCGCGGCGATCCAACGGTGGAACGGCGACTCCTGGTCCGACGTCCCCGGCGCCCACGAGCGCGACTACCTCCTCGGCGTGTGGGCCACGTCTTCGAACGACGTGTGGGCCGTCGGGCAGCCCACGTACAACGGGACCGGCGCGCGCGTCCTCCACTGGGACGGTCGCGCGTGGACCGCAACGTCGCTCCCGACGCAGACCACGCTCGTCGACGTGTGGGCCAGCGGGCCGAACGACGTGTGGGCGGTCGGGAGCACCGGCGCGATCCTCCACGGCGACGGTCGCGCGTGGTCCGACGTGACCGGGGCGAACACCCACCGCCTATACGCCGTCTGGGGGACGGGGCCGCGCGACGTCTGGGCCGTCGGCGCCGACGGGACCATCCTCCACTGGGACGGCGCCCGCTGGACCCGCTCCGACAGCGGCACCGAGCACGCCCTCACCGACATCTGGGGAAGCGGCCCCGATGACCTCTGGGTCGTCGGCCAGGGCCGCACGATCCTCCACCGCGGGCGATGACGACGCCGCGCTCGGTCCTCTGCTCCGCCGGGCCGCGCGCCGGGGTGCAGGCGCTCGCTAGCGCGTCTGCACCCGCGCGCACGCGAGGCTCACGGAGGCGACGGCCCCGCCGGCGTTGAACCGGCCGGCCAGCGTCGAGAGTACGTTCGTGGTCCCCGGGCACGCGAACTCGAACGCCGTGCTCGACGTCGCGCCCCACGGGCCCACGGTCGCGGTCGCCGCGGGCGAGAGCGCGTAGCCCGTCGCGGGCGTCCCCGTGAGGCGCAGGCGCGCGCAGCGGAGCCCGAGCGCGTCGAGCTGCGCGCCAGGCACCTCGAAGCCGATCGCGCTCGTGGCCACGCTGCCGGCGGGGCAGCGGAGCTGGTAGAGCGTCCGGTCGGTGGGGAAGGTGCCGGCCGCGCCGAGCAGCGCGGGCGTGCCCGGCCCGACCGCGTAGGTGTAGGGCCGCGTCGTGCGGTCGACCTGGACGGAGAGCCCCGCGCAGTACACCTGAACCGCCGTCACGCTGAGCGTCGCGGAGGCGTGCACCCCGACGCCCACCACCGCCTGACCGCTCGGGCAGGAGAGCGTCCAGATGCGGCCCGCGGAGGCCCCGTAGTCGCGCGGGGAGTTGCCGCCGGCGGCGAAGTTCACGCCCGCGGGGCAGCCCTCGTCGACCGTGCCGTTGCAGTTGTTGTCGCGCCCGTCGCAGGTCTCCGCGGCCGGCGCCGCCCCGCACGCGCCGCAGTTGGTCGCGGTGTTGAGCGGCGCCTCGCAGCCGTCGGCGGCGCTCCGGTTGCAGTCGCCCCAGCCCGCCTCGCAGGTCCCCGTCTGGCACACGCCGGCCGCGCAGGTGGGGACAGCGTGCGCGGTCGAGCACGCCCGCCCGCAACCACCGCAATGGAGCACGTCGGTCTGCGTGAAGACGCATTGCCCGCCGCACGCCTGCTGGGTCGAAGGGCAGCCGCAGCGGCCGCTGAGGCAGCGGAGCGATCCGTTGCACGCCGTCCCGCACGCGCCGCAGTTGGCCGCGTCGGTCGCGACGTCGACGCATCCCCCCGCGCACGGGAGCAGCGGCCGCGCGCAGAGGCAGGCGGCGCACTGGCACCGGCCGCCGACGCAGGCCGACCCCGCGGGGCAGGCGTTGCCGCAGGCGCCGCAGTTCGAAGCGCTCGTCTGGGCGTCGACGCAGGCGGTGCCGCAGCGCGTCCGCCCCTCCGGGCACACGCAGCGCCCCTGGACGCACGCGAGGTCGCCGGTGCAGGCGTTGCCGCACGCGCCGCAGTTCGACGCGCTCGTCTGGAGGTCGTAGCAGGCCGCGCCGCACGCGGTGTTGCCCGGCGCGCAGACGCACGCGCCCGCGACGCACGCCTGCCCCGCCGCGCACGCGCGCCCGCAGCCCCCGCAGTTGGCGGCGTCCGTCGCGACGTCGACGCAGCGGCCGGCGCACGCGGTGAAGCCCGCGCGGCAGACGCAGCTCCCGCCCACGCACGACTGCGTCGCCCCGTCGCAGCGCACGGCGCAGCCGCCGCAGTTGAGGATGTCGGTGCCCCGCGGGTCGACGCAGATCGCGCCGCAGCGGAGGAGGGGCGCGTCGCACTGGCAGCGCCCGCCGCCGCAGCGCGTCCCGATCGCGCAGACCGCCCCGCAGCGGCCGCAGTTGGCGCCGTTGGTGTTGAGGTCGACGCACGCGCCGTCGCAGACCGTCTGCCCGGCCGGGCACGCGGCGCAGGCGCCGCGCGTGCAGAGCGTCCCCGCGGAGCAGGCGCGGCCGCAGGCGCCGCAGTGCCGCAGGCTGGTCTGGAGGTCGGTGCAGGCGCCGTCACACATGCCGAAGGAGGGGGCGGGGCAGCCGCACGCGCCCGACACGCACACGGGCGTGTTGCCGCCGCAGGTGACCCCGCAGCCCCCGCACGCGTACGAGTCCGTCTGGGGGTTGGCGCAGATGCCGCCGCACACCGTCTGGCCCGTCGCGCAGGCGCACACGCCGGCCACGCACGACTGCCCGAAGCCGGCGCAGCGGTTGCCGCAGGCGCCGCAGTTGGCGACGTCGGTCGCGGGGTTGACGCAGGACGTCCCGCAGCGGACGGTGCCCGCGGGGCAGCGGCAGAGCCCGCCCTGGCAGGTCTCGCCCGGGCCGCACGCGCGCCCGCAGGCGCCGCAGTGCTGGGCGTCGCGCGCGAGCTCGACGCAGCGCCCGGCGCACACCACGGCCTCCGCCGGGCACTGGCACGTCCCGTTGGTGCACGTCTGGCCGGGCCGGCACGTCTGCCCGCAGGCCCCGCAGTTGGTGGCGTCGGTTCGCGCGTCGACGCAGCGGCCGCCGCACACCACCTGGCCGAGCGTCGCGCACGCGCACACGCCCGCCCGGCACGTCGCGCCGGCGGGGCAGGCGTTGCCGCAGCGCCCGCAGTTGGACTGGCTCGTCTGGAGGTCGAAGCACCCGGTCACGCCAGCGCACGAGGTGAGCCCCGCGGTGCACCGGCAGGTGCCCGACTGGCACGTGGCGCCGGTGGGGCAGGCGTTGCCACAGCGCCCGCAGTGGCTCTCGTTGGTGAGCGGGTCGACGCACGCGCCCCCGCAGCCGATGGTCGGCGGCGAACAGGTGACCGCGCTGCACCCGATGCCCGAGCACACGCAGCGCCCCGCCATGCACGCGCCCGGGCTGGAGCACCGCCGCCCGCAGGCGCCGCAGTGGCTCGCGGAGGTCTGCGCGTTGACGCAGCTCCCGTCGCAATCGGTGAGGCCCGCGGCGCAGACCGAGGCGCACGCGCCCGCGCTGCACACCTCGCCCGCCCCGCAGGCCTGCCCGCAGGCGCCGCAGTGGTTGGGGTCGCTCGCGGGGTCGACGCAGGCGCCGTTGCAGACGCGCTGGCCGGCAGGGCACGCGCACGCCCCGGCCGCGCAGAGGGCCCCGGGGAGGCACGGCCGGTCGCACGCGCCGCACGAGGTCGCGTCGGCGGAGGTGTCGACGCAGCGGTCGCCGCAGAGCGTCTGGCCGGCCGGGCACGCGCAGGCGCCGCGGACGCACTCGGCCCCGGCGGGGCAGCGCGCGCCGCAGCGACCGCAGTGGAGCGGGTCGGCGGAGAGGTCGGCGCAGACGTCGCCGCAGCGGGTGCCGGTGGTGCAGGCGCAGACCCCCGCGGCGCAGGCCGTTCCGGGGGCGCAGGCGACGCCGCAAGCGCCGCAGTGGGCGTTGTGGGTCGCGGTGTCGACGCAGAGGCCGTCGCACGCCGTCTGGCCGAGCGCGCAGCGCGTCTCGGGGGTCACCGCGTCGGGGGCCACGACGTCGTCGAGCGAGGCGTCGAGCGAGGCGTCGAGGCCAGCGTCGAGGCCAGCGTCGAGGCCAGCGTCAAGGCCAGCGTCGAGGCCAGCGTCCGGGGTGACGTCCACGGCGACGTCCTGCGTGACGTCCTGCGTGACGTCCGCGGAGGCGTCCGGGGTGACGTCCGCGACGGCGATGTCTCCGAGCGCGTCGGGAGGCGCGTCGGGCGCAGCTTCGGGCGCGGCATCGCGGGGAGGCGTCGCCTCGTCGGCGGCGACGTCCGAGCGCGCGTCGGCGGCCGACGCGTCGGGCGGGGACGGGTCGCTCGCGCAGCCACACGCCACGACGAGGCACAGCGCGAGCGCCGGCCAGGCGCGGCTTCGGATCGAATGACTCATGCGGTTCTCCCTCGGGTGGTCGCCGGGCTCCGACGACGCCAGGGAGGCTGGCACGGCACGTGTCGATCGCCGATGGCCACAGACGGCCATGCGATGGGTGAAGAAGGGAACCGCGCGCGCCCCGCTACGGCGCTTCGCGCACCTCGACGACCACCACGAGCCGCTCCGGGTGGTCGGTGACCAGCTCCGTCCAGAGCTCGGCGCCCGCCACGCCCGGGAGCGCGCGCACCCGCGTCTCCGCCGCGCGCCACGCCCGCTCGCTGTAGCGCTGCCCCGGCGTGAAGCCCGTGGCCGCGCGGATCGCCTGCGCCGTCACGCGGGCGTTGCCGCGCACCTCGACGCGGTCGACCACCACGACGGGCCCGCGGCGGATCTCCACGTCGAGGTCGGCGACCCCGTCGCGAGGCGTGAGGTTGGGGGCCACCTCCACCAGCGCGTAGCCCGCGTCGAGGTAGAGCGTCCGCACCGCCTCGACGCCCCGCGCCATCGCGTCGCGGGCGAGCCAGCGCCCCGTGACCACGCCGAGCGTCCGCACGAGCGCAGGGCGTCCGCCGAGCGGCGCGACCTCCCGGCCCTGCGCGTTGAGCTCGCGGATGCGGATCGTCCCCACCCGGTAGCGCGGCCCCTCGACGAGTCGCAGCGCGTCGGGCCGTGCGATCGGCGCGCAGGGAGCGTTGGTGTCCCGTAGGTTGTCGATCGCGATGTCGAGGTAGCCCTGGTCGTAGTAGCCCCGTTGGAGCGCGATGAGCACGTCGCGGTCGAGGACGCCCTCCCGCGTCAGCGTGACGCGCCCGTCGACCGCCAGCGGCGCGAGGAGCGCCCGCAGCGCGTCGTCGCTCACCCCCTCGTTGCCCTCGAAGGCCACCGAGGCGAGCTCGACCGGCGGCGGGTCGGGCGGCGCCGTGGGGTCGCGGGTCACCGTCCGCTCGACGACGAGCTGAACCCGATGCCGCCGGCGGAGGCCCGCGACCATCGCGTCGTTCATGCACTGGAGCGCCTCGTCGGAGGACGCGCTCCCGCCGCGGCCCACGCGGTAGAGGGTCAGGAGGCGCGCTCGACGGACCTCGCCGGCGATCGCCTCCCGGTACGACTCGCGGGTCATCCCCTGCCCCGGGAGCAGCTCGTACACGGCCTCGGGGGTGAGCTCGTTCTGCCGCGCGACCGCCGCGACGGCCTCGTCGATCGCCGCGTCGTCGACCTCGATGCGCAGTTGCGCGGCCGCGAGGCGCACCAGCACGACGTCGACCGCGGCGTCGATCGCCTCCTCGATGACGCGCCGGAGCCGCGTCGCGCGGTCGGCGCCGCCGTCGGGCGCGTCGCCGAGGCTCGGGAGCGCCGCACGCACGCGCGGGAGCGCCGCGCCCCAGAGGACGGGCTCGTCGTCGACCGTCGCCACCACCGTGTCGGCGCTCAGCGCGAGCGGGTCCGTGAGGTCGAGCGCCGCGGGGGAGGTCGCCGCACGGGCCGCGGTTGGTTGCGCTGCGGGGCGGGGCGCGGGCCCGGCGCACGCGAGGAGCGCGACGGCCACCCAGGCGATCAGCGAGGCGGGGGCGCGGGCGGGGCGGGGCGCGGGCGGTGACGGGCGACGCATGGGCGGATCGTGCGCCTTCGGGCGCGGGAATTGAAGCGCGCGTTCGACGTCCGAGGCGCTCACGGCGCGGCGCGAAAGAGGGCGGCCTCGCGCCCGAAGAAGAGCTGAACCTCGAGGAGCGCCGGCGCATCGACGCGGGTGAGCGCGAAGTCGGAGGCGTACGCGAGCGTCGCGGCGGTGCCGACGGACAGGTCGCAGCGCGGCTCCCACGAGGCGCCGCCGTCGTGGGAAGCCCAGCAGCGGCCCAGCCGTCGCGGGGCCGGCCCGACGGCGTGGAGCACCACGCGGGCGAGGCCACCGCGGCACGCGCGCTCGTCGCGCGGGGTCACCTCGATCACCGCGACGCAGCCCGACGGGGGGGCTCCATTCGTGGGGAGCGAGAGGTCACACCGCATCCCGCGGAAGGTCACCGCGCCTGCGTCCGTCGACCGCGCTCCCCCGCGTGGCGTTGCGCGGGCCCGCGTGAGGGCCTCGCGGAGGGCGGCGGTCATGCGCGCGTCGAGGGCGTTCGACGCGGCGGTGCGGGCCGCGACCTCGGGGTGCCCCCAGCCGAGCCACGCCGCCGCCTCCGCCAACATGCTCCTCCCCTCCGCGAAGCGCGTCGCGGGGTAGAGCTCGGGCCCGAACGTCTCCGTCCGACGAAGTGACCGCTCCACCAGCACGCGGGCGACGTCGAACGCGACGAGGGCTCCCGCCGGGCTCGAGCGAACCTCCCCGGGCGGCGCAGCGAGGCAGGTGACGGTGAAGTTCGGCGCGCGAAGCGTAAGGGGCCAGCGGCCGTCCCAGGACGCGCGGGCCTCGCCCATCGGGTCGTGGTTCATGGCGTCACGGTCGAACGCCCGCGTCGCCACCGCGTCGCCCGGGCGGAGCGTCACGCGCGGGAAGGCCATGTGGGTGCTCGCGCGGTCGTCCTCCCCGAACCGCAGCGCCTCGCGGCCGTCGGCCACCGAGAGCGTGAGCGCGAGGTCGGGCGGCGCGTCATCCGCGACGCCGAGCGTGAGGACGCGGCCCACGCTCGTGTCCCAGACGACGCCGGGCGTCGCGTCGACACGGCACGCGAGGACGCCCTCCGTCAGCGGCCCCGACGCCCCGGCGCCGAGCGCGAAGAGCCGCGCGGCCTCCGCGGGCGAGAGCGCGTCGCCCCGGGGTGCGTCGACCCAGGACGGCGCGAGCGGGTCGCGACCGCTCGGGAAGGGCGCGACAGGGGGCGGCGGCGGGCGCATCGAGGCCGCGGGGCGCCCGGCGTCACGGCCGGGTGACGACGCGCGGCCGGGGCACGCCGCGACGAGGAGGAGGCACAGCGCGAGCGGGCTGGGAGACTGGCGGGGGGCGGGCACGGCGGCGACGCTATCCGTGGAGCAGGTGGACGATGCGGCTCATGGCGGCGGAGGGAGCATTGCCCGTCGGCTGGCCGCTTGCGAGAGCGAAGAACGCGCGGGTCGGCTCGAACGCAGAGGCGACAGTCGCCCGGGCGGCGCGGAGGGGCGAGCGGAGGGTGCGAGGCGGCGGTCAGCCCGCGTCGGCGAAGACGGCGTCGAGCGTTGGGGCGGTGGCGGCGCGGGCGATCCAGCGGTCGAGGAGGCTGAGGTCGCGGCAGGCGAGGACGGACGCGCGGCGGGCGTCGTCGACGACGAGGCCGCGCGCCCAGACGCCGGGCTCGACCCCGTCGCCTCGCGCCCAAACACCGGGCTCGCCCCCGTCACCACGCACCCGAACGCCGGGCTCGACCCCGTCGCCGCGCACCCAGACGCCGGGCTCGACCCCGTCACCTCGTACCCAAACGCCGGGGTCGACCCCGCCTCCGCGCACACAAACACCGGGGTCACCCCCGTCGCGCGTCATCCGCTCACTGGGGTTACCCCCGTCGCCTCGCGCCCACTCGCCGGGGTCACCCCCGTCGCGCGTGTCCGCGCTCAAGACGGCGGACACGCATGGCGCGCGGCGCGTTGACGGGGCACTCCCGCGCATGGGACGAAGCTCGTGTGTGGACGGGGGCGATGGTCGCCGCCCGGCCGTTGCGGAGGAGAGATCCCATGTTGGAGATGACGCGATTGAACGCGAACCGTCAGCGCAGGGTGTTCCTGTCGCTGGCGGAGGTTCGCGACGACAAGGCCTTCGTTCGCTCGCTCGACGGGCGGGTGCGCGACGCGCTGGAGGGCGCGGTGACGGCGGGGCAGCCGCTCGGCGCGCGCCACTCGATCCCGCCGCTGGTGGTCGACAACAGCAGCGACGCCGCCTTCGCGGGCCTCTACAACCTCGTCGTGGCGGTCGAGTCCGCGGTGCTCGACCGCGTGGTCGACCCGTCCCCCGAGGCCGTCGCGGCGAAGCGGGCGGCGTCGACGATCGTGCTGCGCGCGTACCCCGACGGGGTGTCGTTCCTCTCGCAGTCGATGGCGCTCCAGTACGAGGGGATGACCCGCGTGGTCGACCGCCTGCGCAACGACGCGCCCTGCGCCGACGCGGTGAAGACGCTCCGCCTCGGGTGGATGGTCGACCACATGGAGGCGCACCTCGCGCCCTACGGCCGCGTGGTGAACCGCGGCGACACGCGCGACACCGAGGCGGCGTCCGGGACGTTCCACGCGGCCTTCCGCACGCTGGCGCTGCGCGTGCTCGACCAGTACGAGGGCGACGCCGACGTCCGCGCGCGCCTCCTCGGCGCGTACGAGCGCGAGCTCGAGGCCCAGCGCGACGACGAGCGCGCCTCCCGCAAGCGCCGCGCGAAGGACGACGCGCCGCCCGAGGGCTGAGCGCGGGGGGCGCCCTGGTGGTCGCGCCCGGACACCCACTCCAACTCAGCCTCGATTCGAAGACCATGGAGGACGCTCCGAACGCATCTCGGAGACGCCTCGCCGACGCGTCCATGCGGTGCGCAACCAGCGCCCCCGAACGCGTCATAGAGTTCCAGTCGAGCAGACCGACGGGCGCAGTCGTCGGTCCGCTGCCCCTCGCTCCGTTGCCCGCTGGGGTGCACGCGCCGTTATCAGCGTGCTGTACCACAAACCGCATGCGCGGGAGCGCTCGGGACCGTGCGCTCCGCCGCCCCGCTGCCCCGTCGCGCGCGGCGGTACGCAGACCCCAACGGGTGACGGGGTGACGACCCCAGCGTGCGACGGAGCGACGGGCGCACGGTCCCGAGCGCTCCCGCGCATGCGGTTTGTGGCACAGCACGCTGATGACGGCACGTGCACCCCAGCGGGCAACGGAGCGACAGCGACAAACCCCACAGCACCCGGCCGGAGCGCTCAGGCGGGTGCGTCAGGCGGCTCCATCAGCGCAAGGCCCAGCCTTCCGCACGCCGCGGCGAGGAGGGTGCCCCTCGCCAACCGCGCGGCCGCCCACACGAGGTGCTGGTCCTCCTCGGGCACCTCCCGAACGATCGCGAGGATCTCCTCCGCGGCCCGCCGAAGTTCGTCGCGCTTGCCCGCGCGGAAGAGGATCCTGGCGAGGACCGACAGTGCCGACGTGCGGGCCTGCGCGTGCGCGAGGTCGCCGTCGAGCGCGAAGCGGGCGGCGGCCTCGGCGAGGCCGAGCCAGCCGTGGTCGAGGCGCTCCCACCGACCCGAGCGGGCGTGCTTGAAGGGGACGACGAGCGGCTCCGGTGGCGGCGCGGCCTCGTCAAGCGCCTCGCGGTCCGGCGACATTTGCGCGAGGACCATGGTCGCCTGTTCGCCCGCCATCCTTCGTCCCACCCGGCTCGTCAGCGCGCCGAGTTCGACCGCGACCTGGAGCGCCCGAAACGCCTCCTCCATGAGCGCCCGTCGCCCGTTGATCCGCGCGAGCGTGAGGAGCGCGTCGAGCTCGCCCGCGACCCGCGCGCCGAAGCCGATGCGGGTGCCCACGGCCCACAGCGCCTTCCGGTCGCGCTCGTTAGCATCGGCTTCGATCATCCGCCGCGCGAGCAGGCGGGCGGGCTCCCCGGGGTTGCGTGGGAGCGCGCCGAGCAGCGTGAGGGACGCGTCGGTTCCCTCCGCGCGGCAGCGGTCGAAGAGGTACTCGTAGGCTTCGAGCGCCGGTTCGAGCGCGGGCGTCGATGCGGCGACCCACCCGTGCAGCGCCCGGAGCAAAGCGTCTGCCGCGTCGGTCTTCCCGGCGTCGATCAGGCGCTCCGCCAACCAGCGGGCCTCGGCGCCGGGGTCATGGAAGCGCTCGCCTGCGTCGAGGGCCGCGGCGAGCTCGGTGGCCCGCGCCTCGACGGTCGTGAGGTCTACTGGCATCGTCGTTCGCCTCCGGGGATCTCCCGCGCTCTGCGTGAAGTCGGCGTCGGATTTGGCCAGAAGAGGTCGCGCGAGGGAAGCGCGGGGAGTGCGTCGGATGGCGCAGCACGAACCGCGCTCCAGCTGGCGCCCCGTGGTACTCCTCGTCGGGTGACCCACGGGAGGCTCCCCACCTCGCTCCTCGCCGCGTGCGCGCTCGCAAGCGTCGCCGCGTGCTCCGTCGACGGCCCCGCGCGCTTCATCCCCGGCGCCGACGCCGCGCCCGACGTCTCCCCCGACATCTCGCTCGACGCCCCTGACGTCGCGCTCGACGCGCCCGACGCGTCGCTCGACGCGCCCGTCGCCTTCGAAGCGCCCCCGCCGCTCGACGTCGCCGCACCCGACGCCGCGGTCGACGGCGCCGACGCCTGCGCGCCGCCCGGCGACGTCCCCTACGCGTCGCACGTGACGGACGAAGAATTCACCGATCCCCCCGCGTGCGCCGCGTGCCCGCGCACGTTCTCCGGCGCGCTCGCGCCCGGCACGGCGCTCCCCCCGGGCGCGACCACGCTCCGCGTCGAGGGGAGCGCGCCGGGGGCCCGCGAGTGCGACTGGTACGTGTTCGGCGGGAGCTGCGGCGTGAGCCACGGGCGCGCCTCCGTCGACCCCGACGGCGCCGGGCTCTTCACCACCACCGTCCCCGTCTTCTGCGGAACCAACGTCGTCCAGGTGGTGTGCGGCAACGACGCGGGGCGCCGCGTGCTCGTCCGCCGCGTCGAGGGCACGCGTTGCGAGGGCGACGGCCGCGACCTGCGCGTAACGCTCTCGTGGGACGCCCGCTCGAACGACATGGAGCTTCACCTGCTGCGCGCCGCAGGGCAGCTCAACGAGCCGACCAACGACTGCACCTGGTTCACGTGCATGGGCGGCGTGGGGCTCGACTGGGGCGTCGCCGGCGACGCGCGCGACAACCCCATGAAGGACCTCGACAACACCGGCCCGCTCGGCCCCGAGAACATCTTCCTCGGCCGCGCCCCCGAGGGCACCTACCACGTCCTGGTGGAGTACTGGGGCTCGGGCGACCCCTCGACGTCGGACGTCGACGTGACGATCCGCGAGCGCACGGTCGCGCGCCTCCACCGCACGATGATCCCCATCCACGCGGTGTGGTACGTCGGGACGGTGAGCTTCCCGAGCGCGACCTTCACGCCGAGGGACACGATCACGCCGTGCGCGTCGAGCTGGATGGCCCGCACCCGCGGCTGCGACCTCCCGCTCCCCTGAGCGCCATGCGCCCGCGGCTCACCACGGCCCCGCGAGCACCTCGGTGTGGGCGAACTGCGGCGCCGCCTTCAGCCGGGCGACCCCCTCGCGCGTGACGTCCCGGTTCTGCCGGAGGTCGAGCACGCGGAGGCGCGCGAGCCGCGCGTTGGCGATGAGCCCGTCGAGGTGCCCGTCGCGGAGGTGGCAGTGGGTGAGCGAGAGCGCCTCCAGGCGCGCCGAGAGCGCCGGGCGCGCCGCGAGGCGCTCGATCGACTCCACAGAGCCCGAGTGGTCGAGGCGCAGCGAGCGGAGCGCGGGGGCCTCGTCGCAGAAGCGCCAGAAGTCCTCCCGCCGCGCGGCGAGGGGCTCGTCGACGAGCGCGAGGTGCTCCAGCGTCAGGCGCCCCGGCCACGCGAGGAGCAGGCCCCAGTCCTCGGTGTGGACGATCGCGTCGCCGAGGTGGAGCGCCCGGAGCCCCGCCGCGCCGGGGCCGCGCGCGAGCGCCGCGAACGAGACGTGCGCGCGGGTGGCCTCGTAGCGCTCGAGGTCGCGCGCGTACGGCGATCCGAACAGCAGGCGCGCCGCGAGGGAGGCGTCCTGGCCGGTGTCGTCGGGGTACCAGTCGACCACCTCGCGCGGGAGGCGGGCCACGTCGGACAGCGTCCGCTCGCGCACGTGGAGGAGGCTCTGGCTCCGCGCCGAGCGCTGCGCCGCGGTCCAGGACGACAGCGCGCCGAGGGCCTCCTCCATCGCCGCCTGGCGCGCCGCGCCGCCGGGCCACGCGAACATGTGGCCCACGAGCCGGCCGAAGCACAACCGCCGCGCGTCGGTGTCGACGTGCCCGTCGCACGCGAGGATGCGGCGCATCTCGCGCAGCCGCGCGTCGTCGGGCGACGGGGCGCAGGCGCGCGCCTGGAGGAGCGCGACGGCGAGGCACGGCGCGACCCACGACCACGACACGACGAGGCGCCGGAGCACGGGGAGCGACGACCCGGGGGGCGTGGGGAGCGGGCGCGCGGCCATCGCGTCGATCGTATCACCGGCTTCGAGGCGCGCCGCGCGCGGTGACCCCGTGCATCTTCGTCGCCCGTGGCGCACGCAGGTGCGTCGCGCGGTGCGCGCCTGTCGCGTGCATCGTCGCGGGTGGATCTACGCCGCGCGCGACGCCGTCGGGGCGGCCGCGCTCCTCCAGGCGCGCACGCCCACAACGAGGAGCCACAGGAGGAAGAGGCCGATCGGCCCGCGCTCCGCGAGCCCGGCGTAGGTGCGGGCGGCGGTGGCGGCCACGGCCAGCGGGCCGAGCACGAGGTACGCGGCGCCCACCGCGGACGAGAACCGCCCCGTCGCCCTCCAGCCCCGCTTGCGAAACGCGACACCGAACACGAACGACCCGACCACGATCGCCAGCGACGACACGCTCGCGAACGCGACGTGCCCCTTGCCGAGCAAGGTGGTCGGCGCGCCGCCGAGATCCTCCGCGAAAGGGAACACCATCATCACGCCGGCAAACGCGTTGAGGGTGAGGAGGCCGAAGCCGACCCGCTCCCACCGGCCGCGGTCGGAGCCCAGGTAGAGCCCCCACGCGAAGCCGAGCGCGAGGAGGTTGTAGAGCAGGTACGGCGGCGCGAGGGTCGCTCGCGTCGGCGCGCCGGTGGCCGTGAGGTCGCTCACGTGCTGGTGGAGCTGCGCATACCGCGGGTCGAGGAGGCTCCCGGCCGCGGTGGTGAGGAGGTAGACGACGACGGCGGCGACGCCGAGGGGGCCCGTCCAGCGCGGGGTCTTCATGCGACGGAGCGCCGTAGCAAGGAGCCGACCGGCGGGGCGCTCAGCGCGCCGTTGACAACGGCACCCCTACCGCGTCCACACTCGCCGCCCATGGCGGAGTCTACGCCGAACACACCGTTGACGGTCGGGGCGAAGTTCGGCGACTACGAGGTGGTGCGACTGCTCGGCGCCGGGGGCTTCGGTTCGGTGTACGAGGCCCGCAAAGACTCGGTCAACAAGCGCGTGGCGCTGAAGATCATCCTCGGCGAGCACGGTCAGAACCCCGAGCTCGTCGCGCGCTTCATGCGGGAGGCGACGATCGTCGCGCAGCTCAACCATCCGCACATCGTGAACGTGACCGATCGCGGGGAGGTCGGCGAGCGCTGCTACCTCGAGATGGAGCTGCTGGAGGGCGTGACGCTGCTCGAACACTTCAAGGGGAGACGGGCGCTGGCGACGTCGGAGCTGGTCGACCTCTTCCTTCCCGTGCTCTCGGCGCTCAAGTGCGCGCACGGGGCGGGCATCGTGCACCGCGACCTCAAGCCCGCCAACATCTTCCTCGCGGCCGGCGTCGGCGGGCGCGTCGTGCCCAAGGTGCTCGACTTCGGCATCGCGAAGGCCCCGACGGCGGCGGGCGAGAACACGCTCACCGTCACCGGCGCGTACCTCGGGACGCCGCGCTACATGTCGCCGGAGCAGCTCGACGACTCGAAGAACGTCGGGCCGTGGAGTGACCTCTGGGCCGTCGGGACGATGCTGTACCTGGGCGCGACGGGCGAGCACCCCTTCGATCGAGAGTCCCCGAGCGCGACGGTGATCGCGATCGCGCGCGGCGAGTTCCGGCGGCCGTCCGAGCTGAACCCCGACCTCCCCGCGGACTTCGAGGCGGTCGTGTCGCGACTCCTCCAGCGCGAGGTGCGCGATCGCTACCAGCACGCGGAGGAGGTCGGGCGGGACCTGCTCCCGCTGGCCAGCGAGTACGCGCAGATGACGTGGCGGGCCGAGTTCTGCGGTGCGCAGGCGACCCCCGCGCCGTCCGCCGTCCTGCATGCGCCGAGCGTCGCGGCGCCGAGCGGGTCTGCGGCCCGCCCCCCTCAGACGGCGGGCGCGCGGGCATCGCGCGGACGCTGGCCTGCGCTGCTCGCGGCCGCCGGGGTGCTCGCCCTGCTCACGGCGGCGATCGCCTTGAAGAGGAACATCGACGTGCGGTCGTCCGTGACGCCCTCGCGCAGCGCTTCGGGCGCGTCCCCCGCCGCGGGGCAGGCGCGGACGGTACCCCTCGCGCTTCGGCCCGCGGTAGAGCCCGTCGAGAACCCGCGCTCGCAGGTGACCGCAACGCCCGCCCCAGCGGCCCCGCCGCCGCGTACCGTCCGGGTGCGCGTGACGCTCGAAGGCTTCCCCGCACACGCTTCGGTGGAGTTCCGGTACGCCGACGCCTCGGCCGCGCGCCCGCCGATCGAGCCGTGCGCGGAGGCGAGCGACTGCGAGCGGCTGGTGGTCGCGGGCGCTCCCCTCGTGGTCAGCGCGCGCGCCCGCGGCACGTCACGCGTCGTCTCGATCGTGGCGGAGCGTGACGGCGAGGTCGTCCGCATCGCCGCGATCAGGCGCTCGCGACCTGTCCCGAGCCCCCCCTCCGACCCGTCGCCGCAGAGACGCAGAACGGCACACTGCGGTGAGGTGGACCCGAGCACCGGCCTGATGACTCCATGCTGGAACTACGATTGAGGGTGTCGAAGACCGCCCGCATTGCGATGGCGCGTCCGGTCACCCCGCCTCTTCGCCCACCGGCGACGCGCCGCGCGCGAGGAGCCGCCGCACCGCGCGGGCGAGTGTCGCGTGCCCTGCCAGCGTCGGGTCGCGCGCGACGATGTCCTGCGCGGCCTCGCGCGCCTTCGCCGCGAGCTCGGGCGCGCGCACCGGGTCGGTGAACCGCAGCGTCGTGTCGACCCCCGACTGCCGCGCGCCGAACCACTCCCCTGCCCCGCGCCGCGCCATGTCCATCTCGGCGAGTCGGAAGCCGTCGTGGCACTGCGCCACCTCGTTGAGCCGCGCCATCGCCTCGCCCGTCGCCTCCTCGGGGACGAGCAGGCACCCGGCCTTCTGCCCGCCGCGCCCCACGCGCCCGCGGAGCTGGTGGAGCTGCGCCACGCCGAAGTGCTCCGCGCCGAGCACCACCATGAGGTTGGCCGCAGGGACGTCGATGCCCACCTCCACCACCGTGGTGCCGAGCAGGATCGGGTGCGTCCCGCGGCGGAAGGCTTCCAACCCTTCGCGCTGCACGTCGACCGCCATGCGGCCGTGGACGGTGGCGATCCGGTCGCGCCCGAAGGCTTCCGCGAGCCAGGCGTCGGCCATCGCGATGTCGGTCTTCGCGCCGCCCTCCTCCTCGTCCCCCTCGCTCACGTCGATGCGCGGAACCACCACGAACGCCCTGCCCCCCGCGGCGATCGCGCGCTCGATGGTGCGGGCGACGAAGGCTCTGTCGTCGGGCGGCACCACCTTGGTGGTCACCTCCTGCCGCCCCGCAGGCTTCTCCGCGAGGGTGACGAGGTCGAGATCACCGTAGCGGGCGAGCGCCATCGTCCGCGGGATCGGCGTCGCCGACAGGACCAGCAGGTGGGGGTTGGGCACGCGGCCCTGCACCATCGCGAGCCGCTGCGCCACGCCGAACCGGTGCTGCTCGTCGATGACCACCAGCGACACGCCCGGCGGCGTCGCGCCCGCCTCCAGCACCGCGTGGGTCCCCACCACCATGCGGACGAGGCCCTGCGCGATCACCTTCTCGGCCTGCTTGCGCGCCCGCGCCGGGGTCGAGCCGAGGATCACCGCCAGCGGCCCGCCGTCGGCCGCGAGGCCCTTCTCCAGCGTGCGCGCGTGCTGCTCAGCCACCAGCGTCGTCGGGCAGAGCCACACCGCGCTCCCGCCGCCGCGGAGAACCGCCAGCGTGGCGGCGAGGGCGACGGCGGTCTTGCCCGAGCCCACGTCGCCGACCAGCAGCCTGCGCATGGGCTCGTCGCGCGCGAGGTCGCCCTGGAGGATCTCGATCGCCGCCGTCTGGGCGCCGGTGAGCGTGAGCGAGAGACGTCGCGCGACCGTGTCGACGAGCGTCGCGTCGCGCTCGAAGCGGCGCGCGGGGCCCGAGAGACGTCGCGCCCGCTCGAGGGCCACGCTGAGCGCGAGGAGCTCTTCGAAGCCGAGACGTCGGTGCGCGGGCGAGGTGCCGGCGGCGAGCGCGCGGAGGGCCTCGGGCGTGGTGTTGCCGTCGGGCGCGTGGAGCGCGACGATCGCCTGCGCGGACGTGGGGAGCCCGAGCGACTTCGCCACCTCGGAGGGAACCGGGTCGCCCCACTCGCGCGCGCGCAGCACCGCGGAGTCGACGATGCGCGCGACGTTGCCGGGCGCGACGCTGCCGATGCCGGGGTAGACGGGCTCCACCGGGCGGACGCGCGTGCCCGCGGCGATCACCTTGGGCTGGACGAGCTCGGGGCTCCCCATCCCCTCGCGCAGCATCCCGACCACGCGAACCGTGACGCCCACCGGCAGCCGCGCCGCGAGCCCCGGCTTCGCGTGGAAGAACACCACCCGCAACAGCGTCGTCCCGCGCGGCTCACGGAGCGCGGCCATCAAGCGCTTGCGGCCCGGCGGCCCGGCGACACGGACGTCTTCGACGCGTCCTTCGACGGCCACCAGCGAGCCGAAGGCGCCGTGGCGGACGAGCCGCCAGTCGTCGGCGTTGCGCAGGTCGAGGTAGCGCCTCGGCTGGATCGCGAGGAGATCCCCGATGGTGGCGACGCCGCGGTTGCGAAGGACAGCGGCCACCTGCGGGCCCACGTGGCGGAGCTCGGCGACGGGCCGGTCTTGCAGGTCGACCGGCGCCTCGGGGGGCGCTTCGCCCGTGGGCGGCGGCATCGCTCAGGAGAAGGAGACGTCGAGGACTTCGTACGAGCGCGTGCCGCCCGGGGTGCGGACGGTGACCTCGTCGCCCACCTTGCGGCCCATGAGCTGGCGCGCGAGGGGAGCCTCGTAGGAGATCTTCCCCTGCTCCATGTCGGCCTCGGCGGGCCCGACGATGTGGTACCTGACCTCTTCGCCCGTGTCGGCGTTTGCGAGGGTCACGCGCGCGCCGAAGGCGATCTTGTCGCCCTTCACCTTGGAGAGGTCGACCACCTCGGCGTCGGCGAGCTGCGTCTCGACGCGGGCGATCTCGGCGACGAGCATCCCCTGCTTCTCTTTCGCGGCGTGGTACTCGGCGTTCTCGCGGAGGTCGCCGTGCTCGCGGGCGGTGCCGATCTCGGCGCTCACCTTGGGCATCTCGAGCTTGAGCCGCTCCAGCTTCGCCTTGAGGAAGGCGTGGCCTTCGGGGGTCATGAGGACTTTCTCGGACATGGCGTAGACCCGAAGTTCTACCAGAGCCCGCGGCGACGGACGAGGCCCAATCCGCGCGGGGCGGCGGCCGGGGGGGCGCTACGGGCCGCGCCGCGCCGTGACGCAGCGGAACCCGACGTCGACGTCGCGCACGCCGACGTGAACGCGCCCGCGCTGGGAGAGGTCGAGCCCGGAGGTCGCGGAGCTCCGCCACGACCCGCCGCGCACGGCGCGGTGGTCGGGGGTGTTGGCCGCGTAGAGGTCGCGGGTCCACTCGCGCACGTTGCCCGCGAGGTCGTAGACCCCGTCGGGCGTCCGGTCGGCCTCGAAGCGCCCCACCGGCGCGGTCGTGGGGAACCCGTCGCGGCCGTCGAACAGCGGGGCGAGGTCGCCATCGAGCGCGCGCAGGACCGGAACGCACTCCCGCGCGCAGGCGTTGAGATCACCCAGTGCCGCCGCGCGGGTGCCCCAGGGCGCGGGCCCCCCGCGTTGCAGGGCGCGCTCCCACTGCGCTTCGCTCGGCAGATCACCGCCCTGCGCCTGACAGAACGCCCGCGCCGCCGCCCAGTCGACGCAGTTGAGCGGCTCTGGCCCGTGCGCGGCGGCGTCGGCCCCGGTGCAGTACACGTCGGCCCGGTGGTCCGACTCCGCGACCGTCCGCCAGTACACCGCGCGGGGCAACTGCGCGCCCGGCTGCGCGGCGAACCGCGCGACGGTGACCTCGTGCGCGTCCATGCAGAAGGCCGGCACCTCGGCCCGCTCGCCGGTCGACAGGGTGACCGCCCCCTCGGGCACCTCGCGCTGGCCCTCCAGGCACGGCGGCCGCGCGGGCGCGAGGGCGGCGGGCGCGGCGGGCGTCACGGGCGCAGCGGGGGCTGCGGTGGGGGGCACGGTGGGGGGCGACGCCGCGGGCGGGCGGCGGCTCACCCACGCGGCCGCCGCCGTCAGCGACAGGGCGAGGGCGGCCGCGCCGGCGACGACGACGGACCGCCGCGCGCCCGGCTCCGCGGCGGCGGGTGGGGCCCGGTCGTGGCTGACGAACGCGTCGGCGCTCACGCTGCCGGGGCGTCCCATGGCGACCGTCGCCGTCGCGCCCGGCGGCGCCGACCGCACCGAGCCCGGCGGCGACGAGCTCGCGGCGCCTTGAAAGGACTGCGACGCGCGCGGCGTCAGGCCGACCGCCTCGCGCACTGACGCGCGCAGCTCGGCGGCCGTCGGCGGGCGCAGCTCGGGGGTGGCGCGCATCGCCGCCGCGAGCGCGGCCCAGAGCGCGTGGGGCACGTCGGCCCGCAGCGACGCGAGCGCGGCGGGCAGCGCGGGCTCGTTGCGCAGGACGAAGGCGGCCCAGGTGGTCTCCTCGTCGAAGACGCGGCGGAAGGTGAGCAGCTCCAGGAGGATGACGGCGAGCGCGAAGACGTCCGCCGGCGGCCCCACGCGCCGCACCTCCCCGAGGAGCTGCTCGGGCGCCATGTAGTTGAGCGTGCCGAGCATCGCGCCGCTGCGCGTCGACTGGCGCCCCCCGAGCTGGGCGATGCCGAAGTCGAGGATCTTCACCTGGAAACCGCCGTCGGGGTCGGGGGCCAGCATCAGGTTGGCCGGCTTGAGGTCGCGGTGCACCACCGGGCCCGCGGCGATCCCGCGGTGCGCCGCGGCGACGCCGGAGGCGATCTGGTCGAAGAGCGCGACCGCTTCCGCGAGGGGGATGGGCTCCCGGCGCTGCTCGGCGGCCGCGAGGTGGTCGCGGAGGGTCACGCCCTCGATGAACTCCATGACGAGGTAGTGCGTGTCGCGCCAGGTGCCGCGGTCGAGCACTTGAACGATGCGGGCGTGGTGCAGGTGCCCGAGCGCGAGGGCCTCCGCCTCGAAGCGCTGGACCACCTGCGGGTTCGCGGTGAACTCCGGCTTGAGGAGCTTGACCGCCACGCTGCGCCCGCCGAAGCGGACGTCCCGCGCGCGCCAGACGGCGCCGAAGGTGCCCTCCCCCAGGAGGGACGACAGCGCCCAACGCCCGTCGATCACGTCGTTCGGTTGCATCGTTCGGAAGCCTCGCCCGGTCATATCACAGCGGGCTAGACACCTGGACGCCGATCCCACTACCCTTCCCGATGAAGCTCCTACCGGGGGCGCTGTCACGTTCGCAGGAGGTGTCGCCGTGTCTTGGGGTCGCGTGTGTCTGTCCTTCATGGTCGCGCTCTCGCTCCTGGCGGCGCTCACCCGGCGCGCGGAGGCGCAGTGCCGCCCCGAGCAGCTCGACGACCGCGGGCGCTGCCCCACGCAGCGCCGCGTCGGAACGCAGTCGATCGGTGGGGCCGTCACCTCGATCGTGCGGCCGCCGACCAACCGGCCGGGCAGTTGCCGTCGCCCCATCCCGCTGCGGCTCGGCGCCGCCACGACGGTCCGCGGGGACACCGGCCGCTCGCGTCACGCGACGGCTGGGTCGTGCGTCAGCTCGAGCACCTCGCCGGAGCTCGTCTACTCCTTCCGCGTCACGGAGGCGCAGGCGGTGCTCTTCCACCTCGAGAGCGAGTTCGACGGCGCGCTGTACCTCCGCGCCAACTGCACTGACAGCGCCGAGGAGCTCGCCTGCAACGACGACGACAACGACGCCCGGCACTCCTACCTCGGGCGCTTCCTCCTGCCGGGCACCTACTACCTCTTCGTCGACGGCTTCGCGGGCGAGGCGGGGAGCTTCACGCTCACCTCGCGGGTGGAGCGGGACTGCGTGCAGGGCGACGCCACCGCCTGCGACAACATGGGCTACATCTTCCTCCGCGGCGAGGGAACGCGGGTCGACTGCCAGGCGGCCGTCAGCGCCTTCACCCTCTCCTGCGACGGCGGGAACCCGCGGGCCTGCAACCGCCTCGGCCTGATGTACGAGCAGGGCACCTGCCTCCCCGTGAGCGGGGAGCGGGCCCGTATCTTCTACACGCGCGGCTGCGACGGGGGCTTCAACATCGCCTGCTCGAACAACGGCCGCTTGCACGAGGACGGGCGCGGGGGCGTCGAGGCCAACGTGGCGGCGGCGCGGGGCTGGTACGCGCGAGGCTGCCAGGGCGACGACTTCTCGGCGTGCGGCTCCGCGGCGACGCTGTCGCGCCTGGCGCGCCAGTACGCCGAGTCGCTCGAGTTCGCCCGCCGCGGCTGCGACGGCCGCGACGGCACGTCATGCAACCAGCTCGGGCTCCTCTACGAGGACGGCCTCGGCGTCGTGCGAAACCCCAACCGCGCGGCGCAATACTACGAGCAGGCCTGCGACCTCGGGATGCAGACCGCGTGCAGCAACCTGGGGCAGATGGTGCTCGTCGGGGAGGGCACGAGCCGCGACCCCGAACGGGCGCGCGGGCTCTTCGAACGCGCCTGCACGGAGGAGCGCGACGGGCCGCGGGCGGGCTGCCTGCACCTCGGCCGGATGTACCGCGACGGCGTCACCGTGGCTGAGGACCGGCCCCGCGCGCGCCGGCTCATGACGCTCGGGTGCGAGCGCGAGTTCTACGCGGCCTGCAACGAGCTGGGCGTGATGTGCGGCAACGACAACCCGCAGGATTTCGACTGCGCCCGCGCCAACTACGAGCGGGCCTGCGAGGGCGGCTACCTCGAGTCGTGCAGCAACCTCGGGATCCTGCACGACGCCGGGCTCGGCACCGCGCGCGACCCGGCGCGCGCGGTGGCCCTCTACCGCCGCGCCTGCGGAGGCGACGTCCCCGTCGCGTGCAACCGCCTCGCGGAGCACCTCGCGGCGGGCGGCGGCGTCGCGCGCGACGCCGACCGCGCGGTGGCGCTCTACCGCACCACCTGCGACGGCGGGCACCAGCCGGCCCTGCCACAACCTCGGGCGCGTCCTCGCCGCGGGGCAACTCGTGGTCCGCGACGAGGCGCGCGCGCGGCTCTTCTTCCAGGGCGCGTGCGACGCCTCGGTCGGCGCCGCGTGTCGCGACCTCGGCGGGTTCTATCGCGACGGCCGCGGCGGCGTGGCCCGCGACCCCACCCGCGCCGCGACCCTCCTCGAGCGCTCGTGCACCCTCAACGACCAGCCCGGCTGCGAGGCGCTCCGCGCGCTGCGGGCGCGCGGTAGCGGGGCGGAGGCCGCGCGTCAGCCGCCGCAGCGGTAGCGCGCCACGCCGACCCCGCCGCCGGCCGTCCGCACGAGGGCCGCCACCAAGGCCCCCTGCGGGTCGCTCCACGCCGGCAGCAGCCCGTGGAGCGCCCGCTCGGGCGTCGCCGGCGACGACGGCAGCGCCCTCCCCTGCGCGTCGAGCGCGCGACGCCACGTCACCACGCCGGCCGGGCCCCGCTCGCGCCACCACACCTCCGCGCCCTGCCGCCGCGCGAACACCCGGGGCATCCCCGTCGGCACCGCGTCGCCGCCCGTGACCACCGCCGCGTCGCCCGCGCGCCCGAGGCCCGTTGCGCCGCGCGTGAGGCGCATCACCGCCACCTGGCCGCCGTCGCCGCGCGCCTCCGTCCCGCTGTTGGGGACGACCCGGTACGCGAGCCACACGCCCGGCCCCTCCGTGGCCACCGCGGCCGAGAGCCCGAAGCGGTGCCCCGGCGTGGTGGTGAGCCGCAACGGAACGCCCTTCGCCACGCCCGCGCCGTCGAGCAGGAGGCCCCAGAGGTCGGTGACGGTGTCGTTGTACTGCCCCGGGTCGAGGTCGCGCGCGTCGAGCCAGAACAGCGCCGCGCCCCCCTCCGGTGTCGCGGCGAGCGCGGGGTCGCCCGCGTCCTGGTTGGAGGGAGACGCCTGGTGCGGCGCCGGGCACCGACCGACCACTGGCGCGGGTGTCGTCGCGGGCGCGACGCGCTGGACCATCACCACGCTCCCCGCGGCGCCGGGCGCGACGTCGTCCCACGCGAGCAGCGCGCCCTGCGGCGTCGCGACGACCGCCACCTGGAGCGCCTCGTCGCGGCCCTCGGGCTGGTCGCACCCTGTCGCCATGGCGGCGCCCGCGCGGAGGCTGTGCACGCGACCGGCCATCGCGTCGTGCGACCACGCGAGCAGCGGGACGTCGCGCGCGGCCCCGGTGACGGCGAGCGCGAGGTCGCTCCGGTTGCCGGCGCCGAGCGAGGCGGTGGCGACGTCGCGGCGGCCGGCGCGGGCGAGGCGGGCGGTGCGATCGCGCGCGTCCACCCAGGCGACCCACGGGTTCGCGTCGGCGCCCCACGCCGCGGCGACGGTCTCGATGGCGGAGGTGAGCCCGTCGCCCGCGTCGGCCTCGCCCACGAGCCCGTCGTCCGCGGTGAAGCGCTCGCCCGACGCGGGGCGCGCGACCCAGGTCACGCCCGCGAGGCGGCACGACCCCGTCGGCGCGGGCGCGTCGCCCGGAAGAACAACGTCGGGCTCCGGCGGCTGCGTCGGCGCGTCGGCCGGCGCGCTGGTGCGGCGGCACGCGGCGAGCGCGAGGAGGAGCGTGAGCGCGAGGCGGCGGGCCATCGGGGCGGCGGACGATACCGCAACGACGGCGCGCGTCACGCACACGACGACACGCACCCGGAGCTCCAGGGAATCGGGATGCGTCTGTCGCTTTCTTGCCGGCGCTCGTCGCCGCGTCGTATCGGCGGAGTCAGCGAAGCAAATCGACGCGGCCCCTTGGACGCCGCGAGGAGAGGTGTGCCATGCGACGGGTGGTTCTCGGGCTGATGGTGGTTCCTGCGGTGGTGGGCGTCGGGTATTTCACCGCGGCGGCGTCGCCGGTGGAGGGACGACCCGCGGCGAAGCTCGCCCGCATGCTCGAGGGCGACTTCCGCGCGGCCACCGGGCGCACCGACGTCATCCTCCGCAAAGCCTGCCGCGTCGACGCGCCCGCCCTCGGCGACCGCGCGGTGTACGTCGAGGAGCGCTTCGAGCACGGCGGCGGCCGCCCCTACGCGCAGCGCCTGCTGGTCGTGTCCGACGTCGGCGAGGCCGGCGCGCGGGTGCGGGAGTTCACCTTCGCCGACCCGGGCGCGGTGGCGGGGGCGTGCGGGCGCGCCGAGCGCGTGACCGTGGGCGCCGCCGACGTGGTCGAGCGCGCGGGCTGCGACGTGAGCCTCTCGCTCCGCGACGGGCGCTTCTCGGGCCGCATCGAGGGCCGCCGCTGCGAGAGCGTGCTCAACGGCGCCACCCACGCGAAGCGGGCGATGGAGGTGAGCGAGCGCGAGGTCGCCGTCCACGACCGCGGCTACACCGAGCACGACGCGGTGGCCTGGGGCGCGCCCGACGCGATCCGGTACGCGCGGCGTTGAGCGTCAGCCCTTCGCGCCGAAGATCACCATGCGGTTGTAGTTGACGCTGAGGGGCGCACCCCCCCAGTCGCCGTACACCGCGGTGACGCCGAGCCCGGCCTCGCGCAGGAGCCGCTCGATCTCCCCGAACGCGTAGAGCCGCACGGAGAACGGCGTCTCGCGCACGCGCCCGCCGCGCACCGTCACGCGGCGGTCGACGAGGCGGCCGGTGCGCGAGTCGAAGGCGTGGCGGTCGATCATCACGTCTTCGCCGCGCTGGAGCACGGTGACGGGCAGGAGGTTGCGCACCATCCAGTCGCGGTTGCGCAGGTCGAGGCAGAAGCCGCCGCCCGGCCGCAGCGCGCGCGCCATCCCCGCCAGCACCCGCTCGTTGTCGGCGTCGCGGTGAAACCCGAACGCGTCGAACAGGCACACCGCCGCGTCGAAGGCCGCGTCGTAGGGGAGCTCGCGCATGTCGCCGTGGATGAACGTGGCGTCGACGCCGACGAGCGACGCCTCGACGCCCGCCCGCTCGACGAAGCCCGCCACGCGGTCAACCCCCGTCACGACGTGCCCGCGGCGCGCGAGCTCGAGCGCGTGGCGCCCGTGGCCGCAGCCGAGGTCGAGCACGCGCGCGCCGGGGCCGAGGGCGAGCTCGGCGACGACACGATCGACCTGGGCGGGGGTGTTCTCCGCGCGGAGGGTCTCGTCGTAGAAGTAGAGGTAGTCGTCGACGTCGAAGACGGCGTCGTCGAAGACGAAGGGGTCGCCGTTCACTGGCCCTCCCGCAGGGATACCGCCGCGATGCGGCGCCCGCCGTCGGCGAACCAGAGCACCCCGCGGTCGTCGTCGCCGGGGAGGCGGCAGAGGCTCTGGCTCCAGTCGCAGGTGAGGTCGGCGCAGCGGACGTTGGCGAAGGGACCGAGCGCCGCCGTCCCCCGCTGCTGGAGCTCGCGCCGCTGGACGCGCGACGGGGCGCCGCGCAGGGGCTGGCCCGCCTCGCGGTAGGTGATCGTCGCGAGCACGCCGCCGGTCGCCTGGAGGAAGGCGCGCGCGTCGCCGCCGGCCACGCGCTCGAGCACGCCGCACGCGGTGTCGCGGTCGGCCGGGTCGCCGCGGAAGCCCCGCAGACGCGCGTCGAGGGTGCGAAGGTCGGGCGCGCCGAAGGCCACCCTGTGCATGTCGAGCCGGTGGGCGAGGTCGTGCTGGGCCACCGTCGGCGGCGCCTGCACGCTCGCCACGGAGAACACCGGGGTGTTGTCCCGCCCCTGCGCGAAGGTCACCAGCTCGACGCCGCCGTCGCGCTCGTAGTCGCGCAAATGGATCTCCGCCGACCCGAGCGTCACCGCGCCGATCGAGCGGTCGACGTAGGGCCGCGGCGCGTGGCCCGGCTCGATCACGTAGAGCCGCGACTCCGCTCCGCCCGTGGCGCGCGCGACCTGGAAGGCGACGGCCTTCGCCTCGCCGCGCGTCGACGAGACCACGTCGCCCTGCACGGTGCCGTCGAGCGTGAGCGACTCGGCGAGCGCGCGGTCGTCGGCGTTGCCGCGCTCCTCGGCGCCCCAGGAGATGCGCGCCTCGGTGTTGCCCTGGCGCACGGCCGGGGGCGCGGGCGCGAGGAGGGCCGCGACGATCACCCGCTGGCCCTCGTAGCGGAGGAAGACCTGCCCCGGCGCGGCCCCGGGCTCGAGCGCGCGGTCGGTGCGGGCCACGCAGCGGTCGCCGCGGGCGCAGTCCATCGACTCGGCCACCCCGCGCAGGAGCGTCATCGCGTTGGCCAGCCGCGGCGACGCCGGGTCGCCCTGCGGCGAGATGTAGTCGGTCTCCTGGAACATCCCCACCTGCCACGCCCGCAACGTCGGCGCCCCCTCGGGGCTCAGGTGGTCGAGCAGGGTGTTGGGGCCTGCGCGGGCGACGTCCGCGATGGTGCGCTCGGCCTCGCGCGCCGAGGGGTCGCGCGGGGGCATCGGGAAAGCGAGACGTCGGTCGAGGTCGTCGACGTCGGAGGCGCGCAGGAGCGGCGTCTCGAGCGGCGAGAGGAGCCCCACTTCGGGCGGGCTGTTGTCACCCGGCCGCGGCAGGGGGAAGAGCGTGAGGAGCTGCGCGCCCGCGGGCATGTCCTCGAGCGCGTTGGAGCGACCGAGGAGGTACACCCAGCCCTGCACGACGCGCCCGAAGTTGATGTGGGCCCCCACCGGGAAGCGCATCACCCGGTGCACCTCGTCGCCGCGCGGGTCGTGGAAGAGAACCCACACGTCGCTCGCCTCGGACTCCGTCCCCGTCGCCATCACCGCGGAGAAGCGCCCGTTGAAGACGTCCGTGCAGAGCGGCCCGAAGTGGAGCGTGCGGTTGGCCCGGTAGCGCGAGAGCGCCCGCGAGGTGCCCGCGGGGCACTGGCGCACCGAGTCGACCGGCGGGGGGTTGCCGGCGCGACGTCCCCCGCGCGCGGCCCCAGGGGCGCGGCGCGAGTTGGCCACCGTGCGCGTGCGCGGACCCGTGGGCGCGGTCGCCTCGCAGGCGGAGAGCAATGCCAGGAGGGTGGCAGGGGCGAGGGCCCGCATTGCGCGCGAACCTAGTACAGGGCCGCGCGTGAGTGTCGCCCGAAATGCACCGACGCCCGGCGGTGGTCGACAGAACCAACGCGCCGGGCGCCCGTGACTTCAGGAGGGGGCTGGAGCTCTACGGACTCTCAGAAGTCCATGTCGCCGCCGTGGCCGTGGCCCGCGTGGCCGCCGGCCGCCTTCTTCTCGTCCTTCGGCCGCTCGGCGACGAGGGCCTCGGTGGTGAGCATCAGGCCCGAGACGGAGGCCGCGTTCTGGAGCGCGCAGCGGACCACCTTGGCGGGGTCGATGACGCCCATGGCGAGGAGGTCGCCGTAGGTGTCGGTCGCGGCGTTGTAGCCGAAGGAGCCCGAGCCCTCGCGCACCTTGTTGATCACGATCGAGCCCTCGACGCCCGCGTTGTTCGAGATCTGGCGGAGGGGCTCCTCGCAGGCGCGGCGAATGATCGACGCGCCGAAGGTCTGCTCGGTGTTGAGCTTGAGGTTGTCGAGCGCGGACGAGAGGCGGATGAGCGCCACGCCGCCGCCGGGGACGATGCCCTCCTCGACGGCCGCGCGGGTCGCGTTGAGGGCGTCCTCCACGCGGGCCTTCTTCTCCTTCATCTCGACCTCGGTCGCGGCGCCGACCTTGATCACCGCCACGCCGCCCGCGAGCTTCGCGAGGCGCTCCTGGAGCTTCTCGCGGTCGTAGTCGCTGGTGGTGTTCTCGATCTGGGCCTTGATCTCGCGCTCGCGGGCCTTGATCTTGTCCTCCGAGCCGGCGCCGTCGATGATCGTGGTGTTGTCCTTGTCGATCTTGACGCGCTTGGCGCGGCCGAGGTCGCTCAGGGTCACGTTCTCGAGCTTGGCGCCGAGCTCCTCGGAGATCACCTGGCCGTTGGTCAGGATCGCGATGTCCTTGAGCATCTCCTTGCGGCGGTCGCCGAAGCCCGGGGCCTTGACGGCCGCGCACTGGAGCGTGCCGCGGAGCTTGTTGACGACGAGCGTCGCCAGGGCCTCGCCCTCGACGTCCTCGGCGATGATGAGCAGGGGCTTCTGCTGCCGCGCGATGCCCTCGAGCACCGGGAGCAGGTCCTTCATGTTGGAGATCTTCTTCTCCGAGATGAGGATGAAGGCGTCCTCGAGCACGGCCTCCATGCGCTCGGTGTCCGTCACCATGTAGGGCGACAGGTAGCCGCGGTCGAACTGCATGCCCTCGACCACGTCGAGCGTCGTCTCGGCGGACTTCGCCTCCTCGACCGTGATCACGCCCTCCTTGCCGACCTTCTCCATCGCCTTCGCGATCAGCTCGCCGATGGTGTTGTCGCCGTTGGCCGAGATGGTGCCGACCTGGGTGATCTCCTTCGGGTCCTGCGTCTGCTTGGCGAGGTCCTTCAGGGCCGCGACGATGGTCTCGACGGCCTTGTCGATGCCGCGCTTGATCTCCATCGGGTTGTGGCCGGCGGCCACGAGGCGCGAGCCCTCGCGGAAGATCGCCTGGGCCAGCACGGTGGCGGTGGTGGTGCCGTCGCCCGCGGTGTCCGAGGTCTTCGAAGCGACCTCGCGCACCATCTGGGCGCCCATGTTCTCGAACTTGTTCTCGAGCTCGATCTCCTTCGCGACGGTGACGCCGTCCTTGGTCACCACCGGCGACCCGAACGACTTCTCGATCACCACGTTGCGGCCCTTGGGCCCGAGGGTGACCTTCACCGCGTTGGCGAGGGCGTCGACCCCGTGAAGGACGTACTTGCGGGCGGACTCCTGGTAGACGATTTCCTTGGCGGCCATCTTCGTATCTCCTCTTGGGTCTTTCTTCTCAGCGTTTCCGTGAAGCTTCTGGGGCGGCGCTCAGCGCTCGACGATCCCGAGGATGTCCTCCTCGCGGATGATCAGGTGCTCGACCTCGTCGATCTTCACCTCGGTGCCCGAGTACTTGCCGAAGAGGATCTTGTCGCCGGCCTTGACCGCGGGGGCGTGGACCTTGCCGTCCTCGGTCACCTTGCCCGCGCCGACCGCGATCACCTCGCCCTCGATGGGCTTCTCCTTGGCGCTGTCGGGGATGATGATCCCGCCCTTGGTGCGCTGCTCGGCCTCGAGGCGCTTGACGAGGATGCGGTCGTGAAGGGGACGAATCTTCATGGTCTTCTCCGTGTGGTTTCGGCTGTGCCCGCGGCGCGGGCGGTGGGTGGACTCGGAAGGACGCTCCGCTCCCGCGCGACGCCATGAAGGCGAGCGCCAGCGCACGGGGACTCGTTCGCGCGGCGGCAAGCCATGGCGGCGCGGAGACGGTCTCGAGCGTTTTGCTGGCACTCCCTCGGGTCAACTGCCAGGAGCGGCGCGGAAGATAAACGCACCCGCGGGGGTGTCAAGGGGGGCCCGAACCGGGGGACGCGATTCCGAATCCCCACGGGTTGTCACGGTGTTGGCACTCGCGATGTAGGTCTGCCAGGGGCCGCTGGGAGCGCGCGATTCGAGGTGATTTCGGGGGTGTTTCGTCGCCGGTCGGCGGGGCGCCGGCTTCGTGCGTCGGCCGTTTCTGCCCTGGTAGATACAGAGACAGAGACGCCGTGGCGTCGACGGTCGACGCCGCGGCCTCGGAAGGAGGCGACGCGATGACGAAGATCGAGACCTGCAGCGACCTGGGCGACTGGTTCGAGGGCCTGGTGATCACCGCGATGCGCAAGAGGCGGGTGCGCGCGGCGCCGGAGACGGCGAGCTACGTCGCCGGGGTGCTGGCGACATGCTCGGCCCGCGCGGAGGCGCCCTTCCTCGACCGGCCGCTGGTGGTTCTCCTCGACGAGGCGCTCGCCGCGCCCGCCCACGCTCGCTGCGCCGCGCTCCAGGCCGTGGGCGACGGCGCCCTGTGCCTCTCGGGCCTCTTCGGCGACCACGCCACGCGGCACCAGGTGGACGCCGGGCTCTACGCGCGGATGGGGTCGTTCGCCTACCGCGAGGCCGCGGCGCTGGCGCGCGCGCCGGAGGTCTCGGAGCCCGTGGCGCTGGCCGAGCTCGGCGAGCAGTTCCCGCGCTTCGTGGACGTGGTGGCCGAGGTGGCGGAGGCGCAGTGCCTCGGGGCCGTGACGAAGTCGATCGTCGCCCTCTACGACCGCTGGAAGGGCGCGGGCAGCGCGCGCGCGGCGGAGGAGCTCTGCCTCCGCGGGGTCTTCCCCGTGAAGGACGGCGGATCGGCATGACGGCGCCCGGGGCGCTCGGCGCGCTTCAGCGCCACCTCGCGTCGCTCTACCGCCTCGACGTCGCCCACGACGTGAGCGACTTCGTCCGCCCCCTCGACGCCCGCGACCCCGACGCCCACCGCCACGAGGTCGTGCTCGTCGACGACGCGCCCGGCGCCCTCTCGGTCGCCGTGTGCCTCTCCGACGACGTCCTCCGCGCGCTCGCCGGCGAGGCCGTCGCGGGCCTCCCACGCTTCGACGCGTGGTGCGCGGCGGTCGAGGGCGTCAGCCACTTCACGCTCCTCGCGTGGCGCGCCGAGCGCGGGCGCGGCGTCTCGCAGCTCGAGCTCGAGGTGCAGGCCGACGTCGACAAGTTCGCCCTCGCGCTCCTCCAGCGCGCGCTCCACCGGGCGCCGGGCGAAGTCCACCGCAGCTCGGGGCTCCTGCGCCGCGCGCTCTTCGAACGCGCCGCCTTCCACGACGCGCCCGACACCCCGCGCGGCCGCCGCTACCGCGACGCCCACCGCCTCGCCGCCCGCTACGCGCAGTCGCTCGAGCGCCGCCACCTCCGCGGCGGGCGCCTCGCGCGCATGGTCGAGGAGCTCCGGGACTACTACCGGAGCAGCGCCCGCACGCGCTACGAGATGGCCACCGGCTGAACGCCGGGGGGTACTTCCGTGAAGCGGGTCGAGGGGTGAACGTGGGGCGCCCGGGCGATGCGCCGGGCGCCCCGCTGGGGGGGAGCGGGTCAGCCCGCGGTCACGGCGGGGTGAGGCGGAAGCCGACGCCGGTGGTGAGGGTGTTCGGGTAGTCCTGCGAGATGAGGTTGCCGCGCGTGCCCATCGCGTCCTCGGCGCCGACCGTGGCCGAGTCGCCGTTGGCGCGGGTGGTGGTCGGGGTGATCGAGCAGTAGTGGTACTCGATCACGCCGGTGGTCTCGAAGAGCTTCGCCTGGAAGGTGATGCGCTCGGTGGCGGCGGTGCCGCTGAGGGTGCGCCAGTTGTTCCACGCGATGACGAAGCGGCGGTTGGGCGCGGTGCCGACGGTCGCGGTGCGGACGGTGGTGGTCATCGCGTCGACCGTGGTGAAGTCGTCCCAGAAGGGCGCGACGAAGTTGTTGGGCGTGCCGTTGTTGGGGATGCCCGTGTTCGAGTAGGCCGTGCTCGGCGTCCCGGTGGCCGAGGGCCAGAGCTGCGCGAAGCCGTTGGACGTGACCGAGAAGTGCGTCTCGTCCTCCCCGAAGAAGCGGAAGGTGAAGGGCAGCGCCGCGAGCGCGCTCGCCGAGTCGTCCGACCAGCCGTCCGCCGGCGCCACCGTCGCGCCCGACGACACGTCGTCGCACGCCGCCGCGATCGTCGAGAACGCGAAGTACGGCACCGGCGGCGTCGGGAGGGCAGCGGCCGTCGCCGTGATCGTGAACGGCCCGCCCGCCGCGGTGGTGGTCGGCGAGACCGAGACCACCATGGTGCGCGGCAGGTGCGTCGGGTTGTCGAGGGCCATCGTGGCCGGGCCACCGTCGGCGGTCGCCACGGTGCTGTTGAAGCAGCCCGTCGCCGCGCAGCCGGTGAGACCACGGAGGCGCGGGCGCCACGTCGCGCCCGAGGCGGGCTGGGCCACCACGGACACGCGCCGCTGCGCGGGCACCACCACCGTGTAGAAGACTTCGGGGCCCAGGTCGGCGGTGGAGCAGCGGGTCGGGCGGGCGACGCCGAGGGCCGTGTCGCCCATCACGGGCGCCCCGTCGGCCAGGGAGGCCGACACGTCGCAGGCGCTCGTCGACACCACCGGCGCGACGGCGGTCGCGAGGTCGAAGGAGAGCGGCGTCGCGGCGCTGTCGCTGCTCACCGAGACGTAGACCGTGCGGGCGCTCGAGCGGGGGTTGTTGACGCCGAGCGCCGAGGGCATGTTCGTGACGCCGGCGGTCGAGGCGGTGCAAACGGTCGCGTCGCAGGCGTCGAGGTAGCGCACCACCGCGCTGCGCCCGCTGGCCGCCGCGGGGGTCACGGTGGTGGTGAGCCGCTGGCCCGCGGGGATCGACACGCGATACCAGCGCTGGGCCCCGGCGCTCGTCTGGCACACCGTGCTCGCGGGGCCGCCGCCCGTGGTGCTCTCGCCCGTGCGGCCCATGCCCGCGGGCACGTCGATGGCCATCGCGCACGAGGCGCCCGGCAGGATCATCGCGGTCGTGAGGGCGAGGTCGAAGGTGCCCGAGAGGACGCCCGCGGAGTTGGCGTTCACCGAGACGACGTAGGTGCGGGAGGTGGCCCCGCTGTTGGCGAAGGTGATCGACGCGGGCATCCCGGCCGAGCCGGTGGCGTTGCCCGCGCACGAGGTCGCGTCGCACGAGTCGAGCACGCGGACCACGGGCGTCCACGTGGGCGAGGTGCCGGTGGGCGTCACGCGGACGGTGGCCTGGGTCGTCGCCGGCACGGTGACCGTGTAGTAGAGCTGGCCGCTTCCGCCGGTGACGCAGGTGGTCGGCGCGGTCAGCGCGCCGGCGAGGTTCTGGCCCGTGAGGCCCGCGGTGGTGAGCGCGAGGGCCCCGGCGCAGGCGCCGTTGGCCGCAGGCGGCGCGCCGATCGCGCTCAGCACGTAGGTCCCCATCGCGGTGTTGTAGCCGTCGACGATGAGGCTGTACGTCCCGGGCTCGAGGACGCCGCGGAGCCGCGACGAGAGCGAGACGGACGCACCCGACGCGTCGTCGCTGCAGAGCACCTCGGAGGAGGCGGTGTTGCACGTGCGGCGCAGCGAGAGGACGGTGTCGAAGCCCGTCCCCATGTTGTCGGTCGAGATCGTCGCGAGGGTGCGCTCGGTGACCGTGAGCGTGTACACGTGCTCGGGGCCGCCCGCGTTCGACTGGCAGGTCGTCGAGGCGACCTGACTCGCGCCGCTCGTGGTCGCCATGATGTTCATCGGCGTGCCGGGCAGCGTGATCGTCGCGCGCGACGCCGGGCACATGTCGACCCGCGCGTCCGCCGCGTCCGCGCCGCCCGCGTCGGAGGCGTCGGTGCCGCCAGCGTCGGCAGCGTCGGCGCCACCGGCATCCGTAGCGTCGGTGCCGCCAGCGTCCGCTGCGTCCACGCCGCCCGCGTCGGAGGCGTCGGTGCCGCCAGCGTCCGAAGCGTCGGTGCCGCCAACGTCGGAGGCGTCGGTGCCGCCAGCGTCCGCGGCGTCCCGGCCAGCGTCGGCGGCGTCCTGGCCGCCTGCGTCGGCGACGTCGTCACCGCCCTTGTCCGTCGGGGTGGCGTCGGCGGCGTCGGTGTCTGCGTCCGTGGGACCCGGGCCCGTGGGGCTGTTGCTGCAGCCGATCAGAACGGCCAGGAGTGCGTAGGACCATCGTTGCGACATAAGCGATCTCGGCTCCTTGTGTGGGGGACGGCGCACCCGGCGGACCCGACGCGCGGCGAGGCGCCGCCCGCCGAGGCGATGCCAGCACCGGCGCCGCCGTACTCGTCGCACGTGGCGGCGGTCGGGAACCGGAGAAACCGTCGCGGCCGATGGGACCTTCATCGGGCCCTTTCGTCAACCCTTTCCTGCGGCTCACACGCCGCGGGCGCCTCGACCCTTGCGTGCGGCGCCCCAACGCGCGCACCCTCCGCGGCCCCACGACTCCTATGTCCGCCACGATCCACGCCTGGGCCCAGCACTCCCCCCGCACCGCGCTCGAGCCCGTCGAGCTCCCCGACCCGGGGCCGCCCGCGGGCCCTGACGTCGACGTCGCCGTCGCGCACTGCTCCGTCTGCCACAGCGACGTCCACCTGCTCGACGGCGACTGGGGCGAGGTGAAGCGACCGCTCATCCCCGGCCACGAGGTGGTGGGCCGCGTCATCGCGCGCGGGCCCGACGCGGTCGTCCCGATGGGCGCGCTGGTGGGCGTCGGCTGGCAGGCCGGCGCGTGCGGCCGCTGCCCGGCGTGCACCTCCGAGCGCTCGCACCTCTGCACCGGCGGCAAGGTGCGCACGTGCGTCGGGCGTCAGGGGGGCTTCGCCACGCGCGTCCGCGTCGACTCGCGGTGGGCCTTCGAACTCCCGGCGGGCCTCGACGCGGCCACCGCGGCGCCGCTCCTCTGCGCGGGGCTGACGGTGTTCTCTCCGCTCGAGCGGCTCGGCGCGGGCGCGGGCAAGCGCGTCGGCGTGGTGGGCCTCGGGGGCCTCGGGCACATGGCCGTCCGCTTCGCCGCGGCCCTCGGCGCCGAGGTGGTGGCCTTCGACCCCGACCTCACCAAGAAGGACCTCGCCCGCTCGCTCGGGGCCGCCGAGCTGCTCGACGCGCGCGGCGCGCTCCCCGCCAACGCGGTCGATCTGCTGCTCGTCACCACCCACGCCAACCTCCCCTGGGACGCGTGGATGAAGGTGCTCGACCTCGAGGGGACGCTGTGCCTCATCGGCGTCCCGTCGCAGCCGCTCACGCTCGGCGTCGACCCGCTGCTCGACGAGCAGAAGCGCGTCACCGGCAGCGTGGTGGGCTCGCCCGCGACGATGCGCCGGATGCTCTCGCTCGCCGCCGAGCGCGGTATCGCCCCGATCACCGAGCGCATGCCGATGGCGCAGGTGAACGACGCCGTCGCCCGCGTCCGCGAGGGCAAGGCGCGCCTGCGCGTCGTGCTCGACGTGTGAGCTAGAAAATCCGGTCGAGCACGAGCATCGCGGCGAAGGCCACGGCCGCGCTCATCGGGAGCGTGAGCACCCACGCCACGAGGATGTTGCCCGCGACGCCCCAGCGCACCGCGGAGATGCGCTTCGACGCGCCGACGCCCATGATCGAGGCGTTGATGCAGTGGGTGGTGGAGACGGGCACGCCGAAATGGCTGGCCGCGAGGATGGTGGCCGCGCCGGCGGTCTCCGCGGCGAAGCCCTGGAGCGGCGAGATGTGGATGATCTTCGTCCCCATCGTCTTGATGATCTTCTGGCCGCCCGCCATGGTGCCGAGGCCGATGGCGGTGGCGCAGGCGAGCACCACCCAGAAGGGGACGTGTCCGTCGCGCGCCGGGAGCACCCAGGCCGGGATCCCGCCGGCGTGGCCCGCGGCCGCGAAGGAGACGAGCGCGAGGGTGATGACGCCCATGGACTTCTGCGCGTCGTTGGAGCCGTGGGAGAAGGCCATCATCCCCGCGGAGAGGAGCTGGAGGCGGCGCGAGATCGAGTGGACGCGGGCGGGGCGCGTGCGGCGGAAGATCCAGTAGAGGGCGATCATCACCCAGAAGGCGATGAAGAACCCGAGGGTGGGCGAGACCACCAGCGGGACGAGCACCTTCTTGCCGAGCGCCTCCCAGCGGAAGGCGTCGACGCCGGCGTGGGCGACGACCGCGCCGGCGAGGCCGCCGACGAGCGCGTGCGACGAGCTCGAGGGGATGCCGCGCCACCAGGTGAAGAGGTTCCAGACGATGGCGCCGAGGAGGGCGGCGAGGACGACGGGCTGCGAGACGACGCGCGCGTCGGCGAAGCCCGAGGCGATGGTCTTCGCGACGGCGGTGCCGGTGACCGCGCCGACGAAGTTGAGCACGCCCGCGATCATCACCGCCGTGCGGATCGGCAGGACGCCGGTGGAGACCACCGTGGCGATCGCGTTGGCCGCGTCGTGGAAGCCGTTGATGTAGTCGAAGACGATGGCCACCACGACCACCGTCACGAGCAGGCTAACCATGCTTCACCGCGAGGTTGGCCAGGGTCTCGCCGACGTGCTCGCACTGGTCGATGGCGTTCTCGAGGTCTTCGAGCACCTCCTTCTCGCGGAGCATGCGCCGGGCGTCGACCGCGTCATCGCGGAAGAGCGCGCTGATCGCGTCGCGGAAGATCGCGTCGGCGTCCTTCTCCACCTGCCGCACCGCGCGGGCGGCCTCCATCAGCTCGGCGTACTCGTGGCGGCGGAGCTTGGGCATCGCCTCCTCGAGCAGCCGCGTCGCCTTGCCGAGCAGGTCGACGAGCGCGAGCATCGGCGGCGTGGGCCGCTCGACGCCGTAGAGCACGCACGCGCGGGCGGTGCCGTTGGCGAGGTCGAGCACGTCGTCGAGCTGGGCCGAGAGGCGCTGGAGGTCCTCCCGGTCGATCGGGGTGACGAAGGTGCGGGCGAGCGCGTCCTCCATCTCGTGCACCACCTTGTCGCCCTCGTGCTCGTGGGCCTGCACGGCGTCGCGCACGGCGGCGACGGTCACCCCCGGCTCGTGCAGCCGCGCGAGGGCCTTCGCACCGGCGCTGGCGGCGGCGGCCTGGCGCTCGAGGTAGTCGTAGAAATGGTCCTCCCGCGGGAGGAGGAAGCGGACGAGGTCCTGGAGGTTCACGCCGCGAGGTGTCGCCGCGGGCGGGGGGCGGCGTCAAGGCCCTCGCGCGCTCAGAACAGCGTGCTCTCCACCGGCGAGTTGCCCTGGCCGAAGAGCGTCACCACCCGCGCGTGCTCGCGGATGGCCGTGAGGTAGCTGTCGCGCAAAGTTGGCGTGCGGATGCGGTTGGCGCGCGCCATCAGCCGGGTGTGGGCGAGCGACACCACCGCGCGGGCGGCGTCGTGGCGGTCGGCCAGGGTGAGCGCGTCGACGTGGACGAGGTGGACGAAGGCGTCCTCCAGGCACTGCACCTCCGCGGCCCCGAGCAGCACCAGGGCGCGCTCGGAGAGGGCCAGCGCGCCCGCGGCGTCGCGGAGCGAGAGGGAGGTCTCCGCGGCCGCGGCGCAGGCGACCGCCTGGTCGGCCGGGTCGGGCTCGAGGAGCTGGATCGCGCGCTCGCCCTCGACCACCGCGCGGTCGAGGTCGAGGAGGGCCGTGGCGACGCGGCACCGGGTGACCCGCGCGAGGCCCGCGAGGCGGCGGTTGCCGTGGCGGGTGAAGGCCTCGATCGCGCGGTCGCAGGCGCCGCGGGCCTCGTCGAGGGCGTCCTCGATGAGGTGGGCGGCCGCGAGGTGGACCTCGGCGACGGCCGCGACGTGGTGGAGCCCGAGGCGCCGCGCCGCCGCCCGCGCCTCGCGCAGGGGCCCGAGCGAGCGCTGGTGCATCCCGAGGAGCTGGCGCCCGCGGCCCACCGACACCCGCAGCCCGCACATCTCGCGGAGGTTGCCAGACTCTTCGAAGCGCCGCGCGGCCTCGTCGAGCAGGGCGAGGTTGAGCTCGAGGTCGCCGTCGGCGCGGGCCACGGCGGCGCGGGCGCGCAGCACGTCGCCGCGGAGGTCGGTCGGGTCGCCGGGGGAGGGCTCGGCGAGGGCGGCGTTGACCTCGCGGGCGAGGCGCGGCGAGGCGGCCTCGAGGCACGCGACGACGGCGGCCGACTGGGCCGAGGCGTGGGCCGCGCGCGCGGCGGGCGACGGGGCGGGGGCGCGCAGCGGGGCGGAGATCGCGGCGAGGGCCTCGCGGTCGCCCAGACGTCCGCACGCCACCACCGACTCGCGCAGCGCGAGGAACCACTCCGCGCTCCCCTGCGGCAGCGCCCGCGCCGCCTCCGCGCCGCAGCGCACGGTGTCGGCGTTGTCGCCGCGCCAGCGGTGGGCCTCGGCCTGCAAGCGCAGGAGCGTCGCGAGGCTCGCGCCGGCGGCCCCGCAGGCGACCCCGCGCTCGGCGCGCGCGAGCACGCTGCCGAGCTCGCCGGCGTCGAGGGCGCGGCGGGCGGCGTCGACGTACTTCTCCACCGCGCGGGCGAGCGAGCCGCCGCGCTCGAGGTGCTCGGCGACGGCCGCGGGGTCGGACTCGCCGTTGCGCTCGAGCCACGCGGCGGCGAGGCGGTGGCCGAGGATGCGGTCGGCGTCGGTGAGCATCCCGTAGGCGACGTCGCGCACCTGCGGGTTGGGGAAGGCGTACTCCTGGTCGCCGGTGAAGCGCCCGTCGGGGACGGGGACGATGAGCTCGCGGTCGTCGAGGGAGGCGAGCCACTCGGGCGTGCGCCCGGCCGCGCCCTCGCCGAGCAGGGTGGAGACGCCGTCGCGCCAGAAGCGCTCGCCGAAGATGCTCGCGGCGCGGAGCACCCGGCGCGCGGCCGGGTCGAGGGCGCCGAGGCGCGCGTGCACCATCGCCTGGACGGTGCCCGGGAGCGAGAGCCCGCGGCCGGCGGCGACCGAGCGGACGAGCTCCTCGAGGTAGAAGGCGTTGCCGTCGGCGCGCTCGACGAGGCGGGCGAGCGTGGGGCCGTCGAGCCGCTCGCCGAGGGCGTGGCGCGCGAGGGCCTCGACGGCCTTGCGGGAGAGGGCGCTGACGCGAACCTCCTGGGCGCCGCGCTCGACCCAGAGCTGCGGGAGCACCTCATGGAGCTCGGGGCGCCCGACGCCGAGCACCATCAGCGGCCGCTCGCCGAGCGCGCGGAGGGCCGCGTCGAGCAGGCGCGCGGAGGGCGCGTCGCCCCACTGGAGGTCTTCGACGACGAGCAGGAGCGGGTGGGCGGCGGACTCGGCGGCGACGAGGTCGACCCAGGCGCGCCGCACCTCGGAGGTCATCAGCGCGGAGTCGAGGCGCGCGAGGCGGAGGCGCACGTTGTCGGCGTCGGCGAAGCCCGTGTCGGCCAGCTCGCCGAGGAAGTCGGTCACCCGCTGGCGGTCGGCCGCGGCCACCGTGCGCCCGACGCGCGCGCGGAGCTTCTGGCGCCGCACGGCGATGCGGTCTCCGGGGGCGAATCCCGCGAGGTCGCGGACGAGGGCGGCGACGAGCGCGAAGGGCGCGCCGACGCGCTCGGGGTCGCCGCGGAGCGACCACACCTCGAGGTCCTTCACGCGCGCGGCGGCGGCCCGTTCGAACTCGTGGCGGACGCGGGACTTCCCCATGCCCGCGGCGCCGGTGAGCAGCACGGCGCGGGCGACGGGCTCCTCGACGCACTCCTCGAGCGTGGCCAGCAGCGTCGCCATCTCGCGGCGACGCCCGACGAACGGCGTCGGCCGCCCGAGGAGGGGCCGCGCCGTCTCGACCACCGCGCGCTCGCCGACGAGCTCGTAGCCCGCGCTCGCCCGGTGCACCTCGAAGCGCGCGTCGAGCAGGCCCGCGTCGACCTCGCCGATGCGCACCGGCCGCGGCGCGCCGGGCGTCTCGGGCGCGGTCTGGTGCGCGTGGTGGAGGAGCTCGGAGGCGCGGTCGATCACCTCGCCGATGGCCCCGTGGCCCGACTCCTGGGCCCACCCGGTGGCCAGCGATGCGGTGGCCGTGGGGGCGAGCGTGCGGAGCGCGATCGCGCAGCGCGCGGCGCGGGCGGCCTGGTCGGTGGCGGCCCCGCTCGCGCGCACCACCACCATCGCCATGCCGCGCCAGAGCGACTCGAACTGCGCCCCGAAGGACTCGGCCGCGATGCGCAGCGGCGTGAGGCCCTCGTCGGCGGCGTCCTCGGTGGCGACGAGCACGACGGAGAGGAGCCGCCGCTCGCCGTCGCCGAGGCACTCGGTGATCGGGGCCGGCGGCGTGGTGGGCGCGTCCTCCTCCATCGTGTCGCCGCGGCCGCCGGGGACGGTGTCGAGCGCGGGCGCGGGGCCGAGCGCGGGGGCCGTGAGCGACGGGTCGGAGGCGACGGCGACGGCGGCCGCGGCGGCGGCGGAGAGGCCCGTGGGGCGCGACGGGCGCTGCGCGAGGAGGGCGGCGAAGGGCTCGAGCGCGCGGACCACGGCGGCGCCGTCGGCGGGGCGGTCGGCCGGGTCGCGGGCGACCATGCGGGCGACGAGCTCGTCGAGGGCGGGGTGAACGTCGGGGACGAGCGCGGCGAGGCGCGGGCAGTCCTCGAGCAGCGTGCGGCCGAGGAGCGACTCGATGGTGTCGCCGTCGATCGCGGGGCGGCCCGTGACGCACTCGAAGAGGACGCAGCCGAGGGCGAAGACGTCCGCGCGGGCGTCGATCTCCGCGGCGCCGCGCACCTGCTCGGGGGCCATGTAGCCGGGCGTGCCGAGGATGGTGCCGACGCGCGTGGTGGAGCGGCGGGCGAGCGACGGGACGCGCGCGATGCCGAGGTCGAGCACCTTGACGCGGGCGACGTCGCGGCCCGGGAGGAAGAGGTTGCAGGGCTTGATGTCGCGGTGGACGACGCCGAGCCGGTGCAGCTCGCAGAGCGCGGCGGCGACGTGCGACGCGACCGTGAGCGCGTCCTCGACGGCGAGCGCGCCACGGTCGACGCGCTGGCTGAGCGTCTCGCCGTCGAGCCACTCCATCGCGAGCCACGGGGCGCCCTGCGGGGTGACGCCGTGGGCGATGTAGCGGACGATGCCCGGGTGGTGCTGCTCGGCCAGCAGCCGCGCCTCGCGGGAGAAGCGCACGAGGTCGGAGCCCTCGAGGCCCCCCATCACCTTGAGGGCGACGGTCTCGCCGGTGCCGCGGTCGTGCGCGCGGTAGAGCGTCGTGATGCTGCCCGCGTTGGCCACCGCGTCGAGGACGAAGCGGCCCGCGATTTCGTCTCCCGGCGCCATCGAGTCCGACGACGCTACCACCCCCGCGGCCCGGCACGGAACGGGCAATTCCGCCGCCGGCGCCCGCGCACGGCCCGCGCTCAGGGGTCTTCGACGTACGTGGCGACGGAGGTCTCCGTCTCGAAGAACCGGACGGCCGTCACGGGCACGCCCTGCGCCTTGAGGCGGTCGAAGACCATGCGCGCGAGGTTTTCGGCGGAGGGGTTGAAGGGCAGGGCGACGAAGGCCTCCCCGGCGGCGCGCAGGTGCGGGATGACGGGGTCGTCGTCGCGCAGGAGGAGCCGGTGGTCGAAGGTGGCCATCAGCCAGTCGCGGGCGGCCCGCTCGACGTCGTAGAAATCGACGACGAACCCGAGGCGGTTGAGCGAGCGCGAGGAGAGCTCGACCTCGACGCGGGCGTTGTGCCCGTGGAGCCGGGCGCAGGGGCCCTCGTACTCCATCAGCCGGTGGCCGTAGCAGAAACGAAGCTCTTCCGTCACACGGTACATAATCGAAGGGGCGCCTCGGGTCGGGGTCGTCGGGAGGGGGGCGGACGCTACGTCCCGCGGCGCCGCGCGTCAATTTCCTCCGCGCGTCGGGGGCGCCGGTCGGGAGGTTGCGCTGCGAGCGCGGGCGGCACTACCGTCGCCGCGCGTCGAGGAGGATCGTCATGGCCACCGCGAAGAAGACCGCACCGAAGAAGGCACCCGCCACGAAGAAGGCTGCGCCGAAGAAGGCACCCGCCACGAAGAAGGCTGCGCCGAAGAAGGCCGCGCCCAAGAGCGCCACCGCGAAGAAGGCAGCGCCGAAGAAGGCACCCGCGAAGGAGGCCGCCCGCGCGGTGCCGAAGGTGTCGCCGGTGAAGGGGCGGACGATCGCGTCGTACGTGTCGAAGCTCCAGCCGTGGCAGCAGAAGGTGGCGCACGCGATCGGCGAGCTCGTGGCCGAGGCGGCGCCGCGGGCGACGGGCTCGATCAAGTGGGCGCAGCCGGTGTGGGAGCACGAGGGGCCCTTCGCGTTCCTGCGGGCGGCGAAGGGGCACGTGACGCTGGGCTTCTGGCGGGGCGGCGAGCTCGACGACCGCGGGCTCCCGCTCGAGGGCGAGGGCGAGCGGATGAAGCACCTCAAGATCCGCGAGGGCGAGACGGTGCCGCACGCGATCGGGGCGCTCATCCGGGACGCCGTCGCGCTCAACGAGAAGCTCGGCAGCCCGACGAAGAAGCGCTGAGCCGCCCGATGCGCCGCGCCCCCCTCCCCCTCGTCGCCGGGCTCCTCGCCGTCGCGTGCGGCGCCCGCACGGGCCTCCGCGTCGGCCCGCCGGACGTCCCCGAGGCCCCCGACGTCCTCGACGCGCCCGAGGTCCCCGACGTCCCCGACGCGCCCGACGTTCCCGACGTGCCCGACGTCGCCGACCGCCCCGACGCGCGCGAGGCGGGCTGCGTGCCCGTCGACGACCGCTGCGGCGCCGCGGAGACGTGCGGTGACGGCGACGACGACGACTGCGACGGGATGGCCGACGAGGGCTGCCCGTGCGCGCCCGGGGCGGTCCAGCCGTGCTTCGTCGGGCCGCCGGGCCGGCGCAGCGTCGGCGTCTGCCGCGACGGCGCGCAGGTGTGCGAGATGACCGGCACCTGGGGCGCCTGCCTCGGCGGCATCACCCCCCGCTCGGACGTGTGCAACGGCGTCGACAACCTCTGCAACGGCTGCTCGCAGCAGGCCGACTGCGAGCTCCGCTGCCCCGGCGCCGACGATCCCCGCGTGCCGACGGGCGCCCCCTTCGCCGCGTACCCGCTGCGCGGCCGGGACTTCTACCCGGGCCTCGCGCGCTCGTGGCGGTGGGCGGTGGAGGGCGGGCCCTGCGACCGGCTCTCGACGCGCGCGAGCTTCACGCTCGACGGCGCCGCGTCGGAGACGGCGACGCTGCGGCCGCTGCTCTCGGGCGACTACCGGGTGACGCTGGTGGTGGTGACGGCCTCGGGGCGCACGCTGTCGTGCACGTGGCTCGTCCACGTCGAGGGCCCGGGGCTGCGCGTGGAGATGTGCTACCCGGAGAGCCAGTCGGTCGACCTCGACCTCTTCCTCTCGCGGCCGGGCTTCCGGGGGTCGTGGTACCCGATGGGGCGCGACGTGTTCACGCCGACGCCGGCGGCCTGCGGGTGGCACAACTGCGAGGCGACGCTGCGCGGGAGCACGGCGACGCGCGCCGACTGGGGCTACGCGCCCTCGCCGCTCGCGGCCTGCGTCAACGGCCCGCACGGCGCCGAGTGGAGCGCGCTCGGGTCGTGCGCCAACCCGCGGCTCGACATCGACAACAACCTCTCGAAGGCCACCGGCGTCCCCGAGAACATCAACGTCGACGCGCCGCGCAACGGCGACACGTACCGCGTGATGGTCCACAACTTCTCGGGGACGCGCGCGCGGCCGCTGGTCAACGTGTACTGCGCGGGCAGGCGCGTGGCGACCTTCGGGGCGCCACCCGACGAGGTGCCGCGCTTCGAGGGCGAGACCAACCCGATGGTGGGCGCGATGTGGCGCGTCGCCGACGTGCGCGTGCGCGTCGGCGCCGACGGCAGGGCGCAGTGCGACGTCGCGCGCGTGGCCCGGCCCGGCGGCGCCCCGGGCTACGACGTCACCTACAACGACCCGCGCTTCTGACTACAGCCCACCGCGCACCTGCGACTCGCGGGTGAACTCCTCCACCGCCGCCTGGAGCTTCCGCTGCGCGCGCGCCGCGCCCTCCGCGTAGCCCTCGCCCGCCGCGATCTCCTCGCGCACGTCGAAATAGAACTTGATCTTCGGCTCCGTCCCGCTCGGCCGGAGCATCACGCGGCTCCCGCCCTCGAGCTCGTACGCGATCACGTTGGACGGCGGCAGGCCGATCGGCGTCGAAGCCCCGCCCGCCTCCGTGCGCAGGCCCGTCTGGTAGTCGCGCGTCGCCACCACCGCGAGGCCCCCGAGCGCGGCCAGCGGCTTCTCGCGGAAGGCCCGCATCGTCGCGGCGATCGCCGCCATCCCGTCGGCGCCTCGCGCGGTCACGCTCCGCTGCCCCGAGGCGAAGAAGCCGTACTCCCGGTGGATCGCCTCCAGCCGCGACGCCAGCGTCTCGCCGCGCGTCTTGAGCGCCGCCGCGAGGCCGGCCGCCACGTAGGCCGCGCTCACGCCGTCCTTGTCGCGCACGAGCGGGCCCACCGAGTAGCCGAGCGCCTCCTCGTAGCCGAAGACGAAGCGGGCGCCGGTCGCGCGCTCCACCTCCATCGCGCGGTTGGCGATCCATTTGAAGCCCGTCAGCGTCTCCTCGCAGCGGACGCCGAGCCTCTTCGCGATGACCCCGAGCAGCGGCGACGAGACGATCGACATCGCCACGAGGCGGTCGCCCGAGGGGTCGCCCTCGGTGAGCAGGTGGTGGCCGAGCAGCACGCCGACGTCGTTGCCCGAGAGCTGCGCCCAGCCGTCGCCGCGCGGGACGGCCACCGCGAGGCGGTCGGCGTCGGGGTCGTTGGCGAGGATCACGTCGGCCCCCACGCGCTTCGCCAGCGCGAAGGAGAGGTCGAGCGCGCCCTTCTCTTCGGGGTTGGGGAAGGCCACCGTCGGGAAGCGCCCGTCGGGCTCGGCCTGCTCGGGCACCGGGTGGACGGCGCCCCAGCGCGCGAGGACCAGCGTCGCGAGGGCCGACCCGACGCCGTGCAGCGCCGTGTACACCATCGTGAGCGGCGTGTGGCGCTCGGGGGCCGGCGAGAGCGCGCGCACCGCGGCGAGGTACGCCTCGGTCACCTCCGCGGGGACGGGCTTGATGTGCGGCGAGTGCTCGTCGCGCGCGACGGAGGCCACGGAGGGGATGGCGTCGATCGCGGCGGCGATGCCCTCGTCCTGCGGCGGGATGATCTGCGCGCCGTTGCCCCAGTACACCTTGTAGCCGTTGTACTCGGGGGGGTTGTGGCTCGCGGTCACCATCACGCCCGCGGCGGCGTCGAGGTGCTTCACCGCGTAGGCCGTGAGCGGCGTCGGGGCGACGTCTTCGAACACGTGCGCGGTGACCCCCGCGGCCCCGAGCACGGCGGCGACGTCGAGCGCGAAGCGGCGGCTCATGTGGCGCCCGTCGTAGCCCACCACGACCCCGCGCCCGGCGGCGTCGGGCACGTTGGCGCGGAGGTAGGCGCAGAGGCCCGCGGTGGTTCGGATGACGACGGCGCGGTTCATCCGGTTGGGGCCGGCGCCGAGGACGCCGCGGAGGCCGGCGGTGCCGAACTCCAGGCGCGCGCCGAAGCGGTCGGCGAGGGCGGCCTCGTCGCGCCGGTCGACGAGGCCGCGGAGCTCGTCGTGGGTGATCGGGTCGGGGTCGTCAGCGAGCCAGCGCTCCGCGCGGGTGAACAGGTCCGTCATGCGGTCGCTATACACCACGGCGGGGCGCGGGGGCCATCGCCGCGGCGCTACGATCCCCCCGTGCGCGAGCGGGCCCAGTCGACGCGCCACACCCCGCCGGCCTTCGCCCAGCGGAGCGGCCGCCGGGCCTCCTCGGGGGTCGCGAGCGCGAGGTGGTAGAGCTGGTCGACACGGTGGTAGAAGCCGCGCGTGTGGGGCGTCTCGGGCCACCCGAGGCACGTGCAGTCGACGTGGTGGCAGAACTCGTGGAGCAGCGTGCTCAGGAGCGAGCGGGGCGTCGACACGCGCTCGCGGATCGCCGTGCGGAGCCACACCCGGATGCGCCTCGTCTCGAAGGTGTAGTCCCCGTAGAGCTTGTAGGTGGTGACGCCCTCGCGCGTCCGGTGGGGCTGCACGCCGAGCACGCGAACCGGCGCGGGCGGCACGCGGAAGTGCGCGACGAGCGGGACGAGCACCCCCACGGCGGCGCGCTGCACTGCGGCCTCCTCGCCGGCGGCGACGGCCTCGCAGAAGGCCGCGGTGGCCTGCTGGAGCGCGTCGGAAGGCGGCGGCGGTTCGAAGGCGAGGAGGCGGTCGCTGGCCTGGAAGTGCGCCCGCTCGTCGGGGTCGTCGGGCGCCGCGTCGGTGAACATCGCGCCGCGGATCGTACCGCACGCGGCGACGGCGTCAGCTCACCAGGTGAACCCGCCCGCGACGATCGAGCCGCCCTCGCACGAGGCGCGAACCGAGCAGTAGCGCTCGCGCACGTAGCTCCCGTCGTTGCAGCGGAGCGTGCCGCAGTGGGGCTCGCCGCAGCCGCCGGGCGGCGTGGTGTAGCAGCTCCCGCCGGAGCAGTACGCCGTCCCCTCGCAGTAGCCGCCGCCGCGGGTGATGCAGTCGGGGCCGCCGGTGGTGCCGGGCGGGAGGATCCAGCGGACGACGGCCGGGTCGCAGGCGCCGCCGGCCTCGCGCGGCACGTCTGGCGCAGCGTCTGGCGCAGCGTCGGGTGCCGCATCGGGCGCGGCGTCGGGTGCCGCATCGGGCGCGGCGTCGGGCGTCGCGTCGGGCCCCGCGTCGACGCAGCCCTCGTCGGTCATCCCGTCGCAGTCGTCGTCGGCGCCGTTGCCGCACACCTCCGAAGCTCCTGCGTTGCGGGCGGCGCTGGTGTCGTCGCAGTCGGCGCCGCGGCACCCGACGCCCACGCCGAAGCCATCGCCGTCGCCGTCGATGCAGCACGAGCCCCCGATGGGCGCGCACACCGCCACGTCGGCGAGGGCCACGTCGCGCACGCACCGGAGGCGCCCGGGGCACACGGGGACGTCGGGGTTGCAGCGCGGGAGGCACGCGCGCTGCCCGGTGGCGACGGCCACGCAGACGCCGTCGGCGCCGCAGTCGGACTGGGCGGCGCACGCGCGGCACACGGGCGTTTGCGATCCCCCGTCGGCGAAGAGGGGGACGTCGCCCGCGGCGCGGTCGGCGGCGACGTCGGGCGCGGGCGCGTCGAGCGTGGCGTCGGGTACGGACGCGTCGAGCGTGGCGTCCTTCGCGGCGTCGGGCGGGTCGACGAAGGTGGGCGTGGTGCTGTCGGAGCACGCCGCGAGCAGGAGCGTGACGGAGAGGAGGGCGTGGCCGCGCATGGCGCGCGATGGTGGAGGGTTCGCGCTGCGGGTGTCAACCGCGCGACGGAGCGACGAGGGGCGTGAGCGCGGAGAAGCTCCCCACCGGGTAGCCACGCCCCGCCCCAGACCATCGTCAGAACTGGAACATCGCCCCCACCTGCGCGCCGAGGGCGACGCGGTCGCGGTCGAGGCCCGCCTGCGCCGGCGCGAGGGCGAAGCGGGTGACGTAGACGTAGGGCTCGCAGACGAGCGAGAGCCCGCGCATCGGCGAGTACCAGTAGCCCACGTGCGCGCTCGCGTTGAAGTGCATCCCGGGGCCGGCGGCGAGGTTGGGGGCCGCGGACGTTCCCGCGGTCGCGTCACCCGGGGTGTAGCCGGGCACCACGTCGCTCGGGCGGAGCACGGCGGCGCCGCCGACCATCGCGGTGACGGCGTGGCGGCCGAGGGTGAGGCGACCCGAGACGTACCCGCCCGCGTCGGCGACGTCGACGCCGAAGCGCCCCTGGCCGAGGTTGAGCGCGCCGAGGTTGGCGAGGTTCTGCGCGAGGTAGGCCTCGGCGTGGAGGTTGAGGGGGCCGAAGGTGAGGTCGGCAAAGAGCTCGCCGCCGAGCGCGACGCGTCGCTCCTCGTCGGGCCCGCGGGTGAAGCGGAGCGCGGTGCCGAGGCCGCTCACGCCCACCACGCCGTGGTCGCCCGCGCGCACCATCACCCGCGCCGCGCCGGTCGGCGTGAACGACCCCTCGATGTTGTTGAACGACGGCCCCGTGTTGGCCCCCTGGAGCCCCGCGGCCACCGACACCGTGACGGGGCCGAACTCCCCCGTCCACCCGGCCTGCTGGCGCATGAAGCCGATGTTGCCCGACTGGAAGAGCGTCCCCACGAGGTTGAAGCTGTGCGAGAGGAGCTGCGGCCCGGTCGCGTTGCCGAAGATGTCCCACGTCTGCCCGAAGAAGAGCCGGTGCTTCTCCGACGCGCGCCACTCGATCGAGGCGATGCGCACGCGCGGGTACGCCTGCGTCGTGGGTGACGACTGGTCGAAATGGATGAAGTCGATCTCCACCTGCGCACGGACGTCGGTCCCCTCGCCCAGGGTCATGCCGAGGCGCGTCTGCTGGACCTGGAAGGTGAGCTCCGGCGCCCCAGGGTCGGCCGAGAGCGCGGGGTTGAGCGCCGCCGTCGCCGCGCTCGCGTTGGGCTGCCCGAAAGTCTGAACGCCCTGCGTGCCGATCACCGCCGCGTGCACGATGCCGGTGAGCCGAACGGGGACGCCCGCCACCACCGCGGAGAAGAGCGGCGCGTTCGAAGCCGCGGGGGCGGTGGCCGGCGCGGCAGACGGCGGTGCGGCGGGAGGCGCGGGGGGTGCGGCGGTCTGCGCGAAGGTGAGCGACGCGGCGAGGGAGGCGACGAGGAAGGCGGGCAGGTGGAAGCGGTGCATCGCGCCGTCGCACAGCAACGGGCGGGCCAGCGATGGCGTCGTTACCCGGGCGGCGCGTGGAGGCCGTGCTTGCGGAGGAGGTCGCGGAGGCTGTGGCGCTGGAGGCCCGCGAGCGCGGCGGCGCGCGAGAGGTTGCCCTCGGCGCGGGCCATCAGCGCGCGGAGGTACGACGCCTCGAAGCCATCGAGCACCGACTGGCGCGCCTCTTTGTAGGGCTCCAGCGGGCCCGTCGCGGCGGCGCGGGGCGCGGCGAACGACGTCGCGCGCGGGAGCGGTGGCGCGGGCGGCACGGAGGGCGGGTCGGGCGCGGCCTCGCGCGAGCCCGAGAGCATGCGGTCGAAGGCGAGCGTGTCGGCGGTGATGACGGGCCCGTCGGCGAGCTGCGCGAGGCGCTCGACCACGGCGCGGAGCTCGCGGACGTTGCCGGGCCACGGGCGCGCGACGAGCGCGTCGAGCACGGCCTCGTCGACCTCGCGCGCCGCGGGCACGTCGGCCGGCAGGTTGGCGAGGAAGCCCATCACCAGGAAGGGGACGTCGTCGCCGCGCTCGGCGAGCGAGGGCATCCGCGCGGTGGCCTGCGCGATGCGGTAGTAGAGGTCCTGGCGGAAGGTGCCGGCGTTGACGCCCTGGCGGAGGTCGCGCCACGTCGCCGAGAGCACGCGGACGTCCACCGCGCGGGGCTTCTGCGCGCCGAGCGGCGTCACCTCGCGGCGCTCGAGCACGCCGAGCAGCGCGGCCTGGAGCTCGGCCGGCAGCTCGCCCACCTCGTCGAGCAGGAGCGTGCCGCCGTGGGCCGACTCGAAGGCCCCGACGCGGCGCTCGGTGGCGCCGGTGAAGGCCCCGCGCTCGTGGCCGAAGAGGGCGCTCTGCGCGAGCGACGGGGGGAGCGCGCCGCAGTCGAGCACGACGAAGGGCCCCGACGCGCGCCGGCTCGCCGCGTGGATCGCGCGGGCCGCGAGCTCCTTGCCCGTCCCCGTCTCGCCGGTGAGCAGCACCGAGAGCTCGGTTCGCGCGATGCGGTCGAGCGCGGCGAAGAGCTCGCGCATCGGCGGCGCCATCCCGCGCAGCGCGCCGAACTCCGTCCGCGGCGCGCGCGCCACCGCGAGCTTCGCGCCCACCGCGACCGTGAGCGTGGTCGAGCCCACCGTCAGGGCCGTCCCCGCGGGCACCGACGCGCGCTCGACGCGGACGGCGCCGGCGCGCGTCCCGTTGCGCGAGCCGAGGTCGACGACGCCCACCTCGCGCGCGCCCGGCTGGAGCTCGACGTGGAAGAGCGACACCGTCGGGTCCGTCAGCCGCAGGTCGGCGCCCTCGCCCCGGCCCACCACCACGCGGGCCTGCTCGAAGCGCGCGACGCGGCCGCGGTCGGGGCCCGCGGTGACGGTGACCTCCAGGGTCGACGGAGACGCGTCGCCCGCGTCGGGCCACACGATGGGGCGGGTCGTCTGCACGCCGCCACCCTACAACACCCCGCGCCCCGAAGGCGCCCCCGAACGCCCTCCCCGCGGCGCCAGGCGCGGGTGACAGCCAATGTCCCACGGCGGTTGCCCCCGCACGCGCCTCCCCCCACACTCCGCGGCATGGACCTGGTGTTGCCTGCGATGTTCGACAGCCCGCGCGCGGCGGAGCCCGGCGCGGAGGAGATCGCCGCCCTCGCGGCCTGGCTCGGCGTGTCGGGGCGCGCGGCGCGTGCCTGCTGCGCCCGTCTGCGCGCGGTGGCGACGGCCCTCGACGCGGCCAACGACGGGCCCGACCTCGCGCCCGCGGCCCGGTGGCGCACGGCTCTCCGGCTCGGCGCGCGCCTGCTGACGGTGGAGGGCGAAGGCCCCGTGGCCGACGCGGCGGCGCGGCTGCTGGCCCGGCTCGACGGCGAGACGCGCGCGGTCACCGACCGGGAGCTCCGCGCGATGGTGACCCGCTGCGTCACCGAGCGGCGCGTCCTCTCGCTCGAGTACTGGAGCGCGGAGGCGAGCGCGTGGGAGCCCCGCCTCGTCGAGCCCCTCACGCTCTCCAACGTCGACGGGCACTGGACGCTGCTCGCCTTCTGCCGGACGCGGATGGACCTGCGGTCGTTCCGCTTCGACCGGGTGCGGGCGGCGGCGCCGACGGAGGCCCACTACGAGCCCCGCCACGGGCTCTCCCTCGAGCGCTACCTGCTGCGCACCAAGGGCCCCGCGCGGCCGCGCCTCGCGGGTTGATTTCCTCCCCCGGCGCACGCGACCATCGCGCGATGCGCCGCCTCGCCGCCTCCCTCGCCGCCCCCCTCGCCCTCGCCTCCTGCGGCGACCCGTCGCCCGTCGCCCCCGACGCCGCGGCCCCGATGGACGTCGCCGCGGACGTCACCGACGCGGCCCGCGACGTCGCCCCCGACGCGTCGCCGCGCTACGAGGGCCCCGCGCGCGTCACCGTCACCCGCTACGACCACGCGATCGACCTCGAGACCCGCGCCCTCACCGCGCGCCTCACGCTGCGCGTCGACGCGCCCGGCGACTGCATCACGCTCGGCTTCCGGCACCCGATGGCGGAGGAGGTCCGCTTCGGCGACGCGCCCGCCCGTCAGGCGAAGGTCGCCAATGGGACGCTGCTCGCCTGCGTCGACGGCGGCCTCGGGCCCGGCGCCACCACGGTTCTCACGGTGCGGTCGACGATCCCGCAGACCACGCTGCTCCCCACGCAGGTGGGCTTCTCGCGGCGAACCAACAGCGCGGGGCGGAGCTTCTCGTACCTGCTCTCCTGGGTGGGCGAGTGCGGGCGCGTCGGGCCCTGCGACGTCGCGCCGTCGTCGTTCGCCACCTACCGCTTCGCGGTGACGCACCCGGCGGGGACGCAGGTGCTCTGCCCCGGCGAGGTGACGCCCGGTGACACGGAGACGGTGTGCGTCCTCGACCGCCGAGGCGCGCCCACGTACAGCTCCTTCGGCGTGCTCGCGCTCGCGGGCGGCTGGCGCGAGACCGACCTCGGCAGCGCGGGAACCGTTCGCATCACCCTGCACGACACGCCCCGCTCGCGCGTCGCGGAGTCCATCGACCGCGTGCACCTGCGGTCGTTCGTCGGGTGGATGGCCGAGCGCTTCGGGCCGTACCCCTACGGCGACGCGCTGCGCTTCGTGACGGGGCCGACGTACTGGTCGGGCTTCGAGCACCCGGGCAACATCGCGCTCGCGGAGACGCTCACCGAAGGCGGCAGGCTCGACCACACCGTCCGCCACGAGGTGGCCCACCAGTGGGCCGGCGACCAGACCACCGTCGCAGCCGTGAAGGACTTCGTCTGGAAGGAGTCGATGGCCGAGTACCTCTCGTACGTCTTCGAAGACGAGAACGGCCTCCCCGACCAGGCCCGCGCCTCGCTCGACACCTGGATGCTCGCGGCCTCGCGCGCCGACCGCTACCCCGTCCCCGACGAGGACCTCGCGCTCCCCGCGTACTACGGCAACGCCTACGGCCCCGGGCCGATGATCCTCTTCCGCCAGCTCGAGGTGATGTTCTCGCGGCGCCAGGTGGTCGACGCGATCCGCATGGTGCTCGGGCGCGAGCGGACGCTCTCGGTCGACGAGCTGCGGATGGCGCTCGAGCAGACCACCGGCGCGCAGCTCGACCGCTACCTCCGCGCGTGGCTGCGCGGCACCGGCGCGCCCGCGTGGCCCGGCGTGGCGGTGACGCGGACGCCCAACCCCGACGGCTCGCTGACGGTGTCGGTGCGCGTCGAGTCGCGCGACGCGGTGGTGCGCCCGTGCCGCTTCCGCGTGCGGCTGACGGGCGACGGCGGCGAGGCGCTCGACGTGCCCTTCACGGTGGGCCTCGACGGCAGCGCGCCGGCGCCCGCGACGGTGCGCCCGACGTTCCCGGTCACCGGCGCGGTGGTGAACCCCGAGTCCGAGGCGCTGGTGTTCGAGGCGACGACGGGCTCCGGCGCGCGCTGGATCGACCACGTGCCGACGCCGGGCTATGACCCGTTCCGCGCGCCGTGAGCGGGGAGCGATGGGCGGCGCGGTGAGCGCGTCGGTTCAGCGCTCACATCGTGTCGATGCGCTCAGGCGCGTCGCGGAGGCGTAGACAGGAGCGCGTTCTTGAGGGGAGAGTGGCGCTCGCGGCCGCACGCGAAGAGGCCGCCTGGTCACAAGCAGTCGCCGAGGCGGAGGAGGTCCGTCGCCTCGCCGCCCACGTGCTCTCAGGAGATACCAGCGCGTACAACCACGTCGTGGAGGGCTCCGGTTGCCTCGACGAGTTGCGCGAGATCGGATGCGAGCACCGCGGCGGCTGGGTGAACGCGCACACGGCCTGGGCGACGATTCGCGTGCCGGGGCCCGAGGTGGTCCCGTCGGAGGCGAAGTCGCTCACGGCCTCGGGAAAGTTGTCGACGAAGCGAGCACCGGCGGCCGCCCAGATGGATGTGTACCAGGACTTCGTCTGTGGCGTCGCGCTGCGCGTCGCTCGCGAGCTCTGCGCGGTGCTCCCGCTGCAGGGCGTGTATTGCGACGTCCGCGCACCGATCTTGGACACGCGCACGGGGCTGACGCCGGACGTCATCGTGCTGTCCGTGCTGTGCCCGGCGGATCGACTCACGGGGGGGCGCGTCAACTTCGATCGCGTCGACGCGTCCGACCTCGTCACGACGTTCCAACACGCGATGAAGCTCACGCGAGGAAAAGGGTTCCTGCCCGTGGAGTCGATCGCCCCCGTTCGTTCGCTGACCAGCAACCACGGGTAGCGAAGCTTCGGAGGGCGCACCGAAGGGAGGCACGATGTGGAAGACGTGGTCTGGTTGACGTTGCTGGCGCTCGCCGCGCTGGCGGCGGTCGGAGCGTTGCTGTGGGGGTTCTCCTCGCGCTCCAAGGCAAGGCTCGCGGCGGAGGAGTCCAAGGCGAAGGGTGAGCAGCTCGCGGCGCTCCACCGGGAGTACGCGCCCCTGATGGCCGACGCCGCGCGGCTCCAATGGGTGCGAGCTGAAGCCCAGCGCCTCGAGGCGGCAGCCGCGGCCGCCCAGGCCAGCGTCACGCACACGGAACGCGCGGCGTGGGAGCGCGCGTCCGCGCTTGAGCAGGAGGCCCTGGCCCGCATCGCCGCGCGCGAACGGGCCTCGATCGAGGACGTGCGGCAGCGGGAGGCCGCCGCGCTGGCGAGCGAGCGCGTTGCGGCGACGCGGCTCGCGGAACTCCAACGCTCCGTCGGCGCGCTGGAAGAGCAAGCCGACTTGCAGTCGATGGGGTTCTACCGACTCCGCTACGACTTCGACTCGTCCGCGCGGTATGAGGAGCGCTTGGAGCAGGTTCGCGAGCGGCAGAAGGCGATGCTCAAGGACGGCACCGCCGCGGTCTGCGCGATCCAGTGGCACGTCGACGGCGACGCGAAGGCCGGCGAGCGGATGGTGCGCGACCAGATCAAGCTCATGCTCCGCGCCTTCAACGGAGAGTGCGACGCGGCGGTGGCGAAGGTCCGCTACAACAACTTCACCACCCTCGACCGCCGGATGAGGGCCGACTTCGAGGCGGTCAACAAGATCGGGGCGTCCAAGCAGTGCCAGGTCTCTCGGGCCTACCTCGACCTGAAGCTCGAAGAGCTCGCCCTCGTGTTCGAGTACCAGGAGCGCAAGCAGAAGGAGATCGAGGAGCAGCGGGCGATCCGTGAGCAGATGAGGGACGAGGAGCGGGCCGCCAAGGAGCTCGAAGCCGCGCGCCGCGAGGCGGAGCGCGAGGAGCAGCGCTTTGAAGTCGCGCTGGAGAAGGCCCGCCGCGAAGCGGAGGCGGCCACTGGCCGTCAGCGGCTGGCGCTCGAGCAGAAGGTCGCGGAGCTCGCCGAGCGGCTCGCGGCCGCCACCGCGAAACAGAAAGCCATCTCGCAGGCCCAGCTCACGTCTGCGGGCCACGTCTACGTGATCTCGAACGTCGGGTCGTTCGGCGAAGGGGTCTACAAGATCGGGATGACACGCCGCCTCGACCCGATGGACCGGGTGATCGAGCTCGGCGACGCGTCCGTGCCCTTCCCCTTCGACGTCCACGCGATGATCCACACGGAGAACGCCCCCGAGTTGGAGCGCCTCCTCCATCAGCGCTTCACAGCCCGCCGAGTGAACCTCATCAACGAGCGGAAGGAGTTCTTCCGCGTGGGACTCGACGACGTCGAGCGGGCGGTGCGGGAGATCGTGGCCAAGCTCCCGCGCCACGCGCAGCGAGAGGTCACCTTCACGCGCACGGCACTCGCCGAGGAGTATCGCAAGAGCGCAGCCTTGCTCACCGAGCGGGAAGGCGCGGCCGGCCACCCGGCGACCTCCCGGCAGAACGCGCCCGCGAACTGACGGCGCAAGGTCACAGAGAATTCCCGCGCTTCGAGGACGACGCGATGACGCTGGCGTCGCGGAGGATCAGCCCGTCGGCCCCGAGGGCGCGGCAGGGGTACCACCACCGCCGGCAGGCGCGGGGGTCTCCTTCTTCACTTCAGCGCCCTTCTTCCGCTTCGCGGACTTCGGCTCCTTCGGCGCGTCGACGGCCGACTTCTTCCCGCGGGCCGTCGCCACGCGCGCCTGGAGCGCCGGGACGTGGTCGCCGAGCGCGCGGCCCCACAGCGCACCCGCGGCGCGGTCGAGTTCGGCGTAGCGGGCCACCAGGAGCGCGGCCAGCGCGTCCCGGTCGCGTGCCGCGGCGGCGCGGGCGGCCGACGGGGACTTGCGCCCACCCTTCGGGGTCACCACCCGCATGAGCGCTTCGCCCAGCGCGGCGGCCTCGCGCGCCAGCGCCGCCGTGAAGGGGCTCTTGCCGCGGAACGCGTCCGACCGGGCCGCGTAGAAGCGTGCGAGGCCGTCGAGCTCGCCCGCGAGCTGCAACGGGCTTCCGCCCTTGAGGAGCTTCTTGCGGTCGGCCGCCGTGAGGTCGCCGGACTTCACCAGCGCCTCCACCGAGCTCATGCCGATGTCGCGCACGATGCGGGCGCGGGCGTAGGTGCGCTGGTACTCGGCGTTGACGCCCTCCTGCCCTGCGACCTGCTCGGCCGCGTACGCGAGCGCGAGGGCGATCTCCGGCAACTGCTCGAGGGCGGCCCAATCGACGCGGTAGCCGGTCGCCTCCAACGCCGCGCGGGCGGCGGTCACCTCCGCGAGTCCGAGGCGGACGTTGTGGTACGCGAGCGCCGCGTCGCCGCGGAACGCCGGTGGCGCCTCGCCGGCGCGGGCGCGCGCCGCGTCGATGTGGCGGCGGAAGTGCTCCTCGACGCCGCGTACCACGACGACCTCGGCGTCGACGGCCTTGGGCGAGAGGGACGGCGGGGATTTGCTGGCGCGGGGGGCGGGCGGGTTGGTGTTGCGGCGGGGCTTCGACATGACGGGCACCTCGACGTCATCGTCGCAGCGTGCGCCGAGGGTTGTCACGCGAAGAGTGGGGCGTGGGTGGCGTGTGTCCGATCGCGAGTCAGCGAGCGGCCGGCGGGACGACGCGACGACGGGAGGCCCGCGGCGAAGCTCATCGCAGGCGAGGGGCCTCGCCGCGAGCCCCCACCCGAGCTTCGGGCGAGGGGCAACCGGTCGCAGATCGATCGGAGCCGGCGAGAGGGCGAGGTTCGGGTGTCGAGGATGAGGTCGGCGCCGACCTCGCGCGAAGAGGTGAGGGCCGCACGTGAGGTCGCCTCCGGGGTCGCGCGAGGTTCTCCCTGCGGCTCAGCGCCCGAGGCGGGCGCGGATCTTCGCCTGCACGTCGCCGGGCAGGCTCGCGAGCAGGGACTCCGGGAGCTGCGCGAGCATCGTGTCGTTGAGCGCGAGGATCGCGTGCTCCGGCGGGATGCCACGCAGACGCTCCTCGGGCTTAAAGCGCGCAAGCACCTGCTCGGGCGCGAGACCACGCAGCCGCTCCTCGGGCGCGAGACCACGCAGACGCTCCTCGGGGGTGAGGCTCTCGAGGAAGAGCTGGCGGGCCTTGTCCAGGGTGAGGTCGACGAGCTCGCGGTCCTTCATCACACGCTTCCTCTTGGTGGGGTCGCGCCGGTCTTGCCGGACGCTTTGCGCGAGCAGATAGTAGAGCGCAACCTCGCGCGGGTCGAGCGGCGGGAGGTGATCGGGGTCGCGCACCGCCGCCGCCGAGACGCTGTAGAGCAGGTGCTCCCGCGCCGTCTTGTAGGCCTCCACCGCGTCCACCACCCGCAGCGCGAACACGCCCAGCCGCCCCTCCAGCACGCCCGGCATTGCGGCCGGCTCCAGCGCGCCTCCCATCACGCCCACCTGCCGAAGGAAGCGCGGCGTGATGACCGAGGCCACCACTCGGATCGAGATGTCGTCCGGGTCGGTGAGGCCACGGAGGTTCATCCATTGCGCGGTGTAGGCGATCACCTGGAAGACGTCGGAGACCTCGAGTTCGTCGGTGGCCCCCTTGAAGTGGACGACGTTGTGCGGGCGCAGCTCGGACAAGACGCTGCGGAGGTAGTCCGGCTCGCCCAGCCGCCCGCGGCCCTCCCGACGGCGGATGATGATGGCGTCGGCGCGCTGCGGCTCCAGCGTGAGCTGAACCTCGGGCAGCACGTCCCACCACTCCGCCGCCAGCACGTGCCGCAGCAGCCACACGAACAGCGGGTGCCACGCGGTGTACAGGTGCCCCGTCGCGTCGTCGGCGTCCATCGTCGGTGCCCTACGACATGGCCGCACGCGCGCGCAACTTCCGAGGCGCGGCGACCGGGCTACGACCCCTTCCGCGCGCCGTGAGCGCTACCTCGCCCCGTTCGCGATCCACGCGCGGACGCGCGCCACCTCGTCGGGCGCCCCGATCGTCCGGCCGGTGCCCGTGTGCCGCATGTTGCAGACCTCGTAGGGAGCAGGCAGCACGCTCGCGTCGGGGTCGCCCGGCGCCACGCGGAGCTCGCCCTCGCGCCGCCCGCGGTCGGCGGTCAGCTCACGCCGTGGGCGAGCTTCTTCACGCCCTCGGCGAAGAGGATCTCCGCGCGGCTGGTCTCGGTCGCCATGACGTAGCCGCGGCCGAACTTCGCGTGGTTCACCAGGTCGCCGCGGGCGAAGGTGCGGGCGGGGGCGTAGTCGACGAAGGCCGAGTCGGGCTTGTCGCCCACGAGCTCGTCGAACTTCGGCAGGTTGGAGGTCGGCGGGTTGAACCCGAGCGAGCCCTCGGCCTGCGATCCCTTGGCGTTGCTGGCCTTCTTCGTGCGCTTCATCGACATGGCGTGCGTCTCCGTCGGCCGCGGGAATACCCCCGAACGCCTCCGGGGCGCAACCGAACCCGTCGGCGGCGGGCGCCCGATCCCTGCGCACCCGCGCCGCGGGGCGCGTGACACCCACTGTTTCCCGCACCGCCTCCTACGGTATACGTCCCGGCCGATGACGCGACCGACCGAACACGCCCCCGCGGCCCGCAAGCTCTTCGGCACCGACGGGATCCGCGGGCTGGCCAACGAGTTCCCGATGACCCCGGAGGTGGCGCTGAAGGTCGGCGCCGCGGTGACCTGGTGGGCCTCGCGCGGCGGCCGGCCCGCCCGCGTGGTCATCGGCAAGGACACCCGCCTCTCGGGCTACATGCTCGAGACCGCCCTCGCCGCCGGGGTGTGCGCCCAGGGCGGCCGCGTCCTGCTCACCGGCCCGCTGCCGACGCCCGCCATCGCGTACATCGTCCAGTCGATGCGCGCCGACGTCGGCGTGGTGATCTCCGCGTCGCACAACCCCTACGCCGACAACGGGATCAAGGTGTTCGGGCCCGACGGCTTCAAGCTCCCCGACGCCGCCGAGGCCGAGATCGAGGCCCTCCTCGACGACCCGCGCCTGATGACCGCGCGGCGCACCGAGGCCGGCGTCGGCCGCGCCGAGAAGATCGAGGACTCCCGCGGGCGCTACGTCACCTTCGTGAAGGGCACCTTCCCCCGCGCGCTCCGCCTCGACGGGCTCCGCGTGGTGGTCGACGGGGCCCACGGCGCCGCCTACCGCGTGGCCCCGCTGGTCTTCTCCGAGCTCGGCGCCGACGTGACGGCCATCGGCGTCAAGCCCAACGGCCGCAACATCAACGACCGCTGCGGCGCCCTCCACCCCGAGCACCTCGGCGCCGAGGTGGTGAAGCGCAAGGCCCACCTCGGCGTGGCCCTCGACGGCGACGCCGACCGCCTCATCGTCGTCGACGAGCACGGCGCCGTGGTCGACGGCGACGCCATCATGGCCATCTGCGCGCGCCGGATGATCGAGACCGGCGCCCTCGCGAAGCACACCGTCGTCGCGACCGTGATGTCGAACCTCGGCCTCGAGCGCGCCCTCGCCGCGATGGACGCCCGCCTCGTCCGCACCGCCGTCGGCGACCGCTACGTCGTCGAGGCCATGCGGAAGAACGGCTACAACTTCGGCGGCGAGCAGTCGGGCCACCTCGTCTTCCTCGACCACGCCACCACCGGCGACGGGCTCATCGCGGCCCTCCAGGTGGTCGCCGCCCTCGTCATCGGGCAGAAGCCCATGAGCGACCTCGCCGCCGGCGCGATGACCCGCGTCCCGCAGGTGCTCGTCAACGCCACGCTCAAGTCCCGCAAGCCCCTCGACCAGATGCCGAAGACCCAGGCCGCCATCCGCGACGCCGAGAAGAAGCTCGGCGAGGGCGGCCGCGTGCTCGTGCGCTGGTCGGGCACGGAGCCCAAGCTCCGCGTGATGGTCGAGGGCGAGGACGAAGCCACCATCCGCAGCATCGCCGACGACCTCCTGGCCGTCGCCCGAGAGGAGCTCGCATGAGAACCGCAACGCCCGCCCTCGCGCTCGCGCTCGCGCTCGCCGCCTGCAAGCGCCCCGCGCCCGAGGCCCACACCGAGAACGCCGTCGTCCAGCGCGCGCCGGCGGCCTCCCCCACCAACGACTCGCCGCCCGCCGTACCGCCCGCGCCCAACAACGCGCCCAACAACGCGCCCGCGCCCAACAACGCGCCCGTGGCGACGCCGACCGCGCCGGGGACGAGCCCGTGGGCGCCGCCGCCGGTGGCCGAGCTCCAGCGGCTCTCGGTGCGCCAGCGGGCGGAGCTCGCGGTGGTCCCCTTCGACGACTCCACCGCGTCGCGCGTGCGGGCGCTCTTCCGCGCGGGGGCCGCCGCCGGGCAGCGGGCTGACGTGTTCGCCAAGCTCGGCGACTCCATCACGGAGTCCGGGAGCTTCCTCCAGGACGTGGGCCACGGGTGGCACGAGCTCGGCCCCTGGTCGCGCCTCGAGCCCGTCATCCGCTACTTCAGCCGCGCCCGCGCCAACCCCTCCGGCGAGAGCAACTCCTTCGCGCGCCCGAGCCGCGCCGCCGAGGCCGGGTGGACCACCTCCATCCTCCTCCACGACGGCGACCGGAGCCGCCTCGAGGAGGAGCTCAACCTCACCCACCCCGCCTTCGCGATCCTGATGATCGGCACCAACGACGCCGAGCGTTCGGACATCGAGCGATACACCCGTGAGCTCAACGAGATCGTGCGGCGCGTGCTCGCCCACAACATCGTGCTGGTGATGAGCACCATCCCCGACCAGCTCTCCAGCCCCGCCGCGGGCGAGCTCGGGCGCCGCATCAACGAGGTGATCCGCCGCGTCGCCTTCGAGCAGCACCTCCCGCTCGTCGACTACTGGGCCTCGATGCAGGGGCTGCCCCACCAGGGGATCGACCCCGACAACGTCCACCCCTCCATCTACATGGGCGCCAACGGCAACAACGCCGCCGCGGGCGTCTTCACCGACCGGGCGATGATGTTCGGGTACAACATGCGCAACCTGACCACGCTCCTCATGCTCGAGCGCCTCATGCAGACGCTCGACCTCCACCCGTGACCATGGCGACGCGACACGCCCTCCCCCTCGCATTTCTCCTCGTCGGCTGCGGCGCCTCGTCGGGGGCCAACACCGCCGCCAACACCCCGCCGCCCGCGCCCGTCGCCCCGCGCGCGCACGCTTCTGGGGGTGACCGCGCCGCGTCCGACGACGGGTGCCCCGCCACCGGCGGGATGTCGATCGAGGGCCAGCTCGGCACGCTCCCGCAGCCTCGCGTGCGCCGCGCGCTGCAAGACGCCGAAGGGCGCCTCTCGGCCTGCTACACATCGCGCCTGGAGGCGATGCCCTGCCTCTCGGGCCGCGTCGGCTTCAAGCTCCGCGTGGGAACCGACGGGGCGCACCGCTGGGTGATCCCCACGGCGTCGACGGTGGGCGACGGCGAGGTCGAGCGCTGCATGCGCGACGTGCTCATGGGGCTCGAGTTCGGGCGCCCCTGCGGCGGCGAGGCGGAGGTCACCTGGTCGATGGAGTTCGACGCGGGGCCCGACGCGCGACCGCCCACCGCGTGGCCCGCCACCCGCGTCGGCGCGGCCCTCACGCAGAGCCGGGCGGCCCTCGCGCGGTGCCGCAACGGCGTTCGCGACGGCGTCCACGTCACCCTCTACGCCGCCCCCGACGGCACCGTGGCGGCCGTGGGCGCCGCCGTCGACACGCCCGCCGCCGCGCCCGTGGCCGAGTGCGCGCTCGGCGTCATCCGCGCGTGGCGCCTCCCCTCGCCCGGGTCGTGGTACGCGCGCACCTCCTTCGACCTCCCCTGAGCCCCACATACCCCGCCATGGACCTCTCCCTCTCCCCCGCCCAGACCCGCGTGCGCGACCTCGCGCGCGACTACGCCGAGCGCGTCCTCGCCCCGCGCGCCGCCGACACCGAGCGGGCCGAGCGCGTCGACCCCGTCGTCCTCCGCGAGATGGCCTCGCTCGGGCTGATGGGCGTCAACCTCCCGGCCTCCCTCGGCGGCGCGGAGGCCGGCGCCGTGGCCTACGCCCTCGCGATGCGCGAGGTGGCCCGCGGCTGCGCGTCGACGGCGGTCACCATGGCCGTCACCAACATGGTCGGCGAGGTGATCCGGCACTTCGGCACCGACGCCCAGCGCGACACGTACGTCGCCCGCCTCGCGCGCGGCGAGTACAAGGCGGGCGCGTTCGCGCTGAGCGAGCCCGAGGCCGGCAGCGACCCGGGCTCGATGCGGACGACCGCGACGCGCGACGGCGACGGCTGGGTGATCCGCGGCGCCAAGCAGTGGATCACTTCGGGCGACATCGCGGGCGTCTTCGTCGTGTGGGCCCGCACGGGCGGAACAGGAACGTCGGGGATCTCGTGCTTCCTGGTCGAGGGCGGGGCGCCGGGGCTCCGCGTCGGGCGCCACGAGGACAAGATGGGCCTGCGCGGGTCGACCACGGTGCCGCTGGAGTTCGACGACGTGCGGGTGGGGGCCGACGCGATGCTCGGCGCGGAGGGCGGGGGCTTTCGCATCGCGATGATGGCGCTCGACGGCGGGCGCATCGGCATCGGCGCGCAGGCGACGGGGATCGCCACCGCGGCCCTCGAGCTCGCGGCCTCGAAGGCGCCCCGCACCGCCGCGGCCGACGCGCTCGTGGCGGACGCGCGGGCCGACGTCGACGCCGCGTGGCTGCTGGTTCAGCGGGCGGCGTGGCTGAAGGAGGCGCAGCGACCGTTCTCCGCGGAGGCGGCGACGGCCAAGGTGTTCGCGTCGGAGGCCGGGTGGCGGGTGACCAACCGGGCGATCGAGGCGCTCGGGCCCGGCGGCGACGTCGACGCGCTCGCGGCCCAGCGCCACCTGCGCGACGTCCGGGTCACGATGATCTACGAGGGGACGAGCGAGGTGCAGCGCATCGTCATCGCCCGCTCGCTGCTGAAGTGAAGGCCACGCCCATGCGACCGATCGCGCTCCACGTCAACGTCGACCACGTCGCCACGCTCCGCCAGGCGCGCGGCACCCGCTACCCCGACCCGGTGGAGGCCGCGCTCCTCGCCGAGCGGGCCGGCGCCGACGGAATCACCGTCCACCTCCGCGAGGACCGCCGGCACATCCAGGACCGCGACGTCCGGGTGATGCGCGAGGTCGTTCGGGGGACGTACAACCTCGAGATGGCCGCCACCGACGCGATGCTGGCGATCGCCCTCGCGGTGAAGCCCGACCACGTCACCCTCGTCCCCGAGCGCCGCGAGGAGCGGACCACCGAGGGCGGCCTCGACGTCGTCGGCCACGCGGCCCACGTCGGGCGCATCAGCAAGGCGCTCCAGGCCGCGGGGGTGAAGGTGTCGCTCTTCATCGCGCCCGACCCCGCGCAGATCGACGCGTCGCGCGCGCTCGGCGTCGACCAGGTCGAGCTCCACACCGGCGACTACGCCCACGCCCCCCACGAACGTGAGCTCGCCGCGCTGCGGGATGGGGCCGCGCGGGCGCACGGGCACGGCCTGCGGGTGGCGGCGGGGCACGGGCTCACGCTGGCCAACGTGGGCCCGGTGGCGGCGATCGACGAGGTGGTCGAGCTCAACATCGGGCACGCGATCGTGGCCGACGCGGTGTTCGTCGGGCTGGCGCGCGCCGTCAGGGAGATGCGCCGGGCGATGGCCCGCGGGCGCCGGACGCAACCGTGAGCGCCGCCCTCCTCACGCGGGCGGAGTCGCGCGAGGTCGACCGCGCGCTCATCGCCGCCGGCGTGCCGGGCGTCGTGCTGATGGAGAACGCGGGCCGCGGCGCCGCCGAGCGCATCGCCGCGTTGGCGGGCGCGTGCCGGCGCGTCGCGGTGCTGGTGGGGCCGGGCAACAACGGCGGTGACGGCTTCGTCGTGGCGCGGCACCTCGCGCTCCGCTGGCCGGGCGCGGAGGTGACGGTGGCGTGCTCGGTCGACCCCGCAGCCATCACGGGCGACGCCGCGGTGATGCGCGACGCGTGGCACGCGGTCGGCGGGGCGATCCACGTGGTGCGCGACGGCGACGACCCGGCGGCGCTCGTGGCGGGGCGCGAGCTGGTGGTCGACGGGCTCTTCGGCACCGGGCTCGCGCGGCCCCTCGCGGGCGCGGCGCTGGCGTGCGTGAAGGCGGCCAACGCGTCGGGCGCGCGGGTGATGGCGGCGCTCGACGTCCCCTCGGGTCTCGACGCCGACACCGGGGCGGCGCTCGGCGACGAGGCGGGGGTGTTTCGCGCCGAGCTCACGTGCACGTTCGGGACGTCGAAGCCGGGGCTCCACACGGGCGCGGGGGTTCGCTTCGCGGGCGAGGTGGCGGTGGTGGGCCTCGGCGCGACGTTGCCGCCGGAGGTGCTGGGGCGCGCGCGGGCGTCGCTGTCGACGTTCACGGCGCCCTCGCCGCGCGGGCGCGACGCGCACAAGGGCGACGCGGGGCGCGTGCTGGTGATCGCGGGGAGCCCGGGCAAGGTGGGCGCGGCGCTGCTGGCCTCGCGCGGCGCGCACCGCGGGGGCGCGGGGCTGGTGACGGTGGCGTCGCGGGCGGCGGCCGCGCTCGACGCGCGCGTGCTCGAGACGATGACGCTCCACCTCGCGGGGGACGCGTTCACGGTGGCGCCGTCGCTGATGGCGTCGCTGGGCTCTGCGGACGCGGTGGTGGTGGGCCCCGGGCTCGGGCTCGACGAGCACGCCGCGGCCTGCGTCGACGCCGCGCTGCGCCACGCGAAGGGGCCCGTGGTGGTCGACGCCGACGCGCTCTCGCTCCTCGCGAAGCGCGACGGGAAGAACCCCGCGGTGACGGTGCTCACGCCGCACCCGCTGGAGCTCGCCCGGATGCTCGGCCACGAGCCCGCGCGGGGCGCCTCGCTGGTCAACGCTGACCGGCTATCCGCGGCGCGCGAGGCGGCGAAGCGCTTCGGCGCGACGGTGGTGCTGAAGGGGGCGGGCACGGTGGTGGCGTCGCCCGACGGGATGGCCGCGGTGATGCCCTACGCCGACCCGACGCTGGGCGTGGCGGGCAGCGGCGACGTGCTCGCGGGCGTGCTCGCGGCGCGGCTCGCGGAGGCGAAGGGCGACGCTTCCGTGGTGTGGGATGCGGTGCTCTGCGGCGTCCACGCGCACGGGCGGGCCGGCGCGGTGGCGCGCGAGCGGGTCGGCGGCGCGCGGGGCGTGCTCGCGTCGGAGCTCGCCGATGCGGTGCCCGCGGCGCTCGCGGGCTGAACCGAGCGCACGCGGACGGAGCCTCGCGGGGAGGCACACCCGCCCGCCGCCGACGAGCCCCTGAGGTTCGGGGCCGCGCCGGCGGCGGGGCGAGTGAAGAGAAGTTCCGAGGACATCCCCCCCGGGATGGTCGCGCTTGCGCTGCCTTGGGCGACCGACATCCTCGGACGGGAACACCCCTTCGCAGCCCGCATGCCAGCGCGGACTTCCGCGCCTTTCGACGCGCGGCCGTGTGAACCCTGTGTCGCCGGATACACACGCGTGTGCAGCAGCGAGGCGCGAATGCACACCGGGAAGGGTCGCTCGAACTCCAGACCCGGCGTTCGGCCGCAGGGTCTCCGGCCCGGAGCGGCCGACTTTCAGAGTTCTGTGAAACTCGACGAAACTTCGATCTATCGGCGCCGAGAAAGTCGTCTTAACGTCCACACGTCGCCCGTTGTCTCACACGTTGCACACGTGGGGCGCGCGTCTCCGGACGGCGAAGGGGCCGTCTCCACCACCTGCTGACGAGGACGATCGAACGATGACTGCGTCGCGACCGCTTCCGCTGCGCCGCTGGGCGCTCCTGCTCCTGCCCGCGCTCGCCGCGTGCGCGGACATCGACGGCGCCGCCCGGACCCGCCAGGCCGCGTCCACCTGCCCGGAGGCGGTCCGCCTCAACGCGCGCGGCGAGCCGGTGGGCGTCACGTCGGGGAAGGTCCGCTACTGCTGGCCCGGCGAGGCCAACTGCTACTGCGACTCGTGGGGCGACTGCTACGCGCAGTCGGGCTACGTCGCGTGCACGCCGCCCGTCGCCGACGCGGGCGCCGACGCGACGGTCGACGCCGCCGCGGACGCCGCCAGCGATGCGCGCGCCGACGCGGTCGACGCGGGCGTGTGCCCGGAGGCGGTGCGCCCCAACTCGCGCGGCGAGCCGATCGGCGTGACCTCGGGGAAGGTGCGCTTCTGCTGGCCGGGGATGACGGGCTGCACCTGCGACTCGTGGGGCGACTGCTACGCGGGCGCCGGCTACGTCGCCTGCACCCCGCCGCCCGCCACCGACGCGGGCGCCGACGTCGCCGCGGACACGGCGAGCGACGCGCGCGCCGACGCGACCGACGCAGCCGCCGACGCGTCGAACGTGTGCCCCGAGATGGTGCGCCTCAACACGCGCGGCGAGCCGGTGGGGGTCACGTCGGGGAAGGTCCGCTACTGCTGGCCGGGCATGTCCAACTGCTCGTGCGACGCGTGGGGCGACTGCTACGCGCAGTCGGGCTACGTCGCGTGCACGCCGCCGCCGGTGCCGCCGCCGGGCCCCGCGTCGACCACGCCCGCGCCGCCGACCGACCCGGTGACGTACTCGGGCACGCTCACCACCGCGCTCGGCCAGCGGACCAACACGCTCACGGTCGCGGGCTACGCGCGGACGGTCTACTCGTACGTGCCGACCAACCGCGCGACGCGCCCGCCGCTGGTGATCGCCTTCCACGGGACCGACCTCTGGGGCGACCAGATGCTCGCCAACATGGACGCGCTCAACTTCGCCGAGCAGAACGGCGTCGTCGTGCTCGCCCCCGACGCGCGCTACCAGGACGCAGCCCACGCGGACTTCAACCGCCCCGCGGGCGACGCGCGCTACTGGGAGACGGCGTACAACACCAACCCCGACACCAACCCCGACCTGCTGCTCACGCGCGCCCTCATCAAGGAGGCGACGCGCGCGCTCAACGTCGACATCGACCGGGTGTACGTGGTGGGCTTCTCCAACGGCGGCTTCATGGCGCTCACCGCCGCGGTCACCCTGCGCGACCGCGTCGCGGGCTTCGCCGAGAGCAGCGCGGGCCTCGTCCCCTGCGCGACGCGCCCGGACTGCGCCTTCCGCGGCACCGCGCTCTCGTGCGCGACGCTGAGCACGCAGTCGGGCTACTGCACCTGCACGGGCGCCGACCGGCCGATCGCGCTCCCGACGACGGGGGGAAGGCCGGGCTTCCTCTGGCACGCGCCCGAGGACACCACGGTGTCGGTCTACTACACGTGCACGCTCGACGCGCGGATGACGACGCGGGGCATCCCCCACCGCGTGCAGCTCTGGAGCGGCGAGCACTACCTCACCAGCTCGTTCATGACCAACGCCTGGTCGTACCTCCGCGCGTACATCCGCTGACGCGCCTCCTCCCCTTCCCCCTCCCCCGTCAGTCCACCGCGCGGTCGGCCAGCACGTCGAACGCGAGCCGCGTCATCCGCGCGAGGTAGCCGAAGTCCACCCGGTCGTAGGTGTCCGTCGCCCGGTGGTAGTTGGGCGTGTGGTCGCCGCTCACGAACTCCTCGCCCACCCCCACCGCGGGGTACGCCCGCATCAGGAACGACTGGTGGTCGCTCGACGTGAAGCGGACCGCCCGCACCGGGATCCCCCGCGGCCCGCCGTGGAGCTGGTACAGCTCCTGGAGCGTGGGCGACGGCGACCAGAGCTCGACCGCGTGGTCGCCGTCGCCGTCGAAGCTGAGCATGTCGAAGCAGTGGGCGCTGTCGATCACCGCCCCCTCCGCGCGCAGCGAGGCGACGTAGGCCGCGCTCCCGAGGAGCCCCTCCTCCTCCTGGTCGAAGAGCACGAACTCCGCCGCCCGGTCGCGCCGCGGGAGCCCCGCGAGGTAGCGCGCGGCCGCGAGCACCAGGGCTACGCCCGTCGCGTCGTCGGCCGCCGCCGGGCCCGCGGCGACGCCGTCGTAGTGCGCACCGACCACGACGCGCGGCGCGGCGGAGGGGGCGGTGGGGGCGAGGCGGGCGCGGACGTTCTTCCCCGTGGCGTACTCGTGGTAGTCGGCGTCGAGGCCCGCGGCGCGCAGCTCGGCGAGGATGTACGCGCGCGCGGTCTCGCGCTGCGCGGGGGAGGCCCGGCGCGTGAGCGTGACGCCCTCGGCGATGGGCCGCGCGCCCGAGAGCTTCGCCACCACGTCGCGCTCGTAGTCCTCCACCCAGGTGCACTCGTCGGGCGTCGTGCAGCGCCGCGGCTCGGTCGGGACGTCGGGGGCGACATCGGGTGTGGCGTCGGGCGCGACGTCGGGCGCGACGTCGGGCGCGACGTCGGGCGCGACGTCGGCGGTGACGACGTCGGCGGTCGCGTCGGGCGCGGGCGGTGCGGGCGTCGGCGCCTGCGAGCAGGCGAGGAGGAGCGCGGCGAGCGGGAGCGAAGGGCGCATCGGCGCGCGAGCGTACACCGCTTCACCGGCGAGGGCGGGCGACGGCGGCCTCGGGCTCCATCGGCACGGCCCCCGCGGCGAGCCAGCGCGGCGCGAGCAGCACCGCCGCGTACGTCAGGAACACCGTCACCCCCAGCGCCTCGAACTTCGCGCCCGGCGCCAGCGCGACCGCGAGCGCACCCGCGCCGAGCGCGAGGGCGCCGCCGAACACGCGTCGGTCGTAGAGCAGCCCCGCGATGACCCAGCCCCCCGAGGCCCAGAGGAGGTAGAGCGCGAGCGCCGCGTGCATCGAGACGTCGAGCGCGAGGCAGAGCGCCCAGTGGTTGACCATGCCCCAGGCACAGAGCGTGAGGAGGGTGGTGAAGCGGCGCTGGACGGCGTTCATCGGGGTGCGGTGGCGGAGCCAGGCGACGATGGCGGTGCACATCGCGGCGAAGGCCACCGCGGCGACGACGGCGGCCGCGCAGCCGAAGCGCCAGCGCCCCGCGCGCTCGCCCCAGCCGACCACGAAGCTCGCCACGCCCCACGCGCCGCCGACCAGCGAGCCCACCCGGTTGCGCGTCGCCGCGCCGAGCGTCACGTCGGCGTCGCGGTGGAAGCGCTCGAGCGCCACCACCCGCTCGGCCCGCGCCTCGGCCTCCACCCGCGCGGTCGACACCCGCGCCGCGAGCGACTCCGACGGCTTCGGCATCTGCGCGAGGAGCTCGGCGGCCGCGCGCGGGTCGTCGCGCCCGAGCTCGTAGGCCACCATCGCCTCGAGCGCCGCCTGGAGCCCGTCGAGCGCCGCGGCGTTGCCGGGCCACGCCGCCAGCGCCTGCCGGTAGCCGAAGCGGCACTCGGTGAAGATCTCTTGAATCGTCGCCGCGAGCGAGACGCCGTGGCCCCCGCCGGCCGCGGCGATCGCCTCGGCGAGCGCGCGGGCGCGCCGGTCGGCCTCGGCGGAGAGCGCCCACGAGCTGCGGTGGCGGACGCACTCGGCGACCGCGCGGCGGAGCTCGTCGGCCGAGGCGAAGCGGTCGGCGGGGCGGAGGGCCATCGCGCGGCGGCAGACGGCGACGAGGTCGGGCGCGAGCGACGCGGGGTACGCGGGCTCGACGCCGAGCCAGGCGTGGGCGAGGCGCTGGAGGAGCGTCCCCTCGGCGTGCGGCGGCGACCCGGTGAGCACGTGGTAGAGCACCGCGCCGAGGAGGTAGACGTCGGTGCGGGGCGAGAGCGCGGCGGCGTCGCCGGCGGCCATCTCCGGGGCGATGTACGCGGGCGTCCCCACCACGCCGCGCGCCTCCGCCGCGCGCGGGAGCTGCGGGTCATCACCCAGCGACACCGCGAGCCCCCAGTCGACCACGTACACCTCGCGCCACGCGCCGAGCATCACGTTGTCGGGCTTGAGGTCGCGGTGCAGGATGCCGCGCGAGTGGGCGAACTGGACGGCCCCGCACACCTCCATGAAGACCCCGAGGTTGAACTCCAGCGGGTCGTTCCCCCCCGAGAACATCCCCGGCGCCGCGGAAGGGTCGCGCAGCACGTCGGACCACGCCACGCCCTCCACGCGGCGCATGACGAAGAGGGGATCGCCTTCGTCCGAGCGCCCCACGAGGTACACCGGGACGACGTTGGGGTGCTCGAGCCGGCCCGCGATGAGCGCCTCGCGCAGCAGCGCGTCGGTGGCCCCCTCCTCCGCGCCGCCGTGCGCGACCTTTACCGCCACCTCACGGCCGAGCGCCACCTGCTCGGCGGCCACCACGCGGCCCATCCCCCCTTCGCCCAGCACCTTCGAGACGCGTACGTCGGCGGGCGCCCCCTCCGCGTCGCGCATGCGCAGGAGCGGCAACTGGGGGCGGGGGCGGGCCCGCGAGAGGGCGCCGACGATCGTCCCGCGCGAGTCGACCGTGAGGCCGTCGGGCGAGACGCCCAGGGTGGTGAGGTGCGCGGAGTAGTCCGAGGGGGTGGGTGTCATGCGGGGCAGCGGCGCGCCGCATAGCACGCCCCGCGCCGTGCACCGCGGTCGCCGTAGCAATCGAAGGAACGCCCCGCCGCCGCGCGCCCTCCCCCGCCGCGCGTCGCCGCCGTGCACGCCGCGTGTGCCGCCCTCGACACGGGAGCGTGCAGCGCGCTGCTCACCGGTCCGCGCACCGCCGGCCGCCGCGCGCGCGTGTTCGCGCGTACTTCGATGGGCGCCGCGCTCCGAAGCTGCGTCCGGCCCGCGGGTTGCTCAGCGGCCGCGTCGCGGCGCCCCGTTGCGCCGCGCAACACACGAGGGACGACCATGAGACGAATGCTTCTGGCGGGGGTGGTGGCGGCGGCGGGCGCGTGCGCGGGCGGCGCGGAGCTGGCGGAGACGAACGACGCGCCGGTGCGCGGCCCCGACGGCCGCGAGCGGGCGCTGCTCGCGCTCGGCGACGCGCACTCCTGCGCCGTCGGCGACCGCGGCGCGATCACGTGCTGGGGCCGCAACGATCGCGGCCAGCTCGGCAGCGGCTCCCTCGTCGACCGCACGTCGCCGGTGACCGTGACGGGCCTCGGCCCCGCGGTGGAGGTGGCCGCGGGCGCCGCCCACACCTGCGCGCTCCTCGGGGACGGGACGGTGCGCTGCTGGGGCGACAACGCGGCGGCGCAGCTTGGCGACGGCACCCTCACCGCACGCTCGACGCCGACGGCGGTCTACGGCATCGCGGACGCGGTCTCGCTCGCGGCCGGCGAACGCCACACCTGCGCGGCGCTCGCCACCGGGCGCGTCCGCTGCTGGGGGACCAACGCCGGCGGCGCGCTCGGCCCCACGGCGCCCGCGACGGCCCCGCTCTCCGTCGAGGTGTCGGGCGTCACCGACGCGGTCGCCGTCGTCGCCGGCCGGATGCACACCTGTGCGCTCCGCGTGAACGGCCGCGTCCGCTGCTGGGGCGACGACACCTACGGCCAGCGCGGCGACGGCGGCGGCGTCACCGCCAACGCCGCCGCGCCCGTGGACGTCGCGGGCATGGGGCCCGCCGTGGCGCTCGCGGCCTCCGGTTCGACGACGTGCGCGGTCACCTCCTCGGGCACGGTGGTCTGCTGGGGCGCCAACAACGCCGGCCAGGTGAGCACCGCCGCGAGCGGCGCCTACTACGCCGCGACCACCGTCGTCGGCGTCGCGGGCGCGACGGGCGTCGCGGTCGGCGGCGCCCACGCCTGCGCGCGGCTGTCCGACGGGACGCTGCGCTGCTGGGGCTCGGACGCGTCGGGCCAGCTCGGCTCCGACGTCGCGTCGGGCGCGGCCCGCTCGGGGCCCGTGATGGTCGCGGGCGTGGCGCGCGCGGTCGAGGTGGCCGCGGGCCTCACGCACGCCTGCGCGCGGTCGGCCGACGGCGCGGTGTGGTGCTGGGGCGGCAACGCGCGCGGCCAGCTTGGTGATGGGACCACCACGTCGCGCGTCCTCGCGGTGGCGAGCGGCGGGCGGGCGGGGCGGCAGGCGTCGCTCGCGGTGGGCTACGGCTTCGGGTGTTCGCTCCGCGCGAGCGGGCGGGTGGCCTGCTGGGGGGACAACGAGCAGGGCCAGCTCGGCGACGGAACCACCGCCTCGCGCCCCCGCGGCGAGCTCGTGGCCGACCTCGCCGATGCCGTCGCCGTGACCGCGGGCGACCAGCACGCCTGCGCGCTCTCCGCGGACGGCGCCGTGCGCTGCTGGGGCGACAACGCGAACTGCCAGCTCGGCGACGGGAGCCGCACCGACCACGCGCGGCCCGCCGCGGTGTACAACCTCCCGCGCGCCGTGGCGGTGGCGGCGGGCGCGCTGTCTAACTGCGCGCTCGTCGAGGACGGGACGGTGCGCTGCTGGGGCGCCGGCGGGTTCGGCACGCTCGGCAACGGCACCTGGAACGACGGCCCGCTGCCCGTGACGGTGACGGGGCTCGCGGGCGTCCGTGCGATCGCCGGCGGCGTCTTCCATGCGTGCGCGCTGCTCGCCGACGGGACGGTTCGCTGCTGGGGGCGCAACCAGGAGGGCCAGCTCGGCGACGGGACCCGCCAGTCGCGCAACACGCCCGTGGCCGTCGCGGGCCTCACCGACGTGGTCTCGATCGCCGCGGGCCTCGGGCACACCTGCGCCGCGCGCCGCGACGGCTCGGTTCGCTGCTGGGGCGCTGACGACCTCGGCCAGCTCGGCAGCGCGGCCACGCCCAACGGCAGCTTCGCCACCGCGCCGGTCGCGGTCGACACGGTGGTCAACGTCGTGCGCGTCTCCGCCATGCGCGACCACACCTGCGCGCTCACCGCCACCGGCAACGTCTGGTGCTGGGGCGGCAACCAGAGCGGCCAGGTCGGCAACGGGACCTTCTCCGCCATCGCGTCGCCCGGGCCCGTGAGCGTGCCGGCCGCCGTCGCCGTCGCCGCGGGCGGGACGAACACCTGCGTCGAGGCCGCCGACGGCGCGGTCCGCTGCTGGGGCGGCGACACCCGCGGCGAGTCGGGCGGCACGTCGAGCCCCATCGCGTTCGCCCCCGTCGCGATCACCCTGCCCTGAAGCGTTCGGGCGCCCCCCGTCGCTTTTCTTTCGAACCCTCCGCCCGCATCGGTTCCCTGGGAGATGAGGCCGCCGCGCAGTGTCGTGCGGCGGCGCCTCGAAGGGAGCTCATTCCGTCATGTGGAGCAACTTCTTCCGCGACGGCGGCTGGGGCATGTACCCCGTCACCGCCTTCGGCCTGCTGCTGGTCGCCACGGCCTTCCTCTGCGCGTTCCGCCCCGAGCGCCGCTTCGCGCGCGTGGCCGCGGCCCTCGGCGCCGCCACCGTCGGCGCGGGCTTCCTCGGCACCGCCATCGGGCTCATCGCCACCTTCCGCTACGTGCAGGGCGTCGCCCCGGGGCAGCAGCTCGCCATCGCCGCGCTCGGGTGCGCCGAGTCGCTCAACAACCTCGTCCTCGCGCTCATCCTCGCGGTGCTCTCGTCCCTCCTCGGCGCCGTCGCCGCCGCCCGCGCCGCGCTTCGTGAGCGCCCCGCCGCGGTGTAGCCTCCGCCCCGGTGATGCTCTCCGACGAGGCCCTGCGCGAGCGGCTCCTGCGCGGCGACGTGGGCGCCTTCGACGCCCTCTACGACCGCCACGCCCGCCCGCTCCACGGCTTCATCCGGCGGATGCTCGGCGACCCGCACGAGGCCGAGGACGTGCTCCACGAGGCCTTCCTCGCGATGCTCCGCGAGCCCCCCGACGCGGCCGTGGTCAGCCTCCGCGCGTGGCTCTACCGCGTCGCGCGCAACCTCTGCCTCAACCGGATCCGCTCGCGTCGCCGCGGGGCGCGCGCCGTCGAGGCCGCCGCCGACCCCGACGCGAGCGCCGCCCCGCCCGACCGCGCCTACGAAGCGCACGAGGCCGAGGCCCGCCTGCGCCGCGCCGTCGCGCGCCTGCCCGAGGCCCACGCCGAGCTCTACGCGCTGCGCGCCGGCGGGATGCAGTACGATGAGATCGCCGCCGTGCTCGGCGTGCCCGTGGGCACCGTGAAGTCCCGCGCGCACGAGATGGTGAGCCGCCTGCGAGAGGAGATGACGCGATGACCTGCGACGCCGTGGAGCTCGACCTGACCGGCTTCCACTTCGCCACCCTCGACCCGGAGGCCCGCCGCGCGGTGGAGGGTCACCTCGTCGCCTGCCCGCGCTGCGTCGCCGCCTACCTCGCGGTGAAGCGCGCCGTCGAGTCCGAGGCCGAAGCGCCGCCCCCCTCCCCCGCGTCGCGCGCGCGGCTGCGGGAGGCGGTGGCGGCGGCGGTTCGCCCGCGCGCGGTGAAGGCCGCGTGGTCGTGGTGGGAGCGCCCGCTGGCGGCGACGCTCGCGGCGGCCTCGGTGGCGCTCGCGCTCGGGGCGATGCACGCGGTGGCGACCTCGCCGGGTGCTGCGCCCCACGGGCTGCGCGACGCGGCGCCCCCGCGGTGAGAAGGTGACGGGAGGGGGGCTACGGGCAGCCGTCGTCGACGAGGCCGTTGCAGTCGTCGTCGAGGGCGTTGCGGCACAGCTCGCGCGGCATCGGGCCGACCGCGCCGACGCACGTCCCCCAGGCGCCCACCGCGCAGGTCTGCGTGCCCGCCCGGCAGATGCCGCGGCCCGCGCCCGGCTGCGGCGCCCAGCGGATACCCGTGCCCGCGAGGGGCGTGGCGGAGGCGCGGTTGAAGCTCACGAGGTCGTAGAGGTCGGCGGTGGCGCCGCCCTGGATGCCGATGGTGGCGCTCTCGCCGAGCGCGACGCCGGCTCCCTCCATCGTGCGGTAGATCACGTCGATGGCCCCGGTCGCCTCGTCGAGCACGACTTCGAAGGTGAGGTGGACGTCGGCCCGCATCGGGAAGGTGCCCGCGTCGGCCCACTCGACCACGTAGGCGCGCGAGGGTGCGGCGCCCGCGACGGTGGTGCACACGCCCATGCGGGGGAAGAGGTCGTCCCAGAAGGCGAAGATGGCCCGGTCGACCGAGGCGGTCGTGATCGGGAGCGTGGCGTTGAAGGGCGGGACCATGCCCATGAACGTCACGACGCCGTTGGCGGAGATCCACGCGGCGTCGGCGGGGCGGCCCCACGCGGTGAACGTGAACGGGTACGCCTCGACGATGTTGCCGTCGTCGACGCCCATGAGGAAGGTGCGGTGCCCCGGCGCCGCGCACGCGTCGAGGAACGGCCGCGGCGAGGCCGACCGGACGTAGCGCGTCCCGCCGGTCGCCACCGCGTCGCCGCACGCGCGGGTGAGCGCGTCGTCGGGCGTCCCGTCGCAGTCGTCGTCCGCGCCGTCGCAGGTCTCGGCGCGCGGGGTCACCTCGCCGGTGCACGCGCTCCACGTCCCGCCGACGCACACCTCCGTGCCGGCGCGGCAGGTGCCGACGCCCATCGTGCCCGCGGGGCCGCCGTAGCAGCGGCGCGCGAGGCCGTCGTCGATGAGGCCGTCGCAGTCGTCGTCGACGCCGTTGCAGGTCTCCTCCGTTGCCGCGCCTCCGTCGCACGAGCCCGCGACGTCGACCGCGGGTCGATCGGGCGTGGCGACATCCGGCGCGGAGACGTCGGGCACCACAACGTCGGGCGGCGGGGGCTCCGGCGCGTCGGGCTCGGTCGCGACGTCCGCGCGCGCGTCAGGCGGAACGCCCCCGACGATCACCGTCGTCCCACAGCCCGAACACACGAACGCCAGCGCGGCGATGCCGCTCGACCTCCACGACTTCATCGCGCGTCGGTGGGGGCACCGCCCCGCCCGCCGTCAGGGAATCGTACGGCCCTCGTCGATCGCGTCGCGGAGCGCGCGGACCCGCGCCGCCACCGTGCTGTTCGGGTTCGCCGCGAGGAGCCGATCGGCCCTCGAACGCGCTTCATGCGCGCGGCCCAAACGAGCGAGCGCTTCGATGGCGTAGCGCTCGCGTTCGAGTCCGAGCACGCCCTCGCCCTGCGCCCGCGCGCCGTACGCGTCGAGCGCGCCGAGCGCAGCCGCAGGGTCGCTCCGAATGGACGCGCGCGCGGCGGTGAGCGCGCGGAGCTCGTCGTCGAGCGTCGGCGCGGGCAGAGCGACCGCGGTGGACGGGAGCGCCGCGGGACGAAGCGCGACCGCCGCCACACGCGTCGACATGGGTGACACGGGCGCACGCGAGACCGCACGGACGACGACCGGCGGAGACGCGGGAGGTGCGAGCGGTGACGGAGCGGCCGGCGAGGGCGAGGGCGGGAGCGCGGGCGGTGCCGAGGGAGGTGCCGACGCGCGCGCGACCACGGGCGCTTCGGGCGGCGTGCGTGGCGCAGCGACGGGCGCGGTCGCGTCGGGGTGGGTGAGCGATTGCACGCGCGCGCGGACGGCGGGTGCGGCGGCGAGCGCGACGAGGGCGAGCGCGGCGACGGCCTTCGCGGCGACGGCGTTCCCCACGAGCGAGGCGCCGGCGGTGGTGGTCGCGGTGGCGGCGCCGGGCGCGGTGGCGCGCGAGAGGGCGGCCCACATGCGCTCGCGCGCGGCGGGGTCGGGCGCGCCGGCGGACGACAGGAGCTCCCGGGCGCCGGGCGGGCACGCGTCGCCGTCGAGCCAGCGGTCGGGGCCGCGCGTCACGGGCCGCCCCGGGCCCGCACGCGGGCGAGCGCGCGCTCGAAGTGCTTGCGCGCGAGGCGCAGGCGCGAGTACGCGGTGTTGACGGGGCAGCCGACGAGGGCGGCGATCTCCTCGATGGGGACGGCGTCGAGTTCGAAGAGGACGAAGACCGCGCGCTGGTCGGCGGGCATGGTGTCGAGGATCGCCTCGAGCGCCGCGCGGCCCCGCACGCGGTCGAGGCCGACATCGCCAGATTCTCCCGAGGGCGGCGGCTCGGGCACCTGTGCGGTCGCCTCCTCGCGGCGGACGTGGGCGCGGCGGCGCCAGTCGGACGCCACGCGCCCGGCGATCTCCCACAGCCACGTGGTCACCTGCGAGCGCCCCTCGAAGCCGTCGAGCTTGCGGTGGACCACCAGGAAGACCTCGTGGACCTGGTCTTCGAGGTCGGACTCGCGCACCCCGTGGGCCCGCAGCGCGCGCCACACGAACTGCCACTGCTCCCGGTACACCTCGTGGAACGTCGGCCGCCGCACCGCCGCGGGCGCGCGCTCGCCGACGATGACGTCGGCGGGGTCGAGCGTGGCGGTGAGCGTGGGCGGCATCGGTCTCGACCCGTTGGTGGTGGCGACCGGGGGGCCGCCGTCACTCGAAATGAAATCCCAGCCCCGCCACCCCGCGGAGCCCCGCCGCGGGGGCCTCGAACACGGCCCCGACGCCCTCGACCGCGGCCGTGTCGCGCACCAGCGGGACGAGAACTTCGGCGGCGACGGAGAGGTCGACGCGGCGGGAGAGGTTCCACCGGGCGTGGGCGGAGGCTTCGAGGGCGAGGTAGGGGCGGACGACCGAGCGGTTGAAGGAGAACCCGCTCCCCTCCGCGGTCAGCGTCCCGGCGAAGGCGCCCGCACAGAGCGAGAGGTCGAAGTCACCCGCGCGCGCGGCGAGCGGGCACACGCCGAGCGCGCCGCCGGCCACCGAGGTGGAGACCGCGCCGGGGGAGCTCGCGCGCTCTGCGCCTGCGACCCACGACGCGCCAGCGTAGAGGCGCGGCCACCCGGGCGGCCTCACCTCGACGCGGAGCCCGACGACGGCCGAGACGTTGGACACGACGCCCACCGCGACGCCGCCCTGCACGCGCGCCGCGAAGCGCCAACGACGCGGCGGGACCACGCGCGGCGGCGGCGCAGCAACCACCGGCGGCGCGGACGAAGGCGGCGGTGGCGGTGGCGGCGGCGGCGCGTCGACCACTGGCGCGTCGTCGACGGCGACGGCGAGCGCGAGCGCCACGGCCTCGACGAGCTCGGAGCACGATCCGTTCGCGCGCAGGCGTCGCTCGGCGAGGAGCGCGCCCGCGCCGTCGCGCACGAAGACCCGCGCCTCCCACGGCGCGTCAGGTGCCGCACGGGACACGACCGCTTCGAGCGAGAGCGCCGCACCCTCGCCGACGACGTCGCGGCCCGCCCGCGCGGAGAGGGCGGTGCGAAGCGCGTCGGTGTCGGGGCACCCCTCGGCGCCGTCGCCGCGCACCCACGCGAGCCGGGCGCGCGGCGGGTCGGCCGACGCGACGGCGGGCGCGAAGAGGAGCGCGAGGGCGAGCGCGTGGCGACGCATGGCGGGCGCCGTCCCTCAGGTTCGCTCGCGCGCGAACCAGCCGCGGATCACGTCGAACCAGTCGTACACCGCGAGGTCGCGGAACTCCCCCGCGTCGAGCCACGACCCCCCGCACGTGCCGCAGCGTTCGAACCAGATGTGCGACTGCTGGGGGTGGGCCATCCGCACCATCGGGACGTCGCAGCGCGGGCAGCGGACGCGGCGCTCGTCGTTGTAGCGGGCGCCGACCGAGGCGTCGCCGTCGTCGACGTCCTCCGCGCCGGGCACGTTGAGCAGGCGCTCGAGGGAGGTCCCGTCGAACCACAGCCCGTGGCAGGCGGTGCAGCGCCCGACGTCGGTGTCGGCGACGCGCACGACCTCCATCGCCGCGTGGCACTTCGCGCACTTCACCGCGGGATCCCCCCGAGGCGCTCCAACAGCTCCGTGGGCATCGTCGCGGGGGGAAGGCCGAGCACGCGCCGCGCGGCCTCCACCGCCGCCCACGCGCCCGCGCCGAGGTCGCCCGCGCGGTCGGTGAAGCTCCACGCTGGCCGATCGATGGTCATGCCCGACGGGTCGTTCGCGCCGCCCGCGCGCTGGTGGAGGGCGGCGGCCTCCGTGGGCCACGCGGTGAGGTCGACGGGCGTCTGGGCGAGCGCGCGCTGGCCCTCGGCGCCCAGCTCGGGGAGCGCGATCTGCCGGCCGAAGCGCGCGTAAAGGTCGTCGCTCACGCGCCCCCCGCGATGGCGGGCACGATGGTGACGGCGTCGCCGTCCTTCAGCGCGGTGCCGAGCCCGTCGAGGAAGCGGACGTCCTCGTCGTTGACGTACACGTTGATGAAGCGGCGGACGCCCTTCGCGTCGAGCACGCGCTCCTTGAGCCCGGGGTTGGCCGGCTCGAGCGCGTCGAGCAGCGCGCCGACCGTGGCGGCCTCGCCGGTGAGCTCGGCCCGGCCCTGCGTGAGCGTGCGGAGCGTCGTGGGGATTCGAACCGTGACGGCCATGGCAGCGGGTGTTGCTCCTCTCAGGGTGTTTCGTCGAGCGCGCACCCGATGGAATACCGCGAAGCCGTGAGCGCGGGCAACGGCGCGCCGTCGCCGCAGAGGGGGCAGTCGGGGCGGCGATCGAAGCGGGTCGCGCGGAAGCTCTGGGCCCACCCGTCGTAGCGCGCGAGGGCGCCCGCGCGCGCGAAATCCCCGGCGAGGAGCGCGAGGGCGTCGGCGGCCATCAGCGCGCCGACCACGGAGGTCACCGGGCCGTAGACGCCGGCGGTGGCGCAGTCGGGTGCGTCCTCTCCGGCGGGGAGGTCTTCGAACACGCAGCGGTAACAGGCGCCGCGGCCCCACGCGACCGGCAGCACCGTCGCCCGCCACCCGACGCAGGCGCCGTGCACCACGGGCACGTTCAACACCCGGCACGCGTCCGCCACCATGAACTTCGTCGCGAGGTTGTCGCTCCCCTCGACCACGAGCGCGCAGCCCGCGAGGAGCGCGAGGGCGTTGTCGGGCGCGACGTGCGACGCGACGGGCTCGACGGGGGCTCGACCCGCGAGCGCGCGCGCGGCGGCCTCGACCTTGGGGCGGCCGACGTCGCCCTCGTCGAAGAGCATCTGGCGGTGGAGGTTGGAGCGCTCGACGCGGTCTTCGTCGAGGAGGCGGAGCGCGAGGCCCATGCGCGCGAGGGCGTAGGCCGCGGGGCAGCCGAGGCCGCCGACGCCGACGATCGCGACCGTCATGCGGGGCTCCGTGGGGGGCGCGGTCGGCTCATGGGGGGGTGATGCGTCGGCGGGGCGCCGCGTGTCAACGGGCGTCGCGACGTTGACCGCGGCGCCCGTTGCCGCTACGCAGCGGCGCCATGCGCGAAGAGAGCACCGACGCCCCGCTCGTGGGGGTCATCATGGGGAGCACGTCCGACCTGGAGGTGATGTCGCCGGCGCGGGAGATCCTCGCCGAGTTCGGGGTGCCCCACGAGGTGCGCGTGGTGTCGGCGCACCGCACGCCGGAGTGGATGTTCGAATATGCCGACGCGGCCGAGGGGCGCGGTCTCGAGGTGATCATCGCGGGCGCGGGCGGCGCGGCGCACCTGCCGGGGATGGTGGCCGCGCGGACGGTGCTCCCGGTGCTCGGCGTTCCCGTTCCCGCGACGCTGCTCAACGGGATGGACGCGCTTCTCTCGATCGTGCAGATGCCGAAGGGCGTGCCGGTGGGGACGCTCGCGGTGGGCAAGCCCGGCGCGGCCAACGCGGCGCTGCTCGCGGTCGCGATCCTCGGCGCGTCGCGGCCGGCGCTGCGCGAGAAGCTCAAGGCGTGGCGCGCCGCACGACGCGATGACGTCCTCGCAAAGACGGTGCTCTGATCAATAGATCCCGAGCAGGTACCGGAAGCTCCCGACGGGCTCGAACTCCAGTCCCCCCGAGAGCTGCCACGCCGGGTCGCCCGTGAGGTCGACCACCGCGCCCACCCAGAAGCGAACGCCGACCATGTAGCGCGCCGTCCGGCGCTCGTAGGGCTTTTCGGTGAGTTCATCGGAGGGCTCCCGCAGCGAGAAGGGGCAGCGGTACCCATACGCCATCGTGAGCGACGCGACCGGCGCCCCAGGCGCGCCCGGGAGCTCGTTGCGCCACGCGTAGCCCGCGCCCGCCCGCAGCACGAAGGTCCCCTCGCCCGGGTACAGGAACATCCGCAACGGCCGCGGCACCGCGCCGACGAAGAGCTCGACGCCGCCCACCGCCTGCACGCTCGCGAAGGTGGCCGTGGCGACCTCCGCGAAGGGCCCGATGCGCACGTCTTCTGCGCGCGAGACGCCCGCGGTGAAGTCGCCGCCGAGGCGGAGGTCGAAGATGCCCTGGGTGGTGGCGCCTTGCGTAAGGGCGCCGCCGCCGAGCGCGACCCAGGAGGTCACCTCCAGGTGCGGCCGCTCGCGGGGGTAGCGGGGCGGCGGTGGGTGGGCCTCGGCGGCGCGCGCCACGAGAAGCGAAGTGCCGAGGAGGGCGCCGAGGAGCACGGTTCGAATCGAAGTTCGCATCGGGCCAGGGGAACGCCGCACGGCGCGCGAACCTACGCCCGATCGCACGGAAACCGCTACTCCCACCGCACCTGCGCGAGCGTCGCCCCCGCCTCGGTCGGCGTCCCGCACCACATCGTCGCGTCCGAGCGGAGCGCACAGAGCGTCTCGCCCTCGGCCGTGACGCGCACCACGTCGGAGAGGTTCGCCACGCGGTACGGCGTCCCCGTATGGAGCCGCGGCCGCCGCGTCCGTCCCCGCGGTCGATGCCTCGGCGCCGGCGGGAACGTCCAGCACACCACGCCCCGATCGCCCGTCACCCCGCACGCGTAGCCCGCGCCGACGGCGAGCGCGGTGAGCTCCCCGACCTCGGCCACCGGCAGCGCCTGCACGTCGGGCGACGGGCGCGCGTCGACCGGGTCGACCTCGAAACCCGCGTCGACCCTGTCCACCACGCGTCGCACACGGCCGCGGGGCTCCCAGAAGCCGCACGCGGTTCCGCGCCCGCCGTCGCCCTCGCGGTACTCGCACACCGGCCAGCACGCCGCGCCGCCGTCGCCACCGAGCGCGCAGGCGTACCCCACGCCGACCGCCACCGCGCGCGGCGCGCTCACGCCCACCACCGCCTGGAGCGGCCCGAGGTCTTCGCGGCACCGGAGCCCGCCGTCGAGGAGCAGCGCGCACGCCGTCGAGCGCCCCAGGGAGAGCTGCCGCACCGGGCCGCCGAACTCGGTGAGCGCCGCGGGCTGCTCGTCGCCGCACCAGAGCCCGCGCACGAGGCCCTCCTCGGTGCGCGCCATCAGCCCCGCGCCCGAGTCCCGCAGGCGCTCGGGCGGCAGCGCCACCGCCGCGTTGCGCGGGAGCGAGTCGACGCGCGCCGGGAGCTCCGGGTCGAGCCGCTCACCCGCGCCGCACCACCATGCGTGGCCCCAGCACCATGTCGCGCCCTCGTCGTCGTGGACGCAGCCGCGGTCGCCGCCCACCACGAGGTCGCGCGCGGGAGGAACCGCCCGGCCCACCACCGGCCCCCCGACGCCCGCGCGGCAGCGCACCGTGCGGTCGCCGAGGATGGCGCAGACGCCCCGCGCGCCGACGCCGAGCTCGAGCACCCGTCCGTCACGCACGGGCGGCGGCGGCAACGGACGCGCGGGCGACGCACCCGCCGCAGCGGCGCGCAGCGGGTGGTCGCTGGTGACGAAGGTCTCGTCCGGAGACGTCACGGGCGAGGCGACGGAACGCGTCGCGCAGGCAACGACGACCCACGCGAGAGGGCCGAGGGCGAGCGCGTGCCGGGACATGCAGGGCCGCACTCTACCCGACGGGACCGCCCCTCCGTCGAGTGTTCGACGGAGCGGGTGACGTCAGGCGAAGAGGCCCGGCAGCACCTCGCCGCTCTTGCCCTGAATGAAGTGGTCGAAGCTGTGGCGGTTGTCGGGGGGCTCGGCGTTGACGAGCCACGTGTCGCCGCCGCGGCGCCGCGCGACGTCGACGAGGCCCGCGGCCGGGTACACCACGCCCGACGTCCCCGCCGCGAGGAACACCAGCCGCTGCCGCGACGCCCCGTGGAGGAAGCTGTCGATGCGCTCGAGGTCGCGCGGGTCGAGGCGCTCGCCGAACCACACGATGTGCGGCCGGAGCTGCCCCCCGCACGCGGTACAGCGCGGCACCGCGTCGTAGGTGGACTCGTCGGCGAACGGGTGGCGCTTGCACGACGCGCAGCGGGTGGTGAAGAGGTTGCCGTGCATCTCGACGACGCGCTCACTCCCCGCTGCGCGGTGGAGGCCGTCGATGTTCTGGGTGGCGAGGAGGAAGCGGTCGCCGAGGCGCTTCTCCACCTCGACGAGCGCGCGGTGGCCGGGGTTGGGCACGCAGGGCTTCGCGGCCTTGCGGCGCTCGGAGTAGAAGCGCCACACGAGGGCGGGGTCGCGGTCGAAGCCGTCGGGCGAGGCGACGTCCTCGACGCGGTGGCTCTCCCAGAGGCCGTTGGCGTCGCGGAAGGTGGGGATGCCGCTCTCGGCGGAGACGCCCGCGCCGGTGAGGACGAGGAGGAAAGTGCGGTCGTCGAGGGGGATGCGAGGGTCCATGGCGGGGGCGCGAGTGTGACCCACCGCCCGCGCGCGTGCACGTCAGTTGGCGGGCATCCCCAGGCGGTCTTCGACGAAGGTGAACATCCGCACCCACGAGCGCACCTGGTCGGAGCGCTGCATCCCGGCGCCGTGGCCGACGTTGCGCTCCATGTAGAAGTAGACGGGCGCGGTGCCCGCCTGCGACGCCTGGAGGCGCGCGGCGAACTTCGTGGAGTGGCCCCAGAAGACGCGCGTGTCGTGGTCGGCGGTGCTCACCCACACCGCGGGGTAGCGCGTGCCGGCGCGGAGGCGGTGGTAGGGCGAGTACTCGTAGAGGTAGCGGAAGTCCTCGGCGCGCTCGGGCGTGCCGTACTCCGTCGTCCAGATCTCCGCGGGGGGAAAGCGGTGGAAGCGCACCATGTCGTAGAGCCCCACGTCGGCGACCGCCGCGCGGAAGGCGTCGGGGCAGCGGGTGATCATCGCGCCCATCAGGAGGCCGCCGTTGGAGCCGCCCTGGATCGCGATCCGGTCGGGCGCGCTGACGTTGCTCGACGCGAACCATCGGATGGCCGCCTCGAAGTCCTCGAAGACGTGGTGCTTGTTCTCGCGGGAGCCCGCGCGGTGCCAGGCCTCGCCGAACTCGCTGCCGCCGCGCAGGTTGGCGACGGCGTACACGCCGCCCCGCTCGAGCCAGTAGAGCGCGCGCGGGTTGAAGCGCGGCGTGAGGGCGATGTTGAAGCCGCCGTACCCGTTGAGGAAGACGCGGTTCGAGCCGTCGCGGGCGATGTCGCGGCGGTGCATGTAGAAGACGTTGATCTCCGTCCCGTCGGCCGAGCGCGCCGCGCCGCGGGAGAGCTGGTACTGCGAGGTGTCGACGTCCATCGCGGGCGCGTCGACGAGCGTCGGCGTGGTGGCCCCCCGCGGCGTCCGCGTGTCGAGCGTGTGCACGGAGGCCGGCAGGAAGAACGACGTGAACACCAGCGCCACGTGCGGCTGATCGTCCTGCGAGCCCAGCGAGAGGACGCTCCCCTCCGCCGGCAGCGTCACCTCGCCCTGCGCCGCGCCGTTGAGGTCGTAGACGCGCACCTTGGAGACGATGTTCTCGAGGTAGCGGGCGACGAGGCGGTTGCCGGCGAACACCGTCTCCTCCAGCGGGTGCTGCCCCTCGGCGAGAACCGTCCGCCACGGGCCCTGCGGCCCCACCACGAGCGGCGTCTCGGGCGTGCCCGGGGTGCTGTTGCGCCGCCTCGCGTCGAGCGCGAGGAGCGCGGGGACGGGCGCCGCGAGCACCCGGTACTTCGGCGCGTCGCGGTTGGTGGTGAGGTAGAGGCGACCTCGGTACACCGCGCCCTCGTTGAGGCTCTCGTGCCCGGCGGCCACGGCAACCGCGCGCGGCCGCTGGCCCTGCGCGACGGGCGCGTTGCGGTCGACGAGGAAGACGTCGTAGCGCGACCAGCCCTTGAAGAGGTTGACGACGAGCCAGCGGCCGTCGGGCGACACCGCGGGCGACGGGGCCTCGGTGCGGTCGGTCCCTTCGAACACCATCGGGTCGTCGGCGCCGTCGGGGCGCGCGGCGAAGCGGTGGACGTAGAGCCGGCGCCAGTACGTGTCGGGCCGCTCGGCGTCGAAGCCCTGCTCGTTCTCGCGCGGGTAGCGCGTGTAGTAGAAGCCCGTCTCGTCGGGGAGCCACGAGAGCCGGCACCACTTGGTGTGCTCGATCGCCTCCTGCCGCATCTCGCCCGTCCGCACGTCGAGGACGCGGAGGGTGGTCCGCTCGTCGCCGTTCTGCGAGATGCCGAAGGCGACGTAGCGCCCGCGCGGCGACGGGACGTACCAGTCCATCGCGGCCCGCTCGCCGAAGCGGGTCGGGTCGACGAGAACCCGCGCCGTGGCGTTGGGCGTGGTCGCGTTGGCCGTGGGCACGTCGGCGATCATCAGCGCGGGCTGCTCGCGCCCCGGGTCGCGCCGCCGGTAGAAGACCTTGCCGCTGACCACCGTGGCGCCGCCGAGCACGCCGATGTCGCTGAGCTGCGCGAGGCGCTGCTCCATCCCGGGGCGAACGTGGGCCGCGAGGTAGCGCTCGCTGCGCGCGGTCTGGCGGTCGACCCACTGGCGCGTGGCGGGCGTGTCCTCCTCGAGCGCGCGGTACGGGTCCTCCACGTCGACGCCGTGGACGCTCTCCGTCACGGCGCCGGCGCGGGCGGCGCGGTTCCAGCCCTCGAGGTCGTCGGGGCGAGCGGCGGCGACGGCGTCGTCGTCCGGGGCGGCCGCGGCGTCGGCGGGCGGAGGCGGTGCGGTGACCGGGGCGGGGCGCGGCGACTGCGAGCAGGCGACGAGCGCGAGGGCGGCGAGGGCGTGGCGGCGCATGGCGCGTCGGTGATGGCCGAGCCGCGGGGCCCGCGTCAAGCGTGCGCGAGGCGCCCCGTCGAAACCGTGCGGGCACTCCGTGCACCCTGGTACTGTCCCCGGCACTTCCCGTGAACATCCTCTTCCTGAGCTCCGAGGTGGCCCCCTTCGCGAAGACGGGCGGCCTCGGCGACGTGTCCGGCGCCCTCCCCCGCTACCTCCGCGCCCGCGGCCACGACGTCCGCGTGGTGACCCCCTTCTACCCCCGCGTCCGCGGGCCAGGGCGCGCCTTCACCGAGGTGCTCCCGTCCGTCCCGCTCGCGCTCGGCGCGCGCAAGACGGCCTTCTCGCTGGTGAGCGCCCCGCTGCCCGGCACGGACGTCCCCGTGTATTTCGTGCGGTGCCCGTCGCTCTTCGACCGGCCCTCGCTCTATACCAGCGACGCCGACGAGCACGCGCGCTTCGCCGGGCTCACCTGGGCCGCGCTCAAGGCCTGCCAGCACCTCCAGTGGGCCCCCGACGTCGTCCACTGCAACGACTGGCAGACCTCCCTCGCACCCCTCGCGCTCAAGACCCTGCTCGCGTGGGACAGGCTCTTCCAGCGCACCCGCACGGTGCTCACCATCCACAACATCGGCTACCAGGGCACCTTCGCCGCGCAGAACCTCGCCGACACGGGCTTCGCCGAGGTGGCCCAGCACTTCCATCAAGACCAGCTCCGCGAGGGCCGCGTCAACCCGCTGCTGACGGGCGTGCTGTACGCCGACGCGATCACCACGGTGTCGCCCACGTACGCGCGGGAGATCTGCACGCCCGAGCACGGCGTGGGGCTCGACCCCTTCCTGCGGATGCGGCGCGACGTGCTGCGCGGCGTGCTCAACGGCATCGACGAGGGCGAGTGGAGCCCCGAGCGCGACCCGCGCATCCCGCACCGCTACGGCGCCGACGACCTCTCGGGCAAGGAGCGCAACAAGGAGGCGCTCTGCCACGCGATGCATGTGCCCTACGCGCACCGCGTCCCGGTGGTGGGGGTGGTGTCGCGGATGGCGTGGCAGAAGGGCTTCGACCTGTGCTTCGACGTGCTCCCGCACCTGCTCCGGCGGCGCCCGGTTCAGGTGGTGGTGCTCGGCACCGGCGAGGAGAAGTACGAGCGCTTCTTCGCGCGCCTGGCCGACGCCTTCCCGCGGCAGGTGGCCTTCAAGCGCGCGTTCAGCGAGCCGCTGGCGCACCTGATCGAGGCGGGGAGCGACATGTTCCTGATGCCGTCGCGCTACGAGCCGTGCGGGCTCAACCAGATGTACAGCCTGCGCTACGGGACGCCGCCGATCGTGCACCGCACCGGCGGGCTTGCCGACACGGTTCGCCTGTGGGACCCGGCGACGCGGCGGGGCAACGGCTTCATCTTCGACCACTTCAACGACGGCGGCCTCGGCTGGGCGATGCACCGCGCGCTCGAGTGCTGGGGCGACGGGCAGGGCGAGGCGCGCGCGGCGTGGCAGGCGCTCCAGCGCAACGGCATGGCCGAGCGCCTCGGCTGGGACGACCGCGTCGGCGAGTACGAGGCGATCTACCGCGCGCTCGTCGGGGCGCGGTAGGGGCGGCGTGGAACTCGCGGTGGCGGCGAGCGGTGGTGTACGCTGCCCGCATGACGACGCGTCCGAAGCGCCCCGGCCCCTCCGTGCAGAAGGTCCCCGCCGTGTCGGAGGTCCCCGTCACCCGTAACATGCTGATGGGCGTCCGCGACGAGCTCGTGGCGCGCCTCGACCAGCACGACCAGCAGTTCCGTGCGATTGACGCGCGGTTCAGCCAGGTCGACGCGCGGTTCAACCAGATCGACGCGAGGCTCGTGGAGGCGGAGGCGAAGAACGAGGCGTTTCGCGCGGAGATCCGGGCGAAGGTCGCGCGCATCGAGACCCTCACCGAGGAGCAGGAGGCGCGTAACCGCATCGTGCTGGAGGTCGTGCAGGGCCACCACGGCCGCTTCGAACGCATCGAAGCGAGGCTCGACGCACACGAAGACATGCTCCGCGAGATCCTCGCCGCGGTGACGAAGCGCCGGTAGCGGGTGTCGGCTGCGCCCGACGCGGCGATCACCCGGCGCGCTCGATCACGTACGTCTGATGGTGACCCCGCGCTTCGAACGTCCGCATCGAGCACTCGGCCGCGAGCCGCGACGCGAAGCGCCGCACCTCGACCTGGTTCCCGTTGTCGTCGTAGCGCCAGAGCAGCCACGGCTCCGCCCCGAGGTCCATCTGCGGCATGTCGTGGTCCGCCCGCCAGATGGCCCGCGCCGGGAGCGCGAGGTGGTGGAGGACGTGGTCGAGGTCGGCGTCGTCGGGGCTGACCTGCCACTCGTCGCCTGCGCGGTGGGCCACCACCAGCGCGAGGCCGCAGGGGTGCTCCAGGAGCCACGCGTCGAAGCCGTCAGGGCCGCCCGGCGATCCGCGCGGGTGCGTGGGGACGCCGAGGCTCTCGCGGACGGCGGCCTCGTCGGCGACGAGGCGGATGGGCGTCGACAGGAAGTGCCAGTCCCACCCGCTCGTGTCGCGCGCGCTCGGTCGCCCCGCCGTCCGCCCCCAGAGCATCTCGCCCGTATCCATGCCCGGGATGTAGGCTCGACGTCGCACCCGGGCAACAGAGACGCGCCGCGCGCTACAGCTTCCAGAGCGCGCCGAGTTCGAGCTCGATCGCGTCGAAAGGCTCGGCCCGAACGAGCGCCTCGCCCTCCCACGTATCGACCTCGACCCAGCGGCCGCCTTCGAGCCGGAACACCTCGAGCGTCTGGATGCGCGGGTCCACGATCCAGTAGTGCTTCACGCCCTCGCGCCGGTAGATGCGCCGCTTCTTCCCGCGGTCGAGCGCCTCGGTCTTGTCGGAGAGCACCTCGCAGACCCAGTCGGGCACGATCGTGATGTGGGCAGGCGCCTCGTCGGCGAGGAGGTCGTCCGTCACGCGCTCCCTGCGCCACCCGGCGAGGTCGGGGACGACGATGTCGGGCTTGGGCCCGAGGTGCAGCTCGGGCTCGGGGAGGAAGACCCACCCGCCGGGCCCGCCTCGCCCGCGTCGGAACGGGCCGTGGAGATCGCCGCTGAGAAGGCCCGCGGCATTTGCATGGCGCGGCTTCGGGCGTGGCATGAGGGAGAGAGATCCGTCGATCACTTCCGCCACCATCGTCTCGGGCGCATCGAGGTAGCCGGCCACCACGTCGGGCGACAGGTTGGGGAAGCGCGGATCCGGCGGCAGCGGCGGTGACAGCGAGGGAGCGGCGGTCATGCCCGAACCCTATCCCATTTGCGCGCCCGCCTCACGGCGCCGCTTCGAACACCTCGCCCGTCTGCGGCGACGCCGCCCAGAGCGCGCCCTCGTGCGCGACGAGCGGCGCGCTCACCAGCGACGACGCCACGTGCGCGAGCGCCGGGTGCGCCTCCGTCAGACGCGCGAAGCCCGCGGCCCCCTCGCGCCACAGCGCGCCCCCCGCCAGCAGGAACACCCCCTCCCCCGTCACCGCCAGCGACTGCGCGTCCGACGGCGCGCCCGCCACCACGGTGAAGCGCCGCGCCCCGTCGCGCGACGCCCACAGCCTCGCGCCGCCGTTGTCCTGCACCACCGCCAGCACGCGCTCGCCGTCGCGCGCAAATCGCAGCGCGAAGCCCTCCGCCCCCACCGCGCGCGTCACCTCCGCGTGGCCGAGCGGGTCGTCGATGCGCACCACGCCGTGACCCATCGGCGACTCCACGCCCGCGACCAGCGCGCCGTCGGGCAGCGGCAGGAGGAACGTGAACCGATGAACCCCCCGCGCCCCCGGCGAGGGCCACGCGAGCGCGCGCCGCCACGGCCTCCCCGCACCGTCGTCCGCGAAGAGAACCGCCGGCGCAGGGTCGCTGACGTACGCGACGCGCGCGGGGTCGTAGGCGCCCGTCGAGGCCACCGCGCGGCCGTCGGCGAGGCGCGCGACGTCGAACACGTGGTACACGGCAGGGAGCAGCTCGCGGGCGTCGCGGTCGAGCGTCCCGTCGGGGCGCGACGCGAACACGTACCCGTCGACGTCCCAGTCGAACGCGAAGCGAACCGCCGAGAAGGGCGCGTCCGCGTCGGGCACCAGCAGCGTGTCGCCGAACGCGTGGACGCGCAGAAAGCCCTGCCCCTCCCACCGCACGAGCTCGTTCAAACCGCGGCGCGGCGACCAGCGGAAGAGGGCGGCGCCGTCCTCGCCGAGCGCGCTCCGCGACGATGCCACCACGAGCCCCGTCGGCGTCGACGCGAGGTCGCACACCTGCCGGCACGGCGGCGGCACCACGAACCGCCGCGCCCACCGCATCGTCGGCGCCGTCCGCACCGGCCCCGCCGCGACCTCACCGCGCGCCATCGCCGCGCGCCACGCCCGGTCGGGCGACAGCGTCTCGCAGCCGTGCATCACCGCGACGCCGAGCGCCAGCGCGCCGAGGCCCACCATCGCCACGTGTCGTCGCTTCACGGGGCCCCCCATCGCACATGAAACGCGCGGTGCGCTGCGCCGTCGAGCAGGTCCTCGTCGGGCGCCGCGGCGAGCGACTCGGGGCGGTAGCCACTCGACAGTCGGGTCACCTCCACCAGCGCCCCCTCCACGCGGAAATGGAGCCGCCACGACTTCTCCGCGATCAGCAGGCCGCCGTCGCGGTCGTGGAGGATGCGCCGATACGGGTGGGGCGCCGGGTCGCGCGCGAGGGCCACCTCCGACACCTCACCGACGGCCACGCCGAAGCCCTCCGCGAGCCACTCCCGCTGCGCCGTTGCGAGCTCCGACCAGCGGACCTCGTGGGTGCTCGCGCCGGTCTCGTCGTCGCGCTCGACGTCTTCGAGCCAGCCGTGGCGCGACGTCGGGAACGCGTCGGCGTAGGGGACGTAGGGCTTGAGGTCGAGGACGGGCGTCCCGTCGAGGAGGTCGACGTCGGCGACGCGGAGCACGCGCCCGCGCACCTCCAAAAGCCGAAGCACCGAGAGCCCGATCGGGTTGGGCCGGTGCGGCGAGCGCGTGGCGAAGACCGATCGCTTCACCCGGCCCCCGCGCGGCGGCAGCACCCGCGGGCGCCAGTGGACGTTGCGGTGGAACCACACCACCGCCCAGATGCGTTCGAAGCCCGCGAGGTCGGCGACGGCCTGCTCGAGGTTCATGCCGCCGACGAGCTCGATGCGCCCCTCCTCGCCGCGCGGGGCGACGCCGGGCTGGCGCGGGGCCCGGTAGCGGTCGGTGTAGGGGGTTCGGATGACCCCGATCGGCCGGACGGTCAGCGGCTCCACGCCCGGGGGGATACCACCGCTGTATCCGCCGCGGGTACCCCGGCGTAGCACCGGACGCCCACCCCACGGGCATCCCAACCTCCACGGAGCCCCACGTCATGAAGAACTTCCTGAAGCTCTTGCTGATGCTCTCGGTCGGCTGCACCCGGCCCCCCGCCGCGCCGCGCGCGCCCGACCGCCCCGCGACGCCCGCGCAGGGCACGACGGCCCCGCTCTCGACTTCGGTCTTCTCCGACACGCCGCCGCCGGTGGGGGCGCGGCTCTCGCTCACCGACGAGGCCTGGCGCCAGCGCTTGACGCCGGAGCAGTACGAGGTGCTCCGCGAGGCCGGCACCGAGCGGGCCTTCACCGGCGCCTACTGGGACAACCACGCGCGCGGGCTCTACGTGTGCGCGGCCTGCGGGGCGCCGCTGTTCTCGTCGGAGCACAAGTTCGATTCGGGGACGGGCTGGCCGAGCTTCTGGCAGCCGGCCGAGGCGGGCCGCGTCGACGAGCACACCGACTCGACGCTCGGGATGACGCGGACGGAGGTGCGCTGCGCGCGGTGCAACGGGCACCTCGGGCACGTCTTCGACGACGGCCCGCCCCCGACCGGCAAGCGCTACTGCATCAACTCCGTGTCGCTCGCCTTCCGCCCGGCGCGCTGACTCACCGCACGATCGTCCACGAGCCCTCGATGCGCGAGGCCATGAACGGGAAGCTGAAGCGCCGCACGCCGTCGGTCCCCTGGATCGGCGCCTTGCCCGTCGCGTCGGTCACCCGCACCAGCCGGCCGCGGAGGTACGGCACGGCCGCGAGCACCGTGGGGTCGAAGGGGTCGAGCTTCCACCAGGGCGAGCCGAACCAGCCCTTGTAGATCAGCTCCTGCTCGGCGCGGTACTCGTCGTAATGGACGCCCTTCGCCGCCGCCATTTCCAGCGAGCGGAGCTCGGTGAGCTGGAGGATCGCGTCGAGGTCCTTGCGGACGAGCGCGCCGTGGGCGATCTCCGCGAGCGCCACCAGCTCCAGCGGGTCGCTCTCGCCCGGCGGGTGCGTCGGGGTCTCCTGCCAGCACCAGCGCCCGAAGGCCTGCTCGGGCTTCACCGTGAACTGCCGTGACCACACCCCCGTCATCGTCCCCGGCACCACCGGGCACTCCGCCGGCGTCCACGCGAACCACGCGACGCGCTCGCCCTCGTCGATCGGCCGGCCGCGCGCGAGGCGCGTGAGCGTGCAGCGGAAGTGGTGCTTCTCGCCGACGACCCGGCCCGCGTCGTCGGTCATCGGCGTGAGGTACACGTCGAGGTGGTTGGAGCCCTCGACGATGAAGGGGTTCACGTCCTCCACCTCGAGGCGGCGCGCGCCCTCCCACTCGGACACGACGTCGACGCCGTTGAGCGACACGCGCACCACCACGCCGGCGGCGTCGAACTGGAGGGCGTAGAGCAGCGGCGTCTCCATGCTCACCGTGGGCGGCGTGTCGGCGCGTCGGGCGCCGCGTCACTCCTCGTGGGTGCGGGCCCAGTACGAGATGAGCTCGGAGTCGTCGATGACCCGCGAGTGGTAGTGGCCCCACACGTCGCTGACCGCCACCATCGCGTCGGGCGTGCACTTCGGCGTGAGGTAGAGCGCGTAGTACTCGGCGCCCGAGCCGTCGTCGACCGGGCCGACGTAGTCGAGGCGCTTGCCCGACACCGGGCAGTAGAGCTCGAGCTTCGTCCCCGTCGCGAGGTCGGTGAAGCCCGCCTTGCGCCGGTCGCCGTGGATCGGCGAGAGGTGCACCAGACCCTCCCGGTCGCCCGCGCGGAGCTTGATGGTGATCGCGGGGTGGCCGTCGAAGGTGACGTCCGAGAGGCCGACGAGCGAGTCGCCGGCGGGGCCGTAGGCGCGGGTGACCACGATGGTCACGCCGTCGGCCGTGGGCATGAGGCTGTCGCGGGGCCGCGACGACGAGACGGTGAGGTTGTCCTTGTCGATGTGGTCGCCCATGGGGTGCGATGCCTCCGGCAGCGGCGGGGAGACGGTGAGGGTGCCACCGTCGCGGCGACGCTGGCAACGGAAACGTCGCGCGGGCTCCGTTACCGAGCGGCGCGCGCCCCCCGCACGGCCGCGCCGACGGCGGCGTCGAGCGCCACGTCCTTGCGCACGTACTGGGCGCCGCCCACCTGGCACATCACGGCGACGTCGCGCGTCTGCGCGCCCGCGCCGAGCACCACGATCGCGCAGCGGTCGAGGGTGTGCGTGCCGCGCAGGGCGAGGGTCACTTCGATGCCGTTCATCTGCGGGAGGCGGAGGTCGAGGAGGCAGAGGTCGGGCGGGCGCGCGGTGGCCGCGTGGAGCGCCGCGACGCCGTCGGCCACGGACTCCACCTCCGCGTCGGGAACCACCCGCCGCACCGCGCGCGCCACTGCGACCCGCACGGCCTCGTCGGCGTCGGCCACCACCGCGCGGAAGCGCCGAGGCTTCGGGGGGCGCACCGACTCGCGCCGCATCGCGCGCAGGCGCCAGAGCACGGCCTCGGCGCCCTGGGGGCGGTGCCCCGGGTCCTTCTGGAGCAGCTCGGCGAGGAGCAGGGCGAGCGCGGCGGGCACGTCGTCGCGGACGTCCTGCACGTCGGGCGCGGTGTTGACGAGGTGCTGCGAGAGCACGTCGAGCGCCGAGTCCCCCTCGAAGGGGACGCTGCCCGTCAGGAGCTGGAAGGCCACGACGCCGAGCGCGTAGAGGTCGACGAGGTGGCCCTCGCCGGTGCTCACGTCGGCCGCGATGGTCTCCGGGGCCATGTAGTACGGCGTGCCGGCGAGGGGCGCGTCGCGGTCGTTGGTGCACTCGGGGGCGACGATGCCGAAGTCGACGATCACCACGCGGCCGCGCGGGGCGACGAGGACGTTCTCGGGCTTGAGGTCGCGGTGGGCGACGCCCGTCTCGTGGATGGCCGCGAGCGCCTCGGTGAGCGCCACGAGCAGGTCGAGCGCCTCGAGCACGGTGATGGGCGTGCCGCTCTGCGCGCGCTGCGCGATCAGCGCCGCCAGCGTCACCCCGTAGATGCGCTCCATCACCAGGAACTCCACCGCACCCTCGCGCCCGAGGCCGTGGACCGTGGCGACCCCCGGGTGCCGGCACGCGGCCAGCGCGCGCGCCTCGAAGTGCAGGAGCGCCGTCGCGAAGCCTGGCCGCAGCGCCTTGATCGCCACCACCCGCTCGAGCTTGCGGTCGCGGGCCTCGTACACCTCGCCCATCCCGCCGCGCCCGAGGCACCCGACGATCTCGTAGGCGCCGTCGCCGATCACATCGCCGCGGCGCCAGCGCGGGCTCGCTGGGGCCTCCGGCGGGGGCTCCGCCTCCTCCAGCGTCCTGCGCTCGTCGTCGTTGCCTTCGAAGGGTCGGGTGTTCTCGATCGGGCGGCTCACGTCGCGGCGAGACCTCTCGGGAAAAGACGCTACCGCGGAAGCGCCCGCGCCGTCAGCCCCCGGAGAGCAGCCTGCGCGCCGACGTGAAGCGCGCGTCGCGGGCGGCCGCCTCCGCCGCGGGCGTGAACGACTGGTCGGCCTCCAGCCGGTACGACCCCTCGTACGCGTCCGGCGGCGCGCCGCGCCAGTCGTCGGGCGAGAGCATCGAGAAGTACGCCGTGTCCCGGCCGTCGCGCGTCCGGCGGTAGAGGTGGTAGGTCTGCCCCACCACCTTCTGGAAGCGGCACTCCGCGCGGTGCAGCTCGGCGTCGCGACGGGCGCGGTCGAGCACGTCGCGGGCCTGCTCCTGGAGGGCGCGGATCTGCTCGGCGATCTGCGCGAGCTTGTCGGTGGCCACGGTCGCGATCACCGCGTCGGCCTCCTGGATCGCGCGCGCCGTGTCGACGAGGTCGTGCGGCGCGGACATCCGGCTCAGGGGGTATGGCGACGTGCTGGCCGGGCCGTCGTGCTTGGGGCCGTCGTAGCGGGTGGAGCTCATCGGGGAGAGGCCCGTTGGTACGGCCTCGGACCGTGAGATGCAACCGGGCGCGGCGGCGTCGCGCGGGGCGTCGGCGGCACCCCTTGCGGACCCCCTGCCCGGGTACGAGAGAAGCCCTCCGAATGACCTCCTCCCCCCCACCACCAGGCGCCGCCGCGACGGGCGTTGTTGGGCTCGACGACATCCTCGGCGGCGGCCTCCCGCGCGACCACGTCTACCTCGTGCAGGGGCACCCGGGCGTCGGCAAGACCACGCTCGCGCTGCAGTTTCTCCTGGAGGGTGCGCGGCGCGGCGAGCGGGGGCTCTACATCACGCTCTCCGAGAGCGAGGCGGAGCTCCGCGAGGGCGCGGCCTCGCACGGGTGGTCGCTCGACGGCGTGAACGTCTTCGAGTTCAAGCCCGCCGCGCACCCGCCCGACGAGGACGAGGACTACACCATCTTCCACGCCGCCGAGGTCGAGCTCGGCGAGGCGATGAAGACGCTGCTCGATGAGGTGGCGCGCGTCCGGCCCGCGCGCGTGGTGTTCGACTCGCTCTCCGACATCCGCATGATGGCCCAGCAGCCGCTGCGCTACCGCCGGCAGATCCTCGCGCTCAAGCAGCACTTCGCCGGCACGCACTGCACCGTGCTCCTGCTCGACGACCTCACCTCCAGCGCCGAGGACAAGCAGCTCGAGAGCCTCGCCCACGGCGTCGTCGCCCTCGAGCAGGTGCCCCCCGCGTACGGCGTCGACCGCCGCCGCCTCCGCGTGACCAAGCTCCGCGGCGTGCGCTTCCGCACGGGCTACCACGACTTCCTCGTCGACACGGGCGGGCTCCGGGTCTTCCCCCGGCTCGTCGCCGCCGAGCACCGCCGCGCCGCCGCGTTCGGGCTCGCCGGGAGCGCGCTCCCCGCCCTCGACGCGCTCCTCGGCGGCGGCCTCGACCGCGGGCGCAGCGCCCTCGTGCTCGGACCTGCGGGCTCCGGCAAGTCCGCGCTCGCCACCCAGTACGCCGTGGCCGCGGCCGCGCGCGGCGAGCGGGTGGCGCTCTACGCCTTCGACGAGAGCGCCTCGACCCTCTTCGCCCGCGCGGGCCGGCTAGGCGCCCAGCTCCAGCGCCACGTCGAGGCCGGCCTCATCGCCATCCGCCAGGTCGACCCCGCCGAGCTCTCCCCCGGCGAGTTCGCCCACGAGGTCCGCGCCGCCGTCGAGCGCGACGAGGCGCGCGTGGTCGTGATCGACAGCCTCAACGGGTACCTCCACGCGATGCCCGAGGCGCAGTTCCTCCTCGTTCACCTCCACGAGCTGCTCGCGTACCTCAACCAGCAGGGCGTGGTGACGATCCTCATCAGCGCGCAGCACGGCTTCCTCGGCGCGACCATGATGTCGGCCGTCGACGTGAGCTACCTCGCCGACACCGTCATCCTCCTGCGCTACTTCGAAGCGGAGGGGAGCGTGCGCAAGGCGATCTCCGTGCTCAAGCGCCGCGCGGGGCCCCACGAGCGCACCATCCGCGAGTTCGCGATCGGCGAGGAGGGCGTGGTCATCGGCGCGCCGCTGGAGGGCTTCCGCGGCGTCCTCACGGGCGTCCCCACCTACGTCGGCGCGGAGCCGAAGGACGATGGGCCCTCCCCTCCCTGAGGCCGCGCTCGAGCGAGTCGCCGTCCTCGCCCCGGTCGGGCGCGATGCGTCGCTCGTCGCGCGGGCGCTCGGCCGGGCGGGCCTCTCCGTGACGGTGTGCGACGGCGTCGACCGGCTCTGCCGCGAGATCGACGCGGGCTCCGCGGGCGCAGTTCTCCTCACCGAGGAGGCGCTCACCCGCGCGTCGCTCCCCGCGCTCGAGGCCGCGCTCGCGCGCCAGCCGCCGTGGTCCGACCTGCCGCTGCTCGTCGCCACCGACGCGCGGCCCGCCACGCGCGAGCGGCGCGCGCGGGTCGACGCGATCGCCGCGCACGGGACGGTCACCCTCCTCGAGCGCCCGACGCAGGTGCGAACGCTGGTGAGCGCCGTCCAGGCAGCGCTCCGCGCCCGGCGACGTCAGTACGAGCTCCGCGACCTCCTCGGCCAGCTCGAGCGGGCGGTCGACGAGCGCGTCCGGCTCCACCGCCAGGCCGAGGAGGCGAGCCGGCTGAAGGACGAGTTCCTCGCGACGGTGTCGCACGAGCTGCGGACGCCGCTCAACGCCATCCTCGGGTGGGCGGGGATGCTCCGCGGGCATGCGCTCCCCGAGGAGAAGCGCGCCCACGCCCTCGCCGTCATCGAACGCAACGCGCGGGCCCAGGCCCAGCTCGTCGAAGACCTCCTCGACGTGAGCCGGATCATCTCGGGCAAGCTCCGCCTCGACCTCCGCCTCGTGTCGCCCGCCAACGCCGTCGAGCTCGCGGTCGAGTCCGCGCGCCCCGCCGCCGAGGCCCGCGGCGTCTCCCTCGCCCTCCGCTGCGAGCCCGACGCGGGGCCCGTCCGCGCCGACGCCGAGCGCCTCCAGCAGATCGCCTGGAACCTCGTCAACAACGCCGTGAAATTCACCCCGCGCGGCGGCTCGGTGCGCGTCGATCTCCGGCGCGCAGACCCCGACGTCGAGCTCGTCGTCGACGACACCGGGCAGGGCGTTCGGCCCGACTTCGTCCCCTACCTCTTCGAGCGCTTCCGCCAGGCCGACGGGAGCACCACGCGCGCGCAGGGCGGCCTCGGCCTCGGCCTCGCCATCGTGCGGAGCCTCGTCGAGCAGCACGGCGGCGCCGTCGCCGCCTCCAGCGACGGCGAGAACCGCGGCGCCACCTTCACCGTGCGCCTCCCCCTCGCCTCGCCGCGCGACGACCGCCCCGCGGGCGACGACGTCACGAGCGCGTCCGTGCCGCCCTTCGAGTGCCCGCCCGAGGTCGCGGGCCTCCGCGTGCTGGTGGTCGACGACGAGCCCGACGCGCGCGAGCTGGTCGCGTCGCTCCTCGCCCGCTGCCGCGCGGAGGTGACCACCGCGGCGAGCGCCGAGGAGGCGCTGGCGAGCTTCCGTCGCGCGCCGCCCGACGTGCTCGTCTCCGACATCGGCATGCCCGGCGAGGACGGCTACGCGCTCATCCGCCGCGTCCGCGCGCTGCCTTCGGAGGAAGGCGGCGACGTCCCCGCGGTCGCCGTCACCGCGTACTCGTCGATGGCCGACCGCAGCCGCGCGCTGCTCGCGGGGTTCTCGATGCACGTGGCGAAGCCCGTCGAGCCGGCCGAGCTCCTGGTGGTGCTCGCCCGCGCCGCGGGGCGCGTCCGCGGGCGGTGAGCGCGGGCAACAGCGGCCCGAAGGTCCCTATGAACTCCTCCGCATCCGGGCGACACTCACGCGGCGCGGAGGACGGCGATGCGAGGCTCGTGGTGGATGGGGTTGATCGCAGGGCTTCTCGGGAGCGCATGCGTCGACGAGGCGCCGCCCCGTCCTGCACCCGCGCGAGGCCCTTGCACCACGGCGAGCGACTGCCCCGCGCTGCCCGGGCTCGAGCTCTCGTGCGCGTCGGGGACCTGCGTCGCGGTCGCCCCCGGCGGCGAGCGCTTCGGCGACTGTGACCGATCGGGCCTCTACCGCTCCGACCTCGCGAACGACGCCGACCACTGCGGCGCCTGCGGGGTTCGTTGCGAGGCCGGGTGGGCATGCGTCGCGGGGCGGTGCGACGCGCCGTGCCCGGCGCCGGCGGAGCGATGCGGCGGGGCGTGCGTCGACGTGTCGAGCGACGCGGTCCACTGCGGCGCCTGCGGGCGTTCGTGTGCGCGCGGCGAGGTCTGCCTGCGGGGGGCGTGCGAGGTGCCGTGCCCCGCGGGCGCGAGCCGCTGCGACGGGCGATGCGTCGACCCCCGATCCGATCCCGCGCACTGCGGGTCATGCGGCGGCGCGTGCGCCCCGACGGCGTCGTGCGTGGCCGGCGTGTGCACCTGCCCCGGCGGCGGCCTGGCGTGCGAGGGGCGTTGCATCGACCCCAGGTCCGATCGCGCGAACTGCGGGGCGTGCGGCGTCGCCTGCGTCGGGGGATTGGCGTGCGTCGGCGGCGCGTGCGTCTGCCCGAGCGACCGGCGGATGTGCGGCGGGTGGTGCGTCGACCTCATGACAGACGACGGCCACTGCGGCGCCTGCGACGTCGCGTGCCGGGGCGGGCTCACCTGCGCCGACGGCCGGTGCGGGGCCCTCTGCGCCGCGCCGACGTCCGCGTGCGGCCCGGCGTGCCGCGACCTCCAGAGCGACCGCGCCCACTGTGGCGCGTGTGGACGGCGCTGCGCGCCCGACGAGGCGTGCGCGGCGGGCGCCTGCACACGCTGCCCGGTTGGCCAGACGCCGTGCGGCGGCGCGTGCGCCGACCTTCGGACCTCGAACCTCCACTGCGGCGCGTGCGGCCGCGCCTGCTCCGATGCGTGCGTCGACGGCCAGTGCCGCGCGCCCTGCCCTGCCGGACGGTGCGACTGCGCGGCGCTAAGGATCACTGACTTCTCCCGCAACGGGAGCCACTGCGGGGCGTGCAACGTCGCCTGCGGCGCCGAGCAGCGCTGCGTCGACGGCCGCTGCGTCGAGCGGTGGCCCCGGCTCGTCGCGCCGCTCTCGACCGCGCGGGTCACGAGCGCACGCCCGTGGCTGCGCTGGTCCCTCCGACCCGGCGCGGACGGCGCACGCGTTGAACTCTGCGACACCCCCGACTGCGCGCGCGTCACCCACCGGTGGGAGGCCGACGGCGAGCGGTTGCGCGTCCCCGAGGCGCTCTCCGCGGGCGTCCATTTCTGGCGCGCGACCGAGCGCCGCGAGGGGCGCTTCGTCGGCGCCCCGGGGCCCGTCTGGGAGTTCGTCGTCCCCGAGCGGCCGGGCGCCGCGGGCTCACCGGTCGGCCCCCTCCCCGACCTCAACCGCGACGGCGTCGCCGACCGCTTCGAACTCGTGACCCCGCCGGGCGCGACCCACTTCAACACGCGCGAGCTCCGGGTCTACCTCGGCGTCGCGACCGGGGGCGAGCGGCCGGCGCAGGTGGTCACCATCCCGGGCTACGACACCTCCCCGCGCCCCGACACGGTGGTCTCCTACGGGCCGGCCGTCGCGCCGATCTACGCGGGGGACGTCAACGGCGACGGCTACGGCGACATCGTCTACTCCTTCCACACGCCGGAGTGGATCGGCGTCCCGCCCGACGTGCTGGGGAGGGCCTTCTACGGCGTGGGCGCGGGCATCGACACGAACGACGTCCTGGTGAGCATCGGGGACCTCTACCTGAGCTTCGCGATCTGGCGGACGCCGGTCGACGACCTCGACGGCGACGGTTTCGCCGACCTCACGGACGAGCACCGTCGGACGCTCTACGGCGGCCTCGCCACCGAGCGCGGCTGGAGCCTGACCGGACGGTCGTGCGAGCCCTCGCCGACCACCGAGCCCCTCGCGGGGGACTTCGATGCGGACGGCGTCTCGGAGGTCGTGGACGCCGCGTGCCCGGGCGGCTCCGCATTCGCCGTCGTGTCGTACCTCGGGGCAGGCCGGCGGGCGCCTCGGCCCTTCGTCACCCTCTCGGGCTGCGGCCTCCGCCCGCTCTCCGCGGAGCAATGGACGCGAGACGTTCGCGTGGCCGACGAAGACGGCGACGGCGACGACGACCTCGTCGTGTGGACGGGCGCTACGCCCACCGCGCGCGTGGTGTTCTCGGGCGGCCCCGACGGCCTCATGGACGGACGCTGCGCGAGCCTCCCGTGACGGGGAGGGAGCGGCGCCTCGGCGTCGAGTGAAGCGGTGCGCGCGGGCGGCGGTTCGCGCTGGCGACGGCAGCCCGGCCGACGCATCCTCGCGGCCATGAGCCGAAGCGCCGCCGACGTCCTCCTCGAACTGCTCGGCAAGGTGCCCGACGCCGCCACGCTGGAGATCCTGCTCGAACCGCGCAACCTCGCCACGCTCCTCCGCGCGCAGGGCTGGACGGACGACGCCATCCGCCGCGAGCTCACCGCCGGCGGGCGTCTGCCGGGCGAGCTCCTGCTCGACGTGCTGGCGCGCGAGCCCGACACCGCCGCGCTGCTCCGCCTGCTCGGCAACCCGGCGCCGCAGGCCGCGCAGGGCTTCGCGCCCGTCCGCGCCGCGACGCCCGGACCCGACGCCGGCGTACTGACGAAAGGGCGCGCGCTGGCCTCGATGGTGTTCGGTGCGCTGCTCGTGGCGCCGAGCGGGTGGTTCCTGTTCGTGCGGCTCGACGTGCTCCACGTGCCGGGGCTCATCCGGCATTTCCCCGGGGCCTACGCGCTGCTCGCGAGCCTGCTGCTGACGGGGCTGTGGCTCGTCGCGAAGGGCCTCCGCGGCCTCCTGCGGCGTGGGGGCGGGTGACGCGCGCGGTCAGCGCGTCTTCGACGTCGGGGCGGTCCTGGTGCGCGCTTTCGGGGCGGCCTTCGGGGCGGCCTTCGGCGCGCCCGCCGCCTGCGTAGTCTTCGCACCGCCCGCCTTCGCGGCGCTCGTCTTCGGTGCGGCCGCCTTCGGGGCGCCCTTCTTCGCCGCGGGCTCCTCGGCGGCGTCGTCCTCGCCCGCGTCTTCGCCGTCGTCGCGCGCGGAGCCCTCGGGCGCGTCGTCGCGGGCGGCGTCGTCCTCGCCCTCGCCGTCGTCCAGGGCCTCGTCGTCTTCCTCCTCGGTCGCGCCCTCCTCGTCGGTCGCCGCGACGCCGCGCCCGACGACGCGCATCGATTGGGCGACGCTGCTGCGCCGCGCGTGGGGCGTCGACGCGCTGAAGTGCCCTCGCTGCGAAGGGCCGATGAAGTTCATCGCGACGATCCACGACCGCGTCGTGGTCGTCCGCATCCTCGCGCACCTCCGACTGCCGACCGACGAGATGCTCCCAGCCCCAGCGCGGCGGTGGGACGACACGAGCTGATGTGGACGACGAGATGCGAGGTGGGACGGCGCGAAGGTGTGCGTCAGGGGCGACGTCTGCCCGCAGGGATGCCGTTGGAGTCGATCACCACGGTGACACTGCGCGTCATCCTGCCGGTGTACACACACCCTCCCGCGGGTGGACGGCGCGAGAGAGCGCGGGCGGCGGGTGCTGACAGCCGGGCGCGTTGGACGCCCCATCCTCCGAGCGCGCCCGCGCCGTCCTCGAGCTCGTCGACGCCACGCCCGCCAACGACACCCCCGAGGCGGTGCTGGCGAAGCCCGTGAAGCTCCCGTCGGGCAAGCTCCTCGACGTGCGGAGCGCGGCGGTGACGGAGATCCGCGAGGCCGCCAAGGCCTTCCGCGCGGCCCGCCCCGACGCCGCCACGAAGCGCGGCCGGGGCTTCACCGCGTCGCCCGAGGAGAAGCGGACCTTCAGCGCCTTCGCGAAGGGCCTCCAGGCGCACCACACCGAGGCGAAGGCGACGCTCATCGCCAGCCGCGGGGCGAAGGGGGCGAAGGTGCGGATCGAGGTTCATCTCGCAGAGCTGGCGAAGCTCCCGGCGGCGCTGCGCAAGGCCCTCCAGGGCTGACGCAGGGGCGCCGCACGGCGCGTGGGGGGCGGGCACTCGGACCGCTCGGCTCAGCCGCTCGAGACCGTCGACGCGACCCGGAGCAGGAAGTCGAACGGCGCGTGGGAGCGCTGGACCGTTGCGGGGGGGTCGGCCTCCACGCGGATGTCGCGACCGGCGGCGGCGTCCGTGACGATCCGAAAGCGCTGGCCTCGGTCGAGGGACGTGCCGTTGAAGGGGGTCGTGCTCGCGCCCTCGTAGAAGAGGAGGAAGGTGCCTCGTGAGTACGAGAGCACGTCGAAGTCCGCGCGGCGGGTCGGCGCGCACTCGGCCGCCGCGACCGTCGGGCGCAGGCGGAACAGGGTGTCGACGAACGCGCCCCGCACCGAGGGGACGAGGTCGGCGTCGGCGACGCTGCCGTCGCAGGTGCCCTCGCCCGGGTCGGCCTCGATCCACGCGAGCACGGGCTCCGAGCTCGTCACGGCCGCGAGCGTGTCCGCGGGAAACACCAGGCTCGTCGTGCTGAACGCGGCGGTGAGGGTCCGCGGCGTGTCGACGGCGCCGACGCGGAAGGTCACCCCGGTGTTGGCCGCGAGGGACTGCGCGACGATGCGGCGGACGCCGCCGGCGCCGACGGGCTCGGCGTAGCGGAAGGAGGTTCCTCGGAAGCTGCCGTTGTCGGCGGGGACGAAGGCCGTGTGGTTGTAGGTCTCCGTGAGGCTCTGGCCGAAGGCGGTCACGGGCGCCCCCTCGGCCACGACGCGGTACACCGCCGGGCGCGGCACGCGGAGCGCGCGAAACGCCCCCGCCGCAGGCGACGCCCACGCCGCGACCTCCGTCGGCGTCGCGGCCGAGACGTCGAACAACCGGACGGCCCTCGGGGGCGTCGCGCCCGCGAGGACGGTCACCGTCGAGCCCGCCCAGGTGTAGAGCTCGGTCGCGAGGGGCGAGCCGTTCACCGCCGACGCCGCCTCGGCCTGGTCGGTGTTGGCGTTGTCGTGCACCCAGGCGACGAAGGGCTCGTCGCCCTCGAGGAGGAGCGCGTCCGAGGCGGCCAGCGCGACGCTCTGCACGCCGGGGCCCGCGAACACCAGCGGCGGGAGCGCCGTGCTGCCCAGGCGCACGCGCACCGTGCTGGCCTGGGGCGTGTAGACCTCCAGGCGCCCCGGGCCGGGCACGAAGGCCACGGCGACCTGATCCCCGACGACGCAGCGCCCGGCGGCGCACTGCTGCCCCGCGGCGCACGCGACGCCGCAGCCGCCGCAGTTGCGCCGGGTCGTGATGTCGGTCTCGCAGGCGTTGGCAGCGTCGCGGTCGCAGTCGGCGAAGCCCGGCGTGCAGGCCGCCCCGACGCAGGCGCCGAGGGCGCAGCGGTCGTCGCTCGTGGTGCGGAGCCCGTCGTCGCACATCGACCCTTCGTTGCGGGGGAGCGCGGGGCAGGTGGTGGTCCCCGGGTCGCACCCGTACACCTGTACCTCGTCGAGCGCGACGCCGGCCGCGGGGCTGACGAACTCGATCTTCACGTAGCGCCCCACCACGGGCGGGAAGCGCGCCTCCAGCGTGTCACCGCGGAGGCTGGCCTCGCCGCGCCCCCCGACGACGGACGAGTCGAACACGCGGCGGTACTCCACCTCATCGAAGCTGGCGTCGCCCTCCGCGTACGCCACCTCCGTGCTGGCGACGCGGACGGTGTAGCGCCCCGGCTGGCGGGCGTCTTCGGTGCCAGAGACGCGGTCGCGCCCGAAGGTGATCCGGTCGATGGCGACCGTGCGCCCGAGGTCGATCTTGAGCCAGCTCGTCGGCGTGGAGGCCACCCACGACGCGCCGTTGCCGTAGCGCCCGTCGTTGACCCCGCCCGGCGAGTGGATCGTCGCGAAGCCCGGCACCGTCCCGCTCGTCACCGCCGCGCGCCCGCCGTTGTTCGCCTGGGCCGCGAAGTTGCCGGCGACGTCGTAGGGCCGGAAGAGGCAGGCAGCGCCCGTCGCGCCCGGCGAGCAGCCAGACGCCCCCGTGAACGCCGAGGCCGCCGCCGCGCTCACCGTCACGCGCAGCGGGTCGCCCGCGCAGAGGCCGGTCGCGCGGTCGCAGGTGTTGGGCGCGTGGCACGCGTCCGCCGGGGCGCAGGTGACGTCGAGGCAGCGGTCGACCACGCACGCGCCCGCGACGCAGGAGTTGCCCGCGGGGCAGGCGTTGCCGCAGCCGCCGCAGTGGGCCCGGTCCGTCGCGGTGGTCACGCAGCGGCCGCCGCAGAGGGTGAGGCCGGCGCCGCACGTCAGCTCAGCCGCGACGTCCGCACCCGTGTCGGCCGCGTCGACTGCGTCGGCGAGGGCGCTTCCGTCGATCGCGGCGCTCGCGTCCGCCGCGTCGCCGATGTCCATGGAGGCGCTCGCGTCCGCCGCGTCGCCGGCGTCCTCCGAGGCGCTCGCGTCCGCCGTGTCCGCGACCGCCCCCGCGTCGGTGACGTCGCGCTCGTCGGCGGCGTCGTTCATCGCCGTGGCGTCGTTCGCGTCAGGGGCGTCGGGCGCGGCGGGCGCGTCGACGACGTCCGGCGCGTCGGGGGAGACGTCCGCCATGGCGTCGGGCGCGGGCGCGTCGGGGGGAAGGACGTCGGGCGCGGGCGCGTCGATGCCGGGCTCCGCGGCGACGTCGCGCGCTTCGACGTCTGCGGGCGGTGCGTCGGCGGCCGCGTCGGGGCTCGCCGTCGGCTGCGCCGTGCCGCAGGATGCCAGGGCGAGGCAGGCGGCGCCGAGCGCGGCGTAGCGTCGGGCAGAGGGAGGAGGGTTGCTCATGGGCCTACGGTAGGCCCGCGCGCCGGAGGCCTCCGTCGAACATGTTCGACGTCCGAGGCGAACCGTGGGGCGCCGCGCAAGGCCATCCTCCGGGTCGCCGCAGTGGGTCGCTACGCCCGCGGCGCGATCGGGCCCGGCAGCGCGAGCGCGGCGCGTGTGCCGGTCGCGAGGTCGACGACGTCGGCGTTGTACGTCAGCACCTGCGACCCGCCCCAGGGCGACGCGATCACGCCGAAGCCCCGCTCGCGCGGGATCACCCGTTCGAACGCGCCGTCGCGCGTGCCGAGCACCACGAGGCAGCCCCAGTCGTTGGCGGGGTCCCTCGCGTCGAAGCACACCCGCCCGCCGTCGCCACAGACACGGAGCGCGGGGTAGCCCCCGAGGGAGAGTCCGCGCTCCTTCAGGAGGGCGGCGAGGTCGACGTGCCAGCGCTCCTCGGTGAGCGCGGCGGTCACGCAGGCGAGCGCGCCCCCCGCGCGGAGCACCAGCACGTCGCCGCCCGCCACGGCGACCTCCGCGATCGGCGCGCGGCCGCGGCGCGGGAGTTCGTGCTCGGTGGCGGCGCCGGTGGCGAGGTCGAGGCGCAGAAGCCGCGGGCCCTTGGCGAGGGGCTGGTACCAGGCGTCGTCGCCCGGGTGGAGCGCGCCGTAGGTGAGGGCGCCGTGCTTCGCGGGGAAGGTCCGCAGCGCCTGCCCGCCGGCCGCGTCGTGCTGCGCGAGGGGCTTGTTGTACGCCTCGACGAGGAGCGTGCGCCCGGACGCGTCGAAGCGCGCGCGGTGGGTGAGGCCCCGCTCGGCGCTCCAGCAGGGCTCCCGCGTGCGCGCGTCGACGACGCGCAGGGTGTTGCGCGTGACGGCCCCGACCGCGCGCATCGGGGAGGTGAGCGCGACGCGCGAGCCGTCGGGGCTCACGTCCTGGAGCGTCCACCCGTCCACGTCGGCGATCGGGTGGGCCGTCCCCGCGGCGAGGTCGAACACCACGGGCGCGCCCGCGCCGCCGCGGACGACGAGGGTGCGCGCGCGGTCGGCGAGGGTCGTCATGGGAGGCTCGTACGACGGGCGCGGCGGGGCGCGGAAATTTTCTCCCGCGGGGCAGAGCCACCCGCGCGGAAGTCCCGCCGGAGGGATTCACCCCGGCGCAGGCGGCGTCAACCAGCGCCGCCGTCCGCGAACACCTCGTCGAGCGTCCTCGCCCCCACGGCTCGTCGGCCCCATCCCTCCAAGAGCGCCGCGTCGGTGCACGCGAGCACCCTCGCCCGCGTCGCCTCGTCGACCACGAAGCCCCGCGCCGCCAGCACCGTGAGTAGCATCTTCGCCTCACCGCGCGCCTCGATGGACGCGCCGAAGCGCTGCTCGAAGGCGTCGCGGAGCAACTTCTCGTTGGAAGACTCGGGGATTGACTCGATGTTCATCGGCGCCACCTTGAGGGCCTCGGCGAGCTCGTCGGAGATGACGAAGAGGATGGAACGGAACAGCGCCCGCCGCAACGCCTCGTCGGCGGCTGCGTTCGCGCGGGCGAGCGCCGCCTCCACGATCATGCGCGCCGTCGCGCCGTGCCGCTCCTGCATCGCCCAGGCGGCGAAGAACGCAAGCTCCGGCCGCTCCACCACGAGGAGCGCCTTCGCTTCTACCTCACCGAGGTGAACCACCGCGGGCGTGAACCCGAGCTGCGACCCGGGCGCAGGCGTCGCCGTTGCTAACCGACATGACCCCCACCCCCTCCCGCTTCTGGCGCTACGCGGCGCTCGTCACGTCCCTCGGCAACGCCGCCTTCGGCGCCCTGCAAGAGCGCCTCGGCCTCGGCGGGCGCTCGATGGTGGAGGTGACGGACTCGTACCCCAACCTCTTCCGCCCCGCGGGCTACGCCTTCTCCATCTGGATCGCGATCTACGCCGCCTTCATCGGGTACGCGGCCTGGGCGCTCTCCGCCGGGCAGCGCGACGTCCGCGCGCACGACCGCGTCGCGCCGCCGCTCGCCCTCGCCAACGTGCTCTGCGGCGCCTGGACCGTCGCGTATCGCCACGATCAGATCGGCCTCACCGTGGCGCTCATCGCCGCGGCCCTCGGGTGCGGGGTGTGGATGTACACCAACGCCCGCGCCGCCGTGGCCGCGGGCGAGCTCGGGCGCGTGGCGGCGGTGCCGTTCTCGCTCTTCCTCGGGTGGATCTCCGTCGCCACGATCGCGAACGTCACCCTCGCCCTCGTCGCGGCCAAGTGGCAGGGCGGCGCGGTCGACCCGCCGGTGTGGGCGGCGCTCCTGCTCGCGGTGGCGGCCTCGCTCGGGGCGGTGATCGCCTTCCGCCATCGCGACGCGGTCGTCCCGCTGGTGGTGGCCTGGGCGGCGGTGGCCATCGCGGTGCAGCAGTCGTCGGCCTCGCGGCTGGTCGGCGGCGCGGCGATCACGGCCGCGGCGGCGTCGGTGGTCGTCGCCGCGCTCGCGGTCTGGTCGCCCGAGAAGCCGCTCACGCAGGCCCGCGCGTACTGATCCCGGCGCGCTCGCGCGTTCACGAAGTCGTAAGTGCGAGTACGGGTGCCGTATCCGTTGCGGGTCGGCGCGCATGCGCTTGACCCCGCCGCGCCCGCCGTCGGACGCTTCCTCGCGCCCCGATGCCCGCCACCTCCGCCCCCGCGCTCTCGCCCCTCGCGCCGCTCGGCGCCGTCGCCGGGCGCTACCCCAGGCACGCCGTCGAGGTGATCGCGACCGGCGACCCCGACCGCGCGTGCCTCCGCGTCGACGACCCGCCGCACCACCGCGTGATGCTGGTCGACGTGCCGCGCGGCCTCGTGCTCGCGGAGGACTCCCTGCGGCAGGCGCCCGCGCCGCCGCCCGCGGGCGTCCGCCTCGGCGACCCCCGGTGGCGCGTCCGCACGTGCAACTACGGCCCCGACGGCGACGTCCGCTGGCTCCTCGCCTGGATCGACCCCGCCTCCGCGCGGGTGCTCGCGACGGTGGACCGGCCCCACCATGCCTTCGACCGCGACGTCGTGGTGCGCGACGACGAGGTCGTGCTCATCGGCAACACCTGGCACGCGCGCGACGGAGGGCGGCTCGTCGCGCAGGGCCCCGCCGCGAAGGCCGTGGACGACGACGCGCTGGCGCCCGCGCTCGACCGCGCGGGGCCTCGTGAGGCCGGCGCACTCGCCGCACACCTGCCGCGCGGGCCCGGAGCGCACGTGGGCGACGTGGAGGGGCATCGCGCCGAAGCCGGACGCGCGGGCGCGGACGGAGGTGGGGCCGAACGCCGTGCCCCCGACGAGCGGACGCTGTAGACGGAGACCCCATCGGCGAGCGTGTGGCGCATCGCGACGAGGTCGTCGCGGCCGTCGCCGTCGAGGTCGGCGGCGTGGAGCCACTGGTCGAACCAGCTCTGGCCCGCGGGGTCCTGCGCGCCGAACTGCGTCCCCGACGTCACCGTCGTGAGGCGGTTGACGCCGGGCCACACCCACGCCGAGCGCGCGCAGCGGAGGCCGTTGGCGGTGGCGGCGCAGAGGTCGTCGCGGCCGTCGCCGTCGAGGTCGAGCCAGGCGAGGGCGTCGCGCGTGAGCGAAGGCTCACCACAGTGACACTGCGCATCCGCCAGCCCGTGTACACACACCCTCCCGACGAAGTACCGCGCGGGGGCGGGACGCGCGGGGGTGTCGACGGGAAGGGGCGTTGTTTTGCCTATCCACTCGGCCCCTCCACCAGAGCGCGCCGCGCGTCAGTCCCCCGGGAGTTCGAACGCGCCCTCGTACAGCGCGTCGACCGCGATGGGGGCGCCGCCGTGCAGGGTGAAGGTCGCCCCCGCGTCGAGGCGGCGGTAGCGCCACGAGCCGTCGCCCTCGCGGTGGTAGTGCTCGATCGCGGCCGCCTGCTGCGACACGAGGAGGTAGTCGGTGAGCGATGGGAGCCGCTGATACGCGTCCCACTTGTCGCCGCGGTCGTAGCTCGCGGTGCCCTTGGACAGCACCTCGACGACGATCGCGGGGTTGGCGAGGACGTCCGTCGTCCCGGGCTCCATGCGCACGCCGCCGCACGCGACCACCGCGTCGGCGTACACGTAGCGCTCCCCCGCGGCCGCCGAGATGCGCTGGTCGGCGGAGAGCACGTGGCACCCGCGGCCCCGCAGCGCGGCGCGGAGCTCGGCGCCCGCCGCGTTGCAGAGGTAGTTGTGACGGGCGGAGCCGCCCGCCATCGCGAAGACCTCGCCGCGGTGATACTCGTGGCGCTCGGGCTGGGCGCGCTCCCACTGGAGGTAGTCCTCCGCGCTCAGGGGTTGGTTCGGTGCGGCGTCGCCCATCGCGCGGGAGCGTACCACCGCCGCCAGCACCTCAGCGAGGGCGCGTCATCCAGCCGGTGTTCACGCACCGTCCCTCGCGTGGGCGGCGCGGGGGGCGGGATGCGCGGGGGTGTCGACGGGAAGGGGCGCTGTCTTGCCTATCCACCTCCCCTTCGAGCGACGCCTGGCGCTGAAGGTCGCGGGCGTCCTGCGTGACGCGACGGCGGCGCCCTCCACGGAGCGCCGCCGTCGCACGCGAGACCCTCGTCAGCGGGGCGTGAGGCGCCAGCCGAAGCCCGTGCGGGCCGCGTCGGCGGTGAGGTAGGAGATTTCGGTGCCCGAGGCGCCGGTCGGGTCCTCGACGCCGACGGTGGCGCTGTTGCCGCTCGCCCGCGCGTTGCCCGCGGTGACCGCGCAGTAGTGGACCTCGATCACGTTGGTGGTCTCGAAGAGCTTCACCTGGAAGGTGAGGCGCGCGGTGTTGTCGGGCGACGGGAGCGTGAAGTCCGTCCACTGCACGACGAAGCGGCGGTTGGGCGCGGCGCCGAGCGTGGCCGTGAGCATGCCGGTGCCCGTTCCGCCGTCGGAGGCGGCGACGGTGCGGAGGTCGTCCCAGAAGGCGGCGACGAAGCCGTTGGGCGTGCCCGTCGAGGGGATGGTGGTGTTCGAGTACTCGGTGCTCGTCGAGCCCGTGGCCATCGGGTAGAGCTGGAGCAGGCCGTTGGAGTTGGCCGACCAGCGCGTCTGGTCCACGCCGAAGAAGGGGACGGTGAACGGCAGCATGGCGATGGCCGTGGTGGTGTCGTCGTCCCAGCCGCCGCTCGGCGTCGCGGCCGTGCCCGACGAAACGTCGTCGCACGAGGCCATGATCGGCGACGAGGTGTAGCCCGGGATCACCGTCGCCGCGCCCGCCTCCAGGTTGAACGTCCCGCTCGACGTCGCGGGGCCCGCCACCGAGAGGAGGAAGTCGCGCGGGGCGGCGGTTCCGTTGGAGAGGGTGACGCTCGCGACGCCGCCCGCCATCGCGGCCGTGCTGCTGTCGGCGCACGACGTCGACGTGCAGGTCGCGAGCACGCGGACCGTCGGCGTCCACGACGCCATCGCGCCCGCAGGAACCGCGCGGACGACGACGCGTCGGGTCGCCGGGACGGTCACGCGGTAGAAGAGCTGCCCCCCGTTGACGGTGGCGCTGCTGCACGCGGCGCTCGGGCGGAGGCCCGTCGCGGCGTCCTGGTTCGAGAGCGTGACGCCCGGCGCGAGGGCGGCGGGCTCGGCGCAGAACTGCCCGGCGACGAGCGGCGAGAGCGTCGCGGCGAGGTCCCAGGTGCCCGGCGTCGCAGAAGCTGGCGACGCGAGGCTCACGATCACGGCGCGGGGCGCGGTTCCGCTGTTGGGCACGTCGACCGAGGCTGCGGCGGGCGTGGTGCTCGTGCCGCCGATCGCGTTGTCGAGGCACGCGGTGGCGCCGCAGCCGTCGAGCACGCGGAGCACGGGCTGGCGCGCCGTTCCCGTCGGCGTCGCGGTGACCCGAACGCGCTGCCCCGCGGGAATGGTCACGCTGTAGAAGCGCTGGCCGCCGTCCTCGCTGCGGCATGGCGCGCCGATGACGGACGCCCCCATGGTCGACTGCGCGGTGAGGGGCGTGCCGGGGGTGAGCGTCTGAGCGCTCTCGCAGGCCTGCCCCGCGGTGAGCGTGGTGGGGTTGACGACGATGTCGAAGGGCGTGACCGCGTCCTCGGAATCGTCGGAGGCCACGGAGATGACGTAGCGCCGCGGCGAAGAGCCGCCGTTGACGAGCTGGCGCGCGAGCGGGCTCGACGAGCTGACCGCGTTGAGCAGGCACGCGGCCGTGTCGCAGTCGGCGTAGACGCGGAGCGCGAAGTCCCAGCTCCCGCTCGCGCGCGAGAGCTGCACGGTGCCGAGCGTGGAGGCCGGCAGCGTCACCGCGTAGAAGAGCTGGCCGCCGGGGCGCAGGCCGGGCGCGCAGGTGCCGGGGGCGCCGGTGTCGGTGAGGGCCTGCCCGGTGGCCGCGGTGCCGGGCGTGAGCGTCGTGGCCGTCGCGCAGGTGGCGTTGGCCGCGGGCGTGAAGGTGCTCGCGGTGAGCGTGTACGCACCCGACTGGCCGTTGTAGCCGTCGAGGATGACGGCGTAGGTGCCGGGGTCGAGCACCGCGCGGAGCACCGAGGAGGTGCCGCGGTCGGTGCCGATGCCGCTGTCGTCGTCGCAGGAGAGCTCGGTCGCGGCGTCGGCGCACGTGCGGCGGATCGAGAGCTCGGTGTCGAACGCGGTGCCGGCGTTGTCGGTCGATAGGACGACGCCCGTCCGCGCGGTGACCACGAGCGTGTAGACGTGGTCGGCGCCGGCGGTGTTCGACTGGCAGCGCGTGCTCGGGAACTGGTTCGTGCCGCCCATCGTCGTCCCCGTGATCATCACGGGCGTCGCCGACGGCAGCGAGAACGTGCCGCGCGGCGTCGCGCAGGAGCCCGGGGCCCCGCCGTCGGGGGCGGCATCGGGCGTCGCATCGGGAGCAGCGTCGGGGATGGCGTCGGGCGCGACGTCGGGCGACGCGTCGAGGCCCACGTCGGGCGTCGCGTCGAGGCCCACGTCGGGCGTCGCGTCGTCCGCTGCGTCGATCGTCGCGTCCGGCGATGCGTCTTCGGTGGCGTCGGGCGCCGCGTCCTCCGTCGCGTCGGGCGGAGGCTTCGCATCGGGCTGCGCGTCGGGCCTCGCATCGGCCCGCGCGTCGACGCCACTGTCGACCGCGGCCTCCTCCTTCTGCGACACGTCCTCCTGATCGTCGCCGGCATCCGTCGGGGGCGGGGGCGAGGTCGTCGGGTCGCCGCAGCCCGCGGCCAGGGCCATCGAGCCCGCGGCGAGCAGCAGGCGCCATCGTGTGTACTTCATGGTCGTTCCTCGGGGCGAAAGTGGGGCGCACGATGCGAGGCGACGGGTCGCCGCGCCGACGCCCTCCGTCGTGGCGTCAGCACCCAAACCCCCGCATAGCGCCGCGACGTGCGAAACGGCCCCTGCGGCGCGATCGTCACGCCCGCGAGACCCACAGCCCGCATCGGCATCTCCGACGACGACCGCCTGGGGCCGCCGTCACCCTGCGAGGCTGACGGCGCGCAGCGTGCCCTCGCGGAGCGCGCGGTCGACGCGGGCGAGCTTGTCGGGGTTGCGCACCACGTAGAGGTCCGCGACGCGAACGCCGTCACCGTCACCCACGAGGTCGGGGACGATCACCGACGTCACCCTGCCTCCCTCCAGCGCGAGCACCGCGGGCGCGCCATTGACCCACGCGAGTCGCGCGTCGCCGCCCGCGCGCGCGTGCTTCGCCGTGAGCCCCAGGAGGAACCTCGCCACGTGCGCCGCGCCCGACACGGTTCGCCGCGCAGCGCGGGCCTTGCCGCCGTGGTCGGTGACCGTCCGCGCGCCGTCGAGCAGCAGGGCCTGGAGCGCCTCGAAATCGCCCGCCGAGAGAGCGGCCAGGAGCGCGACCACCGCGGACTCCGACTGCGCCCGCGAGGGGCGTCCCCGGCGCGGGCGTCGGTCGGCGAGGCGCTCGCGCGCACGATGAAGGAGCTGACGGCACGCGACGTCGCTGCGCCCGAGGGCCTCGGCCACCTCGGGCATCGTGAGGTCGAACACCTCGTGGAGCACGAAAGCCGCGCGCTCCGCCGCCGAGAGCGACTCGAGCATGGTGAGGAAGGCGATCGACACCGACTCTGCCTCGATCGCCCGCTCGTCTCCGGCGGGCGCGTCGGTGGCCTCGGGCTCGGGGAGCCACTCGCCCACGTAGCCCTCGCGACGTCGCCGCGCCGAGCGCGCCTCGTCGACGCACAGCCGCGTCACCACCCGGGTGAGCCAGGCCCGCGGCGACGCGATGGGCTCGTCGACGTCGGCCGCACGAAGCCAGGCCTCTTGCACGACGTCCTCGGCGTCGGCGGCGCTGCCGAGCATCCGCCACGCGACGCCCACCAGCCACGGCCGCTCGCGCTCGAACGTCGCCGCGTCGATCACGCCAGCGCCTCCGCCGCGGGGAGCGCGCGGGGCCAGCGGTACGCGCCGCCGACGCGCCGCTCGACGCGGATCATCCCGACGACGAACCGGCAGATCGCCTCCTTGATCGCGGCCCCGGCGCGGCCGGTGATGACGCGGTCGAGCGGGCGGTCGTCGGAGGCGACCAGTTGGACGAGCCCCCTGGCGCGCCCGAGGCTGACGCACTGCCCCGCGAAGCCGAAGCGATGCGCCTGCGTCGGCCTCCCCGCGAGCAGGCGGGCGGCGTTGTCGGCGGCCTGCGCGCCCATCGGCATCGCGGCGGCGCAGCTCATTCGGAGGAAGTCCATCCCCGGCGGCGGCGCGGCGGCGTCCCCCACCACGAACACGCCGGGTTTCCCGCGCGCCCCGAGGTCGGCGTCGACGACGAAGCGCCCGACGCCGTCGCGCGCGAGGTCGCTCTCGACGCTGGGCCCCGCGGGCACGAAGCCCCCCGCCCACACCGCGAACGCCGCGGGCAGCGACTCCCCGGTGTCGAGCGTAACGTCGCGCGCGGAGATGGCACGGACGACCGCTCCCTCGCGCAGCGAGACGCCGAGCGCGGCGAGGGCCTCGCGGACGTACGCGACGGCCCGCGGGGAGAGCGACGGGGCGAGCGTCGACGCGACGAGGGTGACGGCGAGGCGGGGGTGGGCGTCGGCGATCTCGGTGGCGGCTTCGAGCGCGGTGAGGCCGCCGCCGACCACCACCACGGGCGCGCCGTCGGGGAGCGCGCGGAGAGCCGCGGCCCCGCGCGCGGCGGACTCGGGCGAGGCGAGGCCGGCGGCATGCTCGCGCGCACCAGAGACGGGCGCGGAGAGCGCGCTACCGAGGGCGACGACGAGTGCGTCGGCGGAGAGGACGTCGCCGCGCTCGGTGGTGACGGCGCGCGCGGCGGCGTCGATGCGGGCGACGCGGGCGCGGACGCGCTCGACGCCCGGCGCGAGGAGCTCGTCGAGGGGAACGGAGGCCGGCGCGACGCCCGCGAGGGCCTCGTGGAGCCGGACGCGGTGGACGAGGTCGTCGCGGTCGGAGACGAGGGTGACGCGGGCGCCGCGCGGGAGACGATGGGCGAGGCGGTTGGCGGCGAGCGCGCCGGCGTATCCGCCGCCGACGACGAGGGCGTGAGGGCTGGTCATGGGGGTGATCCTCCTGGGTCGCTGCCGAGACGAGACAGGGGCCGCGAGCGTGACACGAAATCGACCGACGCCTCATCGCACGTCGGCGTTGCCCCCGCCCTCCCGCCGGCGATAGAGTCCGCGCCCTCTTCACCAGCGGCGGAGCGTGCGCGTGATCCCGATCATCCGACTGTTCAACCCCAAGGGGCCCGATCGCGTCGCGGTGGTCTCCGTGCAGGCCGCCTGGGCGAAGCCGGGGCAGTACAACGTGCAGGTGGCCCGCGGGCCGCGCCGCTCGAAGCTCGCGGTCGGCGTCGCCTTCGGGCCCTTCGCCGAGCACGAGCTCCCCCAGCGCCACGCCGCGGTGCTCCACGACCTCCGCCAGGAGGGCTTCGTGCGCGCGGGCCTCACCGCCCTCACGCAGGCGCTGATGGCGGGCGACCCGAAGAAGCGCGCCCACGCCGCGACGCGCCTCGGCTGGCTCGGCGACACGACCGCCGTCCCCCAGCTCATCCTCACCGCCGAGCAGCAGGGCACCGACCTCCCCTCCATCGTCGACGCCCTCGGCCGACTCGGCGACCCGCGGGCGCTCCCGCTCTGCCGCGCCGAGGCCGCCCGCAAGCTCCTCTCGCGGCGCCGCGCGGGCGTCGAGGCCCTCCGCAACCTCGGCGACAAGGAGGGCCTCGCCGAGGCCGTCCAGCGCGCCGTCGAGCGCCTCCCGCCGGCCGTCGCCGTCGCCCTCGCCGCCGCGAAGCCCGACGACGTCTCCGACGCGGCGGTTCAGTCCGTCGCGGCCGCGTGGAAGGGCGTCGACGCGAAGGAGCTCGGGCTCTGCTTCGACAGCCTCTACGAGATCGGCACCGCCCTGTCGGTGGCCGCCGCGCGCCACGGCCTCGCCAACGTGAGCATCGCCGCGCCCCACATCTGGCGCTACGCCAAGAGCGTCTTCAAGCGCTCGCTCCTGCGCGGCGACGCGGAGACCTTCGGGTGGCTCCAGGCGAAGGTCGACCGGGTGGGCCGCAAGTCGCATGGGACCACGGCGATCGTGAAGAGCGGCCTCGACGGCGTCCAGCGCTCGACGAAGATCTTCCAGAAGCCCACGCAGGATTTCGTGCGGCGCTTCGCGTGGCGTCAGCTCGTCCAGTACGCGCGGCACCGCCCGGCGAAGTACCCGTGGATGGCCGCCCACGCGCTCGCCGCGTACACCCCGGAGGATCGCCAGCCCGACAAGGGGGCCTACGACGCCTGGGCGCGCGCGTTCGTCTTCCACCGGGTGCTGCGCGGGGAGTCGCAGCGGTTCCAGTTCATGGCGAGGACGCTGTCGTTCCGGGTGAAGGCGCAGTCGAAGAAGCACGGCGCGCCGCCGGAGGGACGCGTCGAGAGCTACCCCGACCTGTGGGACGCCGCGCCGGGCGCGTACCTCGTCCTCCTCACGCGTTCGAAGCTCGTCGAGGTGATCGACTTCGCGGTCAACGGCGTGAAGCGCCACCCCGAGGCCCTCCACGCCGCGACGCACGCGGAGGTGCTCGCGATGCTCGGCGCGCCGCACGACGACGCCGTGGCCCTCGCGTCGGCCGAGCTCGAACGCCGCTTCGACCCCGCCCTCCCCGACTGGTCGCTGGTGGAGGCGCTCCTCGGCGACGGGCGTCCCACCGTGCGGGCCCTCGGGCAGCGCTTCCTCGCGTCGACGGCGCCGCTCTGGACGGCGGACGTCGAGCGCGTCGTCCACTTCCTCGGCTCGGCCGACGCGGGCACGCGAACGGTCGCCGCGGGCCTCGTGGTGGCGAGCCTCGACGACGCCGACGTCTGGCACCGCCGCGAGCTCGCCGAACGCCTCCTCGCGATTCTTCAAGCGGGCGAGCCCACGGCGGGCGCGCACGAGGGCTACGCGCGGGTGGCGCGCGACGGGCTGGCGAAGGAGTTCAGCGACCTGCTCGGCATCGACGAGCTGATGGCGATGGTGACCAAGGGATCGCCCGCGGCGCAGGCGGTGGGCGGGACGGTGCTCGGCCACAAGCCCGAGGCGCTCGCCGCGCTGGGGCTGCCGCGCGTGCTGGCGATGGCGATCCATGACGTCGCCGCGGTGCGCGAGGCCGCGCAGGGGATGCTCGGGAGCGCGCTCGACGAGCTGAAGAAGGACCCGTCGGTGCTCTTCACGCTGGCCGAGAGCGAGTGGGCCGACACGCGGGAGTTCGCGTTCGACACGCTGCGGACGAAGGTCGACCTCGCGGCGCTCGGGCTCGACGGCTACGTGGGGCTCTGCGACTCCAACCGCCCCGAGGTGCAGGCCTTCGGGCGCGAGGTGGTGCTCCGCGACATCGCGTCGCTCGACATGGGCGAGCTCATCCACCGGCTCTCGCAGCACCCGGCGCCGGCGATGCGGCGCTTCGCGCTCGACCTCGTGGTGGGGCACCTCAAGCCCGGCTTCGTCGCCCTCGCCCGGCTCGAAAACTTCTTCCGCGCGTGCCTCTTCGACCTCTGGCCCTCGCGGGTCGAGAAGCGCAACGTGGTCGACTTCCTCCTCGCGCGCGGCCTCGTCGACGAGCGCCAGGCCGAGGTCGCGTCGCGCGTGCTCGGGGATTTCGTGCGGACCAAGGGGCGCCAGGACTTCGAGCGCGCCCTCGACGCGCTGGTGAGGCTGCGGATGGCGCACCCCGAGGTGGAGTCGCGCGTCAACGTGGTGGGGGTGTCGCCGTGATCGTCCAGTTCAAGTACGCCGGGCAGAGCGCCATCACGAGCGGGCTCCGCACGACGGACGTGCAGCTCGCGACCAACCAGCTCCGCGAGGCGGCCTTCTTCAAGGGGACGCTCGGCGCGCCGCTCCAGATGCGCGAGGGGCTCGCGGCGCTCTACGACGTGGTGGTCAGCGATTTCAAATACCACCCGCGCGACCGGCTCGCCTTCAAGGCGTGGATGGAGGAGCAGGACAAGAAGTTCCTCGCGTCGCTGGCGGTGAAGGGCGAGCAGGCGCGGCAGCGGATTCTGGAGCTGGAGGCGCGGCGCGACGAGCTCGACCGGGCGCGCTTCGACCGGATGAAGCCCTTCTTCCGCGCGCGCCACGACTACTTCGAGTGGGTCTACACCCACCAGTACGAGCTCAACTACCTCTTCGACCCCGTCATCACGGTGCACCCCGACGAGGTCTTCTTCGAAGCCTTCTCGCGCGACGAGAGCTCGTACGCGCGCCTCGCCGCGAAGTACGACCTCTTCGAGAAGATCGACGAGTTCGAGTGCGGCACCACCAACATCGACTTCAGCGCGAAGCTCCACGGCGAGCTCGACCGGATGCGCACCTACCGCCGCACCCGCTTCGACATCGACCCGTCGGGCTTCACGGTGCACTCGGAGGGTGGGCCCTCGCACAAGGAGAAGAAGATCGACCTCCCCGAGAGCTGGGTGAAGGGCTTCCTCCAGGTGCACGCGACGATGTCGCTCGGGCTCACGCGCTTCCGCATGGAGCCGGTCGACCTCTTCAACCTCTGCCGCTTCCTCCGGCGCCACAAGACGAAGGTCTCCCCGCGCGCGATGCGCTTCGAGCTCACCCCCGGCGAGCCCGTCCGCGTCGTGATGGAGCCCTGGAACCACACCATCGAGCTCTCCCCGACGTCGGTGTACGAGGGCCCGAAGAAGGCCACCATCCGCACGTGGGGGCGTGATCGACTGCTCACCCTCGCCCGGCTCATTCCGCAGGCGCAGAAGGTAGAAGTCTTCCTCGCGGGCGAAGGGCTCCCGTCGCTCTACGTGGTCGACCTCGGCGAGCTGACGTTCACGCTCGGGCTCTCGGGCTGGACGGACAACGACTGGACGAGCGGCAAGCAGAAGTTCGACCTCCTCGCGCGGCGCCTCCCCGCCACTGCAGCCGAGGTGATGACCACCTACGAGGCGCTCAAGAAGACGCGCTACGCGAAGGACTCCGCGCTCGCGCAGGAGACGCAGCTCGGCGTCGAGAAGACGCGCGGCGCGCTCTCGTACCTCTGCCAGGTGGGGCGCGCGATGTTCGACCTCGGCGGCGGCGTGTACCGCCACCGCGAGCTCTTCGCCGAGCCCTTCACCATCAAGGAAGCGCAGGCCGCCGTGAAGCCCGCGCCCGCGTCGGTGCAGTCCACGGAGGACGTGAAGGCCCAGTCGATCTTCAAGGCCGGCGGCGTGATGATCACCGCGCGACGTCCGGTGCCGACCGGCGGGTACAAGCTCTCCGGGAGCGTGAAGGACGCGAGCGGCGCACGCGTTCGACCGACGCTCTCCGCCGACGACGAGGGGCGCATCGTCGAGGCGACTTGCAGTTGCGCTCAGTTCACGAAGTATGGTCTAACCAAAGGGCCCTGCGAGCACATCCTGGCGCTCCGCCTGGGCCACATGAGCCGCCTCGAGCAGGAGGACGGCGGCTGACGACGGAGGAGATCGGTCAGAGAGGGAATCGAAGCGCAACGTGTCGCCCGAGGACGGGGCGCGGTGAGGTGTCGGTCGATCCTGGCAATCCGTGCGGTGCTACGCCGCGCATGCCGACACGCTCCCCATCCGTCACGGGAGCATTCGTCACCCGCCTACTACGCGGGCGTCGGGACGCAGCTGGTTGGGTCCCTCCGGGACCCGCGTCCCCGTACGCCCGCGTAGTAGGCTTGTAGTGGAATGCTCGCGTCCAAAGGTCGTTCGCTGGACACAGACACCGACCGCGCCCCGTCCTGGGGCGACACCTTGCGCACCTGATTCCTGCCCGCTGATCGCATCGCCTCCCGCGCGTCCGTGGCACGGAGGAGACTGATGGCCGACGACGAGAAGGCGAAGCTCTACAAGCGGCTGGTGTCGGGCGCCAACGACTGGGCGGTGCTCGAGCGCATGCGCGTCAACGGCTTCTGGCCGCGCTACAAAGACCTCCCGGCGGACCCGCCGAAGGAGACGGCGGAGCGCGCGAAGATCGAGGCCGAGCTCACGAAGCTCCGCGCGCAGGCCACGACGGTGCAAGACCCCGCCAAGGCGCTCGCCGAGGAGCGGAGGCGCCGCTGGGAGGCGTCGAAGAAGCGCCGCAAGGAGGCGAAGGCGAAGCGCGCGGCGGCGGCGAAGCTCCGGCGCGACGCGTACGCGGCCCACCGCAAGGCGAACGTCGTCCACCTCGGCGAGGGCGTGAGCGCGGGCCTCCAGGCGACGAAGAGCGACGCCGCGAAGCTCACGGCGAAGGGCCTCCCGGTGCTCAACACGGGCAACGACCTCGCGATGGTGCTCGGCGTCACGCTGCCGCAGTTGCGCTGGCTCACGTACCACCGCCGCGGCGCCACCGTGGTGCACTACCGGCGCTACGAGATCCCGAAGAAGACGGGCGGCGTGCGGCACATCTCGGCGCCGAAGCCCCGGCTCGCGGCGGCCCAGCGCTGGGTTTTCAAGAACATCTTGGAGAAGCTCGAGACGGCCGCGCCGGCGCACGGCTTCGTCAAGCACCGCTCGCTGGTGACGGGCGCGACGCCGCACGTCGGCAAGTCGGTGGTGCTCAACCTCGACCTCAAGGACTTCTTCCCGTCGTTCACGTGGCGCCGGGTGAAGGGCCTCTTCGTCAAGCTCGGGTACAGCGAGCATGTCGCGACGGTGCTCGCGCTCCTCTGCACCGAGCCCCCGCGCGTGGCGACGACGCTCGACGGCAAGACGTACCACGTGGCCCTCGGCGAGCGCGTGCTGCCGCAGGGCGCGTGCACGAGCCCGGCGATCACCAACGCGCTCTGCAGGCGCCTCGACGCGCGCCTCGCCGGCCTCGCGAAGCGCTTCGGGTACGCGTACACGCGCTACGCCGACGACCTGTCCTTCGCGAGCGCGACGGGCAAGGACGTGAACGCGCTCCAGTGGGCCGTGCGCAAGGTGCTCACCGAGGAGGGCCTCGCGGAGAACCCCGCGAAGACCCACGTGATGCGCACCACGGATCGCCAGGAGGTCACTCGCCTCGTGGTGAACGAGAAGCTCACGGTGACCCGCGAGTACTACAAGACGCTGCGCGCGACGCTCTTCAACTGCGCGAAGCACGGCCTCGCGAGCCAGAACCGCGACGGCCACGCGGACTTCGCCGCGCACCTCCGCGGCAAGGTGGAGTTCGTCGCGTCGGTGGACCCCGACCGCGGCGCGAAGCTGAAGGACGCGCTCACCGCGGCGCTGGCGAAGCCGTAGCGGGAGGCGCTACTTCGCCTTGCCGCGCAACCGGGCGAGCTCGGCGCGCGCCTCGGCGAGCTCGCGCTCGACGGCCTCGCGGGCCGCCCGCTGCTCCTCTTCCGCCGTGGGCCACAGCTTTGTCCCCGCGGCGTCGTCCGCGACGCGCAGACGCGTCCCCTCGTCCGTCACCACCACCCACGCGCCGAGCTCGCGCGAGAACGCCGGCCCCTCCCCCGCGTACACCTTCTTGAACTGCGTCCCCTTCACGCGGCGCCACACCTGGAGCGCCCACGGCCCGCCCTCGTCGCGCGGCCCCTTGCGCAGCGGGTCGAACACCCACAGCTCCTTCACGCCGCTCACCGCGTAGCGCGCCGGGCCGTCGCGGTAGTCCTTCTCCGCCGTCTCCTCGCTCACCACCTCCGCCGCGACGCGCGGCGCGTGGTGCCCCGGCTTCCAGAGGCAGAGGCTCGTGGTCGCCTCCCCGTCCGGCGGCGCGGGCTCCACGAGGTACACGTCGGGGTCGACGCCCGTCGAGGGCCGCTTGCGGTTCCACCGGAGCGCGATGTTGCTCCCCGCCATCGCGTCGCGGCGTCCGCGCTCGATCCACGCGAGGAAGATCGCCACCAGCAGCGCAACGATCCGCTCGTGGAGCGGCGTCTCCGGCATGTCCTCCTCCTCCAGCGTCCACCGATCATCGTCAACGATGACGGGCTTCACCAGCTCCACCTTCGGCGCGATCGAGCGAGCCATGCCGCGACGGTATCACACCGGCCTTCACCCGCGCAGCACGCGCTCGGCGACGCGCATCCCGCCCACCGCCGTCGCCAACGTGCTCTGCCCGGGGAACACCGAGTCGCCCACGAGGTAGAGCCCCGGCGCGACGGGCGTGGGCCACATCCCCTCGTAGTGGTGGAGCCCCGCCCGCCGCGGCACGCCCCCGACGTACCCGCGGAAGCGCCCCGTGAAGCGCTCGAACGTGCGCGGCGACGCCGTCATCCGGTGCACCACCGCGGCGCTCACCTCGGGCGCGCGGCGCGCGATGGTGGCCTCCATGCGCTCCTGCACCGAGCGCACGTAGCGGCCCTGCGCGTCGGCGTCCATCGCGAGGAGCTTCTTCATCGGGACGTGCGTCGACACCGTGGCCGTCCGCGCGCCGTTGGGGCCGCGGTCGGTCTCGTCGCGCGCGCTCACTGACACGAACACGTGGTTGCCCTCGAGGAAGGGCTCCGCCGCGTCGCCGACCAGCTCGAGGTGGTGGGCCTCATCGCGCAGCGGAGCCTCGCGGGAGAGCCCGAGGTAGAGCATCGCCGCGCCCCATCCCTCCGCCACGCGCGCGCTCAATGTGTCGAGGCGTGACACGTCGATGCCCTCCACCATCGCGCGGACGTTCTGCGGGAGGAGGTTGGCGACCACCGTCCGGGCGCGCACCTCGCCGCGGCGGGTCTGCGCGACCCACCCGTCCCCGTCGCGGCGGAGCGATCGGACGCCGTCGCTCATCCGCACGTCCGCGCCGAGCCCGGTGAGCGCGCGGGTGAGCGCCCAGGCGAGCGTGCCGATGCCGCCGTGGACGTGGCGCGTCCCACGGAAGCAGTAGTCCACCGCGGAGAGCGCGAAGGGCGCCTCGGCCTCCGCGACGCCCACCTGAACCGTGATCTGGCAGACGGCGTCGAGGTACACGCGCAGCGGCGTGAAGGCGCGGAGCTCGAAGCGGTCGAGCGCGTCGGCGAGCGGGCGGCCGAGCCACGGGAGCAGCGTCGCGTAGCGGTGGGCGCGGAGCGCGTGGCGGCCGAGCGCGCGGAGGTCGAGCGGCGGGAGCATCGCGGGGTCGTCGAAGAGCGCCCAGAGCGTGTCGGCGACGTCGCGCTGGAACGCGAAGAAGGCCCGCAGGCGCTCGACCGGCGCGTTCGGCAGCGCGCAGAGGGCGTCGAGGAAGCGCGCCCGAGATGGGGGGACGCCGAGCGTGAGGCCGTCGGCGCGGAGCTCGATCATCGGGTCGAGCGCGCGGGTCTCGACGTCGAGCGTGTGCGCGCGGATCCAGCGGTCGAAGAGCTGACCCTCGTCGAAGCCCGAGAAGAGCGTCGCGCCCGATTCGAAGCGCCAGCCCCCGCGGGCGAAGGTGCTGGCGCAGCCGCCGGGGTAGCGGAGCGACTCGCACAGGGCCACGCGCGCGCCGCGCTCGGCGAGCGTGAGGGCCGCGCCGAGCCCGCCGAAGCCGGCGCCGATCACGAGCGTGTCGAAGGTCATCGGCGGGTGAGATGCCCGAGGCGGGCGCGCGGTCACTCCCAGGCGTCGGGGCCGCCGAAGAGGCCGCGGGTTCGCTCCATGTTGGGGAGCGTGAAATCGATGGGGCGCACCTGCGCGACGCACGACGTGTCGAGGGGCGCCGTCGGGTCTTCGGCGAAGCGCATGAGCAGACGCGTGCCGCACGACCGCGGCTCGCCGGCCTCGTCGATGAAGGGCGACGACGCGATCACCGTGTGGGTCGCGGTCGGCACCTCGACCCACGTCTGGTGCGGGCGTGTGAAGTGCTCGCGCATCACCCGGGCCTTGCGAAGAAGCGTCGCGGGGTCGAGGCCCCCCTGGAGGAAGAGCACCGGGGTGTCGGTCTCGGCCCACCCACGCGCGAAGGCGTCGGGCGTGTAGACGGGCCAGCGCCCGAGGTTGACCGAGAGGCCGTCGGTCACGTCGCGCGAGGCCACGGCGCCTTCCCGGATCGCCGCCAGCGCCTCGCGCGTCGGCGGCGGGGTCGGGGAGAACTCCGACAGCACGATGTTGTGCGTGAGGGGGAAGCTCCACTGGCGGAGGTTCTCGTTGGGCGGCTGCGGGGTGGTGATCGCGCGCATGAACACCCGGAGCGCCCCGATGTCGCGCGCCTCGCAGCGGTTGGTGCGGTAGACGACGGCGGGCACGTAGGCGCGGAGCGACGGGTCCATCAGCATCGAGCCGAAGGCGCGGCGGAAGAGCACGTGCGTCGGCGCCGCGGGGACGGCGATCATCGGGCAGTGGCCCGCGCGCAGTCGGTCGAAGAGCCGCGTCGCGACGGACCACGGGTCGGCGCCGAGCTTCGACGCGCAGAAGGAGTCGGCCCCGCACGCGGCGAAGAAGTCCCGGGCGGCCTCGTGGGCGTCGGCGTCCTGCTCGAAGAGGTTGCTGCCCGGCGGTGCGGTGGAGTCGAACACCACGCCGTCGGCCTGCCGCGGGAAGAGCTGGAGATACCGGTGGGCGAGGTACGTCCCGTAGGAGGCGCCGAGCACGATCACGCGCTGGCCGTCGCGACGCGTGGCCTCGATGAGGAGCCCGAGGTCGTTGGCTGCGTTGGTCACGTTGAACGACGCGAGGCCCTCGCCGTGCTCCGCCCGCAGCGACGCGATGCACGCGGGCCACTCGGCCTCCGTGATGGCGAGGCCCCCTTCGCTGTCGTCGGCCTCCTGCGCGGCGCACCCAAGGCGCGTCGACCCGCCGGTGCCGCGGTGGTCGGGGATGTAGTAGTCGACGTCGGGGAAGCGCGTCGCCATCACCTCCGAGAGCCCTTCGAAGACCCAGCCCGACGCGCCGGGGCCCCCCTGGAGCATCCACAGCGCGCGGAGCGAGCGGCCGCCCTCCGGGTGGTAGCGCTTCACGTGGACCCGGATGTTCGGGCCCGTCGGGCGCGCTCGGTCGAGCGGCACGGCGACGTCGGCGCACTCGGCGTCGGGGCCGTCGCCCTCGCTGTGCAGCGGGCACGGGCTCCACACGACGGAGACGCGCGGCGGCGCATCGGGGGCGACGTCGGGGGCGACGTCGGGGGCGGCGTCGGGGTTCATGGACGCGTCGGGAGCGGCGTCGAGGGACGCGTCGGCGGGCGTCGCGGCGACGGTCGAGCCGCAGGCGGAGAGGGCCCACAGCGGGGCGGCGGCGAGCAGGAGGGCGGCGGGTCTCATGCCCGACGGGTAGCGCGGGAGGCGCCCCGCGATCGCCTCACATGGCCTGACAATCGGGCGCGTCGAGCCACGCGGCGTCGGCGTGCGGGTCGAGGGCGTAGCCGCCGTCCGTGGTGGTGAGCACCGCGTCGAGGCCGAGCACGCGCAGCCGCCGCACGGCCATGTACACCCGCGCCGCCCCCGACTCGGGGAACATCCGCTCGCCCGGCCACCCCGCCGCGAGCACAGCGTGGGTGTCGAGGGCCTCGCCGGGCTGCCGGAGCCTCGCCTCGAAGAGGGCGACGAGCACGCGGCGGAGCGGGCCGCGGCGCGCGAGATCGACGGGGGCGCCGTCGAGGAGCAGCGTCCTGCCGTCGCGGGCGAGGCGGAGCACGGCGCGACGCGGGGCCGCGACGGGGCGGAGGCGGGCCTGGAGGGCGGCGACGCGGGCGGGCCAGGCGACGTCGTCGGCGACCTGCGCGGCGGCGGCGAAGAGGGCGACGTGGCGGGCGGCGAGTTCTCGGTCGTCGCGGTCGAGGGCGACGGCGGCGAGGGCCTCGCGGATCTCCAGCGCGCCGTCGAGGTCGTCGTGGGCGGTGGCGACGTCGAGCGCCCGGTCGAGGAGGGCGGCGGCCTCGTCGTGGCGACCTGCGCGGGCCGCGAGGAGCCCGTCGAGCACGTCGACGCGGGCGAGGTGGAAGCGGTCGTCGCGCGACGAGAGGGCCGCCCGCGCGAGGGCGGCGTGGCGCGCGCAGCGGTCGGGGTCGCCGCGGTCCCAGGCGGTGCGGGCGAGGTTCGCGTGCATGATGCCTTGGAGGCGAGGCGAGCGGGCGACGACGGCCGTGGCGAGCGCGCGCTCCCACTCGGCGTCGGCGGCGTCGAGGTCGCCGGCGCCGTGGTGGACGCACGCGAGGGCGTGGCGCGCGATGGCGACCAGCGCGAGGTCCTCCACCGCGGCGCCCGCTTCGAAGGCGCGGCGCGCGTGGGCGCGGGCCTCGTCGAGGCGCCCGAGCGGCCGGAGCGCGACCGCGAGGTAGGCCGTGGCCCACCCGACGCGCGCGGGGTCGCCGAGGCGCTCAGCGAGCGCGTGGGCCTGCGCCCAGGGTCCGAGCGCGGCGCGGGCGCGGCCGCGGATCATGTCGATGCGCCCGAGGGCGAGCCCGAGGTCGACGCGCGCGGCGATGGGCGCGTCGTCCGGCGCGCGGGCGAGCGACCCCCGGAGCACCTCGCGGTGGAGCGCGACGGGGCCCTGCGCGACGAGCAGCGGGTCGAGCGCCAGGGCGACGCGGAGCGCGAGGGCGGGGTCGTTCTCGACGCCCCAGCGCCACGCGGCGAGGAGGTCGGCGCGGGCCGCGGCGAGGCGCCCCCACGCGCCGGGGGCGTCGAGCGCGGGGCGCGGCCGGGCGAAGGCGAGCGCGTGCCGGCGGGCGAGCGCGCGGGGGTCGTCGAGGCGCCGCGCGGCGTGGTCGCGCACGCCGTCGAGGAGGGCGAAGCGCGGGCCCGACGGGGCGTCGTCGGCGACCACGAGCGACGCGGCGACGAGGCGCTCGAGCGCGTCGAGGGCGTCGGGGCGCGCGAGCAGCGCGGCCGCGTCGTCGGCGCCGAAGGGCGCGCGGAAGAGGCTCAGCGCGGCGAGGGCGCGGCGGTCGTCGGGGGCGAGGTGTTCCCACGCAGCGTCGAGGGCGCGGTCGAGGGCGCCGCCCGCGAGGCCGTGGGCGTCGAGGGAGGCGAGCACCGCCGCGGCGCCGAGCGAGGCCACGCGCGCGGCCACCACCTCGACCGCGAGGGGCAGCCCGCCGGTGCGCGCGACGAGGGCGCCGAGCTCGTCGTCGGTGACGCGGCGCGCGGGGGCGAGCTGCGCGACGCGCCGTCGGAAGAGTTGCGTGGCGTCGTCGGGGGCGAGCGGCTCGAGGGCGACCACGTGCTCCTCGGCGAGGCCCAGGCGCCGCCACGCGCAGGCCACCACGCGGGCGCGCTCGGTCGCGTCGAGGAGGTCGCGGAGCGCCGCGGCGAGGGCCTCGCGCGCGCCGTCGACGCCGTCGAGCACGAGGGTGACGGCGCCCTCGTCGAGCGCGCGGGCGACGCGGTCGAGCACCACGCGCGGGTCGTCACTGGGGGACGGGTGGGCGAGCGCGGACGAGAGCGCGGCGAGCACCTCGGCGCGTTCGCGGAGGCCGTCGAGGGAGACCGACACCACCGCGCGGACCTCGGCGCGGAGCGAGGCGACGAGCGCGCGCGCGAGGGTGCTCTTGCCCACGCCCGGCGGGCCGCGCAGCGAGACGAGGCGGGCGGTCGGGTCGTCGAGGAGGGCGCGGACGCGTTCGAGTTCGCGCGCGCGGCCGAGCATCGTGGGGCTTCCCATCGCGGTCGCCCTCGCGTTCAGCAGGAAGCGCGCCGCGCGACGCACGCTGGAATTCGTGGGCCCCGCGGGGCGCTGTGCGTCGGTTGACGACGTCGCCGTGCGCGCGCTGACGCCCCGCCCAACGGCGCCACCCGTCAAGCGCGCGTCACGATCGTTCGATCGCCGCACGGTCGCGCGCACCCCTTGTCGTGCGCTCGCACAGTCATCAACGCGCGGGTGTCCGCGTCTCGGCGTGGGCGCCCGTTTCACCGCGCTTCGCGCCGCCGCGGGCCATGTCGCGTCGAGGGCGCGTGGTAGGTAGGGGCAGCGTTTGCCACGAGGTAGCGAAGATGAAGAACCGTCGATCTCTCACGTTGTTGCTCGCCACGTTCACCGCGTTGTCCGCGGGGTGCACGGGCGACCCGGTGCCGCCCGGCGCGGCCCGGCCGGACGTCCCCACCGACCGGGGCGCCGCGGACGAACTCCCAGGCGACGCGCCGGGCGTCGCGGACGTTGCGGCGCCCGACGACGCCGTCGTCGCGGCACCCGACGCCGCCGACGCCACAGACGCCCAGCCCGCGCCCGACGCGCCGGCGCCAACCTGCGGCGACACCCGCTTCGTGCGGCCGACGGCCGACGCGGTGCTCGGCATCGCCGACGACTCCGACCGCGACTGCGCCAACGGCTTCACCGCCGACGTGCAGGTGTCGACCAACGCCCCCGCGGGCACGGCGCTCGTGCTCGAGGTCGGCGGCCGCACGGCGGGTACGGCCACGGTCGCGGGGTCGACGGTCACGTTCTCTAACGTGATGCTCGACACCGGCGGGATGCAGACGCTCCAGGTCCGCGCGGCCGGCGTCGCGTCGCCCTGCGCGGCGGAGAACGTCACGGTGCGCTGCAACCTCCCGCGCTGCCAGATCACGGCGCCCGCGCGCTCGACGCTCAGCGAGGCCGACAACGCCTCGCCCGGGATGCCCTTCACCGCGGACTTCACCGTCGGCACCGACGTCGAGGACGGCCGCGAGGTCGAGCTCTTCCTCTCCAACGCCACGTCGCCGTTGCGCGCGGCGGTGGTCGGGGGGGCGGCGCTCTTCCGCGGCGTCGGCCTCTCGCCCGACGGGACGTACCGGGCCCGCGCCGTCTGCACCGACCGGTCGGGCAACACCGGGATGTCCGCGGAGTCCCCCTTCGTCGTCGACGCCACCGCACCGACGCTGATCGTGGCGCGGCCGACGTCCGCCACCACCGTCGGGGTCTCGGCCGACAGCAACGAGGCGGCGCCCGGGGTTCAGTTTCAGGTGTGCGGCCGCAGCAGCGAGGCGGGGCAGAGCTTCTGCGCCGCGGAGGCCGGCGCGACGCCCACCTGCGCGACGGTGGCGAGCGTGGCCGCGGAGACCTGCGTCGAGCTCACCTGCCCGACCGGCGACGCGCCCTTCGCCGTCGAGGTGACCGCGCGCGACGAGGCCGGCAACGTCGCCCGCACCACCGTCCGCGACGTCCGCTGCCACTCGACGCTTCCGAGCGTCCGGGTCGTGGCCCCCGCGGCCTACGACCCGGCCGACCGCGCCACCGTCCTCAACGCCACGCGCGACGCCGACCCCGCGACGCGCGGGCTCCAGGCCGACGTGGTCGCGTGCACCGACCGGGCGGGCGGCATCGCGACGCTCACCTTCAACGGCGAGGACGCCGCGCCCGCGTCCCCCACGGCGGACGTCACCCCGACGACGACGGGCGACCCCTGCGCCGCCCTCGGCCTCGGCTTCGTGGGCATCGCGCGCTTCCCGCGGGCCACCCTCCCCGAGTCCGTGGCCGACCCGGCGGGCGCGGAGCCGACCGGCCCGACGCTCCAGGTGGCCGTGACCGACGACGGCGACACGGGGCGCTCGTCGGCCCTGCGGCTGTACGTCGACTCGGTGCCGCCGGCCGTGAGCGTCGTGAGCTGCGGCCTCGTCGTGACGCCCGCGACCGACGGCACCGGCACCACCGACATCGACGTGGCGAGCGACGCCTACCCGGTGACGCTCACCCTCGCGCCCGCGGGCTCGATGCCGACCTCGCTCACGCTCCTCGCGCCGTCGGCGCCGACGGGACGCGGGCGCTTCCTCGCCGTGCGGTTCCCGCGGGGGATCACCTCGCTCTCGGCCGCCGCGACCGACGCCGCGGGCAACGCGAGCGCGACCAACGCGCCGTGCACCGTGGAGGTGGGCAATCCCCCGACGCTCGCGTTCGTGTCGCCGACGCCGGGGCAGGCGTTCTCCGCGTCGGCCGCCGCCACCGTCACGCTCCGCTCCGACGCGCCCGTCGGCACGGCCGTCTCGCTCACCGTCGGCGCCTCGCCCGCGGTGACGTCCCCCGTCGCGGCCGGCGGCATGGTCACCTTCCCCGGCGTGACGCTCCCGCAGGGCGACGCGGTGGTGCTCGACGCCGTCACCGCCAGCGTCCCGGGCCGCGGCGTGGCGCACGCCTCCGTCACCGTCGCGGTCGACACCGAGGCCCCGTCGGCGCCCGGCTCGTTCGCGGTCGCGGTCCCGGCAACGCCCGCCTCGGCGCGGCGCGCGGGCACCGTCCGGCTCTCGTGGCTCGACGCCGCCGACCCCGCGCCCGGCGGCGGCGCGCGCGCCGTGGCCCGCTACGAGCTCCGCTACGGCACCGTCCCCATCGACGCGTCCAACTTCTCGCTCGCCATCCCCCTCACCCCGACCGCGCCGGGCGCGCCGGGGTCTGCCAACCACGCCGACGCGACCGGGCTCCGCCTCGGCCGGCCCTACTACTTCGCGATGCGCGCGCTCGACCGCGGCGGCCTCGCGGGCCCGGTGGTCGGCACCTCCACCCCGCTCTCGATCGACCTCGTGCGAGAGGCCGTCAGCGACGCGCCCGTCGCCCTCGGCGGCGACGTCTCCGGCGGCTTCGACGTCAACGGCGACTCGTTCGCCGACGTGGTGGTCGCGACGGGCTCGACCTCCGGCGCGTGGGCCGGCGTCGCGCGGATCTACTTCGGCTCGGCCACGGGCCTCTCGTCGACGCGGTACACGGAGTTCCGCGGCAACGCGGGCAACCGCTTCGGCGCAACGGTCGCGTCGCTCGGCGACGTGAACGGCGACGGCCTCGGCGACGTCGCCATCGCCGAGCCCGGGCCCCTCGCGGCCACCTCCCTCGGCCCCGGCGCCGTCTACGTCTTCTTCGGCCGCCGCACCTGGAACCCCGCCACCACCCCCTACGTCGCCGCCAACGCCAACGTCACCCTCGGCGGCGGCACCGGCGAGTTCGCCACCGCCTCGCTCGGCTTCGCGGTCGCGCGCGCCGGCGACTTCAACGGCGACGGCCTCAACGACATCGCCGCGTCGGCCCCGCAGTCCGCCACCCGCGGCGCGGTGCTCGTCGTGTTCGGCCGCGCCACGCTCCCCGCGACCCTCGCGCCCTCCGCGGCGGACGTGATCATCCGCAACAGCACGACGGACACGCTCTTCGGCCGCACGCTCGTCGGCGTCGGGCGCGTGGTCGGCAACGACTCGCTCGACGACCTCGCGGTCGGCTACGGGCTCACCTCCGTGCCGGCCGCCGCCGCGCTGTTCGCAGGCCGCGCCCCGGCGACGCCCCTCGCGCTCACGCTCGTCGACGCCGCATTCACCCGCGCCGGGCTCGTGACGGCGGCCAACAACCGCGGCCAGTTCGCGGTCGCGGGCCCTGGTGACCTCGACGGCGACGGCCGCGCGGACTTCGCCGTCGGCACCACGGGCCGCGGCCCCGGATCCGTCGCGCTCTACTTCGGCAACCCCGCCGGCGGACTCACCGAGGGCCCCACCGTCGACTCGACGCTCCCCGCCACCGCCGAGGCCGACGTGTTCGGCACGCGCGTCGCGACCATCCCCTCGGGCGGGCTGCACCCCTCGCTCCTCGTCCCCTCGCCCACCGGCGCCGACCTCCTCATCGGCTCCAACGGCTACAACGGGAGCGACCCCCGCCTCCACGTCTTCTCGGGCCGCGCGAGCTGGACGGGGCTCAACGCCAACCTCGCCGAGCAGCAGGTGCCCTTCACCGGCGCCGCGACGCAGCCGCTCAGCGCGACGACGTGGGTCGGCGACGTCGACGGCGACGGCTACCCCGACGCGGCCATCGCCCGCTCCGCCGGCGAAGGAACCGTCGTCATCCTGCGCTGACCGCGCGCCCTCCCCTCACCCCTCCCGCGTCAGGGCCATCAGCTCGTCGGCGATGGTCCCTGCCGCGTCGGGGCGCGCCGTCTCCCACGCGCGCCGCCCCATCTCCGCCAGCGCCGCCGGGTCGCCGAGCAGCGCCGCGAGCTCGTCCGCGAGGCGCGACGCGGTGAGGTCGCGCTGGGCGATCCACCGCGCGGCGCCCTTCGCGGTCATCGCCTCGGCGTTCTTGCGCTGATGGTCGTCGGCCGCAGTCGGGAGGGGCACGTACACCGCCGGCCGCCCGATCACCCCCAGCTCGGCCACCGTCATCGCGCCCGCGCGGCACACGAGCAGCGACGCGCGCTCCATCGCCGACGCGACGTCGTCGATGAAGGCCACCACGCTCGCCTCGACGCCGCGCTTCTCGTACTCCGCCGCCACCGCGTCGCGCGTCGCCTGGCCCGTCTGGTGGGTCACCGTCACCCGCACGCCCCGCGCCCGCAGGAGCGCCACCGCCTCGGGCACGACGTCGTTGATCGCCCGCGCCCCCTGGCTCCCGCCGACGACGAGAAGCTCGGGGACCTCGCGCTCCGGCGCGTCGGTGGACATCCGCTGGAGGAAGGCGCGGCGCACCGGCGAGCCCGTCACCATCGCGACGCCCTTCGGGAATGCGCCCATCGCCTCCTCGTGCGTGAGGAAGGCGCGCTTCACCATCCGCGCGAGGATCCGGTTGGCGAGGCCCGGCACCGCGTTGGGCTCGAGCACCGCGGTCGGGATCCCCATCGCCGCCGCGAGCGCCACCACCGGGCCGCCCGCGTAGCCGCCGACGCCGAGCACCACCTGCGGCCGGTCGCGCCGGAGCACGCGGACGCAGTGGGCGCTGGCGGGCCCGAGCTTCGCGAGCGACCGCACCAGCGCGACGCCCCGCACGCCGTTGAGCGGGGAGACGTCGATGGGTTCGAAGCGCCACGGGGTGGTGGGGAGGACGCGCGCCTCGATGCCGCGGCGGGTGCCGACCCACGTCACGGCGAGGTCGCGCGTGCGGCGGGCGAGCGCGTCGGCGACGGCCACGCCGGGGAAGACGTGCCCGCCCGTCCCGCCGCCCGCGATGAGCACCCGGAAGGGGTCGGACACGCGGCGCCCTCTACGCCTCGTCGCGCCCGCCGCGCGACACCGAGAGGAGCACGCCGACCGCGGCGAGGTTGACCAGCAGCGAGCTGCCGCCGAACGAGATGAAAGGGAGCGTGAGCCCCTTGGTCGGCAGCACCCCCATCGCCACGCCGAGGTTGATGAGCACCTGCAGGCAGAAGAGCGACGTGATGCCGAACGCGAGGTAGGTGCCGTGGTCGTCGGCGGCGCGGAGTGCGATGCGCACGCCGCGCCACACGAGGAAGCTGTACGCCGCCACGAGCCCGCAGATGCCGAGGAAGCCGAGCTCCTCGCCGATGATGGCCCCGATGAAGTCGGTGTGCGCCTCCGGGAGGAAGAGCAGCTTCTGCCGCGAGTCGCCCAGGCCCACGCCGCCGAAGCCGCCGTTGCCGAAGGAGAGCAGCGACTCGATGAGCTGGTACGAGCTGCCGTGCCGGTGGCGCCACGGGTCGATGAAGGCCTCCCAGCGGCGGCGGCGCCAGTCGGTCCCCATGATGAGGTACCAGGCGGCCGGGAGCGCGAGGAGGAAGGCGCCGAGGATGTACCCCGTCCGCGCGCCCGCCACGAAGAGCAGGATGAAGGTGAGCAGCGCGAGCACCACCGCCGAGCCCATGTCGGGCTGCTTCAGGCACAGCAGCATCAGCACGCCGGCCATCAGCAGGTGCGGCAGGAAGCCGACCGAGAAGGTGCGGATCTTCTCGTTCTTCTTCGAGAGCGAGTGGGCCAGCCAGATGACGAGCGTGACCTTCGCGATCTCCGCAGGCTGGATGCGGATCGGGCCCAGGCGGATCCAGCGGGCCGCGCCGTTGGCGGCGTGCCCCGCGCCCGCGACCACCGCGACGAGCAGCAGCACCGTCACCCCGAGCAGCGGGTACGTGAGCTTGCGGAGCTTGCGGTAGTCGAGCCGCGCGACGACGGTGAGCCCGGTGAAGCCCAGCGCCGCGTAGATGGCCTGGCGCACCAGGTAGTACTGCGCGTCGTGGTGCATGTGGCCCGCGTAGACGGCGCTCGCGGAGTAGACCATCACCACGCCGAAGGCCACGAGCAGCATCGTCACGGCGAGCAGCGCGTGGTCGATGGGCCCGTCGAGCTTGAAGGCCCCCGCCTTCGCGGGCGCGGGGCTCGGCGCGACGTCGCTCACCGAGCGCGGGAGCATCGAGGCGCGGCGGACGTTGGCGGCCCCCTCGGCCGCGGCGGCGCTCACAGGTCACCCCCGTCCGGCGGCGGAGGCTCTCGGCTGCTCGGCGCCACCGCCAGCGCGCGAACCGCGGCGGCGAAGCTCCGGCCTCGCTCGGCGTAGCTCTCGAACATGTCGAGCGAGCTGCACGCCGGCGCCAGGAGCACGCAGTCCCCTGGCTCGGCCAAGAGCCTCGCGAGGCGGACGGCGTCGAACATGTCCTCCGCCTCGCGGTGGGCGATGGCGTTCCCAAGCGCGGCCTTGATCACCGGCGCGGCCTCGCCGAGGAGCACCACCGCGCGGCCCTTCACCCGCAGCAGTTGGACGAGCGGGTCGTACGAGCCGCCCTTGTCGCGTCCGCCGGCGATGAGCACCACGCGGCGGTCGACGCCCTCGAGCGCCTTCACCGCGGCGCCGACGTTGGTGGCCTTGGAGTCGTCGTAGAAGACCACGCCCTCGTCGGTGAGGACGAACTGCATCCGGTGGGGCAGGCCCGTGAAGCTGGCGAGCGAGAGCGTGGTGGCCTCGCGCCCGGCCCCCGCGAGCTCGGCGGCGAGCACCGAGGCCATCGCGTTGGAGACGTTGTGCGTCCCGCGGATGTTGAGGAGCGACAGCGGGTACACGCGCCCCGAGCCCGTGACGATCGACTCGTCGCGGAGGCGGACCTCGCTCTTCTCGCCGCCGAAGGTGTGCATCTTGCCGGAGTAGGCGCGCGCGGTGGCCACGAGCAGCGGGTCGTCGCCGGGCACCACGGCGTGGTCGTCGGCCTTCTGGTGGAGGAAGATCCGCGCCTTCGCCGCGCCGTAGGCCGCGAGGGATTTGTAGCGGTCGAGGTGGTCGGGCGTGAGGTTGAGGTGGACGGCGACCTTCGGGCGGAAGTTCGCGGTCTTCTCGAGCTGGTAGGAGCTCACCTCGACGACGAGGCGGCCGCCCTCGTCCGCGGCAGGCGTGTCGACCGCGTGCGAGAGCGGGTCGCCGAGGTTGCCGCCGACGAAGGTCTCGAAGCCCTCGGCGCGGAGCATCTCGCCGACGAGCGTGGTGACGGTGCTCTTCCCGTTGGTCCCCGTGATGGCGACGATCGGCGCGCGGGTGAACCAGCTCGCGAACTCGACCTCGCCGACGACGGGGACGCCGCGCCCCTCGGCCTGCTGCACCGCCTCCAGCGGCGGCACGCCCGGGGACATCACCACGAGGTCGGCCTTCGCGAAGGTCTCCGCCCGGTGGCCGCCGAGTTCGAAGCGGACCCCGTGGTTGGCCAGCGCGAGGAGGCGGGCCTCCTTCAGGTCGGCGGCGTCGCGTCGGTCGTTGAGCACCACCGACGCGGCGCCCTTGCGCAGCGCGAGGACGGCCGCGGCCTCGCCGGAGGCGCCCATGCCGACGACCACCACGTGCCTGCCGTGTACGGTGCGTTCCACGCGGGGACGATTACACCACCGGCGAGGCCCGGGTGAAATTCCGGGGGCGTCGGGGACTGAACGGGCGTAGCGGGGGGGCGCGGTGGGGACGGAGGCGGGCGGCTACTCGGTGACCTTGGTGCCGCCGTAGCGCGAGACGATCTGGTCGTCGTAGTGGTCGGCGACGACGCCGACGCGCTGGATGAGGTGCTCGACCTCGGCGGGCTCGAGGTCGGTGGTGCGGCGCTCGGCGACGAGCACCACGCGCTCCTGGTGGACGCCGAAGGCCATGCCGCCGAGCCCGGTGGCGTTGAGCTCGAGCAGCGTCTTGTAGAGCTCGGGGCGGGTGGTGTCGTCGATCTTCACGATCGGGGAGACCACGCGGAGCTTCGGGGAGTCCTCGCCCTCGTGGGCGGGGCGGAGGAAGACGGCCACGGCGGCGCTCCCGCGCATGAGCGACCACGCGCGCCCCTGGCCCGGCGGGGCCATGCGCACCGACGCGGGGTCGATCCCCTGCTTGCGGATCATCGCCTCGACCAGCCCCGCGGCCCGCTCGATCTCGTCGTTGTTCTCCACCGTGTCCGCGCCTCCTGCGCGCCGGTGTGGTCGCACCGCGGGGCGGGCGTTGTCAAGGCGGCGGTCCAGGGCTCTGCGAGGACCACCTCGGTGCGGGCTGCTCCCTCGGCGCCGTGACCGTGGCCGGGGGTGGCGGCCGGCGTGGCGGAGGTCGCGCGCTTGCCCCTCCATCCCCTGCGGCTACGTGGCGGAGGAGTTTCGCGCGCACCTGCGCTGCGGGGTGTTGCTTGTGTGAGGGGTCAGTCGTCGAACAGGTCGTCGAGCGAGGCGGCGGTGACCGCGCGCTCGGTGAGGCGGTCGAGGGCGGCGACGTCGGTGCACGCAGCGACGCGCGCACGCACGCGCTCGGTCACCACGAGCTTCCGTGTGGCGAGGATCTTCAGGATGGCGCGCTGCGCGCCGTGGATCTCGCCGCGGGCCTCGCCGCGCGCGTCCAGCTCGTCGCTGAGGCGCTGAAACGCCGGGCTGACAGGGATGTTCTGCGGGTTCATGACGATCTCCCGAATCCTCTCGATGAGCCGCTCGTGGAGCATGCCGAGGATGTAGCGGAGCAGCGCGCTCCGCAAGGCCTCATCCCCGATCGTGAAGATCACCTCGGCGGCGCGCTCGACGATGGCCTGCGCCTCCTCGCCGTAGCGGTCGTGCACCGTCCACGCGGCGAAGAATGCGAGCTCGGGGCGAGCCGGGTCGAGCAGCAGCTCGGCGACGTTTCCGGTGAGCTGCAGGACGACGGGCTTCACGCCGAGCGCCGTCCCGCTCGGGCCGAGCATCGACCCGACGCCGCTCGCCCAACGGGCGACGGCGCGATCGGAGGTGATCACGATGAGGTCGCCCGGAACGCCGAGCTGGTTCCAGCTCGCGGCCACGGCGAGGGGCCACTTGCGGGCCTTGTCGGGGTCCTCCGCGAGCTGCACCTCCACGAGCACCCAGAAGCTCCCGTCCTCCGCGACGAACTTCAGGTCGACGCGAACCTCCGCCGGATCGACCACCCGCAAGGCCGCGTCGGACACCGTCAGCCTGCCAGGGAGTACGCGCTGCGCGATCACCTCCACCAGGCTCCGCAGCCAGTCGGGGTGCTCGCGCAAAAGGACGATCATGGTCTCGTGGGGTGCGCCGGGCATCGGACAGGGGTGTACCCCAGTGCGCGCTAGAGCGCCGACCGGATGAACGCGAGGGGCGTAGATTTGGTGGATGCCGCCCATCCCGACCTGGACCCCTCCCACCGCGCTGTCGCCCGCCGAGGAGCGCGTTCTGCGCCGCTGCAAGAAGCAACCGATCTTCGGCTTCCTGCGTGCGATCCGCCACCAGTTGTTCGACGACGCGTTCCAGCGGGAACTGGCTGGCATGTACGACGGCGGCCAGCGTGGGCGATCCCCGGTGGCCCCGGCCCTCCTCGCCATGGCCACCCTTCTTCAGGCCGCGCGGCACATGTCCGACCAGGACGCCGCCGGCGCCGCAGTCACCGACCGCGCATGGCAGGTCGTCCTCGGCACCCTCGACGCCTCGGACCAGGAGGAGGACGAGGACGAGGAGACTGCGCCCTTCAGCCAGACGACCCTCTTCGAGTTTCGCTTGCGCCTCATCGCGCACGACATGGACCGTCGGCTGGTCGAGCGGACCCTCGACCTCGCCACGCGCTCCAAGCTCTTCTCGCCGCGCTCCCTGCGCGCGGCCTTCGACTCCTCGCCGCTGCGGGGAGCGGGGCGGGTCGAGGACACCATCAACCTCCTCGGGCACGCGGCGCGTGACCTGGTCCACACGCTGGCGCGCCGCTTCGACAAGCCCTTCGACCAGATGGCGCGCGAGGCGGGCATCCCCCTGCTGGAGGGCAGCAGCCTCAAAGCTGCCCTGGACATCGACTGGACCGATCCGACCCAGGCCCACGGGGCGTTGCAGCGGCTGGCCGAGCAGCTCGGGGCGCTCTCGGCGTTCATCGAGAAGCACCTGAGTGAGGAGCGCGAGCGGCCCCCGCTCCGGGAGCAGCTGGCGGCGTTGCAGCAGGTGAGCCGCCAGGACCTGGAGCCGGACCCCTCGGGCTCCGGCGTCCGGATCAAGCGCGGGGTGGCCAAGGAGCGGCGGATCAGCATCAAGGACCCGCAGATGCGCCACGGCCGCAAGAGCAAGGCGGTGCGCTTCGACGGCTACAAGCGGCACGCGGCGACGCTGCGCGGGGAGCGTGTGAAGCTGATCGGGGCGGTGGCCCTGACGGCGGCCAACCGTCCCGAGGGCGAGGCGGCCTTCGACCTGTTCGCCGACGTGGAGCGTCAGGGCCTCTCGATCGCGACGCTGGACGTCGACCGCGCTTACCTGCTGTCGCCGCCGGTGCAGTGGCGCCGCGGGCTGGGCCTGCACATCAACTGTCGGGCGCCGTCCGCGGGCCACGGGGAGCTCTACGACAAGACGCGGTTCGAGCTGGACCTGGGGCGGGGCCGGTTGGAGTGCCCCGCGGGCCAGGAGCGACCTGCGCGTGCGGGGAGCACGGTGCACTTCGACGCGCGGGTGTGCGCCGAGTGCCCGCAGAAGGCGAAGTGCACGACGAGCCAGAAGGGGCGCAGCGTGACGTTGCACCCGCAGGAGGCACAGCTGGTCGAGCTTCGTCGGAAGCAGCGGACTCCCGCGGGTCGTGCGGAGCTACGGAAGCGGGTGACCGTGGAGCACACGCTCGCACGGATCGGACAGGTCCAGGGGCCCAAGGCCAGGTACTGGGGGCTGCGGCGAAACCTCTTCGACGTGCGTCGCGCCGCTGTCATCGCCAACCTCTTCGCCCTGCGGGAAGCGGGCTTCGCGGAAGCGGCGTAGCGTTCATCCGGTCGGCGCTCTAGGCGCGGAGGCCGCCCGCGTCCGCGCGGCGCTGAAGCAGGCCCGGGCTTGAGCCGGGCCTCTGCCTCCCTGTCGGGTCGTGCAAAGTATCTTGGCTCTCCCGCACTTCGCGTGATTCATGCGAAGTGCGGGAGAGCCCCACGGGTGGGGCAACTGGCGCCCAGCGACCGCGCACCCTTCGGGCGCCGTCACGCGAGCGGGTCGTCGACCTCGGGCTCCTGCGCGACGGCGTCGGGGCGCACGCGGCGGGCGCGGAGCCGCTGGCGCGCTGCGGCGACGAGGGCGGGCGCGTACGACTCGAACGGCGGGCACGCGACGCCCGCGGCGGTGAGCGCGGCGTGGGCCTCGGCGTCGTCGAAGACGGTGCGGGTGGCGAGGCGCTCGAAGAAGGCCCGCGGGCTGCGCGCGAGGCGGTCGACGCCGGGCGTGCGGAGCACCGCGCGGGCGAGGTGGACGGGCATCCCGCTGGCCCGGAAGCGCCGCCCCGCGGCCTCGGCGAGCAGTTCGAACGCGCGGCGGGCGGGCAGCGCGCCGCGGTCGACGACGTGGTACGTGCGCAGCCCCTCGTGCGCGACCTCCGCGAGGCGCACGCCCGCGCGCGCCACGTGGTCGACCGGCACGACGTCGAGCGCGTTGGCGCCGCGCGCCGGCAGCGGGAGCGTGATGTCGACGGGCGACTCGAGCAGCACCGCGAGGTAGAGGTAGGGCCCGTCGAGCACGTCGACCTCGCCCGTCTCCGAGTGGCCCACCATGATCGACGGGCGCACCACCGTCACCGGCCCCTCGGCGGCCGCGCGCCGGAGCATCCGCTCGGCTTGATAGAGCGAGCGCTCGGCCTCGGAGCGGAAGCCCTGCCCGAGCTCGAGGTCGCCCTCGCGGACGAGGCCCTCGTGGTCGCCCGCCACCATCGTGGAGCTGTACGCCACCACCCGCAGCGGCCGCCCGAGGCCCCGCGCGGTCGCGGCGAACTCCGCCACCTCGTGCGTCCCCTGCGTGTGGAGCGCGCCCACCACGCCGGGCGGCGCCGCCTCCCAGGTGCTCTGCGCCGCGTGGTGGACCACCGCCACCCGCCGCGCGAGGTCGAGGTACTCCGCGCCGCCGAGCCCGAGGTCGATCGCCGTGACGTCGCCCTCGATCACCGTCGCCGGGCGCGGCAGAGACTCGGCGAAGCGCCGCGCGTCGTCGAGGAAGCGCGGCCGCGCGAGCAGGGCCACCTCGCCGGGCCATCGCGCGGAGAGCTCGCGCGCGACGAGGCGCGAGAGCAGCCGGGGGTAGCCCGTGACGAGGGCGACGTCGCTCACGCGGCCCTCCGCCGCGCGGGCGGCCCGTACGCGACCACGAGCTCGGCGTAGAGCGACGCGACGCGGGCCTCGAGGCGCGCGCGGTCGCCGGAGTTGTCGACCACCCACGTGGCGGCGGCCACCTTGCGGGCGAGCGGGAGCTGCGCGGCGACGCGGGCGCGGGCCTCGGCCTCGGTGCTCCCGTCGCGCGCGACGAGGCGGGCGAGCTGGACGTCGGGGCGCGCGGTGACCACCACGAGGCCGGGGAAGTTGCGGTGCGAGCCGTTCTCGACGAGGAGGGCGGCGTCGTAGAGGGCGAAGCCGTGGCCCTCGACGCCGAGCGCGGCCAGGCGGGCGAAGCTCTCGGCCCCGATGCGCGGATGGAGGATTCCTTCGAGCCGCCGGCGCGCCTCGACGTCGCCGAACACCCGCTGGCCGAGGCGCTTGCGGTCGAGCGTTCCGTCGGGTGCGAGCACGTCGGCGCCGAACGAGGCCACCACCGCCGCGAGGCCCTCAGTGCCCGGCAGAACCACGTCGCGCGCGACCTGGTCGGCGTCGACCACCGGCACCCCGCGCGCCTGAAAGAGACGCGCCACGGCCGTCTTGCCGCACGCGATGCCGCCCGTCAGCCCGATGACTTCCATGGGTCGCCCGCGACCGTCGCCGAGAACGCCCCTCCACGCAAGACCGTTGCGCTCCGGTAGAGTCGCACCCCCCGCCATGACCACGCTCCGCTGCGCCATCGACCCCGACGTATCCGTCGCCCGCGCCCTCGGCCGCGCCGCCGCGCTCCTCGACGCCGTCCGCGACGGCGACCCCCGCCTCTCGATCGCCCTCACCCGCGGCGACGCCGTCGTCCTCGGCTCGCGCCAGCGCGCCGGCCGCGTCGTCGACCTCGACGCCTGCGCCCGCGCCAACGTCCCCGTCCTCCGCCGCGCCACCACCGGCACCGCCGCGTGCCTCCGCCGCGACGCGATCGTCTGGACGCTCGCGCTCCCCCGCGTCGACGCCCTCCTCCCCGACGCCACGCCGCGCACGCTGCTCAACCGGTACGTTCGGCTCCTCCTGCCGGGCCTCACCCGCGCGGGCGCGACCGCGGCGTACTTCGGCCGCGAGTGGGTTGCCGTCCGCCATCGGCCCGGCGCCGTCCTCGGCTGCGACGTCACCGCCGACGGCCGCTGCCTCGTCGAGGCCTTCCTCGGGTGGTCGGGCGACCTCGCGATCCCCGTCGCGTGGGCCGCGCCCGAGGAGCGCTCGGTCGATCGTTGGCTCTCCAAACCACCCGTCGCCCTCTCCATCTGCCTCGGCAACGAGTGGTCACCCGCCCGCCTCGCCGACGCGCTGCTCGCTGCTGCGGCAGAGCGCGCCGGCGTCGGGATGTCCGGCGGCGCCCCCGTCCGCGCGGAAGAAGTCCCGATGGTTCGCACCCCGAACGACCCCGTCCCCGCGGGGCTCGTGGTGGGGCCGTTGGTGCGCGTTCCGATCGGCTACGTGGAGGCCGCGGCGGGCGACGGCGGGCGCTGGCTCGGCGGCGACGCGCTGACCTCCAACGACGCGCTCGACGCCCGCGCGCGCGGCGAGGACGTCGAGGCCCCGCTCGACGGCGCGCGCTGGGAGGACTTCGACGCCCTCGCGGGCGCCGGCTGACCCGTTGCGGTAGCCTCGCGGCCATGCGAAGGCTGCTCCTCGGGCTGTGGATCTACGTCTTCCCGCTGGTGGCGCCGTGGGCCCTCCTGCTCGCGGTCAACGCCAGCGGCCCCGACGTCCCCCTCGCCCGCGCGTCCGTCCCGCGCGAGCCCTTCCGCGCCGACCGCTGCACCTGGGTCTGCCACAACCGCGGCTGCCGCCACCGGCCCGTGCTCCCCGCGGCGCTCTCGGGCGACCACGGGCTCTTCGGGCTCACCATCCGCGGGCTCTACGCCGTCGGCTCCGGGCTCTCGCGCGACCGCTTCGTCGGCTACGGCGCCGCCAACATCCTGCTCCTGTGCCTCGCGTGGCCGGGGCTGATGTACGGGCTCTGGGTCGTCGCGTGGCGCCAGCACCTCGCGCTGCGTGCCCTGCGCACCAACGGGGGGCGCCCGTGATCGCCCGCGCCGCCTTCGCCGTGTACGCGGCGTGCGTCGACTTCATGCTCCAGGCCGCGCGCCTGCTCGGCGTCACCTACCGCGACGCCAACGCGCTGATGTTCTTCGTGCTGTGGCCCGCGGTCACCGTCGGGCTCGCGCTCCTGGTGCTCCGCCAGCGCGCCGAGCTCCGACGTCTCCGCGCGCGCTGACGGCCACCTGCGGTACCCTCGCGCGCCGATGTTCGCCCGCCGCGCCGCCCTCGCCCTCGCCCTCGCCGCCCCCGCCGGCTGCGCGTGGGGCCTGCGCGCCGGTCCCGAGGTGCTCGCGTACACCAACGGCCCGGTGCTCGTGCAGGGCGGCGTCACGGGCGTGCTGGGCTTCGGCTCCACCCACCGCGACGGCACCGTCAGCGACGGCATCGTGACCACCGTGAACCTCTCCGCCGGCGGCGACGTCCGCGGCGGCGGGGGCGCGCTCTCGGGCGCCTTCGGCCTCGCGTGGTTCAGCCTGCCCGAGGTGCGGCGGCTGGGGTGGTTCGCGGGCGCCGAGGTCGGCGGGCGAGGCCGCGGCGAAGGGTCGTTCGGCCCCGAACTACTCGTCGGCCTCCGCGGCGGTCCGCACGTCCGCCTGCTCTCCCGCGACGCGGCCGGCGGGCGCCTCGTGACGCTCGGCTTCGACCTCACCGCGCAGGCCGCGCTCCCCGGCGGCGAGGGCGGTCACGGCGCCTTCGTCGCGGGCCTCGCCGTCACCGTGGGCTTCATGGACGTCCGCTACTTCCACCTGTAGGTCACACTCCGCATGAGCGCGCCCGACGACCCCGTCTACCTCGACCACAACGCGACCACACCGCTCCTCCCCGAGGTGGTCGACGCGATGCTCCCCTACCTCCGCGAGCACTTCGGCAACCCGTCGAGCGCGCACGCGTACGGCCGCCGCGCACGCGAGGGCGTCGACCGCGCACGCGCGCAGGTGGCCTCGCTCCTTGGGTGCTCGCCCGACGAAATCATCTTCACCAGCGGGGGAACGGAGGCGAGCAACCTCGCGATCCGCGGGACCCTCGGTGCACACCCCGCGCGCCGCCACGTGGTCACCACCGCCGCCGAGCACCCCGCCACCGCCGCCACGCTCGCCGCGCTCGACGGCGTCGCGGTGACGTCCCTTCCGGTGGGCCCCGACGGGCGCGTCGACGCCAGCGCGGTGGGCGACGCGCTGCGCGACGACACCGCGCTCGTCACCGTGATCCACGGGCAGAACGAGACCGGCGTGCTCCAGCCCGTCGCCGAGGTCGCGCGGCGGGCGAAGGCGCGCGGCGTCGCCGTCCACGTCGACGCGGCCCAGTCGGCCGGCAAGGTCGACGTGCGGGTCGACGCGCTCGGCTGCGACCTGATGACCGTGGTGGGCCACAAGCTCTACGGCCCCAAGGGGGTCGGCGCGCTCTACGTCCGCGCGGGGACGGCGCTCGTCCCCTTCACGCGCGGCGCGGGCCACGAGCGCGGCCTCCGCCCCGGCACCGAGAACGTCGCCTCCCTCGTCGGCTTCGGCGCGGCCTGCGCGGCGGCGGCGCGCGACCTCGCGGAGAGTTCCGCCCACGCCCTCGCGATGCGCGAGCGGCTCTGGGCGAGGCTGCGGGAGGCCGTGCCGGGCGCGGCGATCAACGGGCACCCGACCGAGCGCCTGCCCAACACCCTGAGCGTTCGGCTGCCGGGCGTGACGGGCGACGCCGTGCTCGCGCGCTGCCCCGACGTCGCGGCCTCCACGGGTTCAGCCTGCCACGCCGGGGAGACGCGCGCGCCGGGGGCCATCCTCGCGCTCGGCGTCGCGCCCGGGGAGGCGCTCGGGACGCTGCGGCTCACGACGGGGCGACGCAACACCGCGGAAGACGTCGACCGGGCCGCGGCCTCGCTCGCCGCCGCGTGGCGCGCGATCGTCACTGCGGGAGGTTGAAGCGCAGCGTGATCGTGTGCCCCGCGGCCCCGCGCAGCGAGAAGCGCCGGAGCTGCTCCTCCATGCAGCGGCCGTGCACCGTGACGCGCGAGGGGCGAACCATCACGACGTTGGACGCGACGTTCTGCGCGTCGAAGGTCACGCGCGTCTCGACGGGGCCTTCGTACTGGTAGCGGGCCCCGCAGGGCCGCACGAGCTGGCGCGCCGTCTGGGTCGCCGGGGCGGTCAGCGCGGGGTTGAACGGGGTCAGCGGCGCGGCGCGGCGCGGCGCGGCGGCGGGACGGGGAGCCGGCGCGCGGGCGGGCTGCGGCGCGGGCGCGAGAACCTGCGGCGCGGGCGCGAGGGGCCGCGGCGCGGGCGCGACGACCTGCGGGGCCGGCGGGAGGACCTGCGGCGCGGCGGGCGTGAGGGCCTGCGCGACCGGCGGCGGGGTGACGGGCGACTCGGCGACGGGCGGGGCGACGGGCGCGGGGGCGACGGGCTCGGCCGACGGGCGGTAGCGCATCGCGAGGGCGACGAGCACGAGCGACGCGGCCACCGCGGCCACCACCGGCGTCGCGCGCCCCGCGAGGGAGGGCGCGTGGGGCGCGGGGACGGGCAGCGAGGGCGACGGCGGCGACGGGGGGAGCGGGGGCGGCGGCTGCGACCAGGCGCTCGCGGAGGGCGTCGTGGGGGCCGCGGGCGGGGCCGGCGCGAACGACGGCGCGGGCGGCGGTCGCTCGGGCGCGGCGGGGCGCGCGCGGGCGACGGGGGCGCGGACCTCGATCACCTGCGTGGGCTCGTTGGGCGCCGCGTGGACCACCGAGGTGGGCTCGTCGCCGCGGAAGCCGACGGCCTCGTCGGGCGGCAGCCGCGCCTGGAGCTGGAGCGCCGCCGAGAGCATCGCCGCGGCCGAGGGGAAGCGGTCGCCGGGCTCCTTGCGCAGCGCGTGGTCGATGAAGGCTTCGAACTCCGGCGGCACCGCGGGGACGCGGCTGCGCAGCGGGACGTGCGGGTTGAGCACGATGTTCGAGATGAGCTGCTGGTAGGTGTCGCCCTCGAAGGCGTGGCGCTGCGCGATCGACTCGTAGAGCACCGCGCCCACCGACCAGAGGTCGGCGCGGCCGTCGATGCGCCCGCCGCCGGCCTGCTCGGGGGACATGTAGTCGGGCGTCCCCACGGCCGTGCCCGCGCGCGTGATGCCGCCCATCGCCGACTGGAGCGAGAGGATCTTCGAGATGCCGAAGTCGAGGAGCTTGACGCCCTGGCAGCGCTCGGCGCCGCCGACGAGGAAAATGTTCTCGGGCTTGATGTCGCGGTGGACGATGCCGACGGCGTGGGCGGCCTGGAGCGCCTCGAGCGTCGCCGCCGCGATGCCGAGCGCCTCGCGGGGCCCGAGCGGGCGGCGCTCGAGCACGTCGCAGAGCGTCTCGCCCTTCAAGAGCTCGAGCACCATGTAGGGCCCGTGCGCGTCGTTGCCGGCCTCGATCGTCCGCACGATGTTGGGGTGGACCACCGCGCCCGCGGCCTGCATCTCCTGGATGAAGCGCGAGTTCACCTCGTGGGAGGTGGCGTACTCGGGCTTGATGATCTTCACCGCCACCCGCTCGCCGCCCGGCTGCGCCTCGGCTTCGAAGACGGCCCCCATGCCCCCCTCGCCGATCATTCGCAGGAGGCGGTAGCGCCCGGCCACGACCGTCCCGATGCGGCCGCGCAGGTCGGCGAGCGGCGCGGCGGGGTCGCGGAGGGAGGCGGGGGTCGGGGCGTTCATCGCGCGGGGGGCGGTGACGACGTGTCTACACGCACTCCAGCGTCGCCGTCCACAGGGGCCCCGCGGCGCGCGGGCCCGACGTGGCACGGCGAGGGACAAGCCCCCGGCGAGAATGCGTCTTGCAGCGCGGGCGCGCATGAACAGGTCTCCCCGAGCGCTGGCGCCCACCGTGGTCGCGGCGCTCCTCTTCGCGGCGACGGGCGCGCTCGTCACGTGGCGCTTCCGCGAGGCGTCAGGCGTGGCGGTCGGCCGCCTCGCGCCGCCGCCGCCGCCCGCGCTCGCCCACGCGACGCGCGACGACATCCTGCTCACCGAGCGCGTGCTCACGCCGCCGCCGTGGATGCTCAACGAGCAGGCGTGCCTCTCCGGCCCGCGCCGCTGGGCCTTCCCGGGGCTGACGGCGTCGACCACCGCGGCGGTGCTGGCGCGGGTGCTCCGCGGGCCCGGGCTCGCGCTGGCGCAGGCGTCGATCCGGTGCGCGCCCGACGGCTGCGTGGTCGACGCGCCGGCCGCGGTGGTGACGGCGGTGATCCCCTCGGAGCGCGCGTCGTTCTACGCCTCGCTCGGCGCGACGGCGGCCAACCAGGGGTACGCGTTCCCGTTCCGTCGCCACCCGTCGCGCCCGGCGTTCGCGGACTCGCCGGGGCTGCCGCCGGCCGCGCGCGAGGTCGTGGCGCAGACCTCGTGGACGCAGGACGGGGTGCTGATGTTCGCCGACCTCCCCGCGGCCTGCGAGCGCATGCGCGACGACGCCGAGCGCACCGCCCTGGCCCGCGCGATCCATCGGCCGTGGACGATGGACGTTGCGCTCCGCACCGCGCCCGCCTCGGTCGAGCGCCTCGTCGCGACCGTCGCCCCGCGCGCGCGCGCCGTCGCCCGCGCGAAGCTCACGCGGGCCCGCGAGACGGGGCGCGCGACCGTCCCGATCGACGAGCTCCTGCCCGAGCCCGCGCGGCGCCGCGTCGGCACCTGGGCCACGGCCTCCGAGGAGACGCTCAACTGCTTCTGGACGGCGCTCCACTTCGAAGACGGCGACCCCCGCGAGCGCCTGCTCTCGCTGCCCGCGGTGGAGTCCGCGCTGCGCGCCCGCTACCGCCCGCTCGGCGAGGCGCCCGCTCGCTTCGGCGACGTGATGGCCTTCCGCAACGCCGACGGCGGGCTCGAGCACCTCGCCGTCCACCTCTTCGCCGGCGTCTTCTACACGAAGAACGGCATCTCCACCGTGCAGCCCTGGCGCATCTCCCGCGTGGAGGACGTCGCGCTCGACTACCCCGCGACGCGCAGCGTCGAGCTCTGGCGCCGCCTCGACGAGCCTTGAAAATGCGCGCTGCGCAGCGGGCGCCGCGCGCCTGCGGCCCGACGCCTTCACACGACGGCGCTGTCGCGGCGTGCGCGCGCGGCCCATTCCTCACCGCGTGCGCAGCGGGCGCGCGGCGGTGAGGTCGCGCGGGAGCGCCTTGCGCAGCGCGCATTTCATGGTGCGCAGGTGTTTTTCACTCGACCTGCCACGGCGACGACGTCGTCACTCCACGTCGCCGTTGACGGTGCGGCGCGCGGGCGAGCGCACGACCACGCCGAGCGTCCAGCGCTCGCTCTCGGCGGGGGCGAGGCGGTGGTTCCAGCGGACGACGCCGGGCGCGTCGCCCTCGCGGCGCGGGGAGAAGGCGCGGGTGTTGGGCGTGGTGGCGACGGTGAGCCCCTGCGAGCGCGACACGGGCAGGTGGTCGAGCACCACCACGTCCACCGGGCGGTCGCGGTGGTTGCTCAGGCGGTAGTCGTAGCGGAGCGTGAGCTCGTCGCGGCCGTTGACCCGCGCGACGCGGCGCTCGGCCAGCGTGCGGTCGACCGTCACCCCCGAGTCGACCCCGAACGGCAGCGAGAACTCCTCCTCCACCGGCACCCCCGCGAGCGCCGTCGTCCCCACGTAGTCGCCGCCGATGAAGAGCGCCACGTTGCCCGGCAACAGCGGGAATCGCTGCGCGTTGCGCGCCCGCGCCACCAGGAACACCGCGTTCGTCTCCCGCGGCGCCGTCAGGTGCTCGAGCGTGGTGTCGAGCGTCGCCCGCGCCGCGAGCACCCGCCGCGCCGGCGCGCCCGCGCGCAGCGTCACGGGCGTGGGGATCTCCAGCCGCGCCGAGAGGAGGTTCGCCTGCACCACGCCCTCCCGCTGCGCGACCGGCGTCGCGGGCCGGTCGCGCGGCGGCCGCATCGCGCCGGCCACCGACGCGGGCATCGGCATCTCGCTGTCCACCGACGCTGCGGCCCCGCGCGCGACGCCGCGCCGGGCCATCTGCATGAGCTCCTCGGCCTCGTCGGGGTCGAGCTCGATCGTGCGCTCGCCGAGGTGAGGCAGCGCGAGGCTCGTGGTCGGCATCACGGTGGAGACCGACATGCGGACGTCCGACCAGTCCTCGCTGGTGTTCTGCTGGACGGCGGCGAGGACGTCGAGGGTGACGTGGGCGCCGTCGGGCGTGAGGTGCGCGGCGTAGGAGGGCTGCCACGAGGCCGCGCCGGGCACGAGGTACTCCACCGACAGGTCGAGCTCGCCCTCGCGCTCCGTCGTGAGGTCGACCGTGATGAACTTCGCCGGCTGCGCGGCCGCCGCCTGGAGCTGCGCCACCCGCGGCGCGAGGTTCGTGATCGAGCGGTCGATCTCCTCGCGCTGCTGCGTCTGCGCCGGCGTCGGGTGCGCGCCCATCGCCTCCACCAGCGCCGCGCGCCGCCGCTGGAGCGCTTCGAACTCCTGCACGGCCCGCGTGAGCTCGGCCTCGTTGACCTCGCCCATGCGCCCGACCCGGATGGTGACGGCCTCCGCGGTGGCGCCGGGCCCGAAGCCCCCGACCCGCACCGACTCGTCGGAGAGCCCCGCCGGCAGCCCCGCGAACACGAGCTGGTGCTCGCCGCGCGGCACGCGGGCCCGCGCCGTCCGGTGGATGCTCGCGGCGTTGGTGAAGACGGTCACCCGGTCGATGGCGGTGGTGACGCGGACGGTGCCCGCGCTGGCGGCGGCGGGGAGGGCGACGAGGGCGAGCGCGAGGCAGCGGCGGGCGATGCGGCGGTTCATGGAAGGGGTCTCCTGAGCGACGGGTTGGTGCGCCAGGAGACGGGCGTCGGGCGCCGCGCGGTCTACGGCCGGAGCGCGAGAAATGCCTGGTTGAAAGGCCCCAAGGCGCGACGGGGGCGCCGGGTCAGAGCGCGTTCGGGCGCGAGCGACGGGCGACGAAACCGCAAGGGGCGCGAGGCGCGCAAGGGATCGAAGGGTGGGGGCCACGGAGCGTCCCGGCGGCGCCACCGCGCGTGTTGAGGGGCGCGCCGTTGAAGGGGCTCCACGCATTCGTCACCTCCCGTCGTCCGCGCGTTCGCCCAGCGGCTCGCCCGACGTGCGTGCGGCGGTGATACAACACGGACGTGGAGTCGGAGAACGAACGATTCTGGCGGACATTCGCCGAACAGAAGCGGGCCGACGCGGAGGAGCTCGCGGCGGCGAAGGCGGAGGCCGCGGGCCGTGGGAAGGAGCCCTTCGACCTCGCGGCGCTCGAGGCGAAGTGCGACACCAGCCACGGCGGGCTCGACATCCCCGTGGAAGAGCGGCACGCCGAGTACGAGTACCTCTACTACGTCTGCTACCCCCAGTTCGTGACGATGCGCGAGATGGTCGACCTCGTGCGCGTGCTCAACGAGTGGTGAGCGGGCGAGGGCGGCGACTGCGCGGGCACGGTGCGCCGCGCGCGCGACCCGTCCCGCTCTCGTGCGAACGAGCGCGCCGTCGAGCCCGCCTGACCACGCCGTTGCGCCCGCGCGCCCGGCGCCCGTAGAGTCCGCCACCATGAGTTTCTGGTCGTGGCTCGTCGGGGAGAAGCCCGCCCCCCAGCCCCCGCCCCCGCCCGCGCCGCCCGACAAGGTGTGGGTCATGGGGACCGCCCCGTGGGGCGGCGTCGTCCTCGAATGCGGCCCCGGGGAGATGGCCCTCGTGGTGCTCCCCGTCACGGACGCGAAGCGCTACGCGAAGCTCCCGGCCTTCCCCGCGGGGACGATCCGCGCGGTGGTGGCGTGCAACGGGCGCGACGACGGCGCGATCGCGGCCCGCGAGGTGGCGCTCAAGGCAGGCGTGGAGGTGGTTCACGCGACCCACCCCGGCCGGCCCGTCGAGCGCGGCGTCTCCCCCATGGGGAGCGTGGTGCGCGTCGAACCGCTGACCACGCTGCGCGTCGGCCACCTCACGCTCGAAGGCCGCGGCGACGACGGCGTGTGGGCCACATGGAGCAACGGCGTCACCGCGCTGGTGGGCCCCGCCCTCTCGCTCGACGTCATCCTCGGCGCCGCCCCCCGCCACGCGCTCGGCCGCATCGTGGCGGCCCGGGCCCCCGGCGCTTCGCGACCCTTCGAAGAGGTGGCGAGCGACGTCCGCGCGGCGCTCCTCGGCTACGTGCCGGTGCCCAACGTCCCGGCGACCCCCGCCGACGACGCGGCCGGCGCCCTCATCGCCCGCGCGGCCCCCACCGAGGAGGAGGTGATCGCCCTCCTCGTCGCGGGCGACCTCGCGCGCGCCGACGCCCTCGCCGAGGCCGCCCTCACGCGCGACCCCGCGGCGCGCGGGATGCTCCTCCAGCGCGCCGTCGTCGCGATGCTGCGCGACGACGACGACGCGGCGATCGCGCTCCTCCTCCTCCGCGACCGCGACAGCCCGCAGGCGGCGAGCAGCCTCGCGAACCTCTACGGGCGGCGCCGCGACCCGCGGGCGAGGGGCTTCGCCGACGCCGCGCTGGCGGCCCTGCCCGGCGACCCGATCGCCGTCGCGGGGGCCGTGCGGGCGTACGCGCTCACGGGCGACCCCGCCGGCGCCCGGCGCGTCCTCGACCAGCACGGCGCGCCCCTCGGCGCGGAGGTGCGGGCGGCCTTCGCGGCGACCGTCGACGACCCCCCGGCGCCCCGCCGCCACGAGTTTCCCGACCTCGCCGCGCGGTGCCTCGCGGCCGCGACGCCGCTGGTCGACCGCAAGGAGTACGCGCAAGCCGAGCCGCTGCTGCGCCGCGCGGTGGAGCTTCAGGCGGACGACGGCCACGTGGTGGAGCTCGGCTTCGTCCTCGCCCAGCTCGGGCGCGACGCGGACGCCGTCGCCGTCTACGACCGCGCGCTCGCCGACGGCGGGTCGCTGCTCCTCCGCTTCAATCGCGGCAACTGCCTGCTCCGCCTGAAGCGCTACGACGACGCCGCGGAGGACTACCGCGCGTGCGTGAAGGCCCTGCCGGCGCGCCCCGACCTGCGGATCAACCTCGTGTCGGCGCTCCACGCGGGCGGGCACGCCGCGGCGGCGCGCAGCGAGCTCGACGCGCTCCGGCGCCTCGGGGCCGCCGACCGCCGCACGCTCGACGCGCTGGAGCAGATGCTCGCCGGCGCGCTCTGACGGAGGGTGCCCGCGCTATCCGAGGAGGCCCGCGCGGTGGGCGTAGCCGACGATCTCGCCCACCGTCTCCACGCGGAGCTTGTCTTTGATGCGCCGCAGGAGGTTGCTCACGGTGCTCCAGTGCAGGTCACGCTCGGCCGCCAATAGGCGGCGACGCCACCACGGTAACACCGCGCGTCACCCAGCCGGTGTATGCGCACCCACCCGCGCGCGTACGGCGTGAGGGGGGAGCCGGCAGCGGGTGTCGACCACGAGGCGCGTTGTTTTGCCTATCCCTCCATCACGCCCCTCGCCACGCCCGTGATGGAGGTGGAGCTTCACGACTGGGTCGACCGGATCACCGTCATCCTCGCGGTGCGCGTCTTCGCGTGCGTCGGTCTGGGCGAGGCGCAGGCCATGATCTACGGCGGCAGGGACTTCGAGGCGAAGGAGCACCGCCCCGCGGTGACTCCGGTGCGCAATCCCCACAGCACGCGCGCCACGATCGAACATGTACTCGCCGCCGCGCGCTGCACCTTCGTCGTGCGCGACATCGCAACGCCCGCGCCTCGTGGCGCGCGTCGCCGCTACCGCTGCGCACCGCGACCCTCGCCCGCGCGCACGCGCAGCTCGAACGCCGGGAAGAGGCACCCATCGCGCACGAAGGTTCCGTGCTCGTCGCAGCTACCGGGCGTGCGCTCGCGCGCGGCCATCACGACGTCCACCCAGTCCCCGTACGCGATCTCGCCGTCCACGGTGACGCTGATCGCGCCCCAGGGGCCTCCCCCCGCGAGCATCGCAGTGACGCGCGCGTCGAGCGCGGCGAGGTCGGTCCCGGCGTCCACGTTCGCGTGCACCGCGACGCCCTCGCCCTGCGGGGCCGCGTCCGAGGTGCGCTGCGCGGTGAGCGACCACGGGGCGGCGTCCAGCGCGCGACGGAGGGCGCTGAGGCCGCGGTCGGCGCCCGTGCGCGCGAACGTGACCGTCGTCACCTGCGCGTCGTCGGGGCCGCCCGTGCAGCCGCCGCGACGGGTGCTCGTGCGCAACACCAAGCTCGCGACGTGCACGTCGAGCTCCACCGACGGCACCGGCGCGCATATCCGAGTGGCGTACTCGAGCACCGCAAGCCCGCGCGGCCCGCGCAGCGCCAACCCGAAGCTGCCGGTCGCCGTGTGCAGGATCACCTGCCCGACCGTCGCCATCGGGACGCGCGGGTCGACGAAGTAGATCGGCGCCTCGCGGTGACGATGGTCGAGCGCGTCCAGGCTCACGTCGCGCAGCGCCTCGTGGAGCTGGTGACGCCGGTCGTCGAGCCGTCGGAGCCTGGCCCTGCGGTCGCCGTCGTCGCGCAGCCGCCCGCGCTCGAGGCGCAGCAGCGCGGGGCTCTCGCCGAAGAGCGCGTCGCGCCACAGCGGGTCGGTCGACGCCACCACCCGGCGACGGAGCTCGGGGGCGAGCGCCTGCATGAGCGGGCGCGCGTCGAGGTCGACGGCCTCGGGGGACACGTGCACCCGTACGCTCGGGTAGAGCTCAGGCAGCGACGCCGTCACCCGCGGCAGCGGGAGCGAGGCGTAGGTACGCTCGATGCGATGTGCTTGCCACGCGGGCTCGAAGCGCCTGAAGCCGCGGTGGAGCGCGAAGAGCGACGCGACCAGCAACACGGCGACCGCGCGTACGCCGCGTGACCAGCGCCGCGGATCGAGGAGGGAGAGGCGTGGGCGCATGGGCGGGTGGAAGTGTATCGCGGGGTGAGATGTTCGGCGGTGGCGGCGTGGAATCGTCGCGGATCAGCCCGCGCGACGCGCGCGGACGATGGCCAGCGACACGGCACTCGGTGCCGCTCGGCAGTACGCAAGCGGTCCCGCGCGCGTATGGCGTGATGGAGGAGCCGGCAGCGGGCGTCGAACACGAGGCGCGTTGTTTTGCCTAACCCCTACTATTCGGGGTGCCGCTCTTCGTCGACATTGAGGCGCTCGAAGGCGTGGGACCCATCCGTCGGCTGGTGGTGGCCCACGACATGGGCGGCGCCATCCGCGGGGCCATACGACCGCGCCGGGTGGTGATCAGCCGGTCGTCTCGGCCGCGACGGTGGTATCGTCCCCGCCATGAGCGAGCCCGCGCGCGACCTCCACCCCGCCCTCGCGGACGACGACCAGCGGATCTTCCTGCGCGGCGTGAGCTGGGCCCAGTACGAGATGATCCAGCAGATCCGCGGCGAGCGGCGCTTCCCCCGCCTCACCTACCTGGAGGGAGCCCTCACGCTGATGAGCCCCGGACGCAACCACGAGCGCATCGCGACGATGATCGACGTTCTCCTGAGGTTCTGGGCGGTGGAGGCGAGGGCCCTCGTCTATGGCTACCGGTCGTGGACGCTCAAGCGCGAGGACCAGCAGCGCGGCGCCGAGGCCGACAACTGTTACACCGTCGGAGAAGGGGACGCGGAGAAGGAGGTTGCTGACCTCGCCGTCGAGGTCGTCTGGTCACACGATGACCCCGACAAGCTCGCGGTCTACGCGGGCCTCGGCGTGCGCGAGGTGTGGGTCTGGAAGGCCTCCCGCATCACCGTCTACGTGCTCCGCGGGGACGCCTACGTGACGGCGCCGCGGAGCGAGCTCCTCCCCGCGCTCGACCTCGCCCTGCTCGCCCGCTTCGCCGATCGCCTCGATCAGCCGCAGGCGCTGCGCGAGTACCGCGACGCCCTCCGCGACCCCACCTGAGATGGGTCGCTCGCCAACCGGGGCGTCCCACCGAAGTCCGGCCACGGGGATCATCCGGTCAGTGCGAGCGCGGGTCGCCGCGAACGCCGCTTCGTGAAGCGCCCTCGTCCGGGTAGCTCGACGCGCTCGCAGAGGTACTCGATCGGGTCGCCGGGCTTGCGCCCGAAGAGGCGCTCGGCGGCGGAGGTGCCGTCGACGCGCTCGACGACGTCGTTGTGCACCACCAGCCGCGCCGCGCGGGAACAGCAGCACGCACACCTCCGACCGCTCCAGCACCCGACGACGCAGATCCTCCGGCCACCCGCGCCACGGACTCGTCGCCCCCTCCCCCGCGCCCGCATCGCGCCCCACAGCGCCCCCGGCGACTCCCGCTCCGTCGCATCGCGCGCCAGCGAGAGGCGCCGCCGCACGTACATCGCAGGCACCAGCACCGCCTCCACCCACGCGCGCTCCGTCGCGCCGAGACCCGCTCCGAATCTCCGTCCCCCTCCATCCTCTCCGACCCTTGCGCGCCTTGCGCCCCTTGCGGTTTCGTCGCGCTACGCGTCGCCTTCGCCCGCGAGCACGCGCCGCGCGGCCTCCACCGCGGTGGTCGCACCCGCGAGCAGGAGCTCGTCGCCCGCGGCCAGCGCGTCGTGGGCGCCGGGCACCTGCCACGCCCCCTCCCCCCGCCGCATCGCGAGCACCGTCGCGCCCGTCCGCCCGCGCAGGTCGAGCGCGGCGAGCGATCGCCCCGCCGCGCGGTCGCCCGCACCAAGACGGACCCGCACGGGCTCGCCGAGGCCCGCCAGCACGCCGGCCTCCGCGACCGGGTGCTTCGCGTCGCCGTGGGATTGCGCCGCGAGCGCGTCGACCACCGCCTGCGCGACGGCGGTGACGTGGCCCTGGAGGTCGGCGGCGCGCGCCCAGAGGGCCGCGAGGAGCGCGACGACGGCGACCGAGACAATTCCGGCGGTGACGCTGGCGGGCGCGACCACGCCGAGCGCGACCACCACCGGCGCGCATGCGAGCGCCACCAGCACGAACCGCAGCACCGCGCCGAGCGCCCGCCGCGGGGCCCGCGCGAGGTCGATGGCGCTCGCCCCCGCCTTCGGCATCACCGCCTCCGCGAGCGACGCGCCGAGTCGCAGCGCCACACGGATCGCGCCGACGAGGAACGGTGCCGCCACGAGCGTCGCGCCCGCGGCCACCACCGCGCGGCTCCCCTCTTCGCTCAGCGCGAGCGAACGTTGCAGACGGAGCGCGGCGTCGTCGTGGAGTCGCGCGGCCCCCACCAGCACGGCGACGAGCCCGCCGACGTCGAGCGCGAGCGCCCGCGCGTGGACGCGCCACGCCGCCAGGGCGCGCGCGGAGGAGGACGTGCGGAGCTGCTCGATCCAGCGGGCGTAGAGGGCGGCGAAGGTCTGAAGGGGCTTCGGCAGCTTGCGGTCGACGACGCGGGCGACGGGCTCGGCGGCGCGGACGAGCCACGGGGTGAGCAGCGTGGTGACGGCGGAGACGGCGACGGCCACGGGCTGGAGCTGCGGCCCCACCGCGCCGAGCGACGCGCCCGTCCCCACGAGGATGAAGGAGAACTCGCCGATCTGCCCGAGGCTCATCCCGGCCTGGAGCGAGCGCCGCACGCCGTGGCCGCCGAGGAAGGCGCCGAGCCCGACGCCTGCCGCCTTGCCGAGCACCACCACCAGCGTGAAGGCCGCGACGGCGCCGGCGTGGCGCGCGACCTGGGCGGGGTCGATCTGCATGCCGACGGCGACGAAGAAGACGGCGGCGAAGAGGTCGCGGACGGGCTGGACGAGGTGCTCGACGACGTGGGCCTGGCCCGACTCGGCGACGAGCGAGCCCGCGAGGAAGGCGCCGAGCGCGACGGGGTACCCGAGCGAGCGGGCGAGGAGCGCGAAGGCGAAGCAGAGCCCGACGGAGGCGACGAGGGTGGTCTCGGGGCGGTCGAGCGCGACGACGAAGCGGACGAGGCGCGGCACCACGAGCATCCCCGCCACGAGGAGCGCCGCGAGGAAGCCGAGGAGCCGCGCGGCCGTTCCCCCGACGAGCGCGGCGGAGACCTCGGCGCCCGAGGAGAGCGCGGTGAAGACGGCGAGCAGTAGGATGGCGATGAGGTCTTCGACGATGAGGACGCCGAGCACCAGGTCGCCGAGCGCCGCCTCCACCCGCTGCTCGCGGAACACCTTGGCCACGATGGTGGAGCTCGAGATCGCGGCCATCGCGCCGGCGAAGCGCGCCTCGGCGGGCGTCCACCCGAGCGCGCGCGCGAGCCCGAACCCCAGCGCCCCGACCGCCGACACCTCCAGCACCGCGATGAGCGCCGACGTCCCCCCGACCCGCAGCAGCTTGCGCAGGCTGAACTCCAGCCCGATCGAGAACATCAGCAGCACGACCCCGAGTTCGCCGACCTCCGCGGTGATCCTCGCGTCGGTGGCAAGGGGAACCGGCACGTGCGGCCCGACGAGCAGCCCCGCGAGCAGGTAGCCGAGCACCGCGGGCTGACGCAGGCGTTGGAGCACCACGGTGGTCACGCCGGCCACGCACAGGATCACCGAGAGGCTGGTGAGGAAGGCGTGCGGCGCGTGCACGGGCGCCCCCCGATCAGCGTCGGGAGTTCGCGCTCACCGCGGGGATGCGGGCCCGGCAGTGCTTGCAGGTGACCTCGGCGTACCGCTGGGCGAGCCCCACGGTCTGCGCGCGGCGGCACTTCGGGCACACCCGCGTGAGGTGGTGAATCGTCGAGGCCGACGCGGCGAGGGTGAGGAGCATGGCGATCGCAGGGTATCGAACCGTGGGCCGCGAAGCGCAAGCCCGGGGCGCGGCCTCCGCGGGATGCGGAATTCTACCGCACGGTGACGGCCTGACGCGCGTCGTGGATGCTCCCGTCACGCGGGTCGGTGACCAGCACCCGAACCTGGTAGACGCCCGCCCGCGCCGGGACGTCGAGCGCCACGACGGCGCGGCCCGTCCCGTCGACCGCGGACGTCGCGTCGGAGAACACGTCCTGCGCCACCACCACGTCGCCGTCGAAGCCGTAGTCGATGTCGAAGCGGAAGCCCGTGGCCACCTGCTCGATCGCGCCCGAGGGCCGCCGCGCGAGGAGCTGCCCGGTGGGGCCGAGGGTGACGAAGTCGGTGTTCTGGTTGGTGAAATAGAGCGTCCCGTCGGCGCCGAAGCCGAGGCCGTGCAGTCCGGCGAAGCGCGTCGAGGGGACGGCGGCGCGCAGGTCGGCGAGGCGCACGAGCAGCTCGGGGCGTGTCGTCGGGCCGATGGGCGACGGGAAGCGGTAGAGGAAGCCGGCGTCCTCCTGGCCCGGGAAGAAGGCGGCGTAGAGCGCGCCGTCGGGGCCGAACTCCACGTCCTCCGTCCACGGGTTGTAGAGCGTGGTGGGGAGGTCGAGCGGCGTCCCGTCGAGCAGCGGCGACGCCTCGGTGACGGCGCCGGACGCGCTCGACGTCGCGCGGTAGACCCAGGGCCAGGGCTCCGCGAGGAGGAGCGCGCCGGACTGGTCGAAGGTGACGCCCGTGAGGAGGGAGTACTGGTCGATGCCGGTGGCGAGGTCCCAGCGGTAGGTGTTGTCGGGGCGGGCGGGGCTCGGCACGTGGGTGGCGTGGGCGACGCGCGTCACCGTTCCGTCGAGGCCGACGCGGAAGGCGTCGCGGCCGCGCGCGGCGTAGATGGCGCCGTCGGGGCCGAGGGTGAGCCGCGAGAGGAGGCCCGCGGTGCCCACCGAGGCCGCGAGCGTCTCCGCGACGGGGGTCGTGGCGCCGGGCCGCACGCGCTTGATCGTGCCCTCGCGCAGGAGGCCGTAATAGATCACCCCGTCGTTGTCGGCGACGATGCCGCTGAGCTCGCTCGTCTCGCGCACGTAGATCGAAGGCGCACCGCCGAGCGGGACGCGCCAGAGCGCGGCGTCGTCGCCCGCGGTGAGGTACACGTCGCGATCACCGCGCACCTGAACCGTCACGCTGAGCCCGCAGAGCGAGGCCGCGTCGATCCGCGCCGTCACGCGGAGCCCGCCCATGGCGCCGACTGCGCCGACGGTCACCGGGTCGATCGTGACGCCGCGCACGGGGCCGCCCGCGCTGGGGCAGGAGACGCCGTGGCAGACGTTCTCCGCGTCGCACACGAGGCGGGCGCAGCCGGAGGAGGCGACGCAGCGGCCGGTCGCGACGTCGCACGCCGCCCCGGCGCCGCAGCGGATCACGTTGCCGCCGGTTCCGCAGGGGACGGGCGCGCCCGCGACGCGGCACGCGGTGGCGGGGTCGGCGCAGAGGCCCGTGAGGTAGTCGCACACCTGCGGCGCGGGGCACGCCGAAGGGCCGAGCGGGCGGCAGTCGAACGGCGCGTCGGGCGCAGGCGCGTCGGCGGCAGGCGCGTCGACGGGCGCATCGGGAGACGCGTCCGGCGCATCGGCGGGCGACGCGTCGGGCGCATCGAGCGAAGGCGCGTCAGGCGAATCGAGCGAGGGTGCGTCAGACGCGTCGGGCGAAGGCGCGTCGGGCGACGCGTCCGCGGGCGAAACGTCCGCGGCGACCGTGTCGGCGGGCGCGTCGAGCGAAGCGGCATCGTTGGCGACGTCGGGCGATGCGTCGTCCTCCGACGCGTCGACCGGCGCGACGTCCGCAACGACGTCGGGCGCGACGTCCGCGAATGCGTCGGAGGTCGTCGCATCGGCGACCGCGTCGTTGGGGGCCGCGTCGTTGGGCGACGCGTCGGGTTGCGCAACGTCGGCGACGTCGCGCGCGCCGCCGTCGACCGGCGACGTGGAAGCGTTCTCCGCGCACGCGGCGAGGAGCGCGGCGGCGAGGGCGGCGCGACGTCTCATCGCGCGACGATACGCGGTGGACGTCCGCGCTGTCGACACGGCACTACCAGCGGACGGGCGCGGGCGTCGGGCTGTTGTCGCCCTCCGTGCCGACGCCGAGCTGGCCGACGAAGTTCGAGCCCCAGCAGCGGGTGGTCCCGTCCATCAGGTAGGCGCAAGCGTGCTGGGCCCCCGCGGCGAGCGAGGTCGCGCTCGTGAGCGCCACGGCTGCGGGCACCGGGAGCCGCCCCATGCCCGTCGGCGGGAGCATGCCCCGCCCGAGCTGGCCCGACCCGCCCGCGCCCCAGCAGCGCACCTCACCGCCCGCGAGGAGCGCGCAGGTGAAGTCGTCGCCCGCGGCGATCCCCTGGGCGCCCGTCACGCCCGGCACGGCGACGGGGGCGGTGGTGAAGTCCATCGCGTCGGGGCCGACCGCGCCCGTGGCCCCGGCGCCCCAGCAGCGCACCGTGCCGTCCATAAGAAGCGCGCACGCGTGAACCGCGCCGACCACCACGCGCCGCGTGCCCGTGAGGCCGCGCACCTCGACGGGGACCATCGACGAATCACGCGCGCCGTTGCCGAGCTGCCCGCTGCTCCCGTCGCCCCAGCACCGCACCGCGCCCGCCGCGACCACGGCGCACGAGGTGGGCTGGTTGCCGGCGCTGGTCGAGCGGCCCGCGGCGACGTCCGTCGCGCCCGCGGGGGCCATCACGGCGACCGGCACGTTGCTCGACGAGACGCTGCCCGTGCCGAGGTTGGAGCCGCGCCCCCAGCAGAAGAGCCGCCCGTCGGCGGTGATCGCGCAGGAGTGGTCGTAGCCCGCGGAGACGGCGACGGCCTGCGCGAGCCCGCTCACCTGCACGGGCGCGGCGGCGTTGTCCGTCGCCCCGTTGCCGAGCCGCCCGTTGGCGCCGGCGCCCCAGCACCACACCGTCCCGTCGCGCTTGAGCGCGCAGGCGTGCTCGTAGCCCGCGCTCACCTGCGCCACGCCGGTGAGCCCCGCGACGGAGACGGGCCGCGTGCGGGTCATGGTCGAGCCGTCGCCGAGCTGGCCGGAGCCGTTCTCGCCCCAGCAGCGGACGGTTCCGTCGTCGAGCGCGGCGCAGGTGAAGCGGTTGCCGCCGGCGAGCTGACGGACGACGGGGCACGCGCCGTTGCACGCGGTGGAGGGCGTGTCAGCCGCGGCGTCGCCGGCGGGGGAGACGTCGCGCGCAGGGGAGGCGTCGCCCGCGGGGGTGACGGGCGAGGCGCTGCTGCACGCGGCGAGCGCGAGAGCGGTGAGAGCGATGGGGGGGCGACGGGTGCGGGGCGTCATGGCGCCGCATGGGAACGCCGCGCGGGCCGCGGTGGGAAGCGAATTCGCGCCGCACGTCACGGGAGGATCACGCAGCGACCGCTGACGAGCCCTCCTGCGCCGCCGCGAAACACCGCCCGCTCGGTGGCGGTGCGCCCCGTCCAGAGGATCAGGTCGTCGAAGCCGTCGGCGTCATCGTCCGCCACGCGCACCGCGTCGGCCCAGCGCGCGGGGTCGATGCGTGCGACGCCACAGCCGCCGAGCGGGTACGGGTCGATCGAGACCTCCCAGGCCCCGGGGAAGGACGGCCGCACCATCGCCACGGCCTCCGCGGAGCCGCCGGAGCCGCAGGGGGCGGAGACGATCTCGCTGGCGCCGTCGGCGTTGAAGTCGCCCGCGAGGTGGGGCACCTCGGCGGCGCAGGTGGAGAACTGCGTCCCCGGCCCGAAGGCGACCGCGCGGCCGCCGTAGAGCCGGATGCCGTTGGTCGCGCCGGTGAGATCGCCGTACCCGTCGCCGTCGACGTCGCCCGCGGGGGCGTGCCAGTGCAGCGCGAAATTCGGGGAGTACCACCCGGTCGTGATGGCGAGCGCGTCGCGGGGGAAGCCTTCGGGACCGCCCAGGAACAGGCCCGCCTCGATGTGGGGCAGCCGGTACATCCCCCTGGGTTGCGTCTCGCAGAGGACGAGGTCACCGTAGCCGTCGCCGTTCAGGTCGGACGCGTAGACGGGCGCGTAGGCGGGGCCGTAGTCGAGCCAGCCGTCCGTCAACGTGTACGCGGTGCTGCCTTCGAGGATCACCTCGCGGTCGGGCGTCGTCGGCGCCGGCCCCGCCGTGCCGAGGAACACCCGAAGCCGGCGCGTGTTCGCGTGGGCGGCCCCCGGCGGCGTGTCGAGCGTGAAGCGGTCGGCGAGCCCGTCGCCGTTGAAGTCGACGCGCGGTCCGGGCGGCGCGTCCGCGGCGCCGGGGTGCTCCGGGACGACGAACTCCCACACCACGCCGGGGGCGCCCGCCACCGCCGCCCCCCGCAGCGCCAGCGCGCGCCAGAAGTAGACGCCGGCCGGCAGCGGCTCCGGCACGCGGAGGGCCTCACCGGCCGCGTCCCAGCGGCGCACGACCCGCTCGCACGGCCGCGCGTCGCAGAGCTCGACGCGCGCCCCCTCGGCGCCCGGCGGGAGCTTCCAGCGCAGCCACGGCCGCGCGCTCGTGACGACGGACGTCGAGATCGGCGCCACCAGCCGCGGCGAGGCGCGCACGCAGCGGGCGCGGAGGCAGAGCTCGCCGACGGCGCACCGCGTGCCGCACGCGCCGCAGTGGTCGTCGCTGCTCCCGAGGAAGGCGTCGTTCGAGAAGCTCGCGCTGCAGGGCGTCGCGCAGCGGCCCCGGTCGCAGCCGCCGTACCAGCACGCGTTGCCGCACGTCCCGCAGTGGTCGCGGTTGATGTCCGCCAGGACGCACGACTCGCCGCAGCGCGTCTCCCCGGCCGGGCAACCCGCACACGCGCCGGCGAGGCAGAGCGTGTCCGGGGCGCAGCGCTGGCCGCACGCGCCGCAGTGCGCGCGGTCGCGCGAGACGTCGACGCAGGCGCCGCCACAGCGCGTCCAGCCGCCCACGCACCCGCAGGCGCCGGCGACGCAGGCCATCCCCTCCGGGCAGCGCCGGCCGCAGCCGCCGCAGTGCGCCGCGCTGGACCGGACGTCGACGCAGGCGCCGTTGCACACCTCGCTGCCCTCGGGGCAGGCACACCGTCCCTCGTCGCAGCGGGCGGCGAGGGGGCATACGATGCCGCAGGCGCCGCAGTGCGCGGCATCGACCCGCAGGTCGACGCACGCGCCGCCGCAGAGCGACTGCCCCAGCGGGCAGGGGCGGACGCAGCCGCCGCGGAGGCAGACCTCGTCCCCCACGCAGCGGCGCCCGCAGCCGCCGCAGTGCTCCGGATTGGTGGCGGTGTCGACGCATCGCAAACCGCACGCCTCCGTGCCGAACTCGCACGGCGCGCGGCCGGGCCACTGCCCGCCGTCGCCCGCCGCGAAGCACGCGCCGCCGGTGCACGTCGACCCGTCGTCGCAGCGCCTGCCGCACGCGCCGCAGTTCGCGTCGCTCTGGTCGAGGGGCACCGCGTAGCGCCCGGAGCCGTCGCAGTCCCCGAAGCGCTCCCCGATGACGTTGCGCGCGACGCAGGTGCGCGCGACGCAGAGCACCTCGTGGCCCGGGAGGTCGGGGCACGCCTGCCCGCCGCGCGCGCACGGCAACGCGTCGGGGGCGCCCCGCCCGGGTTCGTCCGCCAGGCACGACATCAGCGACAGCACCGCGAGCGCGGCGAAGGCGCGTCCCTGGTCGATTGCTCGCCGCGTCATGGGCCTTCCAACGTGGGTTGCCGGACGGGTGCCGGCGGTTCACCCGGGAGGCGCAGGCGCGCCACCCGCGCAGGAGACGATGACGCCGCGCGGGCCGCGGTGGGAAGCGAATTCGCGCTACCCGTGCCAGCCCTGGAGCAGGTGGATGTAGTTCGCGCGCTCGTAGGCGGCGGGGTCGGGGCAGCGGGCGAGGTTCATGCAGCCGCGGAGCTCGTCGACGGACTCGTAGCCGTGGTCGTCGCCCCACTGGTCGAAGCCCGCGAGGAGGTCGGCGAGGTGCTTCGGGCCGTGCTCCAGGAGCGCCGACACCACCTGCACGACGTGGGCGCCGGACATCACCGCCTTCACCACGTCCTCGGTCATGTGGACGCCGCCGCTGCACCCGAGCGAGAGCCCGGTGCGCGGCGACGCGATCGCGAGCCAGCGGAGCCGCAGCAAGAGCTCGCCCCGCGTCGAGAGGTGGAGCTCGCGGGCCAGCTCGAGCGCCTCGACGTCGATGTCGGCCTGGTAGAAGCGGTTGAAGAGGATCGCCCCCTTCGCCCCGGCGGCCTCGACGTCGGCGAGGAAGGCCGGCAGCGACGAGTAGAACGGCGAGAGCTTCACCGCCACCGGCACGCCCGCCGCCGCGCACACCGCGGCCACCAGCTCGCGCTCCCCGCGCTCGACCTCCGCGGCCCCGGCCGACGGGTCGGTGGGCAGGGTGTAGAGGTTGAGCTCCAGCGCGCTCGCGCCGGCCTCGCGCGCGAGACGTCCGTAGTCGACCCACGGCCCCGCGTGCATCCCGTTGAGCGACGCGATGACGGGCACGGACACGGCCTCCCGCACGCGCCGGAGGTGCTCGAGGTAGGCGTCGACCCGCAGCGCGAACACGTCGGTGCTCGGGAAGAGCGTCGTGGCCTCGGCCCAGCTCTCCGCGTTGCCGTCGAGGTGCCGGTGCGCCGCCATCTCCTCGGCGCGGACCTGCTCTTCGAAGAGCGAGCGGAGCACGATCGCCGAGGCGCCCGCGTCCTCCAGGCGCTTCACGCCGTCGAGGGTGTCGGCCAGGGGCGAGGCGCCCGCCATCAGCGGGTGGGCGAGGCGCAGGCCCAGGTACGTGGTGTCGAGCTTCATGCGCCCTCCTTGGGGGCCACCTTGAGGGCGGCGAGCTGTTCGTAGACGGCGCGGCGCGTGGTGGCCTCGCGCTCGGCGCGGGCGACCAGGGCGCGGTAGCGCGCGGGGTCGGCGAGCTCCACCATGCGGAAGCGCCCCTCGTTGCGCAGGTAGTCCGCGACGCGCGCCTTCGGCGGCGGCCCGTCGAGGTGGAGCGGGGGTTCGCCCTGCGCCGCGCGCGCCGGGTCGAAGCGGAAGAGGGGCCACACGCCGCTCTCCACCGCGAGGCGCTGCTGGTCGAGGCCGTTCACCAGGTCGTAGCCGTGCGCGATGCAGTGGCTGTACGCGATGACGAGCGAGGGCCCGGGGTACGCCTCCGCCTCCACCAGCGCCTTCACCGTCTGCGCGTCGCGCGCGCCGAAGGCGATGCGGGCGACGTAGACGTTGCCGTAGCTCATCGCGAGGAGGCCGAGGTCCTTCTTCGGCGACTCCTTGCCGGCCGCGGCGAACTTCGCGGCGGCGCCGAGCGGCGTGGCCTTCGACTGCTGGCCGCCGGTGTTGCTGTACACCTCGGTGTCGAGCACGAGGAGGTTCACGTCCTCGCCCGAGGCCAGCACGTGGTCGAGGCCGCCGTAGCCGATGTCGTAGGCCCAGCCGTCGCCGCCGACGATCCAGACGCTCTTGCGGACGAGCCAGTCGGCCTCGGCTTCGAGCGCCCGCGCCGTGGCCCCGTCGACGCCTCGGAGCTTCTCCCGCAGGGCCTTCACGCGCTCGCGTTGGGCCGCGATGCCGGCGTCGTCGCGCGCGTGGTCGCTCACCACCGCCGTCACGAGCTCGTCGCCGAGCTGCGACGCGAGCGAGCGGGCGAGGCCCTCGGCGCGGCGCCGTCGCGCGTCGGCGGCGAGGCGCATCCCGAGGCCGAACTCCGCGTTGTCTTCGAAGAGCGAGTTGGCCCACGCGGGCCCGCGCCCGTCGGACCCGGCGCCCCACGGCGTGGTCGGGAGGTTGGCGCCGTAGATCGACGAGCACCCGGTGGCGTTGGCGACGAGCATCCGGTCGCCGAAGAGCTGCGTGACGAGCTTCAGGTACGGCGTCTCCCCGCAGCCCGCGCACGCGCCCGAGAACTCGAACAGCGGCGCGATGAGCTGCGACCCCTTCACGTCGAGGTGGACGCGCGCCCGCTGCACCTCGGGGAGCGACGCGACGAAGTCCCAGCGCGGCCGCTCGACCTCCTTGCGCTCGGCCGCCAGGGCCATCTCCAGCGACTTGTGGCGCGGGTTCTTCTTGTCCTTGGCGGGGCAGGCGACGGCGCAGAGGCCGCAGCCGGTGCAGTCGTCGGGGGCGACCTGGACGGTGTAGCGGTGGCCCGGGAAGTCCTCGCCCTTCCACGCGAGCGAGGCCATCCCCGCGGGCTCGCGCGCCGCCTCGTCAGGCGCGTACACCGACGTGCGGATGGCGGCGTGCGGGCACACCAGCGAGCACTTGTTGCACTGGATGCAGAGCGACGCGTCCCACACCGGGAGCGAGAGCGCGAGGGAGCGCTTCTCCCAGCGCGCGGTGCCGACGGGCCAGGTTCCGTCGACGGGGAAGGCGCTCACCGGGAGCGAGTCGCCGAGGCCCGCCATCATCGCGGCGGTGACGCGTCGGACGAAGTCGGGCGCCCGCTCGGACACCGGCGGCGGCCGCGGCCTCCCCTCCCCCGCGGTCGCGGGCACGGGGACGGGGTAGAGGTGGTCGACCGCGTTGGCGACGGCGTCGAGGTTGCGCTTCACCACCTCCGCGCCGCGGCGGGAGAAGGTCTTCGTGATGGCGTCGCGCATCCGGGCCATCGCGGCCTCGCGCGGCAGCACGCCCGAGAGCGCGAAGAAGCACGCCTGCATCACGGTGCTGATGTGGCGCCCGAGGCCCGCGGCTTCGGCCACGCGCTGCGCGTCGACCACGTGGACGCGGAGGCCCTTCTCCACGACGGCCTCCCGCACCTCGCGCGGGAGCTTCGACCACACCTCGTCGGGAGCCCACGGCGCGTTGAGCAGGAAGGTGGCGCCCGGCGCCGCGAGCGCGAGCACGTCCATCTTCTCGAGGAGCCCCGGCTGGTGGCACGCGACGAAGCTCGCGCTCTTCACCAGCCACGCCGAGCGGATCGGGCGCGGCGAGAAGCGGAGGTGCGAGACGGTGACCGCGCCGGCCTTCTTCGAGTCGTAGACGAAGTACCCCTGGACGCGCTGCCCGGTCTCCTCGCCGAGGATCTTCAGGGTGTTCTTGTTGGCGCTGACGGTTCCGTCGGAGCCGAGGCCGAAGAAGACGGCGCGCACCACGTCGTCGGGCTCGACGTCCCACGCGGGGTCGTACGCGAGCGAGCGGTGGGTGACGTCGTCGACGATGCCGACGGTGAACCCGCTGCGGGGCTTCGCCTTCGCCACCTCGTCGAGCGCCGCCTTCACCATCGAGGGCGTGAACTCCTTCGACGACAGCCCGTAGCGCCCGCCGACGACGGGAGGCCGCGCGGCCCAGGTCGCGAAGCCCTCCCGCTCGGCCTCGTCGAGGGCGCCGATCACGTCGAGGTGGAGCGGCTCGGCGACGGCGCCGGGCTCCTTCGTGCGGTCGAGCACCACCACCGCGCGCACCGACGCGGGCAGCGCGGCGGCGAAGGCCCTCGCGTCGAAGGGCCGGTAGAGCCTCACGCGAACGACGCCGACGCGTTCGCCCGCGGCGACGAGGCGCTCGACGGCCTCGACGGCAGTCTCGCCGCCGCTCCCCATGATGACCAGGACGCGCTCGGCCTCGGGGTGGCCGTCGTACTCGAAGAGCTTGTAGCGGCGGCCCGTGCGCTCGGCGAAGCGATCCATCACCGCGGTGACGACGCCGGGCAGCGCGTCGTAGTAGACGTTGGCGGCCTCGCGGGCCTGGAAGAAGACGTCGGGGTTCTGCGCGGTGCCGCGGAGGACGGGGCGGTCGGGGTCGAGGGCGCGGGCGCGGTGCGCGGCGATCGCCGACTCGTCGAGGAGCGAGCGGAGGGTGTCGTCGTCGAGCGGCTCGACCGAAGCGATTTCGTGCGAGGTGCGGAAGCCGTCGAAGAAGTGCAGGAAGGGGACGCGGGCCCGGTGCGTCGCGGCGTGGGCGACGGCGGCGAGGTCTTGCGCCTCCTGAACGGAGCCCGAGGCGAGGAGGGCCATGCCCGTGCCGCGGGTGATCATCACGTCGGAGTGGTCGCCGAAGATGCTCAGCGCGTGGGTGGCGAGCGTGCGGGCGGCGACGTGGAGGCAGAAGGGCGTGAGCTCACCGGCGATCTTGTAGAGGTCGGGGAGCATCAGCAGGAGGCCCTGCGACGCGGTGAAGGTGGTGGCGAGCGAGCCGGTCTGGAGCGCGCCGTGGACGGCCCCCGCGGCGCCGGCCTCCGACTGCATCTCGACGACGCGCGGGACCTCGCCCCAGAGGTTCCTCCGGCCCGCGGCGCTCCACTCGTCGGAGTACTCGCCCATCGCCGACGCGGGGGTGATCGGGTAGATCGCGATCACCTCGCTCAACCGGTGCGCGACCGAGGCCACCGCCTCGTTCGCATCGAGCGTCTTCGTTGCCATCGGCGCACGCGGTAGCAAACCGCGGTCCGTGCGCGCCCGCGGCGGGCCGTGCGCGTCAGGTCACGCAGCGACTTCGCCGCGCCGCACCGCGTTCATCAGCCGGGGCACGGGGCGCGCGTGGGGGCGGAGGCGTTGTTGTCTTCGCGGCACTCGCGGAAGGTGCGGCGCATCGGGTCGGTGACGATACGGGCGACGTACGTGGCCTCCGGGCTGGCGCCTGGCGGGGCCGTGAGACGCAGCTCCTGGGCGGCGCCGGGGAAGAGCGTGGTGTTGGTGTTGGCCGCGCCGAGCGAGGTCTCGCCCCCGTCGCCCCCGCGCGCGAAGAACTCCACACGCACGCCCGCCGGCAGCGTGGCCTCGCCGAGGTTGCGCACGGTGGCGACGAGCGTCGGCGGGATCGCGCAGGTGACCGACAGGGTCACGGTGGCGTCGGGCGCGCTGAAGAGCCCCGACTGCTGGACGTTCTGCCGGAAGTTGTTGAGCCACGGGACGGCCCAGTTGCGGCGCTCGAGGCGCGGGATCTGCCCGTCGTACGGCGCGCCCGTGCAGGCGTCGTCGGAGGCGAGGCAGACGTTGCTGACGTGGTAGGTGTGCTGGTTCCAGAGCGGGCGTGTGCCGACCCACGAGCGCGCGACGTCGCGGAAGACGCGGACGCCGCGCCACGCGGTCTGCCCGGCGGGCGGTGCCCAGGCGAGGCGGCGGTTGGGGAGGTCGGGGAGGTTCCACGGCGGGATGTCGCAGCGCCAGCCCATCGCGCTCGGGTCGGCGCCGTTGGAGACGACGACGATCTCCGCATGGCCGTCGCCGTCGACGTCCGCCACCACCGACGCCTCCGTCCCGGTGAACGACGTCGTGAGCCCCGTCCACCGCACCGCGCCCGTGCGCCCGTCGAACACCCACACGAAGCACTCGTCGGCGTAGATCACTTCCGCCGCGCCGTCGCCCTCGAAGTCGAACACCGTCGACCCCGTCACCGAGCTCGACAGGTCGTGGTTGGCCGCGCGCCAGAGCACCGTGAACGTGTTGGCCCGCAGGTCGGGCTCGAGCACGGCGTAGTAGTTGGCCTGCGCGACGCCGATCTCCGCGCGCCGGTCGCCGTCGAAGTCCGCCACCGTCGGCGGCCCCCCGGACCCAGTGCCCGGCAGCATCAACGGGCCCAGGCGCGTCGCGCCCGTCGCGCCGTTGAGCACCCAGGCCTGGCCGTCGCCCACCAGCACCACCTCGGGCATCCCGTCGCCGTCGAAGTCCGCCACCGCAGGGAAGCCGTCGGGCAGGTCGCTCCGCGCCCAGAGCGTCGTCCCATCGGCGCGGTAGACGGCGCGCCCCGCGACGAGCTCGAGGTTGAGGTCGGCCGCGTTGTCGACGTCGGCGAAGGTGCTCACCGCCTGCGAGGCGTTGCCGCCGCCGATGCCCGCCGTCCCCGTGAAGCGGTGAACGAGCCGCCCGCCCGCCACGCCGAACACCGTCGCCCCGTAGGCCACCTCCGCGAGCCCGTCGCGGTTCATGTCCGCGATGGCGAGCCCGCCGCCCCAGCCGAAGGCCGGGGTGCCCGCGCCGGGGAGCGCGCGGTCGCTGGTCATCAGCACGCGCCCCGCGCCGTCGAGCACCACGACGTAGCCCTCGCCCGTGACCGCGGCGACGTCCATGTCGCGGTCGTTGTCGAGGTCGCCGAGCGCCACGGAGATGCCCGAGAAGCCCGCGGACATCGCGCTCGCGCGGTCGAGCGAGAGGAGCTCGGCCCCCGTGCGCCCGTCGACCACGCGGAGCACGCCCGTCGCGCATGCGGTGGGTGTCGTGGCGTTGCACTGGCAGCACGTGCCGAGGCCCGTCATCGCGTGGACCGACCGCCCCGACACGAACACCACGTCGGGCGGGTCGAGCGCGTCGACGCGACCGTCGCAGTTGGCGTCGTACACGCGCCCCACCGCCGGCGTCGACCACACGTCGACGTGCTCGGGGAAGCGCGACGGCGGCCGCGGCTGGCCCCAGCTCCACGCCGCCTCCGCCTCCAGCGCGCCCACCGGCGGTCGGTACTCGCAGCGCGCGATGCACCCTCCCCCGCCAGCGTCCGGCGCGGCGCCGCCGTCGGCCTCCGGGCACCGCGGCGGGAGCGTGAGACAGCGCCCCGGCGTCGGCAGCGGGGTCGTGCACACGCGCCCGGAGGTGCCACCGTCGCCTGCGTCGGGCACGCCGCCGTCGCCCGATGCGCCGCCGCCGAGCGAGGGCTCGCAGTACGCGCCAGCGCCGCAGTCGGCGCTCGTCACGCAGGCCGCGCCGGGGGTCACGCAGGCGTTGGCGAAGCAGGTCTGCGCCGCGCCGCAGCACGCGCCGCCGCACACGCGCGTGCTCGGGCAGCACGATCCGTTGAGGCACAGCCCGCCGGGACAGGGCTGCGACTCGGTGCACGCGCCGCCGTCGCGCGCGTCGAGGGCGGCGTCCATCGCGGGGCGGTCGGGCGCCGCGTCGGGGGCTGGCGCTCGGTCGAGGGCGACGTCGCCGCCGAGGTCGTCGGTGCGGCAGCCGCCGTCGGGGCAGCGCGGGTCGATGACGGGCGGGTCTTCGAAGCACGAGGCGAGAAGGGCGCAGCAGGCCAAGGGGGCGAGGCGGGAGGCGCGCATGGAGGCACGATCGTATCGCAGCGCGCCGGGGAGGCGACGGGCGTCTCTGGAAAATGCGATTGACGCTCGACGCGCCGCGGCGATACGAGTCGTCCTGTCACGGGGCTTCATTTCGGAGGGACGCGTGGTCGCAAGAAACATCGACGAGGTCGTCTCCGCGCTCGACGACATCATCGCGGAGCAGCGCGCGCGGAAGAGCGTTCTCGCGTACTTCCCGGCGCTCTACCGCGCGGTCACGGTGCGCGTACGGGACGGCATCCTCAACGGCCAGTTCGACGACGGCGACCGGATGAACCGCCTCGACACCTGCTTCGCCAACCGCTACTTCGCGGCGTACGACGCATGGCGCAACCAGACCGCGCCGAGCCGCGCGTGGCGGGTCGCCTTCGACGCGGCGGCGGAGCCCGACGTCATCATCCTCCAGCACCTGCTGCTGGGCATCAACGCGCACATCAACCTCGACCTGCCCGTCGCCGCGGTCGAGTCCGTCGCGGGCGCGCCGATCCAGTCGCTGGAGCGCGATTTCCTCACCATCAACCAGATCCTGGCGTCGCTGCTCGACCCGGTGCAGGCGACGGTCGACCGGTTCTCGCCGCTGCTCGACGTGCTCGACCGCGTCGGCGGGCGGACGGACGAGGCCGTGGTGAACTTCTCGATCAAGGCCTCGCGCGACGAGGCGTGGCACGAGGCCGTCCGGCTCGCGGGTGAGCCCGCCGAGCAGCGCGCGCGCTCGGTGTTCAGCCTCGACCGGCGCGTGAAGCTGCTCGCGGGCTTGATCCGCTCGCCGGGCGGGCTGTGCGGCCCCGCGGTGGAGCTCATCGCGCGGACGGAGAGCCGCGACGTGTCCGCCGTCACCGACGCGCTGCTCGCGATCCGTTGAGCAGGGTTTAGCAGGGATCAGCAGAACGGCTCGAATACCGTCACGGCGTGCTTCTGGGCGCGCGCCACGCTCACGACTCCTCCCTCCGCCGCTCGCCGGCCCGCTGCGCCCAGGATTCGCCGGCCCGCTGTGCCCAAGTTCGCCGAACCCTGGGCGCAGGGGGCAGCGCAGGGCGAGCGCACCAAAATCGCCTGGAATTCAGCCATGCGGCGGGGTTTGTCGCTGGCGCTCCGGCACCCCGCGCTACGGAAAGCAAGCGCCCCCTCCGGGGGCTTCCGGAAGGACGAACGATCGCATGAACGCGCGTCGGAGGCGTCGCCCGCGATGCTCGAAAGGCGTCTTTCGCGGGTCGCCAGGGTTCGAAAGCCCCCGGAGGGGGCGCCTGCTTTCCGTAGCGCGGGGTGCCGGAGCGCCAGCGACAAACCCCGCCGCGTGGCTGAATTCCAGGCGATTTTGGTGCGCTCGCCCTGGGGGGCAGCGAGCGGCAGAGGGAGACAACGTGCGCCCGACGCAACCACGCCCACGGAGGCATCGTGTCGATAAAATCACTGAGAATTGAAGGCTCGCAGCGTTGGGCCACGAAACCCTGTTGATCTACACTCTTTCAGGGCATTTCGCGCCGTTTCGGTTCGCGCCGCGGCGCATCCTGCGATGCGCTCGTATGCTCGCGCACTGCCGCGGGCGCGGTTCGAATGGCGCCGCGGGTGGCGCGCGCGGTCGGCGCCTCAATCCAGTTGAGGCGCAAGGACCCTTCGGCGTCCCTGCGGGCGTCGCGGCTCCATCGGAATGAGGCGCGGCGCCCCGAACCGCAATTCGAATTGCGCCGAGGGGCTCGGCGACACCCCCGCGGCTCATTCCAGTTGAGGCGCGCCCTCCCCGCGCGGCCGGCGCCTCAATCGAAGTTGCGTCGCGGCCGCGTGCGGCCGTTCGCGGCGCGTCAGCAGCCGACGACGTGGATGCGTCGCGCGCCGACGGCCTCGGTGCGATGGGTGATGCGCGCGTCCCAGTCGAGCGAGGGGTCGTTGCGGAAGACGACGAGCCAGCCCTCGTCGAGGCCGAGTGCGTCGAGGTAGTCGGCGAGCTGCGCGAGGCCCTTCGCCTCCGTGTTGGGGTGGCGCCACACCTTGAGCTCCAGGGCGATGCGCTGCGTGACGTCGCCCGCCCGCCACGTGACGAGCAGATCGAGCGCGCGCTTGCCGAGGGCGTACTCCCGGTCGATGCGCCCGCCGCCGTTCACCACGCGCTGCAGGAAGGCCATCAGCATCAGGTGGGGCCCCGACTCCTTGTAGGCGAAGCCCTCCGCGGCGAGGTGGCCGTCCTCGCGCCAGAACTCCTGCCACGCCGCCATCAGCTTCGGCGCGTCGAGCGTGCCGTCGGGGCGCAGGTACCAGGCCGTCTTCTGTTCGAGCGACACCTGCGTGCCGTAGGTGAGCGTGCGGACGATGACCTCGCGGTAGATGGGGTTGGCGGGCTCGCAGCGCCCCTCGGCGACGCGGCAGAGCCCGAGCCCCAGCACGTACGCGATGTCGTCGTCGAGCTGCGACGCGGGGACGGTGCTCCCGGCGATCATCGGGTCGATCACGCGCCGCACCCGCTCCTCGCGCAGCTTCGCCAGCAGCGAGTCGATGTGCGTGCGGCGCTCGACGATGATCGTCTCCTTCGCGGCGTCGACGTGCGCCGAGGTGATCGCGACGGCGCGGTCGGTGACGTCGCGGCGGGTGCACTGGTCGCAGAGCGCGTTGACCAGCCAGGGGTGGCCCCGCGACAGGTCGTGGACGCGCGCGACGGCCTCGGGCTCGAAGCGCTGGCCTGTCTCCGCGGTGTGCTGCGCGGTGAGCTCGCCCACCTCCGTGGCGGTGAAGGCCGCGAGCCCGACGTTCTCCACCGTCACGTTGAAGGGCGACGCGGTGCCGAGCCAGCGGACGAAGCGCCGATCCTCCGCCGAGAGCAGGTAGTCGCGCACCGCGCGGGCGCCGACGAGCGCGACGCTCCGTGGGGACGGGGCGTCGTCGCGCGTGAGGTACAGCTCCCGCAACTGCGTGAGGAAGCTCACCATCGCCGCGCCCGCCAGGCAGTCGGCCTCGTCGAAGAGCAGCACCAGCGGCTTCGGCGCGGCCTCGCACGCCGCGCGGAGGTAGCGCAGGAACGCGCTCGCCGGGTCGCGCAGCCACGCCTCGGTCAAGGCCGCGTCGGGCAACGGCACCGCGGGCAGGTCGCGCGCGAAGGACCGCTCCAGGCTCCCCAGGACGGTGCGGAGCGCCACCGCGGGGTCGGGCTGCTCGCGCGCGGTCTCCAGGTCGACCCAGACCGCGAGCATCTCTCCGGCCTGGTTGTAGTGGTCGCGGAGCCATCGGACGCTCGTCGTCTTCCCCGTCTGTCGACCCGCCACCAGCGAGAAGTAGCGCCCCTGCTCGATGAATGCGCGGGCCTCGCCGAGCCTGCGCTCCGGCGGGATCATGTAGTGCTCGCGCGGGAAGCACGGCCCGGCGATGTTGAACCAGCGGGTCACGCCTCGCGGTATCGCACGCGCCCCCGCGGCCGCGCAACGGACGCCCCGATCGCCCGCCGCTACTCGGCCTCGGCCACCACGTCGGTCGAGACGAAGCGCGCCGTCCCCGAATAGCTCGGCGTCGGGTCGGGCACGGGTCCGCCCGGCGTCGGCTGCTGCGCCGGCACCTGCACTTCGAACTTCGCCTGGAACGTCTGCCCGACGAGCAGCATCGCCTTGCCGTCGTCGGCCGCCGCAGCGCTCTTGTTGTCACGCTGCAGGGTCACCGAGAGCCTGCCCATGCCGGGCACCACGAAGGGCGGGCTCGTGTACGGGAGCGGCGCCTTCAGCGACGGCGGCAGCTCGTCGCCTTCGACGCACACCGCCTTGCCGTCCACCATCGCGAAGCCCGTCGCCACCAGCGGGACGGGCGCGCTCAACGGCGGCACCAGCGTCGGCGGGAGGATGCTCACCTGGATCATGTCGCCGTGCGTGACGATCGCGCTCGCTGCCATCGTGGCGGACTCCCTTCTTCGGTGCGTCGGTGGGTTGCGTGGTCGGCCGCGCCCGCGCCGCTCACGGGCGGAGCGCGAGCACTGCGCCGGCGCCCGCGGCCGCGCCCGCGACGAGCCCGGCGGCGAGGGCGGCCCACACCTGCGCGCGACCCTGCGGCGGCGGCGCGGGGGCAGCGGGCGGCGTCGACGGGGGCTTCGGCGGGGGCGGGGGCGTCGGGGCGGGGGCGGGCGGCAGGGCGTTGGGCGCGGCGATGCGCGTGTCCTCGGGCGACTCCGCGCCGCCGTTGAACGAGTCCGCCCACCGCCGCCGGACGGCCGCGCTGGCGAAGGGCAGGAGCGCCGCGCCGAAGGCCCGCACCGACTCGAAGCGCTTGTCGGGGGTGTGGGCCATCGCGCGGAGGATCACCTCCTCGAGGCCCGGCGGGAGCGACGGGACGAGCGCGCTCGGCCGGGCGCACTGGCCGCGGACGATGGCCGAGAAGGTCTCCGGGTCGGTGCGGCCCGCGAAGGGGAGCGCGCCGGTGACCATGCGGTAGAGCGTGACCCCGAGCGCGTACTGGTCGCACGCGGGCGTGGCGGCGCTCGACGCGCGGATCTGCTCGACCGGCATGTACCAGAGCGTCCCGACCGCGGTGGCCGGGGCGGTGAGGTCGGACACGCCGCCGGCCGAGGCGTCGTGGAGCTTCGAGAAGCCGAAGTCGATCACCTTCGGCGAGACGGCGCCGTCGCGGCCGCGGGCGAGGAAGACGTTGCCGGGCTTGAGGTCGCGGTGGACGACGCCGGCGTCGTGCGCGACGGCGACGCCCGCGAGGATGGGGAGGAGCAGGTCGACGGCGCGCGCGGGGTCGAGCCGCGTCTCGCGGTCGATGAGGGTCTTGAGGTCTTCGCCGTCGAGGTACTCCATCGCGATCCACGCCTCGACGCCGTCGTGGCCCGCGTCGAGGACGGCGGCCACCGCGGGGTGCTCGACGCGCGCCGCCGCCACCGCCTCGCGCAGGAAGCGGGCGAGCATCTCGGGGTTGCGCGCGAACTCCGGGCGCATGAGCTTCACCGCGACGCGCCGGCCGAGCACGGCGTGGCGGGCCTCCCAGACGGCGCCGGTGCCGCCCTGGCCGAGCGCCCGGCCGAGGACGTAGGGCCCGCAGCGGCGGGCGCGGCTCTCGTGCGTGGTGCGGACGGTGTCGTCGATCGAGCTCATGGCGGCGGCGGGCTCCCCCGGCGGTGGCGTTGCGATCGCACGCTACACCGAGCGGGGCGCCGGCGCGACGGGGTTGTGGCGCTTCCCGATCCACCGCGAGCGCCGGCGGTTCCCCTCCCCCCGCGCCGCGTGCGATGCTCCGCGGCCGCCATGAACTCGCCGCTCCACTGCCCCACCTGCGGCGCGCCGCTCGCGCCCCCCACGGCGATGCAGTTCACCTGCTCGTACTGCCGCACGTTGCTCACCATCAGCGCCGCGCCGCAGCCCGCGGCGGGCGAGACGCCGGTCGTCCGCCTCCACGGCCCCGGGTCCAACAAGATCCTGGTGATCAAGGCCGTCCGCGAGCTCACCGGGCTCGGGCTCAAGGAGTCGAAGGACCTCGTCGAGGGCGCGATGCCCGTCGACCTCCACGCGACCCGCGCCGGCGCGACGCTCGCGGTCGCCGTCGCCGACCTCCAGTCCGCCGGCGCGCAGTACGAGGTGCTCACCGGCGAGGCCGCGCGCTCCCGCGAGGCCCCCGCGCGCGAGACCGCGTCGCTCGGCGAGCCCGGCCCGCTCTACGTCACGCTCGTCCGCTCGGGGCCCAACAAGATCGAGGTGATCAAGACCATCCGCCAGGTGTCGGGCCTCGGCCTCAAGGAGTCGAAGGACCTCTGCGACGTCACCCCGAGCCGCTTCGCCGCGCCGGGCTACACCGAAGCGCAGCTCCTCCGGCTCTTCCAGAAGGCGGGCGCCGCCATCCGCATCGAACACTGACCGTCCCTCGCGCCGCATGTCCCTCGCCCTCGACCTCGAAGCCACCCTGAAGGACTCCGGCACGCCCGAGCGCGCCGCGCAGGAGAAGCGCTACCTCAAGAGCGCGCTCGAGCACTACGGCGTCACCGTCCCGGCCACGCGCAAGGCCGTTCGGGCGGCCCTCGCGGAGGCCGGCGCGCTCTCGCGTAGAGACCTCCTCGCCGCGGTGAACGCGCTCTGGGCGCGCCCCGTCCACGAGCTCCGCGCGGCGGCCGTCGAGCTGCTCGTCGAGCGGGGCTCACTGCTGGAGGCGGGGGACCTCTCGCTCGTCGAACGGATGCTCCGCGAGGCGAAGACCTGGGCCCTCGTCGACGCGCTCGCCCCGCACATCGCCGGCCCGCTGGTGGAGCGCTTCCCGGAGTTGACGAAGACGCTCGACCGCTGGGCCGCGGACGGCGACTTCTGGGTGCGCCGCGCGTCGATGCTCACGCTCCTCGTCCCGCTGCGGAAGGGCGGCGGCGACTTCGAACGCTTCGGCCGCTACGCCGACGCGATGCTCGGCGAGCGCGAGTTCTTCATTCGAAAGGCGATCGGGTGGGTGCTGCGCGAGGTGGCGAAGAAGCGCCCCGCGCTGGTGACGGCGTGGCTCCTGCCGCGGGCGAAGCGGGCCGCGGGGCTCACCTTCCGCGAGGCGACGCGCGCCCTCCCCGAGGCGCAGCGGGCGCGGCTGGAGCGGGCCCGCGCGCGCTAGCCCTGCTGGAGGTGCTGGCGCGCGAGGTTGCTCCAGGGGCCGCGCGGGTCGAGCTCGAGGTAGCGCTTCCAATGGCCGCGGGCGCGCGACCGCTGGCCGAGCTCGGAGAGGGCCATCGCGAGGTTGAAGTGCGCCTCGGCGAAGTCGGGCCGCAGCCCGATCGCGCGCTCGAAGAGGGCGACGGCGTCGTCGCGGCGGCCGTCCTCCACGAGCATGTACGCGAGGTTGTAGGGCGCCTCGGCCTGCGCGGCGTCGACCTGCATCGCGCGGCGGTAGAGCGACTCGGCCTCCTCGCGGTCGCCCTCCATCAGCCGGATGTTGCCGAGGTTGGTGATGGCCGTGGCGAGCTGCGGGTCGAGCTCGATCGCCTCGCGGTAGGCGCGCTCGGCGCGGCCGCGGGTGGTCTCGTCCTCGTCGAGGCGGAGGCCCTCCAGGTAGCGGTCGTAGGCCTCCTGCTGGCGGCGCGTGACGCGGGGCTTGAGGCGCTTGACGACGTCCTCGCGCAGCGCCCGCACGTCGAAGTCGAACACGAGCTGCCCGGTGATCGGGTCGAAGCGCTGCCCCTCGTGGCGCGCGACGAGCTGCCCCCCGTCGGCCCCGAGCCTCGCATCGAGAAGCGGCTGGGCGAGCTCGGGCAACCGCTTGCGCAGGGCCTCGAGCGCGCGTCGGATCTGCGCGGGCGGAAAGCCCCCGTCGACCAGGCCCTTCGCGGTCCGCACCATCACGAGGTCGGCGAAGGCGTACACGGGCGCGTCGCCGTCGCGCGCGGACGGGGCGACGATCGCGGCCTTCTCCCACGCGCGGAGACGTCGCTCGGAGACGTGGAAGAGCGCGGCCACCTCGGCGCGGGTCAGCGTGCGGGTGACCGGGTCGCGCTCGGGCCCGCGGTCGCCCGCGGCGGTGCGGAGGACGGCCTCCTCGGAGCGTCGTCGCGACTGGAAGTCGACGTGGATCACCCGCCCCTCGGCGGGCGGCGGCGGTTCACCGGGTTGCATCACGTTCAGCGGTGCGGCGAGGGTAACGCGGCGGGCGCCCGGGACGCGAATTTCTCCCTTGGCCGGGGCCGCGGGTGTCGCCCATGATGGGTCGGTCTCACGAAAGGGGAAGTCATGCCGACAGAGTTCGTGATCCAGGTCGAGTCGGGGGGCGCGCCCGTCGCGGCGTCGCTCGTCCAGTCGGGCGCCGCGGCGGCGAAGAGCTTCAAGGCCGCGAAGAAGGGCGACGGTTCGCACGTGCTGTTGACCGGCGACCGCGACTACCACGCGACGCTCGTCGAGGGGGGCTACGACGCGGCCGCCCTCACGGCCGCGAAGGGGCGCTTCGTGCGGGTGACCTTCCCGGGCCGCTCGCCCGTCCGCCGCGTGCTGCGCGACCTGAAGCTCGCCGCCGCGCGCGCGCCCGAGGCGCCGTCCGCGACCACCGCCGTCGACCTCACGGGCGGCGTCGCGGGCTGCCCGCCGCTGTGGGTGCTGCCCGACGGGACGTTCTCGACGAAGGCCGCGGAGGCGCAGCGTGGTGTCGCGGCGCGCGAGGCGCTGGTCAACGCGGCGCGCTGGATCTCGGGGCGCCGCACGTCGACCTTCGAGCGCCTCTTCCCGCCGAGCGCCTTCCACCCCGACGTCGCGCCGCGGCCCGAGCGCCTCTCCGCCGCGCAGGGGGCCGCGCTGCTCGACCAGGCCCGGGGCGCGCTGACGGAGGCGGCCGTGGGGTCCGCGGAAGCGCTGCGCGACGGCGACGCGGCGGCCCAGCTCCGGTCGGCGTGCGCGACGGTGCTCTCGCACGTGGTCGCGACGGCGCTGCGCGACGCGACGTGGCGCGCGCTCGCGGACGCGGCGGCGGCCGAGCTCTTCGCGCTGGTGGCGGCCGAGGAGGGCCCCTCCGCGCGGCCGGCGCTGCGGGGGCACGTGATCCTGCTGCTCCAGCTCCGCGCGCCGGCGCTGACGCCCGCCGACGCGGCGCGGGCGAAGGCGCTGCTCCGCACCTTCGCCCGGGAGGCGCCGCCCTACGCGTCGCTGCCGGGGCCGTGGCACTTCGCGATGTGCTCGACGTGGGACTTCCACGAGGGCGAGGCCGAGGTGATCGCGAGCCGCCACGACTTCAAGGAGGTGCCGCTCCCGCCCGACGCGCCCGCCGCGCCGCGGGGGTCGACGTACCGGTGCTTCGAGGCGCCCTTCCAGACGCCCGACAAGAAGCCCGTGCGCGTGCTCGCGCGGCAGAGCACGGTGACCGACGAGAACGCCGAGATGGCCTCCCCGTGGTTCGTCGGCGTGCTGATCAACCGGCACGCGCAGCTCGGGTCGTTCGACATGAAGGCGACGGCGGTGACGGTGGCGCAGCAGGGCTACAAGGTGATGATGAACTCGCAGTGCGCGGGCCTCACCACCCGCTTCGCGCTCTCGCGGGCCTTCCCCGACGCCGACCTCTACTCCTCGTGGGACTCGACGTACTTCCGCACGGGGCCGGGCGGCAAGGTCAACGACTCCGAGGGCCTCGACTGCTTCGTCGCGCTGCTCTCGGGGATGGCGCGCCGCGAGACGCACGCGCAGCTCGAGCGGCGCATCCGCGCGGCCCAGTGGTACCACCCCCAGCAGGAGGACGACGCGTCGTGGGTGCAGTTCGTCGGGCCCGCCAACCCGCTGGTGGTCGCGCGCTACAGCGACGTCAACCACGACGCGAAGGCCGACCTCTACGACGGCTTCCTCGACTTCGACGTGCGCGACGTCCTCGTGGAGATGGCCGACTCGGGCACACCGCGCGACCCGAAGGTGCGCGCCTCGCAGGTGGGCGGCGCGGCGGCGCGCAGCCTCGGGTGGGCCGTCGGGAGCCTCAACCGCGTCGCGCAGTACTCCGACATCTGGGCCGCGCTGCCGGGCCGCGCCGAGCGCTTCTACGCGTTCGAGTCCGCGGGCTACTTCAGCCACCTGGAGCCGCCGTCGGACGTGCGCACCGGGCCCATCCGCGAAGACCTCGGGCGCCTCCCCGCGGTGTGCCGCTACACCGAGGAGAAGGACGGGCTGCGCGGCGAGGTGATGTTCCACGCGTGGCTCGCGCACGCGGCCGAGGAGCTCAAGCGCCTGCTGGTGGCGGCCGAGGTGATGAACCGCGCGTTCGACCTCAAGCTCATCGCGCCCGAGGGCAGGCTCGCGACGCCGCAGGCCCGCCGCGGCGCGCTGCTGCTCACGATGGCGGGGCTCCTGGAGTTCCCCTCCGACCAGAACCGCCTCGACGGGCTGTGGTCGGCGGCGCTCCGCATGCTCAACCTCCCGGACGTCTCCCGCTCCCTCGTGCGGGCTTGCATCACCGAAGCCGACCACGACGCGTCGAACTACTACGGCTCGCACCGCGGCCTCCGGCAGCTCGTGGGCGGCGACGACCGCGGCGACCTCGGCCGCCTCGCCCCCGCCGCGTGGGAGCGCATCGCCAGCGCCGACCCGCTCATCGGCCGCGCCCTTCCGCTCGCCGTCTAGACCCCCTCCGCGGCGCCCGTGTCCGCCGCTCGAACACGCCGCCTGTCGTCCGCACGAACGCGTCTCCGCGACGCTGGACGCGCGCGGTGGAGCTCGTCCATGGTGGGCCCCACACGGAGCGCGACCGCGGCGGCGATTGACGCCCGCCCTGCGCGCGGAAGGGAATTGAAGGCGATGCGAGCGACGATTGAGAGGCTGGACACGAAGGACTCGGAGGCCCCCGGGATCACGGTGCGGGTGGGGCGCGACGCGGCCAACGAGGCGCACGCGCACGCCGGGGCGCCCGACGCCCTCGACGCGCTGCAAGGCTGGCTCGGCCCGCCGCGGCCGGCCTTCCGCCGCGTCGTGTTCGAGGGCTACGACCCCGTGGAGGGGGCCGCGCTCGGGCGGACGATCGCCACCACCCGCATCCTCCGCGCGGTGCCCTCCTTCGTGCAGGGCGTCGAGGTCGCGTGGGCCACGCTCACCGCCGACCAGCGCGCGGCGGTGATCGGGTACCACCCGGCGATGTTGGCCGTGCTCGTCGACGAGGCGACCACGCTCCGCGGGATCAACCACCGGTACGTCGCGCGCGCCCGCGCCGAGAGCGTGAGCCGCGAGGCCCGCGACGCCGCCGTCCACGCCGCCGCCCGCCGGGGCCGCGCCGCGTGCGACCAGGCGCTCCACATCGCGCGCCGCTGGGTGCCGTCCGCCTACCTCGCGCGCGCGCCGCTGCCCGAGGCCGTCGGCGGCGTCGACGAGCTCGACACGCTCGCGGCCCACCTCGAGTCGCTCGCGTCGTGGATCGCCCGCTGGCGCGCCACCTGGCCCGACGACGCCGACGCCTGCCGCGCCTACGAGAGCGTCGGCCTCGGCGAGGGCCTCGCGCACGGGCTCCAGGCCGCCGCGTCGTCCATCCGCGAGACGCAGACCCTCGCGGCCGCCGCCGCCGACGTGAGCCCCGCCGCGCTCCGCGAGCTCGCCTGCCAGGACGGCCGCGTCCTCCACGTGATGAACCTCATCCACGCCGCCTTCCGCGAGGCCGCCGTCGGCGACCCGGCGGTGATGGTCCCCGAGCTCGGCGAGGTGGCCACGGTGCTCGAGCGCCCGTGGAAGTCCGACCTCCGCCCCGACGCCCGCGTCGACTCGAAGGCGCCCTCGCTCCCGCCCGAGCCCGACGCGCGCTGACCCTCACGCCGCGCGCGGGCGCCTCCATCGACGCCACCCGAAGGCGCCCGCGACGCCGGCGATCGCGATCCAGTCGAGCGGGATCCAGATGTTCCGCGGCTCGTCGAGGTACACCGGCGGCGGGGTGAAGCCCGCCTGGTCGGTCGCGCGGCGGAAGAAGACCTCGTCGGTGCCAGGGCGCGGCGACGAGGCGTCCTCGAAGGTCGTGAGCCGCGTGAGTCCGGCGGAGAGCCCCCAGCGCGCGGCGCGGTCGCCGAGGTCGTCGGTCGGTCCGCTGTAGGTGACGCGCCCGGGCCACGCGCCGCGCTCGCCGAGCGCGCCCTCCATGCGCTCGGCGGAGACCACGTGCACCTGCAGCGTGCGCGGGCCGCCGCCGGGCGCGCGCTGGTCCTCGGGCTCGCGGTAGGGGTAGAAGGGAACGTCGGTGGAGAAGGTCATGCGCACGGGCGATGTGCGCGGCGGCTGCGGGTCGTTGGGGTCGGGCGCGGCGATCTTGAAGGCCGTGATCTTCCAGCGGCGGGCGACGTAGGGCGCCAGCCACGCGGTGAGCGCCGGCGTGGTCGCGTAGCGGTGCTCGTCGAGCCAGCGGGCGAGCGCGGCGGGGTCGTCGGCTTCGAGCACCACCGCGTCGTAGCCGGCGACCTGCTGGGCCGAGAGCACCCGCACGGGCGCGGGCGCCGCGGAGGTGAGCGCCCGCTCGGACGCGCCGCGCGAGAGGAGCATGAAGGCCGCGCAGCCGAGGGTGGGCGAGAGGGCGAGGCTGCGGCGGATGATCACCTCGGGCCGCGAGCGCCGCGCGAGCAGCGGGAAGAGCGACGCGTCCTCCGCGGCGAGCGTCGGCGCCGTGGGCGTCGGGACGAGGAACCCGAAGTCCTTCGCGGCGGTGTCGAAGGTGGCGGCGCGGACGAAATGCTCGACGCGGCGGGCCGGGTCCCAGACGATGAGGGCCTCCTCGGCGGCGATGCGCACCGCCTCGCCGGCGTGCGGGGCGGGCGCGCAGGCGTCCGCCGGGCGGGCGGCGAGGGCGGCGAGGGCGGCGGGGGCGACGAGGCGGGCGCGCATGGCTCGCATTGGGACGCCGCGGGGCGGGCGACGTCAAGCGCCGCGTGGGGCGCCGAAGTCTTGTCTTCCTTGGGGCGGGCGTTTCGATACACTCCGCGGCCGCCATGCCGTTGCGAACGCAGGTCAACATCGGGTCATCACCGCAGTGCGAGCTCCCCGTCGCGGGCAACGGGGTCGCGCCCCGCCACGCGATCCTCACGTGGCGCGACGCGCTCTTCATCCAAGACGCGGGCGCGGGGGGCCGGACGACGGTCGACGGCCGCGTGCTGGCGCCGGGCGAGACGGTGCAGCTCGCGGGCTTCCACGCCAACGTGACGGTGGGCGACGCGCGGGTGCCGCTGACGCACCCGGAGGTGTCGAAGCTCTTCCTCGACCGCTCGCCGCTGCCCTTCCAGCGGCCCGGCGTGGTGATCTTCGGCCGCGACCCGGGGCGCGCGCACGTCATCGTCGCGCACCCCACGGTGTCGGGCGCGCACTTCCAGGTCGACCTCAACGCGGGGATGGTCACCGACCTCGGTTCGAAGTCCGGCACCTTCGACCGCAACACGCAGCGGCTGCCGGCCAACCAGGCCGTGCTGATGGACGCGCAGGGCGGCTACTCGCTCGGCGCGGTGTGGCTCGCGTCGGCCGTCGTGCCCGAGCTCGCGCGGACGGCGCCGGGCCAGGGCGCCGCGGCCCCCCAGGCGGGCTTCGCGACGGCGCAGGGCGCGCCCCCGCAGGGCCCTCCCCCGATGGCGCCGCAGATGCCCTCCAACCCGCAGTACGGCGTGTCGCAGGGCGGCCACGGCTCGATGCAGGGCGGCCACGCGTCGATGCAGGGCGGGCACCCGTCGCAGCAGGGCGCGCCGCCGAGCCTGGTGCCGCAGCAGAAGCCGCCGGCGGTGGCGCAGCACGCGCCGTCGCGGACGATGTTCGGGTCGATCGACCTGTCGGGCGCGGGCAAGGCGATCGCGATGATCGGGCGCCTGCCCACGTGCGACATCGTGCTGCCGTACCCGCAGGTGTCGGGGCGGCACACCAGCGTGATGAAGTCGCCCGACGGCGCGAACCTCCTGGTGGGCGACCTCGGGAGCACCAACGGGACGTACATCAACGGCCAGCGGCTCGCGCCGGGGCAGCCGGTGACGGTGCCGCCGAAGACGCGGGTGTTCATCGGCCCGTACCCGGTGATCGTCGACCTGGTGGGCAACAACGTCTCGGCCTACGTCGAGCAGCAGGAGAACCAGCAGTTCGAGAGCGCCAACCTCGTGTCGATCGAGGCGCTCGACATCCTGCTCAAGGTGCCCGACCGGGAGAACAGTTCGAAGGACAAGATCCTCCTCAACCACGTGACCTTCAAGGCCCAGCCGGGCGACCTCATCGCGCTGATGGGGCCGTCGGGCGCGGGGAAGACCACGCTGCTCACGGTGCTCAACGGCTACCTCCGCCCCACCTCGGGCGAGGTGCGGGTCAACGGCGAGAACCTCTACGCCATCTACGACGCGCTCCGCGGGAGCATCGGGTACGTGCCGCAGGACGACATCGTGCACCCCGAGCTCACGGTGAAGGAGGCGATCACGTACAGCGCGAAGTTCCGCCTGCCGTCGGACTACAGCGCGGAGGAGATCGAGAAGCGCGTCGAGCAGACCATCAAAGACCTCGGCCTCGAGCCGGTGAAGAACCTCCAGATCGGCAAGCCCGAGAAGAAGGTGCTCTCCGGCGGCCAGCGCAAGCGCGTCAACATCGCGCTCGAGCTCGTCACCGACCCGGCGCTCATGTTCCTCGACGAGCCGACCTCGGGCCTCGCGGCCGACGACACCGTCGCGCTCATCGACCTCCTGTCCAACCTCGCGAAGCGCTACGGCAAGACGATCATCGTCACCATCCACCAGCCCGCGCGCGAGGAGTACGAGAAGTTCAACCTCGCCTTCATCATGGGCTTCGGCGGCGAGCCGATCTACTACGGCCCCTCGGGCAAGGACAGCTACGACTTCTTCTCGCGCTACCAGGAGACCTCCCAGCGCGGCAAGGCGGGGTCGATCGACAACCCCCGCGACATGTTCGACCAGATCAAGCTGCGCGAGGAGGACTTCGCCAAGACCGGGCGCTTCGGCTCGAAGGCCGAGGCGCGGCTGGCCTCGGCGCAGGAGTGGCGCAAGGAGTTCTACCGGCCCGACAACCCCGTGTACGTGAAGATGTACTCGGGCGCGCGCGAGCCCGGCAAGCCCGGCCAGCAGCGCCCCCCGTCGCGCTCGACGGTGCCCCTGGTGCGGCAGTTCGGCCTGCTCCTCCAGCGCTACGCGATCGTGAAGCGCCGCGACGTCGCGGGCATGGTGATCCTCCTCGCGCAGGCGCCCATCATCGGCGTGCTCCTCGCGGCGGTGTTCTACGACTCGCCGAAGCTGCCCAACCTCTGGTGCCAGAACCAGGTGCTCGGGATGGAGCGGGGGCTGCCGCAGCAGACGCTCGCGACCTGCGCCGCCGCGGCCGACCCCAACCGCTTCACCCAGGTCGACGACCTCAAGGGCGCGATCTTCTTCCTCACCGTCGGGTCGCTCTGGTTCGGCGTCTCCAACGCCGCCCGCGAGATCGTCGCCGAGATCGCCATCTACCGCCGCGAGCGGATGGTGAACCTCTCGATCTTCAACTACATGTTCTCGAAGTTCATCCTGCTGACGGCGCTCTGCATCGTGCAGTGCACGGTGCTCCTCACCATCGTGTACACGTCGCTGAAGCTCGGGCACGGCACCTGGGACGCCTTCCTCCCGATGCTCGGCACGATGATCCTCTCGTCGATGTGCGCCATCGCCCTGGGGCTCCTCATCTCGACCGCGGTGACGAGCTCCGAGGCCGCCATGGCGCTCACCCCCATCGCGCTCATCCCGCAGGTGGTGCTCGGCGGGCTCCTCGTGCCGATGACCAACAAGGGCTGGCTCAAATACCTGATGGCGCCGATGCCCTCGCGCTGGTCATTCGAGGGCGTGATGGGCGCCGAGCGCGACACCGTCCGCCAGGCCTGGCGCATCGCCACCTGCTCGCTCACCGACGCGCAGGGGCGCGCGCTCGACAACGTCGCCACGTATGGCGGCCGCACCATGTTCGACTGCGCGGTCGCCGAGATCGCCCGCACCGGCGAGCGCTCGGGCGGCTGGGGCTTCTCCACGTGGGACAACCCCGCCTTCCACAATGGCGTCCTCTTCGGGATGACGCTGCTCTTCCTCGGCCTCGTCGGCTTCCTCCTGAAGCGCCGCGACTCGGTCTGAGCCCCGCGCGGGCGCCCGCTCACTCCGGGCGCCCGCCGCTCCTCCCCCTCCCCCTCCGCCCCCGCCGCCGCCCCGCTCAGTCGAGCCAGAGGCGGTTCTTGATCTTGTGCGGGATGTACTCCTCCGTGATGAAGCGGATGCCGAGCGACGAGAGCGCCTCGAGCTCGTACTTCTTCTCCGTCTTCTTCATCCGGGCGAGCTCGTCCTGCCAGCGCTTGTCGGCGAACCACTCGTACTTGAGGAGCTGGTCGGCCCGCTTGTCGTCCTCGTCGGTGAGCGCCATCGAGACGTTGGCCTTGAGGTTGAAGCGGTCGGCGTCGAAGCTGGAGAGCCCGAGGAAGCGCGCCTTCGGCACGGCCATGCGCATCGACTCGTAGGCGAGGTTGATGCTCCCCTGCTTGATCACCGAGTAGATGTAGAAGCCCCAGGGGTCGTTGTCGGTGAGCACGTACACCGGGAGCTTGAGCTCCTCGTGCATGCGGCGGAGCAGGCGCCGGGTGCCGCGCGCGGCCATGCCCCCGCCGTGGATCAGCATGCACTTGTGGCGCTGCCAGAAGCGGTCCTCGTTGAGGCGCGACCACACGGCGCCCTTCTCGACGAAGAGCACGAACTCGGCCTCGTGCCCGCGGAACTGGATGCGGTTGTCCTCGACGATCGAGGGCACGCTCCAGCCGCCGGAGCCCATGCGCCGCAGGTCGATGTCGTCGCCGGTGTCGCGTACCGTCATCGGGCCCACCATCGCGCCCTTGTTCTCCGCGCGGAGGTGCAGCTCCTCGCGGAGGGCGTCGATGGTGACCTCGAGGTCCTCGATGATCGGGTCGCTCTCGGCCTGCTCTTCGAAGGTGTTCTCCTTCGAGCCCGCGATCGAGTGCTTGGCGTCGTAGTAGATGTCGCGGATCGAGGTGGTGGCGCCGGCCTCGATCAGCTTCTTGCAGCGCTCCGCGATGAGGAACGTCTGCATGTAGTTCTTCGCCTGTTTGAAGTGGAAGAAGGCGCGCGACTGGCGCGACTCGCCCATGCGGATCACCCGCTCGTCCTTGTCGAAATTGACGTTCGACAGGGCGCGGACGGGGATCTCGAGCGAGGGGTTCTTCCCGATGCGGACGGCGGCGAGGGCGTCGTAGGCGAGCTGCTCGATCTTCTTCAGCGTCTTGCGGTCACGTTCGTCGATGGCCATGGCTCTCCCTCGTCCTCACTTCTTCTTCGCGGGCTTCTTCGCGGGCGCGGCCTTCGCCTTGGCCGCGGGCTTCGCCTTCGCCGGCGGCGGCTCGTCGTCGTCGAGCATCGTGAGCTGCTTCGACGCCGCGGCCGACGCGCGCGTGATCCCGCGCCGCTTGCCCGGCGTCACGTCTTCGAAGGCCGAGCCCGAGCCGAAGCCGTAGGCCGCCTCCTCGTCGTCGGCCTCCACCGGCGTCGCCACCGCGCGCACGGCCTCCGCGGGCACCTCGGCCCCCTCGCCCGTCACCGCTTCGGGGGCGGCCGGCGGCGCGTCGCTCGGGCTGCGCAGCGCGTCCTCCTCCGCCGCCGCGCCGAGCGTCGGGTCGGCGGCGGGCGCGGGCAGCCGGACGTGCTTCACCAGCGCGCCCTGGAAGTCCTCCGCGACGCGCTGCTCGGCCACGCCGGTGATCTCGTGGATCGAGACCGCGAGCTCCTTGATGTACTTCTCGAACAGGCTCTTGCGCTCGTGCTCCCACTTCTCGGCGTCCTTGGCCTTCACCCAGGTGCCGAGCTTGCGGCCGCACTCCATCAGCGCGAGGCGGATCTCCTTCACGATCTCGTCGTAGTGGGCGACGGCCTCCTTCGCCTCGCTGGTGAAGGGCACCCACACGCTCGCGAGGTGGACGAAGATCGCCAGCGGGCCCACGGGGAGCTCGCCCTTGCGCTGCTGGAGGCCGTAGCTCTTCCAGTCGACCTTCACCACGGCCTCGGTGATGCCGCAGGCGCGCGGCTGGTAGAGCAGCGGCACGCGGTTGGCGAAGCGCATGAGCTCGGCGGCCTCGTCCTTCGCGAGCTCGCCGCCGAAGGCCACGCCGGCCTCCACGACGAAGGGGTTGCCGCGGTACACCGCCGGCGGCCGCGTGTGGGCCGCGAAGAACTCCGCCTTGAAGCGCCGCTTGAGGCCGCCCATGATGAGCTCCTCGCCGACGGGGACGACGCAGGTCGCGGGCGGCGCGGCGATCTTCACCTGCGACGACGCGAGCGCGGCGTAGAGCTTGTCGAGCTGCGAGGGCGTGACGACGCGGGCCTTCACGGTGGGCTCGATGTCGGCGCGGCGCGCGACGGCCTCGGCGAGCCCCTGCGAGAAGCCGCTCCCCTCCTCCATCATCTCGTCGCGCAGCGTCTTGTCGCTCTTGGCGAGGCGCGAGAAGAAGCGCTTCGCGGGCGGGAGCGCGGCCTGCGACGAGACCATCACCGCGTGGATCGCCTCGATGTGGGGCCCGTCGAGCTTCGGCGCGAGGCCGCTCGGGTCGACCCCGGCGGCCGCGCAGAGCTCGTCGGCCACCTGCGGGGTGACGCGGGAGAACTCCGACGTCAGCGTCTCCCGCACGGTGCGGCCGGTGGCCTCGTGGAGGATCTTGATGAGCATCCCGAGCTCGACGCCGTGGGGGTGCGGCTTGATCTCCTGCGCCTCGGGCGGGAGCTGCTCCGCGACGCGAGGCCAGTGCATCGGGTTGCCGCGCGGGGGCTTGTAGGTGAGCTCGAGGTGCGGGTTGGCGACGACGGTCTGCTCGAGGTAGGCGTCGACGCTGGTGCGGCCGCCGCGGTAGAGGCCGGTGAGCTCGATCTCCACCGCGGTGCCGTGGTCCTTCTCCCAGGGCACGGTGGTGTCGCGGTCTTTGTTGAGCACCTCGGGGTTGTTGGTGCGGGCGTCGATGCGCACCTCGAGGCGCCACGCGGGGCGGCCCTTGCCGATCTTGCTGACGCACACGACCGGGCGGCCGGTGGTGAGCTGGCCGTACATGCCCGCCGCGCTGATGCCGATGCCCTGCTGCCCGCGCGACTGCCGCAGGCGGTGGAACTTCGACCCGTAGAGCAGCTTGGCGAAGATCTTGGGGATCTGCTCCTTCACGATGCCGGGGCCGTTGTCCTCGACGCGCACGCGGTAGCGGCCCTCGGCGAGCTCCTCGATGCTCACCTCGATCGAGGGCGGGATGCCGGCCTCCTCGCAGGCGTCGAGGGCGTTGTCGACCGCCTCCTTGATCGTCGTGAGGAGGGCCTTGGCGGGGTTGTCGAAGCCGAGCAGGTGGCGGTTCTTGGTGAAGAACTCGCTCACCGAGATCTCGCGCTGCTTCGTCGCCATCGCCTCCGCGGTGGCCCGCCGCCCCGTCGCCTTGGTCTCCTCCACGCTCACCTCTGTCGTCATGCGTCGCTCCTCGCGTAGGGGGCGAAATAGAAGCCCACTGAACACCTGTCAAGCCACCCACCGCCCGCGTCCTTCGCCCGCGCGGGAAATGCCGCGGGGCCGCGCGCCGACGGGCGGACATACCCTGTCACCACCCCCGCCGTCACGCCGCGGGCTTCGCCTGGAGGTGCACGAGCTCGATGCCGATGCGCTGCGCCACGTCGAAGATGCGCCGGTCGCGGTAGAACTCCCCGAACACCACGCGCTTGAGGCCCGCGTTGGCGATCATCTTGAAGCACTGCCAGCAGGGCGAGGCGGTGACGTAGATGCCGGCGCCCTCGATGCGGACGCCGTTGCGCGCGGCCTGGATGACGGCGTTGGCCTCGGCGTGGATGGTGCGGACGCAGTGGTTGTCCTCCATCATGTGGCCGACCTCGTCGCAGTGCTCGAGGCCGGCGATGGAGCCGTTGTAGCCGGTGGCGAGGATGGTGCGGCCGCGCTCGATGACGGCGCCGACGTGCTTGCGGTCGCAGGTGGCGCGCGAGGCCACCGTCTCCGCGATCTTCATGAAGTACTCGTCCCAGGACGCGCGCTGCGGGTCGCTCATGGCGGTCGCATAGCAAGCGGCGCCCTCGGTGCGCCAGAAACGGACGCCCGGGCGCCCGCGGGCGGCTCGGCGCGGCCGTAGTCTGCGCTGGCGGGCCACGCGCGATGCCCCTAGACTCGCCCTCCCTTCGACGCACCGCAGGAGCACGACACGCCATGCAGATGATCGAAAAAGTCGCCTCCCTCCAGGACTACGACCACTACCGCGAGCTCCACTGGGAGGGCTCGTTCGAGGAGTACCTCCAGATCGTGCGCGACCGCCCGTCGGTGACGCGCAACGCCTTCCAGCGGCTCTACGACATGGTGATCGCGGCGGGCCAGGAGGAGTACATCGACAACAAGAAGAAGATCGTGCGCTACGGCTTCTTCCGCGACGACACGGGCAGCGGGCGCGACGCGGTGTTCGGGCTCGACATCCAGCTCATGCGCCTGGTGACGGTGCTCAAGGCCGCGGCGGAGGGCTACGGCCCCGAGCGCCGCGTGATCCTCCTGCACGGGCCGGTGGGCTCGTCGAAGAGCACGATCGCGCGGCTCCTGAAGCGCGGCGCGGAGGACTACTCGCGCACGGCCGAGGGGGCGCTCTACACCTTCACGTGGACCAACCTGGAGGGCACGGGGCTGGTCGGGGAGAAGGCCGAGGGCGGCGGCAACTTCCCCTGCCCGATGCACGAGGAGCCGCTGCGGATCATCCCGCAGGAGTGGCGCGACCGCGCGGTGAAGGACCTCGGGCTCGGCAACGAGCGCTACCCGGTGAAGGTGGAGGGCGACCTCGACCCGGCGTGCCGCTTCATCTTCAAGAGCCTGATGGACCGCTACCGCGGCGACTGGTCGCGGGTGGTGTCGAACCACGTGCGGGTACGGCGCATCCACCTGTCGGAGAAGGACCGGGTGGGCGTCGGCACCTTCCAGCCGAAGGACGAGAAGAACCAGGACTCCACCGAGCTGACGGGCGACATCAACTACCGCAAGATCGCGGAGTACGGCTCGGACTCGGACCCGCGCGCGTTCAACTTCGACGGGGAGTTCAACATCGCCAACCGGGGGATCGTGGAGTTCGTCGAGGTGCTGAAGCTCGACGTGGCCTTCCTCTACGACCTGCTCGGCGCGTCGCAGGAGCACCGGATCAAGCCGAAGAAGTTCGCCCAGACGGACATCGACGAGGTGATCCTGGGGCACACCAACGAGGCCGAGTACAAGAAGCTCCTGGCCAACGAGTTCATGGAGGCCCTCCGCGACCGCACGATCAAGATCGACGTGCCGTACATCACCCGGCTCTCGGAGGAGACGCGCATCTACGAGAAGGACTTCTCCTCGGGCAAGGTGCGGGGCAAGCACGTCGCGCCGCACACGCTGGAGATGGCCGCGATGTGGGCGGTGCTCACGCGCCTGGAGGATCCGAAGAAGCACAACCTCACGCTGCTCCAGAAGCTCAAGCTCTACGACGGCCGGATGCTGCCGGGGTATACCCAGGACACCGTCAAGGAGCTGCGCAAGGACTCGCGCCGCGAGGGCATGGACGGCATCTCGCCGCGCTACGTGCAGGACAAGATCTCCAACGCGCTCGTGCGCGACGAGGAGGGGTGCCTCAACCCCTTCATGGTGATGAACGAGCTGGAGAAGGGCCTCCGCGCGCACTCCCTCATCACCGCCGACGACCAGCGCAAACGCTACTCCGACCTCATCTCCGTGGTGAAGCGCGAGTACGAGGACGTGGTGAAGAACGAGGTGCAGCGCGCGATCAGCGCCGACGAGGGCGAGATCGCCAAGCTCTCCGCCAACTACGTCGACAACGTCCGCGCCCACACCCTCAAGGAGAAGGTGAAGAACCGCTACACCGGCCGCGACGAGGAGCCCGACGAGCGGCTGATGCGCTCGATCGAGGAGAAGATCGACGTCGCCGAGTCGCGCAAGGACGACTTCCGCCGCGAGATCATGAACTACATCGGCGCGCTCGCGCTCGAGGGGAAGAAGTTCAGCTACGACACCAACGACCGGCTGCGCCGCGCGCTGGAGCTGAAGCTCTTCGAGGACAAGAAGGACACGATCAAGTTCACCTCGATCGTGGCCAACGTCGTCGACCGCGAGACGCAGGAGAAGATCGACGCCGTCAAGACCCGCATGATCCGCAACTACGGCTACTGCGAGGTCTGCGCGAAGAACGTGCTCGACTTCGTCTCGTCGATCTTCGCCCGCGGCGACGTCAAGGCCTGAGCGCCCGCCCCTCCGCCCCCTCTCCCCCGCCCTCCCCCGCTACTCCTGGTCCTTCCACTCGGTCGCGAGCGCGCCGTAGACGGCGTGATCGACGAAGCGGTCGTGGAGCCACTCGGCCCCGCGGCAGATGCCTTCGAAGTGGTAGCCCGAGCGCTCGGCGACGGCGCGCGAGCGGCGGTTCTCCGTGGCGGCGCGGATCTCCAGGCGGTGGAGCCCGAGCGCGGTGAAGCCGTGGGCGGTGAGCGCCCGCACCGAGCGGCCCATGAGCCCGTGGCCCTGCCAGCCGGCCGAGAGCCAGTACCCGATGGCCGTGCGGCGGTTGACCCAGTCGATCGTGTGGTACCCGATCATCCCGGCGAGCGCGCCCCGATGGAAGATCCCGCAGTTGAGCGACTGCGACCGGGCGAACTGCTCCAGCGTCGCCTGGATGTAGACCATCGAGTCGTTGACCGAACGCGTCCCGTCGACCCACGGGAGGTAGCGCCGGAGGTGCTCGCGGTTCTCGTCGACCAGGGCGTAGAGCATCCCCGCGTGGCGGTGCTCGAGGAGAACCAGCTCGAGGCCTCGGTCGATGGGCATGCGGAACATGGGTCGTCGGCGCCGCCTCGCCCGCCGCAGGGTACCAGAGCCTCCCCCCCGCCGCGCGCGCCGAATTCTCTCGCGCGGGCCGGGCGCGGGCTTTGGTAGGATCGCCGACCGCATGGCCCCCGCGCCGCAGCCCAGCCCCACGCGCCTCGGACGCTACGGCGTCGTCCGCCGCCTCGGGGTCGGCGGGATGGCGGAGGTCTACCTCGCGCGCTCGCGCGGCGCGGAGGGCGTCGACAAGCTCCTCGTCGTCAAGCGCATCCTCCCGGACTTCGCGGAGAACCCGCACTTCCGCGCGATGTTCGTCGACGAGGCCCGCGTCGCGCTGCGCCTCAACCACCCCAACATCGTGCAGGTGTACGGGTTCGAGAGCGACGGCCCGACGCTGCTCCTCATCATGGAGCACGTCGACGGCGCCGACCTCGGGGCGCTCTCGATGGCCCTCGCGCGGCAGGGCGAGCACCTCCCGCCGCCCCTCGTGGCCTACGTGCTGCGCGAGGTGGCGCGCGGGCTCCACTACGCCCACGAGCGCCTCGACGAGCACGGCCGCCCGCTCGAGATCGTCCACCGCGACGTCTCCCCCAACAACGTGCTCCTCTCGTACGAGGGCGCGGTCAAGCTCGGCGATTTCGGCATCGCGCGCGTGCGCTCGGCCTCCGACGCGCCGGGCGTGGTGCAGGGCAAGTTCGGCTACATGGCCCCGGAGCAGGCGCGGGGCGAGGCCGTCGACCGCCGCGCCGACCTCTACGGCCTCGGGGTGCTCCTCACCGAGCTGCTCCTCGGGCGGCCGCTCTTCCACGGCATCGCGGAGGGCGCGGAGATCCACGAGCGTGTCCGCCGCGGCGACGTGCCCGACCCCGAGGCCCTGCTCCAGGGCGCGCCCGACGCCCTGCGCGCCATCGCCGTCCGCGCGATGAAGGTCGACCGTGAGGAGCGCTTCCCCACGGCGCGCGACGTGGTCCACGCGCTCTCGCACTACCTCCACGGGCTCGACACGCCCGCCGACGCGGGCGCGCTCGAGCACTTCCTCCACCGCGCGCTCCCGCCTCGGCACCCGTCCGTCCCGCCGCCGCCCAACTCGTCGCGGCCGCCGCCGATCACCGTCGACTCCTCCGCGGGCGCGATGCCCTCGGCCACCGTGCCCGGCCGCGGCCGCACGCCGCCGACGCCCCTCCCCGCGAAGAACGCGATCACCCTGCCCGCGATGCTCATGCCGAGCGTGCCGGCGCCGCGCGTCCCCGTGGTCGACACGGCCGCGGTGGTGCGCGAGCGCGGGCACGTCGCCGTCATCGCGGGGCGGCTGAGCGTGCCGTCGTCCGTCCCCGCGGCGCGCCAGATCGTCCACATGGTGGGCGAGCTGGCCTTCAAGGCCGAGGCGACGCTCGAGTGGTCGCGCGACGACGGCTTCATGCTGGTGGTGGGCGTGCTGCGCCCGCACGTCGACGACGCCCTGCGCGCTGCGCGCCTCGCGCTGGAGATCCTCGACGCCGCCCGCTCGATCGCCGCCGACGCCGACGACGACCCCGGCGAGGTGCCCGTCGTCTCGCTCGGACTCGCCCGCGGCGTCGCCGGCTGCGCGCGCGACGGCGAGGGCACCATGCTCAGCTTCGAACTGGTGGACGACGCCGCGTCGCTCGCGGGCTCGCTCGCGGTGGCCGCCCGCCCCGGCGAGGCCCTCGTCTCGGGCGCGCTCTACCGCATCGTCCGACGCGCCTTCGTGCTCCGCGAGGCCGCGCCGCGCGGGCCCTCGGCGGTGCGCGCGTTCGCCCTCGAGCGCTCCCGCTCCCGCACCGAGCGCGACCGCTCGGCCGAGGCCCAGGGCTGGCGCCTCCTCGGCCGCGAGACCTCCCTCCGCGAGCTCCGCAACGCGCTCGTCAGCGCGTCGGTCACGCGCCAGGGCCGCGCGGTGCTCGTGACGGGCGAGCTCGGCGTCGGCAAGACCACCGTGCTCGGCGCCTTCGCCGCGGCGCTCTCGTCGATGCCCGGCATCCTCGGCGAGAGCCGAGTGCTGCGCTGCGACGGCTCGATCACCGCCAACGGCGTCCGCTTCGGCTTCGCCGGCCAGCTCGTGCGCCAGGCCCTCGCGCTGCGCCACGCCTCCACCGCGAAGCTGCCGCCGCCGCTCCCCTCGCAGCGCGACGCCGACGGTCGCCCCAAGGGCCCGCCGCCGCTGCCGAGACGTCGCGGGTCGGGCGAGTACCCGCTGCCCGTCGACACGATGGAGCAGCTCCTCGACGCCGTCGCCGAGCGCTACGGCCAGGGCCCCTCGGGCCGACGCGCCGCGCGCCACGTCCTCCAGGTGTGCCTCGGCCTCGCCGCCGACGAGCCCGGCGCCGAGGCCACCACCACCCGCGAGCTCGGGCTGGTGCTCCGGCCGCTCCTCGCCGACGTCGCCCGCGAGCGCCCGGTGCTCCTGCTGCTCGACGCGCTCGAGCAGGCCGACGCGCCGAGCCGAACGGTGGTCTCCGAGCTCCTCCGCCGCACGCCCGCGGGGCTCGTGCTGATGGTGGCCGCGCTCCGCGACGACGACCCGCTGACCGAGGAGCTCCGCGGGCTCCAGACGATCGCGCTCGGCCCGCTCGACCAGGAGGCCCGGCGTCGTCTCATCGCGGGCGCGCTCGGCACCGACGAGCCCGCCGAGGAGGTGGTCCGCGAGGTGTCGTCGGTGGCGGGCGGCAACCCGCTGACCATCCTCGAGGTGGTCGAGGCCCTCGCCGAGCGCGAGCGGGCGCGGGCCCGGCGCGTCGGCACCGACCCCGACGGCTCCGGCGCGCCTTCGCCGCCCGACGACGACGCGCTGCCGCCGTCGCTCGAGGAGGTGCTCACCGCGCGGTTGGAGGCGCTCGCCCCCGAGGCGCGCAACCTCCTGCGGTGGTGCTCGCTCTGCGAGGCCGAGCTCTCGGTCGACCTCATCGACCAGCTCGGCGGAGACGGCGGGGCGCGCGTCCGCGTGCGGCTCGTGTCCGACGGGATCCTCGTCCACACGGGCAACGACACCAACGACGAGGGCCGCGCGGTGCTGGCCTTCGCCCACCCGATGCTCGCCCGCGTGGCGCGCGCCTCCATCGAGCCGACGGTGATCCCCGCGATGCACGCGCGCGTCGCCGAGCTGCTCGAGCGCCGCCGGGGCCCGCGCGCCGCGCCCGCCGCGCTCGCCGCCCTCGCCCGCCACCGCGAGGCGGCAGGCGCCGACCGCCCGGCCGCCCGCTCGTGGCTCGAGGCCGCCACGCAGTACGTCGCCGCGGGCGCCTCGGCCGAGGAGGCGATGCGCGCCTACGGACGCGTGCTGGTGCTGGCGCGGGGCGCGACGGACGTCGAGGGCTACGCGCTCCGGGCGGCGGCGCACGCGGGCCGGGAGGACCTCGCCCGCGCGGCGGGTGGGGCGCGCGTGCGGCGGGCCGAGCTGCTCGCGCTCCGGGAGGTGGCCGTCGAGGCGCGCGACCCGCGGCTCGTCGCGCAGGCGCTCACCCGGCAGGCCCGCTACAAGCTCGAGACGTACGCCTCGGACGCCGACCGCGACGCGGTGGCCGCCGTCCGCGCCGCGCGCCGCGCCGACGACCGCCGCACTGAGGCCGAGGCCCGCTGGGTGCTCGCCGTCCACCGCGGGCGCAAGGGGCTCGCGCGCGAGGCGCTGGCCGAGCTCGACGGGGCCCTCGCGGCGCTCGACGCGGCCGACGGCGACGCGCACGGGGCGGGCGAGGAGGCGCGCGCGGCGCGGGCGCTGCGGGCCGAGGTGCTGCTGGCGAAGTCCGCGTTGTTGAGGGCGACGGGCGAGGTGGCCGACGCGGTGGCGGCGGCGGCGAAGGCCTACGGGCTGGCGGCCGCGCACCACCACCGGCGGCTGGTGGGGCCCGCGCTCGAGGAGCTCGGGGCCTCGTGCCTCGCGCAGGGCGGGTACGCCGACGCGATCCGCTTCCTGCGGGCGAGCCTCGCGGCGGAGCGGGAGGCGGGCGGCCGCGGGCGCGTCGCGGGGACGCTGGTGCGCGGCGCCGCGTCGTGGTGGGCGCTGGGGTATTTCGACCGGGCGCTCGCGTGGGTGCAGCGGGCGCGCGACGCGCTGGCTTCGAACGGGCGCGCGGGCCCGTCGGCGGCGGCCGCGGACGTGTACGTGGCCCTCGCCGAGCTGCTGGTCGAGCGCGGGGACGTCGAGGGCGCGGCGGAGGCGATCGACCGGGCGCGCGAGAGCGTCGGGGCGGTGGAGTCGCGGCACGCGCTCTACCGGGTGTGCCTCGGCGACGCGCGGGTGCTGATGGCGCGGCGGCAGCACCGGCACGCGCGCGGCGCGGCCGAGGCGGCGGAGCGCGTGGCGCGCGAGTCGGGCATGGTGCTCGAGGCGCTCCACGCGCGGGCGGCGGCGGCGGAGGCGGCGGCGGCGCTCGGCGACCGGGTGGCGGCGCGGGCGTGGCTCGACTCGGTGCTCGGCGACCCGCATTTCGCCGACCCGCTCCGGGTGTACCGGGGCGACCAGGTGGTGGCCGGCTGCGCGCGGGCGCTCCGGCTGCTGGGCGACGCGGCGAGCGCGGACCTGCTCGACGAGCGGCTGTCGGCGATGCGCCGGCGGGTGGCGGCCACGGCGGAGGCGGTGACGGCGTGACGGACGCGAAGGGGAGCGGGGGGCGCGGGCACGCCGCGCTGGTGCTGTCGGGCGGCGGGGCGCGCGGCGCCTACGAGGTGGGGGTGCTCTCGTACCTCTACGGCGAGCTGGCGCGGGCGCGCGGCGGGCTCGCGCCGCGGATCGACATGGTGTGCGGGACGAGCGTGGGGGCCATCAACGGCTGCTACCTCGCGGCCCACATGGCCGACCCGATCTCGGGCGTGCGTCGCCTCGTCGACCTGTGGACGTCGGTGGTGTTCGAGCGGGTGCTGCGCTTCAGCGCGCGGCATGCGCTCAAGCTGCCGCGGGTGATGATGGGCGGCGGCGACGCGGAGGCGGGGGTCTTCGACGTGCAGCCGATGGTCGACCTCGTCACCCGCGAGGTGTCGTGGAAGATGCTGGCCCGCGCGGTGCGGCGCGGGGTGCTGCGCGCGGTGAGCGTGAGCGCGACGGAGATCGCCACGGGGCGGACGACGCTCTTCATCGACACCGCCCCCGACGTGCCGATGCCGACGGGCTTCGGGTCGCGGGTGGTGCTCCGCCACGGCATCGTCGGGCCGCAGCACGCGCTCGCGAGCGCGGCGATCCCGCTGGTGTTCCCGCCGGTGCGCATCGGGTCGCTGCTCTACTGCGACGGGGGCCTGCGGCAGAACACGCCGATCGCGCCGGCGATCCGGATGGGCGCGCGGCGCGTGCTGGTGGTGGGGCTCTCGAAGGAGGTGCGCGGCGTCGGCGTGCCCGAGGCGCTGGCGGAGGCGGGCAACCGGCCGCCGGGGGCGATGTTCCTGCTGGGCAAGGTGCTCAACGCGTTTCTGCTCGACCACGTGCAGAGCGACCTCGAGCTGATGTCGCGCATCAACCAGCTCCTGAAGGACGGCGAGTCGGTGTACGGCCCCGACTTCACCGAGCGCCTGAGCCAGCACTCGCTCGACCGCGGCGCCGAGCCCTACCGCCGCGTCGAGCCGCTGATCATCCGACCGAGCCAGGACATCGGCCGCCTCGCCGGGCAGCACGTCCGCAAGGGGCGCTTCTCGGGCTCGATGACGGCCCGCGCCATCCTCACGCTGCTCGACTCCGGGCTCACCGAGGAGAGCGACCTCGCGAGCTACCTCCTCTTCGATGGGACCTTCGCGCGCAAGCTCATCGACCTCGGGCGGGCCGACGCCGAGGCCATGCGCGACAAGCTCCTCGCCTTCTTCGACGAGGGCGCGTAGCCCTCACTGCGCCGCGGCGAAGCGCAGCGACTCGTCGGCCATCGCGGCCAGGAGCGACCGCGCCGTCGGCGAGCGCGCGAGCACGTCCTCCGCCGCGCCCTCCGCCTCCACCGCGTGCGCCGCGGAGAGGACCACCACGTGGGCGCCGGGCTCGACGAGGTCGGCCCGGTGCGTCACCAGCACCACCGCGCGCGCCTCGCCCTCGCGCCGGAGCGCCGACGCGAGCGCCTCGCGCCCCGCGCGGTCGAGCCAGGCGTCGGGCTCGTCGAGCACCAGCAGCCGCGGGCGGCGGAGCAGCGCGCGCGCGATCGCCACGCGCCGCAGCTCGCCGCGGGAGAGCGCGGCGGCCGGGCGCGCGACGTCGGCCGAGAGCCCGAGCGCGGCGAGCGCCTCGGCCGCGGCGTCGGGCGTCGCGTCGGGCGCCGCGAGCCGCACGTTGTCGAGCACCGACAGCGACTCGACGAGGCACGGGCTCTGCGGGACGAACGCCACCCGCCCCGGCGCGACGTCGGCGAGCGCGACCCCGCCCGCGGCGCAGCGGCCCGCGTCGGGCCGGAGCGCGCCCGCGAGCACCCGCGCGAGGGTGGATTTGCCCGCGCCGTTGGGCCCGACCACGGTGGTCACCCCGCGCGGCGGGACCGTGACGCTCACGCCGTCGAGCGCGAGGTGATCGCCGTAGCGGACGGTGACCCCGCGCAGCTCGATCGGCGCGTCGGGGAGCTCGCGCGTGCCTTCAACGAGGGACGGGCCGGCGAGGCGCTGCAAGGCCCGCCGCGCGAGCGCTAGCGCGTCGAGGGCGCCGAGGGCGCCGAGCACGGGCGCGAGCGCGGGGACGACGAGCGCCAGGTCGCGCAGCGTCACGGGCGAACCCACCCGCGCGCGGACCCACAGCACCCACGCGAGCGGCGCGAGGAAGAGCGCGAGCTGCGCCGAGCGGACGGCGCGGCGACGCGCGTGGTGAACCCGCTCGGCCGCCGCCACGACGCCCGCCGCGGACCGGACGTCGTCGAGGAAGCGTTCGCGCGCCGCGCCCGTGACCTCCCAGCGCCCGCGGGCCGCCCCGTGGAGGCGCTCGGCCTCCGCGCGCGAGGCGTCGAGCAGCGCGTCGGCGGAGGCGTCGAGCGCGCCCCGCGCCGCGTACCGGACGCCCACCGCGGCGAGGCACGCGGCGGCCATCGCGGGGGCCCAGGGGGCGGGCAGCGCGCGCGACGCGACGGCGGCGAAGGCGGCGGCGCAGACGGTGGTCGCGACGAGCTCGGGGGCCGCCTCGACGAGGCCGCGCTCGACGCGTTCGGCGAGCGGCGCGAGGGCGGCGGGCTCGGCTTCGAAGGCGCCCGACGCGAGGGCGCGCACGGCGGCCATCGACGCGAGGGCGGGGCGCAGACGTCGCGCGGCGAGCGACCGCGCCGCGGGGAGGACGGCCTGGCGGACGAGCGCGCCGACCGCGAGCGGCGCCCACCAGCGCGGCGACGCGCCGAGGGACGACGCCGCGAGCGGGAGGGTGACCCACCCGGCGAGCGAGGTGGCCGCGAGCGCCGCCACCCACGGGGCCGCGGCGTGGAGCTCGGGTGGTGGCGCCGCGCGCGGCGGGGTAGAGTCGTCGGAGCCCATGGACCTCGCGGCGCGCATGGTGATCGAACTGCTCCGCGATGGCCAGCGCGCCCGCTTCACCGCGCGCGGCGGGAGCATGTGGCCGGCGGTGCGCGACGGCGCGCTCGTCGAGGTGACGCCGTGCCCGCCGGGCGAGCTCGCGCCCGGGGAGCTCGGGGCCTACGTCGGGGCGCGCGGGCCGGTGGTCCACCGGGTGGTGGCGCGCGAGCGCGGGGGCGTTCGGTTCCGCGGCGACGCGCGGGCGGAGGACGACGGTGTGGTCGACGACGCGCGGGTGCTCGGGCGCGCCCGGGTGGTCCGCCCCGCGCCGTGGCGCCTGGGCGCGCCGGGGCCGCGGCACGTCGCGCTCGCGTGGCGGGCGGCGCGTTCGTGGTTGCGCCGCGCGCTGGCGCGAACGTAGAACGGCGCGCCGCAACCAACCGCACCACCCATGGAAGACATCGAGCTCAGCGTCGCGGGCGTCGCCTTCCGCGCCTCCATCGACGGCCCCTGCGCCCCCGACCACGTCGAGGCCCGCTTCGGCGCGTACCGCGCGCCCGCCGGCCCCGACGCGATCGAGCTCCGCGTCCGGCTCGTCGACGGCTGGCGCCCGCCGCGGCCCCCGTCGGTCCCCTACCCCGGCGCCGAGGGGACGCTCCGCGACGACGGGTCGGTGTACTTCCTCCGCGAGACCGACGCGCTCCTCTGGCGGCCCGACGCGCGGCGCGCGGAGGGCGAGCGCGTGGGCGGGCTCTCGACGCGCCCCGCGGTGGTCGACGCGACGCCGCTCGACACGCCGCTGCGGCTCATCCTCTCGCACGAGCTCCCCGCGCGCGGCGGGCTCCTCGTGCACGCCGCGGGCTACGGCGACCCGCGCGGCGCGGTGGTGTTCATGGCCGCCACCGGCGGGGGCAAGACCACCACGACGCGCAAGCTCCCGCACGACCGCGTGCTCTCCGACGACCAGGTCGCGCTCCGCCGCGAGGAGGGCACGTGGTGGGCCTACGCGCTCCCCTTCGTCGGCGAGTACGCGCGGGCCACGGCCCCGCAGCGCCGCCCGCTGCGCGCGATCGCGCTGCTGGAGAAGGCCCCGTCGCTCTCGCTCACGCGCGTCGCGCCCGGCGAGGCGCTCGCCCGCGTGCTGCGCTGCACCGTCCGCTTCGTGCGGGGCGGCGACGCGTCGGCGCTGCTCTCGCTCGCCGCCGACCTCACCGCCGCCACCCCCGTCTGGCGCCTCGCCCTCGCCAAGGACGACCCCGTCGACGGCGCCCTCGAGGCCCTGCTCGCATGAGGGCAGCGCTCGCGTTCGGCCCGCTCCGCTGCGCGCTCGCGCTCGACGGGGTCGCGCTCCCGCCCGAGCTCGAGCGCTGGTGCGTGGCGCCCGCGCCGGGCGACGTCGAGCTCGTCGTGCGGGCCGGGGCCGCGCCCGGAGCACGCGACCCTGAGGGCTTCGCGGGCGACGGCTACGCGGTGTCGGGCGACGTCGTCACCCTCGCGCCGGGGCGCCCACGCGCGCTGGTCACCGCGCTCGCGGCCCTCCTCGCCCAGCGCGCCCCGTCGGCCGGGTGCGTCGTGCTCCACTGCGCGGCGGTGCGCGTGGCGGGCGGCGTGGCGCTCTTCTTCGCCCCGCCCGGGACGGGAAAGACCACCCTCGCGGCGCTCTCGGGCGGGCGCTCCTTCGCCCACAACGCGGTGGTGGCGGCCGCCGGGCCCGAGCCCACGGCGTGGGCCTTCCCCTTCGCCGGCGACCGCCGCCCCGAGCTCGACGCGGCCGGGGGCGCCCGCGTGCGGGCGCTCGCCCGGCTCGAGCGGGGCGAGCGCCCCGGCTTTGAATGGCTCCCGCGGTCGGGCGCAACCGTGGTGGTCATGCGGCACTGTGCCCGGGCCCCGGCGCGCGACGCTCTTGCGGGCGAGCGGTTCGTGATAGCGTCCGCGCTCGCGCTCGGGGTGCCCTTCGGGCGCGCGGCGGCCACGCGCGGGCCGCGCGACCTCGACCCCCTCGACCAGGCGCTTGCGACGGAGCCCTTGCCATGACCCCCACGACCCGCGTCCAGCGCGCCCGCGACACCGCGTGGCGGCGCGTCGAAGACGAGGTGGCCATCATCTCGATGGACGCGAACCGCATCCGGCTGCTCAACCGCGTGGGGAGCTTCCTCTGGGAGCGCTGCGACAACGCCACCGTCGGCGAGCTCGTCGACGCCCTTTGCGAGCGCTACGACGTCGACGCGGAGGCCGCCCGGCGCGACGTCGACGCCTTCCTCGACGACCTCCGCGCGCGCGGCCTCGTCACCACGGAGCCCTCGCCGTGAGCGCCCCCTCCCCGCGCTACCCCAGCGGGCGCGCCCTCGTGCAGGCGCTCGCCGCCCGCAAGGGCGCGCCCGTCGGCGTCCACCTCCAGGTCGCCGACCGCTGCAACCACGCCTGCCGGCACTGCTACCAGGTGCAGGGCCTGAAGGGCGAGCTCGGCCTCGACGACCTGCGCCGCCTCCTCGACGACCTCGCCGAGGCCGGCGTCCTCACGCTCAACGTCTCGGGCGGCGAGGCGACGCTCCGCCACGACCTCCTCGACATCCTCGCCCACGCCCGCGCCCGCGGCTTCGCCGTTCGGCTCTACACCAACGCCTTCCTCGTCGACGAGGCCCTCGCCGCGCGGCTCGCCGAGGTGGGGCTCTACGAGGTCCACGTCAGCGTGTATTCGGCCGCGGCCGCTGAGCACGACGCCGTCACGCGCGTCCCGGGCTCCTTCGAGCGCACCGTCGCCGGCGTCCGCGCGCTCCGCGCCCGCGGGCTCCGCGTCGTGCTCAAGAGCCCGCAGACCGCCCTCTCCACCGAGGGCGCCGCCGGCGTCGCGCGCCTCGCCCGCGAGCTCGACTGCGCCTTCCGCGCCGGGGCCACGCTCACGGCCATGGAGGACGGCTCGCTCGCCCCGCTCGAGGTCTCCGCGTCGCCCGCGCAGCTCCTCGCCTCGGGCCTGCTCACCCCCTGGGCACCCGCCGCCGACCCCGACCGGGAGCGCGCCGGGCGCCTCGGCGTCAGCCCCTGCGGTGTCGGGCGGAGCGGCGTCGTCGTGCTCCCCGACGGGGCAGTGCAGCCCTGCACCGACACCCCCGTCCGCGTCGGCGACGCCCGCGCCGAGGGCTTCGCCGCGGTGCTCCGCTCGGAGACGCTCACCATGCTCCGCGGCGTGTCGTGGGCCGACGTCCACGGCTGCCGCGACTGCGCGCTCGTGCCCGCCTGCCAGCGCTGCCACGCCACCGCGCTCCACCAGGGCGGCGACTACTTCGGCCCCTACGCCCTCGCCTGCGCGCAGGCCCGCGCCCGCTACGAGGCCGCCGCCGGCGGGCTCGAGGTGCTCCCCCCCCGCGAGGACTGCGAGCCGGGCCGCGACCCCGCCGTCGGCCCGTACGCCATCGAGTCCCACGGGAAGATTCGGCCCACCCCGGACGTGCGCACGCCCGACGACGACGCCCGCGCGCTGCGGCACCCGTGGATCCGCAAGGCGCCCGCGCCTCCCGAGGGGGCGGCGCTGGTGCCCGCGTCGCGCCTGCTCCGGGCCGGGCGCGGCGGGGGCGAAACGCCACGCTTGCCAACGGACGACGGGGGCGCAACGCGTGACGGACTGTGATAGGTAGGAGCCGATCTCTGCCACGAGGTAGGACGATGTCGAAGATGATCACTCGAGGATTCTTGCTGGCCGCGCTCGCGGCGGCGATGACGGGTTGTCCGGACGACCCGCCGACCCCGGACGCGAGCCGGGACGTGCCCGGCGACCGCGACGTGGTCAACGAGGCGTCGACGGACGTGGAGGACGGCGACGTCGCCGACGCGCCCGACGACGTCCAGCCCGACGCGCCGTCGTCGTGCGGCGACACGCGCTTCGTCCGCCCGACGGCCGACGCGGTGCTCGGCATCGCCGACGACTCCGACCGCGACTGCTCCAACGGCTTCACCGCCAACGTGCAGGTGTCGACCAACGCGCCCGCGGGCACGATGCTCGTGCTCGAGATCGGCGGGCGCGAGGCGGGGACGGCCACGGTCGCGGGCTCGATCGTCACCTTCCCCAACGTGATGTTCGACACCGGGGGCATGCAGACCCTCCAGGTGCGCGCCGACGGGGTGATGGCCCCGTGCGCCACCGCGACGGTGACGGTGAGCTGCAACCTCCCGCGGTGCCAGATCACGGCGCCCGCGCGCTCGACGCTCAACGAGGCCGACAACGCCTCGCCGGGCATGCGCTTCACGACGGCCTTCACGGTCGGCACCGACATCGAGGACGGCCGCGAGGTCGAGCTCTTCGTCTCCAACAGCACCTTCCCGCTGCGCGCGGCGGTGATGGGTGGGATGGCGCAGTTCCGCAACGTGGCGCTCGCGCCAGACGGGGCCTACCGCGTCCGCGCGGTGTGCACCAACCGCGCGGGCAACAGCGGCATGTCGGCCGAGTCGACCTTCACCGTCGACTCCACCGCCCCGACGCTCACGGTCGCGCGGCCCGCGATGGGCGCCACCATCGGCGTGTCGGCCGACAGCAACCCGATGACGTCGGGCGTGCAGTTTCAGGTGTGCGGGCGCTCGAGCGAGATGGGGCAGGAGCTCTGCGCGGCGCAGGACGGCGCGATGCCCACCTGCGCCACGGTCGCGAGCACGAGCGCCGACACCTGCGTCGAGCTCACCTGCCCGACCGGCAACGCGCCCTTCGCCGTCGAGGTGACGGCGCGCGACGAGGCCGGCAACGTCGCCCGCCGCACGATCACCGACATCCGCTGCCAGTCGACGCTCCCCAGCGTCCGCATCGTCGCTCCCGCCGCGTACGACGCGATGGACCGCGCGACCATCCTCAACCGCACGCGCGACGCCGACCCGGCCACCGCGGGCCTCCAGGCCGACGTGGTCGCGTGCACCGACCGCGCCTCCGGGATGGCGAGCCTCTTCTTCAACGGCGAGACGACGACGCCCGCGGTGCCCCCGGTGGCGGTGGCCCCGACCGCGATGGGCGACCCCTGCGCGGCCCTCGGGATGGGCTTCGTCGGCATCGCTCGCTTCCCGCGCGTCACCGTCCTCGACACGTCGCCGGCGCCGTCGCGCCCCACCGACACCGTGGCGGCCAACCCGACCCTCCAGGTGGCGGTGACCGACGGCGGCGACACCGGCCGCTCGCCCTCCGTCCAGCTCTTCGTCGACTCGGTGGCGCCCACGGTGTCCATCGTCACGTGCGGCCTCACCGTCACCCCGGGCACCGACGGCACGGGCACGAGCGACATCGACGTGACCAGCGACGTGTACCCGGTGACGCTCACGCTCACGCGCGCCGGGGGGATGCCGACCACGCTCACCCTGATGGCGCCTTCGCTCCCCGCTGGCCGCGGGCGCTTCATGGCGGTGCGCTTCCAGGCGGGCACCACGACGCTCACGGCCTCGGCCACCGACCCGGCGGGCAACGCGACCACCACCACCGCGCCGTGCACGGTGGAGGTCGGCAACCCGCCGACGCTGTCGTTCTCGACGCCGACGCCGGGCCAGGTCTTCTCGGCCTCGGCCACCACCAACGTCACGCTGCGCTCCGACGCGCCCGTCGGCACGGCCGTCTCGCTCACCGTCGGCACCTCGCCCGCGGTGATGGGCACGGTCGCCGCCGGCGGCACGGTCACCTTCTCCAACGTGATGCTCCCGCAGGGCGACGCGGTGGTGCTCACCGCGGCCACGGCCACCGTCCCCGGCCGCGGCGTGGGCCGCGCCACCGTCACCGTCACCGTCGACACGCAGGCGCCGACCGCGCCGACGATGCTCGCGGTGGCCGTTCCCACGACGCCGGCCTCCGCCCGCCGCGCCGGCACCGTGCGGCTGAGCTGGGTCGACGGCGCCGACCCCGCCCCCGGCGGCGGCACGCGCGCGGTCACCCGCTACGAGCTCCGTTACGGCACGCTCCCGATCACCGACGCGAACTTCGCGATGGCCATCCCGATCACCGCGTCGGCGACGCCGGGGATGCCGGGCGCGGCCAACCAGGTCGACGTGACGGGCCTGCGCCTCGGCCGCCCCTACTACTTCGCGATGCGCTCGATCGACCGCGGCGGGCTCCCGAGCTCGGTGGTCGGCACCACCGCGTCGCTGTCGATCGACCTCCTCCGCGATACCGTCACCGACGTGCCCGTCGCCCTCGGCGGCGACCTGTCGGGCGGCGGAGACGTGAACGGCGACTCCTTCGCCGACCTCGTGGTCGCGTCTGGCAGCACCTCCGGCGTCTGGGCCGGCGTCGCGCGGATCTACTTCGGCTCGGCGACGGGCATCTCGGCGACGCGGTACACGGAGTTCCGCGGCAACACGGGCAACCGCTTCGGCGCGTCGGTCGCGTCGCTCGGCGACGTGAACGGCGACGGCCTCGGCGACGTCGCAATCGCCGAGCCCGGGCCCCTCGCGGCAGCCTCCCTCGGCCCTGGCGCCGTCTACGTCTTCTTCGGCCGCCGCACCTGGAACCCCGCCACCACCCCCTACGTCGCCGCCAACGCCAACGTCACCATCGGCGGCGGCACCGGCGAGTTCGCCACCGCCTCGCTCGGCTTCGCCTTGACGCGCGTCGGCGACTTCAACGGCGACGGCCTCAACGACATCGCCGCGTCGGCCCCGCAGTCCACCTCGCGCGGCGCCGTGCTGGTGTTCTTCGGGCGCACCACCTTCCCGAGCACCCTCGCGCCGGCGGCGGCGGACGTGACCATCCGCAACAGCTCGATGGACACGCTCTTCGGTCGCACGCTGGCGGGCATCGGTCGCGTCGTCGGCAACGACACCCGCGAAGACCTGGCCATCGGCTACGGCGCCACCACGGTGCCCGCCGCCGCCGCGGTCTTCGCCGGCCGCGCCGCCGCGACCCCCGTCGGGCTCACCCTCGTCGACGCGGCCCTCAACCGCCCCGGCACCGTGACCGCGGCCAACAACCTCGGCCAGTTCGCGGTCGGCGGCCCCGGCGACCTCGACGGCGACGGCCGCGGCGACTTCGCCGTCGGCACCGCCGCCCGCGGCCCGGGCTCGGTCGCCCTCTACTTCGGCAACACCAGCGGCGGCCTCACCGCCGGCCCCACCATCGACTCGACGCTGCCCGCCACGGCCACCGCCGACGCCTTCGGCACGCGCATCGCGTCGATCGTCGCGCCGGGCTCGCTGCGCCCGTCGCTGCTGGTGCCCTCGCCGATCGGCGCCGACCTCCTCGTCGGCTCCAACGGCGTCAACGGCACCGACCCGCGGCTCTACGTCTTCACCGGCCGCGCGAGCTGGACGGGCCTCAACCCCCTCCTGGCCGACCTCCAGGTCCCCTTCACCGGCGCCGCCACGCAGCCCTTCAGCGGGGCCGCGTGGGTGGGCGACGTGGACGGGGATGGGGCACCCGACGCCGCCATCGCGCGTTCGACCGGCGCCGGGACCGTGATCATCCTGCGGTGATCGTGCAACCTACTGCCAACCCTACCGGAGACACGACCCCCATGGCTGACCACGACCTGCCCACCTCCCCCTCGACCGGGCGCGAGCCGTACGAGATGCCCCGCGTCCTCGAAGACCTCCCGCTCGAGTCCTTCAGCCTCGCCTGCGACCCCGGCAAGTCGGACTTCCAGTGCGAAGCCGACGGCGGCATCGTTCAGAGCTGACGCGCCCCCGCCGCCTCCCCTTCCCTTCACCCCCGCCGAAAGAGCCGCTTCACCCGCCCCGCGATGGCCCGCATCGCGGACGGGTGGCGCTCGCTCAGCACCCGCCCGTCGTGAGCGGAGACCGCCACATGGCACTCCTCCGACTCGCCCTCGCGCGCCCGCGCCGCCTCGCCGGCGTAGCGGTAGCGACGGAGCCACACCGGGACGTGGCAGAGCGCCACCGAGCGGACGCGCACCTCCGTGTCGCGGTAGATGGCGCGCGCCGGCTGGACGGCCCGGCGGACGCGCGCGGAGGCCTCGGCCACGGCCTCGTCGCGGGAGACGTCGGGCGAGAGCTCCTCGCCGTCGTCGAGCGCCACCTCGGCGCGGGACTTCATCGCCGCGAGCGGGAGCTCGAGCGACGGGGTGATGTCGAAGGGAAGGAGCTTGCGCGCACCCACGAGCTCGACCGCGTCGAGGTGCCGCGTGCCGCCGGTGGGGAGCGCCCATTTCAGCCGCCCCTTCGCGTCCGTGGCGCGCGCGACGCCGACGTGAAACGAGTCGGCGGCGAGGTCGACGCGCCAGACGGGGACCCACACGAGCAGCGCGCCCTCGATGTCGGCGGTGTGGCTGTCGGCGGGTCGGAGCAGGCCCTCTTGAATGGCCTCGCGGCCGCGGCGCTCGCCCTCCTCCAGCGAGAGCTTGCGCGGCACGAGGAGCGCCTCGCCGACCCCCACCGCGACGGTCGCGGAGGGCGGCGGCGCGACCGGGCCGAAGCGGCGACGTCGGGCGTCGGGCGGGGTCACGGCTCGTGGACGGCGACGGTGCGCTCGACGAAGCCCACGCGGGGGCCGCCGACGCGCACGGTGACGTGGCCGCGGCCGCGCACGACCCACTCGAGGTGGCGCGCGCCGGTGTTGCCGCGGCTGCGCAGGAAGAAGAGCGAGGCGTGACCGTGGAGCCCGCGGCCCCAGCCGTCGAGGTGGCCGACCTCGCGGCGCGCGGGGTGGTCGCCGACGACCGAGCAGCCGTCGGCGACGAGCTCGGCGTGGAGGGGCCCGTTCCATGAGAGGGCGCGGGCGGAGGAGAGGCCGTAGGTGGGGAGGTAGCCGCGGTTCTCGACGGTGACCATCACGCGGTGGAGGTGGTCGCCGAGGGGCTCGGCGCCGGCGTGGGTGATCTCGAGCGCGGGGGCCATCGCGGCGACGCGGAGGAAGGCCGCGGCCTGGCGCGCGCAGACCTCGCCGATGAGGTCGGGCGGGGGGTTCCAGATGCCGACGCGGGGGTCGACGCCGCCGACCTCCACCACGCCGAGCTGCGGGTGGACGAAGGGGCGCCAGGGCCGGAGGATGCGCCCGGCGTTGTGCTCGGCGTCCCACTGGCCGAGGCGCACGAGGTCGTCGCGGGTGAGCTGGGCGTAGTGGTCGACGAAGGGCTTCTTGCGCGGGATGCCCAGGCGGGCGAAGAGGTCCCACAGCTCGCACACGTACGCGACCGCGCCGCGCTGCATGTACGCGTAGTCGCTGAGGTCGCCGTGCAGCGGCTTGTCGGGCTCGTACGTGAACTCCTCGAAGCCCGACACCGTGGGGTACCCCGCGTGCTTCTCGCCCCACTCGGCCACCTGGCGGAAGACCTCGAGGTCCTCGCGGTCCATCTTCGCGTCGGGCTTGTGCCCCATCGGCCGGATGAACACCCCGCCGAAGCAGTGAAGGTTGAGCCACGCGAAGATCTCCGGCCGCCGCGACGTGAACTCCACCACCGCGCGCGACTCCGGCTCGCTCAGCGGGAAGCGCCCGGCGCCCTCCTGCTCGTGGTCCGGCGCCCACGACCAGGGGAAATTGCGGTTGAGGTCGGTGTCGTTGTCCGAGAGGAAATGCGGCGACGGGATGTGGTGCCCGTCGAAGTTGTCGACGAAGCCCTCGGGGTAGACCTTGTAGTACGGCCCCGGGTCGTCCACGCGCCGCGGCACCAGCAGCCCCGGCACCTCGGGCGCCTCGACGTACTCGCCGCCGGGGTCCTCCTTGCGCATCACCAGCGCGAGGCCGTCGCCGTCGACGTCCGCGCCGCGCCACCGGGCCCGCGCGCCGTCGGGGCGCCCGTCGCGCGGGGCGGAGCGCACGTACACCCCCGTCGAGAGCACCGCCTCCGCGCCGTCGGGCGACATCCGCGGGAGCACGTGGACGAGCACCCCGCGCAGCCGCTCGCGCACGCCGTAGGGCAGGCCGTGGAGCTCGACGTCGGGCTCGAGGTGGAGCCGCAAAAAGTCCTCCGCGATCGAGAGCGCCACGCTCGAGCCGCACACCTCCATCGCGTGCATGTTGCCGTCGACCCACACCGCGGGCCGCGCGCGGTCGGGCTCGGGGCCGATCGTCAGGAGCAGCAGGTCGCGCCCCTCGGGCGTGCGCCCGATCGACTGGAGGCGGACCAGCTTCGGGAAGGCCTCGGCCCAGGCGCGCATCTGCGCCTCGAGGTCGGCGTGGCGGAGGTACTTCGCGCGGAAACCCCGCGAGAGCGCGTCGATTCGGGTGATGGTCTCGGTCATCGTGGCGGCCGGCGCGAGCATACTCCACCCTGGAATTGACATCGCACGGCGGAAACGGGACAACTGCGCGGTAGCCCCTTCCCCCTGATCTTCCCGCACGCACGACGGTGACCCGAGGCCCATGGGCCCCTCCCTGAGCAGCACCCTCCAGCCCGGCCAGGCCTTCGGGCGGTACCAGATCGTCCGAACCATCGGGGTGGGGTCGTTCGGGATCGTCTACGAGGCCGTGCAGTACCCGCTCGGGCGGCGCGTGGCGCTCAAGCTCCTGCACGACCGGACGCTCACGCACCCCGACGCGCTCGCGCGCTTCGAGCGCGAGGCGATGGCCGCCGCGCGCCTCCGGCACCCGCACTCGGTGGAGGTCGTGGATTACGGCGCCCACGAGGGCGTCGCCTTCCTCGGCATGGAGCTCCTGGAGGGCGAGAGCCTCCAGGCCCTGATGCGCCGCGCCGGCCCGCTGCCGGTGGAGACCGCCGTCGACCTGCTGCTCCCGATCGTCTCCGCGGTGGCCGCCGTCCACGACGCCGGCATCGTCCACCGCGACCTCAAGCCCGAGAACTTCCTCCTCACCGTCACCCCCGACAACCAGTGGCACCCGAAGCTCCTCGACTTCGGCATCGCCAAGGTCGAGGCGCAGGGGATGGAGCTCACCCGCACCAACGCCCTGCTCGGCACGCCCTGCTACATGTCCCCCGAGCAGGTGATGCAGGCGCGCACGCTCGACGGCCGCGCCGACCAGTGGTCGCTCGGCGTCGTGCTCTACGAGGGCCTCACCGGCCGCAAGCCCTTCTACTCCGACACGCTGCTCGTGCTGATGACGGCGATCACCTCGGAGGACGCCGCGCCCCTCCGCGCGATGCGCCCCGACGTCGACCCCGCCCTCGAGGCCGTCGTCGCCCGCGCGATGCAGCGCCGCCCCGACGACCGCTACGCGACCATGCGCGACTTCGGCGGCGCGCTCCTCCCCTTCGCGTCGCCCGCGGCGCAGCAGCGGTGGTACGCGGAGTTCATGGAGGGCCAGTACGACGCGCCGCCGCCGACCACGGCGCGCTCGGTGCTCCCGCCGGCGCCCGCCGCCACGCCGAGCTTCGCGAGCCACGACGAGGACGCGACGCACGCGCGGGCCTCGCAGCTCGGCTACGGCTCCGCCGTCGGCAGCCAGCCCCCGGTCGACGAGCCCACCGAGCTGGTCAACACCACGTCGCAGGACGGGGAGTTTCCGCAGGGCTTCCAGGCCACGCAAGGCGTCCGCGCGTCGGGGCCGCACGCCGCCGGCCCCCCGCAGCACCCGGCCACCTCCTCGCACGACACGTCGGCCTCGCGCACGATGCACCCGCACGGCGCGCCGAGCGGGGGGTACCCCTCCGCCCCGCCCGATGACGCCGTCGGCACCGGCACGCTGGCGATGGACATCGACCAGCTCCACGGGATGCCGCCGCGTCAGCCGACGGGGAAGATGCCCGCGTACAAATCCACCGTCGAGATGAGCCAGCCGATCGCGCCGGCCATCGCGCCCGTGGGCCCCGCCGCGTACCCCCAGCCGCCTTCGCAGCCCCCCGGGCAGTACCCGCCGCCGGGCTCGTACCCGCCCGTGATCGGGATGCCCGGCGGCCCGCCGCTCGGCACGCTCAACCTCGCGTCGGGTGAGGTGTCGCGGCCGGGCATCTCCGCCCCGCCGAAGCGCGGCGCGGGCCGCGCGGTCGCCGTCATCGCGGTGTTCGCGGCGCTCGGCGTAGCGGCCTTCGCGGTGGTGTTCATGAAGGCCCGCGGGGGCGACGGGGAGCCGCGCGCCACCCCGCGCCCCCCCGCCGCCGCGAGCGTGCGGAGCGCCGCGCCCGACGCGCCCGCGGCCCTCGCCGCGCCCGACGCCGCGCCGCAGGGTGTGCCCGCCGAGCCCGACGTTGCGCTCGTCCCCGCCGCGCCCGACGCGCCGGCCGTGCAAGCCGAGCCCGACGTCGCGGTCGCGCCCGCCGCGCTCGATGCGTCCCTCCCGCCCGCGCTCGACGCCGCGGTCGCTGCGACGGCCGACGCCGACGAACCCGACGACCCCCACGGCGACCCCCGCGTGCGCGGCCCCCACCGCCGCGACGCGGGCCGCCCGGTGCGCGACGCCGGACGGCGCCCCGGCCGCCCGGCCGTCCCGATCTTCTGAAGCGCGTCAGGCGCTTGCCTCCCAAGGCGCTTCGACCGTACACGTATCGGCGCCGATGACCCGCACGAGCTGGCTCTCTGGGATGGTGCTCGCGGCCGCGCTGGCCGCTCCGGTGGTGGCTTCCGCGCAGCCCCGCGGCCGCGAAGACCGCGCCGCGCGCGACGACGTCGAGGCCCAGCACAACCAGGGCAACCGGCTCCGGCAGCAGGGGCGCAACGCCGAGGCGCGCGACCTCTTCCGCGCCCTCTACGAGCGCACCCACGAGCCGCGCGCGGTCATCCGCCAGGGGCTCGCGGAGATGGCCCTCGAGGAGTGGCTCGCCGCCGACGAGCACCTCCGCGCCGGCCTCGCCGCCACCGAAGACGCCTTCGTCGTCGAGAACCGCGCGCGCATCGACGAGCAGCTCCGCGCCGTCTCCGCCCACGTCGGCTCGCTCGTGGTCGAGTGCACGCCCGCCGGCGCCACCGTCACCGTCAACGGGACCGCGCGCGGCGCGTGCCCGCTCGGCGCGCCGATCCGCCTCGCGGTGGGCGCCGCCACGGTGCGCGTCGAGCAGCCCGGCTCGGCCCCCGTCGAGGAGCGGACCACCATCGCGCCGGGCACGGAGCCCACCACCCTGCGCGTGCACCTCCGCGCCGACGTCGCGACGCCGCCCCCGCCGGTCGACGGCGACGCGCGCGCCAGCAACCGACGTCGCTCGCTGATGCTCGGCCTCGGCGGCGCCGCGCTCGGGCTGGGCGCGGTCGGGCTCGGCCTCGGCGTCGCGGGCTTCGCCGTCACCGACGACCGCGGCGAGCCGCTCAGCGAGCCCCTCGGCATCGCGGGCTTCGTCGCGGGCGGCGCGCTCGCGGTCACCGGCGTGATCCTCCTCGTCGCCGCGCCCTCGCGTCGTCCCGAGGGCGCCGCGCGCCTCACCCCGGTGTGCGCGCCCGCGCTCGGCGCGCCGGGCCTCGCCTGCGCCGTCGCCTTCTGATCAGCCGCCGCCGGCGCGCGCGACGGACGCGTCGGCGCGCGCGCGGATCGCCCGCAGCATCTCCCGCTCCCGCGCGTACTGGTAGCAGTCGCACACGCGGGTGTCGCGCTCCCAGCGGGTCTCGCCCTCGAGCGCGGTCTCCGGGTGCATCTCCACCGCGACGTCGTGGGCCCGCACGGCGAAGCTCCAGCGCTCGCGGGACTTCATGTCGCCGAGCGGGACGGTCGCGGTGACGGCCTCGACGAGCCCGCGGTCGCGGCGCTCGTTCACGATGCGGAGGCCCTGCGCGGCGGCGGCCTCGCGCACGGCGTCGAAGAGGCGCGCGGGGTCGCGGCGGATCACCGCGTGCGGCCGCGCGTACGGGGCCATCCCGGTGTAGCAGCCGAGGGGCGTGGCGAGCAGTGCGGCGAGCGCGAGCGCGCGTCGGGTCTTCATGGCGCGCCGTTGGGATGCGGCGCCCGGGGGCGGCGTTCACGCGGCGTTCTGTCGACGCGTGATTCGTCGGGGGCGCCCCTTCCCCCGCGACCGGGCGTGGGTAGACTCCGCGCCCCCGCGCCGCCCCCCACACGGGCAGCGCCACCACCCCCGGAGCTTCTGGATGCCTTCCCCACGCCCGCTCTCCCGCCTCGCCCTCGGCGCCTCCCTTGCCGGCGCGCTCGTCGCCGCCGCGCCCGACGCGCACGCGCTCGTCACCATCGCCGGCGGCAACATCATCAACCAGACGTGGCGCGCCGCCGACGGGCCCTACGTCATCAACGGCGACATCCGCGTGCCCGCCGGCTCGACGCTCACCATCGAGGCCGGCACCGAGGTGCGCGTCGCCACCAGCGACGGCCTCGCGGCGGGGCGCAACACGTCGCGCGTGGAGTTCCTCGTCGAGGGGGCGATGGTGGTCAACGGGACGCCGTCGTCGACCGTCACCATCCACGCCGCGAGCGCGGGCCAGAACAACTGGTACGGCATCATCGTCGCCTCGGGCGCGAGCAACGTGCTCCTCCAGCACACCTTCCTCCAGGACGCCGCGTCGGGCGTCACCAACGAGGCCGCCGGCACCGCGCTCCGCATCGTGGGCGGCGAGGTGCGCACCTGCGCGACGGGCCTCTCCTCCAGCGCGGGCACGCCCGTCGTCGACGGCGGCACCTTCACCCTCAACGGCACGGCGGTGTACGTCAGCGGCGGCACCACCACCGTCGCCAACACGCAGCTCGTCCGCTCGTCGTCGTACGGCGTCTACGTCTCCGGCTCGGGCGCCGCGACGCTCACCGGCGACACCGTCCACGCCAACGGGAGCGCGGGCGTCTACCTCGCCTCCACCGGCGCGCGCGGCTCCATCGCCGACTCCATCATCACGCAGAACGGCAGCTACGGCGTCTACTCGGCCAGCGCCTCGATCTCCCCGACGTCGTCCAACGTCTGGGGCAACGCCTCGGGCAACTACGGCGGCGCGTCGGGCGCGGGCGCCGGCACGCTCTCCACCAACCCCCTCTACGTCAACGCGAGCTCCAACCTCCGGCTCACCTCCAACTCCCCGTCGCGCAACTCCGCGAGCACCGGCGGCGACCAGGGCGCGCTCCCCTACACCGGCGACGCCACCCCGGGGCTCCACGGCACGCTCTGGACGTCGACCCGCATCACTGCTGCCGGCAGCCCCTACACCGTCGCCGGCGACCTCACCGTCCCGCCCGGCGTCACCGTCACGGTCGAGCCCGGCGTGACCCTCCGCTTCGCCACCTCCGACCTCATGGCCGCCGGGCGCAACACCTCGCGCCCCGAGCTCACGGTGTTCGGCCGCCTCGACGCCGTCGGCACCGCCACCAGCCGCGTCGTCTTCCAGGCCGCCTCGTCGGGGCAGAACAACTGGCACGGCATCGTCTTCCCCCCCAGCGCCACGTCCATCACGCTCCAGTACGCCACCATCCGCGACGCCGCGACGGGCCTCGCCCTCGAGTCCACCGGCATGTCGCGCCTGAGCGACCTGGTCTTCAACACCAACGCCACCGCGGTCTCCGTCACCGCCGGCGCGGTCGCGATCGACGCCGCCGACGCCAACGTCAACGGGACGGCGTTCTACGTCAGCGGCGGCAGCCTCGACCTCGTCAACGCCCTCGTCACCTCGTCGTCGAGCTACGGCGTGTACGTCTCCGGCAGCGGCACCGCCAACCTCACCAACAGCACCCTGCACGCCAACGGAAGCGCCGCCGTCTACCTCGCCTCCACCGGCGCGCGCGGCGCCATCCGCAACAGCGTCATCACGCAGAACGGCAGCTACGGCGTCTACTCCGCCAGCGCCTCGATCAGCCCGACCTACTCCGACGTCTGGGGCAACGCCTCGGGCAACTACGGCGGCGCGTCGGGCGCGGGCGCCGGCACCATCTCCGCCAACCCCCTCTACGTCAACGCCGCGGGCCGCGACCTCCACCTCCAGAGCGGGAGCTTCTGCATCGACGCCGCCTCGGCCTCCGGCGCGCCCGACCACGACCTCGACCACACCCTCCGCCCGCTCGACGGCGACGGCATCGGCGGCGCCGCCATGGACATGGGCGCCTACGAGCGCGTCGGCGCGGCCTCCTGCGGCAACGGCGTCCGCGAGGCGGGGGAGGCCTGCGACGACGGCGCGCGCAACGGGACCTACGGCTACTGCAACGCCGGCTGCACCGCCGTCGGCCCGCGCTGCGGCGACTCCGTGCGCAACGGCCCCGAGGAGTGCGACGACGGCAACGCGGTCGACACCGACGCCTGCCGCAACTCGTGCCTCAACGCCCGCTGCGGCGACGGCGCGGTGCAGTCGGGCGTCGAGGAGTGCGACGACGGCAACGCCGCCAACACCGACGCGTGCACGGCCACGTGCCGCAACGCCCGCTGCGGCGACGGCTTCACCCGCGCCGGCACCGAGGAGTGCGACGACGGCAACACCGTCAACACCGACGCCTGCCTCACCACCTGCAACGCCGCCCGCTGCGGCGACGGCTTCGTCCAGGCCGGCGTCGAGAGCTGCGACGACGGCTCGCGCAACGGCACGGCCGGCGCGTGCAACCTCACCTGCACCATGGGCGCCGCCCGCTGCGGCGACGGCGTCCGCAACGGGAGCGAGCTCTGCGACGACGGCGCCCGCAACGGCACCTACGGCTACTGCAACGCCATGTGCACCGGCCCCGGCGACCGCTGCGGCGACGGCGTCCGCAACGGCGCCGAGGAGTGCGACGACGGCAACGCGGTCGACACCGACGCCTGCCGCAACTCCTGCGTGAGCGCCCGCTGCGGCGACGGGATGCGCAACGGCACGGAGGAGTGCGACGACGCCAACACCGTCGACACCGACGCCTGCCGCAACACCTGCGTCAACGCCCGCTGCGGCGACGGCGTGGTGCGGGCGGGCGCGGAGGCGTGCGACGACGGCAACGCCTCCAACGCCGACGGCTGCACCACCACCTGCGCGGCGGCCCGCTGCGGCGACGGCTTCGTCCAGGCCGGCGTCGAGGAGTGCGACGACGCCAACGACGTCAACACCGACGGGTGCGTGGCCATGTGCCGCAACGCCCGCTGCGGCGACGGCTACACCCGCGCCGGCGTCGAGACCTGCGACGACGGCGCCCGCAACGGCACGGCCGGCGCGTGCCCGGCGTCGTGCACCGTGGCCGCCGCCCGCTGCGGCGACGGCGTGCGCAACGGCACCGAGCTCTGCGACGACGGCGCGCGCAACGGGATGTACGGCGCCTGCTCGGCGGCCTGCGACGGCCCCGGGCCCCGCTGCGGCGACGGCGCGCGCAACGGCCCCGAGGAGTGCGACGACGGCAACACCTCGAACATGGACGCCTGCCTCAACCTCTGCGTGGCCGCCCGCTGCGGCGACGGGATCGTCCAGGCCGGCGCCGAGGAGTGCGACGACGGCAACCTCGCCAACACCGACGCCTGCACCGTGAGCTGCCGGTCGGCGCGGTGCGGCGACGGCTTCGTCCAGGCGGGCGAGGCGTGCGACGACGCCAACACGCGCGACGGCGACGGCTGCAGCGCGATGTGCCGGGTCGAGCCCGCGATGCCCGACGCGGGCCCCGATGCCGCGGCGGACGCTGCCGCGGACGTGATCGCCGACGTGACCGCGGACGTGAGCGCTGACGCCGGCGCGGACGCGACCGCCGACGCCGCGGCCGACGCGACCGCCGACGCTGCGGCTGACGCCTCCATGAGCGACGTCGCCGCCGACGCGAGCGCGAACGACGCCGCCGACGCGAGCGCGAGCGACGCCCCGGACGCGGCCTCCAACGACGCCGCGCGCCCCGACGGATCGACGACCGTGCCGGGCCCCTCCGCCGGGTGCGGCTGCCGCGCCGTCGGCGGGTCCGAGACGCGCGGGCCCGCGCCCCTCGCCGCGCTCCTCGCGCTCGCCGCGCTCGGCCGCGCGCGCCGCCGCCGCTGACGCGCACCCCCCGCGTGCGCGGGCGCCACCGCCCCTCTGCCCCTTCCCCCCTCCCCTCCCTACGCCTCCCACGAGATGCGCAACGCCTCGCGCGGAAGTGCTTGTCTACCTGGAGATCGCGGAAGTAGGAACGGTTGGTCCGTCTGCTCGCGGCCCCGAGTGCCCAGGGTTCGCCCGCCCGCCCTCACTGAACGGGTTAGGCTCACCCTGGGCAACCGGCATGGGATCATCCGCCCGGTGGCGGATTCCGGGAGCCAGCGCGAGGTGAGGACGTCGCGCGTCGCCCCCGTCGCCTCGTTGGGAGCCCGGTACCGACCGGGCAATCCCATGCCCGTTGCCCAGGGTGAGCCTAAACCACTCAGCGAGGGCAGGCGGGCGAACCCTGGGCACTCGGGGCCGCGAGCAGATGAGCCAGATGCTCCACCTTCTCGAAACATCGAGCGCGCAAGCACTTCCGTGCGAGGCGTTGCGCATCTCGTGGGCGCCTTGCGCCCCTTGCGCCCTTGCGGTTTCGCTCCTCCCCCGCCCGCTCCCCCAAACCCGCCGCCGCTCACCCGCCCCGGCGGATCCGTCGCGCGCCGATGAGCGCCACCGCGAGCTGGACCACCACGAAGGCCGCCCGCGCGCGCTCCGGCGCGAGCACGCCCACCAGCGCGCCCGTCCCCGCCACCGCCGCCACCCACCCGAACCACGGGAGCATCGTCACCGCGAGGGCGGCGCTCATCGTCGCCCACATCAGCAGGTCGTAGGTGTACGCGCCCGCCAGCGGCACCCCGAAGGCGTAGGCGAGCGCGTGCGAGAGCCCCGTCGTGAGCACCGCCAGCATCAGCCCCGCGATCAGCCGGCGCCCGAAGGCGTTCGCCAGGATCACCTTGCGGAAGGCCCCCACGATCGCCGCCTGGGCCGCGAGCGCGACGAAGGGCGCCGCCACCACCGCGGGCGCCTCGGGCACCAACCCCCGCCGCACCACCAGCTCGCGCAGGCCGCTCATCGCGAGCGCCGTCGCGAGCATCGCGGCGAAGATCCACGCGCGCGGGCCCGCCAGCAGCGACGCGTCCTGGTCGCGCCGGAGCTGCTCGAGGCGACGCGCTTCCTCCTCGCGCCGCGCGCGCTCGGCCGCGAGGGCGTCGAGCGCGGCCGTCACGTCCGCCGGCAGCTCGCCCGCGCCCGCCGCGAGCGAGCGCGCGCCGTCGAGCTCGCCCACCGCGACGTCGTAGCGGATCGCCGCGAGCACCGCCTCCCGCTCGCCCGCCGCCGAGCGCGGGTTGCCCGGCCACGAGCTCGCGGCCTCCTCGTAGCCGAAGCGGCACGCGGCGAGGAGCTCGTACACCCGCACGCGCTCGGCCGCCGACGCGCCCTCGGCCACCGCGCGGAGCGCCTCGAGCTTGCGGTCGGTGGCGGCGAGCAGGGCGCGCGCGCCGCGGTGGCGCAGGTGCGCGTCGAGGCGCTGGCGGAAGGCGAGCGCGGTCTGCGGGCGACGCGCGGGGTCGCGCGCGGTGGCGTCGTTGCAGAGGGCCGCGAGGTCGTCGGGGACGTCGGGCCCGTAGGCGAAGGGCTCGGACTGCGCCGCGTGCCACACCGACGCGAGGAGGTTGACGCCGGGGTGGCGGATGTCGCCCGTGAGCACCTCGTGGAGCGTCGCGCCGAGGAGGTAGACGTCCGTCCGCGCGTCGACCGTGTCGCAGAGCGCCATCTCGGGCGCCATGTACCCAGGCGTCCCCACCACGCGGCGGCGCGACTCGGGCGCGGGCTCGGCCGCCTCGGGGAGCGTGATGCGCGCGCCCGGGAGCGCGACGGCGACGCCCCAGTCGAGGATCCACACCTCGCCCCACGCGCCGACCATCACGTTGTCGGGCTTGATGTCGCGGTGCACGACGCCGCGCTCGTTGGCGAAATGGATCGCGTCGCACACCCGCTGGAGGACGCGCAGGTGGGCCGCGAGCCTGCCCTCGTCGGCGCCGCCGAGGCGGGCCCAGTGCGGGTGCTCGGGGTCGCGGATGAGCGCGCGCCACGCGACGCCCTCGACGCGCTTCATCACCAGCGCGGGGCGGCCGTCGCCCGCGGCGCCGAGCGCGTGGACGGGCACGATGCCCGGGTGCTCGAGGTGGCCCATCAGCATCGCCTCGGCGACGAGCGCGCGCTCGGCGTTGGGCGGCGCGTCGGCGCGGACGGACTTCACCGCCACCTCGCGCTGGAGCGTCCGCTGGTGCGCGGCGAACACCTGCCCCATCCCGCCGCGACCGAGCAGCGTGCGGACCTCGAGGTCGGCGAGCGCGTCGCGGCGCGCCGGGCCGTCGGGCAGCTCGAGCGCGAGCGGCGGGAGCGAGAGCGCCGTCGCCACGCGGCCCGCCTCGACGTCCGCGCGCGACCAGTCCTGCAGCGAGATCGTCGCGTCGGTGGCGTGCGAGCCGTCGAGGGCCCCCAGCGTTCGTTCGAGCTCGGCGCGGTCGATCACGGCCCTCGCGGGGTCTTTACCCTCGCGGCCCCCCGCGGCTCAAGCGCGACCTCACCGGGCGCCCGGTGGGGACGCGTCGTCGACGCAGCGGAAGCCGGCCACGACGATCTGCCACGAGGGCGGGTGGTGCACCCGGTTGGTCACGCGGAGGCCGCGGGCGCCGTAGTTCCACGCGCCGCCGCGGAGCGAGCGCTCGCACGCGGCGGGGAGCGGGTTGCTCCCGGTGAACCCCCGCGTCCCTGCGCGACGAAGCTCCGCGAGCGCGGTGAGCGCGGTGTCGCACGTCACGGCCACCTCCGGCCGGCGGTAGGCGAAGGGGTCGTAGGGGCTCTCGGTCCACTCCCAGACGTTGCCTGCCATGTCGAGCGCGCCGTACGGGGACGCACCCGCGGGCCTCGCCCCCACGCGGTCGGGCGCGCCGTCGTGCCCCCGCCCGAACACCGCCCGCGCCGCCGTCGGCGCCTCCTCGCCCCACGGGTAGGTTCGCCCGTCCGTCCCGCGCGCGGCCTTCTCCCACTCGCGCTCGGTGGGGAGCCTGCCCCCGGCCCACGCGCAGTACGCCCGCGCCTGCGTCCACGACACGCCCACCACCGGCTGCCCGTCGTCGCGGAAGCGCGGGCCCACGTCGCGCGGCGGCGCGCACCGCCCCGCCCGCACGCAGCGCGCGAAGTCCCCGCGCGACACCTCCGTCCGGTCGATTCGAAACGCCGCCACGGTGACGGTGTGGCGCGGCCGCTCGTCGGCCTCCCCGCCCGCGTCGGCGCCCATCACGAAGGGCCCCGCGGCAACCACCACGCGGTCGACCGACGCGCCCTCCGTCGGGCGCGCGGGCTGCGCCACCCCCAGCAGCGGAACGAAGGCCGCCGCCGCCGCACAGGTGACCGAGGCCGTGACCGCGACGCGCACGCGGGGGCTTCTACCACAGCGCGAATCTGCATAGGCTCTCCGCCGATGGCACGCGCCCGGCTGCTCCCCCTCGTCTTCGCGCTCGCCTCGGCCCTGGGTTGCGCGGGCGCCGCGGGCCCCGTTCGCCGCGCCGTGGCTGCCGGCGACCTCCCCGCCGCGCTCCGGCTCTACGACGAGTACGTCGAGGAGCGAGGCGACGGCGACCCCGACCTGCTCGCCGACGTGGCGCTCGGGGTGATCCGCGACGCCGCCGCCAGCGCCGACGCGCGCACCCGCGCCGCGGGCTTCGCCGCCCTCCGCGGCGTCGGGGCGACCGGCCGCGAGGCGCTCGAGCAGCTCGCGACGCGCCCCGGCGTGGTCGGCGACCGCGCCACCGCCACGCTCTTCGAAATGGACGGACGCCGCGGCCCCACGCCCCCTCGCCTGCGCGCCGCGCTTCGAAGCGACGACGCCGAGCGCCGCATCGCCGCGATGGTCACCGTGCGCGGCCGGAGCGCCGTCCGACGTCTCGGCACGTTCGCCCACGACGCCGACCCCCTCGTCCGCGCAGCCGCCGTCCGCGAGCTCGCGCGGCGACGTCGCGACGCGGCCGCGGCGGAGGTCCTCACCGAGCGCGCCCGCGACGACGCCGACCCCTCCGTGCGAGCTGCCGCGGTGATGGCCCTCGGCGCGCAGGGCGAGGCCGCCGCGCCCGCCGTCGCCGCCGCGCTGCAAGACCGCGACGCGATCGTCCGCATGACCGCGCCCTCCGCGCTCGCCGCGGCCGCGGGCGACGGGGCGACGGCGACGCTCGAACCCCTGCTCGTCGCTCCCCCGACCAACCTCTCGGTGGAGGCCGCGCGCGTGCTCGTCGGCCGCAGCCACGAGGGGGCCGTCGCGTACGTTCTCCGCGTCCTCGCCGACGCCACGCCCCCGCTCCGCGCGCAGGCCGCCGTCGCCGCGGCATCGCTCCCGGCGTCGAGCGGGACGGCCCTCGCCCCGCTGCTCGACGATCGCGACCCGGAGGTGGCGATCCGCATCGGGGCCGTGCTCGTGCGCCGCGAGGAGTACCGCCAGGCCGCGATCGAAGCGCTTCGCCCGTTGGCAGCGCGGCCCGACGGGTTCGTGGCGATCCGCGCGCTCGGGGCGCTCGCCAACGCGGGCGACCCGTGGGCGCTCGACCCGGTGCGCCAGGCGCTCGGCTCCTCCGACGCCACCGTGCGGCGGCTCGCGGCGATGGTGTGGCCCCAGGCGATCGGCCCGCGCGGCACCGACTGCGACGCCCTCGCCCCGCTGCTCGCCGACCCCGACCGCTCCGTCGCGCTCCTCGCCGCGATGCAGATCATCATCATCGCCGCGCGGTAGGGCTCCCTCACACCGCCGCGAGGTCGACCACCACCGCGGCGTGGTCCGTCGCCGACGTCTCAACGACCTCCGCCGCCCGCACGCGGAAGCGCCGCGCCAGCCCGGCAGAGCCCCAGACGTAGTCGATCCGCGTGCCCGCCCAGCAGGTCGAGCGCGCCTCGTGCGGGAGCGGCCGCGCGAGCGCTTCGGCGTAGCCAGCATCGTCGACGGCGCGCGCGCGGCGGAAGAGGTCGACGTACCCCGCCGTGTCCATCCGCGCCACCGCCTCGCCGCGGGGCTCCTCGCGGTCGTGTCGCGCGCGCTTCTCTGCGATCGCGGCGAGCGCTGCGGGCCCGTAGTCCGACGGGCGCAGCGCGTTGAAATCGCCCATCACCACGTGGGCCGCGTCGCGCCGCGCCAGCGCCGCGAGCAGTCGTTCGAGCTCGCCGACGCGCGTCTCCTCGTAGAGCGGGTCGAGGTGCGTCGCGCACACGTCCAGGTCGCCCTCGGGCGTTCGAACCGTCGCGATCGCCGCGCAGCGCCCCTCCTCCATCCCCATGGTGACCTCGGCCTCCTCCACCGCCGCGAGCGGGTGCGGCGACAGGAGCGCGTTGCCGAGCCACGACGCGGCCGCCAGCGCGAACCCCATCCCGAGCGCGTCGGCCAGCCGGGCGAGCTGCGGCCCGTCGCGCTTCACCTCCTGGAGCGCCACCGCGTCGCAGCGGAGGCCCGCCAGGAGCTCGATCAGCCGGTCGACGTTGGTGCGGCCCGAGGCGTCGGACCACATGTGGACGTTGAGGGTGCAGAGGCGCATCGCGGCGCCATCGTCGCGCGCCCCAGAGCCCCGCGGCAACGCCCATCGCGCCGTTGCGCCGGGGCCCGCGCCGGCCGATGATCGCGCCCGCCCATGCGCGCGCCGTCCTTCGCCCTCCCCTTCGTGGCCGCCCTCGCCCTCGGCTGCGACGCCGCCCCCTCCCCCGCCGTGCCCCCCGACGTCAGCACCGACGAGCCCCCCACCGACGACCTCCCCGACGCCGCCACCGACGACCTCGGCGCGGACGCATCGCGCCCCGACGTCGCCGCGCCCGACGCGACCGCGACCGACGTGCCCGCGGCCGACGCCGACGTCCCCGCGACCGACGCGCCCCCCGGCTCCTGCACGCAGGCGCGCGGCACGGGAACCGCCGCCACCGACCGCTACGTCGACGGTACCGCCATGGCCTCCGTCACCGTGCTCGACCCCGGGAGCTGCCAGCGCACCTACCTCCTCTCCAGCACCGCCCCGCTGCGAGACGGCCAGCCCGCGAACCCGCGGCGCGTGACGGAGCGGGCGAGCTTCCCGACGCTCCGAACCCGCAACGACCTCTTCGACGCCCTCTACGCGCTCGCGCAGGACGAGGCGCGCGAGAACAGCGTCGCCGCCATCCGCGACGGGGCCTTCAACGAGGGAGCGCCGATCGACTGCCCCGCGGGCGGCTGCTTCGAGACGGGCCGGCTCTGGACGTACGTGTGGACGCGCGACACGTCGTACTCCGTCCACCTCGCGCTCGCGTCGCTCGACCCGACGCGGGCGCGCAACTCGATGGAGTTCAAGCTCTCCGCGCGGCGCGGCGGCGGCGGGACGCAGGTGGTTCAGGACACCGGCACCGGCGGCTCGTACCCCATCTCCACCGACCGCGTGGTGTGGGCCCTCGGCGCGACCGAGCTGCTCAAGTACCTCGACGGCGACGCCCGCACGGCCTTCGCCAACCGCGCGTTCGAGGCGCTGCGCAACACCGTCGACCACGACCGGGCGGTGATCTTCGACGCGGCCGACGGGCTCTACCGCGGCGAGCACTCCTTCCTCGACTGGCGCGAGCAGAGCTACCCCGGGTGGACGGCCACCGACACCGCGCACATCGGGATGTCGAAGTCGCTCTCCACCAACGTGCTCCACCTCGTCGCGCTCCAGACCGTGGCGACGCTCGCGGCGACGCGCACCGACGTCGCCACCACGCGGCGCTACGGCGACCAGGCCGACGCGCTTCGAAACGCCATCCGCACGCGCTTCTGGGACGCGACGGCGCGGCAGTTTCGCGCGTTCACCACCACGGGGCTCGACCCGGCGCCGGTGCAGCGGTGGGATCTGCTGGGCTCGTCGCTCGCCGCGCTCACGGGCGTGGCCGACGCGGCGCAGGCCCGCGCGCTGACCGAGACGTACCCCCACGCGGGCAAGGGCGGGGCGGCGGTGCTCTGGCCGCAGCAGCAGTTCACGCCGATCTACCACAACCGCGCGATGTGGCCCTTCGTGACGGCCTACTGGCTCCGCGCGGCGCGGGCGGCGCGCAACGACGCCGTGGTCAACCGCAACGTCGACGCGATGATCCGCGCGGCCGCGCTCAACCTCTCCAACATGGAGAACCTCGAGATCCTCTCGGGCTCTCCGCGCGTCGAGGAGGGCGCCACGTCGGGGCCGGTGGTCAACTCGCAGCGCCAGCTCTGGAGCGTCGCGGGCTTCCTCTCGATGGTGCACGACGTGGTGTTCGGGCAGGAGGCCACCGAGGGCGGCGTCCGCTTCCGCCCCTACGTCACCCGCGCGCTGCGCAACACGCTCTTCGCCAACGCCGACAGCCTCGTGCTCAACGACGTTCTCTACCGCGGGCGCACGCTCACCGTGGTGGTCAACCTCCCGCCGCGCGGCACCGACCGGGCGGGCGCCTACGCCGTGGGCGCCGTCCGGGTGAACGGCCGCGATGCGGGCGACGCCTTCCTCACGCCCTCGATGCTCGACGCGCGGAGCACCGTGGAGGTCACGCTCGTCGACACGCCCGAGGCCGCCGCGCCGATGCGCGAGGTCGCCGACGTCACCGCGTGGCGCGACGTCTTCGGCCCGCGCACGCCGGCGATCACCCGCGTCGACGTCGACCCCGCCACCGGGCGCCTCCGGCTCGCGCTCGACCGCGGCGGCGAGGCGGCGGACGACGTCCGCTTCAACGTGTACCGCATGGGCCGGCTGGTCGGGAGCAACCTCCCCGGGAGCACCGCGTCGTGGGTCGACCCCGACCTGCGCGACGGCGCGTCGCCCGACGCCTGCTACACGGTGGAGACGGTGTTCGCGTCGGGCAACGCGTCGCAGCACGCGCAGCCGCAGTGCTGGTGGGGGCGCGACGGCCACCTCGTGCGGCAGGTTCTCGCCTACGACTTCGCCAACACCGGCGGGAGCGCGGCCACCGACCACGGGCGCTTCCACTACGAGAACTGGGGCGACCCCGGGCACCGGCTGGAGGTCGCGTACTTCCGCCCCGACACACGCGGCGAACACCTGCTCCAGCTCATCGCGGGCAACGGCGCGGGCGGGTACACCACCGGCGTCACCTGCGCCGTCAAGCGCGTCCGCGTGCAGGAGCTCCCCGCCGGCACCGACGTGGCCTCGGGCTACGTGCTGATGGCGCAGGCGGGCTCGTGGGACGAGTGGCGGGGTTCTTCGTTCGTCCGCGCGACGCTCGACCCGGCCCGCACCTACCGCGTCGTGGTCGACGACGACGAGCGCGCGGTCAACATGTCGGCCTTCGCCCACTTCGAGCGCTACACCGGCGGAACCGGCGGCCGCGCCGGCGCCTTCAACCGGGTGAACGTCGCCGAGCTCCGCGTCCTCCCGCTCACCGGCGGCGCCGGGACGGGCGCCACCGTCGCGCTCGACGGCACCAACGACATCGAGAAGTTCGGCGCGACCGGCGCGCTCACCGTGGGCGTGCCCTCAGGCGCCACGGACGCGGTCGCGGTTCGCTTCGACGAGGCGTACCTCTACGCCTCCGTCCGCGTCTCCAGC
>JAXLYI010000018.1:0-235678 GCA_046351555.1 Polyangiales bacterium
GCCCCGGCGGCGACCCCCAGGCCGCGGCCCGCGCGCTCTTCCAGGCGCAGTGCGCGTCGTGTCATGGGTCGGAGGGGCACGGCGACGGGCCGATGGCGGCGATGTTCCGCCCGGCCGACCTCGCCGACCCGACGCTCCAGTCGCAGCGGACGGACGCGGAGCTCGCCCGCGCGATCACCAACGGCAAGGGCCGGATGCCAGCGTTCGGCGCGCAGCTCCGCCCCGAGGCGGTGCCGCTGCTGGTCGGGCTCATCCGCTCGTGGCGGCGCTGACGTCCTACGGGGCTGCGGTGCTGGTCGCGGCGCCGCCGTCGGTCGCCGGGGCGGGGGCCTCGGGGGCGCTCGCGACGATGTTGCCGCGCCCGAGCTCGCGCGTCGTCCCCGCGTCGCCGATGGCGATCTCCTCCACCACCACGGTGTAGTCGCCCTGAGGCACGCCCGTGATCTGCAGGAACTGGTCGTGCCGGCACTGGCACCGCGCGAGGGCCGCGCGGTCGGGCGGGGGCACGCGGATGTGGACGGTGCCCTCCTCGAGCGCGGCGACGTAGACGGGCGGCGGCGTGCAGGAGTAGCGGACGTTGCGCACCTCCACCTCGAGGCGGCCGCCCCCGAAGTACCCGTGGACACCGAGGCCGAGCGCGTTGCGCGACGGGTCGCGGATGCAGGCGCTGTCGGCCACGCGGAAGGCGCGGACGCCCTCGTCGGACGGGGGCGCCGGGGCGGGCTCCGCGGCCGCGCCGCTGTCGGCGGTCGTGGCGGTGGCCGAGGGGGCGGGCGCGGCGCTGTCCGCGGCAGCGGTGGCGGCGGGGCGCGCGGGCGCGGGGCGGCGGGCGTTGGGGCCGCGCGGCGGGGGGTCGTTGCGACAGGCGGCCAGGAGCACGAGGGCGGAGACCAGGGTCGTCGGGACTCTCATCGCGGCGCGAGGATATCGCGCGAGGCGGGCGCGTTGTTCCCCGAAATGTGAGCGGGCGCCGGGGAGGCGCGTCGGTCAGTCCTCGTCGTCGTCGAAGTCGGGGTCGCTCTCGTCGAGGTCGGTCTCGTCGGGCGGGTCGACGTCGTCGGGGAGGGCGGTGCCGGCGCGGAGGTTCACGAGCTCCTTGAGCTCCTTGCCCACCTTGAAGAAGGGGAGCTTCTTCGCGCCGACGGCCACGGGGTCGGAGTTGCGCGGGTTCTTCCCGATGTACGGCTTGTACTGGCGGACGGTGAAGCTCCCGAAGCCACGCACCTCGATGCTGCCGCCCTTCGCGAGGGACTCGGCCATCGACTCGAACACGCAGTTGACCACGAGCTCCGCCCGGCTCTTCGTGATCTGCGCGCGGCGCGCCACCTCCTCGATCAGCTCGGACTTCGTCACCGGCTCCTCATCCCCGCGCGTCGCGCTCTGTCTCTCTTGCCCGTCGAAGGCCGCCGAGTCTACTTTCGACCCGATGGGTGTCAAACGGAACCCGCGGCGCCTCCGCCCCGCTGCAATCGCCGCGTTCGCCGCCCTCGCCGCGTGCCGCCGCGACCCGCCGCCCGCGCGCCGCGCGCCCGCCGCCGCGAACGTCCCCGCGCCCGCGCCCACCTACGAGCGCGCGAGCTTCCCGGTGCTCGACGTCCACACGCACATCGAGCCCACCGCGACGTCGCGGGCCCTCGCGATCTTCGACGCGCGCAACGTCCGCGTGGCCGTCAACCTCTCGGGCGGCGCGCCGGGCGACGGGCTGGAAGAAGCGCTCGCGCAGCAGCAGGCGTCGGGCAACCGCATCCTCCCCTTCTGCCTCGTCGACTGGCGCGGCGTCGGCGACCCCACGTGGGTCGCGGGCGCGGTCGCCACGCTGGAGGGCTGCGCCGCGCGCGGCGTGAAGGGGTGGAAGATCGCCAAGGTGCTCGGCCTCGCGGCGGGCGACGGCCGCGGCAACCGCCTCCGCGTCGACGACCCCCAGCTCGACCCGCTCTTCGAACGGGCCGGCGCGCTCGGCATGGTGGTGTTGATCCACTCGGGCGACCCGCGCGCCTTCTTCGAGCCCGCGACGCCCGCCAACGAGCGCTGGGACGAGCTCCGCGTCCACCCCCGGTGGAGCTTCGCCGACCTGTCGTACCCGCGGTGGACGGAGATCCTCACGGAGTTCGAAACCCGCGTGCTGCGCCACCCCCGCACGCGCTTCATCGGCGCGCATTTCGGCAACGCCGCCGAGGACCCCGATCGCGTCGAGCGCCTCCTCGAGCGGGCCCCCAACTACTTCATCGACACCTCCGCGCGCATCCCGGAGTTCGGCCGCCACGACCCCGAGCGCATGCGCCGCTTCTTCCTCCGCTGGCAGGACCGGGTGCTCTTCGGCACCGACCTCGGCGTCGGGGCCGACCCGCGCGACCTCATGCTCGGCTCCACCGGCGAGGAGCCCCCGGGGCCCGCCGAGGTCACCCGCTTCTGGACGGCCACCTTCCGCTACTTCGAATCGCGCGACCGCCGCATCGAGCACCCGACGCCCATCCAGGGGCGCTGGACCATCGACGCCGTCGGCCTCCCGCCCGACGTCCTCCGCAAGGTGTACGGCGCCAACGCCGCCCGCCTCCTCGGGCTCCCCTGGCCCCCGCCTTAGCGATCGTTCGGTGACCGAACCTTCCAGCGAAGCGTCGCGATCGCCACGCCCGCGAGCACGAGAAATCCGCCGGCCAGCGTGCGCGCGGTGAGTGGTTCGGCCACCCACGAAATCCCCAGGAGGCGCGAGAGGTCGTCGGCCCAGAGCGACGCCATCGCCGCCGCGAGCACCGGCTGGAGGTAGATGAACACGCTCACCACCGAGGCCGGCGCGCGTCCGAGGGCGAGGGCGTTGGCCGCGTAGGTGAAGGCCGTCGGCACCAGGAGGATGTACCCCACCGCGCCCGTCACCGGCCGCGACCACGTCGGGGCCGAGGCGAGCGTCGGCCCGAGGCCCACCAGGAGCGCGAAGGGGAGCGCCGACTGGAAGGCCCAGCGCACCACCGCCGTGCCCCCGTGCCGCACCACCGCGTCGCGGGCGAGGGCGAGGTACGCGCCGTACACCGCGCAGTTGGCCACCACCATCGCGTCGCCGAGGAGGTGCGCGCCGCCGAGGGCCGCCCGCTCGGGCCGGAGCACGAGCGCGAGGCCCGACATCGCCACCGCAAGCCCCGCGGCGAAGCGCGGGCGGAAGGGTTCGCGCCCGGTCGCGACGGCGAAGGTCGTGGTGAAGAGGGGGATGGTCGCGGTGAGGAGCGACGCGTTGACCGACGTCGTCCGCTGGAGCCCCGCGAGGAAGAGGCACTGGTTGGCGAACACCCCGAGGAGCCCGAGGCGGAGCATCGCGAGGCGCTCGCCCGGCGGCGGGAGCCAGGGCTCGCGCCGGGCGAACTTGAAGGCCACGAACACCGCCGTCGCCCCGAGCGTGCGGAGGAGCACGAGCGAGGGCCAGGGGACCGCGCGGAGGGTGATCTTCCCCACCACGGCGAGCGAGGCGAAGGCGACCTGGACGGCGGTGAGCGTGGCGACGACCCCGGCGCTCGTGCGGGGCTCCGCCGGCGGGTGGTTCGGGGCCGTACGATCGGGTGGTTCGGACACGCAGGAGCGGTGGGGGAAGGGGAGGGGAGAGGCGCGGGTCAGGCCGCGGGCGAGGGGGCGGACGCGGGCTGGCCGAGCGTCCCTTCGCGGCCGTAGCGCTCGAAGAGGCGGCCCCAGTGGGTGCCCGACTGCCAGTCCTCGAAGGTGCGCCGGTCCTTCAGCGGCCAGCGGTAGTAGTCGTGGTAGAACTCGCTGCCGAAGATGAAGGCGTTGACCAGGGGGGTGTGGAAGAAGATCTTCTGCATGCGCTTCATCGGGCCGAACCACATGAAGTCGCCGACCATCGACGCGCCGTTGTCGCCGACCTCGAAGCCCCACGACTCGGTCGAGACGTCGTCGCCGACGATCTCGATGTCGCGGGGGTCGCCCACGCCGAGCCCGTCCTCGTGCGCGACGTTGACGAACTCGAGCTTCATCGGGTCGAAGCCCATCATCTTCGCCGCCACCGCGTCGATCGCGACCTGGTCCTCCGACGCGAGCATGTAGTCCTTGATCACCGGGATCATCGTGCGCGGCCCCGGCCCGTTGCCCGCCGTCGTCCCGTCCATCACCGCGAAGAGCCCGGGGTGGATCTCCTTCTGGATCGCGAGCAGGTCGACCAGCGTGCGGTGGATCCACGAGTGGGTGTAGTGCCGCTTGGTGGCGAGGAGGCCGCCGAAGGCGTTCTTCATCGCGCCGGTGGTGGTGGTGTAGATGTGGCACTTCACCGTCGGCAGGTGGACGATGTTCTTCCCCTCGAAGAAGTCGGGGATGCGGATGCCCTCGGGGAAGATCCTCGGCAGCACGTGCATCCGCGCCTTCGGGCGGTACTCGATCCACCGCATGTCCTCGTCGCGGAAGTTGTACTTCACGGGCACGCCGTACTTCCGGAAGATGGGGAGGTAGTGGTTGAGGTCTTCGCCCTTGAAAGCGTTGGTCACCACGGTCTTGTTCTGCACGCAGACCTGCTCGTCGAAGCCCTGCGCGCGCAGCGCCTGGATCGTCCCCTCGATCTGCCACGGCGTGCTGTTGGCGCCGGGGAAGGGGTAGTGCCACGAGATGTTGTCCTTGAGGATCGTCGCGGCCCCGCGCTTGAGCGCCTTGTCCATGCCGGCGAGCTCGCAGAGCCGCCCGATGTCGCTCAGAACCGTCTCGGGCCGCACCTTGAGGACGGCCACCTTGCTCTTTGCCATGTCGCTACTTCTCGTGAGGTGAAGGGGGAATCGGAGGCTTCGGGGGCCTAGATAGTGGCATTCGGCGCGCCGCGCAACGGGCGGCGGCGCCGACGCCGGGCCGGCGGCTCGGGGCGGCGGGTCAGCGGGCGCAGTTGAGCGCCGAGAGGCCCGGGAAGATCGCCCCGTCGCCGAGCTCGTACTCGATGCGCAGGAGCTGGTTGTACTTCGCCGTCCGCTCGCCGCGCGACGCGCTGCCGGTCTTGATCATCCCGGCGTTGGTGGCGACGGCGAGGTCGGCGATGAAGGTGTCCTCCGTCTCGCCCGAGCGGTGCGACACGATGCTGGTGTAGCCCGCGCGCGACGCCATGCGCATGGTGTCGAGCGTCTCGGTCACGGTGCCGATCTGGTTGAGCTTGATGAGGATCGAGTTGGCGACGCCGCGGCCGATGCCGTCGGTGAGCCGCTTCGGGTTGGTGACGAAGAGGTCGTCGCCGACGAGCTGGACGCGCTTGCCGACGCGCTCGGTGAGGAGCTTCCAGGTGTCCCAGTCGTCCTCCGCGGCGCCGTCCTCGATGGAGCGGAGCGGGTACTTCGCGGCGAGCGCCTCCCAGGTGGCGACGAGCTCGGCGCCGGTGACGCGGCCCTTGTTCCAGCGGTACGTGCGCGTCTCGGCGTCGAAGAACTCGCTCGCCGCGACGTCGAGCGCGAGGACGATGTCCTTGCCGAGGCTGTACCCCGCGGACTCCACTGCGCGCGCCACGCGCTCGAGGGCCTCCTCGTTGCTGCCGAGGCGCGGGGCGAAGCCGCCCTCGTCGCCCACCGACGTGGAGAGCCCGTCCTTCTTCAGCTCGGACTTGAGCTTCTGGAAGACCTCGACCCCCGCCCGCAGCGCCGTCGAGTACTTGTCGAAGCCCACCGGGCAGATCATGAACTCCTGCACGTCGAGCCCGTTGTCCGCGTGGGCGCCGCCGTTGAGGATGTTCATGAACGGCACCGGGAGCACCCGGGCCTGCGCGCCGCCGAGGTAGCGCCAGAGGGGCAGGCCCACCGCGTCGGCCGCCGCGCGCGCCACCGCCATCGAGACGCCGAGGATCGCGTTGGCCCCGAGGCGCGACTTGTTGGGCGTCCCGTCGGCGTCGATCATCACCGCGTCGATGCGCGCCTGGTCGAGCGCGTCGAGGTCCTCGATCGCCTTGCCGAGGTGGTGCACGTGCTCGAGGGCCTTCAGCACCCCTTTGCCCCCGTAGCGCTTGTCGCCGTCGCGCAGCTCGAGCGCCTCGTGCACGCCCGTGCTCGCCCCCGACGGGACGGCAGCCCGACCGCGCCCGCCGCCCTCCAGGTCGACCTCCACCTCCACCGTCGGATTGCCGCGCGAGTCCAGTACCTCGCGCGCCAGCACCTCGCGGACCACCGTGTCGCTCATCGCTCGCTCTCTCCGCCGCGCGGCGTCTGGGGGGACGACGGCGTCCCGCGGCGCCCTGCGGCGCGCGGAGGATAGGCGTGCCGGGCCCGCCGAAACAAGCGCCGTCGACGCGTCAGTCGGCCGCGTCGGGGTCGGCCGCGTCGGGGTCGGCGTCGGGCTCGACGTCCGGCGCCGCGTCGGGGGCCGCGTCCGGCGCCGCGTCGGGGGGCGGGTCGGGCATGGCGTCGGGCATCGCGTCCGGCATGGCGTCGGGCGTCGCGTCGGGCATCGCGTCGGGCGTCGCATCCGGGGCGGCGTCCATCACATCGGGTGCGTCGCGCACGTCGGGCACGTCGAGGACGTCGGGGACGTCGGGGACGTCGCGCACGTCCATCGCGTCGGGCGCGTCCGGCACGTCGCGCACGTCCATCGCGTCGGGTGCGTCCATTGCGTCGGGTGCGTCGCGCACGTCGGGCACGTCGGGCGCGTCCATCGCGTCGGGCGCGTCCACCGCGTCGGCGTCGCGCACGTCGGACGCGTCCGCGGCGTCGGCGCCGTCGGGCGAGGCGTCGGGCCGGTCGACCGGGGGCGCGTCGGGGAAGAGCGCGTCCTCGCCGGCGTCCTCGCCCGCGTCGGGCGGCATCGCGATGGGGACGTCGCGCGAGAGCCGCGCCTCGTCGAAGTCGACCACGAACGAGCACGCCGTCGCGCCCGCCCCGAGGAGGAGCGACAGCGCGGCCAGAGCCTTCACGGTGCGGGGGTGCGCCACGGCCTAGAACTCCACGCGCACGCCGCCGGGCAGGAGCCGCAGGCCGGCCGAGGGCGCCGCCGTCGCGCGCGGCTCGGTCGGCGCCCGCCCGCGCTCCACGAAGTACACGATGAGGGCGAGCGCGCCGCTCGCGGCCGCCACCCCGAAGCTCACGTCGGACAGGAGCGCGTACCGCAGCCCCCGGTCGCGCGTCTCCTGCGTCGGGTCGGCGTCGTACAGGTTGTTGTCGCTCAACGCGAGGACGCCGAAGGTGGTGCCCGCGATGAGGCCGACGCCAGCGAGCCCCGCCGCGACCCACACCACCGGGCTGGTGCTCCGCGTCGCGGGCGTGCGCGGGCCCGTCACCGGCCCCACCGGGTTCGACTGTGCCGCCGGGTCGACCTCCAGGGTCAGCACCTCGTCGCGGGGCGTGCCGGGCTGAGCCTCGAACTCGTGCGAGGTCGCGAGGTGCCCCGGCGCGTTCGCCGTGACCGTGTGCCGACCCGCGGGCAGCTCGACGTACGTCGGCGAGCGCTGCGCCACCTCGGCCCCGTCGACCTCGATGCGCGCGCCCGGCGGCGCCGTGATGACGTGGACGCGCGCGGGGCGCTGGCGCAGGTTGGCCAGCCGCGACTCGAGCAGCGGCCGGTTGCGCCCGCCCGGCACCGCCGCGAGGTACGACTCCAGCGTCCGGATCGCCTCGGGCACGTGGCCCAGGTGGTCGTGGCACTCGAGGATCGGCAGCAGCACCACGGGGTTGGGCCGCAGGGTGTAGGCCCGCTCGAAGGCGATGAGCGCCTCCTGGTAGCGGCCCGCGACGTAGTGCGTGCTCCCCTCGTCGTAGGCGCGGCGCGCGTCGGTGAGCGAGACCTCGCCCGTGCCGCCGGCGTTGGGGTTTTGCGGGGGCGCGTCGCCGGGCGACGCGGGCTGGGTCTGCGCGGTGGGCGCCGGCGTCGGCGCGGGCTGGGCCCACGCCGTCCCGGTGACCGTCACGCCCCCGACCAGCAGGAGGTGCGCGAGCGCGATGCGCGGCGGGTGTGCCATGGGCGGCATCGAGGCGACCGTACCGCACGGGGGCGCCGCGCGGCAACGAATCTCCAACGCGAACGCCGCCCGCGCGGCTTCTGTCACCGCGCGAGCGGCAGCGACGCGTCGGCCGACCACTCGGCGAGCGAGGCGTCGTAGTTGCGGACCTTCGGCACGCCGCGCGCGGCGAGCAGCATCGCGGCGAAGGCGCTGCGCACGCCGCACGAGCAGCACGTCACGATCTCCTGGTTGGGGTCGACCCCGGCCTCGGCGAGCGAGCGGAGCACGCGCCCGGCGGGCAGCGCGCGGCCGCCCTCGTCGAGCAGCCGCCGCCAGTCGAGGTGCCGCGCGTTGGGGATGTGCCCGCCCCGCAGCTCGCCGAAGGGCGTCGCCCCGTTGAACTCCTGCAGCGACCGCACGTCGAGCACCTGGCGCGCGCGCGCCGCGTGGTCGCGCTCGGCGCGGAGCTCCCCGCGCGGCCTCGCTTCGAAGGTGCCCACCCGTGCGCGCGTCCACGATGTCACCACCGGGCGCCCCGCGGCGCGCCACGCGTTGAAGCCGCCGTCGAGCAGCGCGACGTCCGGGTGCCCGAGCAGCGCGAGCAGCCACGCCGCGTGCCCCTCCTCGCCGAAGCCCTGCGCGCTCGCGCCGTACACCAGCGCCGCCCGGCCCGCGTCGACGCCCAGCGCCGCGAGCGCCTGCGCGATCGCCTGGAGGTCGGGCTTGAGCCGGCCCCGCGCGCTCCCCTCGCCGGTGAAGGCCTGCCACGCGTACATCTGCGCGCCCGGCAGGTGCCCCTGCGCGAAGGCCGCCGCGTCGCGCGCGTCGATCACCGCCGCGCCCCGAGAAAGCAGCGCCGCCGCCCCCCGCACGTCCACCAGCTTCACCGGCGCGCGGTACGAGCCGTCCGCGGCCCCCACCATCGAGGAAGACATCAGCGTGAACGCGGCCACCGTCAGCGGCGCGAGCAGTCGGAGGAGCATGCGCCTACTCTCGACCACCGCGTTTACAGCGTCAACGTTGCGTTGACATCACGCGCGCGATGGGCCGACACGGGCGGGTGTGACGCGGCCCCCTGTCACACCTCGGCACCGTCGGCGGGGGCGTTTCCGACGGGCTCCGGCGGTGTGCCAGACTGGGACGGCTCAGCTTCGAAGCGGACGAGGGTCCGGATGCGGCGGAGCACCTCCTCGCGGCCCTCGCCGGTCTCCCCCGAGGCGCCCACCACGGGGACGCCGAGCGCGCGGTGGATCTCCGCCGTCACCTTGCCGCGCTCGGCGCGCGAGAGCTTGTCGACCTTGGTGGCGACGGCGAAGAAGGGCCGGTGGATGTGCCGGAGGTACTCGGCGAGCTGGGCCTCCTCGGGCTGGACGCCGCGGCGCCCGTCGACCAGCACCACCACGGCCGCGAGCGACGCGCGGCGCTGGAGATACGACTCGATGAGCCCGCCCCAGCCCGTGCGCTCGGCCTTCGAGCGCTCGGCGAAGCCGTAGCCCGGTAGGTCGGCGATGACGAAGCGCGTCGCGTCGCGCAGCGCGCAGCGGAAGAGAACCACCCCCCGCGTGCACCCCGGCGTCCGCGACGTGCGCGCGAGCGAGCGCCGCTGGCAGAGGCGGTTGAGCAGCGTCGACTTGCCGACGTTGGAGCGGCCCGCGAAGGCCACCTCGGGGTCGCCCGGCGTGGGGAGCTCCTGCCCGGGCCTCGCCTCGGCCACGTACACGGCGTCGAGGCAGTCGAGGGGCGACGGCGGCGGCGCCGCGGGCCGGGCGGCGGGCTTGGGGCGGGGGCTCATGGCGGCGCCTGGGATACACCGCGCCGCGGCCGCGCGGTACCCACGAAACGCGCCCGCGCCCTGCGACGTTGGGGGGCGCGGCGGTTCCGTGGTACCCCCGGGCGCGGCCCACGCGATGGCGCTCCTCGATCGCTTCGAACGCTTCCTCGACCAGGTGATCCCCGCGCCCGACGAGGTCGCGGCCGCGGTGCGCCAGGGGGAGTCGCTCCTCGCCGCCGACGACGCCGCGGGGGCCCTGCGCGTCGCCGACGACGCCCTCGCCGCCGCCCCGGGCTTCCTGCGCGCCCTCGCGCTCCGCGCCGACGCGCTCGCGGCCCTCGGGCGCCTGCCCGACGCGCTCGCCGCCCTCGACGCGGCCCACCGCGAGCGGGCGCTCCCCGCCGCGCTCCTCGCCCGCATGATCGAGCTCCGCGCGGCCGCCGGCGACGAGGCCGCCGCGCTCGCGCTCGAGCCCCACGTGCGCGCCCGCCTCCGCGGCCGCGACCCCGAGGTGGCCCGGCGCTTCCTCGCCGCCGCGCGGGCCCTCCTCGCGGGCGGCCGCGAGTCCGCCGGCCTGCGCCTCGCGCGCGCCGCCACCGCCGTCGACGGCGCCCTCGGCGAGCCCTGGCTCCTCCTCGGCCGCGACGCGCTCGCCCGCGGCGACCGCGCCCTCGCGCGGCGCTCCCTCGACCGCGGCGCCGCCGCCGTCGACCCCACCGACGCCCGCGCCAACCGCCTCGCGGGCGACCTCGCCTGGGCCCTCGGCGACCGCCCCACCGCCGCGCGCTGCCTCCGCCGCGCCTGGATCGCCGGCGACGAGGGCGCGATCGCCCCGCTCGTGGCCGTCCTCGCCGCGGGCGACGACGCGGCCGCCCTCGAGCGCGTGCTCGTCGACGCGCGCGGCGAGCTCGGCGACGTCGCGCGCGGCCTGCTCGAGCTCGCGCGCGGCCGCCCCGCGCCCCCGGCCCTCCTCGCGGTGCCGGGCGGGCGCGTCCCCGAGGTGCTCTGGCACTACGCCCTCGACGTCGCGCTCCGCGACGCGCCCGCGCTCGCCGAGCGCTGGTGCGCCGACGCGCCGCGCGCCCTCGGCCGCCGCCGTGCTCGCGCTGCGCGCCGCCGCCGGCCGCCCGCTCGCCCCCGCCGACCTCGCGCGGCTCGACCCCGCCCTCGCCGACCCCGCCACGCGCCCCTTCGCCCGCGCGGCCCTCCGCGAGGGCTGCGCCTCGCCGGCGCGGGCGCCTCGGCGCGATGCTCGACGACCTCGCCGCGATCCTCGGCGGCCACCGCGCGTCGGCGGCCCTCGTCGACGCGCTCGGGGCGCGGCGCCGCGAGCTCGACGGGCCGCTGCGGGTGGTGGTGCTCGGGGAGTTCAGCGCGGGCAAGAGCACCTTCCTCAACGCGCTGGCGGGGGCCGAGGTGTCGCCGATGGGCGTGCTCCCCACGACCGCGCACGTCCACGTGCTCCGCCACGGCGCGCCCGGCGCGCGCGTGCTCGACCGCCGCGGCGACGTCGTCGAGACCTCCGTCGAGGAGTGCGCCCGCGCCGTCGCCCGCCGCCGCGACGCCGGCGTCGAGATCGACCGCGTCGAGGTCACCCTCCCGCTCCCCGCGCTCGCGCGGCTCGAGCTCGTCGACACGCCGGGCTTCAACTCCGGCGACCCCGCGCACGACGACGCCGCGCGCCGCGCCGTCGCGCTCGCCGACGTCGCGCTCTGGCTCTTCGACGCGCGCCAGGCCGGGCGCCACAGCGAGGCCGAGGCGATCGCCGCGGTGGCCGCCGCCGGCGCGCCCGTCGTCGGCGTGCTCAACAAGGTCGACCAGGTGCCCGAGGGCGAGCGCGGCGCCGTGCTCCGGGTGCTCGCGGAGGGCCTCGGCGAGCGCGCGCCCGTCGTCGCGGCCGTCTCCGCGCGCGCGGCCCTCGCGGCGATGCGGGCGGGCGGCCCCGTCGGCGACGCGGCGCCGGGCTGGGCCGCGCTCCTCGCGTGGCTCGACGCGGGCCTCGTCGACGCGCGCGACGCGGGAAGCAGGCCCGCGTCGCCGGCCGCGCCCGCGCGCTCCTCGACGAGGCCCGCGCCTCCCGCGAGGCCCGCGCCTCCCTCCGGCGCGAGCGGGTCGCCGCCGCGCGCGCGCTCGGCGACGCCCTCGGGCCCCTGCGCGAGGCGCTCGCGCGCGCGGGCACGTCGCTGCGCCGCGAGGTGGAGGCCGCCCTGCGCGACCAGCTCCGCGCGCTCGCCGAGGGCCGCGGCGACGACCGCGACGCGCTCGCCGCCGACGCCGTCGCGGAGGCGTGCTGGCGCGCGCGAGAGGTGCCTCGCGGGCTGCGCGCGCGTCGCGGAGGTCGAGCGGCTCGGCGTCGCCGCGGGCCTCGCGCCCGACGACGCGCCCGAGCTGCTCACCGCGCCGCTCGTGCAATGGCTCGACCACGCCGCGGCGTCGGGCGCGCGCGACGCCGCCGCCCGCGCGCCTCGCGGAAGGCGCCGCGCCCGCGGGCGACCCCCTCGCGTGGCTCGAGGCCGCCGCCGACCGCGCCGCGCGCGCGGTCGACGCCCCCGACGACGCGCTCGACGTCGCGCTCGACATCGCGCGCGAAGAGCTCGAACGCTACGCGCCGCCCGAGCCGCGAACAAACGCCACCGACGCGGCGACGAGTTTCTAATGCAAACCCGGCGCCGACCGCGGTAGAGTCGGCGCGTGATCGTGAACGAACCGCCGCCCGCGCGCCGCGAAGGCCGCGCGGGGGGCCCCCGACCCCGTCGCAGAGCAGGAGAAGCGTGATGGACGTCAGGCTGTCGATGCAGCACAAGCTGTCGCAGTCGCTGGTGATGACGCCGCAGCTCCAGATGGCGATCAAGCTGCTGGCGCTGTCGCGGCTCGAGCTCATCGATCAGGTGCGGGCCGAGCTGATGGAGAACCCCATCCTCGAGGACCAGGCCGACGGCCCCGAGGGCGACCGCCGCGCGGCGGAGGTGGCGGAGACGCCGTCGATCGACCAGCTCGCGGCGCTGGAGGCGAAGAGCGAGTCGCTGCCCACCTCCCACGAAGACCGCGCGGCGATGGAGGCGACCAAGCAGGAGGACTACTGGGAGAAGTTCCTCGACGCCTACGCCAACCAGTCGCCGCTGCCGACGCAGGGGCGGCTCAACAACGAGGAGCTCCCGTCGCTCGAGGCCACGCTCACGCGGCGCAGCACGCTCAGCGACCACCTGGAGTGGCAGATCCTCCTGTCGCCCTTCACCGACGAGGAGCGCAACTTCGCGGTGCTCGTCGCGCGCAACCTCGACGACAACGGCTACCTCACGCTCAAGGCCGTCGCCGGCGAGACGGCGCCGGCCGGCGAGGCCGTCAAGGAGGGCCCCGCCGAGGCCCCGCTCTCGCTCACCATCGAAGACCTCGCGCGCGAGTGCGGCCTCGACCCCGAGGACGCCGAGGAGGTCCTCAAGATGATCCAGACGCTCGACCCGGTGGGCGTGGCCTCGCGCGACCTGCGCGAGTGCCTGCTCGTCCAGTCCGAGCACTTCGGCTACGACAAGGACGACCTCGTCTGGCAGGTGATCGACAAGCACCTGCACCACGTCGAGAAGCGCAACTTCGGGGCCATCGCGCGCGAGCTCCACTGCGAGCTCTCGGACGTGTACGAGGCCTCCCGCGTCATCCAGAACTTCGAGCCCCGCCCGGGGAGGAATTTCGCCACGGAAGACGCGCAGTACATCACCCCCGACGTCTACGTGCACAAGGTCGCCGACGACTATGTGGTCTCCACCAACGACGACGGCCTCCCCAAGCTCAAGATCAACGAGCTGCAGGCCCGCTCGCTGATGAAGGACCCGAAGGCCAAGCAGTTCGTCCAGGACAAGCTCACCTCGGCGCGGTGGTTCCTCCGCTCGATCGACCAGCGGCAGAAGACCATCGTGAAGGTGACCCAGTGCATCGTGGAGAAGCAGCGCGACTTCTTCGAGAAGGGCATCGAGCACCTCAAGCCGATGATCCTCCGCGACGTGGCCGAGGCCGTCGGGATGCACGAGAGCACCATCTCCCGCGTCACCACCAACAAGTACGTCCACACGCCCCGCGGCATCTTCGAGCTCAAGTACTTCTTCAACAGCTCGATCTCCGTCGAGGGCGGCACCGAGATCGCCAGCGAGGCCGTCAAGCAGGCGATCAAGAAGATCATCAGCGAAGAAGACCCGCGGAACCCCCTCTCCGACGAGCAGATCGTCAAGCGCCTCGAGGGGCAGAAGGTGCTCATCGCCCGCCGCACCGTCGCCAAGTACCGCGAGATGCTCGGCATCCTCTCGAGCGCCAAGCGGAAGCAGTACTACTAGCCCGCGCCCCGCCCGCGCCCCCGCCCCGCCCGCCGCTCCAAAGCCATCCCCCGCGACCCGTGCACCGCGCCCTGTGCGCGAGGCATTTCGGTGTTGTTTGGGGGGTTCCCACCCGGCCCCGGAGGCTGTACAAGAGAAGGGTCGGCGAGCGCCCGCCCTCGACGACGAATCGGAGATCGGCGGGCAGGACACAGACCTCTCGGGCGCCAGTTCCTCCGTCGCCCCGGAATGCACCGGGGCGGGGAATTGCCCCGCGGGGCTCTCGGTTGGAGGACGCGATGGGCATCGCGATCACGTTCCGGCACATGGCGTCGAGCGACGCGCTGAAGGACTACGTCCACGACAAGTTCGAGCGGGTGCAGAAGTACCTTCGGCAGCCCGCCGACGCGCACGTCACGCTCTCGAGCGAGCGCCACCAGCACGTCTCCGAAGTCTCCCTCCACGCCGCCGGGCGGCAGTACCAGGCCCGCCACGAGAGCGACGACATGTACAAGTCGATCGACCTCATGATCGACAAGATCGAGCACCAGATCGCGAAGCACCACGACGCCGTCTCCCGCAACAAGAAGGGCGCCGAGAGCGCCCGCGCCGTCGCCGCGCAGAACGGCAGCGTCCCCACCCCCGAAGGCGGCGAGTAGCGCCCGCGCGGCGCGCCGTTCCGCTGGACACCCGCCGCCCGACGGAGGTATCTCCTCGCGGCGCGATGCGACTGAGCGACCTGCTTACCCGCGAACGGATCGACACCGGGCTCCAGGCGCCCGGCAAGGCCGAGGCGCTCGCGGCCCTCGCCCGGCTCCTCTCGCAGGGCCTCGACGGCCAGAGCCCCGCCACCATCCTCCGCGTGCTCGAGGCGCGCGAGGCCCAGCAGTCCACCGGCGTCGGCGACGAGGTCGCCATCCCCCACGGCCGCATCGCCGGCCTCACCCGCCTCGCCGCCGCCATCGCCATCGTCCCCGCGGGCGTCGACTTCGAAAGCATCGACCGCCGTCCCGTCCGCATCCTCGTCGCCATCCTCGCCCCCGAGAGCAGCGCCGGCGACCACCTCCGCGCCCTCGCGCGCGTCGCCAAGCTCCTCCGCGACGCCCGCATCCGCCAGCGCCTCCTCGACGCCCCGTCGCCCGACGACGCCCTCCGCGCCATCGCCGACGAGGAGTCGACGCTCCCGCCCTGACGTCGCGCCCCGATCGCGCTTCCCGAAGCACCTCCACCTGTAGGAGAATCAGACGTTGCCGCCCGCCCGCCGAGGCGTCGGTGGCGTGGCGCTGGTTCCTTCCCTCCTCGCTGGTGGTGGCATGAAGATCTCTTCCCGCTCGGTCCCGTGGCTGCTCCCCGCGCTGCTCGCGGCGTGCACGTCGTCCCCGCCCGCCAGCACCCCGAAGGACACGCCCGACGCCGCGCCCGACGCGCCCGCCGACGTCGCCGCCGACCTCGCCCCGCCCACCGACATGGGCGGCCCCTCGTTCGACGTGCCCGTCGGCCCCGAGACCTCGATGATGTGCGTCGACACCGACCGCGACGGCCTCTCCGACGACATCGAGGGCGCGCCGCGCGTCGACACTGACCGCGACATGACGCCCGACTACATGGACGACGACTCCGACAACGACGGCTACCCCGACAGCGTCGAGGGCAACCGCTCGTACCCGATGTACGACGCGATGCGCGTCACGCTCGCCTGCGGGATGGTCGGCAACAACTGCGACGGCGCCCTCGCCGACGCCGCCGACACCATCCCCAACTTCCGCGACCTCGACTCCGACAACGACGGCCTCACCGACCGCGAAGAGCGCGAGGGGATGACCGACCCCTGCGCCGGCGACACCGACGGCGACGGCGTCAGCGACCTCATCGAGCGCGCCGCGATGTCCAACCCGCGCGACCGCATGAGCGGCCCGCCCTCCAACGCCCTCTACGTCGTGCTCCCGTACTACCCGCCGGGGCGCATGGGGCCGCACGAGCAGCGCGAGTTCACCTTCTCGACGCGCATCCGCCAGGCCGACGTGTTCTTCCTCGTCGACAACTCGTCGAGCATGCGGCCGGTCATCGACAACCTCCGCACCAACCTCCGCTCGGTCATCGTGCCCGGCATCCAGCGCGCGATCCCCGACATCCAGATGGGCGTCGGCAGCTTCGACTCGATGCCCATCCCCCCGCAGGGCTGCCCCGGCCGCGCGGGCCCGCCGTCGACGCACCCGCGCTGCGCGAGCCCGACGCCGCCCACCACCGCCGGCGACTACACCCTCTGGATCCGGCAGCCGGTCACCACCGACGCCACCGCCGTCCAGCGCGCCTTCGACACGATGCGCACCGTCGACGAGGAGACGATGATGTCCTTCGTCGGCGCCGACGAGCCCGAGTGCCAGACCGAGGCCGCCTTCCAGATCATCGAGGGCGCCGGCACCCGCGGCCACGAGTCCGACGCCGCCGCGCTCCTCTCCGTGCGCAACGCCAACGACCCCAACGGCAACGGCTGGGTGCCCGCGGTCAACGTCATGCGCGACTGCGGCGCGCGCGGCACCGAGCGCTACGGCTGGGGCTGCTTCAACGAGGGCCGCGTCCCGATCGTGGTGCTCGCCTCCGACGCGCGCTGGTACGACGGCTGCGCGGCCGACTCGCCCACCACGCCCGACGGCATCGGCCGCGGGTGCTCCGAGCTCGTCACCGCCTACAACCGCCGCGGCGCCCTCTTCATCGGCATCGACGTCGGCGACGGCGTCGAGGGCCGCACCTACCGCAACGCGGTGGCCGTCGCGCGCATGACCCGCACGCTCAACGGCACCGGCTCGCCCATCGTGTTCGGCCCCGGCCGCGACGGCATCGCGGGCGTCTCGGCCGCCGTCGTCGACGCGATCGCCACCATCGCCGGCCAGTCGCGCCAGGACATCACCACGCGCGTCGTGCCGGATGCGATGGCCATGGGGCTCCCGATGGGGCGCACCACCGCCAACTTCATCCGCTCGGTCACCCCGCTGCGCGGCGACCCCGGGATGCCCACGGGCTTCGACCGCCTCGACGCCACCACCTTCTACAACGTGTCGCCGACGACGCGCGTCACCTTCCGCGCCGACTTCTACAACGACTTCGTCGAGGGGGGCATGACGGCGAAGCTCTTCACCGCCACCATCGAGGTGCTCGGCCGCGGGGGCTCGGTCGTCGACACGCGCCCGGTCTTCATCGTGGTGCCCGCGCAGGGCGGCATCGTCACGCCGGGCTGACTCAGCCCTCGATCCGGTCGCGGCCGCCGCGCTTGGCGGAGTAGAGGAGCTGGTCGGCGCGCCGCACCAGCTCCTCGGGGTCGCGGTCGGAGTCCTCGCGCGTTGCCACGCCAGCCGACACCGTGAAGCGCATGGAGACGCCGTCGTAGGTGAAGGGGTGCTCCGCGGTCAGCCGCCGGAGCTTGTCGGCCACCAGCCGCGCGCCCGCGAGGTCGATCTCGGGCAGCAGCACCGCGAACTCCTCGCCGCCCAGGCGCCCGACGAAGTCCTCGCGCCGGAGGTTGGAGCGGAGGATCTGCCCGAGCTGCCGCAGCCCCGCGTCGCCCGCGAGGTGGCCGTGCGTGTCGTTGAGCGACTTGAAGTGGTCGATGTCGAGGATCACCACGCTCAGCGGCCGCCGGTAGCGAACCGAGCGCCCGAACTCCCGCGCGAGCGCCTCGGAGAAGGCCCGGCGGTTGGAGAGCCCCGTCAGCCCGTCGGTGGTCACGAGGCGGTAGATCTCCTCGTAGTACGCCGCCTCGATGTGCCCGCTCCCGAGGAATTTGCAGATCGTCCGCCCCACCTGCAGCCGGTCGCCGTGCTGGAGCGTCACCGTCCCCGCGGCGCGGTCGTTGACGAAGGTGCCGTTGGTGCTCTGCAGGTCGACCACCTGCCAGCGCTGCGCCCCCGCGGGGTCGAACACCGGCTCCACCCGGCAGTGCCGCCGCGACACGCTCTCGTCTTCGAATTGCAGGTCGACCTCGCCCGCCCGCCCGATCACCAGCGCGCCGTCGCGCAGCGGGATGCGACGCCCGATCGACTCGCCGTAGAGCACCACGAGGCACGCCTCCTGGAGCGCCGGCACCTTGCTCGGGCGGAGCGAGGGCCGATCGCGCGGTGCGGGCTCGTGATCGGGTCGTCGGACACGGGCCTCCGAGTCTACCGCGCGGGGCCGCCGGGCACGCAACGCCGCGCCGCGCCTTGTGTGAAAGTTGACCGTTCGCGCCCCGGGCGGCTACCGACCGCTGCGTGAAGACTCGAACCCGCGTGCTGGTCGTGCTCGGCGTCGTCGCGGCGGCACTCCCCGTGGTCGCCGTCACCCACCGCGGCGCGCCGCGTCGCCGGGGCGCGCTCCTCGCCGCCGCGCCCTCGGTCGCGCCGGGGGGCGCACGCCGCGCGGGCTCGCCAGAAATCCAGGGAGTCGTCGCGGGGCTCAACCCCGCCGCCGCGCGCCCTGGACCCGACGGTCGCTTCGTCGCCGCGCTCCCCGACGGCCGCACCGCGCGGCTCACGCTCGAGCCCGAGTGGCAGCGCGCCACCGCCGCCCTCCTCGCGCGCCACGCGATGCCCCAGGCCAGCGTGGTGGTGCTCGACACCGACACCGGCCGCGTGCTCGTGTGGGCCTCGCGCGGCGCCGGCGGCCGCGACCTCGCGCGCGACGCCGAGGCCCCCGCCGCCAGCGTGTTCAAGATCGTCACGGGCTCGGCCCTCCTCGCGCACGGGATGCAACCCGACGAGACCACCTGCTTCTCCGGGGGATTCCACCGGCTGATGCCCGCCGACCTCACGCCCGACCCGCGCCGCGACCGCGAGTGCGTCACGCTCGGCGAGGCCTTCGCGCGCTCGATCAACACGGTGTTCGCCCGCCGCGCGCTCGCGCACCTCCGGCCCGACCTCGAGGCCGAGGCCGCGCGGCGCTGGGGCTTCGGCGCCGAGCTCCCCTTCGACGCCCCCGTCGCGCGCAGCGTCTACCTCATCCCCGAAGACACCCTCGGCTTCGCCCGCACCGCCGCGGGCTTCTGGAACACCTCCCTCTCCCCCCTCCACGGCGCCCTCCTCGCGCAGGGCGTCGCGCTCCGCGGCGAGATGCGCCGCCCGTGGATCGTCGAGTCGATCCGCGGCGCGCGCAACGAGGAGCTCGCCCACGGCACCGCCCACCCGTGGCGCCGCGCGACGAGCCCCGAGGTGGCCGCCGTGCTCCAGCGCGCGATGCTCCGCACCGTCACCGACGGGACGGGCTTCCACGGCTTCCACGACCCCGCCGGGCGGCTCTACCTGGACGGCGTCACGGTCGGCGGCAAGACCGGAACGCTCACCCAGGACGCGCCCTACGTCGCGTACACCTGGTTCGTCGGCAACGCGGAGGGGGAGGGGAGGCGGCTGTCCTTCGGGGTGATGGTCGGCAACGGCCCCACCTGGCGCGTCAAGGCGGCCACGCTCGCCCGCCAGGTGCTCCAGATCGCCTTCCGCGGCCAGCCCACCGACTGATCGTTCGCCCACCGAACCAACTCGTTCGGACACCCAACCATCGCGCCAGCCTTCGAAAGCACCGCGCGCCCCGAGGGTTTGACCCCGCGGGACGCGCGATGGAGGGAGAGCGCTGTAAGCCGAGTTCTGTACGCCACCCGGGTCGCCCCCGATGGCGTGACGTTCATTCCTCTAGGGCCGCCGTTGCCGACGGCCTCCAGCGACCTACCCGGGGGCATCGGCCAGCGTGGCCTCCCGCTTGCGCATCGCCCCCTGTTGGGTCTTGCTCCGGATGGGGTTTGCCGTGCCGGCGCTGTCACCAGCGCCGCGGTGAGCTCTTACCTCGCCGTTTCACCTTCACCCGCGGGCGTTTCCGCGCGCGGGAGACCTCTTCTCTGTTGCACTTTCCTCGGGCTCGCGCCCACAGGCCGTTAGCCTGCATCCTCGCTTGCGGAGCTCGGACTTTCCTCCCGAGGCCGGTGAAGGCCTCCAGCGAACGTCCGCTGCTCTCCCTCGCAGCAGACCATACGCCCGCGCCCTCACGCGACGCAACCCCCAAGCGCCCGCCGCGCCTCGGGTTCGCCGCGCGTCGCTGGGACGACTCAAGGGTCGAGGTCGATGCGGTCGGGCCAGATCCGCTCCGCCAGGTCGCCGAGGGCGACGAGCCAGAAGATGGGCGTGAGGGCGTAGAGGACGATGGGCAGGGCCGCCGCGAGCAGGAGCAGGTACGGTCTGCTCTCCGCCTCCACGAGGTACACCGCGTCGAGGGCGAGGAGGCCGCGGGCGATGAGGCGATTGCGCGCGAAGGCGCAGGCGGAGGGGAGTTCATGCCACGGCGTCACCACCAGCCGATCGAATCGCTCTCCCTCCGCGTTGACCACGGCGGCGTGCGCGGGGGAACCGGGGCGCAGCGCGGCGCGGCGCTCGCCGGCGACGAAGGGGGTGATCTTGCAGGTATCCTGGGTCCGGTCGCCCTGTGCGTCGGTGGTGACGTCCGTGAACTCCGCCGCGAACGCTTGAACCGCCTCGCCGTGCGTCACCCGCACCAGCCCGTCGCCGACGCCCTGGAGTTCCTCCGGCGTGCGCACGACCCTGGGGCGCTCGGCACGGAGGTCCCATTCGAACGAGCGCGCCGGCATCTCGACGCCGAAGCCGATCACCACGTAGGTGACGACCAGCGCCGCGGGCCACTTGATCGCAGCGCGCATCGCCTCCTCCCGGTCGACCTCCGACCGACGCACGAACGCACACAGGAGCGCGACGGCGAAGGCGACCGAGAGCCCGACGCACAGGGCCGCGGCGACCGCGACGGCCCGCGCACAGCCCCACGAGGTCACCGGCTGCTCGCCGAGGCGCAGGATCGGGCGCAGCACCGCCAGGCTCGCCGGAGCCGAGACGACCGCGGCGGCGAGGACGGTGAAGGTCTTGCTCAGGCTCACACGGACCTCCAGGGGTTTGGGGCGACCCCGCAGAAGAAGGGGCCGAAGGCCGTCCGTCCGTCAAGCCTGACGTTCTGGGTGGAGAACCCAACCTGTGCAATCCCGCCTCTCCCTGGGATACGCTCCCGACTCCCCGTGCGCGCGCTCCCCGCCTTCGCCCTGTCGCTCCTCCTGCCCACCGCGGCCTCCGCCCAGTCCGCCCCCTGGGCCCTCCAATGGAACGGCGCCGACCTCACCCAGCCCGAGGCCCTCCTCGCGCTCGATCACGACGACGACAACGACGACGGCATCCCCGACCTCGCCGAGCTCCCCGCGCCCGACCCCTCCGTCGACGACGAGGTCGCCCGCCTCACCGTGCGCGGGCTCACGGTCGGCGCGCTCCGCGTCACCGTCACGGGCGGCGCGCGCGTGGTCACCGCCGCGGGCGCCGCCACCGAGGCCCTCGTCCCCGTCGTGCGCGGCGTCGCCGAGGTCCGCCTCCTCGGGGTCGCCGCGAGCCGAGCGCCCCGCGACGCCGCCGTCACCCTCGCCGCGGGAGGCGCCACCCGTACGGTCCCGCTCACCGTCGGCGCCGCGGCGCTTCTGCGCGGCGACAACGCGCCCCTCGTCGGCGTGCGCGACGCGGTCGCCGTCTCTCACGAGATCACCACCAGCGCCTCGCTCCCCCGCGACGCCGCATGGGCCGCGGCCTCCGACGACCCCGACAACGTCCGCGTCGAGCTCTGGGACCCGGGCGCCTCGCTCACGGGCCGCGCCCGCGTCGAGGCCCTCGGCGCCGCGACGTCTGTGGGCGTCCGCGTCGGCGGGCTGCGCGCGCAGGTGTCCGACCTCGCGCTCGTTCGTCCCGACGCCGAGGCGCCGATGCGCTCGCGCTTCCTCCGCCTCGTCGGCGACGACATCGACCAGCGCGCGCCCGGCGTGCAGGGCCAGACGCTCCTGGTGGGCCTGCGCGACCGCGTGCGCGTCCGCTACCAGCGCCCCGACGCCGCGGGCGAGCTCACCACCGACCTCCGCGTCGGGCGCCCCGGCAATGAAGACGGGCCCCTCGCCGCGCGCCGCGCCCGCTGGCGCGTGGTGGTGCTCCGTCAACGCGCAGCGGGGCCCGTGGTGGGCAACGACGAGGCCGGCGCGCTCGCCATCGCGCGTCGCCAGGTCGAGATCGCCAACGAGGTCTACCTCCAGTGCGCGATCACCTGGGGCGACCCGGCCACCGCGCGCGTCGACATCGTCGAGCCCGCGCGCGACGCGCTCCTCACCGTCGGCGACAACGACGGGCTCGCCGCGGAGGGAGGGGCCGTCCGCTTCCTCGCCAACAACACCGCCGTCGGGCCCGTCCGCGTGCAGCCCGGGTGGCGCCCGGTTGACACCGCGCGCTCGCTCGCTGCTGCCCTGCGCGCCGCGGGCTTCACCGCGCGCGTCTCGGTCAACGCCCGCACGGACTACGGTGCGTTCGGCAGCGCGGACGTCACTGCCCGCGATCGCGCCGGCCGCCCGGTCGCCTTCGCCGCGGTCAACGGCACGCCGCTCACCACCGACGCGCGGCAGACGGTGACGGTCGGACGGGTCGACCTCGGCGACGGGGTCGACGAGTTCAACAACCTCAACTCCGCCTCGGGGACGCAGGAGGAGCGGGCGCTGCTCAAGCCCCTCGTCGACGACGACCCGGGCACGATCGACCTCTTCCTCATCAATCGCTTCGCCCGCGGCACGCGCATCGGCGAGGCCTTCGTCGAGGGCGCGGCGGGGGCGGTCTTCAACGGGCTCCTCGTCGACCGGGCGGGCGTCTCCGCCGAGCGCGAGGCGTGGACGCAGTCCCACGAGGCCGGCCACATCCTGCTCGACCAGCCCTGGCACCCCGACAACACCGGCCCCGACCGCCCGTGGCTCCTGATGGACGCGGACGCGAGCCTCGGCGCGGTGACGGGCCCCAAGCGCCTCTCCGTCGAGGAGTGCGCCCGCATCCATCAGCAGAGTGGTGTTGGCGCCGTCCCCGCGATGCTCACCCGCTTCGACCCGGCGCGCCCGTCGCCCCGCGCGCGGGAGTTCGTGCACTGGCCCGCGGAGGCACTCTACCCGCGGCCCGCGCGCGCAGCTTCGTCGGACGGGGCTGAGCCCGCGCGCCCCCGCGTCCGCGCGGAAGACCCGACGGGCGCTGAGGTGGGGATCCTGCTGGAGGAGTGACCGGGCGCTTCAGCGATGCGGCGACGACGGCGGGATCACCGACGAGCCCGGCGTGATGAGCCCGCGGCCGCACGCGCCGGCGCGCCGCTGGACGAACGCGCCGATGAAGGTCGCCGCCACGAGGCCCACGAGCAGGAGGAGCACGAGCCGGACGACGAAGCGCCGGTCGCGCTCGACGGGGACGAGCGTGCTCTCGTCGACGGTGCCGGAGGAGGGGGGCTCGGTGGGGTCGTCAGCCATCGCGCGGCCGAGTCTCTACCACACGCGGGGCGCTCACACCGAGACGACGGAGGCGAGCGCGAGGGCGAGGGCGCAGCTCGCGGCGTCGGGGTCGTCGGCGCGGGCGCGGCGGGCCCGGCGGGGGGCCTCGGCGGGCTCCTCGCGCGTCTGGCCGGCGGCGGCGGCGTCGAGCGCGCGGCGGAGCTGGTTGCGGGCCTCGTGCATGCGCCACGCGATGGTCCCCTCGGTGGTGCTGAGCACCGCGGCGGCCTCGGGGTGGCTCAGGCCCTGGAGCGTCGTGAGCACCACCGTGGTGCGGAGCAGGGGCGAGAGGCGGTCGAAGGCGTAGACGAGGTGCGCGTACGTCTCGCGGAGCTCCAGCGCGCGCTGCGGGGCGTCGTGGGCGTCGACGGCGACGGCGAGGGCGACGCGCGGGTCGTCGAGGTCGACCCCGGCGCGGCGGCGGCGCTGCTGGATCACCTGGAGCGAGCGGTTGAGCGCGATGCGGTAGAGCCAGGTGAAGAAGGCACTGCGGCCCTCGAACTCCTGGATGCGCTGGAAGGCGCGGAGGAAGCTGTCCTGCGCGATGTCGTCGGCGTCCTGGGCGCTGCCGGTGAGGTGGAGCGCGAGCGCGAGGAGCCGCGGGCGGTAGCGGCGAACGAGCTCGCCGAAGGCCCGGGGGTCGCCGCGGCGGGCGGCGAGCACGAGCGCGTCGGGCGCGTCGGGGACGGCGCGGGCGGCCTCGGGGACGGGCGGAGGGACGGCGCGGCGGCGCGGGCGGCGCAGGGCCTCCGGGGGGACGGGCGGGGGCTGTGCGGTGAACGTGACGGGCTCGACGGCCTCCCCGGGCACCTCCACGACGGAGACGCGCCGGAGTGCCTCGAGGGGCACGGGCGGTGGGCTGCGCCGGGGGTGAAGGGCCATCGGAGGTTCGATCGCGCGAGGCGTCGACCCTTGGGTACACCGGAACCGTCCGCCGACGAAAGCCCCGAAACGCTTGAATCTCTGCGCGGCGCGGAAGACGGAATGCGCGACGGAGCCCCGCAGGCGCGCGTGGGTCCGCGGCGGTCGCGGCGTCCGGGACCGTGGCAGTGGTCAACGGTCGGGCTCAAGGGGCGATCGCCCCTCGCCGATCATGCGAAACAGAACGTGATGATCCACTGGAAATGGGCAGAGATGGGCAAGCACGGCGGCATGGTGGTTTCGAGGGGGCCGGCGATGCTGACGGTCCACTGGGAGCGCAACGGCAACGTCTGCACGGCGCAGTGGTGGGTGGGCGCGCAGTGCGTGAGGACGGTCACGCCGGGGCGGGCGTAGCGCGGGGGCGCGTGGCGCGGAGCCACGAGGCGAGCAGGGCGTTGACCGCGTCGGGGCGCTCCTGCTGAACGAAGTGGCCGCAGTCGGGGATGCGGCGGATGGTGAGGTCGGTGGCGACGCGGGTGTGCGGGGCGATGAGCTCGGTGCCGAGGGCGGCGTCGCGCTCGGCCCAGAGGAGCAGTGCGGGCTGTCGGACGAGGGGGTACGCCGGCAGCCCGCCGCCGAGCGCGCGCCGCACCGCGCGGCGGTAGTACTCGAGCATCGGGCGCACGTCGTCGGGCGACGCCACGCTCTCGCGGAAGCCCTCGAGCGCGTCCGCGGTGAACACCTCCGGGTGCGCCGCGCCCCCGCGGAACATCCGCATCACCGCGCGCCCGTGGTCGCGCGCGATCAGCCGCTCGGGCAGCCACGGCACGTTGAAGAAGAGCATGTACCAGCTCCGCCGGAGCTGCGCCCACGACCGGAGCGCGACGTCGTGCATCACCGCGGGGTGGGGGCAGTTGAGCACCGCGCAGCGGGCGACGCGCGACGGGTGGCGCGCGGCGGCCTCCCAGGTAATGGCGCCGCCCCAGTCGTGGCCGACGACCGTGGCGCTGTCCTCGCCGAGCGCGGCGATGAGCGAGGCGACGTCCTGGGCGAGGTCGGTGATCTCGTAGCCGGAGGCGGGCTTGTCGGAGAGGCCGTAGCCCCGGAGGTCGGGCGCCACGACGCGGTACCCTTCGGCCGCGAGCGCCGGGATCTGCGCCCGCCACGAGAACCACCGCTCGGGGAAGCCGTGGAGCAACAGCACGAGCGGCCCACGGCCGGCGGTGGCGTAGTGGAAGCGGACGCCGCCGGCGACGACGGAGGCCTCGCGGAAGACATCGCTGGAGTTCATCGGAGGGCGGGAGGGTGCCACCGGCGGGGGGCCGCGGGGAAGGGGGAGGGGCGATGGTTCGGGGGGCGAACGATGTGGGTGTGCCGCGTGAATTTCCGCTTCCCCCTTCCCGGGGGCCACGGCCGCGCGATAGAACGCGCCCATCATGGTCGCGAAGATCACCCTCGAAGACAAGGTCGCCATCGTCACCGGCGCGAGCCGCGGCATCGGCGAGGCCATCGCCCGCACCTTCGCCGCGCACGGCGCGAAGGTCGTTCTCGCCTCGCGCAAACTCGACGGGGTGAAGGCCGTCGCCGACACCCTCGGCGAAAACGCCCACGCGGTCGCCGCCCACACCGGGCAGGAGGCGCAGTGCGCGGCCCTCGTGGAGGCCGCCGTCGAGCGCTTCGGCCGCGTCGACGTGCTGGTGAACAACGCCGCCACCAACCCCTACTTCGGCCCGATGATCGACACCGACATGGGCGCCTGGCAGAAGACCTTCGAGGTCAACCTCCAGGGCTACTTCTGGATGGCCCGCGAGGTCGCGCGGCACCTCCGCGCCCGCAACGTGCCCGGCTCGATCGTCAACGTCGCCAGCGTCGCGGGCATCGAGGCGGCCCCCGCGCAGGGCGTCTACGGCGCGACCAAGGCCGCCGTCATCTCCATGACCAAGACGCTCGCGTTCGAGCTCGGCGGCTCGGCCATCCGCGTCAACGCGCTGGCCCCGGGGCTCATCGAGACGCGCTTCGCCTCGGCGCTCATCCACAACGACGCGATCGTCGCCGAGGTGCTGCGCAAGACGCCGCTCGGGCGCTACGGACAGCCCGACGAGATCGCCGGCGGCGCGCTCTTCCTCGCGAGCGACGCGGCCAGCTTCATGACGGGCCAGGTGCTCACGATCGACGGCGGGATGACGAGCTGCTAGGCGGCGGCTTCGCCCCGCCCCCTCCGGTCTTCGCACGCTGGCGGAGGTGGATCGGGAGCGAGCCCTTCCCCTCCGCCGGCGGCACGAGGCACTTCGGGCCCGACCCGATGAGGTCGCGGCGGCCGGCCTTGGCGAGGGCCTCGCGGGCGAGGTCGTGCCAGGCCGGGTCCCAGTACATGATCAGGGACTTCTGGAGCTGCTTCTCGTGCAGGTCACGGGCGGTGTACACGGGCTCGCGGGTGAGCGGGTCGAGGCCGGTGTAGTACATCGTCGTGGCGAGGGACATCGGGGTGGGGATGAAGTCCTGCACCTGGCGCGGGCGCATGTCGCGGGCCTTGAGCCAGAGGGCCAGGTCGACCATCGCCTCCAGCGTGCTCCCCGGGTGCCCGGAGATGAAATAGGGGACGAGAAACTGGTTCTTCCCCGCGCCCTCGCTCGCGCACTGAAACTGCTTTTCGAAGCGCTCGTAGCTCTCGACGGGGGGCTTCTTCATCTTGTCGAGCACCTCCTTGCGGGCGTGCTCGGGCGCGACCGAGAGCTGGCCCCCCGTGTGGTGCAGCGCGAGCTCCTTGATGAACTCCGGCGAGCGCTCGGCGAGGTCGTACCGCACGCCCGACGCGAGGAAGACCTTCTTCACCCCGGGCTCCTCCCGCACGCGCTTCATGAGCTTCACCAGGGGCCCGTGGTCGGTGACGAGGTTCTCGCAGATGTCGGGGTGGACGCAGGAGAGCCGGCGGCAGGCGTCCTCGATCTTCCGCTCCTTGCAGTGCATCTCGTACATGTTGGCGGTCGGGCCGCCGAGGTCGGAGACGACGCCGCCGAAGCCCTCCATCCGACGCAATGAGCGAACCTCGCGCAGCACGCTCTCGGCCGAGCGCGACGAGATGCGCCGCCCCTCGTGCTCGGTGATCGAGCAGAAGGTGCAGCCCCCGAAGCACCCGCGCATGGTGACGATCGAGTGCTTCACGGTCTCGTACGCGGGGATGGGCTCCTCGTACGACCAGTGCGGCCGGCGGGTGAAGGGGAGGTCGTAGAGCCCGTCCATCTCCGCGGTGTCGAGCGGCACCGCGGGGGGATTGAAGAACACCGCCTCCGCGCCGTGGGGCTGGACGAGCGGGCGCCCGTTGCCCGGGTTGGTCTCGTACTGGAAGGCGCGCGACATCTCCGCGAAGGCCTCCTTCGACGCGCACACCTCCTCGTAGGAGGGGAGGAAGAGGTTGGCCCCGTCGGTGACGTGGCGGCTCCGCGGGAGGTCCTCCCACTCGCCCTTGCGCAGCGCGTAGGCGGTGCCGCGCACGTCGCGGAGGTCGCGGACCTTCTCGCCGTCGCGGAGGCGCCGGGCCACCTCCCACACGGGCCGCTCGCCCATGCCGAAGATGAGCAGGTCGCACTTCGAATCGAGCACGATCGAGCGGCGGACGGAGTCGGACCAGTAGTCGTAGTGGGCGATGCGGCGGAGCGAGGCCTCGATGCCGCCGAGCACCACGGGGACGCCGGGAAACGCCTGCCGCGCGAGGTTGGCGTACACGATGGCCGCGCGGTTGGGGCGCGTCCCGGTGCGCCCGCCGGGGGAGTACTGGTCCTCCGCGCGAACCTTCTTCTGCGCGGTGAGCTTGTTGAGCATCGAGTCGAGGTTGCCCGCGGTGACGCCGACCATGAGCCGCGGCGCGCCCATGCGGAGGAGGTCGGCGGTGCCGCGCCAGTCGGGTTGGGCGATCATCCCGACGCGGAACCCACGGGCCTCGAGGAAGCGCCCGATCAGCGCGCCGCCGAAGGCCGGGTGGTCGACGTAGGCGTCGCCGTTGATGAGGAGGACGTCGAGCTCGCGCCAGCCGCGCGCCTCCATCTCCTCGCGGGTGGTGGGGAGGAAGGCGCGGAGGTCGCGCGCCGGGGCGCGGGCGTTGCGGCGGATCTGGAGGAGCGGGGCCATCGGTTCGGTGCGGGCGTGTGGAGTTTCAGGGCGGCGACGTGGGCCGCGCGGGAGTTACACTCTGCGCGGCCGCCGTGGAAGACGAACGCTTCGGACGATACCGCCTCGTGCGCCGGATCGGGGGCGGCGGCATGGCCGACGTCTTCCGCGCCGAGCTCGAAGGGGCCGAAGGCGTCACCCGCGAGCTGGTGATCAAGAAGGTTCTCCACACCTTGTCGCTCGACCGGGAGGCGGTGGAGATGTTCGTCCAGGAGGCGCGGGTGGCGGCGCGGCTGCACCACCCGAACGTCGTCCAGGTGTACGAGTTCGGCCGCGCGGGCGACGGGTATTTCCTCGCGATGGAGCTGGTGGAGGGCTGCGACCTCGCCGCGCTCTTCAAGGCGAACGCGGGCGCCGCGCTCCCGCTCCCCGCGGTGGCCTGGGTGTTTCAAGAGCTCCTGGAGGCCCTCGGGTACGTCCACGGACTTACCGACGCGGGCGGCAAGGCCCTCGGGCTCGTCCACCGGGACATCTCCCCGCACAACGTGTTGCTCGGGCGGGCCGGCGAGGTGAAGCTCGCGGACTTCGGCATCGCCACGGCCTCGGCGCGGGCGCACGACGAGGGGGTGAAGGGGAAGTTCGCCTACATGGCCCCGGAGCAGGCCCGCGGCGAGCGCCTCGACGCCCGCGCCGACCTCTACGCGGTGGGAGCGATGCTCTACGAAGCGCTCGCGGGTCGACGGGCCCAGCCGACGCGGGAGACCCAGGCGATGCTCGACGCCGCCCGCCGCGGGGCGATCGAGCCGTTGGAGGAGGTGAGCCCCGACGTCCACCCCGCCCTCGCCGCGGTGGTGGGCCGGGCCGTGTCGGCCGACCCCGACGACCGCTTCCCCGACGCGGCGACCTTCCGCGCGGCGCTCGCCGAGGCGATGTTCGTCGCGGGGGCCGCGCCCGACCGGGGGCTCCTCCAGGCGATGGTTCGAGCCCGAACGGATGACGCCGAGTCCCCGCGCGCCGACCGGACGCTCACCTCCCACGATGATACGGATGCGAACGATACCGAATCGTCCGGTGGAGAAGACTCTGGCGAGAGTGAGCGACCGAGGTCGTTGGAGCCAGAATCATCGCCGCCTTCCCGCTCCCGGAGGATCTTCGAGCGCGCGATGATCGCGGTCGGGATCTTCACCCTCGCGGTGCTCGCCGAGCGGCGGACGCGCCCGGTGACGGCGCCGGCGGCTGTGGCCGTGGCCCTGCCCGACGAGGCCGGGGTGCGGGGGTGGTTCGACGGCGCGGGTCGGGCGGCGGCCGCGGCGCGCTGCCGGTGCCGGGTGGAGGCCCGCTACTACCAGCGCGCGGCCGAGGTGGAGGGGTGGCTCCGGCGCGGCGACGTGGCGCTCGCGGCGGTGACGACGGTGACGCTCCCGCAGGTGCTCCCGCTGGTCGGGCGGGCGGGCGACGGTGCGCTCGCCGAGGTGCGGCCCGCGGTGGTCCGGGCGCTGCGGGCGGCCCCCGGCGGTGCGTCGGTCGCGCCGGTGGCGGTCGATCCGGTGGTGATGGCCGTGCGCGATGACGTGGTCCGCGAGGGGGGCGTTCGCTTCGCAGCGCGGCGGCAGGCGGTGGTCGCGGCGGTGGACGGGCGGGTGGGCCACGGGCTGCCGGGAGCCTTCGCGTGGGGCGACGACCCGGCGGGTTGGACGTGGTGGGACGTGCTCGCGGCCGGGTGGGTGGGCCGCCCGGCGGGGGCCGCGGGGGGCGTCGCGCTCGCGCTCTCGGGCGAGCGGGCGTTGGGCGCCTGGGACGCGCTCGCCGGGCCCTGGGGAGACGATCGTACGGGACCGAACGGTCTCCGCGGCGTCGAGGAGACCGCGGCCTGGGGCGCGCTCCTCGGCTCGCTCGGGCTGCTCGCCCCCGGCGAGGTAGATGCGTCGCGCGACGCGGTGTACGTCGGCCCGGCGCGGGACGCTCCGACGGCCGAGGGGTGGTCGCTCTTCCCGCCGCCCGCGGACGTCGCGGTGGTCGGCGCGGCGCCGCGGCGGCCGTCGGGCGCGGGGCTCCACGCGGAGGTGCTAGGCTGGGTGGCGCGGGCCTCGTCTCGGACGGACGGGCCCGCCGCGGCAGCGCTGGCGGGGGTGACGGCTTCCGGGGCGTCGCGCGCGCTGGCGAGGGCGTGGCGGGGGGTGCCCGCGCGGGGCGATGGTTCGCGGCCGAACCAGTCGGAGCTCCAGGGGGCGCTCGGGCAGGCCGAGCGGCTCGTCGACCGGGGCTTCACCGTCGCCACGTGCCCGCCGCGAGGGGACGCCGGGCGCGTGGCCGCGGCGCTCGACCGGGTGACGGCGCAGGCCCGCAGCGGGTCGCCGCGGCCCTTCGTGGGGGAGGGGCGCTGGTGGTGGCCGACGGTGCGGGAGGCGGTGGCGCGCGCGTTCGGGGCTGGTGAGACCGACGGCGGGCTGTGATAGGGTCCGCGCCATGAGCAACTGGCTCGGATTCCTGGGTGCCGCCGCGCTGATCGCGGGCGGCGGCATGATGTACGCCCCGACGGCGCCCGAGGAGCCCCGTCCCCCCGAGATCGTGGCCGAGGCTCCGCCGCCTCCGCCCGCTGGCGATGCGGCGAAGCCCGCGGGCCAGGGCGCCCCGCAGGGTGGTTGAGCGCACTGACGCGACGGCCCCCGGGCGGGGCCGAAATGACCACGAAATAGAGCTGTAACGACGGTGCCTGGCGATGCCGCTCAGGTGGCAGGGCGCCGTCTGGCCTCGATGACGGCGAGCGCGGAGTGCGCGTCGGCGTTGTCGGGGTCGACCGCGATGGCCTGACGGGCGAGGGCCTCGGCCGCGGCCATGTCGGTGCCGGCCTTGCGCAGCGCGTTGGCCGCGTTGACGAGCAGGAGCACGTCGGTGGGGCGCGCGCGCGAAGCCCGCTGCCACAGGGCGGACGCGGCCTCCCAGCGCCCCGCGGCTTCCTCGCGGCGGGCGAGGAGCGTGGCGATGGCGACGCGCGAGGAGACGAGGGCCTGGCCGGCGGAGACGAGCTGCTCGGGCTTGATCCCGTCGGGCTCGAGCTGGCGCGCGATGGTGAGCTGGATGGAGACCGCGAGGCGCTCGACCTCCGTGAGCAGGGTGGCGACCTCGCCCTGGAGCGTGCTCACCTGGGCCTCGAGGGCGGCGACGCGCTCGCCACTGTCGACCGCGGCGGGCGGGAGCGACGAGGTCGACGAACCGGAGGGCGCCTCGTCGCGGCGCGCGCCGATGGGCTGCGGGCCCGTCTGTTTGAAGCGGGGCGGCGGGTTCTGCGAGGCGCCCGGCGCGGCGAGGGACGCGGGGGTCGGGCGGGCCTCGGGCTGCAGCACGCCGAGGGGCTCGGTGGGCGGCGGCGTCGGCGCGCGCGGGGTGATCGGCGACGGCGGCGCGGGCGCACGGAACCCTCCCGGCGGCGTCGGCGCGCGGGGCGTCGACGGGGAGCTCACGCCCGACGCGGGGCGCGCGCCGGGCGGGCTCTGGAGCGAGCCCGGCGGGGGCGTTCGCTTGAGCGCACTGGAGCTCTGGGCCAGCATGGGGCTCTGCAACGCGCCGGGGAGCGGCGTGCCTTTCGAAGACGCGCCGCCCTGGGGCGATGGCGAGGCGTTGGGGCGGCCGCGCTGGTCGAGGTCCTGGTCGTAGAGGTAGCGGCGGACGGGGTCGCCGAGGACGGCGAGGGCCGTGTCGAGGGCCTCCTGCACGGCCTCGAGGCGCTGCATGTAGGCGTTGGTCAGCGGGGCCGCGAGCGACTCGGGGCTGAAGCGCTGCGTCCGCGCGCGGTGCGCCCGGAGGATGGCGTCGGCGCTGGCGCTCCGGTCGACCCCCAACACTTCGTAGTGGGTGGCGGAGGGGAGACTTCTGTGCAGGTCGTCGATCTCCTGCCGGTCGCGGGAACTCGTGTCGGGGGGGGCCATGGGCGCTGGAGGTGGATCATCGCACCGTTGGCGCGCGGCCCGGAACGCCGAAAAAGCGGCGCATCCGCCCCGCAGGGCCTGAACGGGCGCCACTGAACATTCGTTGCAGGGAATTTGTTCAGTGGCGGGGGACCGCTGTACACCCGTTCCTGCGTCGGGCACCTGAACCCGCGAACAGGAGACGAGACCATGAGCGAGACCAGCACCCCCACCAGCGAGCGCTTCTTCCACGCGGCCGGCTACGTGTTCACCTACTCGGGCAAGAGCCGCAAGGCGCGCGTGAAGATCGAGATGTGGCGCGAGGACCCGCGCACCGGCGAGCGCTTCTGGGTCACCACCGCGATGTGCGCCCCCGACCGCACGGCCGCCTACGCCGCCGCGATGGCCCTCGTCGCCTGGGTCCGCTCGCTCGACGTGCGCCCGCGCAACAGCGTCCAGGCCCTCGCCGTCGCCGAGTCGCTCGCCGCCATGAACGACCGCCTCGCCCGCGCCACCACCACCCGCAGCGACCCCGCCCTCTCCGTCGCCCTCGACCGCCTCGTCCAGGGCAAGGCCGCCGCCGCGTGACGGGGAATGTCCCTCGTCCCACGGCCCCGAGAGACAATCCCGGCGCGGTGACCCCGCCCGGTGCTATGAGGGTCGCCGGACGGCCCATGGACAGCGACGGACCCCTCGACGCGCTCCTGCGCGAGCGCTTCGGCATCGACGCCTTCCACCCGTGGCAGCGCGAGGCGATCGACGCGCTCCTCGGCGACCCGGGGCGCGTGCTGGTGGTCGCGCCCACCGGCGGCGGCAAGAGCCTCACCTACCAGCTCCCCGCGGCCGCGCTCCCCGGCACCGCCCTCGTCATCTCGCCGCTCGTCGCGCTGATGGAAGACCAGGTGCAGGCCCTCGAGCGCCGAGGCATCCCGGCCACCTGGCTCTCCTCCACCGTCGACCCCGACGCGCGGCGGACGCGCATGCGCGACGTCCGCGCCGGGCGCTACAAGCTGGTGTACGCCGCCCCCGAGCGCCTGGGGTACGACGGCTTCGCCGAGCTCTTCGCGCAGATCCCGCTCTCGCTCGTCGCGGTGGACGAGGCGCACTGCATCTCGATGTGGGGCCATGATTTTCGGCCCGACTACCTCCGCATCGGCGCGCTGCTCGATCGCCTGAAGCCCGCGCGCGTGCTCGCGTGCACGGCGACGGCGACGCCCGACGTGCGGCGCGAGATCCTGGAGCGGATGGGGTTGGACGCGGGCGGCGTGAAGGTGGTGCTGCGCGGCTTCGCCCGGCCCAACCTGCACCTCGCGGCCCGCGCGGTGGAGGGCCCGACGGAGTCGCGGTCGCTGGTGCGGCACGAGCTCGCCCGCGTGCTCGGCGACCCGGCGAAGCCCCGCGGCGGCGGCATCGTGTACGCCGCCACGCGGAAGACGTCCGAGGCCCTCGCCGACGACCTCCGCGCCCGCGGGTGGAACGTCGCCCCCTACCACGCCGGCCTCGACGCCGAGGTCCGCTCCAACGTCTCGGCCCGCTTCGCCCGCCGCAGCCTCGACCTCGTCGTCGCCACCAACGCCTTCGGCATGGGGATCGACCGGCCCGACATCCGCGTGGTGGTCCACCACCAGCCGCCGGCGAGCATCGAGTCGTACTACCAGGAGGTGGGCCGCGCGGGGCGCGACGGCGCCGAGGCCCACGGGCTCCTGCTCTGCGCGGGCAACGACATCGCGCTGCGGCGGCGCCTCTGCCAGCTCGGGGGCGACGGCGAGGCGGCCGACCCCGCGCAGGCCGCCCGCGCGTGGGGGCTCTTCCGCGACCTGCTGCGCTACCTCGACGCGGGGACGTGCCGCCACGACTTCATGCTCCGGTACTTCGGCGACGACCAGGAGACCCTCGGCGGCTGCGGCCACTGCGACATCTGCGTGTCGCTCGACGAGGGGGCCGCCGACGACGCCAACCGCGAGGAGGCCTCCACCGTCGCGCGCATGGCGATGGCCGCGGTGGCGCGGGCCCACGAGCGGGCGGGCGTCCAGGCGATCGCGGAGATGCTGCGCGGCGTGGTCAACGCGCGCACCGAGCGCTTCGGGTTCACGAAGGTGTCGACCTTCGGGCTCCTCAAGGACAAGCCCCAGGAGTGGGTGGTGGCGCTGTTGCGCGCGACGATCGCCGCGGGCTGGGTCGACCTCACGCCCACCGACCACCCGGTGCCGGTGCTCACGCGCTCGGGCTGGGACGCGATGCGCTCGAAGGACCCGCTGCGCTTCCGCCTGCCGCGCGGGGCGAAGCCGAAGGGGGCGCGGGGCGCGGGCGCGGCGCGGCCGGTGATCGCGTACGACGCGGCGCTCTTCGAGAAGCTGCGCTCGCACCGCAACGAGGTGGCGCGGCGGCGGGGCTTCCCGGCGTACGTGGTGGCCTTCGACCGCTCGCTCCAGGAGATGGCCGCGCGACGTCCGCGCAGCGCCGCCGAGCTCGCGGCGATCACGGGCTTCGGGCCGGCGCGCGTGGAGGCGTACGGCGAGGGCTTCCTCGCGGTGCTGCGGGGCTGAGCGCTACAGCACGAGGAGCGCGCGGCCGCCGGACTCCACCCGGTCGCCGCGGGCGAGGGTGAAGGGGAGCGCGACCTTCTGCCCGTTGAGCGACACGGGCTTGTCGGGGGTGACGGTGGGGCCGGAGGCATCGAAGCGCAGGGCGCCGCAGAAGAGCGACGCGGCGCCGGCGACGAGGGCGACGCGGCGGCCGCGGTCCATGCCGCGCTCGACCTCCAACGTGAGGGCGTCGGGGCCGGCGGCGGAGGCGCGGAGCGTGAGGTCGGCGCCGAGGCCGAGGGCGGCGCCGGGGCGCAGCGGGAGGGCGGCGCCGAGGGGGACGCCGTCGAGCGTGGTGCCCGCGCGGCTGCCGGCGTCGGAGGCTTCGAAGCCCGCGGCCGCGCGCGCGACGGTGACGTGGCGGCGGGACACCGACGCGCCGCGGATGGGGACGTCGGCCTCGCGCCCGAGGGTGACCGGGAAGCGCCCGACGTAGACGGTGCGGGCGCCGCCCTCGTCGGCCTCGAAGCGGCCGTCGCGGAGGAGGAGCGCGGCGTGGCGGTCGAGCGTGTCGCGGGCCTCGTGGTCGTCGGCGTGGGCCGCGACCCAGGCCGAGAGCGTGGCGACGGCGTTGGGGCGGTCGCCCGAGCGCCAGAGGGCTTCGAAGCCCTCGACGGCGGCGCGCCGGCGGAGGCCGTTGCGCTCGGCGTTCTCGCGGTCGTCGGTGACCTTCTCGAGCGCGTCGACGTCGCCGGCGAGGGCGAGCGCGCGCGCGACGGCCTCGCGGTCTTCGAGCATCGTCCAGGCGCGGGCGGCCTCGCGGTAGAGGCCCATCGACTCGAGGTCGTCGGCGGCCTCGTGGAGGCGGCGGCGGTCGTCCTCGGTGCGCGGCGCGGCGGCCTCGGCCTCGGCCAGGGTGACGAGGCAGAGGCCCTTGCGCGCCTCGCGGCGGAGTTCGTCGGTGCGGGCGACGCCGTACGCGCGGATGAGGAATCCCCGGCGCTCTTCGAGGGTGCGGGCCGTCTCGCCGGCGCGGAGGAGCACCCGCACGGCGTCGGCGACCTCGCCCCGCTCAAGGTAGAGCCGGGCCGCGTCCTCGACCCTGCCCTCGGCCTCGGCGCGGGCGGCGGCGCCCCGGGACCCGAACACTCGTGACAGCCACGTCCACATGGAAGATCCTCGGCCGGACGTGTTAGAAGCGACAGCCCGCCACGGCGGGCGCCCGCGTCGCGGCGCTGGCCACGTGGGCCGACGCGCGATTTGTACCAAGGAGGAAACGGATGTCGAGCAGCAATCGCCTGGGTGAACTCCTCGTACGGGAGAAGCGGATCTCGCTCGCGCAGCTCCGTCAGGCGCAGGACGAGCAGCGGCGTACGGGGGCCAACCTGGGCGCGGCGCTCGCGCGGCTGGGGTACATCTCCGACCGGGAGATCACCAACTTCCTCTCGCAGGAGTACCGGGTCCCGTCGATCGACCTGACGGCGGTGGAGCTCGACGCGGAGCTCGGCAAGCTCGTGACGCGCGAGGTGTGCGAGAAGCACAAGGTGATCCCGATCTCGCGGGCGGGGTCGTCGCTGATCGTGGCGATGAGCGACCCGACGAACCTCCACGCGATCGACGACATCAAGTTCCTCACCGGGTACAACGTGGAGCCGGTGGTGGCGAGCGAGATGGCGATCCACGCCGCGGTGGAGAAGCTCTTCGCGTCGGCGGGGGGCGCGGCGGGGGCGGCGGGGGGCGGCGGCGGGGCGGGGATCCAGTCGGTCGACCTCGACTCGCTGCTCGGCGACATCGGCGACACGGACGTGGAGTTCGGCACCGACGAGGAGGAGGGGGAGAACGTTGCCGACCTCACCAAGCAGAGCGAGGACGCCCCCGTGGTGCGGCTCTGCAACGCGATGCTGATCAACGCCATCAAGGTGCGCGCGAGCGACATCCACATCGAGCCGTACGAGAAGATGATGCGGGTGCGCTACCGCGTCGACGGCGTGCTCCGCGAGGAGCTCAAGCCCCCGCTGAAGATGAAGGGGGCGATCTCGTCGCGCATCAAGATCATGTCGAGCCTCGACATCGCCGAGCGGCGCCTCCCGCAGGACGGGCGCATCAAGCTCAAGCTCGGCGGCGGCAAGGAGATGGACTACCGCGTCTCCGTGCTGCCGACGATCTGGGGCGAGAAGATCTGCATGCGCCTGCTCGACAAGTCGAACCTCCAGCTCGACATGACGAAGCTGGGCTTCGAGAAGCTGCAGCTCGAGTGGTTCATGAAGGCCATCCACAACCCCTTCGGGATGGTGCTGGTGACGGGGCCGACGGGCTCGGGCAAGACGACGACGCTCTACTCGGCCCTCGCCGAGCTCAACCAGGTGACGGAGAACATCAGCACCGCGGAGGACCCGGTCGAGTACAACCTCGCCGGCATCAACCAGGTGCAGATGCACGACGACATCGGGCTCAACTTCGCGGCGGCGCTGCGCTCCTTCCTCCGGCAGGACCCGGACATCATCATGGTGGGCGAGATCCGCGACTTCGAGACGGCGGAGATCGCGGTGAAGGCCGCCCTCACGGGCCACATGGTGCTCTCGACGCTGCACACCAACGACGCGCCGAGCACGGTGTCGCGCATGCTCAACATGGGCATCGAGCCCTTCATGGTGACGGCGGCGACCAACCTCATCCTGGCGCAGCGCCTCGCCCGGCGCATCTGCAAGGACTGCAAGGCGGAGATCCCCGTCTCGCTCGAGCTGATGCGCGACCTCGGCTTCACCGAGGAGCAGATCGCGAAGGCGAACGGCAAGCTCTTCAAGGGCTCTGGCTGCGGGACGTGCAGCGGCACCGGGTACAAGGGCCGCGTGGCGCTCTACGAGGTGATGCCGATGTGGGACGAGGTGAAGGAGCTGGTGCTCCAGGGCGCCTCGGCGGCGGAGCTCAAGGCGCAGGCGATCAAGTGCGGGCTCCAGACGCTGCGCATGTCGGCGATCGCGAAGGCGATGGACGGGACCACGACGACGGACGAGATCGTGCGCTGCTCGGCGTCGGATTCGAACAAGAGCGCCGGCGGTGGTGGCGGTGGTCACTAGGAAGCCCGAGACCACCGGCGTGGGCCCCGGCGGGGCGGCCCTCGAGCCGATCCAGCCGTCGCTGCTCGACCTCCTGAAGGTGATGGTGGAGAAGAACGCGAGCGACCTGCACGTGACCACGGGGTCGCCGCCGGTGCTGCGGGTCGACGACCAGCTCATCCCGCTGCGGCGCTGCGCGGTGCTGACGCCGGCCGACACGCAGAAGCTCTGCTACTCGATCCTCACGGAGGACCAGCGGCGGCAGTTCGAGGCGAGCTGCGAGCTCGACCTGTCGTTCGGCGTGAAGAACCTCGCGCGCTTCCGCGCCAACATCTTCATGCAGCGGGGCGCGGTGGCGGGGGCCTTCCGGGCGATCCCGTTCAAGATCCTGTCGACCGAGGAGCTCGGGCTGCCGCCGGTGGTGTCGGACTTCGCGACGCGGGCGCGCGGGCTCGTGCTGATCACCGGGCCCACCGGGTCGGGCAAGACCACCACGCTCGCGTCGCTGATCGACAAGATCAACACCGAGACGCGGCAGCACATCCTCACCGTCGAGGACCCGATCGAGTACATGCACGCCAACAAGAACTGCGTGGTGAACCAGCGGGAGGTGGGGAGCGACACCACCACCTTCCGCGACGCGCTGCGCAACGCGCTCCGGCAGGACCCGGACGTGGTTCTCATCGGCGAGCTGCGCGACCAGGAGACGGTGGAGGCGGCGCTCACGATCGCGGAGACCGGGCACATGGTGTTCGGGACGCTGCACACCAACAGCGCGTGGCAGGCGATCACGCGGGTGATCGACCTCTTCCCGCACCACCAGCAGGCGCAGGTGCGGGTGCAGCTCTCGTTCGTGCTCCAGGGGGTGATCACGCAGCTCCTATTGCCGCGGGCGGGGGCGGCGGGGCGCGTGCCCGCGGTGGAGGTGCTGATCCCGACGCCGGCGATCCGCTCGCTCATCCGCGAGGACAAGGTCCACCAGATCTACTCGCACATGCAGATGGGCCAGACGGCCACCGGGATGCAGACGATGAACCAGGCGCTGGCCAACCTGGTGGTGCGCCGGCAGATCACGCCGGAGGAGGCGCTCGGGCGCTCGCCCGACACGGCCGAACTCCAGCAGATTCTGGACGGGGCGCAGCGGCCCCCGGGGGCGCGGGGGTAGCGGGGGCGGCGCGGCGCGGGGGGGCGTCCGGACGTCGGGCGCTACGGACGGGCTTTGACCGTCGGGGGCAAAGCTCGCTACGATCGCCGGCGCGATGCCCCAGTTCATCTACGAGGCCAAGACGCGGAGCGGGGAGGTGCGCACCGGCACCCTCGAGGCGGACGACGAGGCCGCCGCCGGCGTCAAGCTCCGGCAGCAGCAGCTCACGCCGGTGTCGGTGAAGAAGAAGGGCTTCTCCTTCAAGCTGCCGGGGGGCGGCGGCGGCAGCGTCTCGGAGAAGGACCTGGTGATCTTCACCCGGCAGTTCGCGACGATGATCGACGCGGGCCTGCCGCTGGTGCAGTGCCTGGAGATCCTCTCGTCGCAGCAGGAGAACCCCGCCTTCCAGCGGGTGCTGAAGCAGGTGAAGGCCGACGTCGAGGGCGGCAACACCTTCAGCGACTCGCTGGAGAAGCACAAGGAGGTGTTCGACGTCCTCTTCTGCAACCTCGTCCGGGCGGGGGAGATCGGCGGCATCCTCGACGCCATCCTCGGGCGCATCGCGGCCTACATCGAGAAGAACGCGAAGCTCAAGCGCCAGGTGAAGAGCGCGCTGACGTACCCGATCGGCGTCATGTGCATCGCCATCGCGGTCATCGGCATCATGATGGTCTTCGTCATCCCGACCTTCGAGAACATGTTCAAGGAGTTCGGCGGGCGGCTGCCCGACCTGACGCAGATGGTGATCGACGCGTCGCACTTCATCACCACCAACCTCTTCTTCATCATCGGGGGGATGGTCGGCGGCGGCTACGCCTTCAAGAAGTGGTCGAAGACGCAGCAGGGGACGATCGCGCTCGACAAGTTCGTGCTCTCGGCGCCGGCGCTCGGGCCGACGATGCGCAAGATCGCGGTGGCGCGCTTCACCCGCACGCTGGGCACGCTGCTCTCGTCGGGCGTGCCGATCCTCGACGCGATGGAGATCGTGGCCAAGAGCGCCGGCAACTGGGTGATCGAGCAGGCCGTGATGAGCGCGCGCGCGAAGATCGCCGAGGGCAAGAACATGGCGGAGCCCCTGGGGGAGACGGGCGTGTTCCCCTCGATGGTGATCCAGATGATCGGCGTCGGCGAGGCCACCGGCGCGCTCGACACGATGCTCAACAAGATCGCCGACTTCTACGAGGACGAGGTCGACGTCGCCGTGGCGGGCCTCACCTCGCTGATCGAGCCCATCATGATGGTCTTCATCGGCGGGTCGGTCGGCACGATGATCATCGCGATGTACCTCCCGATCTTCACCATGGCGGGCAACGTCAAGGCGGAGTGAGGCGGTGACCGGCCGCGGGCCCACGCTCCCGCCCCCGGGGCTCGTCGGCCTCGGGGACGACTCCGAGCAGCGCCAGCGCTTCCTCTGGCTGGCGGCCGCGCGGGTGCTGGTCTGCACGGTGATCTTCGGCGGCACGGTGGCGGTGTACCTCGCCGAGGGCCACTCGCTCGACGGCCCGACGCCGCGGCTCCTGCTCGCGGTGATCATCGCGATCTACCTGCTCTCGCTCGGCTACGCGCTGCAGGTGCGGGCGGCGCCGGCGACGCGGATGGAGCGGCTGACGGCGGCGAGCATCGCGCTCGACCTGCTCGCGTGGACGATGCTCGCCTACGCCACGGGGGGCGCGTCGTCGCCGCTCTCGACGCTCTTCGGGCTCTCGACCCTCACCGCGGCGCTGGTGCTCGGCGGCAGCGCGACGCTCTGGACGGCGGTGTGCAGCCTCGGGCTCTACGGGCTGCTCGCGCTCGCGATGGCCTCGGGGCTCGTCGACCCGCCGGCCGACCAGCGCGCGATCGTTTCGAACCCGATCGAGGCCACCTACCAGATGGTGGTGACGGTGACGGCGATCGTGCTGGTGACGGCGATCGGCGGGACGCTGGCCGACCGCCTGGTGCTCACCGGCGACGCGCTGGTGCGCTCGGAGGTGTCGCGCGCGAGCCTCGCGCGGCTCTACGAGGACGTGGTGCGCTCGATCCCGGTGGCGATCGTGACCTTCGACGCCGCCGGGCGCGTCGACGGGGCCAACCCGATGGCGTCGCAGCTCCTCGGGCGCGAGGGGGCGCAGCTCCTGGGGGAGGACGTGCGCGCGGTGCTGCCGTTCATCCCCGACGCGCTCGGCAGCGTGGAGGGGGTGGTGGGCGCGGGCGACGCGACGCTGGAGACGCCGTCGGGGGCGATCCCGGTGTCGTTCCACTCGGCGCCGCTGACCGACCACACGGCGGCGGTGCGCGGGGGGATGGTGGTGGTCGACGACCGCTCGCGCGAGGAGCGGCTGCGGGTGGCGGTGGAGCAGGCCGAGCGCTTCGCCGTGCTCGGGCGCCTCGCCGCGGGCCTCGCGCACGAGATCCGGAACCCCCTCGGGGCCATCTCGGGCTGCGTGGAGCTCGTGCGCGAGACGGCCGAGCTCACCCCCGAGGAGCGCAACCTCCTGGTGACGGCGGGGCGCGACGTCGGGCGGCTCAACCAGCTCGTGACCGACATGCTCCAGTTCGCGCGGCCGCGGCCGCCGGAGCTGCAGCCGACCGACCTCGCGGGCCTCGCGCGCGAGGTGGTGACGATGGCGCGCACCTCCGACGGCCCGGAGTCGAACGTCGTGCTCGCGGTCACCGGCGACGAGGCCGTGGTCACCATGGCCGACGGCAACCAGGTGCGGCAGGTGCTCTGGAACCTCGTGCGCAACGCCGCGCAGGCGTCGCGCCGCGGCGGCGAGGTGGAGGTGTCGGTGCGGGGCGCCGAGGGCGAGGCGGAGATCGCCGTGCTCGACCGCGGCCCGGGGGTGGCGCCGGAGCTCCGCGACCGGCTGTTCGACGCCTTCTACTCGGGGACGGCGCGGGGCACGGGGCTCGGGCTCGCGATGGTGAAGCGCATCGCCGACGCGCACGGGGGCCGGGTGGAGGTGCGCGACCGCGAGGGGGGCGGGAGCGTGTTCGCGGTGGTGATCCCGCGCGACGCGGCGGAGATCGTCGACGAGGTGGCGGTGCGGCGGAGCGAGCGGCCCGCGACGTAGCGCCCGACGACGTCGCGCCGGACGGTCACTGCTTGCGCTGCTCCTTGGCCTCGACCGCGGCGAGGAAGAGCCAGAGGTACTCGACCGCGGAGGTCACGGAGAAGACCAGCGAGAGGAGCACGAGCCACTGGCCGACGACGTTGAGGTCGACCGGGTGGGGGTAGAAGGGGACGATGCGGTGGGGGAAGTGGAGCACGAGGCACGCGATGCCCACCATCTGGAGGGCGGCCTTCCATTTCCCGCTCTCGCCGGCGGCGATGACCACGCCCTCGGAGGAGGCGATCGAGCGCAGGGCGGTGATGGAGATCTCGCGGCCGAGGAGGACGACGACGATCCACGGGGCGATGCGGCCCATGCGGGTGAGGTAGACCAGCAGCGCCATCACCAGCAGCTTGTCGGCGAGCGGGTCCATGAACTTGCCGAAGATGCTGATGAGGTTCCACTTGCGGGCGAGCCAGCCGTCGAGGAGGTCGGTGATGGCGGTGGCGCCGTAGAGCCAGGCGGCGATGAAGGCGTCGCGCGCGGTGCCCGAGACGACGTACCAGAGCACCACGGGGATCATCGCCACGCGCCCCATCGTCAGCACGTTGGGGACGTTGAGCACGTCGTCGCGGAAGGCGCGGCGCGCGGTGCTGGCGGCGGGGCGGTCGCTCACGAGGCTCTCGGCCCGCGACCTTACCCCCACACCCCACCGGCATGGAACCGCCGCAGCGCCCTCCCCGCTGAATGCACGCCGCGGGGCTTTCGGTGAGGTCCGGGCTGTCCAGCGGGGGGGGTGGGATGGCACACTCGCGGGCCGTGAGCCGGGACAACCCCTCCTTCCTCGACGCGGAGCACACCCGCACCATCCAGGCCGACCGCCTCCGCGGGCCGACCGTGCGGGGCGTGCGGGTCTGCGTGCTGTCGGGCCCCGACGCGGGCCTCAACCAGGTCTTCGCCGTCCACCGCGCCATCGTCGGCCGCAGCGCGGGCTGCGACGTGCGCCTCACCGACCAGACGGTGTCGTCCTTCCACGTGGAGGTGTGCGCGGCGGAGGAGCGCGGCGGCGTCGCGGTGACCGACCTCTCCAGCCGCAACGGCACCCTCTACGCCGGCGCGCGGCTCGACAAGGCCGTGGTGCCCTCGGGCGCGACCCTGGAGGTCGGGAGCACGATCCTGCGCGTGGAGCTCGACGCGCCCTTCGCGACGGAGGTGGCCGACCTGCCCACCTTCGGCGAGCTCCGCGGGCGCAACGTGGTGATGCGCGAGCTCTTCTCGACGCTCGCGCGCCTCGCCCGCACCGACCTGTCGATCCTCGTCGAGGGGCAGACGGGCACCGGCAAGGAGCTCGCCGCGCGCGCCGTCCACGACGCCTCGCAGTACGCCCAGGGGCCCTTCGTCGTGCTCGACTGCACGGCCATCCCGAGCACCCTCGCGGAGAGCGTGCTCTTCGGCCACGAGCGCGGCGCCTTCACCGGCGCGAGCGAGCGGCGCGTCGGGGTGTTCGAAGCCGCCGAGGGGGGCACCGTCTTCCTCGACGAGGTCGGCGAGCTGCCGCTGGAGCTTCAGCCCAAGCTCCTGCGCGTGCTCGAGCGCCGCGAGGTGGTGCGCGTCGGGAGCACGGCGCCGCGGCCCGTCCAGGTGCGGGTCATCTCCGCGACGTGGCGCGACCTGCGCACGATGATCAACCAGGGCAAGTTCCGCGAGGACCTCTACTACCGCCTCGCCCAGGCGCGGGTGACCATCCCCCCGCTGCGCGACCGCCCCGAGGACATCCCGCTGCTCGTCTACCACTTCCTCCAGCGGCTGCCGGGCCAGCAGGGCGCGCGCGCCATCTCGCCCGAGTCGCTCGCGGAGCTCCAGCGCAGGGAGTACGCCGGCAACGTGCGCGAGCTCAAGAGCACCGTCGAGCGCGCGGCGATGATGGCCGAGGGCGCCGTCATCACCAGCGCCGACCTCGCCTTCGAGCGCATGCTCTCGGGCGAGCGCGCCCGCGCCCCGTCGCCGGCCTCCGCGCCGCCCGCGGGGACGGCCAGCACCCCCAACCTCAACGACCCGATCGCCCCCTTCAAGGAGGCCAAGCGGACGCTGATCGACGAGTTCGAAAAGGACTACCTCCAGCGGCTGCTCCAGCGGACGGGCAACAACCTCTCGCGCGCCGCGGCCCTCGCGGGCATCGAGCGCCACTACCTCCGCGACCTCTTCCGCAAGCACGGCCTGCGGTCGGACGAGTGACCGCGGTGACGTCCCTCTCCGCGGCAGGGTGGGCGACGCTGGTGGCGTGGCAGCGCGTCGTGTACGAGCGCCCGCCCGCCGCACCGCTGCGCCGAGGGCTCGTCGCGCTCCCGCCGGCCGCCACCACCGCCGCCGTCCTCCTCGCGCTCGCCGCCCTCCTCGCCTGGGCCCTCCGCCGACGCCTCCGCCGCTGACACCCCCACAATGAACGCCCGCAAGATCCTCCTCGCCGTCATCGCCGTCGTGTTCGTGTACGCGGCGTTCATCTTCTACAACGACGTGGCGAAGCTCCGCGCCGCGCTCTCGCACTTCGCGTGGTGGACGTTCGCCGCGGCGCTCGGGCTCGCGCTCGGCAACTACTTCCTGCGCTTCCTCAAGTGGCAGTACTACCTCGCGCGCCTCGACGTCCGCGGGGTGCCCTGGGTCGAGAGCCTCACCATCTACCTCGCGGGCTTCGCGCTCTCGGTCACGCCCGCCAAGGCCGGCGAGGTCTTCAAGAGCGCGCTGCTCCTCTCCGCGCGCGGCGTGCCCGTCGCCCGCACCGCGCCCATCGTCGTCGCCGACCGCCTCACCGACCTCATCTCCCTCATCCTCATCGCCGTCTTCGGGAGCTTCTGGTTCGAAGGCGGCCGCCTCCCCGCGATCGCGGCGTCCGTCATGGTCGCGGCGCTGCTGGCGTTCATCTTCTTCCCGCCGCTCGGCGAGGCGGTGCTCGGGGTGGCGGAGAGGTTCCCCGGGGGCCGCGCGCTCGCGCCCAAGGCGCGCCAGGCCTACGCCGCGCTCCGCGTGCTCGCGGGCCCCGCCGCGCTGGTGGTGCCGACGGCCCTCTCGCTCGTCGCGTGGGGCCTCGAGTGCGTCGCGCTCTGGGTGGTGTGCGTCGGCCTCGACCACGCGGTGTCCGTCGCGGTGGGCTTCTTCACCTACTCCGTCGCCACCATCGCGGGCGCCGTGATGATGCTCCCGGGCGGCGTCGGCGGCACCGAGGCGACGATGGAGGCGCTGCTCCTCCAGCTCTCGCACCCGCGCATGCCGCAGGGGACCGCCGCCGCCGCGACCCTCGTCGTGCGCTTCGCGACGCTGTGGTTCGCCGTGATCGTCGGCGCGCTCGCGCTCGCGGCCTTCCGCCGGCTCTACGACCGCAACACGCCCGAGCACGACGAGCGCGACGACCGCCTCCCGCCGCTGCCTTGACATCCCCTCCGCCCCGTGGCGGGAATCCGCGCCCCATGAGCGGCCCCGCGCAGTGGCTCGACGTGAAGGAGAAGGGCGGCGTCCTCGGCGTCCGCTTCGTGGTGTGGCTCTGCACCGCCTTCGGCCGCGGGCCCGCGCGCGCCTTCCTCGCCATGCTCTGCGTGTACTACGTGGCCTTCCACGGCGGCGTCCGCCGGGCCTCGCGCGCGTACCTGCGGCGGGTGGGCGCGCCGCACGGCTTCTGGGACGTCTACCGCCACGTGCGCACCTTCGCGCGCTGCGCGCTCGACCGCTTCTTCCTGCTCAAGGGCCGCGGCGACCTCTTCGCGCTGGAGAGCCACGGCACCGAGCACCTCCGCGCGGCGCGGGACGCGGGGCGCGGCGCGGTGCTCCTCGGCGCGCACCTCGGGAGCTTCGAAGCGATGCGCGCGCAGGGGCGCAACAAGCAGTACCCGATCAACATCGTCGGGTACTTCGGCAACGCGCGGGTGATCAACGCCGCGATCGAGGCGATCGACCCGGGCTCGATGACGCGCGTGATCGAGATCGACCCCGAGGGGACGGGCTACATCCTCGCCCTCAAGGAGCGCGTCGAGCGCGGGGAGTTCGTCGCCATCCTCGCCGACCGCACCGGGCTCAACGCGCGGACCGCGGAGGTCGAGCTCCTCGGCGGGCGCGTGAAGCTGCCGGTGGGGCCCTACCTGCTCGCGCACGCGCTCAGGTGCCCGGTGTTTCTCACCTTCGGGCTCTACCGTGACCCCAACCGCTACGACCTCTACTGCGAGCCCTTCGCCGACCCGCTGGTGCTCGAGCGCGGCGACCGCGAGGGGGCGCTCCAGCGCGCCGCCCAGCGCTACGCCGACCGCCTCGCCCACCACTGCCGCCTCGCGCCCGACAACTGGTTCAACTTCTACGACTACTGGGGCGACGCGTGAACACCGCCGCCCCGCCCCCCGTCGCACGACGACCCATGCGAACGCCCGCCGCGCTCCTCCCCGCGCTCCTCGCCCTCGCCGCTGCCGCGCACGCGCAGCCCCGGCGACCCCGCGGCCCGCGCCGCCCGCCCGCCGTCACCGCGCCAGCGCCCGCACCAACCCCTGCGCCCGCGGCCGCGCCGATGACGCTCGACGTGTTGCTCCGTCGCTTCGCGGCGATCCCGGGGCTGCGCGCGCGCTTCCGCGAGGAGAAGCGCGTCGCGCTGCTCGCGGCGCCGCTGGTGAGCGAGGGGACGATCCACTACGCGCCGCCGGGCCGCCTCGCGCGCCACACGACGTCGCCCGCGCCCGCGACGGTGCTGATCGAGGGCGCGCAGCTCCGCTTCTCCGACGGCCGCCAGACGACCGCGATCGACATGGGCGCGCAGCCGGTGGTGCGGCAGTTCGTCGACAGCTTCCTCGCGCTGGTGGCGGGCGACGGCGAGGCCCTCGGGCGCAGCTACGAGATGTCGCTCGCGGCCGACCCGGCGCGCCCCGAGGCGTGGACGCTGACGCTGCGCCCGCGGGCGCCGGTGGTGCAGCGCGCGCTGCGCGACATCGTGCTGCGGGGCACGGGCGTGGCGCTGGAGTCGATGCTCCTGCGCGAGGCGAGCGGCGACGAGACGAGCACCACGTTCCGCGAGGTCGACGCGGGGCACCGGTACGCGCCCGAGGAGGCCGCGCGGGTGTTCCGCATCGGGGGCGGCGGGTAGCGATCAGAACGCGCCGGTGTGCGGCGGCTCGTCGTCGGGCGGCGGGGTCGGCTCGAGCGGGACGAGCGCGGGCGTGTTGCCGAACACCGGGCGCGGCGGGCGTGTCGGCTCCTGCGGCAGCACGGACATGTCGTCGGGCGGGGGGCGCGTCGGGCCGGTGATCACCTGGCCGCCGTCGCGGCGCGGGCGCACGGCGCGGGTGGCGGCGTCGGGGGCCGCGGGCTGCGGGGGCGGCGCGACGGGCACCACCGCGGGCTCGAGCGGCTGGACGGGCTGCGCCGGGTGGACGAGCGACGGGTCTTCGCGCGGCGCCGGGCGCGGTGCGGGGCGGGGCGCGGGGCGCGCGGGCTGCGGGCGCGTCGGCGTCTGCGCGGCGTTGCGCTGGGCCTCCACCTCGCGCTGGGCGGCGGCGAGCTCATCGCGCAGGGTCGGGTCGTCGGCGAGGCGGAGGGCCTCACGCAGGAGGTCGACGGCGCGGTCGGGGTGGCCGGCCTCGCGCTCGGCGTCGGAGGCGGCCTTGAGGCGCGTGGCGGCGTGGCGGCGGAGCTCGGGCGCGCGGGCGTTGCGCGGGTCGAGCGCGAGGACGGCGTCGGTGAGGTCTTCGACGTCGTCGCCCTCGCGGGCGTGCGTGTAGCGGCCGAGGCGGAGCGCGTCGCTGGCCCGCAGGAGCAGCGCGCGGATGTCGTCCTCGCGCCGCTGCGCGGGGAACATCCGCAGCCCCCACGCCCCCGCCGTCGCCAGCGCGATGGTCAGCAGCACCGACGCGAACACCAGCGCGAACGTCCGCCCCGCCCCGCCGCTCCTCGGCACCACGGGGAACTCGTCGTCGTCGCTCCCGTACGGCGTCGACGGGCGCGGCCGCGGCGCGTCGGGCACCTCGGAGAGCGGAGGCACCGGCCCGGTGATCTCGTCGGGGGAGATCACCGGGAGCTCCATCCGCGCCGGGAGGTTGGGCGCGACGCCCTGCGCGGTGCCCGAGCCCACGTGGGAGGCGCCGTGGGGGATGGCGCGGGCGCCGCTGCGGTCGGCCTCGGAATCGCCGCGCGCGTGCGTGCGGACGCGGGCGACGCCCGAGGACTCGACCGCGGAGATGGGGACGGCCGACGCCGTCGACGACGCCGTCGCGCTGGCGGGCAGGGGCGAGGGGATCGACGGGACGCTGTCGGTGGCCGCGTGCGGGAGCCCCTGCGCGGAGCGGAGCGCGGCGGGCGTCGGGGCCGGCGCGACGAACGACGTCATCGCCGCGGTGGGCACCGACGAGCGGACCGCCACGCCGCCGCTCGCGGCCGCCTCGCGCAGCGCGCGGGCGAAGACGTTGCAGTCGTCGAAGCGGGCGTCGGGGTTCTTGGCGAGCGTGCGCATGACGACGGCCTCGAGGTCGGGGGAGACGGCGAGGTCGGGGTTCCACCGCCGCATCGGGGGCGGGGTGTCGTGCATGTGCTTGAGCAGGAGCTGCATCGGCTCGTCGCTCTCGAAGGGCGTGTGGCCCGTGAGGAGCTGGTAGGCGATGACGCCGAGCGAGTAGACGTCGCCGCGCTTGTCGACGGGCTCGCCCGACGCACCCTCGGGCGAGATGTAGCGCGCGGTGCCGAAGATGAGCCCGCTCTGCGTGACGAAGGAGCCCGAGCCGATGAGCGTCTTGGCGATGCCGAAGTCGAGCACCTTGGGGTACTCGGCGTCGCCCTCGCGGGCGGTGAGGATGATGTTCTCGGGCTTGAGGTCGCGGTGGATGATGCCGCGCTCGTGGGCGTACCCGATCGCGTCGGCGACGGAGCCGACGACCTTCACGGCGCGCGCGGGGGCGAAGACCCGGTCGCGCTCGAGCGCTTCCATCAGCGTCGGCCCCTCGAGGAACTCCAGCACCAGGTACAGGTTGCCGTCGGGGAGCTGCCCGAAGAGGACGACCCGCACGATGCCCGGGTGGTCGAGCCCGTGGGCGATGCGCGCCTCGCGGTGGAAGCGCTGGACGATGTCCTTGTTGGTGACGAGGTCGCGGTGGAGGATCTTCACCGCGACGCGGCGGCCGAGGCCCTCGTCCTCGCCCTCGTAGACCACGCCCATCCCGCCGCTGCCCACCACGCGCACGAGGCGAAACTGCTCGACGATCTTCTTCCCGAGGTACGGGTCCTGCGCGGGGCCCTCGACCGCGAGCGGCGAGCCGTCGACCTGGCAGTACTGCGCAGGCGCTTCATACCGCGCGTTGCAGGTCGGGCAGGTGCGCATCGGTCGCTCGTCGAGGGTGGCAGGTACCATCTCACGTCTCGGGGGGGCAATGCACGAACTGTCCCGGGGCCTTCCCGGGCGCTCTCCCATGGACGCATCGGGGGGCGGGAGGTGTTCAGCCGCCCGGTGTTTTTGCGACGATGACGCCGACCATCCGCCCGCTGCGGGCGCCGTCGCGGCGGAACGAAAAGAAGGCCCCCGGATCGCAGACGGTGCAGCGCCCGATGGGTTCCACGGCCGTCACCCCGCGGGCGTGGAGCTGCGCCTCGACCGCCCGCCAGAGGTCGACGAGGGGCTTCGCGCCGGGGCGCGAGCGCACGACGGGGGTGGGGGTAGCGGCGGCGATCTCGGCGGCCACGTCGTCACCGACCTCGAAGCAGCAGGGGCCGATGGAGGGGCCGATGGCGGCGACCACGTCGGCGGGCGAGCGGGGGCCGAGGGCGTCGAGGGCGGCGCCGACGACGTTGGCCACCACGCCGCGCCAGCCCGCGTGGGCGGCGGCGACGCGGCCGGTGGCGACGTCGGCGAGGAGGACGGGGACGCAGTCGGCCACGCGAACCGCCACGGCCACCCCGGGCGCCGCGGCGACGAGGGCGTCGGCCTCGACGCGGCGGGTGTCGTCGGGCGACGCGTCGGGGGTGTGCGACCACACGGCGCCGCCGTGCACCTGCCAGGTCTGGTGGAGGGCGGCGGGGTCGTAGCCGACGGCGCGGGCGAGGCGGCGGTGGTTCTCGCGGACGTGTTCGGGGTCGTCGCCGACGGCGGCGCCGAGGTTGAGGGAGGCGAAGGGGCCTTCGCTGACGCCGCCGTCGCGGGCGGTGAAGGCGTGGGCGAAGCCGCGGTCGGTGAGCGAGCGGGCGTGGAGGAGCGCGGGGACGTCGGGCACGGCGGGGGGAGCGTAGACCAGCGGGGGGCCGGGTGTCGCGGGCGCCGACCGGTTGCGACGGGGGCGCTGCGCGGGATACGGTGCGCCCGAGGCTGAGCCGCGATGCTGAAGGTGATCCCGCTGCGGTACGGGACGATCTTTCGGAAGGTGTTCGGCGACCGCGAGGTGTTCAACCGCTTCGTGAGCGACGCGCTGGACATGACGGTGGAGGTGGACGCCGTCCACCAGGAGTACCGCTACCCGACGCCGGTGGGGAAGGTGAACGTCGAGTACGACCTGTTCGGCGAAGACACCGCGCGGCGGGTGATCGTGGAGGTTCAGCACATCCGCGAGCGGGATTTCTTCGACCGCTTCCTGCACTACCACCTCGTGAGCGTGGTGGAGCAGGCGGAGAGCCACGAGCAGTACCGCATCGAGCGCGACGTCTTCACCCTGGTGGTGCTCACGACGCAGCCCAAGGAGCGCGAGCTCCAGTTCTCGGTGGCGGTGAGCGACATGGACCCGGTGAGCGAGCAGGGCGCGCGTGTGGGCGTGTACCGGCACCGCCTGGTGTTCCTGAATCCGAAGGCGGTCAACGCGCGGACGCCGCCGCGGGTGAAGCCGTGGCTCGAGCTCATCGCCGACTCTCTCGATGGCGAGGTCGACGAGACGCACTACCCCGACCCCACGATGCAACGGGCGCTGCGAACGGCCGTCACCCGCTCGGTGAGCCCCGACGAGCTCGCCCGCATCAAGGACGAGGCCGCCTGGGAGGCCACCAAGGCCGAAGCCCGCAGCCTGGGGCGGGCGGAGGGCGAGGCGAGGGGGAAGACGGAGGGGCTGCGCGTGGCGATTGAGATGGCGTGCGAGCTGCTCGGCGTCGAGCTCACGGCGGAGCGGCGCGCGTGGCTCGATGCGGCCGACGCGCCCGCGATGGAGGAGCGGCTGGCGGCGCTCCGGGCGACGAAGCGCTGGGGGTGAGGAGGGGGGCGGTGGGGGCGTGGGCGCGCCTGCACTCACGCGATGGCGCTTCGCGGCGGGGTTTGTCGCTGGCGCTCCGGCACCCCGCGCTACGGAGGGCAGGCGCCCCCTCCGGGGGCTTTCGAACGGGCGAAGGAACGCGTCTCGCGCGCTCCAGAAACGCGCTCTCCTCGTGCGATCGGAGCGTTTTCCGCGGGCTCGTGCGGTTCGAAAGCCCCGGAGGGGCGCCTGCCGTCCTTAGCGCGGGGTGCCGGAGCGCCAGCGACAAACCCCGCCGCGGCTCCGGGCTGCCCGCAACGATGGAGCGCGTGCCATCGTCCGCGGCGGCGTGATCGTCCGCCGCCCGCACACGCGGCGCCGCGTCGGAGGCGGCGCGCGCGTCGGGCCTGAGGGTGACGTCGCTCAGGATTGAGCGCCGGGGATATCAGTGCTGATTCGAAAGGCATCAGTTCTGATATCCAAACTGGTCATCCCTGACCGGGGAGCCCTCGACGATGACCTGTTCGGGCCTCAACGCTGATGTCCGCGGAGATCAGCGTCGAGGGGCGCGGCGGTCGAGCGGGGGGCTCAGGGTGTGCCGACGGGCTGCCGTTGGAGGGGAGTGTCACGACGGCGCCGTCTCGCGGGTGAGCGGCGCCGCGTCGCGCCTCACCCACACCGGGGAATGACCATGGGAAGTGCATCGAACGCCTCCGCGCGGAAGGCGACCGTCGAGGGGGCTGTTCCCCTCGCCGACGCCGCCGCCAACGCCTCGAACGACGCCGCGAAGAAGGCGGCCAACGACGGCGCCGCGCCCTCGGCCGAGTGCGCCGCGCTGCTCGGCCACGTCCGCGAGATGAACGGCCGCTGCGCCGAGTACACCGGCCTCACCGACGCGCAGCGACGGCGGTCGCTCGGGCGGCTCGTGGGGCGCTTCCGCAAGCCGCTGTCGGAGCTGGTGGCGGTGACGCGCTCGCCGAAGTACGCGGCCGCGTTCGCGCTGCTCTCCGACGACGGGGCGGCGCCCTACGACCCCGACGCGGTGCTCGCGGCGCTCGCGCGCGTCGAGCAGCTCGAAGGGGTGGCCCAGCAGCTCGAGAAGCTCACGCTGCGGGTGCGCGACGAGATCCTCCACACGGGCGCCCAGGCGATGAAGCCGCCGGGGCTCGCGGCCATCGAGCTCGGCCCGGGCCTTTCCTTAAGACCAACGAGGGGCTTCCGCGCGAAGGTGGCCCACACGCTCAACGACCTCGTGCGGCGATGACCGCCGCCGCCCGCCGCGCGAAGAGCGAGGGGAGCGCCGACGCCGAGGAGAGCGACGCAGGGGAGCAGGGGGAGGGCGGCGAGGGGTAGGAGCGGGGAGCGCGAGAGCGCGCAGGAGCGCGAGAGAGAAGAGGACGCGGTGTCACCCGAGGAGGGAGGCGCCGCGTTCGCTATTTCGGGGGTGCGGGGAGGGCGCAGGCGAGCGCAGGGGAGGGGCGTGGAATGCGCTTGACCGAGGTGCGGACCGGCGAGAGGTTCGAAGCGTCGCATGGTGCGAGCGCGAACGGACACGGGTCGGAGCGTGAGCGAGGTGGTCGAGCGGCATCAGCGGCTCGCGTCTGGAGCGTCTCGTGGGGAGGTGGACGGGGCGCTGGGCGCGTTCACGGCCGAACCAGGCGCCGCGGGGGGCGATGCGGCGCGCGAGGGTGTCGCCGCGCGGGAAACGGTGCCTTCGAAGCGTGGTGGTGCCGGACGGATGCTGGGAGAGGCGAGGGGACGTGGACGGCGCACGGGGATCAGGGTGCGGCCGGCCGGCGGCCTTACACGCGGGTTACCGGGTTATCGCGCCGGCGCCGGCGGCCTAACGGGCGTGTTACGGGAATACGGATGGGTTAGGCAGTCGAAGATGATGTTGGGCAGCAACGGGCAGCGGCCGAGCGAGCGGCGGGATTGGCACTCACTTGACTCGTCCTGGAGCAAAACTCAGGCCACGGCAGCGTCGGACAAGAATCAGCAGGTGGCGGCGGGGCCGCGCGATATGCACAATGAGCAACGAGCAGTGAACAACGAACGGCGCCCCGCGAGCAACGGGCGAGGGGCCGTTGTACGTGGCGGCGCGTTCTCGGCCTCAACTGCGGGCGACGAAGGAACTCACCACGCTGGGTACAACGGCCAACCGTTGGGCCGTGAGCGAGTCCGTACGACGACGGCCACCAACACCCTCTAGAATTCTCGGGGAGAGGCAAAGATGGGGTACCGCTTCAATCTCGATCACGGAAATATCGTAATTTATCTCACTACTCCGGCGACCGAACCGCCGCGTGTCGAACGCGATAGACTCAGAGAGTTTCTTGGAGCAATGCGGCATGGGCTCGATCGTCCCTGGCGAAGCGGAGGTCCGATTCTGACGCGCGATCGCTCATGGCCGGATCTCTTGCGTGTCGCGGCAGATCAGGCAGTCGAGAGTCTCGAACGTCTTGATCGCACCAATCAGGAACGCGTGCTCGCCGCTGAATTCGTCGCGCGTATTCTGCGGCCCGTGCGTTCGCTCCTGTCGCAGTTTCGACTTTATGCAATGCCTTTGTGGAATGGGTGGCGTAACAATGATCATCTTCTGATTCGTTCGGAGGGACTTGCTCTCGGAACTGAGAGCGCCCTCGTACTGTTTCCCGATCAAGGGATCGAAGATCGACGGTCATCGTCGCTTGACGCACTTCCCGCCTTCGATCTCGCTCTTTCTCAGATGGACGACTGGCCTGGGCTTCTTCTCTGGACTGACCACGGAAATGCTGCTTTCGTACCTGAAGAGCGAATCGATGAAGCGTGCGATGAGTGCGTCCGTGCCCTGAGGAGGCACGACGATGTTCAACTCGCTAGAGTCATCGCAAATCTCGCTCAAGAAATGGGGCACCGACAGCGTCGTATTCTGCACCTCAGCGATCTGCACTTCGGCTCCAAGCATGCGGCGATCAACGCCCCATTTTTGCAGGCCGAACTACACGACGCGACACGCACAGTCGACCGTGTAGTGGTGACGGGTGACCTCTTCGACAACCCAACGGAACGAGATCTCGCGGACTATCAGCGTTTCGCTCAAGAACTCACTCGCACGTCGAATCGTGAGCCGATCTGCATCCCTGGCAATCACGACATTCGATGGAAGGGGAATGTTGGGGCAAACTTTGCTCCTGTCGCAGCTCTCCGTTCCTCATCGCACGTCATCGACGACAACATTTCTACGGTTTTTCTCGGATTCAATTCCGCTGAAAGCCGCAACCTAGCGCGAGGTGAGGTTAGTCAGAACCAGATGCAACGAATGGCCGCGGAGCATCGCAACGCGATTGCGGTTCGTCCTGAACTTCGTGGTTACCTTACCGTTGCGCTCGTGCATCACCATCCATATTCATTCGAAACCTCGCCAACGACCTTCGTCCAGAGGATGCTGGCAGCCTTCAATCTCAGCGATGAGCCATTTATGAAGATGGTGAACGCAGAAAGGTTCACGGATTGGTGTGCGCGATGGGGAGTGTCAGTAGTGCTTCATGGTCATAAACATGTGCCCCGATATGAAGTAAGAACGATCGTGCCGGAGGGGGCGAACCCTTATGTTCTGCCTGCGGTCGGCTGCGGAAGTTCTTTGGGGGCAGAGGGATCGCCGATGTCGTATGGAATTTTGACTTGGAATGAAATGCAACGACGATGGTCCGTCGCGTTTTTCGAGAGTCGCGGAGGTGGTCCCTTCGTCCCGCAACTAATCACGATTACGCGAGATGCGGAGCCGGCAAAGGAGGTTGCAACATAGTGCGCCAGGCCCAACAAGCCGATGGTGCCGACCGCTCCCACCCAACTCGCCAGCTACGCACCTGACTCACTGCGGCGGCACATCGGCAAGCCGTTCGGCACACGGAGATGAAGTCGCGTACCTCGTGAGAATTGGGCGATGCGCAGGCGACACGGCTCGTGCTAGGGGTCATGGTTCATGGAAATGGACTCACCGCGCACCGCATCTGAGATCGGCGAGCGATCGCTGCTCATCGGATACATTCTGGCATCCTTCGAGCCCGCCGGGCTCGAGGCTCGCGACCGCTCGTCGATGATCGATGCATTTCGATCGGCGCTGCTCGCGAGCGACAAGGAGCTGCTGTTTCGGGGCCATTGGTCCCACGAAGTGCAGCAAGAGCTGTTCTGGCAGTGCGAGTGCCTTCACGTTCTTCTCTGGGCGACCGGGAGACATGCCGACCTGTTCCCCGTCGACCGACAGGTCGATAGCGGCCTGATCGTTTCGGAGTTGAACGTGATGAGTCGTGATGTCTCCGCCTGGCTGGCGTCGTTGGCGCGGCGGCCCGCCTCTGTGCTCGACAGGGTGGACGAGCGCTACGACTTCTGGCTGTGGCGAACGCGCTCCGTCGCGCACGTCGGGCGCAAGGTCTTGCCGCCGTTCGTCCGCGATGCCGTCAACCATCACCTCGCGACGGGCACGCTCTCGAACGAAGAGGTGCGCGATGGAGACGTCGTCGCCTTCGGCCGCCCATTCTATACGCTGTCGCCGCCTCAACTCCGCGGGGTGGCGGACATCGTCCGCGAGCGCACCCGGGCGATCCGCTGGATTGGCCGACGCTTCGATGACTGGTGGAGCCCGAATCTGGATTCGTAGGGCACTCGGCAGCACGACTCGCGGTGCGGGCGACGACGCGGTAGGCTCCGCGCCGATGTCCGACGACGCCGGGAGCGCACCGCGCGGGTACGTCCGCTTCGGGTCGTGGCGGGGGGCTCCCTTCCTCTGGCACTGGTCGCTGCCGCTCGCGCTCTACGTGCTGTCGGGGATGAGCTTCCGCCCCGCGCGCTGGGCCGCGGTGACGCTGCTGGTGCTCGCCCACGAGCTCGGGCACGCCTACTGGGTGCGGCGTTACGGGGCCGAGGTGCTGTCGATCCGGCTGCTGCCGCTCGGCGGGCTCTGCGTGTGGCGCGGCGACGTGACCGAGCGTCAGCGCTCGGTGATCGCGGCGGGGGGTGTGATGGCGCAGGCCGCCGTGTGGCTCGCGACGACGCTGGCGGTTCGGTTCGCGCCCACGATCCCGTACGAGTGGCTGTGGGATGTCGTGTATGCGTGGACGACGTCCAACGTCTTCATGATGGTGGTCAACCTCCTGCCGGTGGCCCCGCTCGACGGGCACGAGGCGTGGCAGCTCCCGATCCGCTGGGTGCAGGAGCGGGCGCAGCGGGCGGAGCTGGCGCGCGTTCGTCTTCAGGCCGCGGAGCGTCGGCGTGCGCGGGAGGCGCGGACGGCGGTTCGTGTCGAGGATGTGCCTTCCGTGGAGGCCGCGGCGACCGGCGTGCAGGCGAAAGATGCGGCGCAGGGCGCGGAGGTCGACGCCGCGGCGCGCGCGCTCGCCGACGCGATGTGGAAGCAGGCGACGCGGCGCGACGGCGGGTGATAGCATCGGACGGTGGTGGAACCCCCGAGGCGACATCGTGGCTGACGAACTGATCAAAGGGCGCTTCGCGCGCGCCGCGGCGCTGGTGAAGCTGGCGGCGTCGGAGCTGCCGATGGTGGCGGGGCGCGTGCTCCGACGCGACGGCGGTGAGACCCCGGAGGACCTCGAGCGGATGAAGGCCTCGGCGCAGCGCGCGCTGGAGGTGCTCGGTGATCTCCGCGGCCTCGCGCTGAAGGTCGGGCAGACGGTGTCGTACGTCGACGGGCTGCTGCCGCCCGAGGCGACGGAGGTGTACCAGAAGGCCCTCGCGCGGTTGCAGTCGGGGGCGCCGACGGTGTCGTTCGACGACATCCGGGTGGAGATCGAGCGGGGCCTCGGGCGACCGCTGGACGAGGCGTACGTTCGCTTCGAAGAGGCGCCGGTGGCGGCGGCGTCGATCGGGCAGGTTCACCGGGCGTGGGTTCGTGAGGGCGACGGCGAGCGCGCGGTGGCGGTGAAGGTGCAGTACCCGTCGATCGCGCAGGCGCTGACGAGCGATTTGAAGAACCTCGACGCGCTCCACCCGATGGTGGCGGTGATGGCGCCGGGCGCGGACACGCGCGGCGGGATGGACGAGGTGATCGAGCACCTGCGCGCCGAGCTCGACTACACGCGCGAGGCCGACAGCCAGGAGCGCTTCCGCGCGCTCACCGCGGGGTGGGAGGGCGTGGAGGTGGCGCGGGTGCTTCGCTCGCACACCGCGCGCAACGTGCTCACGATGGACTTCATCGACGGACGGTCGATCCGCCAGGTGGCGGAGGAGGCGCCGCAGGAGTTCCGCGACCGGGTGGGCGTGGCGATCTTCCGCTTCACGCTGGGGCTCGCGCTGGGCAAGGGCATCTTCAACACCGACCCGCACCCGGGCAACTACCTCGTGCGCGACGACGGCACGGTGGCCTTCCTCGACTTCGGGAGCGTGAAGGAGATGCCGCCCGAGCTGCACGGGCGGTGGCGGCACCTCGCGACGCTGCTGGTGACGGGCCAGCTCGAGGCGTGGCGGCGCGAGGGGGCCGAGCTCTTCGGGATGGACGCGATGGACCCGCGGGTGCGCCAGCGGCACCAGGACTTCATGCTCCAGACGGCGGCGATGGTTCAGCGCGACGAGGAGGTGACCATCGACCGGGCCCTGTTGCGCAAGGCCGTCCACGACGGGATGAAGACCGCGAAGGGGATCGCGCAGGACGTGGGCTGGATGCCCTCGCGCGCCAAGACCGCGGCCATCCCGCCGGACTTCGTGATGGCGGGCCGGATGCAGCTCGGGCTCTTCGCCGTGCTCGCCCACCTGCGGCCGCGCGCCAACTGGAACCGCATCCTCCGCGCCGAGCTCGGGGTGTGAAGACCCGCTAACGCGCGCGGACGTGCGTGGTGCGGGCGGGGGGCGCGGGTCGCGTCGCGTGGTTGTGGAGCGAGACCCAGGCGCTCGCGCACACCGCGATGGCCGCGAGGACGCCGCTCGCCACCAGCACCCAGCGCGGCGTGGCGGGCTCGGGCGGCGGTGCGGACGGCGCGGGCGCAGGCGCGGACACGGGCGCGCCGAGGGCGACGGGGCCGAGGGTGTACGCGCCGGCCGGCGGCGGGGGCGAGGGGAGGGGAGACGGTGCGGGCGCGGAGGCGGGGCGCGGCGCGGGCGGGCCGTGGCCGAGCTCGCTGGTGAAGTCAGCGCGGGCGCGCTCGGAGGCGAAGGGGAGGAGCGCGTCGCAGAAGGCGCGGATGGAGACGGGGCGCTCGGCGGGGGCTTTGCGGAGCGCGCCCCAGATCGCGTCGTCGACGGCCTCGGGGAGCTCGGGGCGGAGCGCGCGGAGGCGGGTCGGTTCGCGCTGGGCGACGTTGCGGAGCGTCTCGGCGTCGGTGGCGCCGTGGAAGGGGCGCTGCCCGGTGAGGGCTTCGAAGAGGACGACGGCGAAGCTCCAGAGGTCGCTGCGGCCGTCGACGTCTTCGGGGTGGAGGAGCTGCTCGGGGGAGGCGAAGTCGGGGGTGCCGACGGAGGCGCCCTCGCGGATCTCCTCGTTGGTCCCTTCGGCGGCGACGAGGCCGAAATCGAGGAGCTTGGGGAAGACCTCGCCGGGCCGCGGCGCGGCGAGGAAGATGTTGGCGGGCTTGAGGTCGCGGTGGACGAGCCCGAGGTCGTTGACGGCGGAGACGGCCGACGCGATCGGGAGGAGCACGTCGAGCGCGGTGGCGAGGGGCATCGGGCCGTCGCGGCGGAGGCGCTGCGAGAGCGTCTCGCCGGCGAGGCGCTCCATCGCGATGTAGAGCCGGCCCGCGTGCTCGCCGCGGTCGAAGACCTCCACGATGTGCGGGTGGCGCAGGAGCGCGATGATCTCGGCCTCGCGGTAGAACTTCGCGACGAGCGCGGCGTCGTCGCGGTGCGCCTGGTGGAGCACCTTCAGCGCGACGGCGGAGGTGGCGGGCGGCGCGACCGCTTCGTACACGACCCCGAAGGCCCCGCGGCCGATCGGCCGGCGGAGGCGGTAGGGCCCGAACGCCGTGTCCGGGGGGAGAACCGTCGGGTCGTTCCCGCGCACGGGGCGGATGATGGGTGAAGGCGGCGGGGTCGCGCAAGGGCGTCGCCGTGGGGGGAGGGTGGGGTTCAGAAGGTGGCCACCACGCCGAGGTGCGCGGCGAACTCCTGGTCGACGCCGTTGCGCAGGCCCGACCAGGTGTAGTGCTGGAGCGAGCTCTTCACCCGCCAGCCCCGGAAGACCGTCACCTGCGTGCCGAGCGTCCAGCGCGACACCGCCGCGGCGGGCTCGAGCGGGAGCGAGGTGGGCACGTTGCCGATGCGCCGCATGCCGTCCCAGCGGAGCATCACGTCGAGGTTGCGGAGCACCGGGTGCTCGACCTCGACGTACCACCCGTCGCGCACGTGGAAGATGCGGTCACCTGCGGTCACGCCGGGCGGGGCGAGCTCGTCGCGGAAGAGCTCGGGCCGCCGCGCGTCCATCTCCGTGCGGCGGATGAGGTACTCCGCGCGGATGTTGGTTCGGTTGAGCCGCAGGTAGAGGTCGCCGCCGAGCACGAGGTACTCGAGGCGCGCGTCGCGGTCGTAGGCGCCCCAGAGGGCCGAGGCGCCGAGGGTGAGGTCGACGCGGTCGGCGAGGCGCACGGTGGCGCCGACGCGGCCGCCCACCGAGGGCTGCGAGTTGTTGTCGACGACGAAGCCCGTGGTCGAGCGCGACGCGGCGAAGTCGACGTCCGCCGGGTTGGCGTCGAGCGCGCGGAGGCCGGCGACGACGTGGGCGGCGTAGTCGATCTGGAGGCGCGGCCCGAGCTCGGCGCGGCCGAAGAGCTCGACGCCGTTGTCGACGTAGGGGGCGGGCAGCACGCTCCGGCCGAAGTCGAAGAAGCGCAACATGCGGCCCATGTCGTAGGGCAGGGGCTTGTCGCTCAGGCGGTGGTTGCCGGGGTCGTGGCGCAGGCCGAACTCGCCGAAGTTGGGCGTGAAGCGGCCGACGCGGAGGTTGAGCGCGTCGTGGGCGCGGAGGTCGACGTAGGCCATGCCGAGCTCGAAGCCGTGGCAGCCGAAGCAGGCCTTGGCGGCGCCGGCGACGTGGTCAGAGAGGTCGACCGCGAGCTTGAGCGAGAACTCCGTGGTGAAGCCGTCGAGCGCGAACGACGACGGCCGGGGATCGCTCCCGCGGAAGGGCGTGAAGAGGTAGTCGAGCTGGAGCGTGCCGGCGAAGTTGAGGTCGACGGCGCGCGCGGCGACGGGCGCGAGCGCGCCAGCGGCGAGGAGGGCGACCGGGAGGATGCGGTTGCGCGGGATCACGGCGTGGCTCCGGGGGCGGCGGCGTCGGGGGCGGCGGTGACGGCGGCCGCGGGGATGGCGGCGACGGAGTTGGCGACGGTGGCGTCGGCGACGGCGGGAGGTGCGGCGGCGGGCGCGCGCTGCGACTCGGTGTACCAGGTGAGGAAGCGCACGATCGCGGGCGACTCCTCCAACGAGATGCCGGAGTTTGGCTGGCGCCGCATGCGCTCGACGTAGCGGACCCAGTGGCGGGGGTCGGTGACGTGCGCGAGCAGCGGCACCGACACCGAGTGGCAGCGCGAGCAGCGGCGGGAGAAGAGCTCGTGCTCGGCGCGGAGGGAGGCGGGGACGGCCGACGGGTCGAGGCCCTCGCCGCGCTGGATGGTGGCGCACGCGAGCGCGCCGAGGAGGGCGAGCGCAAGGACGAGCGCGGCGCGGGTCACGGCGCCTCCACGCGGACGACGCCCGTCATCCCCGCCGCCCCGTGCACCGTGCAGAAGTACGGGAACACCCCGGCCGCAGGGAAGGGCACCTCCGCGCGGTCGCCGCTCATCGTGACGGGGATCGGGTTGCCGGGCGGGTTGGCGGAGGGCGTTCCCTGCACGCCGGGCGAGAGCGGGTGGACGGAGAACGCGCCCGTGAAGACGACCGACTGCCCCGTGGTGATTCGAATGCAGTTGGGGCTGTAGGAGAAGGGCGTCGCGCCGACGCCGAAGGTGACCGTGCGCATCGCGGCCGCGGCGCGGCGGTCGACGAAGCGGTCGTCGGTGCAGCCGTGGAAGGTGGGCCCGGCGTCGGAGGCGGCGTCGCGCGGGGGCGTGTCGGGCGGGGTGAAGTACGCGCAGGCCGGCGCGAGCGCGAGGAGCGCGAGGGGGAGACGCATGGCGGGGTCACCGTTCGGGGCTGAGCGCGATTTCGAAGCGCGCGGAGTACTCGGTGTCTTCGGCCTCGGGCAGGTCGCCCTGGAAGGCGCCGGAGAGCGACGCGTCGCAGCGGGCGAGCCACGACGGGCCGCCCTCGCGCCGCACGCCGTCGAGCCGGCGGTCGCGGACCTCCACGGTCACCGTCACCCGCACCGCGTCGGGCAGCGCGTCGGGCCCGCGCGACCTCGCCTCGCGCAGCACACACGCGGCGAGCGCGTCCGCCGCGCGCGACGCCCGGGGCTGGAGGGCGGCCCGCGCCACGCCGCCGCTCGCCGCGAGCCCCGTCGCCTCGCCGCGCACGCCGCGGAGCTCGGGCGTCGCGGGCGGTGGCGGAGGAGGCGGTGGTGGTGGCGGTGGCGGAGGGGGCGGAGGGGGCGGTGGTGGCGGCGGTGGCGGGGCGATGGGCTCCGGCGGCGGGGCAGCGGGCGGCGCGACCTGCATGGCCTGCGAGGGTGCGCCCGCGTCGGGCCGGAGCGCGCGGCGGGCGAGGCGATCGTTCGGGGCCGTACGAACGGGCGCCTCGGGCGTCGCAGGGGGGGACGCGTCGGGCGCGGCGACGATGGGGGGCTGCGGTGTGGGAAGGGGCGGCTCGGCGCGGTCGGCGGCGAGGACGACGGCGTCGGGGGCGGGCGCGGCGGCGTCCATCGCGGGCGCGGTGGGCGGAGGGGCGTTGCGGCTGAAGGCGAAGGCCGCGGCGGCGAGGGCCACGGCGACGGCGCCGCCCACGGCGAGGGCGCGCGTGCTCACGGCGCGTGGGGGCTGCGCGGTGACGCCGGAGCTCAGCGCGGTGGCGCTCACGGGCGTCGCGAGCGGTGCTTGCGGGGCGGGCGCGAGGGACGCGGGCGCGATGACGCCGGGCGCGTTCGGGTCGAGCAGCGCGCGCAGGGCGGAGCGCATCCCGCGGGCGTCTTGAAAGCGCTCAGCGGGGAGCTTGGCGAGCGACTTGAGCAGGAAGGACTCGACGCGCGGGTCGAGGCCGGGCACGTGCTTCGAAGGCGTCGTGGGGAGCTGCGAGAGGTGGGCGACGATCATCCCGACGGCGTTGTCGGACTCGAACGGGCGCGCGCCGGTGACCATCTCGTAGAGGATCACGCCGCAGGCGTAGAGGTCGGAGCGCGCGTCGACCGGCGCGCCGCGGGCCTGCTCGGGCGAGAGGTACGCGGGGGTGCCGGCGATGGCGCCGGTGGTGGTGAGCTGCGTGCCGCCGTCGGGCTCGCGCACCATCTTGGCGAGCCCGAAGTCGGCGACCTTCACCGCGTCCTCGCCGCCGCGGTCGAGGAGCATGAGGTTCTCGGGCTTGAGGTCGCGGTGGACGACGCCGGCGTCGTGGGCCGCGCCGAGCGCCGCGAGCACCTGGGACATCAGGTCGACGATGCGCGGGAGCGGGAGCCGGCCCTCGCGCTCCATCAGGCTCTTGAGCGACTCGCCGGGGAGGAGCTCCATGGTCATCCAGGCCGTGCCGTCGGGCTCGGAGCCCACGTCGAACACCTGGACCACGCCCGGGTGGTCGACCCGCGTCGCCGCCCGCGCCTCGCGCTGGAAGCGCTTGCGGTTGGCCTCCTCCACCGCCACGTGGAGGTGCAGGATCTTGAACGCCACGCGCCGGTCGAGGTCGAGCTGGCGCGCGCGGTACACGCGCCCCGTCGCGCCGACGCCGAGCAGCGCCTCCAGCTCGTAGCGCTCGCCGAAGACCCTGCCGAGGAGCGGGTCGAGCTGGGTGTTCTCTCGGGCCACGGGCGCGCGGGCATCATAACGCCCCGGCGCGAGGCGCCCACAAGCGGAGAAAGCGCCTGTCCGCGGAAAAGCCCGCCGTGGCATCCTCGCGCGCCCGATGGCCCACCACCCCCCCGCGCGCCCCGCGATTCAAGAGAGCGTCGTCCGCCTGCGCGTCACCTACGCCGAGGTCGACCGCATGGGCTTCCTTCACCACAGCAACCACCTGCGGTGGTTCGAGCGAGGGCGCGAGGAGTTCTGCCGGCGCCGCGAGGCGGCGTACCGCGAGATGGAGGACGCCGGCGTGCTCGTCGTCGTCGTCGACCTCGCCGTCCAGTACAAGGCCCCCCTGCGCTACGAGGACCTCGCCGACCTCTCGGTGAAGCTCGTCGAGGTGCGACACGCCTCCATCGCCTTCGAGTACGAGCTCCGCCGCGTCGCCGACGGCGAGCTCGCCGCCGCCGGCCGCACCCGCCACGCCTTCGTCACCCGCGAGGGACGCGTCACCCGCGTCGACGAGCGCGTCGCGACGCTCCTCCGCGGCGACGAGACGGTGCGCCGCCGCGGCGAGGTCGAGTGAGCATGTGACATAGCCTGTCCGTCGCCCCGTTGCCAGCGGCGCGCGGCGTGGGCACGATCGCGCTCACCTCACACCGACGGAGAGACGACCATGACCCACGCCCTCGCCACCATCGCCAGCACCGCGACCTCGACCCGCCGCCCGCGCGCCGCCGCCTGGGCGCCGCCCCGCGCCACGCCGGGCGCCACCGTCGCCTCGCTCGAGCGCGCGGTGAGCGCCCGCGGCACCTCGTCGCCGGTGGTGACGGCGGCCGTGGTGCTCGCCCACCTGCGCGGCGCGCTCGCGCGGGCGGACGTTGGGATGGTGCTGGTCGACGCGCTGCTCGCCGACGCCGCGCCGCGGGCCGCGCTCACCGACGCGCTCGCGATGCTCGGGCCCGAGCGGGGCGTCGCGCTCCTGCGCCGCGCGCTGCGCAACCTCCGCGACGCCGGCGCGGTGCGCGAGGTGGGCGAGGCGATGGTGGCGCTCGCCTTCCGCGGCGATGACGGTGACGCGCTCGCGGTCGAGCGGCACCTCTGCCTTGCGACGCTCGCGCGCCACCCGACGCTCTGGCAGCACGACGTCCGCTGGCTCGCCGCGCGCGGGCTCCCGTGCTCGCGCGACGCGATGGAGCGCGCGGTCGGCGCGGCCGCTTGACGAAACGCTGACGTCGCGTCGACGCATTCTGGTTCCTCTCACACCACGGGCGGAAATCGTCTCCGGGGGGCGTGCAGTCGGGTACGATGCGCGCCCGCCGTGACGCTCCCGACCCCGCCGTGGATGTCCCCCGCGCCGCCGTGGCTCGCCCCGGCGCCCGCGGAGTCGTGCCGCGCGGCGCGCGTCAGCCCCGACGCCGTCCCCGTCCTCGACCTCCCGCCCGCCGCGTCGATGAACGCCGCCGAGCTCATCGCGCTCCGCGCCGGCCGCTACGTCCCGCTCTTCGGCCGCGGCGTCGGGCGCCCCGAGCTCGCCCGCGCGCTCACCCTCACGCATCGCGCCTTCGGCCCCCGCGGCGACGCGCGCGCGCTGGAGCACGCCGCGGCCTTCCTCGCGCACCCCGCGCTCGGCACCGACCCGCTGAGCCTGCTCGCCGACGCGATCACCGACCGGTCGGCGCCCGCGTGGGCCGCGACCCTCGCGCTCGGGCTCGCGGGCGCGTCGGGCGCAGGCGACGCGGCGCGGGCGCAGGTGGCGCGGGCCTTCGCGGGCGTGCCGGCCCTCGCCACCGAGGTGAGCCTCGCGCTCGACGTCGGCGGCGGCGACCAGGGCTCGTGGCGCGAGCACTACCAGCGGCTCCGGGTGCTCGACGCGTCGGACCCGCCGGTGCGCGCGGCGTCGGTGGCGCGGCGGTGGTTCGACTTCGTGCTGGCGCGGCGGTGGCAGGGGCTCGACGAGCTCCGCGCGCTGCGGGCGAAGGGCGGGCTCGACGCGGCCTCGGCGTGGCTCGCCGCGAGCGCCGACTGGATCGCGGGCGACGAGAACGCCCGCTCGGACATGACCGACGCGGCCCAGGGCGCGCTCGAGGCCGTCCCCACGCTCCCGCGGCTCGTCCAGACGATCGCGCGCGAGATGGCGGAGCTCCTCGCGCACCCGTGGGCCGTCCGGTGGGAGCACCTGCGCTGCGCGGCCGCGCGCGACCACGGGGCGGCGTCGATCCGCGCGTGGCTCCACGCCGCCGCCGAGGAGCGCTTCTTCGAGGACGTCCCGGGCGAGGGGAGCGCGGGGCCGCCGGAGTTCGCCGAGCTCGGGCCGGAGCCCAGCCGGGCGGGGCGGGCGGCGTCGGAGGCGCGGCAGCTCGCGGGGGATTTCCTGCTCGACTGGTTCGTCCATGAGCGCGATGCGCGCGCGGCGGTGGACGACTGGGCGCGCCGCGCGGTGCGCGTGTACCACCGGCTGCGGGGCGCGGCGCTCGTCGACATCGCCCTGCGCGGCGCCCGCGACGACGGCTTCCCCGCCGGCGACGCCGCCGCCTCGGAGGCCCCGCGGTGAAGCCCTTCGACCAAGGCGTCGTCACCCTCCAAGAGGCCCTCGCGGGGTGGAACCGCGGAGCCATCCCCGGCCTCGTCTCGCGCGCCGCCGTCCTCTTCGACGAGGCCGGCCGCGAGCACGTCCCCTCGGTGGTGGGCGGCGCGGTCGCGCGGGGCCTCGCGGGGGACGTCGAGGGCGCGCGGCGGCGGCTCCTCGACGCGATCGCGCTCGCGCCCGACTGCGCCGGGGCCTACGTGGCGCTCGGGGTGTTCGCGCTGCGCGACCCCGACCCGTTGGCGCGCGCGGGCGAGGCGGCCTGGGCGCTCACCGCCGCGCGCAACCTCGCACCGGGCGTCGCGTGCATCGAGCGGATGCTCGCGCAGGCGCTGACGGCGGCGGGGGAGTTCATGGCGGCGCTGCAGAGCGCGCGCTACGCGCTCACGCTCGACCCCGACGACGAGGAGGCGCGGCTCTGGTCGGCGATGCTGCGGCTCTATTTCGGCGGCGACCTCTCGGCCGCGACGGTGCTCATCGAGGGCCCCGAGGGCGCCGAGGTGCGCGGGCGCTCGCCGGCGCTGTGGCTCGGGGCGGCGGCGGGGCAGCACGCGCGCGGGGAGTTCCTCGAGGCGCGGCGGGCGCTGCGTCGGGCGGTGGCGCCGATGAAGGTGGGGCACCCGGCCGAGACGCCGATGGTCGACGCCGCGCGCCGCTGGTACCGCGAGCTGCGGGGCTTCGGGCCGGGCGTCCCGATGACGGGCGACCGCTGGCTCCGCGACGTCGGCGGCGCCCAGAGCGACTACGTGCGGACGCGCGACGCGCTCACGGCCTTCCGCGAGGCCGTCGCCGCAGACTCCTCGCGCGCGAAGGCCGAGCGCGTGGCGCCGCGCGACGTCGACGGCGCCCTCGGCGCGCTGGAGGCCCGCACCCGCCGCGCGATGCTGGAGTGGGGCGCGCGGCTCATCGTGCGGGGCTTCGCCGAGGTGTACCTCCCGCTGGTGGCGTACCTCGAGCCCCCGCCGCTCGACGCCCTCGCCGCGATGGACCTCGTCGTCTGCGAGGGGTGAGCGGGCGCGGCGGACGTCTCTCGGCGGCCGCGTTTCTCGATGCGCTCAGCGCGACGCCGGACGCTTCGCCGCCGCGCGCTTCCGCTGCCCCTTGCGCGCCGTGGACGCAGCCGCGGGCGGTCGGGCGGCGGCCTCCTCCCGCGCCCCCGCGTCGCGCGTGCGGCGGAGGAACACGAGGTCGCGGAGCATCCCGTCGGTGCGCTCGAAGGTCTCCTTGGCGGCGGCCAGCACGTCGTCGACGCTCGCGACGTCCCCCGCGGAGAGCGGCGCCCCGTCCTCGCGCTCGACGACGATCCGCGCGCGGAAGCGGCACTCCGCGAGGAGCGCGCCGAGGTCGCCGGGCGCCGCGCGTTCGATCGACGTCGGCAACTCCGACGAGCGCTCCGGGGTGAAGACCACGCGGCCGTCGGGCAGGGAGGTGAGGGCGCCGCGCGGCTTCTTCATGACGCGCGATAGTATCCGCGATGCCCGCGCCGGTCACGCCTCCGGCAGGGGGCGACGAACCGCGGCCCGCACCCGCGCCACCAGCGCGCGGGTGTCCGCGCCGAAGCGCTCCCGGAGGTAGTGCGCGTAGACGGGGAGGTTCATGTCGCGCTTCCGGCTGTTGCAAGGGCCGCAGGCGGTTACCAGGTTGGAAGGGGCGTCCGCGTCGCGACGGTCCGCGCGGCGCGGGTCGGCGTACCAGACCTGCGGGACCACGTGGTCGATGGTGAGCTCGACGCCGTCCTCCGCGCCCCGGAGGCAGTACACGCAGCGAAAGCGGTCGCGGGTCATGACGCGCAACGCGAGGCCGGGCGTGATCGCCATGGGCCACCATCTACCGCGTCGCGCGCGTCGCTGTCACCCGGATGCGCCCCGCCGCGCCCGCGCCGAGGCCAGCTCCGCGAGGCGCTCCACCGCGCGCGCGTCGGCCTTCGCCACCAGCTCGACGAAGGCCGCGAGCACCGCGTCCGCGTCGGCCGCGCGCAAATCGCCCGCCGCCTCCCGCATCGAGCGCGCGCGGAACTCCGCCCGCCCCAGCGCCGGCGCGTACCGGAAGGCGTGCCCCAGCCGCTCGCGGATCAAGAGCCGCTTGCGGTGGAGCCGCTCGAGCGTGCTCTGGATCGTGCTCAGCGTGATGCCCCGCCGCGCGCCGACCGCCGCGTGGAGCGCCTTCGCGTCGCTCGTCCCCGCCGACCAGAGGTGCTCCATCACCGCGAGCTCGAGCTCTCCGAGGAGGGGGGTCTCCATGGGCGCGAAGCTCCCCCAGCCCGCGGGCCGACGTCAACCGCCGTCGCAAGCGGCAACCGCGATGCAACTGCATCCGCGTCGACAACATCGGCCCGCGGTCGGCGCTCCGCGGCCGCGCGATGCACCTGCAACTCCGGTGCATCTGGCGGGCGCGGGCCGCGCGGGGCGCCCGAATCCGCGCGCACCGAGGGGCCAACGACACACGGGGACCACTTGCAACCGTGGTGGAAATGGAAAACCGATTGACGGTCGGTCTTGCGTGGGTAAGGTCGTCGCCGTGGCGCCCCAGTGCCCCCCCTCCCGACGCCCCGCGCGCACTGCCCTTGCGCTTGGCTGGGCCCTCGCGGCCTCGTCGCTCGCGGCCTGCGCGGCGCCGCCGTACCGCCCGGCGGTCGAGGCCCCAGCCCCGCACACGCGCGCGAACGTGCTCGCCCTCGGCCCGAGCCCGCGTACGTCGGAGCCCGCGCCGAACGTCGCGCCGGAGCCCGCGCCGGCCCCGTCGCCCGGCGGCGGCGTGTCGCTCGACGCGCTCCTGCTCTGGGCCGACCGGCACTCCCCGCTGCTCGTCGTCGCGCGGGCGACGCGTTCGCGCGCGGAGGCCGCGCGGGTGGCGGCGGGGGTGCTGCTGCCGGCCAACCCGCAGGTGACGGCCTCCGCGGGGCCGCGCTTCGGCATCTCGGGGACGGGCGTCGACGCGGAGGCCTCGCTCACGCAGCAGGTGCAGATCGCGGGCGAGCGCGGGACGCGCCTGGAGGCCGCGCGGCGGCTCGGGGAGCTCACCGACGCGGAGATCGAGCAGATGCGGTGGGCGGTGCACAGCGAGGCGCACGCGGGCTTCCACCGCGTGCTCGTCGCGCGCGAGCGGGCGCGGCTCGCCGAGCAGGTGGTGGCCTTCCAGACGGAGGTGCTCGGCGTGGTCGAGCGCCAGGCGCGGGCGGGCGCGCTGGCCCCCTTCACCGCGCGCCTCGCCCAGGCCGAGGTGGCGCAGGCGCGGCAGAGCCTCGTGGCGGCGCGGCAGGACGAGGCCGCCGCGCTCATCCGGCTCGCGGTGGTGGCGGGCTGGCCCGCGGGCGCGCCGCCCGAGCTCCGTGGCGCGCTCGACCCCCCGCAGGACCCGCCGTCGCTCGACCAGCTCGTGGCCGCGGCCGAGCGCCACACGCCCGTGCTCCGCCTGCGCGAGGCCGCCGTGCGCGAGGCCGAGGCCCGCGTCGCCCTCGCCGACCGCGCGGCGTGGCCGCAGCCCTCCGTCGGCGTGCAGTACCGCCACGAGGGCAACCCCACCAGCGAGGGCCCCTACGACATCGTGATGGGCACGCTGACGGTTCCCCTGCCGGTCTTCCAGCGCAACCAGGGCGACCGGGCGCGGTCGCGGAGCGACGTCGACGTGGCCCGCGCGGAGCTCGCCGCGGCGCGGGTCCAGCTCGCCGGGCAGCTCGCCGAGGCGCGGGCGGTGATGGCCGCGGCGGCCCAGCGGACGCGCGCCTACGGCACCGAGATCCTCCCGCGCTTCGAAGAGAACCTCACGCTGCTGCGCCGCTCGTTCGAGGTCGGGCAGATCGACGTGCTCGAGCTGCTGGTGGGGCGCGAGAGGTTCCTGCGGATCCAGAGCGACGCCCTCGCGGCGCAGCTCGACTACTTCGTCTCCCTCGCGGCCCTCGAGCGCCTTGTCGGCATCGAGCTCTGGGAGGACGACCACCACGAAGGAGAGCCCCCGTGAGAGCCGTGATCGTCCTCGCCCTGTGCCTCCTCGCGGGCTGCCCTGCCCGCGCGCCCGAAGCGCCGCGGGCGCCCGACGGCGGCGCGGCCCGCGAGGACGAGCGCGCCGAGGAGGTGAGGCTCACCGAGGAGGCGCAGCGCATCGCCGGGATCCGCGTCGGGCGGGCCGAGCGGCGCGCGCTCTCGGGCGGGGCGTCGATCCCCGCGGAGGTGGAGTTCGACCCGACCAGTACGGCCCACGTCGCGCCGCTGGTGCCGGGGCGCTTCACGCGGATCGCCACCACGCTCGGCGCCAACGTGCGCCGCGGTGACCTCCTCGCCGTCCTCGCGTCGACCGACGTCTCCGCCGCGCGGGCCCGGCTCAACCAGTCGCGCGCGCGCCTCGCCGCCGCGCAGAGCGCGCTCGTCCGCCAGCGCACGCTCACCACCGAGGGGATCGGCGCCCAGCGCGCGCTCGTCGAGGCCGAGGCCCAGGTGGCCGACCTGCGCGCCGAGGTGGCGGGCCTCCAGCAGCAGCTCGCGGTGTTCGGCTCGGGGGCGGGGGGCGAGATCCGGCTCACGTCGCCGATCGACGGCGTCGTCGTCGCGATGCACGCCACGCTCGGCGAGAACGCCGGCACCAACGGCGCGGCCTTCGAGGTCACCGACCCGACGCGCGTGTGGGTGCGCGGCAACGTGCCTGAGCTCGACCTCGCCCGCGTGGCCCCCAACATGGCCGCGGTCGTTCGCTTCCACGCCTTCCCCGACGACACCTTCCCGGGGCGGGTCACCTACGTCGCGCCGTCGCTCGACGACGCGACCCGCGCCCTCCAGATCCGCGTCTCGCTCGACCGCCTCGACGCGCGGCTGCGGGGCGGGCTCTTCGGCGGCATCGAGCTCCTCGGCGCGCCCGACGAGCGCCCGCTGGCGGTCCCCGTCGACGCCGTGGCGACGCTCGACGGGCGGACGGTGGTGTTCGTGCCGGGCCGCGAGGCGGGCTCCTTCCGGCCGCAGGCGGTGGAGGTGGGGCGGCGCTCTGGGCGCCACGTCGAGGTGCTCGCCGGGCTGACGGAGGGCGCCGCGCTGGCGGTGAGCGGCGCCTTCACGCTCAAGAGCGCCCTCAAGAGCGAAGAGCTCGAGGCCGAGGAGTAGCCGTGAAGGAGGTCGTCGCGCTGTGCCTCCGCTGGCGCGTGCTGGTGCTCGCCTTCGTCGCGCTCGTCGGGGTGATGGGCGCGCGCGCCGCCCTCGGGCTTCCCATCGACGCGGTGCCCGACATCACCAACGTGCAGGTGCAGGTGCTCACGCGCGCCCCGTCGCTCGGCCCCGTCGACGTCGAGCGGATGATCACCTTCCCGGTCGAGTCGTCGATGAGCGGGCTCCCCGCGGTGACGGAGATCCGGAGCGTCTCGCGCTTCGGGCTCTCGGCCGTGACCGTGGTCTTCGAAGAGGGCACCGACCTCCTCCGCGCGCGCCAGCTCGTGTTCGAACGGCTCGCGCAGGCCCGCGACCGGCTGCCGCCCGGGACGTCGCCCGACCTCGGCCCGATGAGCACCGGGCTCGGCGAGATCCTCCAGTTCGAGGTGCGGAGCGACCGGCCCTGCGCGCCCGGCGCGCCCGACACGGAGGCGTGCCACTCGGCGATGGAGCTTCGCTCGCTGCTCGACTGGTTCGTCGCGTTCGAACTGCGCGCGGTGCCCGGGGTGGTGGAGGTCAACTCCTTCGGCGGCGAGCTCAAGACCTACGAGGTCGAGGTGATGCCCGACCGACTCCGCGCCGTGGGCGTGTCGCTCAACGAGCTCTTCGAAGCGGTCGAGCGCAACAACGCCACCGCCGGCGGCGGCTACCTCACGCGCTCGGGCGAGCAGCTCCTCGTGCGCGGTGAGGGGCGCATCCAGAGCCTCGACGAGGTGGGCGACGTGCTCATCAAGACGCGCGCGGACGGCGTCCCCCTGCGCGTCCGGGACGTCGCGCGCGTCCACCTCGCGCCGATGATCCGCCAGGGCGCCGTCACCCGCGACGGCCGCGGCGAGGTGGTGTCGGGCATCGTGATGATGCTCGTCGGCGCCAACGGCCGCGAGGTGGTCGAGAACGTCAAGCAGCGCATCCGGCGCATCGGGCCGTCGCTCCCGCCGGGCGTCCGCCTCGACGTCTTCTACGACCGCTCGGAGCTCGTCAACCGCACCATCCGCACCGTCGCGAAGAACCTCGCCGAGGGCGCGCTCTTCGTCGTCGCGGTGCTCTTCCTCCTGCTCGGCAGCGTGCGGGGCGGGCTCATCGTCGCCGCCGCCATCCCCTTCGCGATGCTCGTCGCCTTCGTCGGGATGCGCGCCGTCGGGCTCAGCGGCAACCTCATGAGCCTCGGCGCCATCGACTTCGGCATCGTCGTCGACGGCTCGATCATCGTGGTGGAGAACGCCGTCGTCCACCTCGCCATGGCGGCCCACGGGCGCAAGCCCCTCTCCTACGCCGAGGCCGCCGAGGTGGTGCTCAGCTCCACCCTCGACGTCCGCCGCGCCGCCCTCTTCGGCGAGGCGATCATCGTGCTCGTCTACGTGCCCATCCTCACGCTCGCGGGCGTGGAGGGCAAGATGTTCAAGCCGATGGCCATCACTGTGCTCTTCGCGCTCGGCGGGGCCTTCGTCGCGTCGCTCACCTTCGTCCCCGTGCTCGTCGCGTCGCTCCTCCGCCAGCGGACCGAGGAGCGAGAGCCCTTCCTCATCCGCGTGATCCACGGCGTCTACCCCCGGACGCTCGCGGTCACCATGGCGCGGCCGCGGGTGGTCATCGCCGTCGCGGGCGCGCTCCTCGCCCTCGCGGCCTTCGTCGCGTCGACGATGGGCGCGGAGTTCGTCCCGCGGCTCGACGAGGGGGCGCTGGCGATCCAGATCGTCCGCCTCCCGAGCGTCTCGCTGGAGGAGAGCGTGGCGGGCTCCACCCGCTTCGAACGCGTGCTGCGGGAGTTCCCCGAGGTGCGGACGGTCATCTCGAAGACGGGCCGCGCGGAGATCGCCACCGACCCGATGGGCGTCGAGCTCTCCGACGTCATCGTGATGCTCAAGCCCCCCTCCGAGTGGCGCACCGCCCGCACCCGCGAGCAGCTCGTCGAGCGCATGTCCGCCCGCCTCGCCGAGGCCCTCCCCGGCATGGGCTTCTCGTTCTCGCAGCCCATCGAGCTGCGCATGGCGGAGCTCATCAGCGGCGCCCGCTCCGACGTCGCCATCACCCTCTACGGCGACGACCTCGCCACGCTCGAGCGCCTGAGCCTCGCCGTCCAGCGCGCCGTCCGCGAGGTGCCCGGCGCGGCCGACGTCCGCGGCGAGCAGCTCGCCGGCCTCCCGACGCTGGAGGTCACCATCGACCGCCCCGCCGCCTCCCGCTACAACGTCTCGGTGCGCGACGCCCTCGACGCCATCGAGGCCCTCGGCGGCCGCGGCGTCGGCGAGATCTACGAGGGCGAGCGGCGCTTCCGCCTCCAGGTGCGCGTCCCCGCCGGGCTCCGCGACGACATCGACCAGATCCGCCGGCTCCCGGTGAGCGGCGGCGCGGGCCCGCTCGTCCCGCTCGGGCAGATCGCCAGCGTCCGGGTGGTCGACTCGCCCGCCAGCGTGAGCCGCGAGGCCGTGCGGCGCCGCACCGTCGTCGAGGCCAACGTCCGCGGCCGCGACCTCGCGTCGTTCGTCAGCGCCGCCGAGGCCAGGGTGCGCGAGCGGGTGCCGCTGCCGCCGGGCTACGTGGTGCGCTGGGGCGGGCAGTTCGAGACGCTGGAGCAGGCGAGCGAGCGCCTCGCGGTGGCCGTCCCGCTGGCCCTCGCGCTCATCTTCCTGCTGCTCTACATGGCCTTCGGCGAGGCGAAGCCGGCGCTCCTCATCTTCCTCAACGTGCCCTTCGCCGCGGTCGGCGGCGTGCTCCTCCTGTGGGCGCGGGGAATGCCCTTCTCCATCAGCGCGGGCGTCGGCTTCATCGCCCTCTTCGGCATCGCGGTGCTCAACGGCGTGGTGCTCCTCACCACCGTGAAGAAGCGCCGGGCCCTGGGGGACACGGCCCTCCGCGCCGCGCAGCTCGCCGCCGAGAGCCGCGTCCGCGCCGTGGTGATGACGGCCACCGTCGCCGCCCTCGGCTTCCTCCCGATGGCAGCCTCCACCACCGCGGGGGCCGAGGTGCAGCGCCCGCTCGCCACGGTGGTGATCGGCGGCCTCGTGAGCGCCACCTTCCTCACGCTGTTCGTGCTCCCGACGGTGTACGCTTTCGTCTACCGCAACGAGCGCGTGCGCCCGCCGGAGTCGGCGCTCCCCACCGCCGCCCCCACCGCCGAGGGAGGCTGACCCGATGCCCCACGACCACGCCGCCCACGACCACGACCACGGCCACAGCCACGACCACGGCCACGACCACGCGCCCGCCGCCGAGAAGCCCCGCGGAGAAGCCCCCGCGCGCGATCACGACCACGCGTCGCACGACCACGCGGGCCACGACCACGACCACGCGCACGACCTCCGCGGCACCCCGGCGTCGCGGCTCGCGGTGGCCCTCGCGCTGACGGCGGGCTTCATGCTCGTCGAGGCGGTGGCCGGCGTCCTCACGCGCAGCCTCGCGCTCCTCTCCGACGCGGGGCACATGGTCACCGACGCGGCCGCGCTCGCGCTCGCGCTCTGGGCCCAGCGGGTCGCCCAGCGCGCCCCCACCGCGCAGCGCACCTACGGCTTCCGCCGCGCCGAGACGCTCGCGGCCTGCGCCAACGGCGTCGCGCTCGGCGTCACCACCGTCTGGATCGTCGTCGAGGCCGCCCGCCGCTGGCAGCACCCGCCCGACGTGCGCGGGGGGTGGATGCTCGCCGTCGCCGCCGTCGGGCTCGGCGTCAACCTGCTCTCCGCGTGGGTGCTCTCGCGCGGGGGCGAAGGGGGCAACGCCAACACCCGCGCGGCGCTGGCCCACGTGATCGCCGACGCGGCCGGGTCCGTCGCGGCGATGGCGGCGGGGGCGCTCCAGATGTTCCTCGGGTGGCGGCGGGCCGACCCGCTCCTGTCGGTGGTGATCGCGCTGCTGATCCTCGGGAGCGCGTGGCGCCTCGTGCGCGAGGCCGTCGACGTGCTGATGGAGGGGGCGCCGTCGGACGTCGACGTGGCGCGGGTGGAGGCGATCATCCGCGCGACGCCGGGGGTGGCCGACCTCCACGACCTGCACGTCTGGACGGTGGCCGAGGCCTTCCCCGCGGTGACCGTCCACGTGGTGCTCGACGGCGCGAGCCACGGCGTGGAGGTGGCCCGCGACGTGGCCGCCCGGGTCGCGAAGGAGCTCGGCATCGAGCACGTCACGGTGCAGCCCGAGGCGCCGCGCTCGGCCTCCCTGGTCCCGGCCGACCGGCTGCGGCGCGCCGGGCGGCCCCCCGCGGGGTGATTCCCGCTTCCGTCCCGCCGCCAAGGGTGTGCGGACCGTTGACGGCGACGCGGGTCAACCACTAAGACCGCCCGCCATGAGCACCCAGAGGACCTTCAACGCCTTCGGCGCCCGCGACACCTTCGAGGTCGCCGGCGACCGCCTCGCGATCTACCGCCTCGCGCACCTCGAGCGCTCGGGGGTCGCGAAGAACATCGACCGGCTCCCGTACTCGATCCGGGTGCTGCTGGAGGCCGTCCTCCGCAACTGCGACGGCTTCGAGGTGAGCGAGGAGGACGTCCGCCGCATCGCGACGTGGAACGCGCCCGCCCCCGCGGCCGTCGAGCTCCCCTTCAAGCCGGCGCGCGTGATCCTCCAGGACTTCACCGGCGTCCCCGTGCTCGTCGACATCGCCGCGATGCGCTCGGCCGTCGCCCGCCTCGGCGGCGACCCGAAGCGCATCAACCCGCTCGTCCCCGTCGACCTCGTGATCGACCACTCCGTCCAGGTCGACCACTTCGGCGCCGACAGCTCCCTCTCGCTCAACCTCAAGCTGGAGTTCCACCGCAACCTGGAGCGGTACAAGTTCCTCCGCTGGGGGCAGGGGTCGGTCGACAACTTCAGCGTGGTGCCGCCCGGGATGGGCATCGTGCACCAGGTCAACGTCGAGCGCCTCGCCACCGTGGTGCGCGAGGGCCGCGACCGCGACGGCGCGGTGGCCTTCCCCGACACGCTCGTCGGCACCGACTCGCACACCACGATGATCAACGGGCTCGGCGTGGCGGGCTGGGGCGTCGGCGGCATCGAGGCCGAGGCCGTGATGCTCGGTCAGCCGCTCTTCATGCTGACCCCGCAGGTGGTGGGCGTGCGGCTCGTCGGCGCGCTCAAGCCCGGCGTCACCGCCACCGACCTCACGCTGACCCTCACGCACCTGCTCCGCAAGAAGGGCGTGGTCGACAAGATCGTCGAGTACTACGGCCCCGCGCTCGACCACATCTCCGTCACCGACCGCGCGACCATCGCCAACATGGCGCCCGAGTACGGCGCGACGATGGGCTTCTTCCCGGTCGACGCCGCCACGGTGGAGTACCTCCGCCGCACCGGCCGCCCCGACCGCGTGGTCCAGCTCGTCGAGCGCTACTCGAAGGAGCAGGGGCTCTTCCGCACGAGCGGATCGTTCGACCCGGTGTACACCGACACGCTGGAGCTCGACCTCGGCTCCGTCGAGCCCACCCTCGCCGGCCCGATGCGCCCGCAGGACCGGGTCGCGCTCTCCGCGGTGAAGACGTCGTTCCGCAAGGCGCTCACGACGCCGAAGAAGGAGCGCGGCTTCGAGCTCGGCGAGGACAAGCTCGGCGCCACCGTCGACGTCGCGATCAAGGGCCAGAGCGCCACGCTCGGCCACGGCGCCGTCACCATCGCCGCCATCACGAGCTGCACCAACACGTCGAACCCGTCGGTTCTCCTCGCCGCGGGCCTGCTCGCGAAGAAGGCCGTCGAGAAGGGCCTCACCGTCTCGCCCGCGGTGAAGACCTCGCTCGCGCCGGGCTCGCGCGTGGTGCCCGAGTACCTCCGCGAGTCGGGCACGCTCTCGTCGCTCGAGGCGCTCGGCTTCAACGTGGTGGGCTTCGGCTGCACCACCTGCATCGGCAACTCTGGCCCGCTGCCCGAGGAGGTCTCCACCGCGCTCGCGGGCTCTCCGCTCGTCGCCGCCGCGGTGATCTCGGGCAACCGCAACTTCGAGGGCCGGGTCCATCCCCAGGTGAAGGCCAACTACCTCGCGTCGCCGCCGCTCGTCGTGGCCTACGCGATCGCGGGCACGGTCGACCGCGACCTCACCACCGAGCCCCTCGGCACCGGCAAGGACGGGCAGCCGGTGTACCTCAAGGACGTGTGGCCCACCGACGCCGAGGTGGCCCGCGAGGTGGAGCGCTGCATCACCCCGCAGATGTACCAGCAGAACTACGCCACCGTGTACGACGGGACGCCGGAGTGGAAGGCGATCCCGACGACGACGGGCGACCTCTACGCCTGGGACGAGTCGAGCACGTACATCCAGCACCCGCCCTTCTTCCAGTCGCTCACGCTCGACGTGAAGCCCCTCCAGCCCATCGCGGGCGCGCGGGTGCTGGCGATGCTCGGCGACTCGGTGACCACCGACCACATCTCGCCCGCGGGCGACATCGCGGCGAAGTCCCCGGCCGGCGACTACCTCAAGGGCCTCGGCGTCGAGAAGGCCGACTTCAACTCGTACGGCTCGCGCCGCGGCAACGACCGCGTGATGGTGCGCGGCACCTTCGCCAACATCCGCCTGAAGAACCTCCTCGTCCCCGGCGTCGAGGGCAACGCGACCGAGCACCTCCCGTCGGGCGAGAAGATGTCGATCTTCGACGCCTCGGCGCGCTACCAGAAGGACGGCACGGCCCTCGTCGTGCTGGCGGGCAAGGAGTACGGCACGGGCTCGTCGCGCGACTGGGCCGCGAAGGGCACGCTGCTCCTCGGCGTCCGCGCGGTGATCGCGGAGAGCTTCGAGCGCATCCACCGCGCCAACCTCGTCGGGATGGGCGTGCTTCCGCTGGTGTACAAGCCCGGCGAGACGGCCGAGTCGCTCGGGCTCACGGGGCGCGAGTCGTTCACCATCGAGGGGATCGACGACACCATCCAGGCGCGCCAGGAGCTCACCGTCCGCGCGGTCGCCGCCGACGGCACCGAGAAGCGCTTCACCGCCGTCGCCCGCCTCGATACGCCGGTCGACGTGCTCTACTACAAGAACGGCGGCATCCTCCAGACGGTGCTCCGCAACCTCGTCCGCGGCTGACCGCCGTCTCCCCCCGCGGCGCGCCGCAACGCACGGCGCGCCGCCCTTCCTCTCCGCACCCTACCGGCACATCGGCGCGTGGCACGCGCCCTCGCGGCAGAACGATCCGCTCGGGCAGGCGTTGCCGCAGCGGCCGCAGTTGGCGGCGTCGGTGCGGAGGTTGACGCAGGTGCCCGCGCAGACGGTGGTGCCCGCGGCGCATCCGAGGAAGCAGGCCCCCGAGGCGCACGTGACGCCAGTCGGGCAGGCCGAGCCGCAGCGGCCGCAGTGGAAGTTGCTGCGGTTGAAGTCGACGCAGGTCTCGTTGCCGCAGGTGGAGGTGCCGGCCGGGCAGGACGCGACGCAGCCCCCGTCGTTGCACACCTGCCCGTCGGCGCAGCGGACGTCGCAGCGGCCGCAGTGGGTGCGGTCGTGGGCGAGGTTGGCGGGGCCGTCGGCGCAGGGCGAGTAGCGCTCCATCGCCACGCACGCGCCGGCGACGCAGCCCTGGCCCTCGGGGCACGCGCGGCCGCACATGCCGCAGTGGCGCGCGTCGACGGCGAGCTCGGCCTCGCAGCCGTTGGTCCCGTCGCCGTCGCAGTCGCCGTAGCCCGCGTCGCAGGAGACCACCTGGCAGGCGCAGGCCACGCAGCGCCCGACGCCGACGCCCGGGAGCGCGTCGCACGCGCGGCCGCACGCGCCGCAGTTGCACGCGCTCGCGCTCACGTCGGTCTCGTTGCCGTTGGCGGCGTTGCCGTCGCAGTCGGAGGGGCCGCAGCGCGTGACGTTGCAGACGCCGTTGGTGCAGCTCGCGGTGGAGCCGGGCGGCGCGGCGCAGACGCGGCCGCAGGCGCCGCAGTTGGCGAGGGAGGTGGCCACGTTGGTCTCGCAGCCGTTGGCGCAGTTGCCGTCGCAGTCGGCGGTGTTGGGGACGCACGAGGGCCCGCAGCGCCCGCCGACGCAGCAGTTGCCGAGGCAGACGTTGCCGCAGGCGCCGCAGTTGAGGCGGTCGCTCTGGAGCGCGCGGCAGACGTCGCCGCAGCGGAACCACCCCACCGCGCAGGGCGCGCACCGCCCCGACGTGCACACGAAGGGCTCGGCGCAGGCGGCCGCCGGCGACGCGCAGCACGGGGCCCCTTCGCCGCCGCACGCGGGCGCGGCGTCGACGTCGGGCGCGGCGTCGGGGAGCGCGTCCGGGAGCGCATCGGGGAGCGCGTCGGGGGCGACGTCGGGCGAAGCGTCGAGGGCCGCGTCGGGGGGCGGCGTGGGGAGGTCCTTCGCGACCGAACGATCGAGCGCGGCGTCGGCGACGCCCCCGGTGGTGGAGGGGCACGCTGGCAGCAGCGCGAGGAGCGAGAGCGCGAGGGCGGTGCGGCGCATCGCGCGAGTGTATCGCCGTTCGGCTACACCTCGAAGCTCGGCCCGAGGCGCGCGCCGTTCGCGTTCGGCAGGGGCAGGTGGCGGAGGGCCTCGGCGCGCCGGCGCAGGGCGTACATCGCGGGGACGGCCTCGCCCATCGCGGCGGGCTCGCCGTTGAACGCGCGGTGGAGCGCCGCGAGGAGCGCGCGGTACGACGCGTTGCACGCGTCGAGGGCGGCGCGGGCGTCGGTGCCGGGGGCGTAGTCCTGCGCGCGGGGGTCGCTCACGAGCGGCGTGACGGCGCCCCAGTCGACGGGGTCGGGCGGCCCGGTGGGGTCGCCGTCGAGGCGGTCGCCCGGCGCCCACCGCCGCCCCAGCGCGAGCGAGAGGAAGCGCTGGTGGTGCCCGAGCGTCGGGTCGTCGTCGCCCGTCACGCGCGGGGCCTCGCCCCACCACGCGGCGCCCTCGCCCTGCGCGACGATGGTTTCGAACGCCTCCTCGGCGCTCGCGTAGTCGGCGATGGGGCGCAGCGCGCCGCGGCCGCCGTAGTAGTGCTCCGCGGTGAGCTGGCGCGCGGGGTCGCCGGAGAACACCGCCGCCTCGCCGTACCTCTCCGCCAGCGCCGCGAGCCGCCCGAGGATGACCGAGTACACCTGCCCGAGCGCGCGGAATCCTTCGACGGTGGAGGCGTCGAAGGGGCACGGGCGCTCCATGCGGAGGAAGGAGTCGAGCGACTCCGGGGTGAGCGGGCGGAGCCCGAGGACGGGGGTGCCGGCGCTGTGCGGCGGCGCGCAGGGGTACCGCTGGACGAAGCCCGGCGCGAGGAGGTCGGGCGCCCCGCCGATGGCGTTGAGCAGGTTGGCCACGAGCGCCATGTGGAGCATCTCCTCCATCAGCACGAGGCGCAGCGAGGCGGCGGCGCGCGGGTTGGTGGCCTCGTCGAGCGAGAGGAGGGCGTAGAGGTACGGCGGGACGGTGAAGTGCTCGACCACGAGGGCGACCTGGATGCGCTGGCGCAGCGCCGCGAGCGTGGCGCGGCCGGCGTCGTCGAGGGGCCTCACGCGAGCCCCCGCGCGAGGTGGTCGGCCGTGCGGAGGCAGAGCGCGGCGAGGGTGAGGGTGGGGTTGGCCGTCCCCATGGTGGGCATCGAGCCGGCGCCGACGACGTAGAGGTTGTCGTGGTCCCAGGCGCGCTGGTTCGCGTCGACGACGGAGTCGCGGGGGGAGCGGCCCATGCGGTGCGTCCCCGCGAGGTGGCCCGCGCCGCGGTAGACGAAGCCCTCGCCTTCATGCTCGACGTAGCGGGGGTCGCCCTTGCGCCACGCGGTGGTGTCGGCCGCCCCGACCGCGCCGAAGATCGTCCTCGCTGCGCGGGCCGCGAGCGCGAGGCCCGCCCGGGTGTAGGGCGAGAGGTCGTAGTGGAGCACCGGGCGGTGGCCGCCGAGGGGCGTGCGGAGCGAAGGGTCGACCGCGACGCGGTTGCCGGCCTCGGGGAGCTGCTCGACGAGGAAGCCGAGCCCGAGCTGGCGCGACAGCTCCGCGGCGACGCGCGCGCGGAGGTCGCGCCCGTGGAGCCCGCGGGCGATGAGCGCCTCCACCTGCGTGTGGGGCGCGCCGGTGGCGACGTGCCAGCCCCAGTTCTCCACCTCGATGAGGCTCGCGGCGGCGCGGGCGCGGAAGGCGCCGTCGCGGATCCCGGCGATGTTGGACGTCGAGCTCGGGCCGCGGAAGGGGCCGAGGTCTTCGCGGGCGAGGGCGCAGGCGAGGAGGTAGGGGTGGTCCATGAGGTTGCGACCGAGCTCGCCGCTGGTGGCGCAGAGCCCCGAGGCGAGGAGGAGGGTTGCGTTCTCCACCGCGTTGCAGGCGAGGACGTACGCCTTGCCGCGCGCGACGGACTCGCCCGCCGCCTCGCCGTCGGGGCCGTAGGCGACCACGCGGACGCCGGTCACGCGTCCGGTCTCCGGGTCGTGCTCGACGCGCGTCGCCACGGAGCGCGCGCGGATCTCGGCGCGCGCCGGGAGCCGCCGCAGGGTGCGGGCCGCGCTGTAGCGGGCCTCCACCGGGCAGATGGGGACGCAGCTCGCGCTCCCGACGCAGCGCTCGCCGCGGCGCGACCCGTCGCCCGCGCCGACCGGGAGGTACGAACGGCCGCGGTCGTAGGCGGGGTCGGGGACGCCGTTGCGCGCCTGCGGCGTGCTCACGAGCGCGAGGGGCCGCGGCTCGCCGTCGACGTCGAGGGTGACGGAGGCGACGGCGGTCGCGATCCGCTGGTCGAGCCAGCTCTGGGGGATGGCCCGCATCGGGTAGACGTAGCCGTCTTCGAAGGTGACGCCGTCGCGTTGTTGCGAGGCGACGTCGCCCGACACGCCGAGGCTCCGCTCGGCGGCCGCGTACCAGGGGAGGAGGTCGTCGTAGGCGAGGGGCCAGTCGACGCCGACGCCGAAGCGCGAGCGCATCGCGAAGTCCGACGGGAGCATCCGCGGGCACGAGCCGAGCCAGTGGAGGGTGGTGCCGCCGGTGGCGCGGAGGTAGTCGCTCGCGAAGGGGAGCGGCCCGCGCTGCGCGAAGTACCCCTCCAGCCCGAGGAACACCTCCGCGAGGTCGGGCGAGGGGACGGCGCGGTTCTTCGCGAAGGGCGCGTTGGGCACCTTCATGAGCGCGCCGTGCATCCGCGTGACGGCGTCGCGCCAGCCCTCGGGGCGGAGCTCGTCGCCCGTCCCCGCGTCGAGGATGAGCACGCGGAGCCCCGCCCGCGCGAGCACGTCGGCGGTGAGCGCGCCCGCGACGCCCGCGCCCACCACCACGACGTCGTGGACGACGGCGCTCACGGCGACCGCCTCGGGGGCAGCGCCCACGTGCCGAAGCCGGGCCCCCGCGCGCCCATCGGCGGGGCCGCGAGCACGTCCCAGACGAGCGCGTCGACGTGGGCCTCGGGCGAGACGACGCGGGGGCGGTCGTCGGGGTGCTCGCCGTGCCGCGCGCGCCAGGCGTCGGGCAGCGGGAGCCAGGTGCCGAGGTACCAGAGCGCCGTGAGGGTGCGGGCGACGGGGCCCGTGTCGCCGTCGTCGAGCACGGCCGCGAGCGCGCCGTCTCCGTCGCGCGCCACCGCGTCGCCGCCGCGCGCGAGGGCGTCGAGCACCGCCGCGGGGACCACGCGTCGCAGCTCCGCGAGGTGTGCGGGGACGAGGCCCGTCTGCCAGAGCTCGCTGGGGCAGTGGCCGGTGAGCGCCGCGGAGAGCGCCACGAACCACGCCGGCGCGTCGTCCGGCGCGCTCATGGCGAGACGAAGAACCCCCGGCCCTCGACCGCCGCGGGGCGCGACGTGAAGGCCTGGATCGCCGCGGGCTTCGCGTCGCCCACGAGCGCGCGGAGGTCGCGGCAGAGGGCGTGGTCGGCGTCGCCCACGGCGAGGGACACGGCGACGCCCGGCGCGTCACCCGCCCAGGTGCAGACCTCGCCGGACAGCTCCCAGCGCGACCCGACGAGGCGCCCGTCGAGGGTGGAGTAGCGGACGATGGACGCGCGGTCGTCGAGGGCGAAGGGGGCGTCGCCGACGGCCGCGTCGAGCGCGTAGAGCCGCGCGCCCGAGGGGGTGTCGCAGGCGTACCGCCACGCGCGGACGGCGGGGCCGTTGGGCGACGGGAGCTCGGCGGAGAAGGCAGCCTCGTACTTGCGCTCGCCGAAGAGGGCGACGCCGGCCTTCACGGCGAAGGCGTTGTCGCACGGCACGTGGAGGCGGTAGTACCCGACGGTGCGCGTCTCGTCGCGCCCGGCGAGGAGGTCGGCGAGCGGGATCGACGCGGCGCGGTCGGCGAGGGCGTCGGGCACGACGAGGGCGTTGAGCTCGACCTCGCTTGTGGTGGCGAGGAGCGACGGGAGGTGGGCGGTGTACCGCTGGAAATCGAGGGAGACGAAGGCGTCGCCGCCGAGGTCGGCGGGGCGCGTCTCGGTGCCCGCGAGGGCCCGCGCCAGGCGCTCGCGCGCGACGCGGTAGTACACGCGGAAGCACGTGAGCGAGGCGTAGTAGAAGGGCATCGAGAGCCAGTCGGGGACGGGGGCGAGCGTGCGGGGGTCGGGGTTCATCGGCGGCGGTGGTCTCCGCGGGCATTGCGGTGCACGGGGCGGACCGGTCGCGCGGGACGGAAAGACCGAGGCTGGAGGCGCGGAAAGGACGTCTGCGCCGGTCGCCGCACCGACCATGTGCGCCGACCACCCGTGCGGCGTGGAGGGGGTGCGCCCGTCCGCGTCAGTCGATGCGCACGCCCCAGCGGCGGGCCCACCGCGCGAGGCAGATCACGCGGAAGAGGAGCGCCCGCTCGCGCTCGGCCAGGGGCGTTCGCTCGTCGCACCAGACGCGGAGGACGTCGAGGTCGAGCAGCGGGGCGAGCAGGTCGCCGGAGCGCGCGATCTCGCGGGCGCAGAGGCGCTGGTAGCGGGCGTGGTCGCCGAGGTCCTTGGGGAGGGCGGACTTGGTTCGGGTGCGAACCACCTCGGGCACGACGCCGCGGAGGGCCTCGCGGAGCACGTGTTTCTCGACCCCGCCGCGCATCGCGGCCTCGGGGGGGACGGCGCCCGCGAGCGCGAGGAGCTCGGCGTCGGCGAAGGGGACGCGCGCCTCCAGGCCCCAGGCCATCGTGTGGACGTCGCCGTTGTGCAGGAGCCGCGGGAGCCAGCGCTCGACCACGAGGCAGGCGGTGGCGAGGGTTCGCTCGCGGGCCGTGCCCCAGCGGTGACCGAGCGCGCGGGCGAGGGCGCGGTACTTCGCGTCGAAGTGCGCGCGGGGTCGGTCGAGGAGGCCGGGGCGGAGGGGCGCGTCGGCGAAGCGTTCGAGGATGCGGGCGGGGGCGTCGGTGGCGACAGGGTCGTGGAGGAAGTGGTAGCCGAAGTGGGTCTCGTCGGCGGCGTCGCCCACCAGCACGGCCTTCACGCGCGCGGCGGCGGCGCGGGCGAGGCGGCTCTGCGCGACCTCCTGCTCCCACGCGGGGAGCGCGTCGTTGGCCTCGGCCACCGCGTCGAGGTCGGCGTCGAGCGCGTCGCGTTCGACGGGGACCTCCGTCGCGTCGAGGTCGAGCGCGCGGGCGGCCTCGCGGGCGAAGGGGAGGTCGTCGGACACCACGATGCGCGACGCGCCCCCGTCGGCCCGCGCGTGGTCGTCGAAGCGAACCGTGAACGCCGGAGGTGCCGCGCCCGCGCGCCGGGCGAGCGCCGCGATCGCCGTGGAGTCCAGCCCCCCGCTCAGGAAGACCCCGACGGGCACGTCCGCCGCGAGCGTCCGTCGCACCGCCCGGTCGAGCGCGTTGCCCACGCGTGCGGCGAGCGTCGCGTCGTCGTCGGTCGCGTCGGCCGTGAGGGGGTAGCGCCACCAGCGGTGGGTGGCGACGCCGTCGCGCGTGACGCGGAGGGAGGAGCCGGGGGCGAGGTGCTCCATGCCCGCGAACGCGGGGCGCTCGACGCCGGAGAAGCACGGCGCCACAAGGACTTCGATAAGCGCTTCACGATCCGCGCGGGGGGCGGAGCGCATCGCCGGGAGCAGGGCCTTCGCCTCCGATGCGAAGGCGAAGCGCTCCCCGTCCCAGGCGTAGACGAAGGGCTTCACGCCGAGGCGGTCGCGCGCGGCGAAGCCCGTCTCGGTGCGCGCGTCCCAGACGAAGAACGCGAACATCCCGTCGAGGCGTTCGACGCAGCGCTCGCCCCACGTGGCGTAGGCCGCGAGCACCACCTCGGCGTCGCCGCGGGTGGCGAACTCCCACGACGGGGCGAGCTCGCGGCGGAGCGCGTCGAGCCCGTACACCTCGCCGTTGTACACGAGCGTGAAGCGCCCGTCGGGGCTCACCCGCGGCTGCGCCCCGCCCGCGACGTCGAGCAGCGCGAGGCGCGTGTGGACCAGGCCGCAGTGGGGAACAATGCGCTCCCCCTCGCCGTCGGGGCCGCGGTGGCGGAGGCGCGCGCGCATCGCGTCGAGCACGACTCGGTCGACCGGCGCGTCGTAGCGGACGAGGCCGCCGATGCCGCACATCACCCAACCCCGAACGAGTCGAGCAGCATCGCGGCGGTGGCCTGGCGCATCCACGCGCGGTCGTCGTCGGGCACCGGGAGGCGCTCGCCGAGGGCGTCTTCGAGGCGCGCGAGCGAAGCGGGCGAGGTGAGCCCGTCGCGGCGGAGGGCAGGGCACCAGCGGCCCTGCTTGGGCCCGGCGACGAGCTCGCGGACCACGCCGAGCGAGGCCCCGACGGCGCGCAGCGCGGGCTTCTCCGGGTCGGCCGGGAGCGCGAGGAGGTGCGCCACCACCGCGTCGTCGAGGAAGGGAGACGCGAGCGCGACGCCCGCGGAGAGGAAGAGGTCGCGGGCGAGGGGGAGGTAGTCGGCGGAGCGGTCGCGCTTCACGACGTGGTCGGCGCCGTCGCCGCCGAGCGCGAGGGTGACGCCGTCGCGCGCCATCGCCCGTGCGAGCAGGAGCTTCGACACCGGGTGCGCGTTGTAGAGCGGGCACTCGATCGCGGCGATGGCCTCGGGGAGCGCCGCGCGGAAGTCGTCCTCGTTCGCCTCCACCACGACGACGTCGGCGCCGACCGCGCGGGCCGTGCGGAGCGCCTCCTCCCGCTCGCTGTAGCCGGGCATCGTCGGGGCGAGCACGTACGCCGGGGCGCGCTTCCCCGTGAGCGCGAGGACGATCGCCGAGTCGAGCCCGCCGCTCAACGCCACCGCGCAGCGCGTGTGGGATGCGAGCGCGCGCTCGACCGCGTCGGTGAGGAGCGCGCGGAGGTCGCCGGGCGCGGGCGTCGGATCCCACGGGGAGATTGTTGGCGCGCTGTCGTGACGGGCGAGTGTGTGCGCGGGCGGGAGCTCGGCGACCGCTTCGAAGAGCGTCTGGTCGGGCGGCGTGCGGCCCGCGAGGTGCGCGCGAAGGAAGGATCGGTCGAGCGCGCGAGACAGCGAGGGGTGGTGCTGGAGCAGCGCGCGGACGGACGTCGCGTGGTCGCCGGTGTCGCGGCGGTAGCAGACGCGGGTGAAGCCGAAGGGGTCGCGGCGGGCGGTCATGCGCGGCCCCGGCGGAGGCGGGTGAGCTCGTCGCGCGTGAGGAGGCGGTGCGGCTCCATCGGCGCGTCGCCGCCGCGGCAGCGGGCGCAGGCGGCGAGGGGTTCGGCGCGGGTGAGGTAGGCGAGGAGCTCGTCGCGCATCGAGGGGCCGTCGTGCAGGCGCAGGCCGTCGGCGCCGAGCCCGCCCGCGGCGCCGAGGTAGGTGGCGAAGTGGGCGGGGCGCGTGCAGGTGAAATACGTCCCGTGGCGGAGGAGGTGGCAGCGCTCGCGGATCCAGCAGCGGTCGAAGACGGCGGCGTTCTCGGCGGGGTCGTCGCAGGGGGAGGCGCGGTCCATCGCGACGAAGTCGTGCTGGTGCTTCCAGTTGAGGGCGACGCGGTGCTCCTCCGCGCGGGCGGCGATGCGGGCGCGGGCCTGCTCATCGGGGCCGACGCGGGGGTAGAGCGAGACGGTGACGGCGTCGAGCGCCTCCCAGAGCGCGTCGGGGGCGCGCGCGAGGAGGAGCCCGTTGGTGGTGAGCGAGACCCTCGGCGCGATGTGGGAGGCGCGGGCGACGCGGGCGAGCGCGGCGATCTCTGGGTGGAGCAGCGGCTCGCCGCCCACGAGCTTGAAGACGCGCGGCGCGACGACGCGCGCGGCGAGGGCGAGGTCGCGGGCGAGCGCTTCGGGGTCGTCGAAGCGCGGCGCGAGCGCCGGGGAGAGCGAGCAGCAGCCGGCGCAGGTGAGGTTGCAGTGGTCGACGACGTGGGCCTCGAGCGCGCGCGTCACGACGCGGCCGTCGACCACGGGGTACGCGCGGTCGAGCGGCGGGGGGAAGACGTGGGCGGCGGCGCGCTCCACGGGGCCGTCGCCTCAGCGCGCGCGGCGGCGCCGGCGGACGAGCGCCAACGCGACGGCGGCGAGCGCGGCGGGGAGCGGCGCGCGCGAAGAGGCGTCGGCGCGGCAGCCGCAGCCGTCGGGCGGGGGCGGGACGATCGGCGGGCCCCGCACGTCGGCGTCGGCGTCGGGGAAGAGCACGTCGTCGACGGCGCCGACGTCATCGAAGGCGACGTCGTCGGGCGCGGTCGCGTCGGGCATCGGGGCGGCGTCGGGGGGCGGGGGCGGGTCGGCGGCGTCCTCGGGGGGCGGCGCGGCGTCGGGCGCGCAGGTGTTGGTGCCTGGCACGCAGAGCGCGAGGTCGGTGCGAACCTGCACGCAGCGGTAGCCCCGCGGGCAGGTGCAGTCGTCGATGCAGCGCTGCGAGCAGAAGGGCTGCCCCATCGAGACGGAGACGCAGGGCCCGCCCGAGGCGCAGTCGGTGGCGGTTCGGCAGGCGCCGCCGAAGCCGGTGGTCCCCGACGAGCCCGCGTCGGCGGGGGCGGCGGGGCAGTTGGCGGGGAAGGGGGCCCAGCCCGAGGGGCACGAGCCCGTCGAGGGGCCGGCGACGACGCCCGTCATGCAGCGGTTGAGGCCGCCGCACCAGCCGCAGGTCGCCTGCGGGGTGCACTCGCCGCACGAGGTGATCGCGTTGCACGGGTCGGCGGGCGTGGCGGCGTCGGGCCGCGGCACGTCGGCGACGCCCGCGTCGGGGGTGGTGGAGGTGCCCGGGTAGAGCGTGCAGACGCCGGTGATGTCGTCGCTCGACATCACGCGGCTCGGGCGGCCCGGGTACGACGGGTACATGATCGACTGGGGCGGCGTGGTGGTGTGCCCGAGGCCGAGGAAGTGGCCCTCCTCGTGGACGGCGATCGACTGCGTGTCGACGGTGCCGCGGCGCCCGTCGAGCGACCAGGTGAAGCCCACCGCGTTGAACATGATGTCCGCGTCGATGTTGGCGCCGCCGGAGCTCACCGGGAGCGTGACGCCGATGACGGTGTTCACCGCGCCGAGCTCGGCGGGCCAGGTGCCGGAGATCCAGGCGAGGGTGTTGACGCGGTCGCGCGAGTTGCCGCGGACGACGGTGGTGGTGCCGAGGTTGGCCGCCTGGAAGCGGGTGCACGGCGCGCTGGCCCACGTCGCGAAGCCCGCCTCGAGCGCCATGCGGCCGTTGTCGGCGCCGCCGAGGGAGGCGGGGACGGTGTCGGGGTTCCACCGCCAACCGACCGGGAGCGTGCGCCAGACGCCGCCGGTGCGCGTCCAGGCGTGGGCCGAGCCGGTGAACGTCAGCGCGAGGAGCGCGGCGGCGAAGCGCCGGGCGAGGCGGGAGGTCGTCATGGCGGTGGGTGCGCGCGGGCGGTGCGCGCGGGGGACGTTCTCCCGAGTCGCCAGCGGGGCGCAAGGGGGAGCGTGCGCGCGGCGCGGGTGCGACGCGGCAACGGGCGCCGGCGTGTTCCGGGTAGAGTCCACGGCGGAGAGCCGAACTGCCAATGACCCCCGACGACATCCTCGCGCTCCTCGCCCCGGCGCACCGCCCCCTCGTCGACCCGATCACGGGCGCCGCCCCGGCGGGTGCCGACCCCGCCGACGACCCCGCCTTCCACGCGGTGCAGGACGAGATCAACAAGCTCGGCGGCCTCCACGCGGCGGGCGTCGACTGGCGCGCGGTGCGCGACGGCGCGGCCGACCTCCTCGCGCGGCGCGCCAAGGACGTCCGGCTCGCGACGTGGTGGGCGGTGGCCTCCGCGCACCTCGCGTCATGGGGCGGCCTGCGCGACGGCCTCGCCGTGCTCGCGCTGCTGGCCGAGCGCCACGGGGAGGGGATGTTCCCGGCGAGGCCCAACGCGCGCCGCAACCAGTGGCTCTGGCTCTCGGAGCAGGCGACGCGCGCCTTCGCGACCGCGCCCGACCCCGACGATCCCTCCACGCTCGCCGCGTGCCTCCGGCTCGCCCGCGCGCTGGCCGAGGTCCTCGCGCGGCAGCCGGGCGCTCGCGACGCGCCGCTCGCCCGCCTCGTCGGCCTCCTCGAGCAGCGCGCGCCGTCCGCGGGCGACGAGGGGGACGGGCGCACCACGACGCCGCCGCCGGAGCCCGCGGTCGACGACGCCCGCCCACTCCACGAAGCCCCCGCGCCGCGCCCCGGGTCGTCGCTCCCCGACGTCGCCGCGAGCCTCGCCGCGCTCGCCCGCGCACGCCGTGAGCGCGACCCCGCCGACGAGTCCGCGTACCGGCTCCTCCGCGCGGCCGTCTACCTCCGCGAGGCCCGCTTCCCCCGCGCCCCGGACGTGCGCACCGCCGAGGCCCCGCCGCCCGCGGAGCTCGGCGAGCGCCTGCGGAACCTCGCCCGCGACGAGGACTGGCTCGGCCTCGTCCGCCACGCCGAGGCCGCGCTCGAGCGCCACCCCTGGTGGCTCGACCTCCACCGCTGGACGGCCCTCGGCCTGGAGCGCGCCGGCGGGCTCTTCCACGCGGCCCGCGTGGTCGTCGGGCGCGAGGCGTCACACCTCGTCGCTCGGGTGCCGGCGCTCGCGACGCTGGCCTTCGCCGACGGGACGCCCTTCGCCTCTGACGACGCCCGCGCGTGGCTCCGCGCCGAGCGCCTGCGGCACCTCGGCGCCGCGCTGCCCGGCGACCGCTTCGACGTCGCCCACGAGGCCGAGCTCGCCCTCCAGTCGCAGGCGGCGCGCGACCTCGCGGCGGGCGGTCAGCCCGTGGAGGGGCTCCGGCTCGCGATGGCCCTCGCCGGCCGCGGGGCCGACCCGCGCGACCGCTTCCAGTTGCGCCTCGCGGCCGCCCGCCTTGCGCTCGACCACCGGCTCCTCACGGCGGCCCGCACGCTGCTCGACGCCCTCGTGGGCGAGGCCGACGCGCTGAAGCTCGACGCGTGGGAGCCGGCGCTCTGTGCGCGGGTGTACGAGGCCCTCCTCGAGTGCGCCGTCGCGCAGGGGGCGGGGCGCGACAAGAAGCTCCACGAGCGGCTCTACCGCATCGACCCCGCCGCGGCCGTGCGCTTCGACGACGCGAAGTAGCGCGGCGGCGCCTCAGGGCAGCGCGACGGAGCGGGCGGGGGTGGCGCTCACGCCCGCGGGGCCGCCGCGGTGGAGGGCGAGGCCGGTGGCGGTGCGGACCACGACGTCGTCGACGCCGTCGCCGTCGAAATCGCCCGACGCGGCGGGCTCCCCCGCGGGCAGCGGGCCGCCGTCGGGGAGCGTGAGGGCGCGGTCGCCGAGGGCCACGCGGGGCGCCCCGTCGGCGCGGCGGGCGACGTCGTCGAAGCCGTCGCCGTTGACGTCGCCGAGGGCCTCGGCCAACGCGCCGGCCGCGAGGCGCGCGCCGCGGGGGTAGCTGCGCGCCGGGTCGCCCGCGGCGAGGAGGAGGAAGGCGGAGGTGTCCGGGCCCGCCTGGCAGCGGTAGACGGTGTCGGTGCGCCCGTCGCCGTTGACGTCACCGGCGAGGCCCATCAGGCCGCCGCTCAGGCACTGCATCGTCGCGGACGTCAGGGCGCCGATGGGGCCGTGGAAGATGCCCGCCGAGCCGCCCATGCTCGCGGAGTAGTAGCCGTAGACGCCGAGGTCGGTGAGGCCGTCGCCGTCGACGTCGCCCGCGTGGACCCCCAGCACGGTCTCCGAGAAGTAGCCCCCGAGCACGGCGGCGTCGTCGCTCCACCCGAACGTCGGCGCGGGGCCCGTCGGGCCGCCGAACCAGACGCCGGCCTCGGGGCTCCCGCCGAACGCGAGGCCCCAGAAGAGGTCGCCGTAGCCGTCGGCGTTGAGGTCGCCCGCGCCGAAGGCCTCGCCGATGACGCGCGTGGTGAGCCGCGCGAGGAGACGCGTGCCCGGCCCGTCGGCGCCGCCCGCGTACACCTCCGTGGTGATGCGGTCGGCGAGCGGCAGCGCCCAGTCGGGGTAGCCGTCGCCGTCGAGGTCCTGCACGGGGTGGAGGGTGGCGCGGAAGCGGAGGAGTCGACCGTCGCCGAGCCACGCGACACCCTGCGCGGGGAGCACCGCGTCGTCGCGCCCGTCCGCGTCGACGTCGTCGCCGAACGACCACGCCGACGGCAGGTCGACGTCGCGCGCCGTCACGCGGAGCGACCACACCGGCCCGCGCCCCACGCCGCACGCCCCCGCCCACGGGGCGACGCGCCAGAAGTACGCGCCCGCCGCGAGGGCCGTCGGCCAGCGGAGCGACGCGCCCGTCGTCGCCTCGACGCCGACGCGCATCGAGCACGCGCGCTCACGGCAGAGCTCGACGCAGGCGCGCGTGGCGCCCGACGGGAGCGCGACCCGGAAGGTGGGTCGGTGGCTCGCCACGCGGTACGTCGACAGCGGGGACACGGGGCGGAGGTCGCCCGCGGGTGGGGCGTCGGGTGCGGCGTCGGGGAGGGCGTCGGGCGCGACGTCGGGCGCCGCGTCGAGGCGTGGTGCGTCGGGCGCTGCGTCGAGCGAGACGTCGGGAGGCGCGGTCGCGTCCGGGCGGTCGAGCACATCGGCGTCGGCCGTCGCGTCGGCGGGCGCGTCGCGGTCGGCCGAGGCGTCTCGTGGCGCGTCGGGCGCAACGTCGGCGGGTGGTGGCGCGCGGTCGGCGGGCGCGTCGGGGGCTGCGGTGTCGGCCGGCGCGTCGGGGGATGACGCGTCCTTCGCGGGGAGGTCGTCGGGCGCGGCGTCGGGGGAGGGTGGTGCGGGCGGCGGGAGACAGCCCACGGCGCCGAGCGCGAGCGCGAGCAGGTGGCGGCGGAGTGTGGCCGGGCGGTACATCGGGTCCTCCTGCGGGCGCTGTGGCGTTGGCCCGTGGGGCGTCTGTTGCCCGCGGGCGGGGGAGATTCAGCGGGCGATCGGCCGCGCGCATTTCCTCATCGCCCCGCGCGGCGCTGGCGATATCGTCGCGCCGCCATGGGAACCCTCCTCCGCCTGTGCGCGCTCGCCTGCGCCCTGGTGCTCTTCGCGCCCGCCGCGCGCGCGCAGTCGCGGCCCAACGCCCGCCCGCGGAGCGCGCCGCCCGAGGCGCCCGCCGCGCCGCTCTTCCAGGCGGAGTTCTTCGGCGACGCGCGCTGGGGCGAGGCCGTCCGCGAGGAGGTTCGCGCGGCCGAGGCGCCCCCCGACCCGCAGCGCCCGCCCACCCGCGAGAACCGTAGCGAGACGCCGCAGGCGGCCACCTTCCAGCGCGGCTCGATCAACCAGGAGGTGCTCCAGCAGATCATCATGGACCGCACGCGCCGCGTCGCCATGAACGCCGTCGCCGACGCCATCTCGGAGATCGCCGGGCCCGCGGGCGACCGGCAGTACCTCCGGCAGCTCCTCACCGACGTCGCCGCGCTGCTCACCGACCGCACGGGGATGCAGAACACCCTCATCGAGCAGCTCGTCGCCACGCTCGCGCGCGCCGTCATCGCCGACGCCGTGGTGCGCCTACGCCTGCCCGGCAACGACGTCGTCGACCCCTGCGCGTGGCGCCGCGCGGTGTACGGCGAGGAGGCCGGGCTCGACCGCGAGGCCTGCGCCAACTTCCCGCTGAAGGCCCTGGAGGGCCGCGTCGCGCTCGACGCCTGCGGCCTCGGCGACAGCCTCTCGCTCCTGCGCACCGCCGACGCCGCGCCGCGCCCGGCCGTCGACATCCCGACCGCGCCCGCGCCGCCGCGCCCGGTGGGCTGCGCCTTCCTCCAGGGCGAAGGCGTGCCGCGCCCGTGGCTCCCGCTGCGCGTGTCGCCCGGCGACGCGACGCGCCTCCGCGCCTACCTCGTCGACCTCGCCTTCTGGAGCCTCGGGCGCACCGAGATCTTCAACCGCCAGGCGCCGCTCCCGTCGTGCGCCTTCCCCGAGTCGTCGCCGCTGCGGCAGCTCTGCGCCATCGTCGAGGGCCCCGCCGACCCGCCCGCGACCGCGCAGCCCGCCGCCGCCGCGCGGACGCCCGCGGGTGACGCGACGCCCGCGGCGGAGGGGGCCGCCGAGCCCTCGCCCGAGGAGCAGGCCCTCGCCCGCCAGCGCGTCGAGGAGGCCCGCGCCGCGCGCGCCGCGTGGGTCTCGGGGACGACCGACCTCGTCGGCGCGATCCAGGTGGCCCACGACATCATGAGCCTCCTGCGGCCGCCGCTGAACTCGCGGCTCCGCGCGCTGATCAACACCGTGCTCTCGACGCGCGACCTCGGCACCTTCGGCCGCGGCGCCCTCTCGCTGGTCGGCTGGGAGGAGCTCGCCAGCCTCTCCGACTGGACGCGCGCCTGGCGTCGCCTCGCCGCCGTCCAGGCTGCCCTGCCCGCCTTCCGCGCCGAGGCCTCCGCGGCCGCCCCGCGAACCGCCCCGCCCGCCCCGCGCCCCGCCCGACGCCGCGCGCCAACGACAGGACGGCCGCCGCGCCGACCCCGCGCCCGGCCCCGGCGGGCCCGCGACCAGCGCCGCCCCGCCGCCGCCGCGGGGCCCGGCCCACGAGGCGCTCCGCCAGGCGCTCCTCGCCTTCCAGCAGGCGATGGGGCGCTCGGGGGTGTCGGCCGACGGGGTGACGCCCAACGCGGCGCTGGCGGTGTTCCTGACGCGGCCCGACCCCAACTCGTTCGCCGCGCGGACGGCGACCGCGTGCCAGCCGATGAGCGTGCTCCAGTGGGCGAGCGCGATGCAGTTCGGCGGGCTCGACCGGGCCGCGGCCGCCGAGCCGGGCACCGCGCGCGACGAGATCCTCTGCGCGCCGCCGCTGCTCGACCGGCTCTTCCCCGCCGACGCCGCCGCCGTCGCCGACCTCGACGCGTCGTTCGAAGCGCTCGCCCGCGCCGGTGACGACGCGCGCCGCGCCATCGAGGCGCTCGACGCCGCGATGCCCGCGATCCGCCAGGCCTCCTTCGCGAGCTCGGGCGGGCTCGACATCGCGTCGATCAACCTCGACCGCGTCGCCGACCTCGTCGCCAACCTCCAGCGCGTCCGCACGTCGCTCGAGGCGCTCGAGCGCGAGTGGCAGCGGCCCGCCGTCCAGGCGCTCTGGCAGCGGCAGCCCGGCGCCCGCCCGCTGGCCGCGAGCTTCCAGACCACGAAGCGCGCGCTCACCGGCGTCGCCCGGATGCTCCGCATCGCCGGCGCGCTCGACATCGAGGCCTTGCGCGACCGCGGCCTCGCCAGCGTCGGGTCGGCCTTCAACGCCCTGCGCTCGCTCGGGGGCCCGGTGATCTCGCGGCTCGGGCCCATCCTCGCGATCATCCCGCTCGACCGGCCGATCACCGTCGAGACGATGCTCGTGATGCTCGAGCACATCACCCCCGAGGACATCGTGGTCTCCCTCGGCGTCGCGCCCGCCCGCGGCCGCTGGTGCGACGAGGACGAGCGCTCGCTCGCCTGCTGGCTCCAGCGCATCACCGCGGTGCTCCGCGAGGTGACCGACGTGCAGGACGCGCGGGTCACCATCGACTCCGACCGCCTCGTCCGAACGCTCGGCGCGCTCGGCGACGACTTCCGCCGGCGCCGCGAGTGGCGCGCGTACTTCCACCTCACCATCGGGCTCGGCGAGATGCTCACGCTCACCCCGCAGCCCGGCGGCCGCATCGACACGGCCTTCGTCCCGGTGATGGCCGAGCAGATCGGGATCGGCGTGGCGTCGCCGTCGTTCTTCCGCGACCGGCTGGGCTTCCGCGCGGGGCTCTTCGGCTCGGGGCTGCTCTACCGCCTCGTGCTCGACTCGCGCGAGTCGGAGGCGTTCTACTTCGGCGGCTTCGCGGCGCTCGACCTCTACGAGCTCCTCGAGGTGTTCGTCGCGCCCGTCGCGCTCGTGTACCCGCCGGGGACGCCCGGCGACTCCGTCGGCTTCGGCGTCGTCGCCGGCGCCTCCGTCCCCCTCGCCGACTACCTCAGCCGCCTGTGACCCGCGCCATGAACCTCCGCCACAACCTCCCGCTCGCCGCCCTCGCCGCCTCGCTCGCGGCCGCCGGCGCCCTCCACGCGCAGAGCGCCCTCCGCGTCGGCGGCCGCACCGCCACGCAGGGCGTCTTCGATTTCCGCCCCGCCGCGCCCGGCGCGACCGCGGTGTTCCCCTTCACCTCGACGGGGGCGGTGTACACCGGGATGGCGCTCACCTACGCCTGCCGCGGCGGCTGGGTCGGCCAGCGCCCCGACGTGATCCTCCGCGTCCGCGCCGAGGTGCCCGCGCTCCGCCTCTGGGTCACCGGCGCGCGCGACCTCTCCCCGCCCGTCGACGGCCGCCCGGGCCCGACCGCGGTCACCGGCGTCACGCTCGTCGTCAACGGCGCCGACGGCCGCTGGCGCTGCGAAGGAACCTACGGCGGCGCGACCCCGCAGGTGCTCCTCACCAACGCCGGCGTCGGGCAGTACGACGTGTGGGTCGGGTCCTTCGGGCGCAACGCGGCGCTCTCCGGCGAGCTCCACGTCGCGTCGGTCCCCTTCGTCGAGACGCGCGGCGAGTCCGCGCGGGCGGGCGTCCGCGAGGTGACCGCCGCCGCGCCCGAGACGGTCGACGTCCCGCTCCCCCCGCGCGCCCAAGGCGACGTCGACCTGCGGATGCTCGGCGAGGGCTGCCTCGGTACGGCGCCGCGCCAGCCCGACCTCATCCTCCGCCTGCCCGCCGCGCTCCCGCTGCTGCGCGTGTCGGCCACGCCCACCGCCGAGGCGACGCTGGTGGTCCGCATGCCCGACGACCGCTGGCGCTGCAACGACGCGCGCGGCGGCGGCGACCCCCTGGTGATGCTCCGCGACCCGGCGCCCGGCCAGTACGAGGTGTGGGTGGGCTCGAAGCTCGGCGCGGACATCGGCGGGACGCTCCACGTCACCCGCGCCCCGCTGGTCGAGACCGGCGGGGCGCAGGGGACCCTCGGCGCGCGCGAGCTCACCGCGTCGTTCGCCCCCGACCCGATGGAGATCGAGATCCCGCAGCACCCGGCCGGCGCGGTGGAGGGCCGCCTCGTGCAAGCAGGCTGCGCGGGCCGCCTCGACCGCCGCCCCGACCTCGTGCTCCGCGTGACCCAGCCCGTCGCGCAGCTCCGCGCGTACGTCACCTCCACGGTCGACACCACGCTGGCGATCCACGGCCCCGACGACACGTGGCGCTGCGACGACGACTCGTACGGCGGCTTCAACCCGCTGGTGGATTTCGGCGACGTGGCGCCCGGCCAGTACGAGGTGTGGGTCGGCGGCTTCAACCCCACGAGCCCCGTCTCCGGCACGCTCCACCTCACGCGCTCGTCGCTGGTGGAGACGGGGGGATCGTCGGCCACGCTCGGCGTCCGCGAGCTCGCCCCGGGCTTCACGCCCGACCCGATCGACCTGGAGATCCCGGCGCGCGGCGCGGGCGACGTGGAGGTCCGGCAGATCGCGCGGCAGTGCTCGGGCGCCGTGACGCGACGGCCCGACGCGATCCTCCGGGTGACGGCGCCGATCCCCTTCCTGCGGGCGTACGTGACGGCCGCGACGGACACCACGCTGGTGGTGCACGGCCCCGACGACGCCTGGTACTGCAACGACAACTTCGACCCGCGCGCGGGCAACCGCAACCCCGCGGTCGACCTCGCCAACGTGGCCCGCGGGCAGTACGAGGTGTGGGTCGGCACCTACGGGCGCACCGCGACGCTCCAGGGCCAGCTCCACCTCGCGCGCAGCGCGCAGCACCACCCCTGACGCGTCACCGCAGCGTCAGCGCCGCGACGGCCCCGCGTGGCTCGCGGCGACGCGGCGCGCGAGCTCCTTCCACGGCACCTTCCCCACGTCGACCCGCATCGCGGCCCACCCGTGCGCGCCCATGTACGGCGGGACGAAGTAGCGCTTCGGCGCGTCGGCCGCGAGCGCCTCGGCCTCCTCGCGCGTCGCCTTGAAATACACCGCCACCACGCCGCTCCGGTGCTCGTTGTCGACGAGGTACGCGAACGGCCGCTTGCCCACGCGGAACGTCACCCGCCCCGCGCCCTCCTCGACGGAGGTGTCGGGCAGCGCCTCGGCGATGGCCGTGAGCTTCGACAGCGCCTCGCGCACCACGGCGGGGTCGGTGGTGGGGTACACCGGCGCCTTCGGCGGGGGCGACGGTGCGGCGTCGAGCAGCCGCTTCGGCGCCACCGAGCGCCACGCCTCCTCGACGAGGATCGCGAGCGCTTCGAAGTCCGTCGCCGGGAGGTCGAGGCGGACGCCGACCCAGCCGCCGACGCCGACGTACGGCGGGACGAAATAGACGTCGGGGTCGCGCTTCACGAGGCGCTCCTGCGCGTCGCGGGTGGACTTGCACCAGAGAGCGACATGGCCGCTCTGGTGGTGGCCGCTGGCGAAGCTCGCGATGCCGCGGCCCTTCACGTGGAAGAAGGGCGCGCCGTGGGAGAGCTTCTCCTCCACGCCGGCGAAATCGAAGCAGATCTGGCGGACGCGCGCGAGCAGCGCGTCGGGGTCGGGGGCGCTCACGGGCGGGAGACTACCGCAGGCCGTGCGTGGAGCGGTGGGGGCTGCGCGTCGGGTATGCCCAAGCTCCTCGCGAGGAGCGATCGGAGACCCCAGGGATGTCCCGGTGCTCATCGCGAGGAGGTGGGCGGCTGCCCTCGCCATGTCCCGTCGCTCCTCGCGACCAGGGCATCGGCCGCGATCGCCATGTCGTCGCGCTGGTGGTGACGAGGTGACGCAGACCCGTACACCGCCGCGACGCTCGTCGCATTTCGCCTGCGCCGGCCCCCGCCGTCTCGTGGCAAAGGTTGGGGGTCACCCGAACCGAGAGGAGCTCCAGCGCATGGCCGAACGCACGTACACCCCCACCGACCTCGTCGCCCTGCCGCGCCTCAGCGCGCGGGAGGCGCTCGCCCTCGGGCGCGCCCTCCTCGCGGTCGCGCAGCGCACGGCCGGCCTGCCCAACGCCATCCGCGAGGCCACGGCCGACCTCGATGGCGCCGTCGTCGCGCTCGCGGCGGCCGTCCCGGCGAAGCGGAAGGCGGCGCCGGTGCTGCGCGAGGCCGACCGGGTGGAGGACAACGCCGTCGCGGCGATCGTGGCCCTCCTCAAGGCGTGGGTGAGGCTGCCCGAGGGGGATTTCCCCCGCGAGGTCGGCGTCGCCGCGCGGTGCCTCGACGTCTTCCTCGAGGGCGGCACGCTCGACTTCCTCACCTTCCGCCCCGTCGTCGAGCACTCCGAGGTGCAGCGCCGCATCGAGAACCTCCAGGCGCAGGGCCTCGACCGCGAGCTCCGCAAGCTCGGCGCGGGCCCCTTCGTCGACCACCTGCTCGCCGCCCACGCCGCCTACGGCGCGGCCTGCGGCATCACCGGCGCGGCCGCGAAGGCCGAGTCGCCCGCGCTCCGCGCCGCCACGCTGGAGGTCACCGACTCGCTGCGCGCGTACGTCGTCGCCGTGGTCGCGAGCGTGTCGCGCAAGAAGCCCGAGACGGCCGGGCGCGCCGACGAGCTCCTCCGCCCGCTCAGCGAGTGGGTGAGCGCGGGCCCGAGCGGCGCCGCCGAGGAGGAGGGCGACGGCGAGGAGAAGGACGGCGCCGCCCACGACGCGGTGACGAAGAGCATCCCCGCCGACGCCCCCGCCAACGACGCCGAGGCCCGCCGCAAGGTCGGGTAGCGCGTCGGCACCCGACGAGGCGCACCCTCGCCGCGGAACCGCGGCCTTCGGACCTCTTCAGGTCGACTCCTCGACGCGGCCCCGGAGCTTCGCGATCTCGCCGCGCTCCCCGAGCACGATGAGCGTGCTGCCGGCCTCGAGCACGTGCTCGGCGCCGGGGTTGAACTTGTGCGACTGGTCGCGCGCGCGGACGGCGATCACCAGCACGTCGCACACCTTGCGGAGCTGGCACGCGCCGAGGGTCTTGCCGACCAGCGCGCTCCACGCCGGCACCGTCGCCTCCTCGATCCGAAGCACGTGCTGCGGGTCGCGCAGCATGATGTCGAGGAACTCCGTCACGTTCGGCCGGATCATCTCGCTCGCGAGCCGCAGGCCGCCGATCATGTTGGTGGTGACCACCTTGTCGGCGCCGGCCTTGCGGAGCTTGGGCTCGGCGCTCGCCTCCACGGCCTTCGCGATGATGCGCAGCGCCGGGTTGAGCGAGCGCGCGGTGAGCGTGACGTAGAGGTTGTCGCGGTCGTCGGAGAGCGCCGCCACCACGCCGCGCGCGCGGGCGATGCCGGCGGCGGCGAGCACGTCGTCCTCGGTGGCGTCGCCGACCACGTAGGCGAGGCCCGGCATCTCCTCGCGGAGCAGCGCCATCTTGTCGGCGTCGGCGTCGACGCAGACGAAGGGGGTCTGCGTGGCGAGCAGCTCCTTGACGACGTGGTGGCCGGTGCGGCCGATGCCGCAGACGATGATGTGCCGCTCGAGGCTGTCGATGCCCTTCTTCATGCGGTTCTTCCGGAGCAGGTCGCGCAGCTCGCCCTCGACGAGGAGCGCCGTCACGACGGAGGCGAAATAGACCATGGTGCCCGCGCCCAGGAGGATGAGCGCGAGCGAGAACGAGCGCGCGAGCGGGTCGTTCTCCATCCCCGGCAGCTCGCCGTAGCCCACCGTCGAGAGCGTGATCACCGTGTGGAAGAGCGACTGGAACCACGTCCAGCGCCCGTGCCCGAGGCCGTGGATCACCGCGGTGCCGAAGAGCACGACGAGCACGAGGAGCGTCGTCGCGACGTAGAGGCGGCGGGCGATCTCGCGCATGGGCTCCTGAGTTGCCCCCGCTCTCTACCAGATCGCGGGGGCCCGCGGGGCGGCCATTCCGCTAATGACGAGCCGTCTTCCCGCCGTTGGACCGGGCGATCGGAGGAAGACGAATGACTCGATCCCGACCCTCGCCCGGCGCCCCCTCGCTTACGCTGCTCTGCGCCGCGGCCCTGCTCTCGTGCGTCGACCCGGGCGCCGCCTCGCCCAACGCGATCCGCAGCGGGAGCCCGGACGGGGGTGGCCCCCCCGGGGTGGTGCCCGTCGACCCGTGCCTCGACGGTGACGGCGACGGCTTCGGCGTCGCGTGCCTGCGCGGCGCCGACTGCGACGACCAGGACCCGGCCGTCACCGACCAGTGCACGCGCTGCCTGCGCCCGAGCGACGGGTGCCCGTGCCCCGAGGGCGCCGCCCCCCAGGGCTGCAACGTGGCCACCGGCGACGACGTGGTCTCCCCCGAGGGCGTCTGCCGCCTCGGTCAGCGCGTCTGCCGCGACGGCGCGTGGAGCGCCTGCGAGGCCCTCGAGAGCAACGCGCGCTTCATCGGCGCCGTCAGCCAGTGCTACGGGGCGTGCGACCCGCTCTGCCAGCACTTCGTCGAGTGCCCGGAGCCCGCCGACGCGATCCCCGCGGAGTCCACCGACGTGAGCCCGTCGACCCTCCCCGCGGCCGTCTTCTGCCCCGGGGGCGTCGGCGCCGGCGGCGTCCAGCCCCGCTGCGACCCGCGCCCCGGCGACACCTACGCGCGCTCGACCTCGCCGGCCAACTGGGTCGACGCCTGCGGCGCGTCGGGCCGCACCGTGCTGATCCCCGCCGCCGACGAGGCCGCGGCCACCGCCACGCTCCCCTTCACCTTCTCGTACTGGGGCGTCCCCTACAACACGGTGCAGGTCACCTCCAACGGCGTGCTCCAGTTCGCCACGACGGTGCCCACCTGGGTCAACACCACGCTGCCGTCGCCCGCGGTGCCCAACGCCGTCTTCCCCTTCTGGGACGACCTGCTGACGCGCACCGGCGTGTGCGTGGCCACGGTGGGCGCCGCGCCCGACCGCCGCACGGTGTTCCAGTGGGACGACGCCACCTTCTGGCCCGACGACCCGGCCACCCACCTGACCTTCGAGGTGATCCTGGGCGAGCGCGACCAGACCGTCGACGTGCTCTACCAGCGGATGGACGGCTCCTCCGACCGCGCCACCGGGTCGAGCGCAACCGTCGGCCTCCAGCAGAGCATCGGCACGCGCTTCGACCTCGTCTCCACCGACAGCCCCGGCGCCGTGTCCGCGGGAACCGCCCTGCGCTGGGCCCCCGACAGCAACGCGCTCTACTGCCGCGCGGGCGTCCACCGGCGCTCCTTCGAAGCGACCTGCGGCACCGTCGGCGGCGTCAACACCGTGCCCGTCTGGGGCCGGCTCAACTACACCTCGCTCGTGCCGCCCGGCGCCGCCATCCGCCTCTGGGCGCGCGCCGCGGACACCGCCGCCGGCCTCGCCGCCGCCACGCCCGTCCGCCTCCCCGACGCGCCCACCACGGCCGGGAGCACGCCCCTCACCACCAGCATCGACGTCGGCGACATCCTCCACGCGTCGACGCGCGGCCTCGCCTTCCGGCCCTTCGTCGCGCTGTCCGCGGAGTTCGACCCCGGCGCCAACAACGACCTCGCGCCGCGCCTCGGCGGCTTCGAACTCCAGTACCACTGCCGGCCCGTCGAGGACCCGTACCGCTGCGTCGCCGGCAGCCCCTGCCAGCTCTCCAACGCCTGCCGCCGCGGCCAGATCATCTGCCCGTACACCTACGGCTCCGAGTGCCGCGACGTCGGGGCCCTGCCGCCGGGCACCTCCTGCGCCGCGGGCAGCGTGTGCAACGCCGCCGGCAACTGCGTCCCCTGCGCCGAAGGGACCGCCTGCGACACGGGCAACGTCTGCACCTTCGGCCGGATCTCCTGCGCCACCGGCTCGCCCGTGTGCGTGGTGGCCGGCAACCGCCCGCCCGGGACGCCCTGCGCGTTCGCGTCGATGGGCAACTACACCCGCGGGCCCTCGCCGCTCGGCTTCATCGACGCCTGCAACCTCCCGGGCGCGCAGCGGATCCTCACCGCGCTCAGCGACGGCAACGCCAGCCTGACGCTGCCCTTCCCCTTCCGCTTCTACGGGACGCAGCGGACGACCATGGGCGTCAGCGTCAACGGCGCCGTCGGCTTCCCCGCGGCGACGACGGCCTGGGCGAACACCACGCTCCCCTCGGCGGCGCTCGGCGACGCCATCCTGCCCTTCTGGGACGACCTCCAGACCCGCCCCACCGGCGTCTGCACCGCCACCGTCGGGAGCGCGCCCGACCGCCTCTTCATCACCCAGTGGTCCAACGCCGACCTGCAGGACCGCGGCGTCGGCGGCGACCTCGGCGCGTCGCTCAACTTCGAGGTGGTGCTCGCCGAGGCGACGCAGGCGATCCACGTGCTCTACGGCGACATGGCGGGCGACGGCCGCGCGACCGGGTCGAGCGCCACCGTCGGCATCCAGCAGTCCGGCGGCGCCCGCTACGACCTCTACGAGTACAACGCCGTCGGGTCCGTCGCCGCCCAGAGCTCGCTCATGTGGGCGCCCCCGAGCACCAGCTCGTGCACCGGCACCGGCGTGTGCTCGCCCTGCACCACGGCGGAGATCTGCGACGGCATCGACAACAACTGCAACGGCCTCGTCGACGACGGCATCGCGAACCTCTCCTGCGGCGTCGGCGCGTGCCGCCGCACCGTCTCCGCCTGCGTCCACGCCACCTCGCAGACGTGCACGCCGGGGACGCCGACGGCCGAGATCTGCGACGGCATCGACAACAACTGCAACGGGATGGTCGACGAGGCCTGCATGGGCACCATCGCCTGCCCCGCGGACGCGAGCATGTTCGCCGGCGACACGCGCAGCTTCACGGTCACCACCATGGGCATGCTGCGCAACTTCTCTTGGACGGCGATCAGCGGGCCGACGGGCGGGCCCTCCACCGTGGTGTGGTCGCCGACGCCCCCCACCTCCACCACCGAGAGCTTCCGCCCGATCATCGTCGGCATCTACCGCATCCGCGTCGAGGGCACCGACGGGCTCAACCAGGTGCGCTCGTGCGAGTTCAACGTCACCGCCAACTCCCGCGGCCTCCGCGCCGAGCTCACCTGGAACGGCACCGGCGACGTCGACCTCCACATGCACAACAACGTCTCGGGCGCGTGGTTCGACGTGCCCAACGACTGCCACTACCGCAACATGACGCCCGCCTGGGGCGCCGGGCTCGACGTCGACAACGTCACCGCCAACGGCCCCGAGAACATCCGCGTCAACACCCCCACCGTCGGCCAGACGTACACGATCGCCGTGCACAACTACGCCAACGCCCGCAACCGCAACGCCACCGTCCGCATCTACTGCGGCCCCACCGCCGGCGTCACCCCGAGCGTCGTCTACACCAGCGCGGCCCTCGCGGGCACCAACGTCGGCAACTGCACCGGCAACACCTGGTGGGACGTCGCCAACGTCACCATCAACGCCGACGGCAGTTGCAACATCGCCGCGATCAACAACTACCGCACCGCGTCCGCCGCCTGCTCCACGCGCTGACCGCGCGCGCCCTCACACCACCAGCGTCACCCGCTCCTCCGCCGCGCCCACGTCCTGGTCGCGCGGGAGCTCCCCCCGCTCCGCCGCCCGCAGCAGCCGCCAGATGTGCCGCCCGAGCACGTCGACCTCGCTCGACGCGAACTGCTCGCCGCCGAAGCGCCGCACCGCCTCGGTCTGCGCCCGGAGGACGGTCGCGTCCTGCGCGAAGATCCGCAGCGCCACCGGGAGGAGCGCCCGCTTCACCAGCGCGGCCGGCGCCCGCACGCGGAAGCTCACCGCCGCGTGGATCCGCGTCTCGAAGTCCCCCACCGGCGTCATCGCCGTCGCCACGAGGAGGTGGTTCTCCTCGCCGATGCGGTACTCCACCTCGGCGATCGACGGCAGGATGAAGCGGTCGAAGTGCGTCACCATGCCCCCGGAGGGCGACAGCAGGCGCCCCGCGAGCCCCGGCGGGCGCGCCTCGCCGACGTACTCCGCCTCGACCCGGTCGCTCCGGCGACGAACCACCGCGGTGATCCTCTGGCCGCGGCTCTCGCCTCGGAAGAGGCCCCGGTGCAGGAAGGCCGTGTGCGGGACGTCGAGCGCGTTCTCCACCGTCCAGAAGAGCGTGCCGGGCGCGTCGACGGTGTGCCGCACCGTGGTGTACCCGGGCGCGTCGGCGAGGCGGAAGCGGTAGGGCTCCGCGGCGGGCTCGACGTCGGGCGTCGCGTACACCCAGACGAAGCCGTCCTGCTCGCGCGTCGCGAACGAGGGCGCGTTGCGGGCCTTCGCCGCGCAATCGCCTTCGAGCGAGGGGATGAAGCGGCAGCGCCCCGCGCCGTCGAAGCGCCAGCCGTGGTAGGGGCACTCGAGCTCGCCGCGCACCACGGCGCCGCCCGACAGGGGGACGTTGCGGTGCGGGCACCGGTCGAGGACGGCGCGCGCCACGCCCTGCCCGTCGCGGAAGAGCGCCAGCGGGATGTTGAGCAGCGCGCGGGGGAGGGGAGACACCCCGAGGTCCTCCGAGCGAGCGACCACGTACCACCACGCCGTCGGCCGCGCGACCGACACGCGCCCCCGCGTCAGGCCCTTCAGGGGGATGAGGGACTCCGCCCGCCCGGGCATCCCCGGGGCGTCGTCCAGCGCGCCTTCGTCCAACTCGTCGTCGACCATGACCGTCGCGCGGTTGTACCAGAGGCCCCGCGTCCCTGCGTAGCATCCCCTCCGTGTTCCAACCGCCCCCCGGCCGCGCCGCCCCGCGGCTCTTCGACGCGATCCCCGCGCTGCGCGGCGCCGTCCCGTGGCGCCCGCTCTGCCACCTGCCGACGGCCGTCGAGCCGCTCGACGCCTTCGCCGACGAGCTCGGCACCGCGCGCGCCTGGGCCAAGCGCGACGACCTCGTCTCCCCGGTCTACGGGGGCAACAAGGTGCGCCGCTTCGAGTTCGTCTTCGCCGACCTCGAGGCTCGCGGCGCGAAGCGCATCGTGACCGCCGGCGGCGTCGCCTCGACCCAGGTCACCGCCACCGCCCTCTTCGGCCAGGCCCTCGGGCTCCCGGTGCGCGCGGTGCTCTTCGACCAGCCCGTCACCCGCTTCGCGCGGGCGGCCGTGCTCACCGACCTCGCCGCCGGCGCCGAGCTCGTCTACGGCGGCGGCTACGCGCGCACCGCGTGGCGCACGCTCCGCGCGCTGCGTAGCGACCCGGGCGCGAGGATCCTCCTGCCCGGCGCGTCGCACCCGCTGGCCAACCTCGGGTACCTCGACGCGGTGCTCGAGCTCGACGCCCAGGTGCGCGCCGGCGCGATGCCCCGCCCCGACGTCATCGTCGTCCCCACCGGGAGCTCGGGAACCCTCGCGGCCCTCGCGCTCGGCACCGCGTGGCTCGGCTGGGGAACCGAGGTCGTCGGCGCGCGCATCGCCACGCTCGCCGCGTGCAACCAGCTCACCGTCTCGCTGGTGGCCGCCGCCACGCGCCGCTTCGTCGCGCGCTTCGAACCGTCGTTCGCGCGCCTCCGCCCGCGCTTCTCGCTCCACCACGGGGCCATCGGGCCCGGCTACGGCGCGCCCACGCCCGAGGCCGTCGCGGGCGTCGCGCTGATGGAGAGGCTCACCGGCCAGCCCGGCGAGGTGACCTACAGCGGCAAGGCCCTCGCCGCCCTCCGCGCCCTCGCGACGTCGCCGAGGCACCGCGGCAAGACCTTCCTCTTCTGGCACACGCTCTCGTCGGTGCGCCCGCCCGTCCCGCCGGGCACGGAGGCGCGGGTGCCGCCGGCGCTGCGATTCGTCTTCGAAGGCGACGTCGCCGTGTAGGAAGGGCCGGTTGGCGCGGGCCGCGGATGGGTGTACACCTCGCGCCCCCGCGGGTTTCGCGGGCCAGACCACGGCGGAGCGCTCCCTTGAAGTTCATCGATGAGGTCGAGATCAGCGTGTCGGCGGGCGACGGCGGCCGCGGGGCGGTGTCGTTCCGCCGCGAGGCGCACGTGCCCTTCGGCGGGCCCGACGGGGGCGACGGGGGCAAAGGGGGCGACGTGATCGCCGTCGCCGACCAGGGGCTCACCACGCTCGTGGAGTACCGCTTCCGCCCGCGCTGGGAGGCCGAGCGCGGAGAGCACGGGATGGGCTCCGACTGCAACGGCCGCGGCGGCGAGGACTGCACCCTCAAGGTGCCCGTCGGCACCGTGCTCATCGACGCCGAGACCTCCAAGGTCGTCGCCGACCTCCACGAGCCCGGCGCCACCTTCGTCATCGCCCGCGGCGGCCGCGGCGGCCTCGGCAACATGAACTTCGCCACCCCCTGGGACCGCGCCCCCCGCCGCGCCCAGCCCGGCGAGCCCGGCGAGAAGCGCCAGATCCGCCTGGAGCTCCGCATGCTCGCCGACGTCGGCATCCTCGGCTTCCCCAACGCGGGCAAGAGCACCTTCATCGCCGCGGTGTCGCGCGCGCGCCCCAAGATCGCCGACTACCCCTTCACCACGCTCGTGCCCAACCTCGGCGTGGTGCGCGTCGACGACACCCGGAGCTTCCTCATGGCCGACATCCCCGGACTCATCCCGGGCGCGGCGCAGGGGCACGGGCTCGGGGTCCGCTTCCTCAAGCACGTCGAGCGGACGCGCGTGCTCCTCCACCTCGTCACCGTCGACGGCGACGACTTCGACCTGCTCGCCCGCTACGACGCGCTCCTGCGCGAGGTGGAGCAGTTCGACCCCGAGCTCGCGAAGCGACCGCAGGTGGTCGCCGTCTCGCAGATCGACCTCCCCGACGCGCGCGCCGCGTGGGAGCTCGCGCGGCCCGCGTTCGAACGCCGCGGCGTCCAGCTCCGCGGCGTCTCCGCGGTGACGGGCGAAGGGGTCCGCGAGCTGGTGTTCGCGCTCGACGCCGTGCTCCAGAAGACGCCCGTCCCCCCAGCCCTCGCCGCGGGCACCGAGGTCGCGCAGACCCGCGGGGCCGGCGAGGACGGCGGCGACGGCGACGAGGCGTAGGGCCGCTACGCCAGCGGCACGCGCAGGGTGTAGCGGGTGCCGCCGGGCGACGTGGAGTCCACCGCGAAGGTGCCCTGCTGGTTCTCGACCAGGGCGCGCGCGGTCATGAGCTGGAGCCCGAGGGTGACGCGGCGCTCACGGACGGCGAGCGGGTCGCGGAGCTGTTCGAGCACGTCCTCCGGGAGCCCGGGGCCTGTGTCGCTCACCTCGATCACGCACCACCCGCCGTCGGGCGCGGCCCCCACCCGCAGCGACCCGCCGTCCACCATCGCCTCGCAGGCGTGCCGCACCAGGTTGAACACCGCCGTCTGGAGCTGCTCGCCGTCGCACCGCACCACCGCGGCCTCGTCGACCTCGGTCGCCACCGCGACGCGCGGATGGCCCGCCGCGCCGCCGATCGCCTGCCCGATCACGTAGGCCACCGGCACGTCGCGCGGCACCGCCGGGCGGATGCGCGCGAAGTCGAGCAGGTCGGTGATGATCTGGTTGGCCCGGCGGACCTCCTCGTGGATGATCGCGATGCCCTGGGTCACGTCGGGCTCCACGTCGCCGCGCAGCGCGAGGCGCAGGAGGTAGGCGGCGTTCTTGATGGAGCCGAGCGGGTTTCGCACCTGGTGGGCGATCGCGCCGGCGAGCTGGCCCACCGCGGCGAGGCGCTCGCGGCGCATGAGCTCGTGCTGCACCGACTCGAGCGCCGCGGTGCGCTCGCGGACGCGCGCCTCCAGCGTCTCGTTGGCGTCGCGCAGTGCCTCCTCGGCGCGCTTGAGCGCCGTGATGTCGTGGATGATCCCGACGAGGTGCGTGATCTCTCCGCCGGGGCCCCGCAGCGGCACCTTGGTGGTCGCCAGCACGTGGCGCCCGCCGCCGCCGTCGGTGATCCCCTCCTCCTCGACGCGCACCGCCTCGCCGCGCTCGAACATCTCGCGGTCCTTCGCGCGGAAGTGGTCGGCCTCGGCGGCGGGGAAGAAGTCGTAGTCGGTCTTGCCCACCATCGTCGCGCGGGGGATGCCGAGCAGCGACTCGAACGCCTGGTTGAGCAGCACGAAGCGGTACTGCCGGTCTTTCACGAAGACCGGGTGCGCCACGTGGTCGAGGATCGCCGCCAGGAACTCCGCCCCCATCGTCTCCGCGGGGACCGACGTCTCATGGAACGGCGGCGGCAAAGTCTCCCTCGCGCTCATCGCCTCCTCCTCCTTCTCCGGCGCGCGAGCGCCATCGCGCCCGCCGCCCAGGCCCCGACGCCCGCCCGGCGCCGCCGCGCGCCCGCCCGGCACGCGCAACCGCTCGCTGGCGCCACCGTGCCGCCCCCGTCGGGCGCATCAACCGCCGCCTCCACCGCGACGTCCCGCGGCGTCTCGGGCACGTCCTTCGCGTCCGCGTCACGCACGTCGTCGCCCGCATCGCTGCCCGCGTCGGCGTCCGCGACGCAGCGGCCGCGGCCCCAGTCGCAGCGCGGCGCGTCGGCCGGGCAGCGCGCGCAGTCGGGCGTGCACGGGACCGAGCCCGCGGCGTAGAGGTCGTCAGTGCCCACGAGCCGGAAGCGCGCGTCGAGCGGGCCCTCGGTCGCGTCGCCGTCCGCGATGTACCAGTCGAGCAGCGCGCCGCCGATGGTGTCGAACCACTCCAGCGTGAAGAGGTACAGGCCCGGCTCCGTCACGCGCACCGCCCGCCGGTCGACCCGCGAGCCCGTCGGGTCGCGGAACTCGAACACCGTCGCGTCGGCGAACGCGAAGCCCACCCCGTCATCGTGCCCCCACGCGAGGGTGTACGTGCCCGCGCGGCGCAGCGCGAGCCCGCCCTCGACGCGCAGCGCGAGCCCGCCGCCCTGATGGTAGCGCCCCGTCGGCAGCCCCTCCACGGCGCGGCACGAGTGCGGCGCCCCCTGGCGCGCGGGGTCGAGGAAGGGGAGGCACAGCGCCGTCGGGCTCTGCCGCCCGAGGCTGTCGAGCACCTGCCCGTTGGTGAAATCCACGTACGGAACCACCCCGCACCACGCATGGAACGCCGGCGCCACCGAGCGCCCGTCGAGCAGGTCGCGCGCGTCGCGCAGGTCGCTCGGGAAGCCCGAGAAGAAGGCCAGAACCGCCATCGCCGGCGCGCCCGCCCCCGGCGCCGCGGGCGCGTCCCCGAGGCGCGCGCGGGCGGGGACCTCCACCGGCTGCGCGAGCGCCACAGACGTCGCCGCGAGGAGGGCGAGCGCGGAGGCGATCGGGGGGAGGCGCATGGGAGACCCCGCGAGGGTACCGCGCGCGCGACGCGGCGCGCGACGGGGAAAAAACGTCGGTAGACTCCCGCGCCGTGACCCGACACTCCCCGCTCGACTACTGGTTCGACTACACCTGCCCCTACGCCTACCTCGGGAGCGTGCGGGTGGAGGCCCTCGCCGACCGCCTCGGGCTCTCGCTCCGCTGGAAGCCCATGTTGCTGGGCGGCGTCTTCAAGGCGAACGACACCCCGCAGCGGCTCTTCGAAACGCTCTCGCCCGCGAAGGCCCGCCACAACGCCGACGACCTCCAGCGCTGGGCCGCCCTCTACGGCGTGACGCTCGTGATGCCGTCGGCGCACCCGATGCGGTCGGTCGAGGCGCTCCGCGCGACGTTGGCCTGCGGCTGCGACGCGCGGGTGATCCACGGCTTCTACCGCGCGTACTGGGTCGAGGGGCGCCCGATCAGCGACCGCGCAGTGATCGCCGACGTCGTGCGCGCAGCGGGCCACGACCCGGACGCGGTGCTCGCCGCCATCGAGCGAGATGAGGTGAAGGACGACCTGCGCCGCCGCACCGACGAGGCGATCGCGCTCGGGGTGTTCGGCGCGCCCACCTACGCGCTCGACGGCGAGCTCTACTGGGGGCAAGACCGCGCCGAGCTCGTCGCCGCCGCGGTGCAGGGCCCGCCCGCCCCCGACGACGCGCCCGCCGCCGCGCCGACGGGGCGCACGCTGGAGGTCTACTGGGACTTCTCCTCGCCCTACGCCTACCTCGGGTGCGCGCAGGCCGAGGCGCTCGCGCGGCGAACGGGCGCGACGCTGGTGTGGCGCCCGCTCCTGCTCGGCGGGCTCTTCAAGTCCATCGGCCAGGCCGACGTGCCGCTGAGCACGTACCCCGCCGCGAAGCAGCGGCACACCGGGCGCGACCTCGAGCGGTGGGCGGCGCGGTGGGGCGTGCCGTTCAAGTTCCCGTCGCGGTTTCCGATGAGCACGGTGGCCGCGATGCGGGCGTGGATCGCGCTGCCCGAGGCGCGCCGCGCGGCCTTCCAGACCGCGGTGTTCCGCGCGTACTGGGCGGACGACCGGGACATCGCCGACGAGTCCGTGCTCGCCGCGATCGTCGGTGAGGATGGGCCCGCGGTGCTCGCGCGCGCCCGCAGCCCCGAGGTGAAGGACGCCCTGCGCGAGGCCACCGCGCGCGCGGCCGAGGCCGGCGTGTTCGGCGTGCCCACGTGGGTGGTCGACGGCCGCGAGCTCCTCTGGGGGCAGGACCGCCTCCCCCTGGTGGAGAGGGCGTTGCGGTAGCGGGCGGGTTCCCGTACCTTCCGCGCCGCCCATGCGTGCCGCCCTCGCCGTCCTCGCCCTCGCGCTCTTCGGATGCCCCAAGCAGATCGGGGACTCGTGCGCCCTCGGCTCCGACTGCAGCATCAACGGCGACCGCCAGTGCGACCTCGCGCAGCCCAGCGGGTACTGCACCGTGCCGGGCTGCGAGGCCAACGGCTGCCCCTCCGAGGCGATGTGCGTGTCCTTCGACGCCCACGCGCCGCGCCTCCGTCGGCGCTACTGCATGAAGGGCTGCGAGGGCGACGGCGACTGCCGCGAGGGCTACCGCTGCGTGCCGCAGAGCCCGGCGTCGTGCCTCCAGTGGGACGCGGGCATCCCCCCGGTCGGCCAGAGCTGTAACCGCGTCGCCGACACCACGCCGGCCTACGCGGGCTGGTGCGTGCGCGCGCAGTAGCGCGGGGGAGGGGAGGGCCGTGCGCTTCCTCGGCTTCCTCGCGCGGCGGCTCGGGCAGGGCGCGCTCACCGTGCTGGTGGTCGCCTCGCTCTGCTTCGGGCTCCTCCACGCGCTGCCGGGCGACCCGTGCGATTTCGCGCTCGGCGAGACGGCCACCGCCGACGACCGCGCGCGCTGCCGCCACGAGCTCCACCTCGACCGCCCGCTCGCCGTTCAGTACGGCCTCTTCCTCGACGACCTCGCGCGCCGCGGGATGGGCCGCTCCTTCGCCCACCGCGACCGCACGGCGCTCCAGGAGATCGCCGAGGTGTGGCCCGACACCGCCGCCCTCGCCGGCGCCGCGGCCCTCTTCGCGTGGCTCATCGCCTTGCCGCTCGCGCTCGCCGCGGCCACGCGTCCGGGCACGCGCGTCGACGCCGCGGTGGGCGTCGCGTCGCTCGCGGGGATGGCGCTCCCGTCGCTCTGGGTGGGGCCGCTTCTCATCACGACGTTCTGCGTGGCGGTGCCGGTGCTCCCCTTCCCGGGGCCCGACGCGACCGGGCCCGCGGCGCTGGTCCTCCCCGCGGTGACGCTCGGCGCGGGGATGGCGGGCATCCTCACGCGCATGGGCCGCGCGTCACTTCGCGAAGTGCTTCAGGAGCCCTACATCACCGCGGCCCGCGCCCGCGGGCTCTCCGAGGCGGCGGTGGTGGTGAAGCACGGGCTCCGCTCGGCGCTCGTCCCGCTGCTCACGGTCGGCGGCGCGCAGCTCTTGGCGCTGCTCGGCGGCGCGGTGATCACCGAGCGCATCTTCGACCGTCGGGGGCTCGGGTCGCTCTTCCTCGACGCGCTCCAGCGGCGCGACCTCCCCGTCGCGCTCGGGTGCGTGGTGGTGGTGGCCGCGACGGTGGTGCTCGTCCAGCTCGCGGTCGACCTCGCCTACGCCGCGGTCGACCCGCGCATCCGGGTGGAGTGAGCGCCGTGAAGTGGAACGGCCGCGCCGCCCTCGGCATGCCCATGGTGGCCCTCTTCGCCCTCGCCGCGCTCCTCGGGCCCGCGGTCGCGCCCTACGGCGTCCGCGCGATCGACCTCGCCCACGAGCTCGCGCCGCCCTCCGCCGCGCACCCGCTCGGCACCGGCGAGAACGGCCTCGACGTGCTCTCCGTCCTCCTCCACGGCGCGCGCCTCGCGGCCCTCGTCGCGGTCGCCACGGTGGCCGCGTCGCTCACGGTCGGCGCGCTCGTCGGCGGCGCAGCTTCCTACGCGGGCGGGCGCGTCGGGGCCTTCGTCGCGCGGGTGACCGACGCGGCCCAGTCGTTCCCGTCGATCATCGTGAACATGGCGGTGCTGGCGCTGGTGGCGCGGCCGGGCGTCGGGCACATGGTGCTGGCGCTGTCGGTGACGGGCTGGGTCGGCTACGCCCGCGTGGCGCGCGCGGAGGTGCTGCGGCTGCGCGAGCGCGAGTTCGTGGTGGCCGCGCGGGCGCTCGGGGCGTCGCCGGCGCGGGTGTTCTTCCGCCACGTGCTGCCCAACGCCGCGGGGCCGCTGGTGGTGCAGGCGACCTTCGGGCTCGGCGCGGCGGTGCTCGCGGAGGCGTCGCTCTCCTTCCTCGGCCTCGGGCCCGGCGCGACCGCGTCGTGGGGCGCGCTGCTCGACCAGGGCACCGCGCACCTCCTCCGCGCGCCGCGCCTCGCGATGACCGCCGGCGCCGCCATCGCGGTGACCGTGCTCGGCTTCAACCTCACCGGCGACTGGGCGCGCGACCGGCTCGATCCGAAGGGGTAGCGCGACGTCGCGGGCGCTTGTCTCCCCGTCGCGGCTGCGATACTCCCCGTCGCGATGACGAAGCCGGCCGCGCTGCACCCGGGCGACGTGATCGCCGGCCGCTACAAGGTCGTCCGCCGCCTCGGCAGCGGCGGCATGGGCGCCGTCTTCGAAGCCGAGAACCTCCGCACCGGCCGCCGCGTCGCGCTCAAGATCGTGCACGCCGAGCTCGCCGCGAAGCCCGAGCTCGCGCGCCGCTTCGAGCGCGAGGCCCGCGCCGCCGCGCAGCTCGAGCACCCGCACGTCGTCGACATCCTCGACCTCGGCGACGACGCCGCGCGCGGCATCCAGTTCCTCGTGCAGGAGTTCCTCGAGGGCGAGTCGCTCGCCGACCGGATGGTGCGGGAGGGGCCCCTGTCGCCGCGCGCCGCGCTCGAGGCGCTCACGCCCATCGCCGACGCGCTCGCCGCCGTCCACGCCGCCGGCCTCGTCCACCGCGACGTGAAGCCCGAGAACGTCTTCCTCCAGCGCCGCGGCGAGGCCGAGACCCCGAAGCTCATCGACTTCGGCGTCGTCGCCTACGCCGCCGGCCCGCCCACCGTGCGGCTCACGAAGGCCGGCACGCTCGTCGGGACGCCGGCGTACATGTCCCCCGAGCAGGCGCTCGACGCCTCGGTCGACGGGCGCGCCGACCTCTGGTCGCTCGGGGTCGTGCTCTACGAGGCGCTCTCGGGCGAGCGGCCCTACGACGCCGACGACCCCGACCAGTTGCTCGCGAAGATCCGCTTCGAAGCGCCGCGCCCGCTCGCGTCGGTGATGCCCGGGCTCCCGGCGTCGCTCGTCGCGGCGGTCGACCGCGCGCTCCAGCGCGACCGCGCCGCCCGCTGGCCCACCGCGGTGGCCTTCCGCGACGCGCTCCGCCTCGCCGCGATGAAGCTCTCGGCGGCGCAGTTCGACGACCGCACGACGGTGATGTCCCCCCGCGACGACCCGCGGCCTGCGGTCGAGGAGCCGACGACCGTCCGCGCGCCCGAGGAGCCGCCGCGCGAGGCCGTCCGCGTCGCGGTCGTGGTGCGCGATCGACCCGCGCGCGGGCGCGCCGTTGCGTTCGCCGCGCTCGTCGTCGCCGCGGGCGTGGGCCTCGGCCTCGTCGTGAACCGCGCCGTGCGCCCGCGCCCCGTCGCTGCGATCGCGTCGACGGTGATCGCGCCGACGCAGGTCGCAGCGCAGGCGCCCGCCGCACGCGTCGAAGCCCCGCCGCCCGAGCCGGCCGCACGCGTCGAGGACGCCGGCGGTCTCGGAGCGAGCGCGCCCGACGCCGACGATGACGCTGTGGTGGAGGCCCCCGCGCCGCCCGCGCGCCCCGCCCGCCCTGCCCGCCCTCGTCGGCAGGAAGAGTACCGGCCGCACAGCATCTGAGGCGCGAATTCAAGGGGAAGGTGCCGCTACGGACGAGGCCGTGGCAGGCGCCTGCCACGGCTCGTCTGTAGGGCGGGTGGCGGCCGCCACCTCCGCCACCCCCTCGCCACCCCCTCGCCACCCCTGATCCGCCACCCCCACGTGCGAGATCGCCGGTCATTTCAAGTCGGCACGGGCCGTGGAACGGTGACGCCGCAGGAGCATCACCGCCCATGAGCCTGTCCTCCCAGCCGCCCTTCGAAGCCGACGCGCACGCCGTGGTAGGGTCGCGCTTCGAAAGGCAGCGGCCACCGATGACGCAGGCGCGCAAGCGGGTCGAGCTCACGTTCGAGGTCCCCTACTCGCACCCCTCCTGGGTGCTGGAGGACGAGCAAGTGCCGATCAGCGCAGTGCAAGATGAAGCGACGCGTGTGCTGGACTCGGTGTGGCGGGCGTGGAGCCGCCGCACCGGCCGCGCGGTGGGCGTGCGGCGCGACCTCGCGATCCGCTGGGACGAGGAGCACCCGCGCATCGGCGTCGACCCCGACGTGTGCCTGCTCGAACCGCCGCCGGCCACCGCCGTCGCCGACCTCCGCAGCCTGCGGACGTGGCGCGAGGGCGACGAGGCGCCGAAGGTCGTGTGCGAGGTGGTGAGCCACGACAACGCGGAGAAGGACTACTTCGTGGGGCCGCGGAAGTACGCCGCGGCCGGCGTGCAGGAACTGTGGGTGTTCGACCCGCAGCGCTTCGGGCCCGACGACGACGGCGGCCCGTGGGTGCTCCAGGTGTGGGAGCGCGGCAAGGCCGGCGACTTCCGACGCGTGTACGTGGGCGACGGGCCGGCGTGGAGTGCGTATTTCCAGTCGTGGCTCGTGGTGAAGGGCGACGGCATGCTCCTCCGAATCGCCGACGACGAAGAGGGGACGCGCCTCTGGCCCACCGAGGCGGAGGCGGGGCAGGCGGAGGCGGAACGGGCCCGCACGGAAGCGGCGACGGCCCGCGCGGAGGCGGCGACGGCCCTCACGGAAGCGGCGACGGCCCGCGCGGAGGCGGACGCCCTGAGGGAGAAGATGGCCGAGCTCCACGCGCAGCTCGCGGCGCTGCGCGCGGCGAAGTAGGCGCCCGCGGCCCTACCGCGCCCGCGCGACGAACAGCTCCAGCTCGCGCTCGACCTCGCTGTGCGCCCAGCCGGCGCGCTCGACGGAGAAGCCCGCCGCCTCCATCAGCGCCGCCCACGTCGCGCGCGGGAAGAGCCCCTCCTCGTGGCGGTCGTGGTGCACCTCGGCGGGGCCCTCGCCGACGCGCGTCACGATCGCGTAGTCGACCACGTAGCGGTCGCGCTCGCCCGCGCGCTGCCAGGCCCACTCCAGGTAGCGCAGCGAGCGCCCGCCGCCGTCGCTCCCGCCCGTGTCCTCGCCCGGGGCGAAGGTCTCCGCCACGTGGTCGGGCGCCGCCACGAACACCCCGCCCGGCCGCAGGTGCGCCCGCGCCGTCTCGAACGTCGCCCGCAGGTCGCCCTCGGTGAGCATGTAGCAGAGCGCGTCGTGCGCGAACACCGCGTCGAACGTCCGCCCGAGCCGCAGCGAGCGCATGTCGCCGAGCGCGAAGGTCGCGCCCGGGCACGACGCGCGGGCGAGGTCGAGCATCCGCGGGGAGAGGTCGGTGAGCGTCAGGTCGAAGTCCGCGGCGAGGTGGTGGGCGTTGTGGCCCGCGCCCGCGCCGAGCTCCAGCAGCGAATGGCGCCCGGGGCCCAGCGCGCCCCGGAGCGCGGCGCGGTAGTGCGCGGCCTCCTCCGCGTACTCCGCGAGCGGCGTGAGGAGCGTGTACCAGTCGGCGAGCTGGTCGTAGAGCTTCATGACGGGCGCGTACGCCGGCCCCCCGCGCGCGGTAACGACGCGAACTGGTGCGCCCGCGCGGCCGCGTGGTAGCCCCGGCGCCGCGCGGGGCGCGACGGATCCCCACGCAGGAGCATCCGATGGCTATGGTGAAGGTCGGTGACACGGCGCCCGCGTTCGATCTGGTCGGCGACGACGGGGCGCGCCTCTCGCTCGCGTCGCTGCGCGGCAGGCCGGTGGTGGTGTACTTCTACCCGAAGGACGACACCCCCGGCTGCACGGTCGAGGCGAAGGATTTCTCCGCGGCGCTGCCGAAGTTCAAGGCGCTGGGCGCGGAGGTGGTGGGCGTCTCGCGGGACTCGACCGCGCGCCACCAGGGCTTCTGCAAGAAGCACAAGCTCACGGTGCGGCTGCTGAGCGACGACGACGGCGCGGTGCACCGCGCGTACGGCGCGTGGGGCGAGAAGAAGCTCTACGGCCGCGTGTCGGAGGGATGCATCCGCAGCACCTTCCTCGTCGACGCGGCGGGCGCGGTGCGGGCCGTCTGGTCGCCGGTGCGCGTGCCGGGCCACGTCGAGGCCGTGCTCGCCACGCTCGCGGGCGAGGGGGCTGCGCCGGCGGCCAAGAAGGCACCTGCCGCGAAGAAGGCGCCTGCCGCGAAGAAAGCGCCTGCCGTGAAGAAGGCGCCTGCCGCGAAGAAGAAGCCCTCGCGCTGACCACCGCACCATTTCGCCGGCTCCCCTGCCGCGCCCGTCGCGGTACGCTCGCGCCATGCAGCCGGGCGGCGCGCGTCGATGGCTCGTTGGGTTCGCGCTCGCGACGGCGTGCGCGGCGACGCCGCAGTACGCGCGGCCCGCGGGCACCTTCCAGCAGGGCTTCGCCGAGGCCGCGCCGGTGATCCGCGCGGTGTACACCGAGCTCAACGCGCTCCGCCGCGACGCGTACTTCACCCGCCTCGCGTGCGACCCGCAGGCCGAGCTGGTGGAGGTCGACGCCGACGGGCGGCAGACCCCGCTCAACCGCGACGCCTTCACCGCCGAGTCCATCCAGGCCCGCGTCGACGCGGTGGAGCTCCTCGGGCGCTACGCCGACCGGCTCGCCGCGCTGGCCGCCGGCGACGCCGCGGGCGAGGCCCGGCTCTCCGAGGCCGCCACCGCGCTCGGCGCCAACCTCACGGGCCTCGGCGCGCGCTTCGCCGAGCTCCCCGACGCCACCGCGGACGACTATGCCGGGCCCGTCGGCGAGGTGGCCGCGGCGGTCACGCGCGCCGTGCAAGGGAGGCGGCGCGCGGCTGCGACGAGGGGCGCCATCCTCGAAGCCGCCGCCCCCGTCCGCCGCGTGCTCGACCTGCTCGAGGCCGACCTCGCCGAGGTGACCGCCACCGTGCGGACGGCCGCGCTCGACGCCGTGATCGCCCGCTGCGCCGCGCAGTACAACGCCCGCCGCGCCGCGTGGTCGGACGGCGAGCGGCGCGAGGCCCTGGCCTCCCTGCGGGGCCTGGTGGCGCGCCGGGCCGCGATGCGCGCGCAGGACCCCGCCGCGCTGGTGCGGGCGATGCGCGACGCCCACGAGGCGCTCGTCCGCTACGCGCGGGCGGAGGGCCGCGAGGCGCGCGACGCGGCGGAGCTCGAGAACGCGCTGCAGGGCTTCACGCGCCGGGTGGCCGCCGCCGCCGAGGCGACGCGGGCGCTCCGCGCGGAGTGACACGGAGGGACGCGATGGCCACACGGGAAGAGGTCGCGGCGCTGGCGGAGGTGGGGCGGTGGTGCCTCGCGCGCTCGCTCGACGCGCGGGTGCCGGCGGCCGAGCGGCAGCGGTGCCTCGAGCTCGGCGAGCGGATCAACGACCGCGCGGCGGAGCTCGCGGCGCGGCGCTTCGACGCCTCGAAGGCGGGCTTCGACGCGGCGCGGAAGGGCCTCACGGACGCCGTCGCGTCGGTGAAGAAGCAGCAGGACGACCTCGCCTCCCTCGCCGACACGCTCGACAAGGTGGGCAAGGCGGTCGCGGCCGCCGACGGGCTCCTCGGCCTCGTGCTGTAGCGCCTTCAATACCCCGGCGTGAGCACGAAGCTCTGCGAGAGCGTGCCGGCCGACGCCGTGAGCGTGAAGGGCGCGCCGCCGACGTCCGCGAGCGTCACCGTCGCGCAGTTGTCCTCGCCGACGACCCGGTGCGGGCCCGCCGCGCGGAAGTGCCAGCCGCCGGCGCCCGCCAGCGCGCCTTCGAACATCACCCCGAAGCAGTAGCGGCCCTGCGGGAAGGGGACGGGCGCGGCCGCGTCGAGGTTGCGCCCCGCGGCCGGCGGCAGCGCGACGATCTCGCCCGCGGCGGACGACACCCTGAGGCTGAACGCGCGCGCCGCCCCGTCGCTCGTCGTGAGGGTGAGGGGCGACGTGCGGGCGGCGGGGGCGTGGACGATGACGACGTTCCAGAAGGGCTGGTCGAGCCGGACGCCGGTGCCCGCGGGGACCTCGGCGAGGAAGCCGTCGTCGACCAGAGGCTCGCCGTCGCTGCTGCGGAGGGCGACGGTGAAGCGCGCGTCGCCCGGGCCGACGACCAGGGTGGGCGGCGTCCCGCGCAGTTCGAAGAAGGGGCCGCCGTCGGTCCGCTCGAAGGAGAAGGCCGCGACCGGGACGGCGCGGAGCGCGACGCGGTCGATCAGCCGGTCGCCGGCGGCCGTGACGATGCGCAGGTACCCTTCGCCCGGCGCGACGGCCCGCACCTGGACGGCGCCGCCGCCGAGCGGGCTCACCGACAGGGCCGCCCCCGTGACCTGCGCCGCGAAGGGGACGGCGAGCGGCTGGTGCGTCACCCGGTCGACGAGCGCGATGCGCAGCGCGCCGCCCACCGCGATCGGCGGCGGCGGCGCCCACCACGAGAACCCCGGGCCGAACTGCGTCGCCTCGAACGACAGCCCGCCGGGGATCTCCGCCGCGCAGGTCTCGCCCGGCGGGCAGCCGTTGCGCGCCCGCTCCCCGCCCGAGCACGCCGCGAGGTGCGCCGCGGCGAAGGCGACTCCCCACACGGTGAGGGCGCCGCGCGCGGCCCCGACAAGCTTTGAAGACGAAGCGCCCACGAGTGACCTCCTCACCGCACGAGCGAAGCAACCGCACGCGAGGGTCACGCCGTCCGCAGGGAATGGCAAGCGCCGGGGGGTGCGTCGCGGTGGTGGCGCCCCGCCGTGGACGTTTCATCCGTCGTCGGTGAACGAGGAGTGCCACACGGCGGCCGTTCTGTGGCAAAGCTGCAATCGAGGACCCGTTGCGCCGGCGCTGCACGGAGCGGCGCCCCGCGCGGTGGTCCGCAAGGAGACCTCCATGAAAAGGTTGACCCGACCCCCGCCGTCCGCCCCGATGGCGCGGGCGGCGTGGGCGATCGCGGCGGTGGTCGCGGCGGTGGGCTGCACCGACGCCGCGCCGGCCCCCGCCGACGCGGCCCGCGCCGACGCCGCCGACGCGTCCTTCGACGCGCCCAAGTCCGTGTGCGCCGACGGCCAGATGCGCTGCGACGGGCGCTGCGTCGACACCACCTCCGACCGCGCCAACTGCGGCGGCTGCGGCGTCGCGTGCGCCTCGGGCCAGCTCTGCGCCTCGTCGACCTGTCGCACCTCGTGCCCCTCGGGCCAGACCGCGTGCGCCGGCCGCTGCGTCACGCTCACCAACGACCCCGCCAACTGCGGCGCGTGCGGCAACGAGTGCCCCGCGGGCCAGGTGTGCTCCACCGGCGAGTGCGCGCTCCAGTGCGCCGCGCCGCTCACCGCGTGCGACGCGTCAGGCGGCGACGCGGGCGTCTCCCGCCGCTGCGTCGACACCACCTCCGACCGCGCCAACTGCGGCGCCTGCGGGACGCGCTGCGCGGCCGGGCAGGTGTGCGAGTCGGGCGCCTGCCGGACGTCGTGCCCCGCCGGGCAGACCGTGTGCGACGACCGCTGCGTCACCGTCGCGACCGACAACGCCCACTGCGGCGCCTGCGGGATGGCCTGCGCCGCGGGCCTGGTGTGCAGCGCCGGGGCCTGCGCGCTCCGCTGCGGCGCCGGGCTCACCGAGTGCGGGACGGGCGCCGACCGCGCCTGCGCCAACACCGCCACCGACCGCGCCAACTGCGGCATGTGCGGGGCGGCCTGCGCCTCGGGCGAGGTGTGCGAGGGCGGCCGTTGCGTGGTCTCCTGCCCGACGTCCCAGACCGCGTGCGGCGGCGCCTGCGTGACCACCGCCACCGACCCCGCCAACTGCGGCGGCTGCGGGCGCGCCTGCGCCGCGGGCCAGGCCTGCATGACCGGGATGTGCCGCACCACCTGCCCCACGGGCCAGACCGTGTGCGGCGGCGCGTGCGTGAGCACCGCCAACGACCCCGCCAACTGCGGCGCCTGCGGGATGGCGTGCCCCTCGGGCCAGGTGTGCTCCGAGGGCGCGTGCCGCTCGGGCTGCACCGGCGGGCTCACCGAGTGCGTCGCCGGCGGCGCGCGCCTCTGCGCCGACACCCAGACCGACCGGCGCAACTGCGGCGGCTGCGGGACGGCCTGCGGCGCCGGGCAGACCTGCGCCGCCGGCCGCTGCGTCACCTCGTGCCCGACCGGCCAGGTCGAGTGCGCCGGCGCGTGCGCCACGCTCGCCAGCGACCCCGCCAACTGCGGCGCCTGCGGCACGAGCTGCGCTGCCGGCGAGCGCTGCGTCGCCGGCTCGTGCACGCTCTCCTGCCCGACGGGTCAGACGGCCTGCGCGGGCGCCTGCGTCACCACCGCCACCGACCTCGCCCACTGCGGCGGCTGCGGGATGGCCTGCGGGGCGCGCGCCAACGCGGCGGCCTCGTGCACGACGGGCGCCTGCCGCTACGCCTGCACCGCGGGCTTCGGCGACTGCAACGGGATGGCGGGCGACGGCTGCGAGACGGCGACGACGTCGAGCGTCTCCCACTGCGGCGCCTGCGGCAACGCCTGCCCGGCCCCGGCCAACGCGCGCGCGACCTGCGCGGCGGGGGCCTGCGGGTTCGCCTGCAACGACGGCTTCGCCGACTGCAACGGGATGGCCGGCGACGGCTGCGAGGTCAACCTCGCGACGAGCGCGGCCAACTGCGGGCGCTGCGGCGTGGCGTGCCCCGCGCGCGCCAACAGCGCGCCGGCCTGCGCGGCGGGGATGTGCGGGATCACCTGCGCGGCGGGCTTCGACGACTGCGACGGCGCGCCGGCCAACGGCTGCGAGGTGACCCTGGCCACGAGCGCGAGCCACTGCGGGGTGTGCGGCAACGCCTGCCCCGCGCGCGCCAACGCGACGGGCGCCTGCGCCGCGGGCGCGTGCGGCGTCGCGTGCAGCGTCGGCTTCGGCAACTGCAACGGGATGGCCGCCGACGGCTGCGAGGTCGACCTCCAGACCACCGCGGCCAACTGCGGCGCGTGCGGCACGGCCTGCCCGGCCTTCGCGGCCTGCGTCGCGGGCGCGTGCTCCACCTGCACGGTGACCTCGACCGGCGACCTCGCGATCCCCGCGGGCGCGGCGGTCACCTCGGTGAGCGGCACGCTCCCGGCGGTGAGCACGGCGACCCCCAACCGGATCGCCGCGATGAGCTGCCGCATCAACACCATCGGCGCCGAGCACATCTACACGCTGGTGGTCACGGCCACCACGGCGCTCCAGGTGTACACGACGGGGACGAGCGACGTCACGATCTCGATCCGGCGCAACTGCCTCGACGCCATGAGCGAGGTGGCCTGCGACGACGACGGCGGCGCGAGCCTCAACGCCTACGTGCGCCGGGTGTTCACCCCGGGCACCTACCACGTGGTGGTCGACTCGAACGTCTCCACCGCGCTCGCCTACACGCTCAACGTGGCCAACTGGACGGCCGCGCCCAACCCCACCTGCGCCACGGCCGCGACACTCACCGACGCCGCGCCCGTCACGATGCAGAACCCCGCGGGCGGCGGCGACCGCTCGATCCTCTGCCAGTCGACCACCGAGAGCGGCCAGCTCTTCTACGCCGTCTCGGTGCCGAGCGGGCGCCGCGCGACCCTCACCCTCACGCAGACCAGCGCCACCGCGCGCACCCTCGCGATGCGCGTCTACGACTCGTGCGCCCCCACCACCTGCATCACGAGCACCTCGACCTCCTCGCTCACCGCCACGACGCTCGGCTTCGACAACGCCACCACCGCGCCGCGGACCTTCTACGTCGGCGTGAGCGCGTTCGACATGGCCACCCTCGACGCGACCTTCACCCTCGGCGTGGCCTTCACCCCGCTCGCCTACGTGTCGGCGTCCGTCACCGCGGCCTGCGACAGCATGACCGGCGGCTCGACCGTGACCTTCACCACGACGGGCGACGACGCCGCCTCGGCGATCGCCGCGCTGCCCTTCACGATGCCGTACTTCACGGCCACCGCGTCGCACTTCTCGGTGACCACCAACGGCTTCCTCCAGCTCTGGAGTTCGATGGCCGGCACGCCCTCCACCGCGTACTCCAACGGCGCGATGACCTCCGCGCCCAACGGGGCCGTCGCGCCCTTCTGGGACGACCTCGCCTTCCCCACGGGCGAGAGCTACGGCTTCGTCACCCGCGACATCGACGACGCCGGCGGCCGCCGCTTCGTGGTCCAGTGGACCAACCTCGCGGACTACAGCGCCGCCACCGCGCGGCTCACCTACCAGGTGAAGCTCTTCGCCTCCGGCGCCATCGAGATCCACTACTGCTCGATGACCAACTCCAACGCCACGTCCACCCGCCACACCGGCGACTCGGCCACCGTCGGGCTCCGCTCCATCGACGGGGTCAACTCGTTCCAGATCGGGACCAACGTCGCCGGGCTCACGCGCGGCGGCACTGGCTACCGCATCGCCCCGCCCTGAACGTCGCCCCCGACGCCGCGCATCCCAACGCGCGATGGACGGGCCACCCCCCAAGACACCCACCGTCGACCCGGCGGGGCCCATGCCCCGCTGGGCGCGGTGGTGCGTCCTCCTCTCGCTCACGCTCACCTTCTGGGCGCCCGGGCTCGTCGAGGCCGTGATGACGCGCACCGGCGTCCCCGGCACGCTGGTGGCGTTCCTCACGCACCTCCCGCTCCACGCCGCCGCGGCCTACGGCGTCACCCGCGTCCGTCTGGCGCCGCCGCTCGCGTGGATGGCGGCGCTCTGCGCGGCGCTGGCGCTGAGCTCGTTCCGCGGGGAGTTCGTCTGGGACGGGCTGCTCCGGTGCACGGCGATGCCCACGGCGCTGAGCTGGGCGGTGGTGTTCGCCGCGTGGCCCTCCGAGCGGCGCGGGCTCTTCCACGCCTGCCTCGCGCTCTCGGCCCTGTGGCTCGGGCTGGAGGCCGTCGACCGCGAGCTCTTCCCGCGCCCGAGCTTCATGCTCGCCTTCCTCGCGCTCGGGCTCTACGTGCACCTGCGCGTTGAGGGGGAGCTCTCGCCGCGCTTCGTCCGGTGGGGGGCCGTGCTGCTCCCGCTGATCCTCGCGGTGATCATCCGCAGCACCTTCCGGGCGGCGTCGTTCGCCGCCTTCGGGGTGCTCCTCTGGGGCTTCGCGCGGATGTGGGAGGGGCGCCTCGCGCTGGTGCTGGCCGTCCTCCTCGGGGGCGCGTACGTCGCCCACGCGCCCGAGCCCGAGCCCTCGTACTCCCGCGACGTCGCGCGCGACGACTACGTCAACCGCTTCCGCACCGTCGACGAGGACCGCTTCTCCGGCCGGAGCGACATCTGGGAGGGCCTCTGGGCCGACGTCAAGACCACGCCCCCGTGGCTGCTCACCGGCCTCGGCTACGGCGACATCGATGTCCACGTCGCCCGCGTCAACCCGCAGCTCCACGCCGTCAACCGCCGCGGGACGCGCGCGATCCACACGCACAACCAGCTCCTCGACGTGCTGCTCGCGACCGGCATCCCCGGCGTGATCCTCTCGCTCGTGGTCGCGGCCCAGTGCCTCCGGCGCTCGTCGCTACGCGACCCCACCCTGGTGTACGGCGCCGGCCTCGCGCTGGTCGGGACGGCCAACGTGCTCCTCACCGACGCCTCGGGGAGCACCGCGGCGCTCGGGCTCTACCTGAGCTGGTTCGGCGCGACCCCGCGGCGCGCGCCCGCGCCGGCGGCGGAGGTCACGTGGCGCGAGGCGCCGCACATCCTCGACCTGCCGGTGGTGCGCGAGCCGCTGACCTGGCGGGCCTGAGCGCTCCGCTCAACCCCCGCCGTCTGGCGCGTGGCCCATGCGCCGCGCGCAGTCGCTCGGCGCCGTCTCGTCGAGCGCGTGGCGGTTGGCCGAGAGCAGCGCCACGGGCAGCCCCGGCCGCCGGTGGTGGAGCTCGTGGAGGAGCACCGACGCCGTCGCCGGCGTGAGCCGCCCGGTGAGCGCCGCGAGCCGCCGCACCCACGGGTGACCGTAGGGGACCATGTGCGGGATCTTCGCGCCCCACACCGGCGCCGTCACCGTCACCGCCACCACCGCGCCCCAGTACACGATCGGCCCCGGGCTGCGCGTCGCCCACGCCGCCGCCGCGAGGAGGCTCAGCACGGCGGCGTTGCCGAGCGTCTCGGCGAGCTGCCAGCGGCGGGTCTGCGGCGACGCGCGCCACGCCTCCGCCCGGGCGCGGAGGGCGAGCCAGGGGCCGAGCGCCGTGAGCCGCGCGAAGGGGACGAGCGCGACGTTGCCCTCCGTGTCGCTCTCGTCGAGGCACCGCCGGTGGTGCACGAAATGGAGCGCCCGCAGCGCGTGCCCGCTCTTCACCAGGAACTGCGCCGCCACCGCGAGGGCGAGCTCGTTGACCGCGGGGCCGAGGCGCAGCGCGTTGTGGATGAGGTCGTGGACCAGGATCGACCACGCGAACACCGCGGCGAGCGCGACCGGGGCGGCGGCCCACCAGCCCCAGCGCGCGCCGACCGCGACGAAGCCCGCGGTGAGCGCGAGCGGGCGCGCGAACTCGACGAGCTTCGCGGCGGGGGAGAGCGTGGTGGGCGGCGCGTCGGGGGGCATCGGCGCGGGGGATGGTTGGGCGCCGAGGGAGGGCGGGTCAAGCGGGGGAGGGCGCCGACATTTCTCCTTCGTTCCGCGGCGCATTCGGGCGATGTTCGGCGCGATGGGCGCCACCGAAGATCCTCGTCCCGTGACCCAACCCGGCGACGAAGCCGCCGCTCTCGCCGGAGCTCCGTTGCGGGCCCTCTACGCGCTGCTCTTCGTGTCGGGCGCGAGCAGCCTCTCGTTCGAGATCATCTGGGTGCGCGCGCTGGGGCTCTCCTTCGGCACCTCCGTCCCCGCGGTCACCACCGTGGTGGCGGCCTTCATGATGGGCCTCGCGCTCGGCAGCCTCCTCCTCGGGCGCTACGCCGACCGCCACCCGCGGCCCATCCGCCTCTACAGCCTCCTCGAGCTCGGCGTCGGGTCCTCGTCGGTCGTCGTGTCGCTCCTCCTCCTCGCCGGCGGTGGCGCGATGCGCGGCCTCGCGACGCTCGCCGCCGCCGCCGGGCCGCTCCTCCCGCTGGTGCGATTCGCGGTGTTCTTCGCGCTGCTGGTCGTCCCGACGACGCTGATGGGGGCGACGCTCCCGGTGCTCGTCCGCGCGCTCGCACGGGCGCGCGCCGAGGCCCGCGTCATGGGCACGCTCTACGCAGTGAACACCGCAGGCGCCGTCGTCGGCGTGCTGCTCCCCGACGGGCTCCTGATCCCGCGCCTCGGGCTCACCCAGACGGTGCTGCTCGCGGCCTCGGGCAACCTGATCGTCTCCCTCCTCGCGCGCCGGATCCCCCTCGCGGACGCGCCGCCGCGCGCCTCCGACGGGCCGTCGGCGCCGCTGCCCCGCGCGCCGGTCGCGCTCTTCGCGGTCAGCGGGTTCTGCGCCATCGCCTACGAGATCATCTGGAGCCGCCTGCTGGAGCAGCTCCTCGGCGCGATGATCGTCGCCTTCTCGGTGCTCCTCGGCGTGAACCTCCTCGCGATCGCGCTCGGGTCGCGCTGGGCCGCGGCGCGGGCCGACCGGCACCCGCGACCCCTCTCGGCGGCCGCGTGGGCGCTCACCGCGTCGGGGGTCGCCGCGGCGCTCCCGCTGGCGCTGCTCCCGCGGTGGATGCGCGCGATGGCGCTGTGGTTCCCCCGCGACCCGGCCGAGCTCCGCACGGGGCCGTGGCCGGTCTGGCGCGACGCCTTCCTCCACGCGGCGTACCTGGAGGGCGCGGCGTGCCTCCTGATGGGCGCCGCGCTGCCGTACCTCGCCGCGGCGGGCGTGCCGGCGCGGGACGCGGGGCGCGCCAGCGGGCGGCTCTACGCGGTGAACACCCTCGCGGGCGTCGCGGGCTCGGCGCTGACGGGCTTCGCGCTTCTGCCGATGCTCGGGGTGCAGCGGGCCTTCCTCCTCCTCGCCTGCGTCGCCACGCTGGCAGGCGCGGTGGCGGTCGCGCGCGCGACGGCGTCGCCGGGGCCCCGCGCGGCGGCCTTCGGCGCGTGGGCGTTGGTGCTCGCGGGCCTCGTGGCGCTGCCGGCCAACCACACCCGCCGGCTGTTCTTCGGCTGGGGCGGCGCGACCGTGCTCGCGCTGCGCGAGGGGACCACCACGAGCGCCGCCGTCCAGTCGCACCGCGAGTTCGGCGTCGAGGTGAAGCGCGAGCTGTTCACCCCGGGCGTCTCCATGAGCGACACGGGCCTCGCGGCGCGGCGCTACATGGGGATGATGGCGCACCTGGGGATGTTCTTCGCCGAGGGCCGGCGCGACGCGCTGCTCATCTGCTTCGGCGTCGGCAACACCGCGCGCTCGCTGCTCTCGCACCCCGGGCTCTCGCGCCTCGACGTCGTCGACATCTCCCCCGAGGTGCTCTCCTTCAGCGGCCTCTTCGCGCAGGCCACCGGCTCCGACCCGCTGCGCGACCCGCGCACCCGCGCCCACGCCGACGACGGCCGCCACCACCTCATGACCTCCGGCCGCCGCTACGACGTCATCACCTCGGAGCCGCCGCCCCCGGTCGCAGCCGGCGTCGTCAACCTCTACTCGCGCGAGTACTACGCCGCGGCCCGGCGCGCGCTGCGCCCGGGCGGCGTGCTCACCCAGTGGCTCCCCATCTTCCAGCTCGAGCTCGAGCAGACGCTCGCCATCGTCGCGGCGGTGACGGCGGAGTTCCCCTACGTCATGCTCTTCGAAGGGGCGGGCAACCAGCTCATCCTCGTGGGAACCGACCGCGCCCCGCGCATCGACCTCGCGGGCTGGTCGCGCCGCGCGAGCGAGCCTGCCGTCGCGCGCAACCTCGCCCACATCGGCGTGCGCGGCGCGGAAGACCTCCTCGGGGGCTTCGTCCAGGGCGACGCCGCCCTGCGCCGCATGGTCGCCCACACCGAGCCGCTCTCCGACGACCGCCCGACGATCCAGTACCCCGCGCACGCGGTGATGGCGCCCGGCGAGCCGCCGGAGGGGCTCTTCGGCGACCCGATGGGGGTGTTCGAACTCGTCCCGGGCTTCCGCGCGGAGAGCCCCGAGGCGCAGCCCTTCGTGCGCGCCGCGCAGACCACCGGGGTCTTCGTGCGCGCGATGCCCTACGCCTCGCTGGTGCCGCCGGAGTTCTGGGAGCTCACCTTCGGCGTCGAGATGGACGCCGCGCTCGCCCTCAGCCCGTCGCACCCGTACGTGCTCGAGGTGCTCAACGTCGGCGACGCGCGCGTGGCCGCCGCCCGCGCGGCGCTCCAGCGCAACCCCCGCTGGCCGATGCCCCGCCTCGTGCTTGCGGGCCGCGCGTACCACGAGCGCGACTACCGCGCGGCCTGCGAGATCCTCCGGGCGCTCGGGGAGGGCGACGTCCGCGCCCCCCGCACGTGGACGCTCCGCGCGGGCTGCGAGCGCGCGCTCGGCGACCTCGACGCCGCGCGCGCCGCCTTCGCCACCGCGGTCCGCCAGAGCGCGTCGGAGCCCTTCCGCGTCACGGCGCGCGCCCTGTCCGCGACCGTGGGCGACCCGTGGTCCCGCGCGCGCGGCCCGCTCGCGTCGCCGCCTCGCCCCGCGGCGCGGTAGGGGAATGGGTCAAAGCGCGTAGCGGCGGCCGCAGATGACCTCGCCGCCCGTCCCGATGAAGTCGACCTGGAGCGTCCGCGCGCCCGGGTCGGCGCGGAACTTCGTGTAGTTCAACCGGCGGACGACGACCTCGTTCTGGCCCGCGGCCGAGCAGTCGACGAGGCCCGGGTCGCCGCTGCCCGAGGGCCCCATGTACACCTCGCGGAAGCGGTGGAAGGCCGAGTCCGCCGTGTCGACGTGCGTGATGCACCCGTAGTGCACGTCGCCCGAGAGGAACCACACGCCGTCGATCCGGTTGTCGACGATGAAGCGCAGCAGGCGCTGGCGCTGCGCGGGGTAGCCGGCCCAGAAGTCGCCCACCTCCGCCGCCGTCGTGCCCGGCCGGTCGGTGATGGGCTTCGACGTGACGACGAACTTGAAGGGCGCGTCGGAGTTGCGCAGCGACGTCTGGAGCCAGCTCAACTGCTCGGGCGAGATGAACTGCGCGCGGTCGGTCAGGCGCGTCGACGGGCGGCGCTCGCTCCGCGCGTCGAGGATGAACATCTCGATCGCCCGCCCCCAGCGGAACTTGCGCCAGATCCGGTCGGGGTCGGTCGCGTTGCGGCGGAAGGCGCGGTGCTCGAAGAACGCCTGCGTCGCGGCGTCGACCTGCGCGTCGCGGAGCGTCTCGGGGTTCCAGTTGTTGCGCACCTCGTGGTCGTCCCAGGTGGTGTAGAGGCCGGTCGAGGCGTGGACGTCGTTCATCCCCTGGATGCGCCAGTAGTCCGCGTATTTGCCGCGGTACTCGGCGAGCGTCACCGCGGGCTCGCGGTCGTCGGCGTAGATGTGGTCGCCGCAGTGGATGAAGAAGTCGAGCTTGTCGTTGGCCGCGTGGGTGAGCACCGCGTGGGGCGCGCCGTTGCGGTGGCTGCAGGAGGTGCCGCCGAAGGTGACGACGCCGCAGTTCTGGTCGTCCGCGGGCGGCGTCTGGAAGCGCCCGAGCCGCGAGCGCCCGGTGAACCTCCCGCCCGACTGCTCGAGGAAGGCGTACCGGTAGATGCGCGAGGGCTCGAGCCCGAGGACGTCGAGGTGGATGAAGCCTCCGGCCGCGGGCGTCACGGCGCGGTCGAGCACGTGGCCGATGATCTGGTCGTCGGCGTTCACCTCCACCACGCGGGCGACGACGCGCCGGCCGCCGTCGTAGCGCGTCCAGATCATCGCGCGGCGGGGGAGCATGTCGCCCGCCATCACCCCGATGGGGAAGCTCCCGAGGTCGAGCGCTACGCCGCCGAACTCCACGCCGCGCACCACCGGGGTGCCCGCCGGAGCGCTGCACGTCGGCCTCGCGGCGTCGGGCATCGCCGGCACGTCGGCCCTCGCGTCGGGTCTCGCATCGAGCGCGGCGTCGGCCCGCGCGTCCACGCCCGCGTCGAGTCGGACGTCGGCGCCCGCGTCCGCGCCGATCGTCGCGTCCATCGCGTCGGGGCGCGGGAGGTCGACGGGCATCGCGTCCGCGGCCGCGTCGGGGCCCACGACGACCGCGTCGACGTCGGCGCCGTCGACCCGCGCGTCGCCGACGGGCGACTCCGTCGGGGCGTCGGGGGCTGCGCAGTGCGAGACGACCGCGGCGGCGCCGGTGAGCTTCAGGAAGTCCCTGCGAGAGAGGGTCATTGGAGGACGCGAGGGTAACACCGCGCGGGGCCTTCGCGACGGCGAGGCGGAGACGGGCGTGGCGTCGGGGAGGCTTCGGGGCGACCGGTCCTCGCGGGTGAGCCGAGCGGTCGCGCCCCGGTCACCGCGGGGCTCGCGGCGAGGGACTCGGCGCTGCGGATCGCCAACCCGCTGGAGGTCCGGCCCGACATCGTGCTGCTGGACGACGGGGAGCGGGGCGCCTGGGTGGTGGTCGAGGTGCAGGGCGAGAAGGACGACGCGAAGCGGCACCGCTGGCCGGCGGCGGCGGGCGTGCTGCTCGACACGCGCGGCGAGATGGGCGACGTGGTGGTGATCACCCACGACGCGGCGGTGGCCCGCTGGGCCGACTCGGTCGCGCGGGTGAGCGGCCCCGGCGGCACGGAGCTGTGGCTCCGGCCGGTGGTGGTGCGCCTGACGCTCGCCGAGGTGGACGCGCTGCTCGCGCCGGGCCGCGCCGACCTCGCCGTCGTCGCCGCGTGGGCGGTGCACGACCAGGAGGGGAGGCGCGCGCGGGCGGTGGTTCGCGCGGCGGTCGACGCCATCGGCGCGGAGCCCGACCCGGAGTTGCGCCGCGAACTCCTGCGCGCGATGATCTCCATGCTCGGCGACGCCCTGGCCCAGGAACTCGAGGACCTGCTGATGACCCCGCTCCCCATCCCCGACAGCCCCGTCTACAAGCGCATCGTCGAGCGGCTGGAGGCCCGCGGCGAGGCCCGCGGCGAGGCCCGCGGCGAGGCCCGCGGCGAGGCCCGCGGCGAGGCCCGCGGCGAGGCCCGCACGCTCCTGCGCATCCTGGAGCGCCGCGGTTTCGCGCTCGACGAGTCGACGCAGGCGCGGGTCGCCGCGTGCACCGAGCTCGCGCTGCTCGACCGCTGGGTCGACCGCGCGCTCACCGCCGCGTCGCTCGACGAGGTGTTCGCGGAAGGCGGGTGAGCGCGCGGCGCGGCGGGCGCGCAGTGACAACGAGTCACTCGCTCGTCCGGCGGGCGCTGCCATCGTGGCGCATGGAGGAGGGCGTCGGTGGTGGGGACGCCGAGGGTGTCAGGGACGCGGCGCGCGGGGCGGCGCTACTTCGTCGGCGCGGCGGGGGCGGCGTTGGGCGCGGCGTCGTCCTTGGCGGCCTTGGGCTCGTCGGCGGTTTTGGGGGCGGTGCGGGCGCCGCCGGGGAAGGTCTCGCGCCAGCGGGCGTCGAAGGTGGCGAACGCGTCGCGCACCGAGCTCCCCTCGGGTGTGGCCACCACCATGCGGCGGACGTCCGACACGACGCCGACGACGGGCTTCACGGTGGCGGCGATGTGGCGGCCCACCAGCGCGGAGGCGAGGTCGAGGCGCCGCTGGAGCTGCTGGAGCTTCGCCGCGTGCGGGAGCACCTCGAGCGCGGGCCCGACGTCGACGTCGCCGTAGCGGAAGAAGTCGCGGTACCGGCGGAGGGCGTCGATGGTGTCGGGGTCCATCAGCAGCGCCGCGAGGTCGGAGCGGATCGTCTCGCCGAACGCGACGCGGTTGCCGAGCTTGCACAAGAACGCCAGCTCCTCCTCGGTGAGCGGCGCGTGGTGGAGCGTGTCCTCGCGGTCGAGGACGTCGCCCTTGCCCTCCGCCGCGTCGGCCGTCGTCGTGGCTCCGTTCTTCTTCGTCATGCGTGTTCCTCTTGGGGTGGTCGTTCGTCGCGCCCGCGGGTCGAGCCGCACCGATGCGACGCGAGTGTGGGCGTGCCACCTCCTTCATCGGCGACACCGCGCGCGACCTGGAGGGCGATTCGATGGGTGGACGATCGGACGATGTGGTGCGAGGGCCGGTGACGGGTCATCGGACGACCTCGCGGGGGACGTTGATGGACGTCGTGGGGGTGGTTGGAGGACGCGCGCAGGGTGGTGCGACGAGTCGGGCGCGACGGCGGGGGAGTCGCGCGCGGTGGTCGGACGAGGCGCGGTCGGTGGTGCGTGGAGGGGAGGAGGGGCGTGCGACGAGGGGGGAGGGTGGTCGAAGGACCCCAGTGGCGTGGTCGGAGGAGGGGGGGACGACCTCCGAGGTCGCGACCGGGTGGTGCGAGGACCTCGTGCCCGAGGAGCGAGGAGGAAGGTGGCGGGTCCGTTCTCCGGGCTTCGGGCGAAGGAAGGGCGTGACGAGGCACTACCCACCCGACTCGAGATGTGCGGGCAACCTTGACGCCTGTGCGCATTCCGACGACCCTCGCGGCGGAGGTGCTTCGATGGGCGTAGGGTCTCGGATAACGTTCCTCGTGGCGGCAATGGCGGCGGGCTGCGGGGAGTCCAACACGACACCGCAGTGCGTGCCCGGCTCGACGAGTGCTTGCCTCTGCGTGGGCGCGGGAAGTGGCGTGCAGGTGTGCTCTGCATCCGGCACCTTCGGCGCGTGCGTGTGCTCGGGGCAGGACGCGGGGCCGGACGGCACGGTGCCCGGCGACGCGGCTGCGCTGCAGGACGTCGGCGCGCCCACCGACGGCGCCACCCCCGCCGACACGACAGTGCCTCCCGATGGCGCGCAACCCGCCGATGCGATGCCGAGCGCGGACGCGACGCCCCCGCCGCCCGACGCGCCAGCGCCGATGGACGCTGTAGCACCGGACGCAGCCCCGCCCGCCGACGCGCCAGCACCGTCGGACGTACCGGACAGTGCATCTCCGCCCGACGCGGCAGGAGCGTGCAGTTCGCTTCCGACGGGGCCACTGCCCGTGCCGTTGCTCGACGCGCGGATACTCCAATTCGGCGATGAAAGCGCGCTCGGGTTCACGCCCAATGGCCTCCTCGGCCTCGGCCGCATCGCGGGGGGCGGGGGTGACCTGCGAGTCGTTACTGCGGACGGTTTCTCCAGAAGATTCTCAACGGCGCTCGGGCTCGGGGTTGCGGATGTGCGATTCCTGTCGGAGACGCTGGCGGTGATCTCGGCAGACAACGGGGTTTGGGTCTTCGACCCGACGCGCCGCGTCTACGCCACGCCCCCCTTCTCTGCTCCGCCGCGCATCGCGCTCGACCGCGAAGGGGGGATCTACTACACGAACGGTAGCCAGCTATTCCGTACGACGGTGGGTGCCCTCGGCCCCGGTGACTTCCTCACCAGCGGGCTGTCGTCGGCGACCGCGATGGTGATCAACGCCGACCGGTCGGCGATCTTCTTCATGCGCCTCACGACCCCCTCGGGAATCTTCCGTGTCGCGCTTCGCACGGAGGGGGGAAGCGTCTTCGCGAGCGACCCGGCGCTGTACCTCCCGATCGCTGCGGTGGGCAACCCCGTCGGGCTCGCGATCGACGTGCGCGGCAACCTCTACACGGCAGACACCAGCACGAACATCCTCTGGCGCATCCCGGCCGGGCCGACGCCCGCGATGCCTGGACCGCGGCCGACTGCGCTCTACGGCGGCCAGGTGGGCGCCCCTGTCTATGGTGCGGGGCCGTTCGATCCGACGAGGATCTACTGGATCGCTGGCGCACGCGTGTACAACGTGTCCACCGGTGTGATGGGCGTGCGGCAGTAGCATCGCGCTGTCGAGGCAGGCGACACCAAGAGCGAGCGCGCGGCGGCCCTCATGGGTCATGCGTCGTCGCAGATGGTGCGGCGGGTGTATGGCCGCCTCGGCGACGAAGTTGCGCAGCACCTCCGCGCGTTGGAGCGGCCCCACACCACGCCCCGCGGGTCAACGCCGCCGGACTTCGGCCCGAAGGGGGCGTAACGGGGAGCAACCGACCCGACCCATCGGGTACGGGCAACCTTGACGCCGATTCTCGTTCCCACGACCCTCGCGGCGGAGGTGCTTCGATGGGCGTAGGGTCTCGGATGATGTTCCTGGTCGCCGCAATGGCGGCGGGCTGCGGGGAGTCCAACACGACACCGCAGTGCGTGCCCGGCTCGACGAGTGCTTGCCTCTGCGTGGGCGCGGGAAGTGGCGTGCAGGTGTGCGCTGCCTCCGGCACATTCGGCGCGTGCGTGTGCCCGGGGCAAGACGCGGGGCGGATGGCACTTTGCCCGGCGACGCGGCAGCGCCACAGGACGTCGCCGCGCCCCCTGACAACGCCACCCCTGCCGATACGACCGTGCCTCCTGATGGCGCGCAACTGGCCGATGCGATGCCGAGCGCGGACGCGACGCCTCCGTCGCCCGACGCGCCAGCCCCCATGGATGCGGTCGCACCGGACGCAGCCCCGCCCGCCGATGCGCCAGCACCGTCGGACGTACCGGACAGCGCGTCTCCACCCGACGCGGCTGGAGCATGCAGTTCGCTTCCGACGGGCCCGTTGGCAGTGCGGGCGCTCGATCCGATGACCATCGAAAGCTCCGAAGACATCGCGCTCGGGTTTACTCCTGCCGGCCTCCTCGCGATTGGTCGTGCGACATCGACCGGTGGCTACCTCCGGATCATTACGGTGGACGGGTTCTCCAGGGCTTTCACGACGGTCTCCCTGGGGCGGGTGGGGGACGTACGTTTCCTGTCGGACACTCAGGCGGTGATTGCCCCCGACCCGACTCGCAGTGGCGACGTGGACTTCACCGTCGTCGAACCGACGCGACGCGTCCGCTCCGTGCCGATGCTCTTGAGCGTGCCGCGGATCGCGCTCGATCGCGAGGGAGGCATCTACTACACGAGCGGTGACCGGCTGTTTCGAACGACCGCGACCGGCATCGGCCCCGGTGACTTTCTCACCGCCGGGATGACCTCGGCGACCGCGATGGTGATCAACGCCGATCGGTCGGCGCTCTTCTTCCTGCCCCTCGGCCCCCGCAGGCTTCTATCGCGTCGCGCTTCGCACGGAGGGGGGCAACGTCTTCGCGAGCGATCCGGCGCTGTACCTCCCGATCGCTGCGGTGGGCAACCCCGTCGGGCTCGCGATCGACGTGTGCGGCAACCTCTACACGGCAGACACCAGCACGAACATCCTCTGGCGCATCCCGGCCGGGCCGACGCCCGCGATGCCCGGGCCGCGGCCGACTGCGCTCTACAGCGGCCGGGTGGGGGCCCCCGTCTACGGTGCGGGGCCGTTCGATCCGACGAGGATCTACTGGATCGCCAATCTACGCGTGTACAGCGTGCCCACCGGCGCGATGGGCGTGCGGCAGTAGCCTGGCGGGACGCCGCGCTCGCGTTCAGTCACCCATGCGGGGTCGCGTCGGTGGCCGCCGCGCTCCTCGCTTGCCTCGCCCATCGGGTCGCTGCGTGGATCACATCCCGAGGAGGGGCCCGAGCGAGGCCGCACGGACCTCCGTGCGCGCGACCCGGGCGGGGACGAAGCGGGAATGGTGTATCTTCCAAGAGAACGATGGTCGCCGCGAAGAAGAACCCCGTCTCGGTCGACGCCTACCTCGCGATGGAGCGCGCATCCGCGGAGCGCCACGTCCTGTGGGACGGCGAGGTCTTCGCGATGGCCGGGGCGCTGCCCGACCACAACACCATCACCGCCAACGTGCTCGCCGAGCTCCGCGCCCTGACGCGCCGCGGGCCGTGCCGGGTGTTCGCGTCGGACCAGAAGCTCTACGTCCCGCTGCGCAGGGGCTTCGTCTACGCCGACGCCAGCGTCGCCTGCGGCCCGCTCGACTTCTACGACGACACCCGCGACGTGATCTCCAACCCGACGGTGATTGTCGAGGTGCTCTCGGAGAGCACCGAGGCCTTCGACCGCGGCGAGAAGGCGATGGGCTACCGGGGCATTCCCACCCTGCGCGACCTCCTCTTCGTCTCGCAGACCGAGCGGTACGTCGAGCACCTCGTCCGCCAGGGCGACGGGTCGTGGTCGCTGCGGGAGTACCACGGCGACGCGCGCGTGCCGATCGCGGCTCTCGACGGCGCGCTCCCGCTGGAGGAGTTGTACCTGAAGGTGTTCGGGTAGGGCGAGGCGCCGCCGCCGCCCGTCGCCGTGTCGCGCTCCACGCGCGCCCCCGACCGCGGCTCACCCCCCGTTACGCAGCGCCGCCAGCAGTGCCTCCATCTCCGCCACGCGGGCGAGCGCCCGCTCCTTCTCCGCGCGCTCGCGCTCCTTCTCGGCGCGCTCGCGCAGGGCGAGCTCCCCCTCGGTGGGCCAGAGCCGCGCCCCCTCCGGGTCGTCGCTCAGGCGGAGGAGCAGCCCGCCGGCCGGCACCACCAGCCACGCGCCGAAGAAGGGGCTCCACGCGGGTCCGTCGCCCGCGTAGACGCGATGGAAGACGTCCCCCTCGTCGCGGCACCACACCTGGAGCACCTCGGGCCCGTCGTCGTCGTCGGGGCCCAGGCGCAGGGGGTCGAACACCCAGAACTCCCCGACGCCCGCGGCGGCGTGCTTGCGCGGGCCGGCGCGGTAGTCCTTGTCGGCGTTTCCTGCGCTCACCACCTCGAGGGCGACGCGGGGCGGGGCGTTGCCCGGCTCCCAGGTGCGGAGGCTGGTGAGGGCCTCGCGCGGGGTCGCGGGCGGCGGCTCGAGCAGGCAGACGTCGGGGTCGACGCCGATGCGCGCGTCGTCGGGGTTCCACCGGACGGCGAGGTTGCGGTGGATGCAGACGACGCGGCCGGCGCTCGCGGCCCACACCCGCCAGGTGGAGTCGACCGTCCGCGCGGCGTCGTCCTGGGCGCCGCTCTCAGGCACGGTCGCGTCCTCCAGCACCCAGCTCGGGTGCGTCCACGGGACCTCGTAGCGGATCGCGACGCGCGGTGGCACGCTCACGCCTTCCCGTACGCCTCGCGGAGCACCTCGCCCGTCGCGGTGTCGCCCTTCGCGAGCGTCTTCGGCGACCCTTCGGCCACGACAGTGCCGCCCGCGCGGCCGCCGCCGGGCCCGAGCTCGACGATCCAGTCCGCGGCGGCGAGCACCGACGGGTGGTGCTCGATCACCAGCAGCGAGTCGCCGCGGTCGACGAGCTTCTGCATCACCGTGACGAGCCGCGCGACGTCGCTCAGGTGGAGCCCGGTGGTGGGCTCGTCGAGCACGTAGAGCGTCTGCGACCCGCCGCTCTGGAGCTCGGTCGCGAGCTTGATGCGCTGCGCCTCGCCGCCCGAGAGCGTGTGCGACCCCTGGCCGAGCGAGAGGTACCCGAGCCCCAGGTCGTGCAGCAGCTCCAGCGGCTTCGCCACCTTCGCCACCTGATGGAACACCTGCCGCGCCTCCTCCACCGTCAGCGCGAGGAGCTCGCCCGCGTCGTACCCGTGGAGCTTCACCTCGCGCGTCTCGCGGTTGAAGCGCGCCCCGTTGCACGCCTCGCACGGCACCACCACGTCGGCGAGGAAGGCCATCTCGACGCTCCGCACGCCGCCCCCCTCGCAGGTCTCGCAGCGCCCGCCGCCCGACTCCGACGTCGTGTTGAACGAGAACCGCCCGATGCCCCAGCCCCGCGCCTTCGCCTCGGGCGTCGCCGCGAGCATGCGCCGGATGTCGTCCCACACGCCCACGTACGTCGCGGGCACCGAGCGCGGCGTCCGCCCGATCGGCGACTGGTCGATCGCGATCGCGCGCTTGAGGGCCTCCCAGCCCTGGAGCCCCGCGTGCGAGAGGGGCTCGTCGGTGGTGAGCTTGAGCTTCTTCTTCACCGCACGCAGGGTGATCTTCTCCACCAGCGTGCTCTTGCCCGAGCCCGACACGCCCGCCACGCAGACGAAGCGCCCGAGCGGGAACCGCGCGTCGGTGCCGCGGAGGTTGTGCCCCTTGGCGCCCTTCACCGTCAGCCACGGTGTGCTCTTGTCGACCGGCCGCCCGACCGCGCCCGCGCCCACCTCGACGCGCAGCGAGCGGGCCGTGGGGGAGTCGCCCGTGAGCACCTCGCTCGCGGGGCCCGAGGCGATGACGCGGCCGCCTCCCTTGCCGCCGCCGGGGCCGAGGTCGACGACGTGGTCGGCCGCGCGGATCACCTCGGCGTCGTGCTCGACGACCACCACCGAGGCGCCGCGGTCGACGAGCTGGCGCATCGCGCGGATGAGCCGCCCGGTGTCGCGCCCGTGGAGCCCGATGGTGGGCTCGTCGAGCACGTAGAGCACGCCGGTGAGCCCGGCGCCGATCTGCGCGGCGAGCCGGAGGCGCTGCATCTCGCCGCCGGAGAGGGTGTTGGCGCGGCGGTCGAGCGTGAGGTAGTCGAGGCCGAGGTCGAGCAGGGTGGTGAGCTTCGACTCGAGCTGCGAGAGCGGCGCCTCCGCGATGGCCGCCTCGCGCGCGCCGAGGGTGAGCGTGCGGAGCGTGTCGCGCAGCTCGCCCGGCGTCATCGAGACGGTCTCGTGGAAGCGACGGTCGCCGAGGCGCACGGCCCTCGGGATGGGCGCGAGGCGCGTCCCCTCGCAGTCGCCGCAGGGGTCGCCCTCGTCGTCGAGGCCGCTCCCCTCGCAGCTCGGGCACCGCCCCTGCGGCGTGTTGAACGAGAAGTGCCGCGGGTCGAGCTCGGGCACGCCGCGCCCGCACTTCGGGCACGCGCGGCGGGTGCTGTACTGGAGCGGTTCGCCGACGCGCCCCGTCCGCTCGTCGCGCTCGACGACGACGTGCCCTTCGGCCATCGACGCGGCCTTGCGGATCATCCCGAGGAGCTTCTCCGCCTCCGCCGCGTGGGCCGCGCCGAGCCAGAGCCACACGTCGTGGGTCTTGGTCTTCTTCAGCACCGGCACCTTGGTCGGGTCGTAGTCGACGCCGTCCACGCGAACCGCCTCGACGCCGGCCTTGCGGGCGCGCTCGATCACCTCGCCGTGGAGGCCCTTCCGCGCGCGGACGGCGGGGGCCCACACCGAGAGGTTGGCGGCGGCGGGCATGGCGCGCCCGAGCTCGTCGACGATGGCCTCCGGGGCGCGGGCGCCGATGGGGAGGTCGCACTTGGGGCAGTACGGCGTCGCGGCGCGGGCGTAGAGGAGGCGGACGTAGTGGGCGATCTCGGTGACGGTGGCGACGGTGCTCATCGCGCCGGCGCGGGCGGTCCGCTGCTCGAGCGAGATGGCGGGGGGGATGCCGGTGATGGCGTCGACGTCAGCGCGGCCGAGCGACGGGAGGTACTGCCGCGCATAGGGCGAGAGCGTCTCCAGGAAGCGCCGCTGCCCCTCCGCGTAGATGATGTCGAACGCGAGCGAGCTCTTGCCCGAGCCCGACGGGCCCGTCATCGCGACGAGCTTCTCGCGCGGGATCTCCAGCCGCGGCACGTGGAGGTTGTGCTCGTGAGCCCCCTCCACCACGATGCCCGACGGCGCGGTGATGGCGCCCTTCACCTTCGGGCGCGCGACGGTGGCCTGGTCGAGCGCGGCGGCCGCGGGGTCGAGCGCCACGCGGAGGAAGGGCGCGAAGCGTGAGACGGTGCTCTTCGCGACGTCCTCGGGGGTTCCTTCGGCGACGACAGTTCCGCCGGCGTGGGCGGCCTCGGGGCCGAGGTCGATGACGTGGTCGGCGCGGGCGGCGACGTAGGGGTCGTGCTCGACGACGATGACGGTGGCGCCGCGCGCGACGAGCTTGTCGAGCGTGTCGAACACCACGGCGACGTCGCGGCGGTGGAGCCCCGTGGTGGGCTCGTCGAGGATCACCACGCTCCCGCGCTTCGCCTCGCCGAGTGCCGAGGCGAGCTTGAGGCGCTGGGCCTCGCCGCCCGAGAGCGTCGAGAGGCTCTGGCCCATGCGGAGGTAGCCGAGGCCCACGGCGCGCATCGGCTCGACGGCGGTGACGAGCGACTCGTCGTCGCGGAAGGTGTCGACGAGCGCGTCGGCGGACATCTCCAACACGTCGGCGATGGAGAGGCCCTTCACGCGGACCTCCAGCACCTCGTCCTTGAAGCGCCTCCCCTTGCAATCCGGGCAGAGGAAGCTCACGTCGGCGAGAAACTGCATCTCCACCGTCTCGTAGCCCGCGCCTTCGCACGACGGGCAGCGGCCTCCCTCGACGTTGAAGGAGAAGGTCCGCGTGGTGTACTCGCGCGCCTTCGCCTCGGGCGACGCGGCGAAGCGGGCGCGGATGCGGTCGTACACGCCGAGGTAGGTGGCGGGGTTGCCGCGGGTGGTGCGGCCGAGCGGGCCCTGGTCGACGTGCATCACGGACTCGACGGCGTCCGTTCCGTCGAGGCCGTCGTGGGCGAGGGGCTCCTCGGGGGTGACCGGCAGCGCGCGGGCCGCGAGGGCGCGGGTGATCGCGGGGAAGAGCGTCTCCCCCACGAGCGAGCTCTTGCCCGAGCCCGAGACCCCCGTCACGCAGGTGAGCACGCCGAGCGGGAAGCGCACGTCGACGCCCTTGAGGTTGTGCCCGCGCGCGCCGCGCAGGGTGAGCCAGCCGGCGGGCTTGCGTCGGTCGCTGCGGGTGGCGCCGCGCGTTCGCATCGCCTCGCCGGTGGCCGTCTTGGCGGAGGCGAGGCCGGCGGGGTCGCCGTCGTACACGATGGTGCCGCCGTGCTCGCCGGCGTCGGGGCCGAGCTCGACGACGCGGTCGGCGGAGGCGATGACGCCGAGGTCGTGCTCGATGACGAGGGCGACGTTGCCGAGGGCGGCGATGCCGCGCGCCACCTTGATGAGCTTCTCCGCGTCGCGGGGATGGAGCCCCGCGGTGGGCTCGTCGAGCACCATCAGCGTGCCGGTGAGCGACGTGCCGAGGGCCGCGGTGAGGGCCACGCGCTGCACCTCGCCGCCGGAGAGCGTGCGCGACGCGCGGTCGAGCGTGAGGTAGCCGACGCCGACGTCGTCGAGGTACCCGAGGCGCGCGCGGATCTCCGACGCGACCCGGTCGGTGGGCTCGTCGATCGGCGGGAGCTCGTCGAGGCGGGCCTTGAGCTCGCCGACGGGCGTGGCGTTGGCCTCCGTCACCGAGAGCCCGCAGACGCGGTAGCGCTCGACCTCGGGGCGGAGCCGCGAGCCGCCACACACGGTGCAGGTGATGTACTTGCGGAAGCGCGAGAGGAAGACCCTCACGTGCATCTGGTAGGTCTTCGTCTCCAGCCACTGGAACCACGGCCGCACCCCGTCGAACCCCTTGGTCCCTTCGAGGAGGACGGTCTTCTGCGCCTCGGGGAGCTCGCGCCACGGGACGTCGGTGCGGATCTTCTGCTTCTTGCAGAACTCCAGGAGCTTCTTCCGCTCCCACTCGGTGACCTTGGAGGTCCACGGCTTGATGGCGCCGCGCTCGATGGAGAGGGCGGGGTCGGGGATCACCTTCTCCCAGTCGATGTCGATGACGCGCCCGAAGCCGCGGCACGCCTCGCACGCGCCCATCGGCGTCTGGAAGGTGAAGAGCGCCGGCGACGGCTCGGGGAAGCTCTTGTCGCAGTACGCGCAGTGGAGCCCGCGGGAGAAGCGCAGGGGCTCGTCGGCCTTCTCCACGAAGCGAACCTCCGCGCGCGGGCCGCGGGTCATGGCGGTGGCGAGGGCCTCGGCGACGCGGCCGCGCTCGGCGTCCTTCACCACGAGGCGGTCGACGATGACGTCGAGCCCGCCGTTTCGAACCGCGTCGGAGGGAGGAACCTCGTCGAGGTCGCGCGTGGCGCCGTCCATGAAGACCCGCCGGTAGCCCTCTTCGAGGAGGCGCTCGCGCACGCCGAGGTAGCGCTCGGGGTCGACGGTGGGGACGCGCCAGGTGACCACCGCGCGGGCGCCGTCGGGGGAGTCCCCGGCGCGGGCGAGGACGGCGTCGGTGGCGCGGTGGACGGTGCCGCGGCGGACCTCACGGCCGCAGCCGTCGCAGGTGATGGTGCTCGCGCGCGACCAGAGGAGCCGGAGGTAGTCGGCGAGCTCGGTCATCGTGCCGACGGTGGAGCGCGAGGTGCGGACGGGCGCGCCGCGGTCGACCGCGATGGCGGGGGGGACGGGGTCGAGCGAGGTGACGGGCGGCCGGTCGCGCCGCTCGAGGAACTGCCGCGCGTAGGCCGAGAACGACTCCACGAAGCGCCGCTGGCCCTCGGCGTAGAGGGTGTCGATGGCGAGGGAGCTCTTGCCGGCGCCCGAGACGCCAGCGACGGCGACGAGCTCGCCGGGCGTCAGGTCGAGGTCGACGCCCTTGAGGTTGTGGGTGCGGGCGTTGCGGAGTCGGGTGATTTCCATGGCGGGTCGCGCCGCGGTGGGATGACGGCACGGCGCGCCGCGTCGCTGTGGACAGAACAGCGGTCACGGGGGTGCTGATCTCCGCGGGGCGCTGTTCATACGTCCAGTGCCCGGGCGTGTCGAGGGGGTCGTGGGGGAGGGGACGTTCGCGGAGGTGCAAGCGCGTCGCGCGCCCGCTCGTTGGTAGGGACATGAGAACTCCCGCCCTCGCGATCGGCGCCCTGCTCACGTTGTTCACGGGGTGCGCCCCGTGGTCGCGCGGCGTCCTCGGGCCGGGGCACGGGTACGCGCTCGGGCTCTGGCGCGGCGGGGAGTTCCGGCTCCTCGATTTCCGCACGCCTTCGGGCGCGCTCCAGACGGCGACCGAGCAGCAGGCGCGCGAGCGCTGGCACCTCGACGGGCAGTGGATGGTGGCGGAGTACCGCGCGGCGTCACCGCCGAACGGGTCGACCGTCCTCGTCACCGACCTCCGCGCGATCGACGGGCGCGGTGAGGTCGCGGACCTCGACGGGGTGATCGCCGCCGTGCGCCGGGCCGACCTCGCGTTTCTCGCCGGGCGGGAGGCCGAGGCACGGGCGCAGGTCGCGAGCCCGGGATCGGACCGCATCGAGTTGGGCGAGGGCGCTTCTTCGCTCGCCGCGCGGTCCGACGTCGTGGGCGTGGAACTCGCTGGCGCCGAGCTGACGATCTCCACGACGGCGGCGCTGGTCGTTCAGGCGATGCGGACGCCGTGCACCGGCGCGCCGCAGCCCCCCGCGCTCACCGATGTCGATGGGCTCAGGTGGGCGCGTGCGCACCGGGTCCGCCTCGACGGGACGACGCTCGGTGTGACCACGACGGGGCCCACGCGGGTCGGGCTCTACTGCGACCCGCGCGTCGCCGAGGCCGCTTCCTCCAGGCGATAGGGGTGCGGCCGGCGGGGCGTTGAGAGCGCGCCGCGGCCGAGCGATCGTTCGCCTCTTCCACGTGACCCGCCCTTCGTGCCACCTCTTCTTCATGCGCTCGCTCTCGTTCGCTCTCCTCCTCGCCGCGTGCGGGACCTCGCCCGCCGTGACCCCCGACGCCTCGGTCGATGTTGTCCCCGACGTCGCGCCCGACGTCGCGCCCGACGTCGCGCCCGAGAGCCCCGACGCCGCGCCGACGCCCGCCATGGCGATGACCGCGAGCGGCCCCCTCCGCGGCGTCGTGGAGGACGGCGTCGCGCGCTACCTCGGCGTCCCCTACGTGGCGCCTCCGGTGGGCCCGCTCCGCTGGCGCGCGCCCGCGCCGCACCCGCCCTGGACCGAGCCCCGCGACGCGACGCGCAAGGGGCCCGCGTGTCCGCAGGCGCCCGGCACGCTCCTCGGCACCGCCCAGACGGCCGAGGACTGCCTCACGCTCAACGTGTGGGCGCCGTCCGCCCCGTCCGCGACGCGCCGGCCGGTGATGGTGTTCATCCACGGCGGCGGCTTCGTCGGCGGGCACGCGTCGGGGCCCGACTACGACGGCCAGCGCCTCGCCGCGCGGGGCGTCGTGGTGGTGACCTTCAACTACCGCCTCGGGCAGCTCGGCTTCCTCGCGCACCCTTCGCTCTCCGCGGAGGCCGGGGCCGACGGCGTGTCGGGCAACTACGGCTTCCTCGACCAGCAGGCCGCGCTCCGGTGGGTGCGCGACAACATCGCGTCCTTCGGTGGTGACCCCGGTGCCGTCACCCTCTTCGGCGAGAGCGCGGGCTCGATGGCCGTCTCGCTCCACCTCCTCGCGCCGGGCTCGCGGGGCCTCGTCCACCGCGCCATCCTGGAGAGCGGCGTGAGCACCGTGATGCTCACCCCGATGCGCGAGGAGGACGCCCGCCCGCCGCTGGAGAGCGCGTACTCCCTCGGCCGCCGCTTCGTCACGGGCATCGGCTGCGAGGCGGCGGCGGACGTGCCCGCGTGCCTGCGCGCGAAGAGCGCCGCGGAGGTGCTCGCGGTGCTGCGATCGTCGGCCGAGCTCGTTCGCTTCGAGGCGCGCTTCCAGCCCAACGTCGACGGCCGGGTGCTCCCCGAGACGCCGTGGACGGCCTTCCACGCGGGGCGCTTCGCGCAGGTTCCCATCGTGATCGGAACCAACCGCGACGAGGGGACCATCTTCACCTTCACGTCCCCCATCGCCGACGCGGCGGCGTACCGCGCGGCCGTGGAGCGCCTCGTGCCGGGCCACGGCGACGAGGTGCTCACGCGGCTCTACCCGCCCGCGATGTACCCGAACGTCAACGCGGCCTTCAACGCCTTCATCGCCGACGCGGCCTTCATCTGCCCGTCGCGCGACCTCGCGCGGCGGTACGCGGCGGCGGGGCAGCCGGTGTTCGTCTACCACTTCACGCAGGAGACCGCGATCGGCGGGCAGCTCGGGCTCGGGGTGTTCCACGCGGCGGAGCTGCCCTACGTCTTCGGCAACTGGTCGGGGCTCTTCCGCTACCGCGAGAGCGACGGCCCGGTGGTCGACCTCACGCAGGGCTACTGGACCCGCTTCGCCCTCACCGCCGACCCCAACGGCGCGGGCGCGACGCCGTGGCCCCGCTACACCGAGGCGGCCGACCCCCACCTCGACATCGGCGCCGTGGCCCGCGCCGACGCCGGGCTCCGCCGCGCCGCGTGCGACGTGATCACGGCGTGGCTCGAGCCGCCCGCGCGCTGAGCCTTCGTCAGAACTGCCCTGCGTAGCCCACCGACGCGCCGCCGGGCGAGAGCGATACTCGCACCGCGGGCGCGCGCGACGGCGCCGTCAGGAAGAGCGCCGCGCCCGCGGCCGCGAGCAGCCCGCCGCCCACGAAGGCGGCCCACTGCACGGCCTGGAGCGTCTCCATCGTGCCGAAGCGGTCGACGCACGACGCGTTGGACGGGGGGAGGTCGACGCAGCGGTCGCTCTCGTACGAGCTCGAGGTGTTGGCGAACAGCGCCGTCGCCACCACGCCGCCGACGAGCGCCGCGCCCCCCGCGACGAGGCCCGCGACGCCGAGCGTCCGCCGCACGTTCGCGGGCGCCGGCGGCGGGTCGATGCGCGCCGGGTCGACGCGCGGCGGGTCGACGTGCGGCGCGACCACGAGCGCCGGTGAGGCCGTGGCCGCGGGTGCGGGGAGCTCGACCTCCGCCGCGCCTCCCCCGGCGATGGTCACGGTCTGCGTCCAAGGCGCGCCCCCGCGCGACGTCGCGCTCACGACGACGTCCCCCGCCTCGACGAGCTGCGGCGCGCCGTAGCGGGCGGGGATCAGCACCGCCCCCGCGACCCGCACCACGAGGTCGGGCGGCGCGCCGGCGGGAACGCGCACGGTCACCCGCGCGACGTGCGACGCCATCCCCGCGCGGATCGACTCGCACTCCGCGCGGAGCGCGCCGCGGTTGGCGGCGGTGGTCTGGGTGTCGCGCTCCACCTCGCGGAGGCAGTCCCCGGCGCTCTCCAGCGCGGCGACGTGGCGGCCGGCGTCGACGAGGATGCGCGCGGTGACGAGGCGGGTGCCCGCGGTGGGCCCGATGCGCTCGGCGCGCTCGACGAGATGGAGGGCCTCTTCGAAGCGCCCCGCCCGCTGCGCGGCCTGCGCGCGGGTGACGAGGTCGGCGCGCGCGGCCCGCTCGGCGTCGGTGAGCGACTGCGCGCCCGCGCCCGCCGCGGCGAGGCACAGCGCGAGCGGGAGCGCGAGGCGCGCGGCGACGGGGGGGCGTCTCATCGGGGCGACGGTACCGTCACGCGCGCCGCGATGCCACCGTCAGGGGCGCCCGGCGCGGCCGACCGCGTGGCCCACCAGCGCGGCCACCACCACGAGGACGACGGCCCCCACCACGAGCACCCACAGCGGCACCTCGCGCGTCTTCCGCGGGGTCCGTGCGGGCGCGCTCGCGCGGCGGACGAGGGTCGGCGGGTCGGTCGGCGGCGGGCGGACGAGGGTCGGCGGGTCCGCGGGGGAGGGCGGGTCGCCGAGCGTGGGCGTGTCCTCGTGGAGCAGGGTCGGCGCGTCGTCGGCGGCGACGGCGGCGTCGGCCAGCGGGCTCACGAGGTTGCGCTCGGTGGTGTCGAAATCCACCGGCGCGCGCGCCCCGTCGGACCACGCGCGGGTTTCGAGCAGTGCCTCCACCGCGCGCTGGATCGTCGGGAAGCGCTTCGAACGGTCGCGCTCGACGCACCGGTGGATGACCGCCGCGAGGTCGGCCGGCACGTCGACGCCGTGGGAGGTGACCGGCGGCACCGGCGCGTGGAGAACCTCGGCCATCACCTCGGCGACCGAGCCCCCGCGGAAGGGGACGACGCCCGTCACGCACTCGTAGAGCACCACACCAATCGACCACACGTCGGTCTGCGCGTCGACGCCGGCCGAGCCGCGCACCTGCTCGGGGGACATGTACTCCGGCGACCCGACGACGACGCCCGCGGCGGTGAGGGCGGTGAGGTCGCCGTCCTCGCGCACCTTCGCGATGCCGAAATCGATGAGCTTCGGCGTCACGGCGCCGCCGGGGCCCTGGCAGAGGAAGATGTTCGAAGGCTTGAGGTCGCGGTGGACGACGCCGCGGCGGTGGGCGCCGACGAGGGCTCCCATCACCGGCACGATCGTGGCGACGGCTGACCGCGCGTCCATGCGGCAGCCCGGCAGCGAATCGAGGTGCGCCGAGAGCGGCCGCCCGACGAGGAGCTCCTGCACGATGAAGGGCACGGCGCCCGAGTCGTCCATGTCGAGGTCGTACACCTCCACGATGTTGCGGTGGCCGACGCGCGCCGCGGTCCGCGCCTCGCGGAGGAAGCGCGCCCGGGCCGTCCGGTCGGCGAGGAGGTCGGGGTGGAGGAGCTTCACCGCGAGGCGCGCGCCGGTCTGGACGTTCTCCGCCTCGTAGACGGTGCCCATGCCCCCGGCGCCGAGCGGCCGCACGATGCGGTACTTGCGGCAGAGCACGTCCCCCGGCGCGGTCATCGTCGCGTGGCCCCCACCGGACTCAGTAGGCCACGTTGGCGACGGGGGCGGTCGCGGCGGGTGACGCGTGCGGCGGCGTGCGGCGGCCGTGTCGGACGACGTTCGAATGGCGCGTGGGCGTGCGCGCGGCGACGGCTGTTGGTGCCACCGGCGGGGGCGGCGTCACCGCGGCGGGCGGCGCGACATGGGCGGGCGCGGCGACGGCGGTGGGGGCGAGGACGGCGGGCGGGCGTGGCGGCACGGGCGACGCGGCGGCGGTGACGGCGGTGACGGCGGCGCGCGGCGCGGTGCGCCCGGAGCGGTACCCGGCGAAGGCCGCGACGAGGGCGAGGCTCACGGCCGCGGCCACGATGAGCGAGCGGGCGCGGGGCGGGGCGGGGTCGACGTCGGTGTCGACCACCTGCGGGTCGACGGTGGGGAAGTCGGGCGGCCCGGCCTTCGGCGACGAGGCGCGCTCGGGCAGCGAGGCGCGCGGCGGCGGGTCGACGTGGACGCCGAGGGCGCCGAGGCACGCGCGCGCGGCCTCCCAGAAGGCCTCCATCGACGGGTAGCGGCGGTCGGGGTCGGTCTGGAGCGCGCCGTCGACGAGGGCCGCCACGGGCGCCGGGAGCTCCGGCGCCCACGTCGTGACCGGGGCGGGCGGGTGCGTGATGATGCTCGCCATCACGATCGTGGCGGTCTCGCCCTCGTACGGGAGGCGCTTCGTGAGCGCGTAGTAGAGCACGACGCCGAGCGACCACACGTCCGAGCGCTGGTCGACGGCGCGGCGGCCGCGGGCCTGCTCGGGGGACATGTAGTGCGGCGTGCCGAGCACCTGCGCGGGGCGGGTGTGCTGCGCGCTGCGGCCGTCCTCGTCGGTCACCTTCGCGATGCCGAAGTCGATCACCTTCGGCACGACGCCCTCGGGCGTCTCGTGGAGGAAGATGTTCTCGGGCTTGAGGTCGCGGTGGACGACGCCGCGCGCGTGGGCGTAGGCGAGGGCGCGCATCACGGGCATCAGCCGCTCGACGGCCTCGCGCGGCGCGAGGGGCCCCTCGGCCTGGACGTAGCGCTTGAGGTCGCGCCCGTGGAGGTACTCCTGCACGAGGTAGAGCGCGCCGGAGGCGTCGTCCTGGCCGAAGTCGAGCACGCCGACGATGTTGGCGTGGCGCACCGCAGCGGCCGCGCGGGCCTCCTGGAGGAAGCGCGCGGCGAGCTTCGAGGTCGCGGCCCCCTCGCCGTGCAGCACCTTGATCGCGACCGGGGCCATCAGCACGACGTTGGTGGCGGCGTACACCGTCCCCATCCCGCCGCGCCCGAGCTCGCGGTCGAGGCGGTACTTCCCGGCGATCACGGCGCCCGGCGCGAAGGTGACGTCCGGCGTGTCCATCGGAGAAACCGCCGGCGACCCTAGCGGGAAGCGCCCGCGAGGGCAATGCCCTCCGGCGCGCTTGTCAGGGCACGTCGCGGGCGCAGCGGAAGCCGAACTGGCTCCGCTGGAAGGTGGGGTTCCCGTTGCCGCGGGAGGCGCTGCGGACGACGTCGCGGTCGGACGCGAACGCGGAGCCGCCGCGGATGACCCGCTCGGTCGTGGCCTCGTTGCACAGCGGGTCGGTGACGGGGTCGCCCCGCCAGTAGCCGGTGGCGCCGCCCGTGTGATAGATCTGAAACTGGTCCGCGTTCCACTCCGCGACGTTGCCGACGAGGTCGTGGATGCCGAGCGGCGACGCGCCTGCGGGGAGGCTCCCGACGCGGCAGGTGGTGCTGTGCGTCACGCTCGTGCCGTTCCAGCAGAGGCGGGTGTCATCCGGCGGCGTGTTGCCCCACGGGTAGATTCGGCCCTCCGCGCCCCGCGCCGCGAGCTCCCACTCGGCCTGCGTCGGGAGGCGGCCGCCGTCCCAGACGCAGAAGGCCTGCGCCGTCGCCCAGTCGACGCAGTTGATCGGGTGGTCTTCGCGGTCCATGCGGGCGTAGTTCGCGAGGGCGTCGCAGGTGAGCTGCATGTCCGTGGCGACGGCGCCGACGAAGGTCATCATGCCGGATCGGTACCGCACGGCCCCCGTGGGCGCCGGGCGCCCCGCCGCGACCCATCGCCGGAAGCGCGCCACGGTCACCTCGTAGCGGTCGATCGCGAAGTTGCTCACCGTCACGCTGGGCTGCGGCGGGGAGGAGGCCGCCCCGCAGGCCGGGTCGGTCGCGCTCATGCACGCGGGGGTCCCCATCGTGAAGGTTGCGCCGGGGACTGGCGCCATGCCGCAGCCGGAGGTCATCGGCACGCAGCTCTGTTGCGACAGCAGCGCGTCGGTCACGCAGAGGCCCGTGTCGCAGCGCTCCGCGGCAGCGCAGGCACGCCCGCACGCGCCGCAGTTGGCCGCGTCCATCGCCAGCGCGGTGCACGACGCGCCGCACCCGACCTGCCCCGACGGGCACGCGACGCACGCGCCACGCGAGCAGATCTGGTTCGCCTGGCAGGCGCTGTTGCAGACGCCGCAGTTGTCCCGGTCGCTCGAGGTGTCGGTGCAGACGAGTTCGCAGCGCGTGCGACCGGCTCCGCAGCCGCCGTCCGGCGCGACGTCGGGCGCCGCGTCGGGGCGGTCGGGGACATCGGGGCCGGCGTCGGCGTCGGGCGCCGCGTCCGGTCGAACGGCGACGTCGAGCGCCGCGTCCGCATCGAGCGCGACGTCCGCGCGGTCGGGCACGTCGAGCGCGGCGTCGGCGTCGGGCGTCACGTCGATGCGGTCGGGCGCGTCGAGCGCGGCGTCGGGCGCGTCGACGACGTCGGGCGAGACGATGACGTCGGGCCGCGCGGTCGCGTCCTCGGCGGGCGCGTCGTAGTGCGCGCCGGGCGGCAGCGGGAGCGCGCACCCCACGAACAGAAGCAAGAGCGCCGCGCTCCGGGCCGGCCGCGTCGCGGAAGACATCCGGGCGACCCTACCGCACGTCGGCGACGCGCGGCAACCGCGGCGGCACGGACTCGCGCGCCGCGCGCATTTGAGCGTGAACGCCCGCGCCCGCGTCGTGCAACCTACCGCGACCGCCATCATGCCGCCCACTGCCGACCCGTTCGCGCGCCGCCCTTCGGCGCTCCCGCCGCTCCTGCTGTTGCTCTCCGGCTGCGTCGGGCGCGCGGAGGACGCCGCCACCGCGGCCCCGCAGGCGATCACCGTCGGCCCGACCACCACCCTGGAGCTTCAGCCCCCCAACAACGACCTCGGCCTCATGAACCCCGTGTGGCGCTTCGTGCCCACGCCGACCGGCGCGGTCGTCGTCACGCGCTCGCTGCTCGGGCGCGAGGGCTACTTCCTCCTCACGCAGCAGCGCGACGCGTCGGGCGCGCCCGTCGGGGCGATCCGCGGCCTGCCGATGACCCACGGCGCGGTGGGCGGCTGGTGGGGCGCGTCGTGGGCGGGCGGCGTCCTGCTGGTCTGGATGACCTCGCACGAGGACCCGCTGCGCGGGCTCTTCACCGACCTCCTCGCGCTGCGCCTGGACCTTGCGGGCAGGCCCCTCGACGCCGCGCCGATCGCGCTCTTCAGCACGACCAACCCCTTCGACACCCGCGAGCCGCAGGTCACCTGCGGCGCGACGCAGTGCCTCGTGAGCTTCGGCGTCCGCTCGAGGGGCGCCGCCGGCCCGACGGGCGAGCTCCACGTGCGGGTCGGCACCGACGGCCGCCTGCTCGACGCGACGCCCCGCCCGAGCTTCCCCGCGACCGCGATGGCCTCCCTCGGCGACCGGCACTTCCTCGCGTGGGAGGAGACGCGCCCCGGCTCCGTGCCCGACGTGTACGTGGCCCGCGTCGAGGCCGACGGCACCTCGCCCGACGGCACCGGGCGCCTCGTCGCCACGGTGGGCGGCGAGCGCCGCAATCCTCTGCTCGCCACCGACGGGACGCGGCTCGCGCTCGCCTTCCGCGCGACCGCGTCGGGGCCCCGCATCGCCGGCACCTACGTCCTGCTGCTCGACCGCGACCTCAACCCCCTCGCCCCCGCCGCCGGCGCGCCCGACTACGCCGCCAACGTCCTCGCGTGGAACGGCGCCGGCTGGAGCCTCGTCTCCGACCTCAGCGCCCCCACCACCTGGCGCTTCAGCGCCGCGGGCGCGTCGCTCGACGCCGCCGCGCGCCCGCTCGCGATGCCCGCCACCGAGCGGACGCCGCAGCCGACCTACGTGGGCAACGGCGCGGTGTTCGTCCCGTGGCAGCCCGGCGGGCTCTACCGCTACGGGGTCGACGGGGCGCTCCAGGCTGGGCCCCTCGCGCTCCCCACGCGGTACCCCTACCAGCGGCGCCCGCGGGCCGACAGCGACGGCAACGAGTTCGTCGTGGGCTGGGAGGTGGGTGGGATGCAGTTCGTGGCCGACACCCTCCGCGTCACGCGCGTGAGCGCCGCGGGCGTCGTGCGCGACACGCCCGCGCGGCGGCCGACGTACGCCTACGCGAGCGCCCTCGCGCTGGAGGGGGGCGCCGTGCGGGTGCTCGGCTTCCGCGGCGGCGTCGGCGCGGGCCACGCCGCCTACGACTTCGCGACGAGCGCCGAGACGCCCTGGGACCGCGTCGACCCCGGCACCGGCCGCAGCATCGTCGCCCGCTCGCCCACGCAGCGGATCGTCTTCTACGCCAACGACAACGAGAACGGCGGCGGCGTCGCCGGCCCCGCGCTCGCCGTCCGCTACGACGCCTCGTGGAACCGCCTCGACCCCGCGCCGATCACCCTCGCCGCCACCCACGGCCTCGCCGCCGACTTCGACGGCACCAACTACCTCTACGCCTACCCCATCCTCCAGCCGGGCGGCTCGCAGGCCGCCGTGCGCCGCATCAACCTCGCGGGCGATTTCGTCGAGGTCACGCCGCGCGTGCTCACGTCGTTCGGGCTGATGGCCGCCGGGCCCGCGTTGGCCTTCGGCGGCGGCGCGCACCTCCTCGCGTGGATCGACGCCGCGCAGGCGGTGAAGGCCGTCCGCCTCGGCCTCGACGGCGCGCCGCTCTCCGCGACGCCGCTCGTGCTCGGCGCGAGCGCGGGCGCCCCGATCGCCGTCGGCGCCGACCGCGGGCGCGAGGTGGCCTGCGTGTTCGACGGCCTGTCCTTCGTGGTCGTGTGGACGAACGCCGCCGACCGCGTCTTGCGCGCCGCCCGCGTGTCCACAACCGGCGTCGTCCTCGACCCGACGCCCACCGTCGTCGCCGCCGACGCGCCCCCGTACCGCGTCGAGGCCCGCTTCGCGGCGGCCAGCAACGGTCGCGGCGACACCCTCGTGGCGTACGAGGCCGTCGACCTCGAGCGCGGCGCCCCGGTCATCCGCACCACCCTCCTGCGTGGCGACGGGACCGCCCCCGACGCCGGCGCCGACGCGGCGATCGACGCAGCGCGCGAGGCGGGCGTCGATGCTGCGCCGGACGCGCTCCCCGACGTCGTGGCCGTGCCGGACGTGCCCCGCGACCTGGGCGTCGACGCTGCGCCGGATGCACTCCCCGATGCTGCGCCGGATGCACTCCCCGATGCTGCGCCCGACGTCGCCGAAGACCGCGCGCCGCCCGCGGACGCCGCGGACGACGTCGCCTCGCCGGCCGACGCGGGCGCGGACGTCGCCCCGCCGCTCGATGCGGAAGACGACGTCGCCGCGCCGACGGACGCGCGCGCCGACGCTGCCGAGGACGTTCGTGACGCCGCCACCGACGCGCGACGCGACGCGCCCGCGGACGACGCCAACGCGATGGCCGATGCCCCCGACGACACCGCCGCGCCCGCCGACGCAGCGCCCGACGCGAGTGCGCCGCCGCCCGCCCAGGACGACGGTGGCTGCGCGGTGCGGCCGGCGCGCGCTTCGTCGACGGGCGGTTACGGCAGCCTCGCGCTCGTCGCGCTCGCCGCGGGCCTGCGCCGTCGCCGCGCGGTCGGTTTGCCCGCCCGGTAGCCACTCCCCGAGCCGCCCCGCCGGGCGGCCGATTCGCGCAACGTCTGCGGGCGCACCGTGGGGGGTTGTGCGCCGCGCCCTTCCGGTGGGATACGCGTGCCGCCGCGCCGATGACCGAAGACCCTCCCCCGCCCACCCTGCCGCCGCCCGAGGTGTTCGCCGCGACGGTCCGCGCTTCGGTGACCGAGTCCGTGGCCGAGGCGCTCGCCGGCCTCGCCCCGCGCGAAGAGCTCGTCGCGCGCGTCGCCCCGGCGGTCGACGCCTCGCTCGGCGACCACGCGCGGGCCCTCGAAGAGCGCCTCCTGCGCGTCGAGCGGACGGCCTTCGGCGCGACCCTCTCCGCGGGCGTCGCCCACGAGCTCCGCAATCCCCTCGCGGTGATGGAGACCTCGCTCTTCATCCTTCAGGAGCGACTCGCCGGCGACGAGCGCTCGCTCCGCCAGGTGCGACGTCTCTCGGAGCAGGTGGGCCTCGCGACGGAGATCGTCAACGACCTGCTCGACGCCGTCCGCGTTCGCCCGATCGACGCGCGCCCGATCGACCTCGCCCAGGTGGCCCGCGACGCGGTGGCGCGCGTCCCGCGCATGTCGATGGCGGCCCTCACGCTCGACCTGCCCGCGGGCGTGGCGCTCGCGACGGGTGACGCGCGGCGCCTCGGGCAGGTGGTGGTCAACGTCGTCGCCAACGCCGTCCAGGCGTTGGAGGAGGGCCGCGCGCCCGACCCCGCGGTGACGGTGCGCGCGGGGCGCGACGGCGCGCGGGCGACGCTCACGGTCGACGACAACGGCCCGGGCATCCCCGAGGCGCTGCTCCCGCGGCTCTTCGACCCGCTGGTGAGCACGCGCGCGAAGGGGACGGGCCTCGGGCTCGCCCTCTCGCGCCGCATCGCCGAGGCCCACGACGGCACCCTCACCGCGGAGAACCTCCCGCCCCGCGGCGCCCGCTTCACCCTGTCGCTGCCGTTACGCGAGGGGGCCCGGTGAGCGCGCTCCGCCCCTCGCTCCTCATCATCGACGACAACCGCGACCTCGCGGAGAACCTCGCCGACATCTTCGAGCCCCGCGGCTTCGCCGTCCGCCACACGCCGAGCGCGCGCGAGGGGCTCGAGAGCGCCCGCGCCCACGGCTTCGACCTCGCCCTCGTCGACGTCAACCTCCCCGACACCCGCGGCACCGAGCTGCTGCCCGCCCTGCGCGCGGCCTCGCCCGCCGGCGAGGTGGTGGTGATCACCGGCCACGCGACGCTCGACTCCGCGGTGGCCGCCGTGCGCGGCGGGGCCTTCCACTACGTGGTGAAGCCCTTCAAGGTCGACGACCTCGTCGCGACGGCCGAGGGCGCGCTCCGCCAGGCCGCCATCCGCAACGAGCGGGCGCGCCTCGCCAAGATGCTGGAGACCTCCGAGCGGCGCTACCGCGGCGTGGTCGAGAGCACGCAGGTGCTGGTGATCGGGCTCGACGGGCGCGGGGTCGTCCGCCTCTTCAACCGCCGCGCGTCGGACGTGACGGGGTGGGCGGCGGAGGAGATCCTCGGCGAGGCCGCGCTCGAGCACCTGCTCCCGCCCGAGGCGCGCGAGCGGGTGGGCGCGCAGGTGCGGTCGGTGCTCGCCGGGCGGCGCGCGGCGCCGGAGTTCGAAGCGCCTCTCCTCACGCGCGACGGGCGCACGCGGACGATCCTCTGGCACGTGGTTCCGTCGGGCGATGGGCCCCACGACCCGACGGTGGAGCCGCTCGCGCTCTACGCCGTGGGCACGGACGTCACCGAGCGCCGCACGCTGGAGCGCAAGGCCGCCGAGGCCGAGGCCCTCGCCCACATGGGGACGCTCGCCGCGGGGCTCGCGCACGAGATCCGCAACCCGCTCAACGCCGCGCTGCTCCAGCTCCACCTGCTCGGGCGCGGGGTCGACAAGCTCCCGCCGCTCGACCGGGCCAACCTCCCCGAGCGCGTCCAGATCGTCGCGAGCGAGCTCCGCCGCCTCGAGCGGCTCCTCTCGGACTTCCTCGAGCTCGCGCGGCCCCGGCCGATGGCGCGCGAGCCGGTCGACCTCCACGCCCTGCTCGAGGAGGTGCTCTCCTTCCAGGAGCCCGCGGCCGCGGAGCGCGGGGTCACCCTGGTCCGACGGCTCGGCGAGGCCCGCGTGGTCGGCGACCGGGAGCGGATGAAGCAGGTGTTCCACAACCTCATCGTCAACGCGATCGAGGCGACGGCGAAGGGCGGGGCGGTGACGGTCGCGGCCCACCTCGACCCGGGCGGCGAGGAGGCGAGCGCGACCGTGTCGGACAACGGCCGCGGCATCCCCCGGGGGGCGCTGGAGAAGGTGTTCGAGCCCTTCTTCACGACCAAGGAGGCCGGGACGGGCCTCGGGCTCGCGATCGTCCGGCAGATCGTCGAGCGCCACGGCGGCCGCGTCGAGCTCGACAGCGTCGAGAATCACGGGACCCAGGTCACCGTCTACATCCCCGCCTGGCACGGCCGCGGGTAGCGAGAGTCCCCCCGCGGAGCCCCTTGCGGACTTTCGCCGGGTAGAGGAAACATCGCGCCCATGTCGCTCCCCCGCCTGATCGTCCCCGTGGTCCTCGGCGCCCTGCTGCTCGGTGCGGCCGTGGCCGCGCAGAACGCCCCCCCCGCCGCGGGCGCCACCCGCTTCCTCTCGGTCGCCACGCTCGCGCCCGCGGGCTCGACCTGGATGCGCGGCCTCGACGCGGCCAACCGGGAGCTCCGTCGCCGCACCAACGGCGCGCTCGCGCTGCGCTTCTACCCCGGCGGGGTGCAGGGCGACGAGAGCGAGATGGTCCGCAAGATGCGCCAGGGCCGGCTCGACGGCGCGGTGATGACCGGCGTCGGCCTCGGGCAGATCCACCGCCCGGTGCTGGCGTTCATGCTCCCCGGGCTCTTCAACGACGCCGCGGCCCTCGAGCGCTCGCGCACGGCCCTGGCCGCCGAGGTGGAGCAGCAGTTCCTCGGGCAGAACTTCGTGCTCGCGTCGTGGGGCTCCTCGGGGGCGCCGCGGCTCTTCTCGCGCCTGGAGATCCACACGCCGGCCGACCTCGCCCGCGCCAAGCCCTGGCGGTGGCGCGACGACGTGATCCTCCCGGCCTTCTACACCGAGGCCGGCGCGCGCGGCGTCGAGCTCGCGCTCCCCGAGGTGCTCGGCGCGCTCCAGACGGGCCGCGTCGACACCTTCGTCGCGCCGCCCTACGCCGCCGTGGCGCTCCAGTGGTCGTCGCAGGTCCAGTTCGTCTCCGAGGGCGTCAACAGCTACTCGGTCGGCGGCATCGTCTTCCGCAAGGCCGCGTGGGACTCGCTCTCGGCCGAGCACCAGACCCTCGCGCGCGAGGTGATCCGGCAGTTCAGCCAGCTCACCAACCGCAACGTCGCCCGCGACGACGACACCGCCGTCCGCACGATGACCACCCGCGGCATCCGCCAGGTGCAGTACACCGCCGCCGAGCGCACGCAGTGGACGGCGCTCTTCGGCCGCGCCCGCCAGCGCCTCGTCGGCACCATCTCCGACGCCGCCTGGATGGAGCGCGTCCGCAACGGTCACTGAGCGCCGCCCGCGCGGCCTTCGTTTCCGCCGCGTGTCGTCGGTGACATCGCGGCAACCTCCGTCGCGACTCCCTTCCCCAGCCCATCTCGCGATCCCTACGGTTACGGCACGACGCCCGGCAGAGCCGCCGCGTCGTGGAGGGTACACACATGAACCACGGACGCCCGGAGCGTTCGAAGGTCTCGGGGGAGGTTCGCGCCTGGCTCGTCGCGGGCGTCGGGCTCGGCTGCTTCGTCGGCGGCGCATGGCTCGTCCACGGCCGTCGCGCGCCCGAGGCGCAGGCCGCGCCCGTCGTCACCGCGCCCGCGAGCGAGGCGGCGCGCGCGCCCGACGGGCCCGTCGAGCTCCCGCTCGTGTACAGCACCGAGCTCTCCGCGTGGCTGCGCGACGCCGTCGCTGACTTCGAACGGGCCCACCCCGACGTGCGCGTCCGCCTCCAGGGGATGGGCACCGTCGACGCCGTCCGCGCGATCGCCGATGGCCGCGTCCGCCCCGCGCTCTGGGCCCCCGCCGACGGCCTCGCCGCCGACCTTCTCGACCGCGAGTGGCGCGCCGCGCACGGCGCCCCCGCGGTGGTGCGTGACGAAGGGTGGCCCCGGCCGCTCGCCCTCACGCCGATGGTGTTCGTGGTGTGGGAGTCGCGCGCGCGGGCCCTGGTCGGCGACGGGGAGACGCTCCCGTGGGCGCGCGTCGCCACCGTCGCGCGCTCGTCGCGGGGCTGGGCGGGCGTCGGCGGCAGCGCCGCGTGGGGGAGCTTCCGCCTCGGCCACACCGACCCGTCGCGCTCGCACAGCGGGCTCCAGGCGCTCGTGCTGATGGCCTTCGGGTGGCGCGGCAGCGCGACGCGCCTCGACGCCGCCTCGCTCGCGGGCGAAGGCTTCGCCGACTGGCTCCGGCCGATCGAAGCAGGCGACCCGGCGGGCGACCGCGGGACCGCGAGCTCGGGCGAGTTCGCGCAGACGATCGCGCTCCAGGGCCCCGGTCGTTACGACGCCGCGATGGTGTACGAGTCGCAGGCGATCGCGAGCTTCGACGTGGCGCGCGGCCGCTGGGGCGAGTCGCTGCGGGTGTACTACCCGACCGTCAACGTGTGGGCCGACCATCCCCTCTGCCTGCTCGACAGGGCCGACCTCACGCCCGCCCAGCGCGACGCCGCGCGGCGCCTCGCCGACCACCTCCTCGGCGCGGCCGCGCAGGCCGCGGCGGTGCGGCGTGGGTTTCGTCCGGCCGACCCGGCGGTGCCTGTGGCGACCGGCGACGCGGACAACCCCTTCGTGAAGTACCGCGACCAGGGCGTCCGTGTGGCGATCGGCCGCGTGGCCCCGGCGCCGTCGCTCGACGCGGTGGACGCGGTGCTCGCGGCGTGGCGGCGCGCCACCGGGCGGTGAGGGCGTCGAGGCGCGGGGGAGACGAGCGGAGTTCGGGCTCCACCCCTTCGAGGTGCGCTCGCCCCGGGGGCTGGCGCTCGACTCCCTCGCGCCCGACGTTGCGCGGCGGAGGTGTCCTCTCGATGACGCGTCGACGTCCGTGGTTTCTCCTCGCCTGTTCGTTCGCGCTGCTGGTCGTGGGCTGCGAAGGCGCCGGCCCTGGCGACCTCACCTACGACGACGTCCCCGCCGCCGACGGCGCATCCTTCGGCGACGCGTCGGCCACGCCCGACGCGTCCGACGAAGCGGGAACGCCCGACGCGCCCGGCACGCTGCCCGACGGCGCCCCGGTCGACCCCGACGCGCCGCCCGGCGTCGACGCATCGCCGCTCTCCGACGCGGGCACCCCGATCGGCCCGCCGCCCACGCTCGGGCCGAGTACCCCCGGGCCCATCGGCGACCCCTGCCAGACGCTCACCCCCACGATCCGCGGCACTCCCTCACAGCGCATGATCCACGGGACGCCCGGCCGCGACGTCATCTTCGCGGTCGGCGCGGACTACGTGATCGACTCGGGCGACGGCGACGACGTCATCTGCACCGGCGCGGGCGACGACGTGGTCGACGGCGGCGCGGGCGACGACTACATCGACACGGGCCTCGGCAACGACACCGTGCACGGGGGCGCGCACCGCGACGTGATCCACGGGCGCGGCGGGAGCGACCGGCTCTACGGCGGCGACGGCGACGACGTCCTCTTCGGCGACCTGCTCGACGACGACCTCTACGGCGAGGAAGGCAACGACGTCCTCGTCGGATCGCACGGGACCGACTACCTCCACGGCGGCCCCGGCGACGACTGGCTCCGCGGCGACACCGGCCACGACACTTTCGTCGGCGGCGAGGGGAGGGACACCGTGAGCTTCATGACCGCCGCCCCGCCCCTCGGCGGCGCGCTCGCCGCGGGCGACGAGGCCTTCGACGGCGTCGTGGTCGACCTCACCGCGCGGCTCACCGCCGACGACTCCGCGGCGGAGGCGTTGCGCGACCACGGCGCGGGCGAGCTCGTCGGCTCCGCCGGCGTCGCGACGGGCGACGGCTACCGCGAGGCCGTCGCGGGCGTCGAGGTGGTGGTGGGCTCGGCCTTCCGCGATCGACTCGTCGCGGGTGACGGCGCGGTTCGTCTCGTCGGGGGCTACGGCGACGACGCGCTCGCGGGCCCCGCGTCGGTCGCGCTCGACGGCGGACCCGGCGCGGACACCTGCCGCGGCGCGCCCTGCGACGCCCCGGGCGAGCCCCCGACGCGGCCCGCGGGGCCCTTCGCGTTCGTCGACGGCGCGGCGGGCGACGTGGGGCTCGTCCTGCTCGGCGCGACGGGCACGGCCGATGATTCGCTCAGCGTCGCGATGGTCGAGCGGACGGTGTGGGTCACCTTCAACAACGGCGACGTGCTGACGCCGGGGCCCCACTGCATCCACCCGTCGCCCGCGACACCCAACGTGGTCCAGTGCGCGCTGCCGGGGCCCTTCCGCTACGTGCTGGGCTACGGCGGCGACGGCGCCGACCGGCTCGACGTGCTCGGCGACCTGCCGCGCGACCTCACCGCGCACCTCTACGGCGGCAACGGCGACGACACCCTCGTCGGCGGCGCGGGCGACGACGTGCTGTTCTCCGGGCCCACGGGCGCGGACACGCTGCGGGGCCAGGGCGGCGACGACGCGCTCCTCAGCGAGAGCGCCTCGCCCGTCCAGACCACGCGCGGCGCGGACTACCGCGACGGGCCCGACACGCTCGACGGCGGCAACGGCAACGACCAGCTCGTCGCCGACTACCCCTGCGGCGCGCACCACTTCATCGGCGGCGACGGCGTCGACATCGCGGGCTTCCGCCGGAGCTCGCCCGCGGGGCTCTCGTCGTACCAGGGGATCACCGCGCAGCTCGGCGGGGGCATCAACGACCGGACGCACGCGCAGCCCTTCCACGGCCGCGCCTTCATGGCAGGGCTCTGCGCCTTCGACCCGCACGGCACCACGCTCGCGGGCGACCTCGAGATCCTCGAGGCGGGCGAGGGGGACGACCGGCTCTACGGCAACGACCAGGACAACACCATCTGGTCGTGGGGCGGCGACGACCGGGTGTGGGGCTTCGGCGGCGACGACGTGCTCGACGGCCACCGCGGCAACGACGAAATCTACGGCGGCGACGGGCGCGACCGCCTCCACGGCCATGACGGCAACGACACGCTCCACGCCCGCGAGGAGAGCGGCGCCGCCGACCGAGAGATCGACTGCGGCGGCGGCAGCGGCGTCCTCGCCGACCGCGACCCGAGCGACCCCCCGGCGATGAACTGTCGCTGACCCGCGGGAGCGTCGCCGCCCTGTCGCCGGGGCGAATTGATCCGATGAACCATCGGTTTCCCCCTACACTTCGCCTCGATGGCACCCGTCCTTCGACTCGCCGAAGAGCCGAGGCCGCCCGCGCCTCTGCCGCGGCCGGGGAATTCGCCCGAGACGGGGCTCGTCGGGCGGGTCGCGGAGCTCGACCTGCTGCTCGCGCTCGCCGCCGCTCCCGGTGCGGTGGTCTCCCTGGTCGGCGCGCCGGGCGTCGGCAAGACCGCGCTCGCCCGGGAGCTCGCCGCGCGGCTCTCCCACGCGCGGCCGGTCGCGACGTGCGAGCTCGGGGACGTCGCCGACGCCGACGGCCTCTGCGCAACGCTGGCCGGTGCGCTGGGCCTCCGCGCGGTGGGCGGCGACGCGGCGCGGGCGGCCCTCGCCGACGCGTTGCGCGGCCCCGAGTGGAGGCTGCTCGTGCTCGACGGCGCCGAGCGCCTCGCCGAGGCCGCCGTCGCCGCGCTCGCCTCGCTGCTCGACCGGAGCGAGCCCGCGGCCGTGGTGCTCACCTCGCGGCGGGCGCTCGGGCTCCCGCGGGAGCGGGTCGTCCCGCTCGACGCGCTGGGCGTGTCGGGCGAGGCGCCGGAGGGCTCCGACGCGGTGGCGATGTTCGTCCAGTGCGTGCGGCGACGTCGCGAGGGCTACCGGCCCGACGCCGCGGAGCTCGCCGTGGTCGCGGAGCTCGCGCGCCAGCTCGGCGGCCTGCCCCGCGCGATCGAGCTGATCGCCGCGCAGCAGCGGGCCTTCGACGCGCGCTCGCTCCTCGCGCAGCTCCCCGAACGGCTGCGCGGGGTCGCCGAGCGGGCCCCGGCCCTCGAGCGCTCGCTCCACGAGGCGCTCGCCTGGTCGACCGGCGCGCTCGACCCCGAGGCGCGCGACCTCCTCCGCGCGTGCTCGCTCTTCCACGGCCCCTTCGCCCTCGACGACGTCCGCGCGCTCGGGCCGCGCGACGACGGCGAGGCGGCGCGCGGCGTCGAGGCGCTGCTCGCCCGCTCGCTCCTGCGGGAGGCCGAGCCCGCGCGCGGCGGCGCGGCCCGCTTCGCCGTCGACGAGAGCACGCGGGCCTTCGTGCGCGAGGGCCTGCGCGCCGATGGCGGCCTCGACCCGCTCCGGCGGGCGCACGCGCGGGCGCTCGCGTCGGTCGCGCAGCCCCCGCCCGCGGCGCGGCTCTACGAGGCCGGCGACCTCGGGGCCGTGCTCGCCCGCCGCGAGGACGCGCTCGCCGCGGTGGAAGCGCTCGCGCCGCTCGCGGGCGAGGGGGCCGCGCTCGCGCCGCTCGTCGCCGCGCTCGACCTCCTCACCGCCGACGCGCGGACGAGCGTTCGCGAGCACGACGCGCTCGCCGCCGTCCTCGCCCGGCGTGACGTCGGCGACCCCGCGGCGCTCACCGTCCACGCGGCGCGGGCGCTCGTGCGGTCGCTCCTGCGGCGGGGGCGCGCGGCGGAGGCCGACGCGGCGTGGCGAACCGCGGCCGGGGCGCCGGCGGTACGCGCGGCCCCGTGGCTCCACGCGGCGCTGCGGGCCTGCGAGGGGGACGTCCACCTGATGTCGTGGCGCATCCCCGAGGCGCTCGCGGCGCTGCGGGACGCGGCCGACCTCGCGCGGCGGCACGGCGACCCCCTCCACGCCGCGCGCATCTCGTGGCTCCGCGCGATGACGCTGGAGTCGCACGGCAGGCTCCACGAGGCGAGGGCGCTCCTGCACGAGGCCGCGACCGAGTGCGGGCTCCACGGCGACCTCCCGACGCTCGCGCGCATCGAGTCGACGCTCGGGTCGCTCGCGCTCGAGGAGGGGCGGCTCGACGCCGCGCGCGCCCACTACGAGCGGACGGTCGCCCTCGCGCGCCGCGCGGACGTCCCCCGCCTCGTGATGACCGTCACCGGCTACCGCGGGGTCGCCGAGCTCGCCGCGGGCGACGCGGGCGCGGCGCTCCGGCTGCTCGACGAGGCCCTCGGCGACGCGCGGGGGCAGCCGCGGGAGCGCGGCGCCGGGATCTTCCTCGCCGCCTCCGCCGCCGCGGCCGTGCGCGGGGGCGCCTTCGAAGACGCCGTCCGCCGGCTCGGCGAGGCGCGCGCCGCGGTGGGGGGCGACCCGGCGCTCGTCGCGGTGCTCGGGCTCTACGCCGCCCACGTCGACGTCAGCGAGGCGCGCCGCTCGCTCGCGCTCGGCGACCGCGACGGGGCCCTCGCGCGCTGGCGGGCGGTGCTCCAGCGCGTCGAGGCCACCCGGGCCGCGACGCTCCCCGCGCCGCCGGGCGCCCCCGCGCCGCTCCGGCTGCTCGACGCCTCGGACGACGCGCGCATCGCGCTGCGGATCCTCGAGGCGCAGCTCGCGGAGCACGGGGCGATGTTCGACGGCGCGGAGGCCGCCGGGGCGCCCGCGCGCGACGCCCGCCCGGCGCCGAGGCTCGCGGTGGCGCACGGGGGCGGGTGGTTCTCGCTCGGCGGCGAGGTGGTGGAGCTCGGGGCGCGGCCGGTGCTGCGCAAGCTCCTGTGGGCGCTCTGCGAGCGGAGCCTCGCGCGGCCGTCGGAGGCCGTCCCCGCGGAGGCGCTCGTCGCGGCCGCCTGGGGCGACCAGCGGCTCGGCCCGAAGGTGGGCGCGAGCCGGCTCTACGTCGCGCTCGGCGACCTCCGGCGCCTCGGCCTCCGCGAGGTGCTCCGCAGCGAGCGCGGCGGGTACGCGCTCGACGCCCGCGTCGAGGTGGTCTTCCGCTGACGCGCGGGGTGCCGTGGGAGCGGAGCCTCGCGGGGAGTCGAGCCCGGGCGCTCACGCGCCGCGGTTTGCCGCTCGCTCGTTGCGAAGGTCGGGTCGCCACGCCGCCTTGGGCGCGTTCTTGGGTCGATCTTGGCGGGCCTTCGGCGCCCCGGTGATCCCTTCGAGGGGCGCCCCACGGCACCCCTGATGGGCACCGATGGGCGCGCGGAGGATCCCATGCGACGAGACGCGCGGTTCGACGGACGACACTGGGGGCGCGCGGCGCTCGCGCTCGTGATCGCGGCGCTCGCGGCGGGCTGCTCCGACGGCGCGCCCGTGGTGTGGGGCGACGCGCGCGCGCCCGGCGACCTCGGCGCCCTCGACCGGCCCGGCCTCGATGCGTCCGACGCGCCCGACCCCGACCGCGCCGAGGTGGCGGCCGTCCCGTGCCGCGGCGACCAGGACTGCGCGGGCGCCCGCTGCGACACCGCCACCGGGCGCTGCGTCGGCTGCGTCCCCGCCGACGACACCTGCCCCCTCGGCCAGCACTGCGACCCCGACACGCGGGCCTGCGTCGCGGGCTGTCGCACGGACGACGCGTGCGCCGCCGACCCGGCCGGGCGCCGCTGCGACGTCGCCCGCCACGCCTGCGTCGAGTGCCTCTCGTCCGACCCGTGCCCCGCCGGCGCCGTCTGCGCCTCCGGCCGCTGCGCCGCGCGCTGCGACGCCGCGACCCCGTGCGCGTCGGGCCTCTCGTGCTGCGCCGGCGCCTGCGTCGACGTCCGCGCCGACGTCGCCCACTGCGGCGCCTGCGGGGCGGCGTGCGCGGCCCCGGGCGGGACCGCGGTGTGCGCCGACGGGCGCTGCGCCGTCCGCGCGTGCGACGCGCTCCGGGCCGACTGCGACCGCGCCGCCGCCAACGGCTGCGAGGCCGACGTCTCCGCCGACCCCGCCAACTGCGGCGCCTGCGCCAACGCCTGCCCCGCCGCGCCCGCCGCGCGGCCCGCCTGCGCCGCCGGGCGCTGCGGCCTCGTCTGCGACCCGGGGCGCGGCGACTGCGACGGCGACGCCGCCAACGGCTGCGAGGCCGCCCTCGCCGACGACGCCGCGAACTGCGGCGCCTGCGGCCGGGCCTGCGCGGTGGCCCCCCGCGCCTCGGCGACGTGCGTGGGGGGCGCCTGCGGCAACCGCTGCGACGAGGGGTTCGGCGACTGCGACGGCGCGCCGGCCAACGGCTGCGAGTCCGACCTCCGCGCCGACGCGCGCCACTGCGGCGCCTGCGGCAACGCCTGCGCCGCGGGCGACACCTGCGCCCTCGGCGTGTGCCGCGCGGCCTGCGCCGGCGCCACCTGCGCGGGCGCCTGCGTCGACCCCGACACCGACCCCGCCCACTGCGGGGCCTGCGGGCGCGCGTGCGGGCAGGGGCCCAACGCGGCGGCCTCCTGCGCGCGGGGGGCGTGCGGCCTCACCTGCGCCGCGGGTTTCGCCGACTGCGACGGCGCGGCGGCCAACGGCTGCGAGGTCGCGACCGCGTCCGACGCGCGCCACTGCGGGGGCTGCGGGCGCGCCTGCGCGACGGGGCAGGTGTGCGCGCGGGGGGCGTGCGGCTGCCCCGACGGGTCGACGCTCTGCGCGGGGGCCTGCGTGAGCACCGCCAACGACGCCGCCCACTGCGGGGGCTGCGGGCGCGCGTGCGCCCCGGGGCAGGTGTGCGCCGCGGGGGCGTGCCGCGCGACGTGCCCCGGCGCGACCTGCGGCGGGCGGTGCGTCGACACCGCCACGGACGTGGACAACTGCGGCGCGTGCGGGCGGGTCTGCGCGGCGGGGCAGGTGTGCGCCGCCGGGGCGTGCGCGTGCCCGGCCGGGGCGACGTCGTGCGGGGGCGCGTGCGCCGCGCTGGCGACCGACGTCGGCAACTGCGGCGCGTGCGGCAACGCCTGCCGCGGGGGCGCCGCGGGGACGCCCTTCTGCGAGGCGGGCGCGTGCCGCCTCGCGTGCGTCGCGGGCTTCGGCGACTGCGACCGCGCGGCGGCCAACGGCTGCGAGGTGAGCCTCGCCACCGCGTCCGCGAACTGCGGCGTCTGCGGCCGCGCGTGCGGCGCGGGCCAGGTGTGCGTCGACGGCGCGTGCCGCTGCGCGCCGGGGAGCACGCTCTGCGGCGGGGCCTGCGTCGTCCTCGCGAGCGACGCCCGCAACTGCGGCGGCTGCGGGGTGGCGTGCCCGAGCGGCGCCAACGGGACGGCGGCGTGCGCGGGCGGCGCGTGCGGGCTCGCGTGCGCCGCGGGCTTCGGCGACTGCGACGGCGCCCTCGCCAACGGGTGCGAGACCCCCCTCGCGACGAGCGCTTCGAACTGCGGCGCCTGCGGTCGCGCCTGCGCCCCGGGCCAGACCTGCGCCGCCGGGCTCTGCGCCTGCCCGGCGGGGACGGCCGCGTGCGGCGGGGCCTGCGTCGACACCGCATCCGACGCCGCCCACTGCGGGCGCTGCGGCAACGCCTGCGGCGCGGGGCAGGTGTGCTCGGGGGGCGCGTGCCGGGCCACCTGCGCGGGGACGATGTGCGGGGCGTCGTGCGTCGACACGCGGACGAGCGCGAGCCACTGCGGCGCGTGCAACGCGGCCTGCGCGGCGGGGCAGTCGTGCGTCGCGGGGGCGTGCGCGTGCCCGGCGGGCACGGCGGCCTGCGGCGGGCGCTGCGTCACGCTCGCGACCGACGTCGCCAACTGCGGGTCCTGCGGGCGGGCGTGCGCGGCGGGGCCCAACGCGGCCGCGACCTGTGTGGCGGGCGCGTGCGGGCTCGCGTGCGCGGCGGGCTTCGCGGACTGCGACGGCGACGCGAGCAACGGGTGCGAGGCGGCGCTCGCGTCGACCTCGGCCCACTGCGGCGGGTGCGGCCGCGCGTGCGGTGCGGGGCGGGCGTGCGTCGCGGGTGCCTGCGCGTGCGTGAGCGGGACGGCCTGCGGCGGCGCGTGCGTCGACACGCAGACCGACCCGGCCAACTGCGGCGCGTGCGGGGCGGCGTGCGCGGGCGGGCAGGTGTGCTCGGCGGGCGCGTGCCGGTCGAGCTGCACGGGGACGGTGTGCGGCGTCCGTTGCGTCGACACCGCGACGAGCAACGAACACTGCGGTGCGTGCGGGGCGGCGTGCGCGAGCGGGCAGACGTGCGTGCGCGGGGCCTGCGCGTGCCCGGCGGGGACGACGCTGTGCCCGGGCGCCGCCGGGGCGCCGGCCGCGTGCATGTCGACGGCGAGCGACAACGCCAACTGCGGCGCGTGCGGCGTGGCGTGCCCGGCGAGCGCCGTCCCCCACTACCCGCTGGTCTGCCGGACGGGCGCGTGCACGCGGGTCTGCGACGCGGGCTTCGCCAACTGCAACGGGGTCCTGTCGGACGGCTGCGAGGTCGACCTCCAGCGCAACGCGGCCAACTGCGGGGCCTGCGGCAACCGCTGCGGCGCGCTCCAGCTCTGCGTCAACGGGGCGTGCGGGGCCTGCACCTCCGGCGCGCTGCTGTGCGGCGGCGCCTGCGTCGCGGTGCAGGACGACCCGCTCAACTGCGGCGCGTGCGGCGTGGCGTGCCCCGCGGGGACGACGTGCTCGAGCGGGGCGTGCCGGGCGACCTGCGCGTACACCGTGTGCGGCGGCGCCTGCGTCGACACGCGGACGAGCGCGTCGAACTGCGGGGCCTGCGGCAACGCCTGCCCCGCGGGCCAGTCGTGCGCGGCGGGGGTCTGCGCGTGCCCGTCGGGCACCGTCCCCTGCGCGGGCCGCTGCATCACCGCCGCCAACGACCCGTCGAACTGCGGGGCCTGCGGCGCCGCGTGCTCCGTGCCCGCGGGGACCCACGCGGTCCCGCTCTGCTCGGGGACGCGGTGCTCGTTCGGCTGCGACCCCAACTACGCCAACTGCGACGGCGCCGCGGCCAACGGCTGCGAGGCCGACCTGCTCAACTCCGCGTCCAACTGCGGCGGCTGCGGCGTCGCGTGCCCGTCGGGCCAGACGTGCGTCGCCGCGAGCTGCGCGTGCCCGAGCGGGACGACCCTCTGCGCGGGCCGCTGCGTCAACACCTTCACCGACGTCGCGCACTGCGGCGGGTGCGGGCGGGCCTGCGCGGCGGGCGAGATCTGCGCGAGCGGCGCCTGCGTCTCGACCTGCGCCGCGGGCACGACGCTCTGCGGCGGGAGCTGCGTCAACCTCCAGACCGACGGCGGCAACTGCGGGTCGTGCGGCAGGCTCTGCCCCGCCGGCCAGACCTGCGCCGCCGGGAGCTGCGCGTGCCACGCGGGGACGACCCTCTGCGCGGGCCGCTGCGTCAACACCGCCACCGACCCCACGAACTGCGGCGCCTGCGGGGCGGCCTGCGCCGCGGGGACGCCGGGCACCGCGTCCTGCGCGGGCGGGGTGTGCGGCGTGACCTGCCCCTCGGGCACCGCGGACTGCGACCGCAGCGCCGCCAACGGCTGCGAGGTGAACCTCGCGACGAGCGCGTCCAACTGCGGCGCCTGCGGGCGGGCGTGCGCCGCCGGCCAGGCGTGCGCCGCCGGCGTCTGCGCGTGCCCGGCCGGCGCGGTGAGCTGCGGCGGCGCGTGCGTCAACCCGTCGACCGACCCGGCCAACTGCGGCGGCTGCGGGGTCAACTGCGTCGGCGCCAACGTCGCGTCGGGGTCGTGCGCGTCGGGGTTGTGCTCGCTCACGTGCCGCGCGGGCTTCGGCGACTGCAACGGGAGCGCGGCGGACGGCTGCGAGACGAGCACCGCGACGAGCGCGGGCAACTGCGGCACGTGCGGCCGCGCGTGCCCCGCCGGCCAGACCTGCGCGGGGGGTGCGTGCGGGTGCGCCCCGGGCGCGACGCTCTGCGGCGGGGCCTGCGTGAGCACGGCGACCGACGCGGGCAACTGCGGGGCGTGCGGCGTGAGCTGCGCGGCGGCCAACGTGAGCGCGGGCGTGTGCGTGGGCGGGGCCTGCGCGATCACCTGCAACGCGGGCTTCGGCGACTGCAACGGGAGCGCGGCCGACGGCTGCGAGGTGACGCTCGCGACGTCGCCCGCGAACTGCGGCGCGTGCGGGGGCCGGTGCGCGCTCCCCCACGCCACGGCAGGGTGCGCGGGCGGCGCGTGCACGGTGGCGGCCTGCGACGCGGGCTACCTCGACTGCGACGGCGCGGCGGCCAACGGCTGCGAGGTCGACGGGCGCGCGGACAACGCCCACTGCGGGCGCTGCGTCGGGTCGGTGTGCGTGAGCCCGCAGGTGTGCTCGGCGGGCGCGTGCACCACGACCTGCGGCGCGGGGACGGTGGCGTGCGGGGCGTCGTGCGTGACGACGGCGACCGACGCGCGCAACTGCGGGTCCTGCGGCAACGCGTGCCCGACGCCGGCCAACGCGACGCCCGTCTGCCTGGGCGGGGCGTGCACGTTCGCGTGTGCGACGGGCTTCGGCAACTGCGACGGGGCGGCGGCCAACGGCTGCGAGACCGACGTGCGCACGAGCGCGGCCAACTGCGGCATGTGCGGCCGCGCGTGCGCCGCGGGGCAGGCGTGCGTGGCGGGGGCGTGCGTGACCACGTGCGCGGCCGGGAGGACGCTCTGCGGCGCGGTCTGCGTCGACACGCAGACGTCGCGAAACAACTGCGGCAGATGCGGGCTCTCGTGCCCCGACGTGGCCCACGGCGCGGGGGTCTGCACGGCGGGGGTCTGCGGGTACTCCTGCAGCTTGCCGTACGCCGACTGCAACCGCGTCGCCACCGACGGCTGCGAACTCGACACCCGCTACGACCCGAGCAACTGCGGCGCGTGCGGGAACCGCTGCGTCCCACCGGCCCACGCGATCGGTCTGTGCGGCGGGGCGACGACGCCCGCCTGCACCTGGGTCTGCGAGGTCGGCTACGGGGACTGCGACCGGAACGCCCTCAACGGGTGCGAGGTGGACCTGCGGACGGCGGCGGGCCACTGCGGCGCGTGCGGACGAATGTGCCCGTCGCCCGCCGTGTGCGCCGGGGGGAGCTGCGGCGCGTGCGCGGTCGGCACGTTCCTGTGCGGGTCCACGTGCAGCGACCTGGTCGGCGACCCCGGCAACTGCGGCGCGTGCGGCAACGTGTGTGCGTCGGGCCAGGTCTGCCTCAGCGGCGCGTGCTCCGCCGGGCCGTGCCCGTGCGGCACGCGGCAGTGCGGGGGGCGCTGCGCGATGATCGGCTCCGACGCGAACAACTGCGGCGCCTGCGGCCGCGTCTGCGCGGCGGGTCAGAGCTGCAACGGCGGCGTCTGCGAGGCGACCGCCGGCACCTCCAGCGCGGGCTGCGCCGACGGCACGCGCGAGGGCTACGCGAACACGTCCACGTACCCGAACATCGCGGCCTGCGCGGGCGCGTGGTCGCTGCCGGGCGTCTTCCCGCTCCCGCTCCGCTCCGGGGCGCCCGCCTGCGTCGCGAGCGGCAACAGCAGCGCGACCAACCCGAACGGCGTCGGCTGCAGCGCGCAGGACCTCTGCGCGGTCGGCTGGCACGTCTGCCGGAGCGGCGACATCCGCGCGCGCCTCCCGCGCGGGTGCGTGGACGCCGACCTCGACGAGGGCTTCTTCTTCGCCGCATCGATCTCCGCCGCCGGCGGCGGGCGCTGCGCGACGCTCTACGGTTCGGTCACGCGCGGATGCACGAACGAGGCGATCCCCGCGACGTACGACTGCGCCCAGACCCCGACCCTCAACAACGACCTCTACGGCTGCGCGCGCGGCACCGGCGCGTTGAACTTCGGCCGTGAGGAGTCTTGTGAGGGGCTCTCCGACACCTCCGACAACCTCTGCGCGGCCGTCAGCAACTTCGTCTGCGCGGACCCCTACCTCACGAGCTGCGCGGTCACCCGCCCGGCCTGGGCCGGCGGGGGCGTCCTGTGCTGCCGCTGAACCCTTCCCCGCGAGGAGCCCCGACGATGACCACCGCCCGCCCCGCACCCCGCCTCGCGCTCGCCGCCGCCCTCGCGCTCGTCGCGCTCCCGCGCGAGTTGAACGCGCAGGCCCTCCGCCGCGTCTCGCTCCACGTGGAGGGCGCCGTCGGCGGGCAGCTCACCGCGCCGCAGAGCGAGCGCTTCGGCCTCGGCTACGGCGTCGGCGGACGCGTCGCCGTCCGCATCGTCGGCTCCCTCGCCGTGCAGGGCGGCGCCTCCACCTGGTGGTGGCCCGGCGTCGACGGCGGGCCCACCGGCCGCCTCACCACCTTCTCCGCCGGCCCGCGCGGGGTCTTCGAACTCTCGCCCGCGCTCGGCTCCGTCTTCGTCGACCTCGAGGCCGGGCTGGGCGTGACGGGCGGCGACGGCCTCCAGCGCGTCTACCTCGGCGCGGGCGCGGGGTGGACGATCCCGCTCGCCGCGGGCCTCGTCGTGGGCCCCGTGCTCCGCGTCGGCGACCTCGTCGCGTCGCCCCCCGCGGGCGAGGCGTACGACGACAACGGCTCGGGCGACGCCCCCTTCTGGAGCGCGAGCGTCGTGGTCGGATGGCAGGGCGCGCGCCCCCCGACGCCCGCGCCTCCTCCGCCGATCGCACCTCCCCGCGCCGCGCCACCGCCCGCTCCTCTGCCGCCCGCTCCGCCGCCTCCGCCTCCGCCGCCTCCGCCTCCGCCGCCTCCGCCTCCCGTCGACACCGACGGCGACGGCGTGCTCGACCCCGCCGACGCGTGCCCCGACGTCCCCGCGGGCGCGCACCCCGACCCCGCACGCGTGGGGTGCCCCCTCGCCGACCGCGACCGCGACACCGTCCCCGACGTCACGGACCACTGCCCCGACGAGCCCGGCGCGCCGTCGCTCGACCCGCAGCGCAACGGCTGCCCCTCCAACGTGCGCGTGACCGGCCAGCGGATCGAGATCCTCGAGCCCGTCCATTTCGACACGGCGCGCGCGACGATCCGCCGACGGAGCTACCCGCTGCTCGCGAGCGTCGCCGACGTGATGCAGGCCAGCGCCGACATCCGCCGCGTCTCCATCGAGGGGCACTGCGACGACCGCGGCGACCCGCAGGGCAACCTCGAGCTCTCCCAGCGGCGCGTCGAGTCGGTGATGCGCTGGCTCACCGAGCACGGCGTCGACGCCGCCCGCCTCGAGGCCCACGGCTTCGGCGACACGCGCCCCGTCGCGTCCAACCGCTCGGGCCGTGGGCGCGCGCGCAACCGGCGCGTGGAGTTTCGCATCGTCGACCCCGCCTCCGCGACGCCCGACGCCGCGCCCGAGACGGCCACCGACCTCGACGACCGCGGCCACGACCGCCACGGCCGCCGCCACCGCCGCCGGCGATGAGCCGCCCGCGCCCGACGCGCCGCCGCGCTGCGCGTCACGCCTCCGCGGGCCGCGCAGCCTCGACGAGCGCGTAGTCGAACGTCCCCTCCAGCACGCAGCGGCAGAAGCCCGTCGCCGCAGCATTGTGCGCGGCGACCTCCGGGTCCGCCTCGGGCGCCATCCGCCCGAGCGCCCGCAGGAGCTCGCGCGCGCCGTCGGCCGCCAGCACCTCCCGCGCGCTCGGCGCCACGCGCGCCGCGAGGTCGCGCACGGTCACGCCGTCGAAGCCCTCCGCCGCGAGCGCCTCCCGCAGCGCCGCGAGGGTCGCCATCGGCCCGATCCGCCAGCCGCGCTGCATGTCGCGGTGGAGCGACTCGCCGCGCGCGTCGAGCGGGGCTTCGCCGCGGAAGCCGTCCATCACCCGGAGCCGGCCGCCGGGCTTCAGCACGCGGCGGACGCCCGCGAGGTGGCGCCGCAGGTCGGTCACGTACGTGAACGTCTCCTGGTGGAACACCGCGTCGAAGTGCCCGCCCGGGAGCTCGAGCGCGTTGAAGTCCATCCGGCGGAACGTCGTGAGGTGCCCCACGCCCTGCGCCGCGGCGTTGCGCTCGCAGAGGGCCACGTGGCTCGCGCACGCCGTCACCCCCACCACCTCCACGCCGAACGCGCGCGCGAGGTACACCGCGAGCCCGCCGCAGCCGCAGCCCGCGTCGAGGACGCGCATCCCGGGCCGGAGCCCGAGGCCCGCGCAGAGCGCCCGGTTCGAAGCCGCGAGGGCCGCCTCGCGCGTCGCGACGTCGCCGTCGCCCCACAGGCCGAAGTGCCACGCGCCCGCCTCGCCGCCGTAGGCGACGTACGCGTCGGTGAAGCGCTCGTAGTAGGCGTCGATGGCGGGGAGGGAGGTGTCTTCCGTGGGCATCGGGGCGTCGTCTCCTGCGCCGCCCGGCGCGGCGCGCCCGCGTCGTGAGCAACGCGCGTACCCGCGGCGACCGGCACGCGCCGTGAAGCCCCGACCGCACGCGCCCCGCGCGCCACAAGGAGAACCGCCATGACCCAACGCGACCGCCACGACCGCGAAGCCGACGACCTCCTCGCCGCCATCGCCTCGCTCGCCGACGGCGAGCTCGACGCCGACTGTCTCGCGCTCCGCCTCGATCAATACGAGCGCTGCGCCCTCGGCGCGTACTGCCCCGAGGTGGCCTTCGACCCGGTGGCGCGCCGGCTCGTCGACCTCGCGTCGTCGCTCCGCGCGACCGCGCCCTCGCTCGCCTGGGGGCGTTGGGCGCGGCGCGTCCGCGCGCTCGTCGCCTCGCTCCGCGGCGCCGCCCTTCACAACACCGCGCGGGTTGCGCGGCCCGCTTCACAACCTGCACCGGCGAACCCCGCGAACCCCCGCCGGCGGCCCGGTACGGCCGTTGCGATGGGGGTCCCCGCGCCGGCCGAGCACCGCCGGCGCGCAAGGAGAACCGCCATGAACGAGACCACCCAGCGCATCCTCACGGCCATCCAGGGCGACCACGACGCGATCTGCGCGCTCGCCGGCGCGATCGCGCGCAGCGACGCCGGCGCCGTCCGCGCGCAGCTCGCCGCCCGCGGCGTCGCGCTCGACGCGGCCGAGGCCGAGGCCGTCGTCCGCGGCGCCGCCGCCCAGGGGGCCGCCGCGATGACCAACACCAACACCAACACCAACACCTGAGCCCGCGCGAAGGCCCCGCCCCCATGGAACGCTCCCTCGACATCGAGATCACGCGGCGCTGCAACCTCCGCTGCGACTACTGCTTCGTCGGCTGGTCGCGCGACTGGACGAGCGACCTCCCGCGCGCGGTCGCCGAGGAGGTGATCCGTGAGGGGGCGGGGCGCTTCGACCTGCTCCACCTCACCGGCGGCGAGCCCTTCGCGCGCCGCGACATCTTCGACCTCCTCGACCTCGCCTTCGCGCTCGGCTACCCCGCGGCGCTCATCAACACCAACGGGACGATGCTCACCGACGAGCACGTCCGCCGGCTCGGCGCCTACGGCGGCCGCGTCGCCCTCTCGGTGAGCTTCGACGGCCCCGCCCACCTCCACGACGCCGTCCGCGGCGACGGGCGCTTCGCGCAGGCCGACCGCGCCACCGAGAGGCTCCTCGACGCGGGCGTCCCCGTCACCGTCATGACCGTCGTCACGCCGGCTGTCCTCGCCGTGCTCCCCACCTTCCTGCTCGAGCGCGCGCGGCGCCACCCGCGGATGGCGGGCGTCACCCTCTTCCCCGTCGGCGTCGGCCCGTCGGGGACGCAGAAGCCCGGCGCCGCCGTCGACGCCCTCTCGCCCGACGACGTCCGCGCCCTCGCCGCCCACGCCGCCCTCGCGTGGCGCGTCGGGATCCGCGTGCGGGTGGGGGCCTTCCCGATGATCAACCCGCTCCTCCGCGCGCTCGGCTACCCCGCCGACCAGCTCTACCAGTGCGCCGCGGGCCGCGGGCGCGTCTGCGTCCACGCCGACCAGGGCGTCTCCTCCTGCCACCCGGTGAAAGAGCCCATCTACGGTCGCTGGGCCTCCGGGCTCTTCGACCGCATCGAGGGCGTCGCCGCGCACGCCGCCCTGCGCGACCGCGACTTCGACGGCTGCCGCGGCTGCGAGCACCGCGAGGACTGTGGGCACTGCCGCGCGTTCGTCACGGCCTCGGGCGCGCCGCTCCTCGGCAACGACCTGGTCTGCCACGACGTCGTCCCCGGCCGGCGCGCGTCGTACCGCGCGGGCGCCGCGGCCGCGCCGTGGCCCGACGTCCGCGCCGAGTCCCTCGTGCGCCGCGACGGCGCCGTCCGCCTCGTCCGCCGCTTCGCCGAGGTGCTGGAGACGGGCCGCTGGGAGGACCTCGCCGACGTCGTCGCCCCCGACTGCGACGACCGCAACCCCGTGCCGCTCCAGCCGCCCGGCCGCGACGGGGTGTGCTTCAAGCTGGCGCTCTGGCGGGCCCACGCGCCCGCGTCGCGCTCGCGCTTCCTCGACGTGAGGGCCACCGACGGCGGCGCCGAGGCCCGCTGGGAGACCGTCGCCGCGCCGGGCGAGCCCGCCACCCGCTGGCACGGCCGCTTCGCCGTCCGCGGCGGGCTCATCCGCGCCTTCGAGGTCGACCATGTGGCCTGAGGTCGCCGCGAGCTTCGAAGCCCAGCGCGACGCGCTCGCCCGCGCGGGCGTCGCCCTCCGCGCCGCCGTCGAGCCCTGCGGCGGGATCCTCTCGGCCTACCACGACGGCGCGATCCGCGTGGCGACCGTGTCGCTCGACGCGCCCGACGAGGCCCTCCGCGCGGCGCTCCACGGCGGGATGATGGGCGTCCCCGCGGCCGACGCGGCGTGGCTCTTCCGCGCCCTCGCGCCGCGGCTCGTCGGGCATGAGATCGGCCACGCCCTCCGCGCGGAGCACGGCCTCCTCGGCGGCGACGTCCGCCACGAGGAGCAGGTGGCCGACCGGGCCGCGACGATCCTCTCCGCGGGGCGGATCCCCGAGGCCGACCGCGCGCGGGCGAGGGCGATGCTCGCGGGCGTGAGCGCGCGGCTCGGCGGGCTGCCCGAGGCCGCGGCGATGCACCGCCACGCGCCGCTCGCGCTCCGCCGCTTCGGCGCGCGCCCCGACGGGGCCGCCGTCGCCGAGGCGCGGCGGCGGCTTCAACACGACTACTTCCGCGACCTCGACGCCTACCTGCGCGTCTCGGTCGCCTGGTGCCTCATCGACCTCACCCTCGACGTGGAGGACTCCCTCGATGCCTTTCGACGCGACCACCTCTCGCACTGACCACTGGCTCGCGGACGCGGTCGACGACCTCGCCCGCGTCCGCGACCGCGCCGCCCCGCCGTCCGCCGCCGCCTCGACGAGGCCCTCGGCCGGCTCGCCGGGATGAACGGCGCCCGCGACCTCCGCGACGCCTTCACCCGCCCCGCCACCACGCCCTTCGTCGCCCTCGTTGACGCCTGCGCGGGCGACCTCGGGCTCGCGGGCGACCCGCGCGTCGCGCTGCTCGGGCGCTCCACCGTCCTCGGGTACGCCTACGTCCGCGTGCAGGACGACCTCGTCGACGAGCCCGACCGCGTCGACCGCGCGTCCGTCTACGCCGCCGAGGCGCTCCTCGCCGAGCACCTCCGCCTCTTCGCCCGCGCCGCGCCGGGCGCCGAGGCCTTCGCGCTCCGCTCGGACATCATGGCCCGCTTCGCCGACGTCGCCGCGGGCGAGGTCGACGCGCGCGGCGCCGCCGTCGACGACCACGACCTCGGGTGGATGGGGGTGAAGTTCCTGCCGATGGCCGTCCCGCTCGCGGCGATGGCGGCGCTGGCGGGGTCGGGCGCGGCGGGGGAGCTGGTGGAGTTCGTCCGCGAGGTGGGGACGGCGCTCCAGCTCGTCAACGACGTGTACAACGCGCCCGACGACGCCGCGGGCGGCCGCGTCACCCCGCTGCTCCAGTGGCTCGCGGCCGAAGGCGTCGACCCGAGGGACCCGCAGCTCCGCGCGCGCCTCTTCGCCTCCGCCGCGCTCGCCCGCACGCTCGACGAGGCCCGCCGCGCGGCCGACGCCGCGTCGCGCCGGGCCCGGGACGCCGGCCTCCCCCGCCTCGTCGCGGTCGCCGCGCAGGCCCGCGCCATGGTCGACCGCTGCCCCGAACGCCTCTGCCGCCTGATGCTCGGCGCGCCCGTCTGACGCGCCGGAGGAGACCCGCCGTGACCCACGACCTCGCCCGCGCCGCCGCCGCCCTCTGGCCCTCGCAGGAGGCCCGCTTCGAATCCCTCCTCGCGGGCGAGCCCGACGCCTGCGACGACCTCCTCGCCGCCGCCCGCCACCAGGTCGTCGGCGGCGGCAAGCGCCTCCGCGCCGCGCTCCCCACGCTGGCGCTCCGAGCGCTCGTGCCGTCGCCGTCGCCCGCGGCGCGCGAGGCCGCGTTGTGGGCGGGGCTCGCGGTCGAGCTCGTCCACGCGGCCACCCTCTGCCACGACGACGTGATGGACGGCGACCACGTCCGCCGCGGCCGCCCCAGCGTGTGGGCCCGCTTCGGCGCCGCCCAGGCCATCAACGCCGGCGACCTGCTCTTCTACCTCGCCGACGAGGCCCTCCGGCGCGCCGCGCTCCCGCCCGACCTCCACGCCCTCGCCGCCGCCGAGCACGCCGCCGCGCTCCGCCGCGCCGCGCACGGCCAGGGCGCCGAGCTCGCCCTCCGCCGCGACGGCGAGCTCCCGACGCCCGCCGCGTGGGAGCGCATCGCCCGCGGCAAATCGGGGGCCCTCTTCGCGCTCGCCCTCACGCACGGCGCCGCGTGCGCCCGCGTCGACGGCGCGCCCGACCGGACGCCCGCCCTGCGCGAGCTCGGCCTCTCGCTCGGCGCCCTCTTCCAACTGCAGGACGACCTCGTCGACCTCCTCGGCGACAAGGGGCGCGACCGCCCCGCGTGCGACCTCTGGGAGGGGAAGCCCTCCTGGCTCGCGGCCGACTGCGCCGCGCGCCTGCCGCCGCGCGCCCGCGAGCGCTTCCGCGCGACGCTCGCGATCCCGCGGGAGGAGAAGGTGGAGGCCGACGTCCGGCGGCTGCGCGCGGGGCTCGACGCCGCGGGGAGCGCCGCGCGGGGCCTCGCGGAGCTCGACGCGCGCTGCGACGCGGTGACGGCGCGGGTCCGCGCGGAGGCGCCGGCGCTGGCCTCCGCGGTGGAGGCGCTCGTCGCGCGGATACGGGCGCCGCTCGGGGAGGCCGCCCGCCGCGCCGCGTGAGGTGCGGTCCGTCGGTGGTCCGCGCCCACCGCGTCCGCCGCCGCTACTCCATCAGCCCGGCGCGGTGGGCGTAGGAGACGATCTCCGCGACTGAGCGCGCGCCGAGCTTCTCCTTCACCTTGCCGAGGTGGTTGCTCACCGTGCTCACGCGCAGGTCGAGCTCGACGGCGATGTCGGTCACCGAGAGCCCCTGGCAGATGAGCGTGAACACCTGGTGCTCGCGCGCCGTGAGCTGCGCGTGCGGCGCCGCCACCTCGCCCTTCGGGGGCACGCTCTCCGCGCGGACCCAGCGCCCGCCGGCGGCCACCCGCTCGATCGCCGCGACCATCTCCTCCGGGGGCCGAGCCTTCGACACGTACCCCAGCGCCCCCTCCGCGATCATCCGCGCCGCGTACTGCTCCTCGGGGAACATCGACACCACCAGCACCTTGAGCGAGGGCATCTCCTCGCGGAGCCGCCGGAGCACCTCGATGCCGCTCACCCGCGGCAGCGACACGTCGAGCACTAGGATGTCCCAGCGGTGCTTGTTCGGCGCGAGGAGCACCTGGCGCCCGTCGTCGGCCTCGCCCACCACGGCGACCTGCCCGGTGTCCTCCAGCACCTTGCGGAGGCCGCTCCGGAACACCGGGTGGTCGTCGGCGATGAACACCCGGATCACAGCTCGAGCCTCAGCCCCGGCGCCGCGCTCGCACGCAGCGGAAGAACCAGCTCGACGGTCGACCCGGCCCCCGGCTCGGATTTCACGCGGAGGCGGCCGTGCAGGGCGTCGGCGCGCTCGCGCATCCCGAGGAGCCCCGTCCCGCGGCGCGGGGCGCCGGGGTCGAAGCCGCCGCCGTCGTCGCGGACGGAGAGCTTCACGGTGCGCGGCTCGATCGCGAGCTCGACGTGGATGTTCGCGGCCGCGGCGTGGGTGACGGCGTTGTTGAGCGCCTCCTGGGCGACGCGGAAGAGGCACAGGGACATCTCGGGCGGGAGCGCCTCGGCGTCGCCGCTGCTGGAGAACGTCACCGCCCCCTCGATGCGGCGCCCGACGCGGGTGACGAGCCACTCGACGGCGGCCACGGGGCCGAGGTCGTCGAGCACGCGGGGGCGGAGGTCCTGGAGGATCTGGCGCATGCTGGTCTGGGTCCGGTCGAGGAGGCCCGCCAACTCGTCGAGGTTGCGCTCGATGGCCGAGGGCTGGCGCTCGTAGTGGCGCTTCGTGAGGCGGAGGGCGTAGCGGATGGCGGCGAGCTCCTGGCCGAGGTCGTCGTGGAGGTCGCGGGCGATGCGGGTGCGCTCGAGCTCGCGGGCGGCCTCCACCTGCGACAGTAGGAGCGAGAGGTCCTGGGTCTTCTCGCGCACGCGCTTCTCCAGGAAGCGGTTGGCGCGCTCCACCGCCCGCGCCTGCGCCCAGTTGCGCACCTTCAGGCGGAAGAGCGTGTGCCCGAACAGCAGGCTCAGGCACCCGTTGCTGAGGAGGAAGCTCACCAGCACCGGCCCGTACGCGAGGCTCAGAAACTCGGGGCGGTGGGCGAAATACATCGTCACGCACGCGGCGCCGATGAGCGCGGTGAGCGCCAGCCGCGCCGCGGGCACGAGGGGCACCGTCACGGTGGTGAACATCAGGGTGTTGGCGAAGTGGATCCAGGGGCGGTCGGGCCCCGCGACGTCGGCGAGGATCCAGCCCATGAAGCCGGTGCCGACGAGGCCGGTGAGCGCGAAGCCGAGCGTGTGGGCGCGGTGCGAGCGCAGGAGGGGCCCGACCGCGAGGAAGGTCGCGACGACGCCGACGATGACCCCGCGCCAGATGAAGTACGGCCCGCGCGCCTCGGGGATGCGCGCGAGCACGAGCGGGTCGAGCGGCCACCACAGCACGGTGAACACGATCACCACGAGGGCGATGAGGCGGGTCTGCCGGCGCGCGTCCGCCTGGCGGAACGCTTCGAAATCGTCGCGGTCGTCGGGGGCGACGTCGTCGGGGTAGAGCCAGGCGCGGAGGTCTCGGAGCGGGTGCATGGGCCTCGCCGGGGGCGATGACGTGGGGCGCGGGAGTGTAGTGGAGGCGGGCGCAGACGAAGCGCGCGAAACGTTGCCTCGCGGGGAGGGCGGGCTCACGCGGCGCGCCCCGCCAGCGCCTTGCGGGCGTACTCGTAGCCCACGCGGGTGATCTCCTCCATCGCGCGGAGGTCGTCCATTTCGAAGCCCTCGACGGGCGGGCGGAGGAAGAGGTCGGCGCGCCGGGCCGCGTCCTCCACCCGGCGCGCGGGGTCGAGCGTCGCCGCGCGCCAGAACACCTCCGACGCGCTCAGCGCCCGCGCGTCGCCCGCGAGGAAGCGCCACCACCACCCGCGGCGCGCGGCCGACGGGTCGATCGCGCGCGTCCGGCTCACGTCGACGGCGACGAGCGTCCCCTCGCTGCGCGCCCGCATCGCGGAGACCGGCAGGAGGTCGGTGGTGCCGCCGTCGATGAGGAGGGCGTCGCCGATGCGCCGCGGCGCGAACATCCCGGGGAGCGCGCAGCTCGCGAGGCAGGCCTCGGCGAGCGACCCGCGGTCGAGGGCGACGTCGCGCAGCCCCGCGATGTCGCATGCGTTGCAGAAGAACGGGCGCCAGAGGTCTTCGATGGCGACGTCCCCCAGCGCCTCACGGACGGCCCTCTCCAATCGAGCGCCGCGCAGGAGCGACGTCACCGGGAGCGTCCAGTCGCCGAAGGGCCGCGCCGCGCGGAGCACCCGCCCAAGCGCCGCGACCTCGTCGAGCGAACGCCCCGCCGCGAGGGCCCCGCCGACGAGCGCGCCGACGCTGGTCCCGGCGAGGTGGTCGGGGCGGACACCCACCTCGTCGAGCGCGCGGAGAACACCGAGGTGCGCGAAGCCTCTGGCGCCGCCTGCGCCGAGCACCACGGCGACCTCCGTCCCGGCGAGAGCGCGGGCGAGGCGGGCGACGTCGTCGACGCACCCCTCGCGCACGTGCCGATGTCGAACGGAGCCACTGCGTGCGTCGAGCCACCGCGCCGTTCCACGTGGCATCGCGGCGTCGCGCGGGTGGACGAGGGCGAGCGTCCACCGCTGGCCGTGCGCCGGGCAGAGCGCGCGCTCGACCGCCGTCAGCCCCGGGTCATCCGCCGCGTCGGCGAGCACCAGAACCTCGTCCGCGCACGCGAACGCGGAACGCTCCCACGGCCCCGGCTCGTCCGAGCACCCGAGGAGAACGAAGCGGTCGTCGCGCGCGTCGAGCCAGCCCGCAAGACGCGCGGCGCTGTGGGACTCGTTTGCGGCCCAGGGCGATCCGTCGACCGACAGCGTGGCGCCCTGCGCTTCGAGCGCCTCCCGCAGCGAGCGCGCGAGGTTGCGGTGGCGCGCCATCCCGCAGACGGCCACCACGCGCCGCCCGCGCTCAGCGATGGGACTCGCCGCCGCCCGGCCGAACGCGATCGCTGCCCGCGGCGTCGCCTCCAGCGCGGCCTCCGTGAAGACCATCAGGGTCGTGTCGCGCAGCGCGAGGGCGTCCCCCCAGAAGACCCCGCCGCGCCCGAGCACCCGCGCGCCATCGCCCGTCGCGACGCTCCCTGCCACGACCACGCCGCACCGCCCCGGTCCGAGCGACTCCCCGCGCGCGAGCGCCTGCCACGCGGCGTGTTGCGCGAGGGCGCGGGCAACGTCGTCGTCGAGCCCGAGCGACGCGCGGGCGATGGCCGCCCCGTCGATCATACGCGGTGGAGCGGGAGCGGGCGGCGGTAGTTGCGGGTGAAGAGCACCTGCCACACGGCGCCGTCCGTGGCGCTCGCGCCGGCGACGCAGAGCGCGAGGTAGTACTCCCACATGCGGAGGAAGGACGCGTCGTAGCGCTTGGGGTCGAGTGTGTGGCGGCGTTCGCGGAAGCGGTCGAGCCAGCGCTGGGAGGTGGGCGCGTAGTGGCGGGCGACGTTCTCCACGTCGAGGACGGCGAGGCGGCGGCGCTCGAGGTGGCGGACGATGACGCTCAGGGGGTTCTGCGTCGAGCCGGGGAAGATGTACTTCTGGATGAAGGGGTCGTGGGTGTTCTCGGCGGTGACGCAGCCGATGGTGTGGACGAGCCCGAAGCCGTCGTCGGAGAGGAGCCGGCTCACGGTGTCGAAGAAGGCGCCGTGCTCGTGCCGCCCCTGGTGCTCGAGCACCCCGACGCTCACCACCTTGTCGTAGACGCCGCGCGCCTCGCGCAGGTCGCCGATGTCGACGCGGACGCGGCCCTCCAGGCCCTCGGCTCGGATGCGCTTCTGCGCGAAGGCCCCGTGCGCGTCGCTGTTGGTGATGCCGGCCGCGCGGACGCCGTGGTGCTTCGCCGCGTGGACGAGCAGGCCCCCGTAGCCGCAGCCGACGTCGAAGAGCGTCTCCCCGGCGCGCAGGCGGAGCTTGCGGCAGAGGCGCTCGTACTTGTTCTCCTGGAGCTGCTCCGAGGTGTCGTCGGGGGTCTTCTGGTACCCGCAGGTGTACCCGCGCGTCTCGTCGAGGAAGGCGTCGTAGAGGTCCTCGCCGACGTCGTAGTGGGCCTGCGAGTTGGCGCGCGTCCCCCGCAGGAGCTGCCTCGCGCGGAGGGCCCCCATCGTCAGCACCGTGCGCGCGTCGAGGCGCAGGCGCTCGTCGAGGCGGCTCTCGGCCAGGGCGGTGAGGAAGCCCTCCAGCGTCCCCTCCGTGACGCGCCAGCCGCCGCGCATGTAGCTCTCGGCGAGCCCGAGGTTCCCCTCGGCGAGCACGCGCTCGCCGAAGCGCTCGTCGCTCACCGCGACCGTCGCGACCACCGCGTCGCCGCGCCCGACGGTGGCGGTGCGGCCCGGCAGCGCGAAGGTGACCTTCGCCGTGGTGAGGGCGCGGTCGAGCAGGGCGAGCAGGGCGTCCTGCCCGCCGGTCGTCATGAACTGCATCATCGTGTACTTCCCCGGTGCTGGCCGCGCGCGACCGCGACGGCGACGCTGCGCAGCGTGTTGAACATCTCGCGGTACCCCTCGGCGACCCCGACCTCGTGCCACGCGACGCCCCGCGCCTCGCAGAACGAGCGGATCACCGGCGCGGCCTCCCGCAGCCGGTTGCGCGCCATCGTCGGAAACAGATGGTGCTCGATCTGCCGGTTGAGCCCGCCGAACCAGAGGTCGGCCCACGCGCCCCCCGCGAGGTTGCGCGAGGTGGTGACCTGGTGGCGGAGGAAGTCGAGCCCGTGGCCTCCGTCGGGCATCGGCATCCCCCAGTGGTTGACCGACGTCACCGACCCCACGTAGAGCCCGAAGAGCGCCTGGTGGAGCGCGATGAAGGCCAGCGCGCGTGGTGCCCCGAGCGCGCCGACCAGCAGCGCCGGGTACACAACGTAGAACGTCGCCGTGGCGAGGAGGTCGACCGCGCGCCCGCCGTGGCGTCGGTAGTGCGCGAGCCCGTACGCGCGGAGGGTGACGCCGACGAGGCACATCATCGCCGGCGCGATCCAGTGCTGGCGCGCCAGGACCGGCCGGAACACCGAAAGCTTCGCGCGGGCCTGCGCGTCGTCGAAGGCCAGGAAGGGGTACTCGATGTCCGGGTCGAGGTCGCGCTCGTTGGAGCGGGCGTGGTGCTCGTTGTGGCTCCCGGCCCACCAGCGGTGGTTGCCGCCGTTGAGCAGGTTGATCAGAACGAGGGCGAGCGCGTCGTTGGCCCGCGCCGTCCGCAGCACCGCGTGGTGGGCGGCCTCGTGGCCGAGCAGCACGAGCTGCCCCGAGACGAACGCGAGGACGGGCGCCGCCAGCCACACGAGCGCGTCGGCGCGGTGCGCGCGGATCCACAGCGACGAGAGCGCGACGAGCGCCGCCAGGAGCGCGCCGACGGCGGCGTAGTAGCCCGGCGACGGGTCGAGCAGCCCGCGGGATTTCACCAGGGCCTTGAGGGCGGCGTAGTCGGCGTTGGACGTCCCGCGGCGGGCGACGCGTCGGGCGCGGCGGGTCGAGCTCTCCAGGAGCCCGCGCGCGAGGTCGGAGAGAGCGCTCACCGGGCCCTCCCGAGCGCGTCGGTCCAGCGGTCGAGGAGCGCGCGCGCGTCGCCGGAGGAGCGCGAGAGCGAGGGGTGGAGCTGGAGGAGGAGGGCGAGGCGGCCGTTCCAGGTGAGGGCGCCGACGGCGAGCGGCTGGGAGAGGCTGGTGGGCGGGCAGAAGAGCCACGCGTCGCGCCCGTCCCCGTCGAGCGCGCCGAGGTTCGAGAAGACGCCGAGCGTGCCGCGCCGACCGGGCTTGCGCGCCCGCGCGATCACCTCGATCGCCCCTTCGCCGAGCGCTTCGCCGAGGTTGGCGAGCGTCCATGCGCCCCAGTGCGCCCCGCGCGCGATCTCCCCGCGAACCGCGTCGTGCACCGACCGCACGCTCGCGTCGCGCCCGACGCGCACGTGAAGGAAGCCGATGTGGTTCGCGTGCGGCGCCCGCTGTCGAACGAGGCCCCGGAGGTTCACCGGGACGAGCCAGACCCCCGCGTCGCCGTCCATCTCCGCGGCGGTCGCGCGCGCCAGGGCCCAGAGCAGTGCGCTGTTCACCGTGACCCCATCCGCCCGCGCGCCCGCCACGATGGCCTCCGTCTCCGCGCGGCTGAAGCACCGCCACGCCACGGCGTGGTCCTCCGGAAGGCAGCGGAGCCCGACCCCGCCCTTCGCGCGCCACGCGAGGTCGTGCCCGCGCAGCGTCGCCGTCGAGGACTTCCGCGCGATGATCCGCGCGAAGGCCCGGAGGCGCTCTCCTCGGCTCGCGGGGCTCACACTCCGCGCCGCGGGGAGGCCCTCGCGCGGCGGCGTCGCGGCGTCGGCGAGGAGCGTCGCGAGGGCGCCCAGGCCGTCGTACTGCGCGTGGGAGAGGTAGCGCCAGGCGACCTCGTGGCTCTCCCCATCACCGCTGCGGGTGTCGTCGGGGACGTCGTCGAGGCGGCCGAAGCGGATCGACATGTCCTCGCCGGCCCGCTCGATGAGCGAGAGCCAGTGGCCGACCCAGTCGCGCGAGGGGCTGAGAGGTGGCGTGGGGTGCGTCACGGCCGCGAGGATTGCGGCACGCGCCGAGGCGGCACCATCAAACTAGTTTTGGATCAAACTAGTTTTGGGTACCGCGCGTGGGCGCCCATCCGCCGTCACTCGCGGACGACGGTCACGGCCCCGGGCGCGCGAAGACGATCCCGTTCGCCGTCATCTCGACGCGGCCGCCCGCGGCGTGGGGCGCGCTCGTCACGCGGATCTGCAACGTCGAGTCCACCACGATGTCGTCGCCCTCGAACGCGCGGATCTGCACCTGCTGGGCGTCGAAGTCGCCCACCTCGCCGCGGCTCGCCCGGAGGCGGGAGCTCTCGCTGTACGAGAGCTCGCCGTCCGCGTCGATGGAGAGGTCGGCGGGGAGGTTGCGGTCGACGCTCTCCCACGACCCCACGTAGGCGGCCTTCGCGCCGTGCAGCGCGTCGACCACCGCGCGCGGCGACCGGCTGTCGCGCACCCCGATGTACACGGCGAGCGCGACGAGGATCGCGAGGAGCGAGGCGACGGTGACGACCTGCGCGCGCGACGGCATCGGGGTGCCTCGACGATACGTCAGGGGCGGGTGCGGGGGAGCCCCGGGTTCACGCGGGCCCGGCGTCGCCGCGTCGCAACCCCCGCCAGCCCGAGCAGCCACCACGCGCCAGTCCCGCGTGCGCTCCCCGCCGCGCGGCAGCCGCAGCCGTCGTCCGTCGGCGCAGGTCGCGCGCCCGCGTCCATCGCCGCATCGGCGCCCGCGTCCGTCGGGGCGCTCGCGTCCGCTGTCACGCCCGCGTCCTCCGGCGGAGGCGGCGTGAACGGGACCGTCCCCGGCGGCGGCGTCTGGGCGGCGGGGAGCGGCGCGAGGTCGAGGTTGAAGCGCATCGGGTCGCTCATCGCGGCGAGGGTGAGCGCGTAGAGCGTGGCCTCCCAGAGGTGCGGGATGGAGACGCGGTTCTCCCGCCCCGTCACCCGCCCCGTGGCGTCGCGCAGGGTGATGAACACCTCGCCCATCGTCTGCGTGTCGGGGTCGATCACGTCGCGCGCGAGGCGCGTCATCACCTCGTCGAGCAGCGGCGCGACGGAGGGGTCGCCGCCGCCGGCGAGGAAGGCCGCGGCCGCGAGGGTGGTCTTGGTGAGGTACGCGCCGCCCTCGGTGCCCGCGTCGCCGCGCAGCACCGCGAGCACCTGCTGGAGGTCGTAGCGCACCTGCGCCGCCACCCGCGGGTCGGAGTACGGGAGCAGCCGCGCGGGCCACACCAGCCACGACGTTGCGCCGAGCGACGAGGAGCCCGGGTTCGACGCGGCGGCGCCCGACACGTCGTTGATGAAGCGCCCGCGCTGCGGGTCGTAGAAGGTGCGGATCAGCGCGTCGCGGAGCTCGGACGCGCGCCGCTCCCAGCGGGCCGCCTCCGCGTCGTGGCCGGTGAAGCGGGCGAGCCGCGCCGACGCCTCCAGCGCGGCGAACACCGACGTGCCGCCGTGGAGCGTCGCGGTGAACGCCGCGTTGTCGTCCTCGTTGGCGGGCGCGGGCAGGGCGGTCCGCGCGTCGCGCCACGCGGCGAGGAGCTCGGCGCTGCGGCGCACGGGCTCCCAGTACCCGTCGGCGGCGCGGCGGCGGTCGGCCTCGGGGACGAACGCGACGTGGACGGCGGCGCTCCAGATCATCCACGCGGTGTTGTCGATCTCGAAGCGGAAGAAGCCGCCCATCGCGCCGGTGTTGTAGTAGTTCATCTCCCACGCGGCCTCGGGGTATTGCCGGGTGTTGGTGCGCGGGTCGACCGGGGGCTGCGGGTCGGTGAGCGTGAAGAGCTGGCTCGGGAGCACGGGCTCGCGGCGCGCGAGCGGGAGCGCCCAGGCGAGGCGCCGCGTGGTGGCCGCGTGCTGGCCCGCGACGTCGAGCGCGTAGTCGAAGAAGGCCCCGTCGCGCGGCCAGTCGAGCCCGTAGGGGGCCTGGCGCGCGATCGACGCGACGATCATCCCCGTGGCCGCGTCGGTGCCGTTGAACACGTGGAGCAGTGCCCGTCGCGCGGCGGCGTTGACGCGCCCGCGGTCCGCCTCGGGGATGCGCGCGGGGGCCGTCGGGAAGGCGGTCGCGTCGACGCGCGCGCGCCACGCGGCCCGGTCGGCCATCGCGAGCGCGTCGGCCGTCCCCATGCGCGCCCGTTCGAAGCGACCCCGCGCCTCGGCGGCCGTCTGCCCAAAGGCGAGGAGCACGCGGGCCTGGCCCTCGCCCGCGGTGAGCGCCACGGGGATGCGGAGCGCGGTGTCCGAGCGCCACGCCGCCACGGGGTTGCGGGAGAGCGTGCCGTCCTGCGCGTCGCTCCAGGCCGACGGCGGGCGCCGCGTCCACATGCGGGCGGTGGGCACCGCGTCGCCGCGCACCTCCATCGGGCAGCGGAACACCCTTGCCAGCGTGGGGTTGAGCGGCAGGGTGATCCCGCTCCCCTGGAGCGCGACCACGTTGTCGATGAGCCCGTCGAGCGCCGTGCAGAAGTCGTCGCCCTCGAGGCCCGCCTGCCACGCCTCGGGCCGCGGGTCGGAGCCGACGTAGGCGTAGACGCCTTGCCCGAAGCGCATGTCGAGCGAGCCCACGAGGGAGGCCACGTCCGCGGTGACGTCGCCGTCGCGGCGCATGAGGTCGTCGAGCGGGCCGAAGTGGGTCGCGGCGAGCGTCGGCGCGGCGAGCACCTGGAGGATGTCCTCCACGGGGTCGGCGGTGGCGGGGCGGAAGTGGACGAAGGCCCCGCGCGCGTCGTCCCAGAGAACACCGAAGTCGTTGCGGGCGTCGACCAGCACGTCGCCGAGCGGCAGCCGCGGCACCACGTTGCGCGTCGGCCCGAGGTTGGTGTGGGCCACGAGCGCCACGGCCGTCACGCCGGCGGTCGTGGGGACGCGCACCGCCACGCGGCGCTGGAGCACGTCGTCGGTCGGGTGGACGTCGTCGGTGAGCGTGACGCGGACCCCGGTGGCGACGTGCTCGTACACCCCGACGGGCTCGAGGCCGTCGGCGTCGGCGTAGCCCGCGGACACCACGCGGAAGGCGGCGGGGTCGTGGAGCCACGCGACGCGCTCGCCCGCGGCCGTTCGGACGGCGAGCCCGAGCGCGGCGCCGAAGCCCTCGCGGACGCCGGTGCGGGGCTGCTGGCGCGCGTCGAGGGCGTTGCTGGCGAGGTGGGTGAGCTGGTCGCAGCACGAGGGCGAGGGCCACGCGAGCACGGCGAGGTCGCCGTCGCGCGCGACGCCCACGGTGAGCCGGCCGTGGCCCGCGACGCGGTGGACGGGCGAGGCCCCGAGCGCGTGCTCGACGGCCGAGAGCGCGGAGGGCCGGGGCTGCGCGCGGGCGGCGAGCGGGGCGGCGAGGGCGAGGAGGAGCGCGGGGGCGGCGGGGCGGCGCATGGCGGCGCGGAGTTCAACAGAGGGAGGGGCCGCGGGGCAATGGGCGCGCGGCGGAAGGCGCGGCGGGTCAGCGACGGACGGCGAGCGAGAGGGTGCCGTACTGCTCCACCGGCGCGCCCTCCAGGCGGCCGATGTGGTAGACGCCCACCGCGTTGGGGCCGCTCACCGAGACGCTCAGCACGAAGCGCGTCCGCGTGCCCTCGGGGAAGCCCGATCCGTCCGCCCCGCCGAGGCGGACCGTCCCCTCGAACTGCACGCAGACGGCGCCGTCGCACGGCACCACGCGCCCGACGCCGTCGAAGCGGCCGTAGAGGTTGACGTTGTCGAAGGCGCCGTCCACCGTGTACGCGACGTTGTCGTTGGTCGACATCGTGAAGCGGACGCCGGTGCTGGCGTTGGCCGTCACGTTGGTCGCGTTGCCCCAGAGCGTGTACGTCGTGACGGGGCGCGGCGGGCGCGGGTTGCGCGCGGTGACCACCTGGGCGCGCGCCGCGCCGGGGGCGAGCGCGACCGAGGACGTGCAGACCAGCGCGGCGAGGAGCGGCGGGGCGAGGCGTCGGAGCTTCATGCGGCGCACTGTAGCAAGGGCCGAACCCACGGCGCGTGGCGGTCGTGCGTCAGCGGCAGCCGGTGGGGAGGACGTTCTCGCGGTACTGGCCCTCGACGTTGCCGGGCGGGTCGTAGTTGCAGACCCACACCTCGCCGTCCGCGCAGCGCGCGAGGCCGCACCCCACCCGCTGCGTCGCGCGCCACACCGCCTGCGTGAAGTGCCCGGTCTCCATCGAGAATCCCGGCCGCGCGAAGCTGTAGCGCGACAGCTCCTCGTACCAGCTCCCCACGACGTCCGCCGGCGTCGGGCCGCCCGCGGGGGAGGCGCCGTAGAGGTTCTCGCCGTAGGGGCCGCCGCTGTGGACGAGGTTGCACCCGCCGGCGCGGAGTCGGTCGGCGTGGCGCTGGGCCACCGCGGCGAGCTCCGGCGACCACGCGAGCGGCGGCGCGCAGTGGGCCGCGCGGCGCGCGTTGTGGGCTTCGACGAGGCCGCGCAAGGCGTCGGGCACGGCGGCGCTGACGGCGGGCGGCGGGGGAGGGGGCGCGATCGGGAGCGAGTCGCCAGCGCTCACCGCGGCCGCGGGCGCGGGCTCGGGCAGAGCGCGCGTGGAGGACGACTCGCAGGCGAGCAGGGCGAGCGCGAGGGCGAGCGGCGTTCTCATGGGCCGCGAGCATAGCCGAGCGGCGGCGCTCCATACGTCCCCGCGCACGCGTCGCCGAGAGCACCCGGCCCGCAGCGCCAGCGCGCGGCCGTGCGGTCGCCGCGCGGCGCCGGGTCGAACACGAACGCGAGCGCCGAGGCGACGGCGAGCGCGCCGCCGGCGACGAAGCCCCCGATGATCCAGGGGCGCGCCCCGTCGGCGTCGTCGGCGAGGGCGTCGCAGCGGGCGCGGTCGGGCGGCGTGGCGTCGCACCCGTACGCGTCGAGGGCGCCCAGCGTGGTGGCGCGGACGCCCCACGCGGCCGCGCCCACTGCGACGCCGGCGATCGCGAGCCCCGCGGCGGTCCACGCCACCACGCGCAGCGCGGACGGGCCACTGCGCGCGGGCGCTTCGACCCGCACCACCACCGGGGGGGCGGCCGGCACCGCGGGCACCTCCGTGGGCGCCGTCACGGGGGCTTCGGGCGCCAGCGCCACCTCCTCGCGCGCCAGCACGCCCGGCGCGACGCGGACCGCCCGCTCTACCGCGCGGAAGCCCGGCGCACGCACCGTGACCGTGACCGCGCCCGCGAGCACGCGCACCGGCTCGCGCATCGGCCACGGCCCCGCGGGGCGGCCGTCGACGAGCACCTCGCCCGCCGGCCCCGCGCCCGTGACGAGGAGCGACCCGACGTGCTCGTCGACCCGCCGCGCCTCGACCTCCAGCGCCGCGCGGTTCTGCGCGACCCACGGGTCGCCGGCGCGGGCGAGGGCCTCGCGCAGGCGGCGGTCGGCGTCGAGCCAGCGGCCGAGCGCCGCCTCGGTGAGGGCGGCCCGCGCCAGCGCCCGCGCGCCGTTGCACGCGCCGTGGGCCCGGAGGAAGAGGGCGAGCGCCTCCTCGTGGCGGCCCTCGCGGTTGGCGGCTTGTCCGTCGCGCTCCAGAGCTTCCACGGCTGCCGCGTCGCACGCCGGTTGGGCCGACGCGGCGGCGGGAAATGCGAGCAGCAGGAGGGCGATCGTACGGAACCGAACCAGCCGGCTCACAGACACAGGTTCACTCCGTTCGGGCCGATGCAGCCCGGGGCGGCCGGCGGACCGGAGGGATGGTTCGCCCGGCGAACGATCGCGCGGCGGGGCGGCCGTTGCGCGGCGCGGGCGGCCGGCGCCGGATCGCGATGGACGGCCGGCGGGGGCGCGGCGGGCGGCGCGACGGACGGTGCGGCGACGGGCGGCGCGGCGGGCGGCGTCATGGGCCGCGGGGCGGCGACGGGTGGCGGCGCCGAGGCGACGCGCGGCGGGGCGGCGGTCGGGCGGAGGAGCGCGGCGCCCGCGAGCGCGGCGACGGCCCACGTTCGCGCGCGCGATGGCTTTGGCGGCGACACGACCACTGCCGCGGCGACGGGCGTGGGGGGCGCCTCAGGCGCGGGGGCCAGCGGCGGCGCGTGCTCGGCGATCGACGCCTCGAGCGCCTCCCACTGCGCGCGCCCCCGCGGGCTGGCGAAGGGGGCGAGCGCGCGGGCGAAGGCGGCGACGTCGGCGTGGCGGTCGATTGGGGCGCGCGCCAGGGTCCGGCGGAGGACGTCGTCGAGCGCCTCGGGGACATCCCCGCGGAGCGCGCGCGGGGAGGCGTACTCGTTGCGCTCGATGGCGGCGAGGAGGCGGGGGAGGGAGGGCGCTTCGAAGGGGCGGCGGCCCGTGAGGCACTGGTAGAGCATCACGCCGAGGGCGTACTGGTCGGACGCCGCGCTCACGGCCGACGCGCCCTGGCAGAGCTCGGGGGCGAGGTAGGCGGGCGTGCCGAGCAGGGCCTCGTCAGCGGTCACCACGCCCTCGGCGAGGTCGCGCGCCGCGCGGGCGACGCCGAAGTCCACCACCACGGGGCGCGCCCGGCCGCCGCGGTCGCGGGCGAGCACCACGTTCGACGGCTTGAGGTCGCGGTGGAGGACGCCCTCGGCGTGCGCGGCCCGCACCGCCGAGAGCACCGGGAGCAGCAGGTCGACCGCCTCGGCCACGGCGAGCGGGCCCCGCGCCGCGAGGTGCCCCTCCAGGTCGCCCCCATCAAGGAACTCCATCACCAGGTACGGCGCCCCCTCGTGCGTCCCCACGTCGAAGATCTGCACGACGTGGGGGTGCCGGATCGCCGCCGCCGCGCGCCCCTCCCGCAGGAAGCGGGCGACCGTCTCCGGCCGCGCGCCCGCCCGCCCGTGCAGTCGCTTGATCGCCACGCGCGAGCGGAGCACCGCGTGCTCGGCCTCGTAGACCTCCGCCATGCCGCCCACGCCGACGCGGCGCACGAGCGTGAGGTTGCCGAGCACCAGCCCGGGCCCCCAGGCGCTTGCGGCGCAAGACGACGCGTCGCTCTGGCTCGCTCCCGACATGGCGGAAAGAACATAGCCGACCCGTCGCCGCGGGCACAATCGGCGACCGCGCCGCGCGGGCTCAGGGCGCGCGGGCGAAGCTGCGGCAGACGGGGACGACGCGCTCGATCACGTCGGTCTGCTCGTCGTTGCTCGTGTGCTCGACCTCGAGCCCGGCGAGGAACTCCGCGCGGCCGCACTGCGCGGTCTCGACGCCCGACGCGGGGGCGTTCCAGGCGCCGACGAAGGTGACGGGCGTGGGGTCGGGCGGGGCGGTCGAGAGCCACGCGGCCAGCGGCGCGCAGAGGCCCTGGACGTGCTGCGGGACGTTGTCGGTGCCCCGCCGGACCCGCAGCCCCACGAGGCCCATGCCCGCGGCGCAGCGGGCGTCGTTCGCCGCCTCGGGGAGCTCGTCGAAGGGGACGGCGGGCGGGACGGCGTGCGTCGGGTCGACGCCCACGCCGGGCGTGACGTGCTCGGGCACCACCGGCGCGTCGGGCGACGCTCCCGTGCGCCGGAAGCCCAGCGCGTCGCCGTCGAACGCGGTGCCGCGGCAGATCCCTCCGAGGCGGACGAGGTCGCCCGTCATCGGCGAGCGGTGCCCGTAGAGCCCCACGAGCACGCCCTGGTCGGCGCAGAGGGCGCGGCGGCGCCGGTGGATCCCCGTGCGCGCGCGCATCCCGCCGAGCTCGGCGAGGTCGCGGTGGCCGCCGATGCGGGGCCGGTCGGGGTCGCGGCACACGGCGGCGAGGGAGTAGATGGTGACGGTGTTCTTCATGCCGGCGAGCGCGTGGAGCACCTGGCCGGGCGGGCAGGTGCGGGTCACCGTCGCGGCGGGCGCGAGCGCGAGGAGGCCCACCGGCCGCCCCTCCGCCGTCCGCGCCCGCACGTCGGCCCATGGCGCGCAGAGGAGCCCGAGGTCGTAGACGTACTCGTTGTCCGCCTCGGCCTGGACGCCGACGCCGACCGAGCCCTCGGGGCACGGCGTCCACCGCGCGCCGGGGAGCTCCCCGAGCGAGGTGACGTCGGACCCGCCCTCGGCCTGGCAGCGGACCGCGAGCGTGCTGAGGCGCGTGCCGGTGATGACGAACGAGGCCGTGCCGCCGAGGCCCGCGACCCACGTCCCCGGCGGGCACTCGTGCAGGAAGGAGGGCGCGGTGCCCGTGCGGAGGTACCCGAAGGGTTGCAGCTCGGACTCGACGGACATCCGGTCGCGGGTCTGGAGCTCGGGCGCGCCCGCCGGCGGTGGCGCGCCCGCGGCGGCGAGCAGGCAGCGCTCGACCTGGAGCGGCGGGCCGTAGAAATGCTCCCCGCGCTCGCCCGTGATGTGCGCGTAGTGCTCCCCGTGGAGGAACTCATGGAGCGCCGCGCCGGCGAGCTCCGCGGCGGTGCGCGCGCCGACGGCGGCTCGGTCGAAGGTGACGACGCCCGCGGCCACGCGGACGACGCCCTCGACGCTCGACCCGGGCGGCAGTGACCCGCAGGCCGGCTGCATGGCGGCGAGGGCGCGGATGCGGATCAAGAGCTCCTCGCGAAACGCCGACACGCTCGGCGAGAAGACCGCGTACAGCAGGCAGTCGGAGAAGGCGCGCGACGGCGTGAACGCGTGCGACGACAGCAGCGCCCACGCCGCGGCGACGCGCTCGCTCTCCGCCGGGGACGCGCAGCCCGAGGGCGTCGCAGCGTCGTGCGGGGAGACGGCGTCGTCTCCGGCCGTCGCGTCCGAGGTGCCCGCCGCGGCTTCGACGTCGGCTGCGTCCGACTGCCACGGGCGCTCGACCACGCGGCAGGCGGACAGGCCCGCGAGGACGGCCGCCCACCGCCAGAATCCGCCCGGGGGTGTGCGGCTCGATCGCGCCATGAACGTTCGCGGCTCACACGACACGTAGACCGGCGGTCGTCCCCGTACAAGCCCGAACGCGGGCGCCCCCTCGGGCTTCACCGCGCGAGCCCCGTGTTGCCGCCGCCGTCCTCGATGCGGGCGCGGTTGCGCGCCGACGCCGCGCCGCGCAGCGTCGAGCCCTCGACCCGCACCCGCGCCCGCTCGATCGCGTCGATCGCGCGCTCCGACCCCTCCGCGGTGACGCCGGCGAGCGAGACGCGCGCGCGGTCCGCGGCGTGGACGGCTGTCGCGCCGCCGCGGAGCGACCCGCCGCGTACGGAGACCGTCGCCCGCCCGCCCGCGAGGAGCGTGGTGCCCGCGACGCCCTGCTCCACCCGGCACGCCTCGAGCGTGAGGCTGCCCTCGCCGCCGACGCTGACGACGATGCCCGCGTAGCTGCGCAGCGTCGCCTCCCGGAGCTCCATCACGCAGTCGCCGCGCACGACCAGCGGCAGGTCGCTGAGGGCGATCCCCTCGAAGCGGTGCCTGCCGGCGTCGCAGACCCACTCGGAGTACGTGCGGGAGAGGCCGGGCTCCTCGCGCAGGCCGGCGGGACGTACGCCGCCCGCGTCGGTCGCGGCGGGGCGGGCGGCGGCGCGGGGCGGCGGGCGCGCGACCACCACCGCCGGCGTCGGCGCGGGGTCGACGGGCCACGAGCGCCGCCACCGCGCCCACGCGTCGTGGGCGAGCACGAAGAGCAGCGGGATCACCGCGGCCGCCAGGGTCTTCGCGCGGTCGCGCGCGACACGGCGGGGCGGCCAGAGGGGCGGCTCCATGACGGGCGGCGAGCGCTCCCACACGCCGGTCGCGTCGCACTCGTGGAAGGGGTCGAGCGCCTGCACGGTCGCCGTGTCGCACGCGAGGTCGGCGTCGCGCAGTCGCGCCGCGGCGGCCCGGATCCGCTCGAACAGCGCGCCCGCCTCCTGCTGGCTGCGCGCGGGCAGGGTGACCTTCGCGCCGTCGCCCCAGGCGAGGACGAGGTCCTTGCTGTGGTGGACCTCCGTGCGGGCCACCACGTTGCCACGCATCCAGTTGGTCTGGTGGCGCGTGACGAGGGCCGTCCCGCTCACGGCGGTACCGAACGGGCGGCTGAAGGTGACCTTGCCCCGCACGTCGACGCGCACCTGCTGGCCCGCGAGGACGTAGGCCCCCGGCCGCACGGGGAGCTGTCGGAGGCGCTCGCGCAGGAGCTGAAGCTCGAGCATCGACCACACGAGCGGCACGGCGAGCAGCGCGAGGGGGGCAGTCCCGGTCTGCCCGGTGAAATACCGCGCCGCGACCGCCACGGGGATCGTCAGGATGGGCACGGCCGCGAAGGGGATCAACCCGAGCGGGAGGCCGTCGAAGGCGTCGCCGAACGCGGGCCCCGTGGCGTACGCGTGGAGGACGGGGGCCGCGCCCGGGCGCTGGTTCACAGCGTCGACGAGTCGTCGTCGCACCGACGGCGGGAGCGCGTCGAACGAGACCGCGCGGCGCGCGCGCTGCTCGAGGAGCTCGTCGAGTCGCGAGAGGGGAGGGGACGCGGCGGGAGGCGGTGGCTGCATGCGCGGGCCGCGGAGCAACGGGCGTTCCAGTGGAGCGCGGGCGCGCGGGGCTACGTGCCGGAGGCGAACGTCTGCGCGACGGCGACTACAGTTGCTCGAGCGCGTGGAGGGTTGAAGGAGGCACCTCCAGGCGTTCGAGCGCCTGGACGCTGCCCTGCGAAGGCCCCTGCGTCGAGGGGCCGCTCGGCGCGTACGCGTGGTAGCGCAGCATGAAATAGAAGGCCGACGGGAACTCCCAGACGAGGTCTTTGTTCGTCAGGTCGGCCTGATTTTCGAGGGGGTGGTTCGACGGATCACGGGCCGTCAGCACGGAGGCGATCCTGGTGCGGTCGACGGCGTCGAGCGCGGCCGAGTAGCCCATCCCGTGATGGAAGAACACCTGACACTCGTGGGCCCCGGTGCCGACCGCGGTCGCCTGGTAGACAAAGTTGTCGTTCGATCGGAACGAGAGGTCGACGGTCTGGTTGGGGGGCACCAGAGGCGCGCCACGTTCATGGGAGGGGCCCTCGCCACCGAGGCCCCAGCCCCGGTGCTGCGCGTGCATGCAGTCGCGCGACCAGCGCCATTGCACATGGAGACCGTCGAGCGCGCCGAGCGGCGCCTGGTGGACGTCACGCGTCTGTGCGACGAGGCCCGTGTAGGCGGCGGCATGCACGCTCGGCAGGTCGAGCAGCGGCGCCAGGAGCAGCCCGTCGTACGCGCCCTGGCGGGGGCACTTCTCGATGTCCGTCGGGACCCGGAAGGTCGCCGCCCCGCCCGGGAGTTGCGGCCCGCCCTGACGCACGATGCCGCTCGCTCGCCGCACGACCGCCCGGCTCGGGGTCTGCGAGTCGACGACCCGCAAGGGCCCGCGGTGGTGTGCAGCGAGGCCCACATAGTCGAACGTCTGGTCCCAGAAGGGAGCCAGCGGAGCGCCGCGCGAAGGGTCGAGCGGGGGCGGCTTGCCCTCAACCGCGTCGATCAGGTTCGTGGAGGTCAGCGAGGTCGCCGCCGCGCCGACAGCGTCCTCGAGCGGGTTCGAGCGCTCCGCGCCCAGGTTGGTCCAGGCCATCAGGAGCGGCTCGAACCTCTGACCGACGCTCTCCTCGTACGCCTGCGGGGTCCACGTGGCATGGATCGAAGCGGGCGGGCGCTCCACGCGGATGGGCGCGGTGACGGAGGCCCACGGGAGGTCGGACACGACGATGACGTGCGGGAAGCAGCGCGCGGTCGACACCCGGCCGGTGGGCTCGAAGTCGCGCGCCTCTTCGAGGCAGGTCCACGCCAGAAACACCGCGACCCGCGGGGCGCCGAGCACGACCTGCGTCGCTCGCCCCGAACCAGCGACCGCGAGGCCCGCGCTCCTGCTGCCGATCGCCTGGGCCTGCGAGGTCGCCGCGAAGCCGCCGATCGTCGGGGCGAGCATGAAGTCCGGCGCGAGCGCGTCGGCCGGGGCCACCGGGTCGAGCGAGACGGACGCCGAACTCCGACCCACCCCCGAGGGGAAGCGGAGCTCGTACGCGAAGAGCGCGACGATCGCGGAGTCGAGCACCCAACCCGGCGCGGGCCAGAGCGGGCTCGCGCCGATGGGGGCTGTTCCGTCGCGCGTGAGGCGCTCGACGAGGTACTTCGGCGACAGCGGCAAGGTGCAGGGGGCCGCGGAGGAAGCGCCCGCCGTCGGGGTCCATCCGGGCGCCTGCCACGCCCCGCGGAGCTCGACGTCCCCGCACTCGATCACCTTGATCACGTCGCCGCCCCACCCCGACGCGAAGCCACCCGCTGGGCGCGAGGAGAATGAGACGTCGCGGATTTCGTTCGGCCGGCTCGCCTCGTGGCGCCACGTCCAGCGCCCGGTGGCGCGGGGTTGGATGTCGCCGTTGGTCCCCCTCGCGGGGAACTGGCTGACCGGCACGCGGCCCGCGAGCGTCAGGTCGAGGGCGAGTTGGAGGATGCTCGGCATGCGTTCACCTGCGGGTTCTGCTCGACCCGATGAGCGGCCTCACAGGCGCCTCGACCGGGTGTGCCGTTGGACGAACTGGTCACCATCGACTACCTCGGCGACTTCGTAGATCTCCCTGGCCGCGCCCGGGATGCGGACGTACCCGTCGGCGTCGGTCACGTGCTCCTTCACGCTGCCGTCGGGGTGGCGGATCCTCACCTTCAGCCCGCCGAGCGGCTCCAGCTCGCGCCCGCGGGCGAAGTGGAAGACGGCCTCCGACGGCGCGTCGTCGCGGTAGCGGGTCGACCTCCCCGCCCCCTGGGCGAGGTGTACCTTGGTGCCTTTCAGGGCGGCCTCGCTCTTGAGTTCGAGGCGCGACCCGGACGCGTGGAGGCAGACGCTCCCCGCGACCACCTCGAGGTCATCGTCCAGCTCGAGCCCGGCGTCGCCCGTGTGGACCGAGACCGCCTCGGTCGCGCTCAGCTCGATCCGCTTCGCAACGATGCGCACGCCGTCGGGCGTGACCTCCACCCGCGTGTCGCCGCTGCGGATCACGACGCACCTGCGGCCCTCCACGACGAGCTCCTCCTGGAAGGCCAGCGCGCCCGCCCCCTCGACGGCGACCCCGACGTCGCCGGCGACGTCCCCGCCGCCCGCGGGCGAGCCGACGTTCAGGTTGAGCGAGCCCCGCACCGTCATCGCGAGCGAGCCGCCGACGGCCACCGAGGAGTCGCCCTCGACCGAGCGGTCGAGGTCACCTGCCACCGTCACGCGCCGGCATCCCGCCACGGCGACGGAGTCATCCCCACCGACGGAGCGCGCGCGCGACCCGCCGACGGTCTCGGTATGGCTGCGCCTCACGGAGAGGCTGCTCTCGCCGGCCACCGCGACGACCCGGGCGCCGGCCACATGCTCGGCGCGGTTGCCCTCGACGCGCGTGTCTTGATCGCGGTCGACCACCACCCGCTCGTCCCGCCCCACGCGCGCCGTGTGGTCGCGCCGCACCACCTCGTCGAGATCGCGCTCCGCCCGCAGGAACACCTGCTCCGCGCCCTTCGCGTCTTCGAAGCTCAGCTCGTTGTGCCCGCCGCCGCCGGGCGCGCTGTGCGTGCGAAACCCGCTGCGCGTGCGGTCCTCCGGCGTCGCGAACGCCGGCGGGTTCTCGCCGTTGTAGAGGCACCCGAGCACCACGGGGCGGTCCTGGTCGCCGCCGAGGAAGCCCACCAGCACCTCCATCCCCACGCGCGGGATGAACTGCGCCCCCCAGTGCGCCCCCGCCCACGCCTGCGCCGCGCGCAGCCAGCACGAGCTCCGGTCGTCGCGCCTGCCCTGGAGGTCCCAGTGAAACTGGACCTTCACCCGGCCGTGCGCGTCGGTGTGCACCTCCTCGCCCGCGGGGCCCGTCACCCGCGCGGTCTCGAGCACCTGGCGCTGCACGCGCCTCGGCCGCGCGGGCCGCGGCGCTGCCCACGCCGGCACGCACGTGAAGGAGCCCTCGCAGGCCGCGCGCGGTGCCCCCTCGTCGCCCGAAGTCCGCCCGACGTAGCGGACCTCCGTCACGGTGTACTCCGCGTTGAGCGCCGCGTCGGGGTGGTTCTCGAGGCGGAAGCGATGGCCGGGCGTGAGCCGCCGGCACCAGCCCTCGCCGCGCGCCGTGACGGCGTTGCGGCGGTGCTGCTCGAGGCGGATCTGCGCCTCGGGACGGTTGACCTCGGGGTCCTCGTCCTCGCCGTGGTGCTCGTAGATCACCGCGCGCGCCGCGTCGATCGAGGCCGGCGGCAGGTCGGGCCGGATCGACCCGCGCGTCACCGCGCCCAGCGTCCGCCGGAGCACCTCGGTGAAGTCCGCGTCCTCGCCCGAGACGGTCGCGCCTCCGACGAGCGGCGCCGCGGTCTGCGCCGCGGTGAGGTCGACCGAGGGGCGGCGGAAGTCGTAGTCGCGGATCAGCACCGCCTGCGGCCGCACCGCCCGCTCGCGCGCGAGCTTCGAAACGTGGTGCTCGTCGGCGACCATCCCCTCGCCGTGGTGGAGGTAGAGCGCGGGCGGCGAGCTCCCATCGGGCGGCGCGATCGACGCGACGAGGTCGTGGGCCCCGGCGCCCTCCGACGCGATGGGCGGGCACGCGGCGGCGTGGTCGGCGAGCACGAGAAGCTCGCCCGGCTCGGCCGCGTCGAAGCCGACGTGTCTCGCGTCGGAGAGCGCGACCGGAGGGTGCCGGAAGAAGTAGAAGATGCCCTCCTCCGCGAGGAGCCGCGTGACGAAGGCGAGGTCGCTCTCCTCGTACTGAACGCAGTAGATGCGGCGCGGGCAGCGTTGCGCGAGGCGCGCCTCGAAGGGGACGCCGGCCTCGCCGAGCACCTCGGCCACGACCTCGGACGCGGTCATGTCCTGGAAGACGCGGCTGACGCGGTTGCGCGAGAGGAGCCACAGCCGCGGCACGACGCGCAGTCGGAGCCGCAGGTGGAGGCCGTCCGGCGCGACGTCGACGTGGGCCACCGAGGCGATCACCCCGTGCACCACGCGCGGCGCCGCGTCGCGCAGCGGGATGCTCAGCGACGCGCGCGCGCCGAGGAGCATCGCCTCGACCGCCTCGTGGTCGACGTCCGCCACATCGACGGTGACGTCCCAGCGGTACGGTCGCGACACCGCCTCGCGCCCGCGGAACCCCACCACGCGGAGCTCGCCCGCGCGGAAGGGACCTGCGTCCATCGAGAAGAGCGCGGAGGCGTTCACGTCGGGACGACAGAGCAGCGTGCGTGCCAGGGGCGGAGAGCGAGGGAGGCGCGTGACGCGGCGTTGCGGACGGTTCGCGGGCGGTGGAGGCGACGACGGGACGTCGTCGGTTCGATGGGGCGTCGTCATGACGGCGCGGAGACGCTGGGCGTGAGGCGAAGCGGGGGCCACGTCCCGCGGGGTGGTCGTCAGTGGCGGTGGCCGTGGCGCCCGCGCGCGCGGCCGTTCGCGCGTTCGCTCCCGCCGCGGGGGGCGTCGCCCCGGTTGGCCTCGGGGCCGAACGCGGGGCCGCTCGGGGCCGGCGCGTAGGGCTGTCCAACCGCCGGGGCCGCGGCGGCACGGGCGCGGGCCGCGTCGGTGCTCCAGGGCCTCCCGTACACGCTCCCGCGGCGCACGAGGGCGGGGTCTGTGCGGCCGTCGATGGGCGCGTCGGGGGGGACGGTCAGGTCGGCGAGGATGACGCCGTCGCGCAGGTGGTAGCCCGCGGCCTGCTCGGGGTGGGGCAGCAGGCGCCCGTCCCGCACGGCGAAGCGGAACGCGCGGACGAGCCTCCCCTCGTCGCGCCACTCGCACGCCCACTGGCCGGGGTGGTCTTCGAGCGCCCACGCGCGGTCGCGCGCCGGGGCGCCGCCGCGCAGCGCGAAGGTGATCGGGAGGGTGACCCGCACGCGGCGAAAGCGCAGGGGCTCCTCGACGGCTCGCACCCCCTCGCGTTCGGTCGGGGCGCGGCTCGCGAGCACGTCCGTCGACCGCGCGCCGTCGCCGCCCCACTCCACCTCCCAGTCCATGCTCGGCGGCGGCGCGAGGGCCTGGCCGTCGACGCTGCACCGGAAGCTCCCGATCACCTGCTGGCCCGCCTCGGAGGGCGACGTCCACACGTAGAGGCGCACCGAGCCCGAGCCGCGGAGGTCGACCGTGGCCTCGCCGGGGCCGACCATGACGGCGTCGTAGAGGCGGTCGTGCTGGGAGACGTAGTTCTCGCTCGCGTCGGCGATCCAGCCGGCGCCCGTGAGGTGGGCGCGCGCGACCGTGCCGACCTGCAGCGTGAACGTGCGCAGCGGGGTGACCGCGTCGGTCTGTCCGTCGACGTAGGCGGCGTCGACCTGCACCTCGCCGCTGACGCGGTAGCGCGCCTCGCCGTCGGAGCAGTCGATGCGGGCGGACGCAGGCGGGTCGGCCGGGAGCGTCACGGGGCACCGCAGCTCGCCGAGGCGGGTGGCGCCCTGCCGGAAGGTGAAGCGCACGGCGCTGTCGGGCATGACGCGCTCCGACGCGAGGAGCGCGCCGTACACCACCGGCGACCAGCCGGCGTTGAAGGCGCGGCCGTCGGCCGTGTCGACGTGGTTGCCCAGCGAGAACCAGATGTCGCCGTGGTCGATGCGGTACGGCGGGGGCGTCTGGGCGGCGGCGGCTGTGGGCGCGAGCGCCGTCGCTGCGAGCGCGGCGAGGGGGAGGAGGCGGGTGAACATCGGGGATTCCCTTTCGTGCGTGTTGGAGCGCGCGACGCTTCCCGCGCCGTGCGCGCCGGCGCTGTGCAGAAGCGGTGCCCGGCGACGCGCGGTCGCCCGCCCGCGACAGGCCGCTCGCGGGGCCTCCCCGTGGCAATGAGGTCGACGACGGGACGTCGACGGTTCGACGCGGCCTCGTCGCGCTCCGTGAGCCGCCCGCGCGCTACGTCCGCGGCCGCGGCCCGACGCGGCTCGCGAGCGTCGTGCGGGGGACGCCGAGCGCATGGGCGGCGCGCGCCATCACGTTGCCGTGGGCGTCGAGGGCCTCGCGCACGAGGGCCTCCTCGTCCTGCTCGAGCGCGGCGCGGCGGTGCTGGAGCGACTGCCACCGGTCGGCGAGCGTCTGCGGGCCCGGCGGCGTGGACGGCGTGGCGCGCGGCTGGAGCGCCGCCACCACCTCGGGGTCGAAGTGCGACGCCGCGAGCTCGAAGGGGACGGGCGACGGCGCGAGGCGCGCGCGCTCGACCGCGCGGCGCAGCATCGATTCGAACTGCCGCACGTTGCCCGGCCACGCGAGGCGGTCGGACACGAGCGCGCGGCGGGCCGAGAGCGACAGGCGCCAGCGCTCCCCGGGGGCCACCCGCGGGAGCAGGAGCGACGCGAGCCCCGGGAGGTCCCCGCGCCGCTCGCGCAGGGGGGGCACCGTGAGCACCGTGCCGGCGAGGCGGAAGTAGAGGTCCTGGCGGAAGCGTCCCTCGCGCACGGCGGCGTCGAGGTCGCCGTTGGTGACGGCGACGAGGCGCACCTTCGCGCGGCGGGCCTCAGCCCCGTCGTACCCCAGCGGGCGGTACGTGCCGAACTGCACGAAATCGAGCAGGAGCTGCTGCGCGGCCGGCGGCAGGTTGAGCACCTCGTCGAGGATGAGGACGCCCCCCGCGGCCTGCTCGACCAGCCCGCGGCGCGCCTTCGTCGCCCCGGAGTAGGCGCCCTGCACGTGGCCGTAAAGCTCCGACACGATGGTGTTGAAGTCGTCGGCCGTGCCGAGCATCGCGCGCACCACCGGCCGCCGCCCGAGGCGCTCGGCCAGCGCCTGCGCGAGGAGCGTCTTGCCCGTCCCCGTCTCGCCGAGCACGAGGACGGGCGCGGACGCGTTGAGGCACGCGCCGACGTCGGGCAGGAGCGCCCGCAGGCCCGGCAGCGACAGTAGGGCGTCGAGGTCGGGCGGCGGCGGCTCGTCGGCGGGCTTGGGCGCGTGCACGGGCGTCAGCTCGGGGGGCGCGAGGGCCTCTGCAAGGATCGCGGCGGCCTCCTCCAGCTCCCCGGTGCGGGCGGCGTTGGCGACGCGGCCCACCGCGCGGAAGTCGACGTAGAGCGCGCCCCGCGGCGGCGACCCGACCGGCGCGGCGACGGCGGCGAGGATGCCGAGCTGCGCGGCGCTCTCGTGGCGCGCGTCGCCCTCCGACACGTCCCACGAGGCGAGGGCGCCGGAGGTGAGCGCGCGCTCGACCAGCGAGCGGCTGACGTCCTCGAGCGCGTCGGCGGGGAGGGCGTCGTCGCGGCCGCGCCCGCGCCACGGGGAGGCCACGCCCGAGGGGTGCCCGAGGAAGAGGACCGCGCGGTCGGCCCGCAACGCGTCGACCACGGCGGCGAGGGCCTCGTCGACGAAGGTGTCGGCGTCGCAGCCGCCGCGCCAGAGCGCGCGCAGCTCGTCGCCGCGGGGGAGGCCGTGGTTCATGGGCGCGGGAGTCGTACCGCGGAACCGCCGGGCGCGTCGACGGGGCACGCGCCCCGCGCCGTCACGGGCAGGGCGCGGGCTCTTCGCCGAGGACGACGTTGTCGATGAGCCGGGTGCCTCCGATGCGCACCGCCACCGCGAGCACGGCGCGGCCGTCGGGGGCGAGCGCCGCGGGGAGCTCGCCGAGGTCGACGGGCTCGCGGAGGTCGACGTACTCCACGCGGTCGGCGCGTTCGCAGAGGATCGCCTGCGCGGCCGAGCGGAGCACGGCGACGTCGCGCTCGCCGGCCTCGTACGCGCGCACCGCGGCGGTGAGGGCCTCGGGCACGGCGCGGGCGCGCGCGCGGTCGTCGGGGGAGAGGTAGCGGTTGCGCGAGCTCAGCGCGAGGCCGTCGACGTCGCGAACCGTCGGATGGCCCACCACCTCCACGGGGAGGAAGAGGTCGCGGGCCATCCGGTCGAGCAGGCGCCACTGCTGGTAGTCCTTGCGGCCGAAGACGGCGACGCACGCGCCCGCGAGCACGAAGAGCCGCGTCACCACGGTGGCGACGCCTTCGAAGTGCCCCGGGCGGAAGGGCCCGCAGAAGGGCTCGGCGACGCGCGGAACCCGCACCCGCGTCTGGTCGCCGGGCGGGTACATCGCGTCGGCCGACGGGGCGAACACCACGTCGACGCCGGCGGCGGCGCAGCGGGCGACGTCGGCGTCGAGCTCGCGGGGGTAGCGCGCGAGGTCTTCGTTGGGGCCGAACTGGGTCGGGTTGACGAAGATCGACACCGCCACGACCCCGCCGTCGCCGACGCGCCGTCGGGCCTCGCGGGCGAGCGTGAGGTGGCCCTCGTGGAGCGCGCCCATCGTGGGGACGAAGCCCACGCGTGCGCCCGCCCGCCGCGCGGCCTCGCAGCGCGCGCGGAAGGCCTCGGGCTCGCGGACAACCTCGGGCGCGCTCACTGGGTCGGGCCGTAGGCGGGCGTGGCGTCGGTGAGGCGCGCGGCGACGGCGGCGGGCGCGGGGGCCGAGGGGGCCGCGGCGCCGAGGCCGAAGCTGTGCTCGGGCGCGGGGAAGACGCCGCTCCGCACCTCGTCGACGTACTGCCGCGCCGCGTCGGCCCCGCGCTGGAAGAACTCCTCGTACCGCTTCACGAACTTCGGCTTCATCGTGTCGTTGAGGCCGAGCAGGTCGTACGACACGAGGATCTGCCCGTCGCACCCCGCGCCCGCGCCGATGCCGATGGTCGGCACCTCGACCGCGTGGGTGATGCGCTCGGCGAGGGGCGCCGGCACGCCCTCGATCACGATCGCGAAGGCGCCCGCGTCGGCGACGGCGATCGCGTCTTCGAGGATCGCCTCGGCCGCGTCGGCGCCGCGCCCCTGCACCTTGAAGCCGCCCATCGCGTGGACGCGCTGCGGGAGGAGCCCGACGTGGGCGAGCACCGGGATGCCCATCCGCACCATCGCGTGGATCACGTCGGCCACCTCGCGGCCGCCCTCGAGCTTCACCGACTCGAAGCCGCCCTCCTTCATCATGCGCCCCGCGTTGGCGAGCGCCGCGTGGACGCCGGCCTGGTAGCTCATGAAGGGCATGTCGCCGATGACGTGCGCGCGCTTCGTCCCGCGGGCCACCGCGCGCCCGTGGTAGATCACCTCGTCGAGGGTGACGGGGAGCGTGCTGGTGCCCCCCTGGATGACCATGCCGAGGGAGTCGCCCACGAGCATCGCGTCGACGCCCGCGGCGTCGAGCATCCGCGCGAAGGTCGCGTCGTAAGCGGTCACCATGGCGATCTTCTCGCCGCGGCCCGCGGTCGCCTTCCGAGCGCGGAGCTCGGGCACCGTGATCTTGCCGGCCATACCGGAATCCGTCCTTCTGAGGTCGCGGCCGGCTGCGCGCCGGTCCACGCCGTCGGGCGGAAGCTAACACGGGCATGCAGGCCCGTCAGAAGCGGATTCTTCTCAGTAGAGCCGGGCGCCGGCGAGGAAGGCGATGCCGCAGAGCATGAGGACGAAGGCGACGCGCATGGCCCACGCGCCGGCGGAGACGCGGGGCGGCGGCGGGGCGCGGAGGGAGGCCATCTTCAGCGGTGCGGGCCGCACGGAGGGTGTCGCGGGCGCGGGCTTCGGGGCGGGCGCGGCGTGGGCGGGGCGGAGGTCGGGCTCGGTGCCGGCCGGCGGCTGCTCGCCCGACTCGCGGGGCGCGCGCGGCGGGCTCGGGGAGAAGATCGGGCGCTGGGCGCGGAGGTTCTGGAGGTCGCCGCCGCGGCCGAAGTTGGGGTTGCTGACGTTGCGCACCGCGGGGAGGCCCATCGGCGGGGTCATGAGCTCGGCCCCGGGCAGCGGCGTCGGGTAGTGGGAGAACATCGACGCGCGCCCGAAGCCGCAGGCCGTCTGGAGCTCTTTGGCGAACTCGTAGCCCGACTGGAAGCGGTCGGCGGGGTTGGACGCGCAGGCCCGCGCGAACCAGGCGTCGAAGCTCGCGGGCAGGCCGGGGTTGAGCGACGACGGCACGGGGGGCGCGTTGAGGCACACCTGCTTCACGAGGTCGCCGAGGGTGGTGGCGTTGTAGGGGAGCTTGCCGGTGGCGGCGACGAAGGCGCAGACGGCGAGGCCCCAGAGGTCGGCGTGCTTGTCGGCGACGCCGCTCGCGAGGAGCTGCTCGGGGCTCATGAAGGCGGGCGTGCCGAGGAGGACGCCGCGCGCCGTGGGGCGGCGGAGCGAGCCCGGGGTGCTCTCGGCCGACACCTCGACGGGGTTGTCCTTCTCGAGGAGCACCTTGGCGACGCCGAAGTCGACGAGCTTGACGATGTGCGCGGTGTCGCCTTCGGCCGCGTCGGCGTCGGGGACGAGCATGATGTTCTCGGGCTTCACGTCGCGGTGGATGATGCCGAGGCGGTGCGCCTTCTCGAGCGCGTGGGCCGACTGCGACATCACGTGGACCACCTCGGTGAGGGGCAGCGGCCCGCCCTGCTCGATCACCGCGGTGAGGCTGCGGCCCTCGAGGTACTCCATCACGAGGTACGGGAGGCCGCCCGGCGTGAAGCCGTAGTCGTAGACGTGGACGGCGTAGCGCGACTGGAGCCGCGCCATCACCCGCGCCTCGGTCTCGAAGCGCGCCATCGAGTCGTCGTCCTTCGCGTACTCGGGGCGGATGAACTTGATCGCCACGCGCGTCCCGAGCGTGAGGTGCGTCCCCTCCCACACCGAGCCCATGCCGCCCGACGCGATCGGCTGGAGGACGCGGTACTTGCCGCCCACCACCTTGCCGGCGAGGGTGGACTGCGTGGGGCTCTCGGGCTCGACCTTCGTGATGTCGTTGGCGGGTTCGAAGTCGACGTCGCCGGGGCGCGTCGGCATCACGCCGTGCTTCTTGCGCGCCTCGAGGCCGCGGACGGCGGTGGTGAGGCGCTCCTCGAGCTCGCGGAGGTTGACGGGCTTGGCGAGGTGGTCGTCGGCGCCGGCTTCGAAGGCCGCGAGGACGTCGTTCTTCTGGGTCTTGGGGGCGAGGAGGATGACGTAGCGGTAGGGGCGGTCGCCCTGCTTGCGGAGCGCGCGGCACACCTCGATGCCGTCCATCCCGGGCATCACCCAGTCGAGCAGCACGATCTCGGGCGCGTCCTCGGCCTGGAGCACCTCCCACGCCTCCAGCCCGTCGGACGCCATGACGACCTCGTAGCCCCAGCGCTCCAGGTTGACGGCCAGGAGCTTGCGGGTGATCCGATCGTCGTCGGCCGCCAGGATGCGCATGCGAGCAGTCACGCCCCGTCGAACGGCAGGGAACGGCAGGATGATTAGTCCGCGCCCGGCTCGGACTGGCCGGGCTCTGGATTTTTCAGGGCCGGGGAGGGGCGGGTCAGTGCGTGGGGATGTGGGCGGGGCCGCCGCGCTCGCCGAGCGCCTGGGCGTCGTAGTGGACGAAGACCCTCGTCCCGGGGGCCTGCGCGGTGGCGTAGGCGCCGTGCCACCCGGCGGGCACGCGCGGCTCCGACCAGAAGAAGAGGAAGCGCGCGTCGGGCGGCGAGAGGTTGACGCACCCGTGCGAGTGGACCATCCCGAAGCCGTTGTGCCAGAAGGCCCCGTGGAGGGCGAAGGACTGCTCGAAGTACATCACCCAGGGCACGTCCTCGATGGAGTAGGGCCCGTCGTTGCTGTTGCCGTCCATCGTCGTCGCGACGTGCTTCGACTGGATGCGGAAGGCGCCCTGCACGGTCTCGTAGTTCTCCGTGAGGCTGCGGCGGCGGAGGCCCGTGGAGACCACCGTGACGTACACGGGCGTCGTGCCCTCGTAGGCGACCATCGACTGGTGGTCGAGGTTGACGTCGATCCACTTCTCGCCGGGGGCGAGGTCGACCGGCGGCTCGTGGGCCGTCACGATGCGGACGTTGCGCGAGCGGACGAAGGTGCCGTCGGCGGTGCGGTGGTAGTCCTCCGCCCCGATGTGAACCGGCGCGTCACCCGTGAGCTGAAAGAACTGCAACCTCGGCGCGCGCCCCGCAGGCGTCATCGTCGCGCCCGCCTGGCGGTAGACGGGCGTGACGTTGCTGATCGCGAAGGCCACCGGGAGGTGCGCCGGCGCGTCGAGGCGGACGCCCTGGAAGGTGGGGCCCGTGCGCAGCGTGCCCACGGTGCCCGCGCGGATGTAGCCGCCGCCCTGCGTGTGCCAGTACGAGCTCCCCGAGGGCGCGCGCAGCTCGCGGTCGAGCGAGACGTACATCCGCGGCAGCACGCGGCGCAGCAGGGGCGAGCCCGCGGTGCCTTCGAGGTCTTCGATGCGGACGGCGCCGTCGTTGGCCGCGGCGGTGCCGGCGTCGGTCGCGACGGGCGCGGGCGAGGCGGTGGCGCCGGCGGGCGCGTCGGGGGGAAGCGCGACGTCCGTTGCGGCCGAGGCGTCGGCCGAGCCGTCGACGGACGCGTCGGGGTCGGCGCGCGGGGCGAAGCGCTCGGGCTCCACGGCGCGCTCGTCGCCGTCGGAGGGGGCCCAGCGGTACATCGCGCCCGCGCGGCCCGTGATGCCGTAGAGGAAGGGCATCGCGGCGGAGAGGTCGGGCTGCGCGGGGAAGCGCCGCGGCGTCCGCTCGAGCGACGCGGTGAGCGCGGCGAGGTAGCCGACGCAGACGTAGCCGCCCCCCTCCACCTGGTACCAGCCGGCGCCGGGCACGTCGCGCCGCGCGGGGCAGCCGTCGTTGCCGAGGGGCCCGCGCACGATCGCGACGCGCCCGCCCGCGCGGACGTAGCCCACCCAGCGCGCGCCGCCGTTGGGCGACTCGACGATGCCCGTGCGGAGCGCGAGGCCCGTGATCGTGGGGCGCGTGTCGACCGGCGCCGCGTCCGTTGCGTCGCCGGCGTCGGGCGCGTCGCCCGCTTCGGTGGAGCCGTCGGGCGCGACGTCGGCGGGGGCGTCGGTCGTCGCGTCGTCGGGAGCGACCGCGGCGTCGGGCGCGGGCAACGGCGGGGGCTCGGGCTCGGCGGGGGCGGTCGCCTCGGGGGCGTCGGGCGCGGCGTCGTCGCCGAGGTCGACGCGGACGGAGAGGGCGTCGTCGTCGAGCGGCGGCGGGCGGCCCGAGCTGGCGCCCCAGAGCTCGTCGAGGCGCGCGCACGCGGGCACCGCGCCGAGGGTGATCAGCGTGAGGGCGAGGCGGAGGGTGGTCGGAGGGGTCGAGCGCATCGCGTGGCTCCTTCGGTCCCGGGGACGAGGCCATAGACCAGATCGGGGGACAGAATCAAAGATTCCGGCGGGTTCGTCCCCCGCAGTGCGAGGGCCGGGCCGCGCCGGTCGTCGGCGCACACAGCGCTCCCGGGGCTCCGTGTTCGCTGCTAGAACACGCAGCCCGCGGGCCCCGTCCAAGGGCCACGACCCCAGCATGAAGCGCGTCCCCTCAGACACAGCCCGGTGGCCCTGGCGCCTCGTCGCCGCCGCGGCGGTCTCGCTCGCGCTCCACGGGGCGGTGCTCCTGGCCCCGGTGCGCCCGCCGCCGCTCCCGCACGTCGACCTCCAGGTGAACCACGCGGTGGAGCTCGGCCTCGAACGCGCCGTCGAGGTCACGCCGACGCCGCCGGCCCTCGCGCCCGAGCCCGCGCCACCCGAGCCTCCGCCCGAGCCCGAACCGCCACCCGCGCCGCGCGCCGAACCGCCGCCGCCTCCGCCGCCACCCGAGCCCGAGCTGCCGACGCCCCACGTCCAACTGACACCCCCCTCGGTGCTGCTCGTGCCGGACGATGTGGCCGACGCGGGCGTGGATGAATTTGCGCTCGCGCTCGCCGACGCGGGGGAGGACGGCGCGGCGGACGAGTCGGCGCTCGCGGCCGCGGACGACGCGGGCGACGGCGGTGACGCGGCGGACGAGAGCGCGCTCGCGCTGGCGGACGCGGGGACGGGGATGCCGAGCCTCGCGGCGGCGGCGGGCGACCTGGCCGCGGCGATCCCGCAGGGCTCGGTGGTGACGCTCGTGCTGAAGATGGACCGCGTCCGCGCCAACCCCAACGGCCCCCGCGTGCGCGAGCTGCTCGACGGGATCCGCGACTGGCGCGCGGTGCTCGACGGCACCGAGATCGACCCGGTGCGCGACTTCGACGCGATCCTCCTCGCGAGCGCCGACCCCTTCGGCACGCCGGAGGACCCGCCCGATGTCCTCGCGGTGGTGCGGACGCACGCGCCCCGTGGGTTCCTCCGCGCGTCGGTGGAGCAGATGGCCGGCGCGCGCCCGCCCTCGTCGCTCCCGCCGCTCGCGGGCCCCGACGGCGGCGCGGCCCCCGAGGGCGACCTGCGCGAGCACTTCACCCGGCCCGACGCGGGCGTCCTGGCGCCGCCGACGCGCCGCGTGTGGCGCCGTCAGGGCGGGGCCGAGGTCGCGACGATCGACCGGTACATGGGCCCGCACGAGGTGGTTCTCCTCGGAGAAGACCTCGCCGCGATCGCGCCGCGCGCCCGCGTTCCCCAGCTCCTGGCGGTGCTCGGGGCGCGCGGGGCGCGGGCGATGGCGCGCGGCGGGGACTCGCGGCTGCTGCTCGCGCTCCAGGCCGAGGGCGTGCGCAACCTCCTCGCGCTGCCGGGCCGCGCGACGCTGGTTCCGACGCGCGCCGAGGTCGCGGTCCACGAGACGCGCGCGGGGGGCGCGCCCGACGGCGGCGTGACGCTGAGCGCGCTGCTCCCCTACGAGGACGACGCGCAGGCCGCGCGGGCGGCGCCGCTGCTCGCGGCCTTCGCGCGCGACCTGCAGGACTCGGTGGACGGCTTCGCCAACACGCTCCAGGGGCGCGTCGCGGCGGCGTCGGGGGCCGTTCACTTCGACCGATTGCGCAGGGCGCTCCAGGCGGTGCAGGTGCGGTCGGAGGGCGCGGCCGTTCGGGTGGAGGCGTCGCTCTCGGCCGACGAGGTGGCCGAGCTGCTCAACGTGCAGCGCCTCGCGCAGATCTTCCGTTAGGGCGAGGGGCCCGCGTAGGTCCACGTCGGCGAGAAGAAGCCCGCGCCGAGGAGGCCGTTGGGCCCCCACGCCATCCAGTCGGGGATCACGAGCCCCGAGGTGAACGGGTGGACGCGCGCGAGGATCCACTCGCTGCCGGGCGTCGCGACGAGCGCGGCCGAAACGCCGTCGCCCTCGGGGAAGACGAAGGCCAGCGCGCCCGGGGCCCGCGCGCCGCCGCCGAGGGAGATCCCCTGCGCGTCCCAGTCGAGCATGAGCGAAGCGGGCGCGGGCACGTCCGCGCGCGGGAGCCCGAGGTAGACGATCGAGCGCTCGGCGCGGAGGGAGGCCGTGAGGCGCGAGCGGGGGAGGGCGCAGCCGTGGCCGTTGCCGATCACCGACCACGTCGAGATGTAGAAGGCCGCGAACTGGCGGATCACCGCCGGCGCGTCGTCGGCGTAGACGAGGCACCAGGGGCGCCGCAGGGCCTCGTCGAAGGGGCCGTGCTGGCCGGGGCGCTTGCCGTCCTGCGGCCCCACGGCGACGGGGCCGTCGGCGAGCTCGACCGCGCGCCCGTCGACGGTGAGCGAGCGGACGCCGCGCGCGCGGAGGGCCGCGCCGTCGACGGTGAGCGAGCGCGCGTTGGCGGTGGTGAGGGCCACGGCGTCGCCGGTGCGCGCGGAGGTCACGCCGACGTCCATCAGCGGGTCGGCGGCCGATCGTACGGTCACGAACGAATGCCGCGGGCTCACCGCGGGCGTCGGGGTGAGGAAGCGGAAGTCGGTCTCGGTGGGGTCGATGCGGTGGGCCCGCATGAAGTCGAAGAGCGCGGGCCAGTCGACGCAGTCGGCGCCGGGGGTGCCGGGGCGGTCCCACCAGTGGCCGGCGCCGGGCTCTTCGTAGAGCGTGACGTCGTCGGTGAACATGCGCGCGTTGGCCGTCATGGTGCGGCCCTCGCGGATGGGGACGTTGTCGTCGGCGGTCCCGTGGATCGCGTAGACCCCGCGGTGGGTGAGGTTGGCGAGGTAGGCGGGCGTGTCGCTCGACGCCTGCGAGCGGGCGAAGGCGCCGCGCGGGCGCGTCCGGCCGGTGTAGGAGTAGAAGCTCCCCCAGCCCGCGCTCGGCCCGAGGGTGGCGAAGCGGCCGGGGAAGAGCGTGCCGAACTGCCAGGTTCCGTGGCCCCCCATGGAGTGCCCGGTGACGTACACCTGGTCGGGCGCGGGGTTGAAGGCGCGGGTCGCGTCGTCGAGCGCTTCGAGCCCGTCGAGGCGGCCCCACACCTCCCAGTCGAAGCCGAAGGGGCGGCGGTTGGTCGGCGCGACGACGTAGGCCCAGTCCTTGGCGGCGTAGGCGCGCGCCTGCCCGATCGCGTCGACGCCGGCGCCGTGCAGCGAGAGGACGAGCGCGTAGCGGCGCGCCGGGTCGAAGCCCGACGGCGGCAGCACGGCATGGTACTGGACCGAACCATCGACCGACGAGCGACGCGTGTGGCGGTATGCGGTGCCGGCGGCAACGACGGAGACGGTCAGCTCGCGGCGGTAGATGAAGCGGAGCGACGGAGATTCGAGGCGGACGGCGACGCGCACCTCGGCGGCGGGTTCGGTGAAGGCGCGGCGCGGCGAGAGGCGCCAGCCCACCTGCGTGACGGCGCCGCCGGCGAGCGCGGGGTAGCGGACCTCGGTGGCTTCGAAGCGGTCGTCTCCCTCGACGCGGGCCACGACGTCGAGCGCGGGCGCGTCGGTGAGGGCGAGGACGGCGGCGCCGATCCAGCGCTCGCCCGTCTGGCCGACGACGAAGTCGGGCGGGGTGGCGTCGTCGGCGTTGACGAGGAGCTCGTCGGGCGTGCACCACACGCGGACGCGCGGCGCGCCGCGGCCGCCGAGGGAGCGGACGGCGAGGAGGTTCTCGCCGGGGCGTGTGACGAGCGGGACGCGGATGCGCCCGGAGCCGTAGATGTCGCCGGGCATTGGTGCGCCGTTGATCCACAGCGAGAGCACGCGGTCGAACTGCCCGAAGCACCTGCGGCCCTCGGGCGCTTCGAAGGTGGTGGCGGCGTAGCCCGTGGTGCGGATCGCGGGCGCGGGCAGGTCGCCCTCGTCGGTGGGCGCCTCGGCCACCCAGTCGACGTCGTCGCGGATCCCCTCGGGCGGCAGGGTGAACGTCCCTCGCTCGAGCGGGACGCGCACCGGATCGGTCGTCCCGTCGGGGACCTCGGCCACCATCCAGCGCGTGAGCGGGACGGCCTCGGGCTCGCTCGCGGGCGCGACCGTCGGCGCGGCGTCGGGCGCGACGTCCGGGGCGACGTCGGGCGCGACGTCGGGCGCGGGCGCGTCGGGCGACGCGTCGACGGTGGCGTCGGGCGCGGGCGGTGAAGCGGGCGGGTCGGAGCAGCCGAGGAGCGCGAGCGCGGCGAGGGCGTACGGGCGCATGCGGGCGATTGCACCGCCGCGCCGGGGTGCGGGTCAACGGGGGAGAGCGGTCAGCGGCGCCAGTGGCGGACGTTGTAGAAGCCCGCGCAGGTGCCGCCGAAGGGGAGGTTCTGCCCGAAGGGGGAGCAGTTGTAGTCGGGCGAGGTGCGGGGCCCCGGCGAGGCGGGGAGGCCGGCGCAGGTGAGGAGGTTCCACACCGGGCGGAACATCCCCTCGCAGACGGCCGGGCCCATGTACGCCTCGGTGGGGGTGCAGCCCGTCCAGCCCATGCCCTGGCCGGCGACGTCCTGGTTGGTGCGGAAGTACTCGTTGGCGTTGATGCAGATGGCGTTCTCCGCGGCGACGCCGAGGGTGTGGCCGTCGATGGGGGCGCGGGTGTTCACCGCGGCGCCCTGCGTGCTCCACGCGAACTCCGTGAAGGGCATCGCCGCGATGCGCGCCGCGCCGAGCGCGCAGGGCGCGTTGGGCGTGTGCCAGTTGCACGGCGTCGGCGACGCGTCGGTGAAGCGCGGCATGTTGACGCCGCCGACCGACGAGGCGACGAGCGTCCAGCCCCCGCCGGCCGTCTCCATGTCGCAGTACGCGAGCACCGGGGCCGCGGCGCCCGCGCCGTCGGGGTCGATCGGGTAGCGCCCGCTCGGCGTGCCCGGGGCCATCGCGAGGAGCTCGGCGCAGCTCCGCACCGACGCGCAGGAGCCCGCGAGGCACACCTGGTCGGCGCAGGCCCGCCCGCAGGCGCCGCAGTTGGACGCGTCGCGCTGGAGGTCGACGCAGCGGCCGTCGCAGGGCGTGCGGCCGGTGGCGCAGTTGCGGTTGCGGCGCCAGTGGCGGACGTTGAAGAATCCCGCGCAGCTCGACCGCGTCGGGTCGGCGGTCACCGTGCCGAAGGGCGAGCAGTTGAAGTCGGGCGACGAGCGCGTGCCCGGGGAGATGGGGAGGCCCTCGCAGCGCTGGAGGTTCCACACCGGGCGGTACATCGACTGGCAGGCGGCGGTGCTGCTCCACACCTCGCTCACCTCGCAGCCGCTCCAGGCCATGCCCTGGGCGGGGTCGTCCTGGTTGGTGCGGAAGTACTCGTTGGCGTTGACGCAGGTGGCGCTCACGTCGGCCGCGCCGCCGATGTGCCCGGCGAGCGGCGCGCGGGTGTCGACGGCGCGCGCCGTGTTGCTCCAGCGGTACTCGGTGAGCGCGAGCGCGCGGAGCTGCGCGGCGCCGACGAAGCACGCGGCCGAGGGCGAGTCCGCGGTGCACGGCGCGGAGGCGGTGGTGTCGAAGCGCGGCATGTTGGTGGCGCCCGCGGAGGCCGCGACCAGCGTCCAGCCGCCGCCGTCGGTCTCCATGTCGCAGAACACCCGGAAGGCCGCGACGGGCCCCTCGGCGTCGGGGTCGATGAGGTACGCGCCGCTCGGCGTGCCCGGCGCGATCGCGAGCAGGTCGTCGCAGGTGCGCGGCAGGCGGCAGGCGCCGAGGGAGCAGCGCTCGTCCGTCGCGCATGCGCGCCCGCAGGCGCCGCAGTGGCGCGCGTCGGAGGCGGTGTCGAGGCAGGCGTCGTCGCAGCGCGTCTGCCCGGCGGCGCAGGGCGTGAGGCAGCGCCCGATCGCGCACACCTGGCCGGCGGCGCAGGCGTTGCCGCAGGCGCCGCAGTTGGACGCGTCGGTCGCGGTGTTCACGCAGCGGGCGTTGTTGATGCAGCCGTCGGGCGACGGGCCGGCGCTGCACGGGGTGGTGCCGGGCGCGCAGGCGAGCGCGCACATCCCCGCGGCGCAGACGTTGCCCGCGCAGCAGCGCCGGTCGCAGCCGCCGCAGTGGTTCACGTCGAGGGAGGTGTCGCGGCAGGCCATCCCGCAGAGCGACTGCGAGCCGGAGCAGGTGAGCTCCGGGCCGACGTCGGGCGCCGCGTCCGGTGCAGCGTCCGGTGCAGCGTCCGGTGCAGCGTCGGGTGTGGTGTCGGGGGCAGCGTCGGGCGCGGCGTCGGGCGTGACGTCAGGCGTCGCGTCGAGCGGCGGAGGCGCGTCGGGCGCGGCGTCCGGGGTGAGGTCGGGCGGCGCGTCGAACACCGCGTCGAGAGGCGGCGGAGGCGCGTCGGGCGCGGCGTCGGGCGCGGCGTCGGGCGGCGGTGGCGGCGCGTCGGGCGTGGCGTCCATCGGCGGCGGGGCGTCCTGCGGCGGCGGCGCATCGGGCGTCGGGGTGACGTCCTTCGCGGCGGGGACGTCCGCGGGCGACGCGGGCGGCGGGTCGTCGCCGCAGGCCAGGAGGAGGGTCGGGACGAGGGCGAGGGCGAGCAAGCGCGTCGTTCGCATGGCGACCGTGAGCTTCTCGCGAAGCGCGCCGCGATGTCACGCGCCGACGCGCCGAACGCACGTGACAGCCCACGCGCCCGCCGCGATACGATCCGCGCCATGCGCGCTTCGATCGCCGTCGGACTCTTCGCCGCGGGCCTCGCGGGCTGCTTCGACCCCCCGCCGGAGGTCGTGCTCACGCCCGACGGCGGCGACTTCGACGTCCCTCCGGGCGACGGCGCGACGGGCCTCGACGCGCCGCGCGAGGGCGGGTCGGACGACGTCCCGGCGAAGCCCTCCGACACGGCGTCGGACCGCGCGGACGTGGGCGGCCCGTGCTCGGCGGAGCGGCCCTGCGCGGCGGGCTCGGTCTGCGTCGACGGCGCGTGCGCGCGCGACCTCGGGCCCTGCCGGACGGGCAACGACTGCGCGGGCGACGGGCGCTGCGCGGAGGCGGCCGGGCGGTGCGTCCCGTACCAGCCGGGCGAGCGCGACATGGCGTGCACCCAGGACGTGCGCCCCGGGGTGTTCTCGCCGGCGGTGCAGTGCCGCTTCTCGGAGGCGCCGGCGGGCGACGCGTACCCGATGCACCTCCACGTGCTCTCGACGCCGATGGTGATGAACCTCCGCGTCTACGAGTCCCCCGACGCGCCCGCGCGCCCCTCCATCGTCGCGGTGTTCGACGACGGCGAGGACGGCGGCTCGGAGAACCCCACCGGGCTCATTCGAATCCTCGACGGGCGCACCTGCGCGCTCCAGGACAACCTCGCGGCGCAGCTCGTCTCGCACAGCTCGCCGCCGGCGATCGGCGACCTCGACGGCGACGGCATCCCCGAGATCGTGGCGTTCAAGGCGGGCGGCGGGCTCGTGGCCTTCCGCTACCGGCGGGCGGAGGGAGGCGCGCGCGGCGCGTGGGAGGTGATGTGGCGCTCGACGCGCGAGGGGATGCCCTTCGACCCGGTCGGCGGTGGCTGGGCCGGGCCCACGCTCGCGGACGTCGACGACGACGGGCGGCCCGAGGTGCTTCGGCACGGGATGGTGTTCGCCGGGCAGACGGGCGCGTACGTCGGCGGCGTCGAGCGGCAGGCGGGCCTCGCGTCGTACTCCGCGGGCGCCTTCTCGGTGGTTCAGGACGTCGACGAGGACGGGGCCGTCGAGCTCGTCACCGCCGCCGGCGTCTACGACTGGAACGCCGCCGCCCGCACCTGGGCGCTCGCCCCGGGCTGGGAGCGTTCGAACTGCCCCGGCGCCGGCTGCGGCGAGGGCCACGTCGCGGTCGCCAACCTCGGCGACTGGACCACCGCGCGCGTCCCCACCGCGGGCTCGCCCGAGATCGCCGTCGTGTCCGCGGGCCACGTGCGCATCGACACCATCGACGGCCGCACCGTCTTCGGCCCCGTCGCGCTCCCCGGCGGCGGCACGGGCGGGCCCCCGACGGTGGCGGATTTCGACGGCGACGGGCTCGCGGAGGTCGCGTCGGCGGGCGCGACGGCGTACTCGGTGTTCGACCCCGACTGCGCGGCGACGCCCGAGGGTCGCGCGGGCGGGCGCTGCGAGACGGGCGGGCGCGCCGGGGTGCTCTGGTCGCAGCCCTCGCAGGACATGAGCTCCAACGTCACGGGTAGCACCTCGTTCGACTTCGAGGCCGACGGGCGGGTGGAGGCGGTGTACGCCGACGAGTGCTTCGCGCGCGTCTACGACGGGCGAACCGGGGCCGTCCTCTTCTCGCAGCACCACTCGTCGTGCACCTGGTACGAGAACCCCGTCGTCGCGGACGTCGACGGCGACTTCCGCGCGGAGGTCGTGGTCGGGAGCAACTTCAACTGCGGCAACGCCGTGACGGGCATCGCGTGCCCCGGCGTCGGCCCGCGCAACGTCGACGTGCTCCACGCCGGCGTGCGCTGCCAGTCGGGCGCAGACTGCCTCTCGGGGCGCTGCGTCGAGGGCTTCTGCCGCTGCGAGATGGACGCGCAGTGCTGCCCGCCCGCGGCGCCCGGCATGGCCACCGAGTGCACCTACGTCTGCGCGCCGCCGCCTTCGGGGACGCCCGGCGCCGGCGACACCTGTCGCGCCTCGCGCCCCGTCGGCGTGCGAGGCATCCGCGTGTACAGCGACATCGCCGACCGCTGGGTGGGCTCGCGCCAGCTCTGGAACCAGCACGCCTACAACGTCACCAACGTCCGCGACGACGGCGCGATCCCGCGCGCCTCCGCGGTGTCCCCCAACTGGCGCGACCGCGCGCTCAACAACTTCCGCACCAACACGCAGGGCGGCGCCGACCGCGCCGCGTCACCCGACGCCACCGCCGCGCCCGTCCGCAACGAGTGCGGCACCACCGGCGCGAGGCTCACCGCGCGCGTCTGCAACCGCGGCACGGCCCCGCTCGGCGACGGGCTCCCGGTGGGCTACTACGACGGCGACCCGGCCGCGGGCGCCAACCGCATCTGCACCGTCACCACGCCCCGCGCGCTGCTCCCCGGCGAGTGCGTCGAGCTCACCTGCGCGTGGCCCACGCCGCCCACCACCGAGCCCGGCGTCACCGTGTACGTGCGCGCCGACGACACCGGGATGCGCCGCGAGTGCCACGAGGACAACAACCTCGGCACCCTCCCGAACATCCACTGCCGCCCGCCGGGCTGATCTTTCGCCTGTGCAAGATGTGCTTTCATTTGTGAAATGACGGGCGACGATGTTCCGCCCGTTTTGTGTGGATACATAGGCTGGCATGGGAGGTGCTCACTACTTCCCCAGCGGCGACGCCGGCGTTCCCCCCCCACGCCATAGGTGTCGCCGCACTTTCTTTTTCGAACTCCCGCCGCGCGATCGATACGATGGCGCCATGGCACGTGAGTTCACGCTGGGCGTCGAGGAGGAGTATCAGATCATCGACCCGGTCACCCGGGAGCTGAAGAGCTTCATCACGCAGATGGTGGAGGCCTCGACGCCGCTCGACGAGATCGAGATCCAGGCGGAGCTCCACCAGTCGGTGGTGGAGGTGGCGACGGGGGTCTGCGAGGACGTGGCGGCGGTGCGGCGCGACGTGATCCGCAACCGGCGGGCGGCGGCGCGCATCGCGGAGCGGGTGGGCGTTCGCATCGGGGCGGCCTCGACGCACCCCTTCTCGCAGTGGGAGGCGCAGCCCATCTCGCCGAAGGACCGCTACGTCCAGTCGGTGGAGGAGATGCAGGACGCCGCGCGGATGAACCTCATCTTCGGGCTGCACGTGCACGTCGGCATCCCCGACCGCGAGCTCGCGATCCAGGTGTTCAACCAGGCGCGGTACTTCCTCCCGCACCTCTTGGCGCTGTCGACCAGCTCGCCCTTCTTCAACGGGCGGCGCACGGGCCTGGAGTCGGTGCGCACGCTGATCTTCAAGCGCCTGCCGCGCACGGGCATCCCCGACCGCTTCGAGTCGTACAACGAGTTCGAGTCCTTCGTCGACACGCTGGTGAAGACCCACTGCATCGACAACTCGCGGCGCGTCTGGTGGGACGTGCGCCCGCACGCGACGTACCCGACGCTGGAGTTCCGCATCTGCGACCTGCCGTCGCTGGTCGACGACGTGGTGGCCATCGCGGCGACCGTGCAGGCGATCGCCGCGAAGCTCGCGTGGTTCAAGCGGCGCAACCTGTCCTTCAACATCTACCGCTCGAGCATCATCGACGAGAACAAGTGGCGCGCGGCGCGCTACGGCGTCCACGGGAAGCTCATCGACTGGGGCAAGCAGGCCGAGGTGCCCTTCGCCCAGCTCGCCGAGGAGCTGGTGGATTTCGTCTGGGACGTCGCCGGCGACCTCGGCTCGCGCCGCGAGGTGGAGGACATCCTCCGCATCGTGCGCAACGGCACCAGCGCCGACCGCCAGGTGGCCGTCTTCGAGAAGACCGGCGACCTCAAGGACGTGGTCGACCTCATCCTCGAGGAGACCATGAAGGGCGTGATGTGACGCTGGAGGAGCTCCTCGACCGCGCGGAGCTCGGCGCCCCCACCGCGGACGACCTCCGCGCGCTCGACGCGGGCGACCGCGACCTCCTCGACGCGATCGACGAGCTCGATGGCCGCCACGCCGACGCGACGGGGCGCTGGAGTGCGCTCACCCTCCACGAGGACCACCGCTGCGAGGTGGCGCTCTTCGCGGTGTCCGCGGGCGACGCGATCCCCCTGCACGACCACCCGGGCATGACCGTCCACCAGCGCGTGCTGCGGGGTGCGGTGGAGGTGGAGTCGTGGGACCTGCTCCCGGAAGACGGCGGCGACGGGCGGCCCGCGCGGAGGCTCGCTTCGGTGGTGTGCGACGCGGGCTCGGGCGTCGTCACGCTTGGGCCGGCGCGGGCCAACCTCCACCGGGTGCGCGCGCTGGAGGACGCGGTCTTCGTCGACGTGCTGGCGCCGCCGTACGGCGAGGGGCGGCGGTGCTCGGAGTGGCGGGTGGCGGAGGATCCAGGGGGCGACGGCGGCGGGCGCCTCGCGTGGGTGCGGACGCTGTAGCGAGCGCTCGAAGCGCGTCGATCCAGCGGCGAGGGGGCCGTTCGTGAACGAGCGTGGTACGAAGCAGGATCACAATGGGAGGGCGGAGAAGCGGCGGGCGGCTTCAGCGCGTGAGGCGCTCGCGGATGCGCTGCTGGGCGTCGTCGGGGAGCGTGGCGAGGTACGTCACGGGGAGCGCGCGGAGGGCGGCGTCGGGCAGTGCGAGCACGCGGTCGGCTTCGGAGAGTCCAGCGAGTCGCTCCTCGGGGGTGAGGTCTTCGAGGCGGATGCGCGCGGGGATGGCCCTGGCGAGCTTGCGGAGATAGGGCTCGTTCTTGGCGGCTTCTTCGGGAGAGAGCACGGCGTCCTCCGGGAGGTCGGTGTGTTCGCGGAGCCACTCTACCACCTCTTCTGTTTGGATGGCGTGGTGGCTGAAGACGCGAAGGTGGTCGTCGCGCTCGCTCTCGGAGCCTCCATCCCCGCTCGCCGAGCCTCGCGCGTTTCCCCTTCCTCCGCCGCAGGAAGCGGCAGAGGAAGGGCACCGGCTCGTCGAAGATGCCCGATCGCGGACCCGCAGATGCGACGAAGGCGCGCCGCCACGAACGCACGCGCGACGACGACACCTCCGCTCAGAACGCGCTCTTGGACAAGGGGATCGACGCGCCCCGAGGCGCCCGAGCGAGGCGTGTCTGCGGCGAGTCCGGCGCCCTTCCTCTGCCGCTTCCTGCGGCGGAGGAAGGGGAAACGCGCGAGGCTCGGCGAGCGGGGATGGAGGCCGCGAGAGCGAGCGATCGACACACGTCATGAACGTCTGTGAAGGAAACTCTCCCCATGCGCGCGGCTTCCCACGACGCGGGGGCGACGCGCAAGAGGCGGCGTGTCAGGGAATGTCCGCGAGGGAGGCGCTTGTTTCGAGCGGGAGGCGCGCAACGGGCGCTGCGTGCGGACGCTGTAGGGCCCCTCAGCCCTTGAGCGCGGCGAGGGCGACGCCGGGCACCTTGAGCACCGAGGGCTCGGCCTCGAGGGCCACCATGCGCCGCGCGACCTCGTGCGCGTTCTTGTGCGTGACGAACCACGGCGGCTTCGGGAACACCGTCAGCGGCCCGCGGACCACCACCTTCTCGATCGCCTCGAGCAGGAAGGTGTTGTGCACCCACCCCAGGCCGCCCTGCACGTTGGCGAGCGTCGACGACGGGTGCGCGCCCCAGGGCGTGGTGACCAGCGCGTAGGCGAGCGCGCTCCACTGGTTGACGCCGACCGCGCCGTAGCGCAGGTCGCGGAGCATGTGCTCGAAGGCGTCGGCGCAGGTCGGGTCGCCGGCGGTGCGCGGGTGGATGAACACCACCGCGCTCAGCGTGCCCCACAGCCGCTCGTTGCAGAACGTCGTCGCGGCCTTGATGAACTCCGCCCCGCTGTGCTCCTCCAGCGCGACCTCGCTCAGGATCGGGCAGAAGGGCTCGGTGGTGAAGAGCGACTCCTCCTTGTCCGCGGCGTCGAGGCCGAAGACCAGCGTCCAGGGGAGCTGCCCCTCGCCCGCGTCGCCGAGCTTCTCGGCCTTCGCGCGGTTGCCGACGAGCTTCTCGTAGCGGTCGAAGGCGCCGGGGTAGTAGGCCTTGCGGGGCTTGACCGTCGCGAGGATCGCGCGGACCCGGGCGAGGAAGCCCTCGCGCGCCGGCCAGTGCTTCGAGGTGACCAGCATCTTGCCCGCGTTGCAGTTGCACGAGGCGTTGTTGGCCATCATGGTCGCGACGTTGGCGGCCATGAAATCCAGCTCGGACTCGCTGTAGGGGCCGGGGATGATCACCACCGGCGTGACGCAGCCGAGCTCGCTGGAGATGGGCTTGTCGAGGAGGGGCTTGTTCTCGGCCTGGCGGCGCTCGCGCTCGGGGCCGGGCGGGCCCCACACGATGAGGTCGTGCGTGCGGTCGGAGCCCGTGATGTGGACGTCGTCGACCAGCGGGTGGTAGGTGAGGTGCGAGCCCACCTCGGCGCCGCCCATCACGAAGCGCAGGTAGCCCTTCTCCACCAGCGGCGCGAAGGCGTCTTCGTAGAAGGGCGCGAGGTACTCGTTGACGGGGTTGAGCTTGACGATGCAGACGTTGCCGTCGACGAACATCTTGTAGATCGCGTCCATCGGCGGGATCGACGCGACGTTGCCGGCGCCGAGCACCAGCGACACGCCCCCGTCGGGCGCGCTCTTCTTGTAGAACGACGCCTGCTTGCGCTGCGCGTCCTCGGGCGACACGCCGTCGAGGAAGCGCACCTCCGCCGAGAAGCCCCCGTAGAGCAGCGACTCCACCAGCGTGTTGGGGAACACCTGGACCACCGACTGCCCGAGCGGCGTCCGCCCGAAGCGCTCGGGCGCGGGGCCCGGCGACCCGGTGCGCCCGATCGCCTCGAGCGACTCGGCGAGCAGCCGCAGGTTGCGCACCGTGGCCATCGGGCCGGCGAGCCACTCCTCGCTCGACGAGGGGCCCTCGAAGTCGAGCCCCTTGGCCTCACAGGCCGCGCGCGTCCACGCCTCGGCAGCCGCGACCGTGCGCGGGATGCACGCGCGCAGGAGGGCCGCGCGCTGGCTCGGCGAGAGGCGGGCGAACTCCCGCGCCTTGTCCTTCAAGGAGGCGAGGGCGGCGTCGAGGGCGTCGGTCGCGGCGGAGGCCTTGCTGCGCGCGGAGGCGCTCATTTCCATCGATGCGGAGGTCATGGCGCGCGACGGTACCACAGCGCACCGAGCGCGCGAGCCGACGAAAGCGCCTCGAAACCCGCGCGCGCCTGTACTAGCGTCGGGGCGTGTTCTGCCCTTCCTGCGGTGCGCCCAACCCCGACGAGGCGAAGTTCTGCAACCAGTGTGGCACGCGGCTCGGGCCGCCGACGGCGCAGGGGGAGGTGCGACCGGGCACGCTCACCGGCGGCGAGGTGAAGCCCGCGGGCTCGGGGCAGGGGACGCTCTCGGGCCTCTCCACCCACGACATGGCCGCGGCGATGGTCACCGGGCCCTCGCGCCGCCAGCTCGCGGTCGCGGGCGTGGGCATCGGGCTCGTCGGCGTGGCGCTCGGCGCGGTGGTGGCGTGGCGCTCGACCCGGACGCCGCCCGCACCGCCGGTGACCCCGCTCGGACCCGTCGGGCTCCTCGCCGAGCCCGCGGCCGTCACCGGGCCGCAGACCGTTGAGACCGACGCGGGCACCGTCGTCGCCGTCGCCCCGTCGCCCGCCCCGCCCCGTGGGAGCCGCGGTTCCGCGCGCGCGCCTGCGCCTGTTGCGCCCACGCCGCCCGCCCCGCACGTCGCGCCGCGAGCCCCCACGCCTGCCCCGACGCGCCCCGCTGCGCAGGGAGGGAGCACCGCGCCGTCGGCCCCGGGGACGACGACCACCAGGACGCCGTCGGGCAACACGATCACGCGCGACCCCGACGGCAACATGGTGGTGACGGGGCCCGACGGGGAGCCGCTGGTTCGCGTCGACCGCACGGGCACGGGCGCGGGCGCAGATGCGGCCGTAGCGCCGTCGGGCGAGCCCGCCGCCGAGAACGGCGTGATCGAGCGGGGCCCGCGCACCTCGCAGGGGGGCTTCCGCGAGGGCGACGAGACCGACGCCACCGGCACGATGGACCCGGCGGCGTTCAGCTTCGTGTACCGGCACTACCAGTCGCAGATCGCGTCGTGCTGGTCGAGCGTGTCGCGCGGGTCGACGGTGTCGGGCGTGATGGTGGTGCGCGTCCGCGTCGCCGAGGCCGACGGCCGCGTGAGCCGCACGCGCGTCATCTCCGACAGCACGCACAACGCCGCCCTCCAGGCCTGCGTGCAGAACAACATCCGCACCTGGCGCTACCCGCAGCCCGAGGGGGGCGACGTCGAGGTCGACTACCCCCTGCGCTTCGGCGGCGGGAGCTGAGGGGCTCCGGTGGAGGTCGACCGCTGGGTGGTGCCGCCGGCCGTCGCCGCGGCGGTGTTCTCGCTCGCGGCCGTGTCGCCGCCGGTGACCACCACCGACCTCCGGCGCGGGCTCCGCGTCGAGGCGGTGACGGCGGCCGACGGCGTCGTCCTCGTGCGCGCATCCCTGGAGCGAACCTCCGACGGCGAGCTCACCGCGCCCCGCGCGCTCACGGTCGAGCACGGCGGGGCTTCGATCACGGCCCGCGCCGCGCCGGGCGTACCGAGCGTGAGCCTCGCCGTCCCGACCGATGTTCGCGCGGGGGGCAAGGCGCGGTTGGTGCTTCTCGCAGAGGAGCTCCGGGCGTCGGTGACGTTGCCCGTGCGCGCGCCCGACCCCGCGCCGCCGGTCGCCGCGGCCGGCCCGATCGCCGCCGTGGTGGCCGAAGGGAACCTCCTCCCCGACGTGGAGGGCACGGTCCTCGTGCGGGCGCCGGGTGCGACGGAAGCGCGCGTCGAGGCCCAGCTCGAAGGGGCCGCGGTGACGCCCGAGCGCGCGCCGGTGGGGCCCTGCGGGGTGGCGACGTTTCGCGTGAAGGTCGAGGGGATGGGGGCGCCCGTGACGCTGGTCGCGCGGCGCGCCGACGGCGTCGAGACGCGCGCGCACGTGCGCCTCCCGCTGCGGCCCGGCGGGGTCTCCCTGACGCGCGAGGGGGAGGCCCTCACGGTGCGCGGGGCCTTCGCGGGCGAGGCCGTCTACGTCGCCGCGGGAGGCCCGGCGGGGGTGCGCTGGTGGTCGGTCGTCCGCCTCGAGCGCGACGAGGCGTGCCCGCGCGCCGTGGTTCCGTTGCCCGCGGGGGTGACGTGGGCGCGGGCCTCGACCGACGCGCTCTTCCGCGGCGAGGACGCGCCCGCGCTCCGCTGGGACCTCGCCCCGCCCCCGCCGTGCGCGGGTGACGCGGCCGCGCGGCGCTGGGCGGAGGCCACCGTCGCGGTGCCGCCGGGGCCCGACGTCGGGCTCGCGTTCGACGGCGCGGGGCGCGCGCGCGCGGCGCTCGCGGGGCGCGTCCGGCGGGCGCGGACGCTCGCGTGGGTCGGGCTCGCGGGCTCGATCGCGGCCGAGGTCGCGTTGATGCTTGGTCTCGGGCTCCGCCAGGGAATGTCCGACGTCGAGGGCGCGCGCGGGCTCCGTCGGGACGACTTCGGCCGCTTCGCGACGGGCGTCATCGCCTTGATGCTGTTGGGCTTCGCGCTCGCCCTCGCATCGGCACGTGCCGTGTCGCTCCCCTGAGAAATTGCGCGAACGGGAGTCCGGTTCACTTGTTTCACCACTTGCGTTCTGCGACCCTTTGCCCGAGGTTGACCCCATGGGAGCACGGGTACTTCTGGTCGAGCATGACGACTCACTGCGCGCGGCGATCGTCCGGGCGCTTCGCGCGCGGGGCATCGGCGTCGACGCCTTCGCGTCGGGCACGGAGGCGCTGACCGCGGTCGAAGGGGGCGCGCACTGGGGGCGCGCGCTCGTCGACCTGGTGCTGCCGGACGTCGACGGCGCGACGCTGGCCGAGCGGCTGCTGTCGCACCTGCCGGAGATGGAGGTCACCTTCGCGACGGGGGGCACCGACGCCTCCGTCCTTTGCCGCGCGCACGCGCTCGGCACGGTGATCTGGAAGCCGCTGGGGCTCGGGCCGCTCTGCGAGCGCTTCGGCACCGTGTCGCGGCGCTCGGGCGTGGTCACGCGGCGCGCGGTGCGCCCGGTGGCCAAGGCCACGAGCTCCTCGGCGGGCTGACGCGCGGGCCTTCGGGCGCCCCCTCCGCGCGGGCGGCAGGGGGCGCGCTACTCCTCGTCGGGGAAGCCGCCGTCGGGGTGCGGCATGCAGCGCAGCTCGATCACGGGGACGCCGCCGTCGGACTCGAGGGGCACGCGGAAGAGCGCGCGCTGGCAGTCGGGCCGGATGTTGTGCGGGTTGTCGAAGTGGAAGCGGTAGCGGCCCGGCGGCGCCGGGTACTCGCGCAGGCACACGCCGCGGACGGGGTCGACCACCTCCTCGCGCTGCATGCCGTCCCAGGCGCCGAGCTCGTACGCCTCGCCCGGGGCGATCACCACGGAGCCCGTCTGCCCGAGGCCGCCGAAGCCCACCGCCGCGTCGGCGTCGCAGTGCGGCAGGTCGACGGGGAAGAGCTTCACCCGCGCGAGCTGCGCCGGGTCGTTGAGGTAGATGAGCCCGCGGTCGGAGCGGTCGGCGCCGACGTTGAGGCGCCACGTGTGCAGCATCTCGTTGACGTCGGGGTTGGTCATGATGGTGATCGGCACCGCGCTGATGTTGCGGACGCGCACGATCGCGACGGGCGGCGGGGGCCTGGCCCCGGGCGGCGCGTTGGGGGGGGCGGCGTCGGGCGCGGGCGCGACGTCGGGCGCGGCGCGCGGCGGCGCGGGCGGGGGCGTGCGACGGCAGGCCGCGGCGCAGAGGGCGACGGCGGCGAACGAAGGGGCGAGCCTCACGCGCCGCCCTCGCGGAGCCCGAGCTCCTTCATCTTGATCTGGAGGCTCTTGCGCGAAATCTTGAGCAGCCGCGCGGCCTGGGTGACGTTGTTGCCCGTCTGGGCGAGGGCCTTCACGATCAGCTCCTTCTCGAGGCGGGCGGTGGCCTCCTTCACCCGGGCCTTCAGGCCCCCGGGCGTGTCGGCGGCGTCGTCGCCCTCGTCGCCCTCCTCGGGGGGCGCGGGCGGCGTGGAGGCGTCGGCGCGGCCGGCGCGGAGCTCCGACGGGAGGTTGGCGTACTCGATCACGTCGCCGTCGGAGAGGAGGACGCAGCGCTCGATGACGTTCTCGAGCTCGCGGATGTTGCCGGGCCAGGCGTAGGCGAGGAGCGCCTCGCGGGCCTCGGGCGAGATGGTGGCGTTGGGCTTCTTGAAGCGCTGCGCGTGGACGGAGAGCACGTGGTCGACGAGCAGGGGGATGTCCCCGCGGCGCTCGCGCAGCGGCGGCAGGTGGATCGGGACGACGTTGAGGCGGTAGTAGAGGTCCTCGCGGAAGCGCCCGGCGGCGATCTCCTTCTTGAGGTCGCGGTTGGTCGCGGCGATGAGGCGCACGTCGACGCTGATGGGCTTCACGCCGCCGATGCGGTCGATCTCGCCCTCTTGAATCGCGCGCAGGAGCTTCACCTGCATCTCGACGGGGATCTCGGCGATCTCGTCGAGGAAGAGGGTGCCGCCGGTGGCGAGTTCGAAGCGGCCGGGCTTCGAGGTGACCGCGCTGGTGAAGGCGCCGCGCTCGTAGCCGAAGAGCTCGGCCTCCATCAGCTCGCGCGGGATGGCCCCGCAGTTGACCCGGATGAACGACGACGCCTTGCGCGCGCTGTTCTCGTGGAGGGCGCGGGCGACGAGCTCCTTGCCGGTGCCCGACTCGCCGGTGATGAGCACGGTCGCGGTGGTGTCGGCCACCTTCTCGAGGATGCCGTAGATCTCCTTCATCAGCGCGGAGGCGCCGATGATGCGGTAGCGGCCCTGGTCGAGGCCCTCGAGCTGGACCTCCCGCGTGCGCAGGTCGCCGGTGCGCAGGGCCTTGGCCACCACGCTCCGGATCTCCTTCATGTCGAAGGGCTTGGTGATGTAGTCGAAGGCCCCGCGGCGCATCGCCTCCACCGCCGTGTCGACGGTGCCGTACGCGGTGATGAGCACCACGGGCAGGTCGGGGTGGTGCTCGGCGCAGTGCTTGAGGAGCCCGAGGCCGTCGAGCTCGGGCATCCGCAGGTCGCTGATCACCGCGTCGATGTGGTGCTCCTTCAAGAAGTCCACGGCCGACGCGCCGTCGCCCACCTGGTGGGTCTCGTAGCCGTCGGCCTGGAGCTGCATCGCCAGGACGCGGCGGAGGTTGACCTCGTCGTCCGCGATGAGGATCTGCTTGCGCTCGCCGGGCATCATGGGGGGACTGTCGCGGCCTCCGTGCGGGGGTGGGAAGTGAAGGGCGCCGGTGCCCGCTCAGGGGACCGCCGGCGCGTCGCCCATGCGCCGGGAGAGGTAGTCGATCACGTCGATCTTGGAGACGAGGCCGAGCAGGCGCGGGCCGTCGGTGACGAGGGCCACCTTGGCGTCGGCGAGGACGGACTTGAGCAGGTCGACGCGGGTGTCGGGCGACACGGTGGCGTAGTCGCTGTCGAGGATGGGCTCGATGGTGGCGTCGAGGTGGGCCTCGCCGGAGACGAGGTTGCGCAGCACGTCGACCTCGCTGACGAGCCCGCGGATCGACTCGCCGTCGACCACGGGGAGCTGCGAGACGCCGTTCGCCTTCATCTTGCCGATGACGACGCGGAGGGTGTCGTCGGGGCGCGCGGTGACGAGCGACTGCGGGCGGCCGGCGATGAGCTCGGCGACGGTGCCGAGGGCGGGCTCGGCGCCGGCGAAGCCGTTCTCCCGCAGCCAGTCGTCGTTGAAGACGGTGGAGAGGTAGCGCGACGCGCCGTCCTCGAGGAAGACCACCACGCGCAGCGGGCCCGGGCGCCCGCGGGCCCACTTGATCGCGCCGGCCACGGCTGCGCCCGACGAGCCGCCGCACCAGAGGCCCTCCTGGCGGACGAGGTCGCGGGCGGCCATGAAGCACTCGCGGTCGTCGACGCGGACGCAGTCGTCGAGCGCGCGGAGGTCGAGGTCGGGCGGGAGGAAATCGAGCCCGACGCCCTCGACCTTGTAGGCGAAGGGCCGCGTCACCACGCCGTGCTTGATGTAGTCGTGGAAGACCGAGCCCACCGCGTCGACGCCGACCACGGCCACGTCAGCGTTCTGCGACTTGAAGAAGCGCGAGAGGCCGACGGCGGTGGCGCCGGTGCGGAGCGGGACCACCACGGCGTCGAGCTCGCCGCGCGTCTGGGCCCAGAGCTCGGGGCCCGTCACCGTCGCGTGGTGCTCGACGGCGGCGGCGCTCCGGTGCTGGTCGGCGAGGACGGCGCCGGGCGTCTCGTCGGCGATGCGGCGGGCGACGGCGTAGTGGCTCCGCGGGTCGGCCGGGTCGAGCGACGACGGGCACACCACCACGCGGGCGCCCCAGGCGCGGAGGGCGGCGAGCTTCTCGTGGGAGATCTTGTCGGGGACGGCGAAGACGCAGCGGTACCCGCGGACGGCGGCGGCCATCGCGAGCGACGCGCCGGCGTTGCCCCCGGTGGCCTCGACCACGGTGCCCCCGGGGCGAAGGCGCCCTTCCTCCTCGGCGCGCCGGAGGAGCGCGGCGGCGACCCGGTCGCGGGCCGACCCGGTGGGGTTCATGAACTCGCAGCGGGCGTAGAGGGCGGCGCCGAGCTCGGGCGGCACCACGCGCTGGAGCCGGACGATCGGGGTGCCGCCGACCGCGTCGAGGATGGATGCCCGTGCGCCGTGGATCATCGTGGCCCGCGCGGTGTATCACCGGCCCGACGGCCGCCACAAGGGGAGCGGGGCTCGGGCAGGATCTCCCGACGCACGGTGCCTGTGAACGTCACAGGCCCTCTCCCGCAGCCCCTCTCCCGTACCGGGAGAGGGGAGCAAGAAGCCTTGAATTCATGGTGATTTCGGTGAGCCAGTCCCCCCCTCTCCCGGGACGGGAGAGGGGACGGGGGGGAGGGCTTTGCACGAACGAGTGCGAGGTGAAACGGCATCAGGTGCGTTCGTTGGGAGCCTCCGCGCGGCCGGGCGCGTCGTCCGGGCCGGCGGGTGACGGGGCGCACCACGTGTCACGGTCTCGAACAAGGTGCGGCTTCGGGGGCCTCCGGCGGGCGTCGGCGGCCGAATCCTGCACGCCCGGCCGGGGGCCTCCGGTAGGTTGGCCCCGTCCGTCGCCGCGGAGGTGTGGCGGCGGATGCGTGACCGGGCGCCGCGGGGCGCCCTTGCTGGAGGAGTTCGCATGAGACGAAGTGGTGTGACGAGGGCCGCGTGGCCGCTGCTGTTCGCGGCGGCGGCCCTCGCGGCGTGCAACAGCGACCCGGTGGTGGGCGGCCCCGCCCCCGCCGACGCGACGCCCGAGGTGGGCCTCGACGCCGCCAAGGACGTCGCGCCCGAGGCGACGCCCGGCGACGTTGCGCCCGACATGGCCGGCTGTCCCCAGGGCTTCACGCTCTGCAGCGGGCGCTGCGCCGACCTGGTGAACGACAACACCAACTGCGGCGCGTGCGGCACCGCCTGCCCCTCGGGGCGCGCGTGCGTGATGGGCGCCTGCCAGCTCCGCTGCCCCGATGGGCAGACCGCGTGCGGCGACCGCTGCGTGAGCCTCCAGACCGACACCGGCAACTGCGGCGCCTGCGGCACGGCGTGCCCGGCCGGCCAGGTCTGCACGATGGGGGCGTGCGACGCCAACTGCGGCTCGCTCGCGACCTGCGGCGCGGGGGCGATGCGCGCCTGCGCCAACACGATGATCGACCCGGCCAACTGCGGCGGCTGCGGGATGGCCTGCACCCTCCCGAACACCAACGTCGCGGCCTGCGCGGCCGGGATGTGCGTGGCGGCCGTGTGCAACGCGGGCTTCGCCAACTGCGATGGGATGAGCGCCAACGGCTGCGAGGTGAACGTCCGCGGCGACGACGCGGCCAACTGCGGCGCGTGCGGCAACACCTGTCGCTTCGCCAACGCCGCGGCCACCTGCGCGATGGGCGTCTGCGCGATGGGCGCCTGCGCCGCGGGCTACGCCGACTGCGACATGAACCCCGCCAACGGCTGCGAGACCAACACCGGCGCCGACAACGCCAACTGCGGCATGTGCGGGCGGGCCTGCGCCGCCGGCCAGGTGTGCGCCGCGGGCTCGTGCGGGAGCTCGTGCGGCGGCGGCACCACCGCGTGCTCGGGCGACTGCGTCAACACGATGATCGACCCCGCCAACTGCGGCCGCTGCGGCAACGCCTGCCGCCTCGCCAACGCCAGCGTCAACGCCTGCTCGGGCGGCGCGTGCGTCGTCGGCGGCTGCAACGCCGGCTTCGGCGACTGCGACTCCAACCCGTCCAACGGCTGCGAGGTGAACGTCCGCGGCGCCGACGCCAACAACTGCGGCGGCTGCGCCGTGCGCTGCGCCTTCCCCAACGCCGCGGCGACGTGCGCGGCCGGGTCGTGCGCCCTCGGCGCCTGCAACATGGGCTTCGCCAACTGCGACACGAACGCCGCCAACGGCTGCGAGGCCAACACCGCCGCCGACAACGCCAACTGCGGCATGTGCGGCCGGGCCTGCGCCGCCGGTCAGGTGTGCTCCGCCGGCGTCTGCACGAGCTCGTGCGGCGCGGGCACCACCAACTGCTCGGGCGACTGCGTCAACACCCAGACCGACCCGGGCAACTGCGGGATGTGCGGCAACGCCTGCCGCCCGCCCAACGCCAGCCTGAGCGCCTGCGTGATGGGCGCCTGCGTCGTCGCCGCCTGCAACGCCGGCTTCGGCGACTGCGACGGCAACGTGATGAACGGCTGCGAGACCAACGTCCGCGGCAGCGACGTCAACAACTGCGGCGCCTGCAACCTCGTCTGCCGCTTCCCCAACGCCGCCGCGACCTGCGCGTCGGGCTCGTGCGCGATGGGCGCCTGCGCCGCGGGCTTCGCCGACTGCGACCGCAACCCCGCCAACGGCTGCGAGACCAACACCAACACCGACAACGCCAACTGCGGCACCTGCGGCCGCGCCTGCGGGGCCGGCCAGGCCTGCGGCGCGGGGTCGTGCGCCACCTCCTGCGGGGCGGGCACCACCAACTGCTCCGGCGCCTGCGTCAACACCGCCACCGACCCGATGAACTGCGGCGCCTGCGCCCGCGCCTGCTCGCTCCCCAACGTCGCCACCAACGCCTGCGTCGGCAGCGCCTGCGTCGTCGGCGGCTGCGCGGCGGGCTTCGGCGACTGCGACGCCAGCGCCGCCAACGGCTGCGAGACCGCCATCCGCGGCAGCGACGTCAACAACTGCGGCGGCTGCGGCGTGGTGTGCGCCTTCCCCAACGCCGCCGCCACCTGCGGCTCCGGCACCTGCGCGCTCGGCGCCTGCACCACGGGCTTCGGCAACTGCGACGGCAGCGCGGCCAACGGCTGCGAGGCCAACACCAACACCGACAACCGCAACTGCGGCGGCTGCGGCCGCGCCTGCGCCGCGGGCCAGGTGTGCGCCGCCGGCGCCTGCACCACCTCCTGCGGGTCGGGCACCACCGACTGCTCGGGCGCCTGCGTCAACACCCAGACCGACCCGCGCAACTGCGGCGCCTGCGGCCGCGCCTGCGCGCTCCCCAACGTCGCCACCAACGCCTGCTCGGCCGGCGCGTGCGTCATCGGCGGGTGCGCCGCGGGCTTCGGCGACTGCAACGGGACCGCCGCCGACGGCTGCGAGGTCAACGTCCGCGGCACCGACGTCACCAACTGCGGCGGCTGCGGCGTGCGCTGCGTCTTCGCCAACGCCGCCGCCACCTGCGGCTCCGGCACCTGCGCCCTCGGGGCCTGCAACGCGGGCTTCGCCAACTGCGACGGCAGCGCGGCCAACGGCTGCGAGGTGAGCCTCAACGCCGACAACGGCAACTGCGGCGCCTGCAACCGCGCCTGCGCCTCGGGCCAGGTGTGCGCCTCGGGCACCTGCATGTCGACCTGCGCCACCGGCACCACGCTCTGCGCGGGCGTCTGCGTCAACCTCACCAACGACCCGCGCAACTGCGGGGCCTGCGGCACCACCTGCGCGCTGCCCAACGCGGCCGCCAGCGGCTGCGCGGCGAGCGCCTGCACCGTGCTCGCGTGCAACACCGGCTTCGGCGACTGCGACGGGACGGCCGCCAACGGCTGCGAGACCAACGTCACCGCCAGCGCCACGAACTGCGGCATGTGCGGGCGGGCCTGCGCCGCCGGGCAGACCTGCGTCTCCGGCACCTGCACCTCCACCGTGCTCTCGGGCACCGTCTACCAGGTGGTGGGCCTGAGCGCGGACTCGTGCAACGCCATCGAGCACAACACCGTGTCGGGCGACGACCGCGGCGGCATCGCGCTCTCGTCGTCGCAGGTGTTCTACCGCGGCGACTCGGCCACCGCGCGCTTCGCGGCGGCCGACCTCTCGGGCGCCGCGAGCACCGGCGCGGGCCAGGACGGGCTCTTCTCCGACCTCGCGACGCAGCAGGTCTATGCCTTCGGCACCGCCGCGGGGCCGTGGGTGTTCGACTTCTCCGGCACCGCCGTCACGCTCGATCGCTTCTTCGCCATCAACGCCACCACCGGCGCGGTGGGCTCGGCGACGATGCTCAGCGCGACGATCCGGATGGAGGACTACTCCCTCGGCTACTCGACCCAGGGCATCTTCTCGGGCATGGGCCGCGTGGTGGTGATCGCCGCCGGGCGCGTCTACGACATCGCCCTCCCGTCGGGCCTCGTGGTCGACCGCGGGGGCTTCACCTTCCCCGCGCACACGCCCTGCGAGAGCCCGTCGGTGTTCGGGGTGGCGGAGTTCTTCGGCGGCGCGCTCTACATCGACTACGTGCAGAGCAGCACCGTGATCGCGCGGCAGCAGGTGGCGCCGACGGTGACCGCGCCCGCCACGCTCGCGACCTTCTCCAACCTCTCGGACATGTGCTCGTTCACCGTGTCGCCGCAGACCAACCGCTGGTACTGGCACCACGAGGGGAGCTCGCAGTTTCGCTCGGGCGACGAGTCCATCGGGTACTGCAACATGGTGCGCCGCAACTGCGCCGAGGTGCTCGCCGCGGGCGGGACGGCCAGCGGCGTGTACACCATCGACCCCGACGGCTCCGGGCCGCTCGGCTTCACCAGCGTCTACTGCGACCAGGCCAACGACGGCGGCGGCTGGACGCTCGTCGGTCGCCTCGGCGACCCGCGCTACTTCCCGCAGGCCGACCGCAACCTCGGCGCGATCACCTCGCCGGGCGGCTCGGGCAACATCCTCCACACCAACTACGCGGCCATCACCGGCACCGCGATCCGCGTCGGGCGGCAGGTGGGCACCGGCACCAACACCGGCAACCTCTACCAGATCAGCGACTGCACCACCGGCGACGCCTCCTGCTGGTACGGCCGCTACATCGCCCAGAACGACGGCGACACCTTCGGCGCGTGGATCACCGCGGGCGGCAACTGGGGCTTCGTCCCCGGCGGCTGCACCACCGACCAGTGCCCGACCACCGGCGGCGACCGCGACCACTCGCTCCCGCAGCGCATCGCCATCTTCGGCGGCGACTGCCACTACACCTGCGCCTCCGGCGGCGACGACGTGCGCAACGGCCTCACCTACCGCGACTACGGCGACGCCACGTCGCCCCAGCGCGTCGGCAACCGCGGCTGGTGGGGCGCGGGCACCGTGACCCCCAGCGCCACCGCGCTCGGCGTCGAGATCCCCAACGTCGACTACGGCGAGAACGGCACCCAGTGGCGCGACCTCTGGATCCGCTGACCGCCCGCTGACCTCCCACCGCGAGCGCGGGTGGTCGTACGCTCCGCGCGGATGACCGCCCGCCTCGCCCTCCTCCTCTCGCTCTCCCTCACCGCCTGCCGCCGCGAGTCTGCGCCGCCGCGCGCCGCCCCGTCGCGCCCGCCCGACGCCCGCAGCGCGACAAGCTCTCCTGCGCCGCCCGCGCCCGACGCGCCGCCCGCCGCGCGACGGGCGGAGTACGCGGTGCTCGAGCGGAGCCCGTGGGCCGATCTCGCCCCCGGGGCCCGCTGGGCGAAGGCCACCGTCCGCCTCACGCCCGCGCCCGACCGAGCGCACCCCGACGCCGCCCCGCGCACCCTCGTGTGGGTGGTCGCGCGCCTCGACGTCGCCCGCGTCGAGCTCTCCGTCGAGCGCACGCCCGGCGACCGCCTGGAGCCCCACGCCGAGCGAACGCGCGACGCCGTCCTCGTCACCGACAGCGGCTTCTTCGAGCCCGACTACGCGCCGAGCGGGGTGGTCCTCTCGTGCGGGCGACCGGTGCACGGGCCGGGGCCGCGCGGGGGCAGCGGCGTCCTCGCGCTCACGGCCGCGGGCGCCGCGGTGGTGCCCGTCGACACGCGCGACGGCGGCACCTTCGAACACGACGGAGGCGTCACCACCGCGGTCCAGTGCGGTCCCAGGGTGGTGGAGGCCGGAGGCGCGCCCGGGGTCTTCCGCCACGACGGCCGCTTCGCCGCGCGCACCGTGGCGTGCGTGCGCGACGGCGGCCGCACGCTCGACGTGATCGCGACCTGGGACACGGAGGACGGGCTCCTCGGCCCCGAGCTCTACGACCTCGCGACGGTGCTCGCGGGCCCTTCGCCCGTGGGCGACGCGGCGGGCTGCGAGGCGGCGCTCAACCTCGACGGCGGGCCCTCGACCGGGATCTTCCTCCGCGCGGTGGGCGCGGGCGGCGCGATGGCCTTCGGGCGCGCGCCGATGCGGCCGACGCCGTGGGCGATCGTGGCGCGGCTGCGGGCGCCGCGGGGCGCTACGCGATGAGCAGCGTGGCGGGCGCGAGGAGGGCGACGACGGTGTCGTCCTCGGAGGAGGAGATCGCGACGTGGACGCGGGCGCGGTTGCCCTCGCGCGACGACCACACGAAGGTGGGCTCGACGGCGTCGGCGCCGAGGCCGAGCTCCTCGACGCCCATGCGGCTGACGCCGACGTAGCGGTCGCGGGTGGTGATCGCCTCGACGCCGCGGCGGTCGATCATGCCGCCGGGCGCGAGCGCGGCGACGGGGGCGAGCTGGTTCACCACGCGCACGGGGTCGCCGACGCCGCCGAGGGACACGGGCGTTCCGTCGCGGTGATCGATGACGTCGCGGGCGCGCCAGGCGGCGCCGACCCAGAGGCGCGCGGCGCGGCCGCCGTCGAGCTCGGCGCGCACGACCACGGCCTCGTCGAACCACGCGGCGACCCTGCCCTCGGCGCCGCGCGCGAAGGCCGCGAGGAGCGCGTCGCGGGCGCGCAGCGGGAGCACGAGGTAGGCGTCGTCGGGCGAGATGTCGGGCGCGGCGGCGAGGGCGAGGCGGGTGTTGGCGGCGACGTCGGCGAGGTCGTCGACGGCGGCGAAGGCGACCACCAGCGCGACGCCGTCGAAGGGGTAGTCGTCGAGCCGCGCGCCGCGGGGGGCGACCATGCTCGGGCGCGAGGCCGCGGAGGGGTTCTCGACGGCGGCGGCGGGCGCGGGCACGAGTCGCAGGTGCATCGTGGCGCGACCATGCCCGCGCGGCGGTCGGGGGGGCAAGTTTCCGGCGGCGATGGGGCTCACGCCGGCGCGCGCCCCGCCGTTGAAGGGTTCGGGCGCGCCGATGGTGGCCGCGCCGCGAACGCAGGAGATCGCCTATGGCGAGAAAGAATCTACTGACCCCCGAGATGATGGGCCTCTCGGCGGCGCTCCTCGACCCGGAGCGGTATCGACCCGTGCTCACGGGGACGCCGCTGCTCGCGGGCTTCGTCCCCGAGCTGGAGGGCGCGCACGACGCCCTCGCGTCCCTCTCCCCGACGTCGGCCAACGACGTCGCCCCCGCGCAGGAGCTCGTCGCGCTCCAGCAGGAGGCCCGCGAGACCGACGTCACGCACGACGCCAAGGGCGGCGGCGTGCAGGGCGTGCTCGACGGCCTCATCCGCCTCGCCGAGACCGACGAGGAGAGCGCCCACCTCACCGCGGTGAAGGACGCGCTCTTCCCCGACGGCGGCGCGATCTTCTCCGGCACCTACATCGCCGAGGCCGGCAACGCCGAGCGCGTCGAGAAGGTGCTCGAGCGCAAGGACGTGAAGGACGCCCTCCGCGCCATCCCCGTCCGCAAGGGCGTCACGCTCTACGACGAGGCCCGCGCCTTCGTGAAGGCCGGCCGCCGCCTCGGCGTGCTGGAGTCGCGCAAGGCCGCCCTCTCCGCCGCCGCGGCGAAGCCCGCCGAGGAGGCGCCCCGCGGCTCGACGGTCGCCGCCCGCAACGAGTGGCTCCAGGTGATGGAGCTGATCACCCGCAGCGCGAAGCGCCTCAAGGGCGCGCAGGCCGAGGCGTGGGCCCCCGCCGCGCGGGACATCGCCCTCGTCGAGGCGAAGGGCGACGAGCGCGCCGCCCGCAACAAGGCCGCGGGCAAGGGAGCCGACGAGGACGCCGACCCCGCCGAGCCCGACGAGAACGCCAAGGACCAGCCCCTCGCCCCCACCGGCTGAGTTCCCTCCACGGCGACGCGACCACGCGTCGACCGCCCGCCACCCCGCCCCGCAGCCCACCCAACCAGTCGCGACCCGACGTCGGGGGCACTCCCTTGTGGTTCGAACCACCCGGCAGGTGACCTGGAGGTCGGGGGGCGATTGGTTCGAACCACGCGGGGGTGACCTGGAGGCCGGGTCGGCGGTGGTTCGAACCACGCGGGAGTGACCTGGAGGGCGGGTTGGCGGTGGTTGGGGGAGCCGCGGGGCGGCGCGGCGTCGCGTCGCCGCACCACCCCGTCGCTCCGCCGCCCGCCGCCCCGCCGCGGGCACCCGATCGGCTCCAGCACGCGTGTGGCAAGCCGCGGCGCGTGAGCGCCCGGGCCCGTCCGCTCGCCGCCCGCGGGGTGCACCGGTACCGTCGCCAGCACGCGTGCGGCAAGCCGCGGCGCGTGAGCGCCCGGGCCCGACCGCTCGTCGCTCCGCCGCCCGCCGCCCGTCGCCCGCCGCCCGCCACGTCACCGCCGCCGCGCCGCCCGCCGCCCGCCACGTCACCGACGTGGCGCCGTGCGGTGGTGGTCGTCGTGCGCGTATCGTTCCGCGCGCCCGCGTCGCTGCGGGGACAGCAAGTGGCGCGTGCTGCCGTGCTCCGCCCAGACGGGCTGCTCGGGCGGGAGTCCGTCCTTGCGCAGCGCGCGCGTCGCCCAGCGCTTCAGGTCGCCCATCACGAACTCGGGCGTCCGCGCGGCGCGCAGCACGACGTGGACGTGGGCGGGGCGCACGGTGACGGCGTCGAGCGCGTACCCGCGGTGGGCGCAGGTCTCGCGGACGGCGGCCTCGACAACGCGCCGTTGCCGCGCGTTCAGGTACAGGGGCGGCGCGACCATCTGGCGCGCGCACCAGGCCCGCAGCGCGGGCGACGGGGCGCGCGCCGGGCCGGTGTCGCCGTGCCGACGCCAGCCGCGGTCGTCGCCGGGGAGCCACGTGCCGTAGGTGCGCAGCGTCAGGTGGTAGTCGTCGGGACCGGGGGGATGCTCGTTGGGCATGGATGGCTATCGGCGCCAGCCCGCGATCTGGCGCGTCGGGGCTGAACGCATGGCCATGGCGGGGCGGCGGGCGGACGGGCCCGGGCGCTCACGCGCCGCGGCTTGCCGCACGCGTACTGGAGGCCGATCGGGTGCCCGCGACGTGCGACGGGGCGACGGGCGGTCGGGCCCGG
>JAXLYI010000019.1:0-225122 GCA_046351555.1 Polyangiales bacterium
GGTTGAGCTTCGTGTGGGGCACGGGGCACTGGTACGCGATGATGTCGCGGCCGCCCCAGTCGTCGGCTGACGGGTCGACCGGCGCGCCGAGCGCCGCGCGCCACGCGCCCACCTCCGAAGCGATGAAGGCGTTGAGGCCGTCGACCCACTGCGCGACCGAGGCCGCCCGGTCGGCGGCGCCGGGGACGAGGCGGAGGTTCTCCTCGGTGACGGCGCCGTGGACGATGAGGGTCGCGCCGTCGAACCACGCGAGGCGGCAGGCGGCGAGGTAGCGGGTGAGGGGGCCGTCGGGCGCGAGGTCGTCGAGGTAGCTCTGCGCGATGGCCTCGTCGGAGGCGTCGCGGCCCTCGGCGACGAGCTCGGCGCGGCGGTGTTCGAACGCGCGGGCGGCGCCCATGGTGTGGGCCATGATCCACGGCAGGAGCATGCCGGGCGGGGCGCCGCGGAGCTCGTCGGGCGGGGGCTTGGGCGGGGGCGCGCCGCGCAGCTCGCGGGTGAGGCGCATCTTGTTGAGGTCGCGGTTGCCGGCGAGGAGGACGACGCGGTCGGGCTGGCGCTCCCAGGCGTCGAGGAGCGTGGCGACCACGCGCCGGCCTTCGGGGCCGCGGTCGACGGCGTCGCCGCCGAAGACGAAGGTCACGCCCGGGGTGATGTGGAGCGCGCCGTCACGGTCGAGGCGGACGCCCTCGGCGCCCGCGGCGAAGGTCGCGAGTTTCTCCCACTGGCCTTCGACGTCCGTCAGGTAGGCGAGCACGCCGCGGAGGATACCGAAACTTCACCCCGAGGACAGGAACACGTTGGCCAGGGCCGCGTCGGTGCTGGCCCCGGCGCGGCGGCGCGCGGTGGCGAGGCGGATGGCGCGCGCGGCCTCGACGTTGCGCGGGTTGAGCCGGTAGGCCTTGACGTAGCACCCGAGCGCGCGGCGCGCGTCGCCCTGGCGGAGGAGCATCTTGCCGGTGACGACGAAGGCCGCGTCGCTCTGCGGGGCCCGGTTGAGCGCGGCGGTGACGGCGTCGCGCACCTCGGGGAGCAGCGCGTCGTCGCCGCGGGCGAGGAGCGCGCGCGCCAGCATGACCAGCGCGCCCACGTCGTTGGGGTGCTCGGCCAGCACGGCGCGCGCCTCGCGCTCGGCGTCGTCGGGGCGCTGCTGCGCGAGCGCGAGGTCGGCGTCGCGGAGGCGCCGGTCGCGGCGGAGGGCGGGGTCGGCCGCGGGGGCGGGCGCGGCCGCGGGGGCAGGCTCGCGCGCCGTGAGGTTGCCGAGCGCAGGGAGCGGCGGCAGCGACATGACGGGGCGCGGCGGGAGCGAGCGCGCGGGGGGCGGCAGGAGCGAGGCGCCGTCGCACACGGCCGCCGGGGGCCCGGAGGCGGGCACGAGCGAGACGGGCGCGGGCACGAGCGAGGTGGGCACGATGGGGGCGGGCGCGAGCGAGACGAGGGGCGGGGCGGGCGCGAGCGAGAGGGGGGCGTGCGCTGCGGGCGCGAGCGAGGCGGGCGCGCGCTGCGAGGAGCGGACGCGCTCGAGCTGGCGCGTCATCGCGAGGAGCGCGACCAGCGGGCGAACGACGTCGGGCGCGTGCCCGGCGGCGAGGAGCTCGGCGACGCGCGAGCCCAGGAGGAGCCCGTCGACCGCCGCGCGGGTGGCGACGTCCTCGTGGAGGAGCGCGAGCGCGGCGGAGCCCGCGAGGATGCGGAGCCGGCGCGTCCCGAGGCGCTCGAGCACGGCGCCGACGACCGGGTGCGCGGCGTTGGCGCGCATCGCGGGCCAGAGGAGCGGCGGCACCTCCACCGGGAAGCGGCGCCCGCCGAAGCCCTCGAGGAGGTCGACGTCGGGGTGGGCCTCCCAGGGCCCGTTCACCGCGGAGAAGAGGCGGGTCAGCTTGCGCCCGAGCTGCGCGCGCAGGCCGCGCTCGACAGCAGGCGCGTCGCAGGCGCCCATCGCGGCGAGCGCGGCGCCCTGGAGGCTGTCGCCCGCCATCGCCTCGGCGGCCGACGCGCGGCGCTGCGGTTCGGTGACGACCCCGAGCTCGACGAGCACCTCGCCGAGCGTCGCGACCGGCCGCGGGAGCCGGACCTGCGCGAGGAGCCCCTCTTCGAACGCCAGGGTGGCCTCGCCGCAGAGCTCCGGCTCCGGCGACTGCGCCAGGATCACGAGCGAGCCCGAGAAGCGCGCGCGGGCGAGGTCCCAGAGGAGCTGCGCGAGGGGCGTCCGGCGGAGGTCGCCGCTCGTCTCGGCCGCGGGGGGCAGGAGGTCGGTCATCACGGGAATGGAAATCGGCGGAAGCGAGGGTGCGCGCGAGGGTGGCCCGAGGCGGTTCGTGTCGTCCGCTACTCGGTCTCGTCGCCCACGACGTGGAGGCTCGAGTCGAGCGAGGAGACTTCGAAGCGCGAGTAGGCGCCGTCGCGGTTGAGGTCGCCCCAGGCCGACGCCGCGTACCACTGCCCGCGCGCGGCGGCCGGGAGGGCGGCATAGGTCGCGGCCGCGCGAAAGACGGTGGCGGGGGCCACGCCGGGGTCGCCGGAGACGGTCTGGTAGGAGAAGCGGACGAACTGGCGCGGGCGCACGCCGAGCTGGTTCCAGGCGAGCGGGAGGCTCGCGTAGAAGTCCACGACGCCGCTGGTGGTGGCGGCCGCGGCGCCGAGCGCGGGCCAGTACGCGCCGAGCGCGCCGGTGGAGCCCTCGGTGGTCGGCGCGCCGAGCCCGTGGTCGTTCGACACGTCGGAGTAGGTGTTGAACTCCGCCCGGTACGACTCCTGCGCGTGCATCACCTGCGTGAGCACCTCGGGGGCCTCGAGCGCGAGCGAGCGACCGCGCTGCCGGAGGTACATCGGCCCCGCCACCGACGCGAGCACCCCGACGATCACCACCACGATCATGAGCTCCACCAGCGTGAAGCCCACGGCCCCCTGCGCCCTCCCGGGGCGCGCGCGACGAACGAACCTCATGACCCCCGTGACGGCGCTCCGCGGCGGCCCCTTGAGCCGCAGGGGCCCTTGCGCGGGAAGCCGCTCCGACGGTACTCCCGCGGTCGCGCCCCGGGCGCCCGTCGCGATGCTCCGCTCCGCCGCCCACTTCGCGCGCCTCGTCGGCGCGGGCTTCATGTTCGCCTTCTTCGGCGCGGGCTCGCTCGCGCTCTCGTACGTGCTGCTGCCGCTCCAGCTCGCGGGCGTCGCCGACCCGGCCGAGCGCGCGCGCCGCGCCCACCGCACCGTCGCCCGGGGCTTCACGCTCTTCCACGACCTCATGCGGAGCCTCGGGCTCGTCCGCTACGACCCGCGCGAGGTCGACCTCGGCCTGCCCGACGGGCCCTGCGTCGTCGTCGCCAACCACCCCACCCTCGTCGACGTCACGGCCACCTGCGCGGCGATGGGGAGCGCGTGCACCGTCGTGAAGAGTGAGCTCTTCCGCAACCCGTTCGTCGGGCGCCTGCTGCGCGCGTCGTGGCACATCGACGCGGGCGACGGGGCGTCGATGGCCGGCGCGGCGGTGGTCCAGGGCGCGCTCGACCGCCTCGCCGCCGGGCTCCGCGTGCTGATCTTCCCCGAGGGGACGCGCTCGCCGGTGGGCGGGCTCCGGCGCTTCCGCCGCGGGGCCTTCGAGATCGCCTGCCGCGCCGACGTGCCGGTGGCGCTGTTGTTCATCACGTGCACGCCGCCGGCGCTTTCGAAGGGGCTCCCGTGGTACGCGCAGCCCAAGCGCCCGATCCGCCTGGAGGTGACCGCCCTCGGCGTGCTGCGCCCGGCGGACTTCGACCGCGACGCGCGACGTCTCGCAAGGCACGCCCAGGAGTTGTACCGTGCGCGCGTCGACGCCTGGCGGGCCGCCCACCCCGGCGACGTCCCGCCCGCCCCCGCCGACGACCCGAACGAGAAGCTGGAGCCGTAACGAATGGACGACCTCGAACTCGACGTGAAGCGCCTCATCGTGGAGGCCCTGATGCTCGACACCGTGCGCGCGGAGGACATCGACAGCGAGGCCCCGCTCTTCCGCACCGGCCTCGGGCTCGACTCCATCGACGCCCTCGAGCTCGCCATGGCGGTCGAGCGACGCTACGGCGTGAAGCTCCGCGCCGACGACGAGAACAACCGCGCCATCTTCGCCTCCGTCCGCGCCCTCGCTGCCCACGTCGCGGCCCACCGCACGAAGTAGCCCCCGTGACGCGCGAACAGATCCTCGCCGAGATCACGCGCTCGCTCGCCGACGACTTCGACGTCGACCCCGCGCTCGTCTCCGCCTCCGCCCGCCTCCGCGAAGACCTCGACCTCGACAGCATCGACGCCGTCGACCTCTCGGTGAAGATGCAGGAGCTCACCGGCCGCCGCGTCGAGGAGTCGACCCTCCGCGCCATCCGCACCGTCGGCGACGTCGTCGACGCCGTCGCCCGCGACCTCGCCCGCCAGGAGAGCCCCCGATGAGCACCGCGTCGGACTACGTCATCGTCGGCGCCGGCCCCACGGGCTGCGCGCTGGGCTCGTACCTCGCCCGCCGCGGCGCGAAGGTGACCCTCGTCGAGTCGGTCGAGCGCCCCGAGAGCGTCGTCGGCGAGTCGATGCTCCCGGGCTCGACGCTCGTCTTCGAAGAGTGCGGCCTCGACCTCTCGGGCTTCATGGTGAAGCGCGGGGCCGTCTTCTGCCGCGACGGCGCCGCCGTCCGCTTCGACTTCTCCGAGGCCGAGGCCTGCCGCTACCCGCACGCCTGGCAGGTGCAGCGCGAGGTGTTCGACCTGCGCTGGCGGGACGTCGCGCGCCGGGCGGGCTGCGCCATCGTGTACGCCGACGCCACCGCGGTCGACGTCGCCGCGCGCCGGCTCGACACCTCCGCGGGCCCGCTCACCGCGGGGCGCGTCGTCGACGCCGGCGGCCGCTCGATGTGGCTCTCCCGCACGCTCAACCTCCGCGTCGGCGACCCCCGCCTCAAGAACTCCGCCGTCGGCACCCGCTGCAAGGGCGTGGTCCAACTGGCGCCCGACGAGCCCGGCGACATCACCATCTGCTGCATCCCCGGCGGCTGGATCTGGATCATCCCCTTCGGCGGCGGCGTCGCCTCCGTCGGCGTGGTGATGTCGCCCGCCTGCCCCCTGCGCGGCACCGCGGAGGAGCGCTTCAAGGCCGCCATCGCGCAGTCGCCCGACGCGAGCGCGCGCCTCGCCGACGCCGAGCGCGTCCTCCCCTTCCGCGGCCTCCAGGACTTCACCGCGACGTCGACGGCCTTCCACGGCGACGGCTTCGCGCTCTGCGGCGACGCGGCGACCTTCATCGACCCGGTGTTCAGCTCCGGGGTGCTGCTCGGGCTCTACGGCGCGCGGCAGCTCGCGGCGGCGCTCGACGGTGGCGACCTCGACGCCTGGCAGGCCGAGTACCGCGAGGGGGCGGGCGTCTTCCGCAAGGTGATCGACCACTGGTACGCGGGCGACTTCATGGACGTCGCCCTCGCGCCCCGCGAGCTCCAGAAGCCCTACTTCCGCACGGGGATCGTGAGCCTGCTCGCGGGCGACGTGTACAACCCCACGCGCCGCACACCGCGCGAGATGGCCGACCGCATGGGCGAGCTCGCGGGCCTGGTGCGCGACTACACCGCCCGCAAGGCCGCTCAGGCCGACAGCGCCGCCCGGTAGCGGTTGACCATCCGCGCTTCGAAGCGCTCCACCGGCACGCCGAGGTGCTCGCGCGCCGCCCCCGCGCGGAGCACCTTGCGGAGCCGCGCCGGGAGCTCGGGCTCCACCGCGTCGACCCCGCCCGGGTGCGCCTCGTGGAAGCCCGCCAGCGCGCGCAGCACACCCTGCTGCGACGGGTCGAGGAGGTGGGCCTCGAGCAGCGCGGCCACGACGGCGCCGCGGTTGGCGAGCGCCTCCGACGAGCCGCGCGCGCCCATCGCGGGCGAGGTGGCCACCGTCGCGCCCCAGGCGTCGAAGAAGGGCCCGAGCGGCAGGAGGAGCTCGCGCGAGGTCCGCAGCGCCCGCGCCGCGCGGAGCGAGAGGAAGCGGTGGTTGTCCGCGGCGGTGACGGCCTTGTTGACGCGGCCCGCGAGGGCGAACCGCGGGTCGCCTCCCTCGTCGTGGCCGAGGCGCGCGTAGCGCTTCTGGAGGGCGAGCGCGGCGGGGGATTTCGCGGGCCACTCGACCACGATGCGCGAGAGGTCGCCGAGGTTGTGGGCCACCGTCGGGAGCACGCGGAGCGCGTCGAGCTCGCGGCCCTTCACGCGGAGGACGGCGTCGAGCGCGGCGGCGTGGCGGGCGACGTCGGCGTCGAGGCGGGCGACGAGGCGCTCGGTGGCGGCTTCATCACGCGCGGCGAGGGCGCGGCCGAGGGCGCCGGCACGGACGGCCAGCCACTCGCCCTCGTGGCCGCTCAGGGCGCCGACGCCGGGCACGTCGACCACGCGGGCGGAGACGGCGCGGGTGTCCCAGGCGTCGATGCCGTCGACCACGTCGAGGGCCGCGGCGAGCGACTCGCCAGGGCGCGCGTGCTGCCAGGCGTGGTGGCGGATGTGGCTGTCGACGTCGGTGGGGACGAAGGTGGCCACCGTGGCGAAATGGGCCGCGAGGAGGAGCCGGAGGTAGGACCACGACTCGTCGTAGGCCTGCGGGGTGTCGAGGGCCCGGGTGAGCGCGAGGCGCCACGAGTGGGCGGGGCCGTCGGTGGGGCCGGTGAGCGCCCACGCGGCGGTGTTGTTCACCTGCGACGCGAGGAGGGAGGGGGCGATGCCGCGAAACATTCCGGGCGGGGAGACAGCATTGACGGCGGGAGCGCGTCAAGCCGCGAAGGGGGCGGAACGCGCGTTCACACGCACCCCGGCGCAGAGAACGTACGGGTGCGCGAGGCCCTCGCGAGAAACCGTCAGGCCTCTCCGCGGCGTGACGGACGTCGCGCCGCGGGTCGACGCGCGCGGATCACATCCCGCCGCCGGTGCCGTCGACCGAGGCGCCGAGCGTGCGGGTGCCGATGCCGGGGATCATCGCCGCGACGGAGATCGTCCACCCCGCGCGGAGGCCGCTGCGCACGCGCAGGGGCTTCGGCGCGGCCGAGTGGGTGACGGTGGAGGAGGCGGACTGCTTCGAACTCGTGTGGTTCATGGCGTGTACCTTCGTGGTGGTCGCGGACCCGATCATCGGGCCCCGCACTCCGAGAGGCGTAACCATGCGCGTTACGGTGTTGCCTCGCGCCGAGACGTAAGCTCCCACGCGGGGGAGGGGGAGACACGGCGGGTCGGGCAGCGCGAGACGCGATGCGGCAGGAGGTGCGGTTCTCGGTGGCGGCGCTGCGACGCGCGCATTGACACGCACCCTTCCCGTGGTGCGTGATCCCTCGCCATGCGCCCCCCCCGTGCGTCGCTCGCCCTCTTCCCCGCGCTCCTCTTCGCCGCGTGCTCCGACCCGCAGCCCGCGCCCGCCGACGCCGCGCGCCCCGACGTCGCCGCGGACGCCGCGGACGCCGCGACCGACGCTGCCGCCGACGCCCCCCGCGGCGACGGCGGCCTCACCTCCGTCCCCGAGAACGAAGCCTGGGAGATCCCCGGGCTCCGCGCGGAGGCCCACGTCCTGCGCACCGAGGGCAACGTCCCGCACATCTACGCGGCCGACCGCGAAGACCTCGCGCGCGTCCAGGGCTTCGTCGTCGCGCGCGACCGCTTCTTCACCCTCGACCTCGCGCGCCGGCTCGCGCAGGGCAAGGTGTCCGCCCTCCTCGGCGACGCGGCGCTCTCCACCGACCTCCAGAGCCGCCACACGGGCATGACCTTCGTCACCGAGCAGCTCCTCGCGGCCCTCACGGACGCCGAGGGGAGGCGCTTCGACGCCTTCGCCGCGGGCATCAACGCGTACATCGCCAAGGTGCGCCAGGGCCTCGCCGAGCCGCCGAGCGAGCTCCGGCTCGCGGGGCTCCTCTTCGGGCGGCGCCCCGCCGACATGATGGAGGACTTCGCGCGCCGCGACGTGGTGGCGATGGGCGCGACCTTCCTCTACCAGTCGGGCTACGAGACCGAGGACGTCGGCCGGGGCAACGCCGCGCGCGGGCTGCCGGGGTCGTTCGCGGGGCAGGCGCTCGCCGAGCTCCGACGCGCGGGCGTGCGGCCCGACATCTTCGACCGAATCGCCCAGCCCGCCGCCGCCCACTCCGCCGCGGGCTGGGGCCTGGAGACCGGCGCCTCCATGCCCAGCGGGCTCGACCGCCTGCCCGAGCCCCCGCGCCGCGAGCAGCCCGCGCCCCGCCGCAACCGCGCCGCCACGCCCGCGTCGCCGCCCGCGCCCCCTGCGTCGATGCGCGTGCCGTCGGAGATGCTCACCGACCTCGCGGCGAAGCTCGAGCGCATCGAGACGCGGCTCCACCGGGTCGAGGGCTTCGGCTCCAACGCCTGGGCGGTGATGGGGCGCCACACGCGCGACGGCGCGGCGCTCCTCGCGGCCGACGGGCACCTGCCGCTCACCATCCCGACGCTCTTCTACCAGGTCGGGCTCGACACCAGGCTCCTCGGCAACGGCGACATCCGGCAGGTGGGCGTCGCGCTCCCGCTGCTCCCGTACGTCGCGATGGGCACCAACGGGCGCGTCGCGTGGGGCTTCACCCAGCTCGGCGGCGACATCACCGACTGGTACCGCGAGGAGATCACCCTCGACGCGCAGGGCCTGCCCGACACCAGCCGCTTCATGGGCCAGCGCCGCCCGCTCGTCCGCGTCGAGGAGCGCGTCGTCGTCGCCGACGTGCCCGCCCTCATGAGCCGCGGGCGCACCGTCACCACCACCCGCTACACCACCTTCGACGGCCGCTTCATCACCGCCGTCGAGGGCCGCCGCGTCCGTGAGGACGAGGCGCTCGGGCCGGGCGAGGGGCGCATCAACCTCCTCGGCGACTGGTACGTCCCGCGCGACATGGACGGCGACGGAACGATCACCGCCGTGGCCTTCGACTACGTGGGCCTCGACCGGAGCAACATCTTCGAGTCCTTCGCCCGCTTCGGCCTCGCGAACAACGTCGCCGAGTACCGCCAGGCGACCAGGGGGCTCGTGGCCTTCTCGCTCAACCAGGTGGCCGCCGACTCCGCGGGCTCGGTGTACTACGCGGGCTACCAGGCCGTGCCGTGCCGCGCGTACCTCCCGCGCAACGCCGACCGAACCTGGGCCGCCGGCGCCGACCCGCGCGAGCTCCTCGACGGGACGCGCTTCGGGGCGTTCACCATCCCCATCCGCGACACGATCGTCGATGAAGAACCCGGTCGTACGGACCCGTACCGTTGCGTCGTCCCCTTCGAGTCGACCCCCGCGGCGCTCGACCCGGCGAGGGGATACGTCTTCACGGCCAACAACGAGCCCGGCGACATCACGGGCGATGGTTCGCTCACGAACGACCCGCACTACATCGGCGGGCCGTGGGGCGACGGGTACCGCGGGCGGCGCATCGACGAGATGCTCCGGGCGGGCGTGGCGGCGCGCAACCTCGACGAGGACGCGATGGCGCGGCTCCAGGCCGACGCGAAGTCCCCGCTCGGGGCGCAGTTCAGCGCGGTGCTGCTCGACGCGATCGACCGGGCGCGCACGGCCTCGATGGGGACGCCCGCCGCGGGGACGCCCGAGGCCCGCCTGGCGATGCGCTACACGGCCGCGGCCGCGGACTACGACGAGGTCGCGCGGCGCATCCGCGCGTGGCAGGCCGGCGGGTACCTCACGCCCTCGGGGGTCGAGACCTTCTACCACCAGGTGGCCGAGGGCGAGCGCGAGCACGCGGTCGCGACGACGCTCTTCAACACGTGGATGGGGCGCTTCGTGCGCGGGGTGTTCGACGACGAGCGCTTCCCCGCCGACGCCTGGGCCGGCGGCGGCAGCGCGGCCCGCATCCGCACGCTCGCCCTCATGATCGACGGCCGCGGCGCCGACAACAGCACCCGCCTCGCCTCGTGGAACAGCGCCACCCAGGAGTCGGCCTACTTCGACGTCCTCGGCACGGAGGCCGTCGAGACCAGCCGCGAGGTCGCGCTCACGGCCCTCGACGACGCGCTCTCCTTCCTGCGCTCGGCGCCGCGCGGCCCCGGCGACGGCGGCTACGGCTCCCGCGACATGACGCAGTACCTCTGGGGGCTCCGTCACCACGTGCGGTTCGACTCGATCCTGTCGGAGTTCCTCGGCGACAACGCCACGTTCGCGCCGGTGACGGCGGGCTTCTCCATCACGCCGATGCGCCTGCCGCTCGCGCCGATGATCCCCGCGGGCGACCCCCGCGCCGACCTCCCGGGCTTCCCCCGCGGCGGCGATCAGTGGGTGGTCGACGCCGCCAACTCGGGGCTCTCCGGCGAGCGCTTCACCTTCGGCTCGGGGCCCACGTACCGCATGGTCGTGACGCTCCGCCCCGACGGGCACCCCACCGGGCGCAACGTCATCCCCGGCGGGCAGTCGGGCCTCAACAACTCCCCCAACTTCAGCGACCAGGCCGCGCTCTGGCTCGGCAACCGCGCGCTCCCGATGTACCTCGAGCCCGCCGACGTCGTCGCCCACGCCACCGGCCGCGAGCGCTTCGTCCCCGCGCCGTAGCCTGTCACGCGGGGGCGATTCCCCCGGCGCGGCCCCCGTGCGATGCTCGGCGCATATGCTTCTTCCGCGGCGATGCTTGCTTTCGCTCGCTGTCCTCGCGCTCGCGTGCGCCAGCGAGGCGCCGCCCGCGCGCGACGGCGGCGCCGACGTGCCGGAGGCCCCCGCCGCCCCGGACGCAGCGCCCGACGCCCCGCTCGCGGCCTGCGACCCGCGCGACGACCCCGACGGCGACGGCATCTCGTCGCGCTTCGAGGGGACGGACGACACCGACCACGACGACACCCCCGACGCGCGCGACCCCGACTCCGACGACGACGGCATCCCCGACGCGCTCGAAGCCGGCGGCGGCCCGCGGCGCCCGTGCGGGCTCGCGCCGCGCGACGCGGACGGCGACGGGACGCCCGACTACCGCGATGTCGACTCCAACGGCGACACCATCCCCGACAACGTCCAGGCCGCCCCCTCCGCCCCGCAGCGCGCCACGCCACCGCGGCTCGACTGCCTCCAGGGGTCGCCCGCGGGTGTGCGGCCCTCGGCGGTGACCGCGTGGACGTGCCACCCCTTCGACACGGATGGCGACGGCGCGCCCGACCCCTTCGACACCGACGTCGACGACGACGGGATCCCCAACGCGCAGGAGATCCTGCCGGGCGGCGCCGAGCGGCCCGCCGACACCGACGGCAACGGCCTCCCCGACTACCGCGACCTCGACAGCGACGGCGACTCGATCGCCGACCGCCACGAGACCGCGGCCGACGCCGACGGCGACGGCACGCCCAACTTCCGCGACCTCGACAGCGACGGCGACGCGCCCGAGGCCTCCACCGCCACGCTCGACGCGCGCGAGGCCGGCGACGGCGACCTCGCGACGCCCCCCGCGGAGTGCCCGCGCGAGCTCGACGCGCGCGCGCTCACGCTCGGCCGCGCGGCGCCCGACGGCGTGCCCGACTACCTCGACGTCGACTCGGACAACGACGGGCTCGGCGACGGCGAGGAGGCGCTCGCGGGCACCCTGCCGTGCAACCCCGACAGCGACGGCGACGGCGTGCTCGACGCGGTGGAGGTCGCCTACTGCCGCGTGCACCGGCTCGCGCGCTGCGCGACGGACGCGGCGGTGCGGCCCCCCGCCGACGAGGTATGGGTCGCGCTCCCGTACGGCGGCGTCGAGCAGCGGCGCGAGGTGGAGTTCGCGGCGACGCTGCGGGCGGTGGACGCGTTCTTCCTGCTCGACACGACGGCGCGGGCGGAGGCGGGGCGCGCGGCGCTCACGGCGGCGCTGGCGGCCCCGCGGACGAGCGTGCTCGAGCGGCTGCGCGACGCGTTCGGCGACCCGTGGCTCGGCGTCGGGCGCTTCGAAGACTTCGAAGCGCTCGCGCCGTCCGGCGCGCCCTACGGCGAGGCGGGCGCGCGGCCCTTCTGGCCCCTGTGCAGCGGGCCGCCGGGCACCGAGGGGTGCCGCCCGGAGTGGGGCGTGGTGATGCGCCCGCTGGCGGAGGCGGCGGGCGTGCAGGCGGCGGCGCTGGCCTTCCGCGCGCGCGGTGGTGGCGACGCGCCGGGCGCGCAGGTGGAGGCGCTCTACCAGACGCTCACGGGCGAGGGGCTCTTCTCGGGCGACGCGGCGGTGGCGTGCGAGGGGCAGCCCGGGACGGCGCCGTGCTGGGTGGCGCCGCGGCGCTGCGCGGAGGGGACGCGCGGCGCGGCGTGCTTCCGTCGGGGCGCGCTGCCGGTGGTGTTCCTCGCGACGGCGACGGACTTCCACCTCGGCGAGCCCGACGACGGGGGGATGCTGCCGTGGTCGCCGTACGCGCGCATCACCCCGACACCGCACACCTTCGCGGACGTCACCTCGGCGCTGCGCGCGGGGGCGGCGCGGGTGGTCGGCGTCAACCTCGACCCCACGGCGCGCTGCGAGAGCGCCCGCGCGGCCCGGACGCCGGGGGAGCCGTGCTTCGACCTCGTGTCGGCGGCGCGCGCGTCGGCGACGGTTGATCGCGCGGGGCGGCCGCTGGTGTTCGACCTCGGCGCGTCGCCCACCGCGGCGTCGGCGGGCGACGCGATCGGGCGGGCGGTGCGCTCGCTCGCGGACGATGTGCCCTTCGACGTGACGCTCGCTGTCCGGGCCGACCCGATGAACCCGCAGGTGGCCGACGCGTCGCGCTTCCTCGGCGCGCGCCTGCCGTCGTGCCAGGTGGGGACGATGAACGACCGCTGCTGGACGCCGCCCGCCGGCGTCCCCATGTCCTCGGCCGTGGCCCGCACGGACATGAACGGCTTCTACCGCGTCGTGCCCGGCACCCGCGTCCGCTTCACCCTCTCGCTCCGCAACGAGAACCTCTTCGAAGGCGCCGACCGCGCCGCGACCTTCCACCTCTCGGTCGACGCGCTCGGCGACGGCGCCCTGCTCGGCACCCGCGAGGTCTACGTCGTCATACCCCGCACCCAAGGAACGCGCTGAATGACCCTCATGGACGACGATCGCTGGCGCCGCACGGGCGCCTACCTGCAAGAAGTCTTCGGCCGCGAGGACGACCTCCTGCGCGACCTGCGCACGGCGGCGAAGGCCGCGGGGCTCCCGGAGATCTCGGTGTCGTCCGACGTCGGCCGGCTGCTCGACCTCCTCGTCCGCACCACGCGGGCGAAGCGCATCGTGGAGTTCGGCACCCTCGGCGGGTACTCGGGCGTGTGGCTCGCCCGCGCGCTCGCGCCGGGCGGCAAGCTCACCACGGTGGAGATCGACCCGGCGCGGGCGGAGTTCGCGCGCGGGTGGTTCGCGCGGGCGGGCCTCGGCGACCGCGTCGAGGTGGTGGTGGGCGCGGCGCTCGACGTGCTGCCGGGCATCTTGAAGGGCATCGCGCCGGGTGAGCTCGACGTGGCCTTCGTCGACGCGGTGAAGACGGAGTACCCCGCGTACTTCGAAGCGCTCCGCGGGCACGTCGCGCCGGGCGGGCTCTACATCGCCGACAACGCGCTCGGCAGCATGAGCTGGTGGATCGACCAGGAGGGCGTCCCCGACCGCGAGGGCGTCGACCGCGCCAACCGGATGGCCGCGAACGACCCCGACTTCGACGCCGCGTGCGTGCCCATCCGCGAGGGCGTGATGGTCGCCCGCCGCCGTTGAGGCGCGTTCCGCTTCTCCGGTACGCTCGGCGCCCACGATGGGCACCTCGATCTACGACCTCGGCCTCGACAAGAACGCCGCCAACCACGCGCCCCTCTCGCCGCTGGGCTTCCTCGCCCGCGCCGCGGAGGTGTACCCCGAGCGCCTCGCCGTCGTGCACGGCGCGCTCCGGTACACCTGGCGCGAGACCGCGGAGCGCTGTCGCCGCCTCGCCAGCGCCCTCGCGAAGCGCGGCGTCGGCAAGGGTGACACGGTGGCCGCGATGCTCCCCAACACGCCGCCGATGGTCGAGGCCCACTTCGGCGTCCCGATGACGGGCGCGGTGCTCAACACCCTCAACACGCGGCTCGACGCCGAGGCCCTCGCCTTCATGCTCATGCACGGCGAGGCGCGCGCCGTGCTCGTCGACCGGGAGTTCAGCGACGTCATCCGCCGCGCGCTCCAGCGGGTCGACCGCGCGGTGCTGGTGATCGACTGCGACGACCCGCTCTACGCGGGCCCCGGCGAGCGCGTCGGCGAGGTGGAGTACGAGGCCCTCCTCGCCGAGGGCGACCCCGCGTACGTGACGGAGGCGCCCGCGGACGAGTGGGACGCGATCGCGCTCAACTACACCTCGGGCACCACGGGCAACCCGAAGGGGGTCGTCTACCACCACCGCGGCGCGTACCTCAACGCGGTGTCCAACGTGCTGGAGTGGGACGTCGCCCACCACGCGGTGTACCTGTGGACGCTGCCGATGTTCCACTGCAACGGGTGGTGCTTCGTGTGGACGATCGCCGCGCGCGCGGGGGTGAACGTGTGCCTCCGGCGCGTCGACCCGGCTGCGATCTTCGCGCTCATCCGCGAGCACCGGGTCACGCACTACTGCGGCGCGCCCATCGTCCACAACACGCTGGTCAACGCCGACCCCGCGCTGCGCGAGGGAATCTCCCACCGGGTGCACGCGATGGTGGCCGGCGCCGCCCCGCCCGCCGCGATGATCGCCGCGATGGAGGAGATCGGCTTCGACCTCACGCACACCTACGGGCTCACGGAGACGTACGGGCCCGCGGCGGTGTGCGCGAAGCACGAGGGCTGGGCGTCGCTCGACGTCGGGGCCCGCGCGCGGCTCAACGCGCGGCAGGGTGTGCGGTACCACCTCCAGTCGGGGCTCACCGTGCGCGACCCGAAGACGATGGCCGAGGTGCCCGCCGACGGCGAGACCATGGGCGAGCTGATGTTCCGCGGCAACATCACCATGAAGGGCTACCTGAAGAACCCCTCCGCCACGGAGGCGTCGTTCGCGGGGGGATGGTTCCACACCGGCGACCTCGGCGTGCGGCAGCCCGACGGCTACGTGAAGATCAAAGATCGCTCGAAGGACATCATCATCTCGGGCGGCGAGAACATCTCTTCGTTGGAGGTGGAGGACGCGCTCCACAGCCACCCCGCGGTGCTCGCGGCGGCCGTGGTGGCGAAGCCCGACGCGCGCTGGGGCGAGACGCCGTGCGCCTTCATCGAGCTCAAGCGCGGGGCGACGGCGACGGCGGCGGAGATCGTGGCCCACTGCCGCGCGCACCTCGCGGCCTTCAAGGTGCCGCGGGCGGTGGAGTTCTGCGAGCTGCCGCGCACGTCCACGGGCAAGGTGCAGAAGTTCGAACTGCGCAAGCGGGTGGGCTCGGTGAGCGCGATCGACGTGTGAGCGCGCTCAGGGGCGCTGGAGCGACGCGCCGCGGCCCTCCAGCCGGACGCGGGCGTCGGCGATGGCGGCCTCGACGCGGCGGCGGGCGGGCGCGCCGGGGATGTCGCGTCGCTCGATCGCGGTCACCGGGTCGAGCGCCACGAACACGTCGTCCCCGAACAGCGCGCTCTCCTCGCGGAAGACGTCGAGGGGCAGCCCGCCGAGCTCGACGCCCCGCTCGATCGCGCGCGCCACGAGCCGGCCCGCGACCTCGTGGGCGTGGCGGAAGGGCATCCCCCGCGCGGCGAGGTAGTCGGCCACCTCGGTGGCGTTGACGTAGCCCGCGCCGAGCGCCTCGCGCATCCGCTCGCGGCGGAAGCGCAGCGCGCCGATCGCGTCGGCCAGCACCCCGGCCGCCTCGTGGACGGTGTCCACCGCGTCGAAGACGGGCTCCTTGTCCTCTTGAAGGTCGCGGTTGTACCCGAGCGGGAGCGCCTTCATCACCACGAGGAGCGACACGAGGTCGCCGATCACCCGGCCCGACTTCGCGCGGACCACCTCGGCGACGTCGGGGTTCTTCTTCTGCGGCATCATCGACGAGCCGGTGGCGTGGGCGTCGGCCATCTCGACGAAGCCGAACTCCTGCGTCGACCAGAGCACCATCTCTTCCGCCACGCGCGAGAGGTGGACGGCCGCGATGGAGAGGGCCGCGAGCAGCTCGAGGAGGAAGTCGCGGTCGGCCGTGGCGTCGAGGCTGTTGCGCATCGGGCGGTCGAACCCGAGGAGCCCCGCGGTGAGCGCGCGGTCGAGGGGGAAGGTGGTGCCGCAGACCGCGCCGGCGCCGAGGGGCGACTCGTTCATCCGGTGGGCGCAGTCGTCGAGGCGGCCGCGGTCGCGGTCGAACATCTCGACCCACGCGAGCAGGTGGTGGGCGAGGCGGTTGGGCTGCGCCCGCTGCGTGTGGGTGTAGGCCGGGAGCAGCGTGTCGATCTCCCCCTCGGCGCGCGCGACGAGGGTGAGCGCGAGGCGGTCGAGCGCGCGGCCGACGCGGGTGCAGGCGTCGCGGGCCCAGAGGCGCATGTCGGTGGCGACCTGGTCGTTGCGCGAGCGCCCGGTGTGGAGGCGCGCGCCGACGTCGCCCTCGCGGGCGGTGAGGGTCGACTCGACGTTCATGTGGACGTCTTCCTTCGCGGCGTCCCAGGCGAAGGAGCCCGCGCGCACCTCGGCGCGGATCTGCCCGAGGCCGCGCCGGATGGCCGCGAGGTCGTCGGCCGTGAGCACGCCGATCGCGTGGAGCATCTCGGCGTGGGCGAGGGAGCCGGCGATGTCCTCGTCGGCGAGCCGCTGGTCAAAGCGGACGCTCTCGAGGAAGCGGGCGGCGTGGGCGTCGAGGTTCTCCTGGAAGCGTCCGCCCCAGGCGGTCTTGGTGGCCATCGGTGGTGGGCGAGCAAATCCGCCATGCGCGGCGGTGCTGTCAATGGCGTATCGTGGGCGCCGCGTGGAAGCGCCCCTCGCCGTGCTCCGGTCGACCCGCGTGGCCCACCTCCGGCCGCGGTCCGCCGCGCAGTGGCACGTGGCCGCGACGCTGGCGGTCCTGGCGTGGCCGCCGGCCGTCGTCGCCGCGGCCTTCGCCGATGAGTGGGCAGTCGTGTGGGTCTCGCTCGCGATCGTGGGCTGCCTCGGGTTCGCCGGCTTCAGCGGCTACCGTGCACAGCAGCTCCGGCAACCCGCGCCCATGGCGGCGGTCGTCGAGATGGGCGCCTCCTCGCTGCGCGTCCGCCTTGGCGAACGGGTGAGGGAGTGGCCGCGCGCCGCCGTCGCGCGCGCGGTGTCGGTCGACGGGGCGGCGGGGCCCGTCTGCGAGCTCCACCTCACGAACGGCGACATCGTGCGCGTCGCCGTCGGCTCGCTCGACGAGGGGGCGCGCTTCATCCGTGACGCGGGGTTGCCGACGGTACCGAGCGTGGAGACGTTCCGCTTCGCGACGGGGACGCACCAGGCCCTCCAGTTCGTGGGCCGCTGGCTCGCCGGGTTGTTCGGCCTCTGCCTGGCGTGCAGTCTGACCTTGACCGTGGTGGGACCTCGCTGGGGCGACCTCTTCATCTATGTCCTGCTCACGTTGCTCATGTCGTTCACCCCGCTCCTCGCGTGGGTGACCTTCCCGCGCAGCCTGGAGGTCGGGGCCGAGGGCGTGACCGTGCGCGTCCTCTTCTTGCGCAGCTTCATCCCGTACGACGCGCTGACCCGCGTCCACGTGGAAGGCTCGGCCGACGCGCCGCGGCTCGTGATCGAATCCCGCGGCCGCGGCGACCGCCGGCTCCACGCCGCGCCTCCCTTCGAGGACGCCCCGGGCCGGGCGGTCGCCGCGATCGAAGCGCGGGTTCGAACGTGGCGGGCGCGCGCCGTCGCCGGGCGCGTCGCCCTCGCGCGCGGCGGGCGCAGCGTCGCGGCGTGGCGCGAGCGCCTCCTGGGGGAGCTCGGGGGCGGCGCGGTCTTCCGCGACGCGTCGCTCGGCCGCGACGCGCTGCTCGGCGTGGTGGAGTCGCCCGCCGCCCCGCCGTCGCAGCGGCTCGGTGCGGCGCTGGCGCTCGCGGGCGCGGGCGACGAGGTGAGGACGCACGTCCGGGTGGCGGCAGACGCGTGCGCCGACGACGCCCTGCGCGACGCGTTGCGCGCCACGCTCGACGGGACGCTCGACGAGGCCGCGGCGGTCCGCGTCGAGCGCGCCGAGGCCGAGCGCGCGAAGCCGTAGCGCGCTACGGCGGGCAGTCGCCGTCGGGGGCGGGCACCGCGGGCGTTGCCCGGGCGAGGCCGCGGAGGAAGCAGCGGTAGTCGCGCTTCGGGGCGTCGAGCTGGAAGGCGACCTCGTGGCCGTCCTCGACGCCGTCCTCGCGGTACTGGCGGACGGCGCGGGTGAAGCCCTCGCGGTTGGCGGCGACGGCGCCCGCGTGGGCCGCGAGGCCGCGCAGGGGGAGGAGGCGCGCGAGCGACGTGTAGGCCATCACGCGCGGCTCCATGGCGTCGAGCGAAGGGCCCGCGAGGTCGAGGCCGAGCGAGAGGCTCGCGGCGTTGGCGATGGGCGGGAGGATGTAGTGGTCGACGATGCCCTGCATCATCAGGACGTTGCGGCCCTCGGCGGCGCGGCGCGCGAAGGGGGCGACGTCGGCGGACTCGAGCGCCCACTGGAGCATCGTGAGCGACGGGTCGTCGGTGGCGAGCCGCGCGCCCGTCGCGTTGTACCGGAGGAGCGCCTCGGCGAAGGGGCGCACGGTCAGCGGGCGCTGCTTGTGGACGACGTTCTCGATCCAGCTCGCGCCTGCGCCCGAGAGGAGGAGCGCGCGGTAGCGGGGCTCGAAGGCCACCGCGAGCGGGGCGATGGAGGCCCCCATCGAGTGCCCCATCAGCGCCATCACCGTGGCGTCGAGGCGCGCCATGCCCCCGGGTGCGGTGAGCCCCGCGCAGGCGCTCGCGTCGATGCGGAGGTCGCGCAGCGTGTCGGCGAGGAGGATGGCCTCGAGCGCGCTCTGCCGCACGTTGTCGCGTAGCGCCCCGAGGTTGGTCACGTTGAACATCAGGAACTGCTCGTCGCCCCTCGACACGTTGCGGGCGCCGCCGTGCGGCCCGTCCCAGCTCGCGCCCGCGAAGCCCTCGCGCGCGAACTCCCGCGCCGGCCCGGTTCCCGGTTCGAGCGCCATCCCGTCGCGCCCGCGCACGCCGCGGTCGACCAGGGGCCGGTCGCCCCCGCCGCCCGTTCGAATGAACACCACCACCGGGAAGCCGCCGTCCGGCATCGCGCGCCGCGGCAGCGTGACGACGAGGCGCGAGGGCTCGCGGTGCGGCGCTGCGTCGTCCGCGCCCCAGCGGCCCCCTTCCATGAGGTACGGGGGCGTCCCCTCCTGCCACGACGGGACCTCGATCGTGGCCTCGTAGACGCAGAAGTCGGCGAAGGTCTCGCGCGCGGCGGGGGCGGCGGTGACGCGGATGGCGGCGTTCGCGCGCGCTGTGGCGACGCGGCGTTCGAAGCCGGCGACGGGCGTGCCGGTGCGGAAGACGGCGAGGCCCGCGACGTCGCGAACGCCCACCGCATCGAGCGCGGCGAGGGCCTCGCGGTAGCGCGTCGCGGCGTCGCCGGTGAGGCCGGGGACGGCGGCTCCTGCGCGCAGGGAGGCGAGCGCGGGGGCGGCGCCGAGCGCGCGGCCGGCGGTGGTTCGAACGCGCTGCGTGACGACGAGCGCGTAGGTGCGGGCGGGCTCGAGTGGCGCCCCCTGGAGCGGGAGCGCGGCGAGGAGGTTGGGCGTCCGCGAGGGAGCATCCGCGGCGCGGAATGTGACCTCGATGGGGACGCGCTCGCGCATGGCGGCGGGGCCGTCGACGGGCACGAGGAAGACCGAGGCGCTGGGGGAGACGCTGGCGGCGAGGTCGGGGAGCGACGCGGGGTCGAGCGGGTCGGTGGTGGTGAGGAAGACGCCGCCGGTGGTGGCGAAGCCGTCGGCCTGCTGCGCGAGCGCGAGGATGCCCTGGAGGTAGGCCGAAGGCGCGGCGGCCGGCAGCGCGTCGAGGCGGTAGCCCGTGGCGGTGCGCCGGTGCTCGCTGGGGAAGGGCGCGGCGAAGAAGGGAGCGTCGGCGCGGAAGTCCATCGCGACGGTGGGCGGTGGGGGCGCGGGCGCGGGGTCGGCGCTGCACGCGAGGGAGAGGGCGACAGCGGCGAGCAGGCGGCGCGGCACGGCGCAACGATACCGTGGGGCGCGCGGGGCAGCGGACGATGCAGGCGCGCGGTGGCGGGAGGGGAAGTCGCGAGGATTTCCTTGACAGTCCCGAGGGGGGCGGGTAGACAACACATCCCTTTCGGGGCGTAGCGCAGCCTGGTAGCGCACCTGGTTCGGGACCAGGGAGTCGGAGGTTCAAATCCTCTCGCCCCGACTCATTTCTCTCTCGGGGGGCTCGACACGCGTCGCGCTCAAGCGCGCACGGGCCAGTACCGCAGCCGCAGCGTCTCCAGCGCGTCGGGGCCGCGCGGCACCGGCAGGTAGCGCGAGAGCGCGTTGAAGCGGTGCATCGCCGACCACGCCATCAGCCGCCGCGACGCCCGCTCGTCGCACACGAACCCCACCGCGTCGAACAGCGCCCCGAGCGCCTCCGGGTGCGGCCCCACCACCAGGAACACCGGCGTCACCAGCTCGTACTCCGGGTGCCCCACCACCGCGTCGCCGAAGTCGATCACGCCGCTCAGCGCCCACGCGCCCGCGCGCCGCTCGAGCAGCACGTGCTCGTGGTGGAGGTCGGCGTGCAACAGCGCGCGGCGCCCGTCGGGCACCAGCGGCGCAGCGCCTTCGAGCAGCGCGGGCAGCGCGGCGAGCGCCTCGTCTTCGAAGCCGTGGCGGCGCTGAAAGGCCCCGCACGCGGCGGCGCGCTCGCGGGCGAAGGCGTCCCAGTCGGCCGCCAGCTCCGGGAGGTCGTCGCACGAGACGCGGTGGAGCGCGGCGATCGTCTCCCCCAACGCGTGCCCGAGGTCGACGCGCTCGCGGTCAGTGAGCGTCGGCAGGAGGTCGCGGGCGGAGGTTCCTGGGAGGCGCTCGGAGACGAGATAGCGCCAGCCTTCCAACGCGCCGTCGGCCACCACGGCGGGCGTTCGAACCGGCAGCCGGCCGTGCACGCGCGCCGTCGCGACGACCTCGCGCGCGAGCTCCGGCGCCCACTTCGGCGGCACCAGCTTCACCGCGAGCGAATCCGTGAGGAACACCGGCGAGCTCCCGGTGGGCGATCGCGCCGCGCCCGCGAGGTCGAGCCCGTGGCGGCGCGCCAGCTCCGCGAGCGCGGGCGCGAACGCCGCGTCGGAGAGCTTCAGCGCGCCGGGCGCGTCGGGGTCGGCGACGTGCGGCAGGAGGCGGCCGTCCACCGCGCTCACTCCTGGCGGTGGCGGCGCGAGCGGTGCGACGAGCGCGAGGCGTCTTCGTCGTCGTGGCGCGAGCGGCGGCGGCGGGAGCGCCGGTCGCCATCTTCCTCGGGCTCGGCCGCGGCGTCGACCACAACGGCGGGCGCGGCGTCCGGCGGCGCGTCCGTCACCGCGGCGTCTGCGTGGGCGGCGTGCGCGCCGGCGTCCCACAACGCGCGGGCGGATATCGCGCGGCGCAGCGGGGCGGCGGGGGCGCGTTGCTCGAGCACGACATCGGGGCGGGCGTCGTGGCGCAGCGTCGTGAGGGCCACCGCGGAGACGACCACCAGCGCGAGGAAGGCGACCGCGAGCAGCGCGCGCAGCACCCTCACCTGCCGCTGGAGCGAGGCCACCTGCGCGGACGACGTCCCCGCGGGCGCGGCCGGCAGCGGCGCGACCGGCGCGGCCCCGATCGGCGCGGCGACGGCGGGCGTGACCGTGGGCGGCGGCAACGTCGGGACGCCGGGGCGCGTCGGCGACGACGAGCCGCCCATCTCGTAGGGGGCGAACTCGCCGCTCCGCGCCTTGGCGACGATCTGGCCCGGCGCGGGCGTCGCGTGGAGCGTCGGCGCGAAGGCCTCGTTGGCGGGCTGGACGGGCGGCAGCGACGGGTCGGAGCCGGGCTTCCGCGGCGGCCCGAGCTGGAGCTTGCCGCGCGCCATGCCGTGCGCCGGCGTCGGCGTCGGGCGCATCGGGCGGAGCGAACGGGAGCTCCCGTGCGGCGGCGTCTGCCCGGGGCGGCTGCCGCGCAGGTTGGTCGGCGCCTGGGACGGCTCCGGCAGCACCTCCAGCATCGCGTCGAGGAACTCCGCCATCGACTCGTAGCGCGCGCTCCGGTCGCGCTGGAGCGCGCCGTGGATCGCGTCGGCGACGGCGGCGGGCACGTGCGGCGCGCGCGCGGCGAGGGGCGCCGGGTCGACCATGAAGATCTGGTGGAGGACGGCCTGGAGGTTGTCGCCCTCGAAGGGGACGACGCCCGCGAGCGACTCGTACCAGATGACGCCGAGCGCCCAGACGTCCGTGCGGGCGTCGAGGTTGCTCTCGCCGCGGGCCTGCTCGGGCGACATGTAGAAGGGCGTCCCCATCACGGCGCCGACGCGGGTGACGCGGTTCATCGCGGTCGCGTTGGTGCGGGCGAGGCCGAAGTCGATCACCTTCGGGTAGAGCTCGCCCTCGGGGGTGGTGACGAGGAAGACGTTCTCGGGCTTGAGGTCGCGGTGGAGGACGCCCTTCTCGTGGGCCGCCGCGAGCGCGTGCATCACCGGGAGCAGCACGTCGCGCGCCTCGCCGACGGTGAGGTGGCCCTTCGCCTTCAGGTGCTCGTGGAGGTCGCGGCCCTCCAGAAACTCCTGCACGAGGTAGAGGTGCTTCGACTCCGGGTCCTCGCCCATGTCGAGCACGTCGACGATGTTCGGGTGCGCCACCGTCGTCGCCGCGCGCGCCTCGATGAGGAAGCGCTGGGCGATCTCCGGGTCGTCGGCGAAGTCACGGCGCAGGAGCTTCAGCGCCACGCGCCGCGTCGTCCAGGTGTTGGTGCACTCGTAGACGTTGCCGATCGCGCCGCCCCCGAGCTTGCGCTCGACCCGGTAGCGCCCGCCGATGAGCGCGCCCGGCGGGATGTCGTCGGGGTCGTGCCCGGCGCGGCTGCGCGGCATGCTCTGCGCGACCGTCGACTCGCCCACCATGGTGCCGTCGGTGCCACGGCGGTCGGCGGCTTCGCTCATGAGCGCTCCGCCTCAGGCCTCGGCACCGTTTGCATGGATCGACGGTAGAAGAGACGTTGGAGAGGTGTCAACCGCGCGTGCGGCGCGGTGGCCCACGGGGCGGCAGGAGGGCGGAAGTTCCGGCGCCCGAACCGCCTGCGCGCATCGTCGTCGCCGCGCGCACGGAAGGTGTTGCCGACGCGCCACCATCGCGCGAAACGCCGGCGGCGCGGGCCTTGCTGAGACGAGCGGTCATGACCGCCGTAGACACCGAGACCCTCGCCGATCTGCTCGCCCGGGCCCGCGCGCTCGCGGCCGACCTCGAACGACTCTCGCAGCGCCCGGGCGACACGCCCCTGGCGCTCCGCCTCGCGTGTGCGCACGCGCTCGGCACGGCCGACCAGCTCGAGGAGGTGGCCCGCCCGTGGGGCGTCTCCTCGCGCGCCGCGTAGGCGTTCGTGGCATCGTCGGCGCGTGGCCGAACTCGCCAGCGCCGTCGTCTCCGTCACCGCCACGCAGCGCAGGAGGTTCTTCTGGGCCGCGTGGTGGACGGGGGCTCCCCAGGAGAGCCCCTTCCGCAAGCCCGACGCCTCGCACGGAGGCGCCGCGACGTACGAACAAGCCCTCGCCGAAGCCGAGCGCGCCGCGGGCCGCCACCTCACGCCGACCGAGCCCTACTGGGCTCGCGCGTGGAACCGCGTCCTCCGCGGCGAATCACCGCCTCCGCGACCCACGGCGAAGCCGAAGCCGCCTTCCACCGAGCGCGCGCTGTCGTCGTGGGAGGTGCTGGGCCTCGCCCCGGGCGCGACGCTCGACGAGGTGAAGCGGGCCTTCAGGCAGCGCGCGCAGGAGACGCACCCCGACCACGGCGGCGAGGCCGAGGCGTTTCGCGCGGTCCGGCGGGCGTACGAGAAGCTGGTCGAGCGGGTCAGCGCGCGCGGCGGGCGGGCGGCACGGTGAGGCCGATTTGGCTTCGGGCCGTTCGCGAGTTGTCGTTCGGGCGGGGCAAGCCCCGCCCCTACGCTGTGGCCCCGCTCGCGTCGGGGAGTGAGCTAGCGAGGTAGGGGCGGGGCGCGCCCCGCCCGAGGAGAATTCACCTACGCCGCTGTGGCGGCACGGTGAGGCGGTTGTCGCGCACCGTCGGCGAAACGGTGCGCGCGCGGACGGAGGAGCGCCCCGCCCGGTCGGTGAAGCTGGGCACCGCCGAGCCCACACCCCAGCAGCGCGGGACGAGTTCGAAGTCGACCTCGGGGCCGTCGCCACGGAGCGCGGTGCACGCGTCGCCCGCGCCGTCGCCGCGCGCGAGGAAGCGGCTCGGCAGCAGCCGAACGGCGCGGTCGGGCCGCCAGCCGCGCCCGTCGCTCCAGCTCACCTCGTTGTCCACGGCGACGCACCCGCGGCACCCGACGAACTCCAGCGCCGTCCGCCGCGGGTCGCGCACTCGGTTGCGCCGCGCGACCGTCCCCTCCGCTTCGAAGGCGTACCCGTAGTCCGCGGACGGCGGGAACACCGCGACGAGATCAGTGTTGGGCCCGCCGAGCGCGAGGCCGTGGGTCCCGGTGATGTCGTTGCGCTCGTAGAGGACGCCGGTGGAGCCGCCCTTCGCCTCGATCGCGTAGCCGTCGGCGCTCGTGCGCGCGATAACGTTGCGGCAGACCACCATGCGGTGAACGCCGACGCCGTCGACGCCGTGGCGCGAGACGTCGTCGACCCGGTTGTCGAGCACCCACACGTCCTCGGCCTGTTGGATCTTGATGCCGCTGACGGCGCCGAGTTCGGCGGGCTCGACGGGTTCGAAGGTGGCGCTCGCCGCGTCGGTGGGACGCTGCGTGACGGCGCGCAGATGCTGGAGCGTGAGGCCGCGCAGCACGACGTGGTGGGCCGGCTCGTAGCGTCCGTAAACGTCGGGGAGTGGGGCGCCGCGCGCGTCGTCGTCGCAGCCCGCGGTGAGCCCGCAGCGCGTGGGTTCGCGCGCGACGCCGACCACGTGGACGCCGTCGTCCACCGCGAGCGGGAAGGCGTCGCCGTAGGGGCGGCCGGTGGGGTCGGTGCCGGCGCCGACGGTGACGCCTTCGAGGGCGACGTACGCGCAGCCGACGACGAGCAGGGTGTGGTTGACGACGGTTCGTCCCGGGCGGGGATCGCGGGCGCGGAGGGAGATGGGCGTGGCGGCGGTTCGGCGCGCGCCGACGAGGGAGAGGTTGGTGCGGCGCGGCGGGTCGGCGTAGGGGTCGAAGCCCGCGCGCGGTTCGAAGACGGCGGGTGCGCCGTCGGCCGAGCGCTCGAGCCAGATGCGGACGGGGCGGTCGGGGTGGAGGTCGCGTGCGGCGCGGAACGCGGCGGCGATGCCGTCGGCGCCGCAGAAGCGCTCGGCGCCGGTGGGTGCGCAGCGGGGAGTGACAGAGAGCTCCAGCCAGTCGAGGGCGGGGTCGTCGACGAAGAGGCGGTCGTCGCAGGAGAGCGCGTGCGGCGCGGGCGGAGGCGAGGGCGGCCGCGGGCGTGCGGTGGGGGCGGCGTCGCGTGCGATGGGTGCGGCGTCGCGCGCGGCGGCGTCGGGGCGCGCGTCGCGCGTGCGGCAGGCGGCGGCCAGCGCGGCGACGAGGAGCGCGATGCGTCGCGACGAGCGCGCGGTGGGAGCGTGGGGCGCCACGGGCGCGACGGTACGCCAGCGGCGGGGCGGCGTGGCAGCGTAGCGGCGCGCTACTTCGGCGCGGCGGGCGTCGTCCCGCCGGCGGGCTTCTTCTCCGCGTCGGCGCTCTTCTTCTTGCGGGAGGCGGCGCGGCGGGCGCGCTCCCAGGCGCTGGTGACCTCGCGGGCGACCTGCGGGTGGTGGCGGAAGACGAAGCGGGCGACGCTCCGCACGGTGGACACGCGGGCGAAGAGGAGGGCGGCGTAGCGGTTGCGCAGGTCGATCTTCTCGCGCGCGTCGGTGGCCGCCTCCTGCTGGGCGCCGGGCAGCGCGCGGAGCGCGGTCGAGAGGCCCTGCGCCTCCGCGATGAGCGCGCGGTCGAAGCCCCCGACGCCGTCGAGCGCGTCGGCGTAGGCGCCGGCGAGCACCGACCAGTCGTGCAGCGAACTCGCGAGGTCCTCTCGGCTCTCGCCGTCCTGGGCGTGCGACTCCTTCACCCGCGCGAGCTGCGCCGCGAGGTCGCCCTGCCCGCCCTCGTCGGCCACGAACTGGAGCGTCGCCTGCATCTCGTCGAGCACGAAGCGCCCGCGCGTGACGGCGTCCCGGGCGGCGTCGCCCGACGCCAGGAGCCAGCGCCCGTGGGCCTCCTGCGTCAGCCCGTGGAGCTCGACGATCTCGCCGCCGACGGCGCGCGTGAGGTGGCGGGAGGTCCCCTTCAGGCCGGGGACGCGGACGGCGCCGGTGCCGGGCTCGACGGTCGGCTCCCAGTAGCGCTCGACGAAGCGGGCCGCGCGCGGCGCCTCGTCGAGGAGCACCCGCACCGACGGCCCGAAGGTGACCTCTTCGGGCGCGAGCGCGAGCGCCTCCGCGCGCCAGCGTTCGCGCACCGCGTCGGTGGGCGCGCGGGGCTCGGCGGCGACCGGCGGCGGGCGGCCGGAGGGCGTGGCGGCGGGGGGCGGGGCGTTCTGCTGCTTGCGGGCGGCGCGCGCGGCGGCGCGCTTCTGCTGACGGGACGCTTGATCCATAGGCGATGGGCTTTCTCCGCGCGGCGGCGGTGCAGGAGGTGACGCCCCGGATGAACGGCGTCACCGCAGGCGCGCCCGAGGGGTGTCCTGACGCGCGACGAAGGCACGGCTGGGACAGCGGGTCTGGGCTACAGGGACAGGGGCGAGGGCCAGGTGGGACAGGGGAGGGGGGCGCTGCGTGTCCCAGTTGGCGAGTCGCGCGCCGCAGTTGGCGAGTCGCGCGCCGCAGTTGGGGAGTCGCGCGCCGCAGTTGGGGAGTCGCGTGTCCCAGTTGGCGAGCCGCGCGTCCCAGACAGCGAGTCGCGTGTCCCAGTCGGCGAGTCGCAGGGCGAACGACGGCGCTTGAAGCACGTAGGGGGCGGTTGCGACGCTCCGCGCCGATGACACTCCCACGGCCTGGGCATCCGTTCCTCGGGGCTTGCCTCCTGCTCGGCGCTTGCACGAGCCCCGTCACGCAGACGACCGACGCGGCCCAGACGGTCGACGCCCCCGGGGCGGACGTGGTGACCGGGCCGGACGCGCCCTCCGACGGCGCGCCGTTCGATCGGTCGACGGACGCGGCCGCCCCCGACGCGACGGTGGACGCGGCCGCCCCCGACGCGACGGCGGACGCGGACGCGCGGGCGCCGGACGATGTCCCACCCCGCGACGCGGCCTTGGGCGACGGCCCCGAGCGGGATGGTGGAGGGAGCGACGCATCGCCGTCATGCACGGGCTCTCGATTCGAAGCACCGCCCGTTCGTCATGCCCTCCCGAGCGGCTACACCGGGAGCGGGTTCACCAGCGTCGGGACGACGAGCTCGTGCTCTGGCGGCGCGGGGCGGCCGGGCTACGCGCTCTACGACATGAACGCCGACCAGCGGCCCGACCTCGTCGTCACGCGCGCTTGCGACGACGACGCCGTCGGCTCCGACCACTGGCGTGTCCACCTCAACGTGTGCATGTAGCGCGGCCGCCCGCTCTCCCCGCCCGCCGACGCTACCCCGCCCCCACCTCGCGCAGCGCGCCGCCCGCGTCGACCGCGAGCACCCGCCCCCGCCACCGCACCTCGCGCGGCCCCAGCGCCCGCACGAACGCACTCGCCAGCAGCGCGTCGCCCCACGCCACGTCGCCCATCGCCCGCGCGACGCTCGTGCCCGACGCGCGCCGCGCCGCCACCGCCACCAGCAGCCGCGCGGCCACCGCCGCCGCCGCCACCGCGGGCGCGCCCGCCGCGAGCGCCCCCGCCACCAGCAGCGGCGTGGCGAAGAACAGCGCCGGGTACGACGCCAGCAGCGCGGGCCGCTGCGCGCGGATCACCATGACCCAGCGGGCGTAGCGCGCGACGACGTCGCCCCACGAGCGCCCGCGGACGCGCGACACCGCGGCGCCCCTCACCGCGACGGTGCGCCAGCCCTGAGCGCGCAGGCGGCGGGCGAGCTCCATGTCCTCGCCGAGGTACGCCTCGAGCGCGCCGAAGCCGCCGACCGCGTCGAGCGCCTCGCGGCGGAGCGCGACGGCCTTGCCCACGAGCCCCGCCGGGTCGATGCGGGCGAGCAGCGGGAACGCGTGGAGCGAGCCCGCGAGGAGCGCGTCGGACGCGCGGTCGCCGAGGGTCTCGCCGCCGTCCTCGACCACGGGGAGCCACGCGGCGCCGACGCCCTCTGTGCGCGCGGCCGCGACGAGCGCGGCGAGGTCGACGGTGGCGCAGTCGACGTCGCTGTCGAGGTTGACGACGACGTCGCACGCCTCGCCGGCGAGCACGCGGGCGAGCTGGGCGGACTTCTGGTTGGCCCCGGCGGCGTGGGTCACGCGAACCGACGCGTCGCGGCTTTCCGCGCGCAACGCCTCACACGCCGCCCGCGCGAATGGGAGGGCCGGGTCGTCGTCGCGCGCCACGGCGAACACCACGCGGGCCTCGGGTGGGAGCGCGCGGGTCGACGCCAGCGTCTCGGCGAGGCGGGGCTCGCGGCCGGCGCACGGGCGGACGACGAGGACGTCTGCCCAGGGTTCGCCCGACATGCCCCCCGTTCGCGCCCAGGGTTCGCCCGACATGCCCTGGCATAGTGGCCAAGGCTCACCCTGGGCTACCTGCATGGGATCGCCCGGTCGGTACCGGGCTCCCAACGGGGCGTCGACGGTGACGGGTGACGTCTCGACTCCCGCTTGCTCCCGGAATCCGCCACCGGGCGGATGATCCCATGCAGGTAGCCCAGGGTGAGCCTTGGCCACTATGCCAGGGCATGTCGGGCGAACCCTGGGCGGCGTACTGGGCGGCGTACTGGGCGGCGTACCCGGCGGCGTACCCAACAGCGTACCGGGTTGCTCATTGGGCAGCGCCCCGCCCCACGACGCCCGCAGCGACACGGCCGCCACCGCCGCGGCCCACGCCCCGAGCGCCACGGCGGCCACGCTCACAGCCGCCTCGTCTTGAACGGCAGCAGGAACTGAACCCACCCCTTGCGGAAGCGTTCGAGGTCGAGCGTCTCGTGCACGGCGGCCACGTCGCGCCCGAGGATACGCGTGTCGAGCACGCTGCGGGCGTAGAAGGGCGAGTCCTCCAGCGTCTCGCGCACGCGGGCCCGCGGGCCGTCGGTCCGCGTGGCGCGCTCGACGCCCCACGGCGTGCGGGGGAGCGAACACGTGCGCGGCAGCTCCACCGCCTCGACGCGGCCCGACGGGGTGACGCGGCGCGCGTGGGGGCGGCGGCGCCCGTCCTTGGTGAGCGGGTCGTACACGATCACCGCGTCGTCGCCCACGGAGGCGCGCGACCAGTCCCACGAGCGGAACGCGTCTTCGAGCGGGCCGTCGCCGGCGTTGGCGTCGTGGTAGCCGTCGCCGGTCCAGCGGAGGCCGGGCTCGTCGAGCTCGACCTCGACGCGCGCCGACGGGGCCGCCGACCACCAGAGGTGCGCGCCGTCGGCGTCGAGCGCGTGGGGCTCGTCGACGCGGACCCGCGGGCGCACGGTGACCTTGCCCACGATGCGCGAATCACCGAGCGGGCGCGCGGTGAGGAAGGGCGTGGTCCGCTCGCGGAGGTGGAAGACGAGGGCGTCGCGCTCCCAGGCCACCACGCTCGCGCCGAGGGAGAGGGAGGACGCGTCGCGGTGCACGCGGTCGCGGCCGCGCTCGTCGAGCGACCAGAGCTTGCCGCGCGGGGTGTAGAGGGCGACGTTGAGCGCGCAGTGGTCGAGCGGGTCGACCGCGCCGCCGCGCGCACGGGCCTTCGCGTAGAAGGGCGAGAAGACGCTCCCCAGCATCGCGATGAGCGTGAGGGCGTGGCGCCCGTCGTCGCTCAGGGCGTCAACGTACCACCAGGCGTAGCCGTTGGGCGTGAGCGGGCGGTCGAAGCGAGGGACGCGAGGGCGCTCTCCGCCGCGAGGAGCCCGCTGCGGGTCACCATCGGCACGCCCGCCCCCGGGTGCGCGCTCCCGCCCGCGAGGAAGATCCCCGGCACGTTCGAACGCGCCGGCGCCCGGTAGAGCGGGGATTTCCAGCCGTGCGACGGCGGGCCGTACAGCGCCCCCCCCGTGCTCGGGAACATCCTCTCGAACTCGTCGGGCGTGGTGGTCACGAAGCGCGAGGGGCTCCAGTCGAGCGAGAGGCCCAGGGACTTCAGGTGCGCCGCCGTCCGTCGGGTGCATGCGTCGATCTCCGCAGAGGTGAAGGGCCGCCTCCCACCACGGGCGGGGGCGTTGACGATGAGCAGGACGCGGTCGACCCCGTCGGCCGGCGGCGCGGCGGTGTCGTCGCGGTCCTGCGCGCAGGCGTAGACGGTGGGCTCGCTCGGGAGCTCGTCGCGCATCAGCTCGTCGAACTCGCGCTTGTAGTCGCGCGAGAAGAACACGTTGTGCCGCACCAGGGGGAACCCGTCGGCCCGCGTCGCGAGGCTGTAGGTCACCGCCGAGAGCGACCTGCCCTCGCCGGGCTCGCGCCGCCACGCCTTCGCCGCGGGCGCGCCGAAGCGCCCGTCGGAGAGGGCCGCGGTGTCGGCGTTGACCACCACCGCGTCGGCCTCGAGGCGCTCGCCGTCCGCGAGCTTCACGCCCGCCGCGCGCCCGTCGCGCACCAGCACCTCGGCGACGTGGGCCCCGTAGCGGAAGGACGCGCCCTTGCGAACTGCGAGCGCAGCCACGGCCTCGGCGAGTCGGTACATCCCGCCGCGCACCGTCCAGACGCCCTCGCGCTCGACGTGGGCGACGACGTTGAGGGTCGCGGGCGCGAGCCACGGGGACGACCCGCAGTAGGTGGCGTAGCGCCCGAAGAGCTGGAGGAGCCGCGGGTCGCGGAAGAAGTCCCCGAGGGCCTTCCACATCGTGCGGGTGCCGTCGATGCCGGCGAGCGAGGCGAGGCCGCGGAGCCCCTGGTCGCGGAGCACGCTGCCGAGCGACGGGCGCTGCGAGCGCATGAAGGGTCCGTCGACGGCCTCGTGGATGCGCCGGGCGTAGGCGCAGAAGTCCCGGTACCCGCGGGCCTCGGAGGCGCCCGCGAGGCGACCGATCGCGTCGGCGGAGCGTTCGATGTCGCCGAAGAGGTCGAGCGTCGCGCCGCCGTCCCAGGCGTGGCGGGCGATGACGCCGGCGGGGTCGAGGGTGACGTGGTCGGCGAGGCGCTCGCCGCACGTTTCGAAGAGCTCCTCGAAGACGTGGCGCATCGTGAGGACGGTGGGCCCCGAGTCGACGGGGCGGCCCCCGACGGCGACCTCGCGCATCTTGCCGCCGGGCCGCGCGGCCCGCTCCAGCACGGTGACCCGCACCCCGCGCGCGGCGAGGGAGGCAGCGCACGAGAGGCCGCCAAGGCCGGCGCCGACCACCACCACATGTCCGCGAGGAGAGCCCATCGAGGCGTGGGATGCCCGCTCGCGGCGGATGGCTTCAGGCGGGGCGACAGTCCAAGCCAGGCGACAGCGGGGCGACGGCGTCCGAGCCCGGGCGCTCACGCGCCACGGTTTGCCCGCAGCGTGCTGGCGACGGTACGGGTGCCCCCAGCGGGCGATGGTGCGGGGCCGTCGCTTGTCGCCCGTCGCCCGTCGCCCGTTGCCCGTTGCCCGCTGGGGGCGCCCAAACGTCGCCAGCACGCTGCGGGCAAGCCGTGGCGCGTGAGCGCCCGGGCCAGGACTCCCGTCGCTCCGTTGTCTGCGTCAGCCCCCGAGCACGTCGTGCCCGAGCCGCGCCAGCAGCGCGACCGTTCTGGTCAGCGGGAGCCCGATGACGGCGGTGAAATCGTCCCCCGAGATGCGCTCGAAGAGGGCGACGCCGAGCGACTCCACCCGGTACGAGCCTGCGCAGTCGAGCGCCCGGTCGGCGTCGACATAACGAGCGATCTGCGCGTCGGTGAGCGGCCGCATCGCCAGCGTGTGCACGTCGAGCGCGGACTCCGCGCGCTCGCTCGCCCCGTGATGAACGGCCACCGCGGTGAGCAGCCGATGCTCCCGCCCCTGGAGCCTCGCGAGCTGGGCGCGGGCCTTCTCGGGGGTGACGGGCTTGCTGAGGCGCTCGCCGTCGACCTCGGCGATCTGGTCGGAGCCGATGACGAGCGCGTCGGGGTGTTCCTTCGCGACGGCCCGTGCTTTCCCGTGAGCGAGGAGGACGGCGAGCTCGCCGAGGGGGAGGTGGGCGTGGGCGAGCTTGACGGGCTCCTCGTCGTAGTCGGGCGCGACGCACTCGACCGGGACGCCGAGGCGGGAGACGAGCTCGCGGCGGTAGCGCGAGGTGGAGGCGAGGACGATGCGCATGGGTGCTCTCAGCCGGGCGTGGGGACGAACACCGCCGTCCACTGCGGGACGTGGTTGCCGGAGGGGGTGGCGGCGTCGAGGTTCTGCCGCGGCATCCAGATGGGGGCGTGGCTGGGGTCGCCGGTCATCACGTCGCCCTGGCCGAGCGTGACGGCGCCGAACCAGAGCTGCGGCGGCACCGTCATCGAGCGCCCGGTGTTGTCGCCCGGCAGTCGCAGCCCGTACGGACGCTTCGAAGAGAACGCCACCCAGTAGAGCTCGGTGCCGCGGAAGCGCCCGTGGTTGGGGGCCCAGCGCGGCCAGGAGTTGGTCCACGTGTCGGTCCCGTTGAGTCGGGCGAGGTCGACGACGGCGCCGCCGGTGGCGGGGACGAGCATGACGCGCGCGCCGGGGTTGTCGTAGCCCGAGCAGTTGGCGGCGGAGGCGGTCCGGTCGACGGCGTAGCCCTGGTCGTTGCCGCGCGCGTCGCAGCGGACGCGGTTGAAGGCGACCCAGCGCCCGTCGTCCGACACGCTCGGGTAGTGCGACGTGTACTCGCGCCCGCCGTTGCCCGCGGAGCGAGGCGCGAGCAGCCGCGGCGCGCCCACCATGTCGCCGTCGATGGACGCGAGGTACACCTGCCCGTACGGGGCGAGGTCGCCGTTGTCCTTCGGGCGGTTGTCGCCGCAGGGCGCGCTGGTGCAGTCGTACATCGAGGGGTTCCACCCGACGAAGGCGAGCGCGCGGCCGTCGGGCGACCAGTAGGGCTGCGTCGCGCGGTCGCCGGGCGTGAGGCCCGTCGCGAACAGGGGCCCGCCGACGGCCGCGAGCGACGCGTCGACGCGGCGGAGCGTGAGCGTCCCGCGGAGCGCGGTGATCACGCGCGAGCCGTCGGGGTTGAGCGCGGACATCGCCGCGAAGGTGGCGGGCGCCCCGTAGGCGTGGTCGCCGAGGCGCGTGGCGATGGGCTGACGCGTGGCGATGTCGTAGACGCCGAAGTTGCCTGGGTCGCTGCCGCCGAAGGAGAGCGCCATGCGCCGGCCGTCGCGCGAGACGGTGTGGCAGCCGACGCAGGGCCGCTCGCCGCCGACCACGGGCGCGTCGCGGGTCTGGAGGAAGAAGGCCTCGGGCGGCGTCTGCCCGGACTCGAGGTTGTAGCGGTAGATCGCCGTCGCGTTGGCGCCGAGGCGCGTCGACCAGTAGTAGAGCGCGCCGGTGAGGTTGACGGAGGTCCAGCGCACCTCGCGGGGCGCGCTCTCGGCGAGCTGCGAGCCGTCGGGGGCCGCGAGGCGGACGCGGAGGTTCATCTCGGCGCCCTCGCTGGCGGCGACGAGCGAGGCGACGAGCGCGCGGTCGACGGTGATCGCGCAGCCCATCGGCGCGTTGGGGATCGCCTGGCAGCGCCCGTACATCGACAGGTCGACGTGCGTCCCGGTGAACCACACCCGCGCGATCGACTGCGAGGCGTGGGTCTTCGTGACGTGCACCTCCACGTCGCCGAGGTTGGCCGGGAAGATCGCGCCGTCGAGCGGGTACGCCACCTCGGGCCGCGCGCCGCCCGCGACCGCGCCCCCGAGCCGCGCCGCCGCGTCCGCCGGGGCGTCGGCGAGCGAGAGGTCGCCCGTGACGCGGACGTTCACCGTCGCCTGCGCGAGCCGCGCGTTGAGGGTAACCGACACCGTGAACGCGCCCGGCGACGACGTGACGAAGAGCCCGTCGCGCACGGTGGCCGGCGGCCCGCTCACCGTCCACGCGACCGAGCGCGTGAGGTCGCGCGACTGCCCGTCGGCGTAGCGCCCCGTCAATCGCAGTTGCGTCTGCGTCGTCATCCCGCGGACGAGCGCGAGGTCGCTGCGGGCGGGGGTGATCTCCAGCGAGCGGAGGAGCGACACGTCGGGCAGGTCGCCCTCCACGACCGGCGGGGCCTCGTCGCCGCAGCCCGACGTCACACCGGCGACCGCGAGGAGGAGCGCGAACACGAGCTGCGGTGGCTTCACGCCACCATTGTCGCGAAATGTCACGCCGGGCGGTAGGGGGTCGCGCGCCGTCCCCGCAGGGCGCGCCGCGCGGCCCGGGGGTTGCTCAGGGCCTCGGCCTCACGAAAGGGACACACGCCATGGAGGAGGAGAGCAGGCCCACGCAGGCCGAGGTGCCGAAGCGCGCGTTCGGGCGCAGCGGCGAGCTGGTGTCGATGGTGGGCCTCGGGGGCTTCCACGTCGGGCTGTCGTTGTTGAAGTCCACGGGCGTGAAGCTGGTGCGGGCCGCGATCGACCGCGGGATCACCTTCCTCGACAACTCGTGGGACTACCACGAGGGCGCGAGCGAGGAGCGCGTCGGCGCGGCGCTGAAGGACGGCTACCGCGAGCGGGTGTTCCTGATGACGAAGGTCGACGGGCGGACGAAGAAGGCGGTGTCGAAGCAGGTCGACGAGTCGCTCGAGCGCCTGGGCACCGACCGGGTCGACCTGATGCAGTTCCACGAGGTGATCCGCTTCGACGACGTCGACCGGATCTTCAACGAGGGCGGTTTGGAAGCAATGCTCGCGGCGCGCGAGGCCGGCAAGGTTCGCTACGTGGGCTTCACGGGCCACAAGGACCCGGCCGTCCACCTCTACATGCTCGAGCGCGCGAAGGCCGAGGGCTTCCCCTTCGACGCGGTGCAGATGCCGCTCAACGTGCTCGACGCACACTTCCGCAGCTTCGAGAAGCGCGTGCTCCCCGAGGCCCTCGCGCAGGGAATCGCCGTGCTCGGGATGAAGCCCATCGGCGCGGGCAAGATCCTCGAAGCCTGCGACGTCAGCGCCACCGAGTGCCTGCACTACGCGATGAACCTCCCCACCTCGGTGGTGATCACGGGCGTCGACAAGCCCGAGCTCATCGAGCAGGCGGCCGCCGCCGCGGCGAGCTTCCGCCCGCTCTCCGACGAGGCCGTCGCGCTGCTGCTCTCGCGCACCGCGGCCGCGGCTTCGAAGGGCCTGCACGAGGAGTACAAGACCACCCTCGAGCACGACAGCACCGCGAAGCACCTCGAGTGGCTCGGCTGACCATGACGGTGCGCCACCCAGGGATCGCCGCGCGCGGAAGTGCTTGCGTGCTCGATGTCTCAGAGGATGGGAGCTTCTGGCTCGTCTGCTTGCGGCCCCGAGTGCCCAGGGTTCGCCCGCCCGCCCTCGCTAAGGGGTTTAGGCTCACCCAGATGGGATGAAGCGCCGGCCCCGTCGCAGGCAACGCAGGAGCGTGCCTCATCGTCTCCCCCGGGACCCACCGTGGTCCCCGGGGAGACGACGACGAAGGCAAGGGAGGCTGGTCCCTCGCCGGTCGTCTTCACGACCGACACCCCGGCGCGCTCGGGCGCAGAATGTGGAGCCCAAGGAGGTTCAGCCATGAGGACGGTAGCACTCGACCTGGGCGTTCAAGAAGGTCTGCTTCTGCGAGATCGACGACGGAGCCGTCGTCCGCAGGGTCACCTCGATCGCTCGAGGACCCTCGACCCGCTGCTCGGCGAAGGCACCGCGCCCGCGCACTTCGTCGCATTTCGAGGCCTGCGCGAGGCGGTGGCATGTCCACGACGTCCTCAAGGCGCGCAGGCACCAGCCCATCTCATCGACACCACCGCGTGCTCCGCATCGGCGTCGGGCAACACCGCGCCAAGACCGATCGCAGGGACGCCGAGGCGCTCGCCCGCGCCTTGGAGCGCGGCGACATCCCCGTCGCCCACGTCCTGTCCCCGGCGCGCAGGCACCTGCGCGATGGGGCCTGCAGGGCGCCATGGTCGAGACCCGCGCACGGTACGTCACCACCCTTCGAGGGATCGCTCGCGCCCACGGGGTCATGCTCGAGGCTGCAACCCCGGACCTTCGTCAAGCGGGCGCGCGGCGCCGGGCGCCGGGCTGCTCCGGCTCATCGAGCCGGTGCTCGGCGTCATGGAGGCGCTCCAGGCGCGCCTCGTGGAGGTCGAGTCTCGGCTGGAGACTCTGGCGCGCAGCGCGCCCGGGGTCGCCCTGCTCGCCACCGTCCCCGGCGTGGAGCTGATCGTCGCGGCCACGTTCGTCGCCGCGCTCGACGACGCCAGGCGCTTCCGCGACGCCCACGCAGTCGAGGCCTACCTGGGGCTGGTCCCCTGCGGGGACAGCTCGGGCGGGCGCCGCCGCCTCGGCGCCATCGCAAGCAGAAACCCCTGGGCGCGGGCCGCCCTGGTCCAGTCCGCCCGTGATGCTCCGTACTGCGCCGGACGACGACCCGCTCAAGGTCTGGGCGCTGGCGGTGCAGGAGCGGCGCGGCAAGAACGTCGCCGTCACCGCGCTCGCGCGGCGCCTCGCGAGGCGTGCTCTGGGCGATGTGGCGTCAGCGGCGCTGCTGACGCGCGCTGGCAGCGCGCAGCGCAGCCGGCCTCGAGCAGGCCAGCGAGGAACAGCGCCAGGCCGACGAGCAGTCCGCCATCGCGCGCGCCAGGCACAAAGTCTTCCGGCGGACCTTTGCCGGCGCAGGCAGCCCCGGCGTTGAGGAGCAGATCGTCGAAGGGGTGGAGGCCGGCCGCTGGCAGATCGCACCGTCACCTGCGCCCCGAGGGCGCGTCGAAGGAGCACGCCATCATCCCCACGCTGAGGATCCGCGAGACCGAGCGCGAGTTGCCCATGGAGCCCACGGCTTGCCGCGCGAGGCTCGTCACCCAGAGTGCGCCGTCGGGATCTCTTTCGTACCCCGGCTTGCGCCCCGTTCGACCACGGACGGTGAGCGCGAAGGTTGATTGAGTCGTAGCTCGCCTTCCCCCGTTCGGGTTCCCGGTCCATGTCTGCCACGCGTGCGTCATCGCACGAGAGGAGATCTCCATGCCTCGCGTCGTCCGTCCGAGTTCGTCACCGTCGACCGCTCCGTCCCCCAAGCCCCGCGTGCGTCGCAAGAAGTCCGAGCCGCCGCAGGAGCCCACGCCGAAGGGCGCGGAGGCGCGGTCCTCCGCCGCCGTCGAAATGCTTTCAGCGAAGGCGTCCAGCGGGTCGACGCCGTCGCCGTCGACGCCGAGTCTCGAGGTGGGGGAGGAAGGGAAGAAGAATGCATCTATCCCCTTGCACGAGGGGGCGCTTCAGAGTTGGGCTACCTGCACGGGATCATCCGCCCGGTGGCGGATTCCGGGAGCCGGCGCGAGCTGCGGGCGTTGCACGTCGCCCTCGTCACCTCGTTGGGAGCCCGGTACAGACCGGGCAATCCCATGCAGGTAGCCCAGGGTGAGCCTAAACCCCTTAGCGAGGGCGGGCGGGCGAACCCTGGGCACTCGGCGCCGCGAGCAGGCGAGCCAGAAGCTCCCATCCTCCGAGACTTCAACGCCCGATCGAGACTCGAGGAGACCCCACGATGACCCAGCGCGACGACACCCCCGAGAAGCCCGCGAGCATCCCCGGCCAGACCGACTCCCTCTGGCGTGAGGCCCAGCCCCCGCCGCCGCGCGACGACACCGCCGGCGTGACGAGCGCGGAGGTGTGCGTCGTCGGCGCGGGCATCGCCGGCCTCACCGCCGCGTGGCTGCTCGCGCGCGAAGGGAAGCGCGTGGTGGTGCTCGACGACGGGCCCGTCGGCGGCGGCGAGACGGGCCAGACCAGCGCCCACCTCTCGCCCGTGCTCCGCGAGCGCTACGTCGACCTCGAGAAGATGCACGGCGAGGACGGGGCCCGCGCGATCGCCGCCGCCCACCGCGCCGCCGTCGACCTCATCGAGGAGACGGCAGCGCGCGAGTTCATCGACTGCGACTTCGAGCGCCTCCCGGGCTACCTCGTGCTCGGCCAGGGTGACGGGCCCGAGCTCCTTCAGCGCGAGTACGGCGCGGCCGTGCGGGCGGGGCTCCCGGTGGACGCGGTCGATGACCTCTACGAGGGCGGGTTCCATTTCGGTCCCGCGCTCCGCTTCCCGATGCAGGCGCGCTTCCACCCGCTGAAGTACGTGAACGGCCTCGCGGAGGCGATCCGGCGGCGCGGTGGATCCATCGCCGACGACGCCCACGTGGTCTCGATCCGCGCGGAGGGCGGGGCGGTGGTGGTCGAGCTCGCCAACGGGCGGACCGTCACCGCGCGCGACGTGGTGGTGGCCACCAACAGCCCCATCCACACGATGCTCGCGTACCACACCAAGATCGCGCCATACCGCACGTACGTGGTGGCCCTGCGCGCGCCGCGCGGCACCTTCGCGTCGCTGGTGTGGGACACCGAGGACCCGTACCACTACGTGCGCTCGGCGCCGGCCCCGAGCGAGGACGAGGAGTACGTCATCGTCGGCGGCGAGGACCACAAGAGCGGCCAGGCGGAGGACTTCGACGCGCGCTACCAGGCGCTGGTCCGCTGGGCGCGCGAGCGGTTTCCGAAGCTCGGCGAGGTGGCGTGGCGGTGGTCGGGGCAGGTGATGGAGTCGGTCGACGCCATCGGGTACATCGGCAAGAGCGCGGGCGAGGAGCACGTCTGGGTGATCACCGGCGACAGCGGCAACGGGCTCACCAACGGGACGCTCGGCGCGCGCATCGTCGCGAACGGCATCCTCGGGCGCGAGAACGCCTGGGCCAAGACCTTCGACGCCGGCCGCCCCGCCACGCGCAACGTCACCGAGTGGGTGAAGGAGCAGGCCAACGTCGCGGCCCAGTACGCCGACTGGCTGCGCGGCGGGGACGTCCCCGGCGTCGCGGACATCGCCGCGGGCTCGGGCGCCGTGCTCACCCACCGGCTGAAGCAGCTCGCCGTCTACCGCCACGACGACGGGACGCTCTCCGCGTGCAGCGCCGTCTGCCCCCACGCCGGCTGCATCGTCGCGTGGAACGACGACGCCAAATCGTGGGACTGCCCCTGCCACGGGAGCCGCTTCGACGCGCGCGGCAAGGTGCTCAACGGGCCCGCGGTTCAGCCCCTCTCCACGCAGGTGAGCCTCGACGACGTCACCGCCGACCGCTGACGCGCGGGATCACCACCCGCCGCTCGCCCACCCCGAGGACGATCACCCGGTCGTCGCCGAGGCCGCGCGCGCGCATCGCTTGACGCAAGAGGGTGGGCGCGTCGCCGACGGCGTCCTCGGAGTTGACGAAGGTGTCGTAGTGGATCGGCACCATGCGGGCGGCGCCGAGGTCTTCGAAGGCGCGGAGGGCCTCGTCGGGGCCGAGGTGGTTCTGCCCGATGTAGCGCCTCGGCTCGACGGGCGCGATCGGCAGGAGCGCGAGGTCGATGCGCGGGAAGCGCCGCGCCGCCGCGAGGAAGTTCTCGCGGACGTACGCGGTGTCGCCGCCGAAGTACACCGTGAGCCCGCGGTGCTCGACGACGTAGCCCGTGTGGCACGGGTCCATCCAGAGGTCGGCGCCGTAGCGCCAGCCGTGGTGGGCGACGGGGACGGCGGTGACGCGGAGCCCGCGCGACGACCAGCGCTCCCAGGGGCCGAGGTCGCTGGCGTCGAAGGGCATGTCGGGCACGTACGCGAGGCCGCCGGCGGGCGCGAGGAGGTGCCCGACGCGGGGCCCGAGCATCGCGAGCGAGGTGGGTGACAGGTGGTCGAAGTGGAGGTGCGAGAGGAGCACCGCGTCGAGCGGCGGGACGTCGGCCGGGTCGAGGCCGGGCTCGACCACGCGCCAGGAGATCTGCCCCGACGAGCGGGTGAAGATCGGGTCGGTGAGCACGACGCGGTCGTCGAGCTGGAGGAGCACGGTGGCGTGGCCGACCCACAGCACCGCGAGGCGCGCGTCGTCGCGGACGGGGTGGCGCTCGCGAACCACACGGCGCACCGGCGAGACGGCGGCGCCGACGTTGCGGAGCGCGGTGCGGAAGAGCCCCGCCGCGCGGTCGCACGCGGTGACGGAGATCGCGAGGGAGAGCGCGAGGGCTGGCCTCACAGGTACCTCACGCGCAGGGTGAAGAACCACGCGCCGTCGCCGAGGAGCCTCGGGTGCCAGGTGACCTGCGCGCCGACGAGCCCGAAGAGGGTGCAGGCGCCGGCCTCGAAGCCCGTCGAGTGCTCCCCGGCGAGGAGCAGGTGCGACGCGCCGAAGAAGAAGGCCAGCGACTCGCCGAAGTCCTCCGCGGGGACGTGGAAGCGGAAGCCCACGCGCAGCCCCCACTGCCGCGCCGCGCCGCCCGGCAGCGCGACGAACTCCGGCGACACGAAGAGCTCGGCCGAGCCCGCGTAGCGCGCGATCGGGTCGACGACGAGCGAGCGGACGGGGTCGATGCCGCGTCGCAGCCCGAAGGCGACGAGGAGCGGGGTCACCTGCCAGCGGAGCCCGAAGTACGCCTCGCCGCCGGCGACGACGACCTCGGGGCTCGGCACGAGCTGGGCGGCCGCCCACGCCGCCGTCGGATACGGCCTGCGCTGTCGCGGTGCGCGTTGCCCTTGCGCCGCAGCGTGGTGAAGCGCCACGGAGAGGGCGAGCGCGTGGCGGGCGGCGGGGCGCATCGACAGCCCCCCAACGTGGGTCGCGGGGGCGGGTTCGGGAAGGGCCCGGCGCGTCGCGCGGGACCGCGGAATGGGGCTGTTCACCGCGGCACGACGGTCGCAAGATCGGCGGCATGATGCACCGCACCCTCGCGCTCCTGGGCTGTCTCGCTGCCTCGTCCACCGCCTGTATCATCGACACGACCCCCACCTACGGGCCCTACGAGGCCTGCAAGGCGGGCGGCACGTGCACCAACGGAACCACCTGCACCACGGCGATGTACTCCGTCTCCGGCGCCCCCGGGAACCTCTGCACCGTGACGTGCAGCGCGGGCCCGCAGTGCCCGGTGTCGCCGTACTACTCGACCTACCTGCCCACCTGCGTGGTCAGCGCGTCCACGGGGTTCGGGCTCTGCTACGACACGTGCCTCACCAACGCCGACTGCGGCGGCGGGACGGCGTGCGCGCTCATCCCCGGCACCGCGAACCGCATCTGCGTGCCCGCGACCTGATCGCGCTCCGCTACGGCCGCGCGCAGAGCGCGAGGGTGACGCCGCCGACGGCTGACCCTGCGGGCGTGCACGTCATGCCCGTGGGGCAGATCCCGTCGCCGCAGAAGCGCGTGCAGTAGCCCGTCGGGTCGCCCGCCGAGCGCGCCTGGCAGAGCCCGGTGGCGCAGTCGGATCCGCGCGTGCATGTGGTCCCGAGCGCGCCGCGGCCCGCGGGGCGGCACACGAGGTACACGCTCCCGGTCGGGCCGTCGGGGAGCCACGGGCGGCACGCGTAGCCCGCCGGGCACCCGCCGGTGGGCGTGCACCCCTGCACGCACGAGGGCGGGGTGTCGTCGCCGTCACACACGCCGCTCCGGCACTGGACGGGGGCGCCCGGCGTCGCGCTGCACGTCGCGCCGATCGGGTCGCTGCCGGTGAGGTCGCCGCCGGCGATGGCGCCCTGCACGGGCGCGACGCAGACGGTGGCCCCGCCGTAGGGCTGGCACTGGTACGGCGGCAGCGCGATGAGGCGGCCGTCGATGTCGAGCGTCATGCGCTGGGGGCAGTCGGCCGCCGTCCGGCACGTCGCCGTGCACCCGCTGAAGGAAGGGCCCACCCCGAGGCAGAGGTTGGTGTCGCAGTCGGCGGCGCGCGCGCAGGGCGCCTCGACCTCGACGCACACGGGCATGCCGCTCACCACCTGACAGCCGTAGCCCGCGGGGCAGTCGCGGCCCGACGCGCACTCGCGGGTGCAGTGGCCGCGCCCCGACGCGCCGTTGCCGAAGCACGCGAAGGCGCAGGCGGTGGCGCCGCGCGGGTCGCAGGGCGTCCCGGTGTCGTCGGCGACGCAGCGGCCGCGCGCGCACTGGTAGCCGTCGCCGCAGTCGCGCCGGCTGGAGCACGTGCGGGTGCAGAAGCCCGAGGCCGCGCCGAGCGGGGCGCAGTCCATCGACTGGCAGTCGACCGTGGAGGTGCACGGGTCGAGGTACGCGCCGCGCGGCGGGGCGGCGTCGGGGCGAACCACGTCGGGCGGCGGCGTGACGTCGGGCGGCGGCGGTGTGACGTCCGGCGGGGGAACCGTCATGTCGGGCGGGGGCACCGTCATGTCGGGCGGCGGGGCCGTCGTGTCGGGCGCGACGTCGGGCTGGGGGAGGTCGGGCGCGGCGTCGGGCGCGGCGTCGGGGGGCGCGACGTCGGGGCCCGCGTCGGCCTTCGGCATCACGCAGCGGCCGTTGGGGTTGCAGACGCCGCGGCCCTCGCAGTCGCGATCCTCGGCGCACTCCTGGAGGCAGAAGTTGTCGATCGAGCAGTACTGGCGGGCGGGGCAGTCGGAGTTGATCTCGCACTGCGGCGACGCGCAGCGCGAGGCCGCCGCCGGCACGAGGGCGAGGAGCGCGAGGAGCGCGAAGGAAGCGGGGCGCCGTGGCACGGGCCGACGGTAACACAGCGCCCGCGCGGGGTGCGCCAGCCTACGGGTAGTTGAAGGTGCCGACGAAGTACGGCGAGGTCCGCGAGCAGGCCACGTAGCCTGAGGCGGCGGAGCGGGTGCCCGTCCACCGCTGGGTGACGGTGGTGCCGCGGTTGACGGTGAGCGTGAAGGTGGTGGCGCCCGAGATGCCGTAGGGCGTCGCGCAGACGACGTAGGTGCCCGAGGCGGGGGTGCCGGCCCAGAAGATGTTTTCGGGGCCGGTGCCGGGGATGTCGTCGTGGTCGAGCGTGCCGCCGCAGGCCGAGAGCCGGGCGTAGTAGATCTCCGTGCCGCACGGGGGGACGACGTGGAGGTCCATGTCGCCCGCGCGGCTCCAGGTGAGGGTGACGCGGAGCTGGCCGTTGCCGACGCAGACGCCGTTGGCGCAGGCCTCGGTCGACGCGCAGGCGCGGCCGCAGGCGCCGCAGTTGGCCGGGTCGTTGAGCAGGTCGTAGCCGTCGGGGCAGACGCGCGCGCAGCCCTCATCGACCATCCCGTTGCAGTTGTCGTCGACGCCGTTGCCGCACGTCTCCAACGCCGCCGGGAGCGTCTCGCCGCCGCACGCCCCCCACGCCGACCCCGCGCCGCCCGCGCCCGCGACGCAGCCCTGCGTGCCCGCGCGGCAGCGCCCGACGCCCTGCGTCCCCGCCGGGCCCGAGTAGCACGCGCGCGACGCCCCGAGCGTGCACACGCAGCCGGTGTTGAGGTTGCCGTCGCAGTTGCGGTCGACGCTGTCGCAGCGGTCGACGAGGGGCGTGATCTGGTCCATGCACGGACCCCACGCCGAGGTGGTGCCCGAGGCCGCGCAGGCCTGGAAGCCCGCGCGGCAGATGCCGACGCCCTGCGTGCCCGCGGGCCCGGTGTAGCAGACCCGCGTCATCCCGATGGTGCACGCGCAGCCCGTGTTGGGGTTGCCGTCGCAGTTGCGGTCGACGCCGTCGCAGCGGTCGGCCGTCGGGATCACCTGCCCCGTGCACGCGCCCCAGTCCGTCCCGCCGGCGGCCGCGACGCAGGTCTGCGTGCCCGCGCGGCAGGCGCCGACGCCCGAGGTGCCCGCCGGGCCCGTGTAGCACGCGCGCGTCGCGCCCATCATGCAGCCGCAGCCGGTGTTGGGGTTGCCGTCGCAGTTGCGGTCGACGCCGTCGCAGCGGTCGGTCGCGGGGAGCGTCTGGCCGGTGCACTCGCCCCACGCCGCCCCGACGCCGCCGTCGGCCGCGACGCAGGTCTGGGTGCCGCCGCGGCACGAGCCCACCGCGAGCGTGCCCGCGGGGCCGGTGTAGCAGGCGCGGGTCTGGCCGATCATGCACGCGCAGCCGGTGTAGGGGTTGCCGTCGCAGTCGCGGTCGACGCCGTCGCAGGTGTCGCGCGGCGCCGGGAGCGCCTCGCCGTCGCACGTCCCCCACTCGGATCCCGCGCCCACCATCCGGCAGGTCTGCGTGCCGCCGCGGCAGGCGCCGACGCCCTCGGTGCCCATGCGGCCCGAGTAGCAGCGGCGCGTCGTGCCGGGCGTGCAGGCGCAGCCCTCGTCGATGCGGCCGTTGCAGTTGAAGTCCATCCCCATGCCGCACACGACGGGCCGCGGCTGCCCCGAGCCCGCGCACGCGCTCCACGTGCCGAACTCCCCGACGCCCTCGCAGCGCTGCGTCCCGTAGGCGCAGACGCCGCGGCCCGCGCGCTCGGCGGGGCCGTCGTAGCAGGGCTGCGTCTGGCCCGGGAGGCACGCGCACCCCTCGTCGACGCGCCCCTCGCAGTTGTCGTCGAGCCCGTTGCCGCAGGTCTCGCGCTCCGCGCACATGCGCGCGGGGACGTCGCCCACAGGCCCGCCGTCGGTGAGCGAACCGCTGTCCGCGGGGGCGCCGCCGTCGACGCCGTCGCCTGCGTCGCCGGGGTCCGCGCCGTCGGGCGCGTTGGGCGCGTCGTCGGGCGCGCCGCCGTCGGAGCCCGCGGTCGCGTCGCGCACCATCACCAGGGGTGTGTCGGACGTCGGCGCGAGGTCGCCCGTGGCGCCGTCGGGCGCGGCGACGTCGTTGGGTGCGGCGTCGGGTGATGGCTTGCCGGGGACGGCGGTGCCGGAGTCGTTGGCCGCGCAGGCGACCGCGGTCGCGCAGGCGAAGAGAAGGGGGACGAGCCTCGGGCGGATCGACACGGCGCGCGCTGCCTCCGGGTGCTCCGCGCGGCCGTCTCCGCGCGGGGATCTCCGCGACGATAACAGATCGCCCTCGAAGTCACGCACAACGAGCGAGGAAAGAGAGCGCCGCGCCGCGTCAGGCGTCGGGGCGCTGTCACACCGGTTGCGCAGCGGCGCTCAGGGCCAGGGGAGGACGGCGGCTTCGCCGTAGCGAGCGATCGCGCGGCGGATGGCGTTGAGCATGGCCTGGCGGCGCATCTCGTAGCCCGTGTACGACTGGTCGGGGATGAGGTGGCCGCGGGCGCCTTCGGGGTCCTGCGCGATCGAGGCGCGGAGGGCCTCCGGGGTCGCGCGCTGGATCGCCTCGTAGAGGTAGCGCGGGAGCCGCCGGACGACGCCGGGCGAGCCGAGGTTGTTGATGACGTTGGGGACCCAGCCCGCGTCGTTGTCGCGGAAGACGAGGTCGCCGTTCTCGTCCGCGGCGATGTTGCAGCAGTTCCAGCGGTCGTAGTTGGCGGCGAGGTAGTCGAAGACGAGCACCTCGGACACCTGGCGGGCGCGCTCGCGTTCGCGCGGGTCTTCGGGGAGGGGGAAGGCCGGGTTGACGTAGCGCGACCACACCCGGCGCGCGGGCGCGAGGTGCATGTTGACGTGCTCGAGCGTCGGCACCCACGCGCTGGCCGAGCCCACCACCATGCCGTGGCGGTCGACGACGAGGTTGGTGTTGCGCGCGCTGCGTCCGAGGGCGGCCACGGGGATGCGCCGGCTGACGGTGGGCGGCGCGCGGTGGGTGATCCCGAGGAGCCGCGCGAGGTGCCACGACGCGACCTCGCGGCGCCAGAAGGTCTCCAGGTTGGTCTGCTCAGGCTGGAAGCTGATCTCGATGCCGTCGCCGAGGTCGAGGTGCCACACGTAGAGCGTGCTCTGGAAGCGCTCGACCATGCGGACGACGGGCTGCTCGGTCATCCGCCGGATCCACTCCGCTTCGCTGCGCCCGCGGTACGTCCGCGTCCCCTGCGCGGGGCCTTCGCCACCGCCACCGTTCGCGGCGACGGGCGGGGCCGCGTCGGGCGCGGGGGCGTCGGTGGCGGGCGCGACGTCGGGTGCGGCAGGGGCGACGTCGGGCGGGGTCGGCGGGACGTCGGGCGCCACGGCGGGCGTCGGCGTGGGGGTGGGGGAGGGCGCCGGCGCCGGGTTGGTGGAGGCGCAGGCGAGCAGGGCGAGGACGGCGAGGGAGCTCTTCATCGGCGCGGCGGGCGACCGTTACGCCATCGCCGGGGCGCGCTCGTCAAGGATTTGTCATAACGCGCACCGTTCGTTCACATCTCGGGCGTCATGGGGCCGAGGCCGCCGTAGCGCTGGCGCTGGGCCTCGGTGATGCGGCGCGCTCGGATGATGTCCCGAAACACCGTGGCCCCCTCGGTGGCGCGCCGCGGGTAGACGGCGCCGGTGCGGTCGACGCGGTAGAGCCCGAAGCGCGGGGCGAAGCCGTACGACCACTCGAAGTTGTCCATCAGGCTCCAGTGGTAGTAGCCGCGGACGTCGACGCCGTCGCGGCGGGCCCGCTCCACCTGCTCGAGCGAGCGGACGACGAGCTCCGCGCGGCGCGCGCCCACCTCGGTGGCGAGGCCGCTCTCGGTGACGGTGAGCGGGAGGTCGGCGTAGCGCCGCCCGAAGTCCCGCAGCACGTTGTAGAGCCCCGGCGCCCAGAACTCGTAGCCCATCGCGGGGACCTGGTGCGTCGGGTCGGCCGGGGGGACGCACGCGCCGAGGTTGATGTTGGGCAGGCACACGTTGGCCCGCACGCGCGGGATGATCTCGGGCACCGCCGACACGCCCGCGCGGAAGTAGTACTGGACGCCGAGCCAGTCGAGGTGGCCGCGCCACTCGGGGTGCATCTCCTCGGGGACGCCGTCGAGGTTGGCGTCGAGCGCCCCGTCGCGCACCGCGTCGACGAAGAGGTAGTGGTAGACGTAGCGGACGCGGTCGCGGGCGGCGACGTCGGCGGGGTCCTCGCTGCGGGCGCGGTTGCGCGTCGGGATCCAGTCGGCGACCGAGAGCGTGAAGCCCACCTCGGCGGGGTTGCCGTCGTTGTCGGCGTCCACCGTGTCGTTGGCCTTGATGGCCTCGTAGATGGCGACGTGCGCGCGGATGTAGTTGCGGATGACGTCGATGAAGCGGTCGGTGTCGGTGAAGAGCAGCGAGCGCCCGGGCGGGAACTCCTCCTGCCCGTAGCTCGCGAGGAGGTAGTTGATCGGCTCGTTGACCGTCGCCCACTCGTCGACGCGGTCGCCGTAGGTGCGGGCGAGCAGCGCCGCGTGCTCGCGGATCTCCTCGATGATCGCGGCGCTCCCCGCCGGGTGGCCCCAACCGCAGAGGTCGGCGTCGGTGGGCATCGCGCAGGCCCCGCGGCGCCGCGGGTCGTCGACCCACACCGGGCTCGCGAAGTGGTGGACGGTGAGCGACGGGCGGATGCCCCGCATGCGGAGCGCGTCGAGGAGGCCGCGGTAGGCCATCAGCGCGCCCATGTTCACCTCGTCGCGGCGGGGCTCGATGCGCGACCACTCCATGCTGAAGCGGTAGGTGTCGACGCCGAGCTCGGCGAGGAGCCCGACGTCCTCCACCGCGCGCGAGAAGCCCTGCACCGCGTCGCCGAGCGGCGCGCGCCCGCGCCCGACGCCCCCCATCGCCGCGGGGAGCGTCCAGTAGTACCAGTCGTTGTTGGTGATCCCGTCCTCGATCTGCGCCGACGCCGTCGCCACGCCGAACGAGAACCTCCCGCGCCCCATCGCGCCCGAGCGCGGCCCCGCCGCGGGGTAGGTCACCTCGCCGGGCGCGAGCAGCTCGCGCGGGTCGAACACCGGCGCATCGGGCGCGGCGTCGGGGGGCGCAGCGTCCGGCGCGACGTCAGCGACGGGCGCGTCGCCGAGGTCGGAGCCTGCGTCGCGCGCGGGGGTGGGGTCGGGGTCGGTGCACGACGCGACGAGCGCGAGGGCGCAGAGGGGGGCGAGGGGGGAGCGCATGGCCGCCGCGATGGTGCCACGGCGGGCCCGCGGGGCTCTACCGAGTCAACGGCCTTTCGCGCGGAGCACGCACCAGCCGGGGCCCCACGCCCGCGACGACACCTCGCGCGCCCCCGCGAGGCGCGCCAGCAGCGTGAACTCCGCCGGCGTGTAGGCCCGCCGCACCGAGAGCCAGCCGTCGTAGAGCAGAACCGGCCACGGCGCCGCGAGCGCGACCACGACCGGCGCCGCCAGCGTTGCGAGCGGGCCGCGCATGAGGTCGATGACCAGGAGTCCGCCGGTCGAGGCCGCCACCGCCTGCGCCACCATCCGCGTGACCTGCCCCGGCGTGAGGTGATGGACGGCTTGCGTGCAGAGAAAGAGGTCGACGTCCCCCCGCTCGCGCAGCGCGCGGAGGTCGAGCGCGTCGCGGGCCTCCCAGCGCACCTCGGCGATCCCCTCGGCCCGCGCGGTGGCCTCGCCGACGGCGACGTAGTCGGGCGAGAGGTCGGAGGAGGTGACCCGAACGCGCCGGCCCGGGGGCTGGTGACGCGCGAGGTGGCGCGCGTAGCCGCCGGTGCCCGCGGCGAGGTCGTAGACGTGGGCGTCGGCGGCGGGCCCAAGGGCGTCGGCGAGGGCGGCCGTCCAGACGTCGTAGGAGCCCGCCGCCGCGTTGAAGCGGTGGAGCAGGCGCATCGAGAAGTCCTTCACCGATTGCGGGAGCAGGTCGAGGTCGAGCAGCTCGGGCGCGTCGCTGCGGAGGAGCGCGTCGGCGCGGCCGAGCGCGCGGTCGATCCGGGGCGCGCGCGAGGGCGTCAGCCGGAGCTCCTGGAGGAGCTCTGCGGCGAGGCGGTCGACGCGCCGGGCCAGGCGGTCGTCGGGCGCTTCGGTGAGCGCGGCGCACGCGGCGGAGACCTCTGCGACGGCCGCGCGGCGCGTGGCGAGCACGTCGTCGACGCGGTTCGCGCGGGCGCGGTCGAGGCGCCGTGCAGCGAGGTCGACGGGCGGGAGGCGGTGGACGAGCGGGAGGAGCTTCACGGCCGGCGGTATACCGAACGCGACCGCGGCGGCGGAAGGGCGCGCAATGCGCGGCGGGCCCTTGGCACTGTCCGCGTGCGATGCTAGGTTCGACTCGAGAGTTGTTGTGCGCTTCATCTTCCGCACACGACGTGCAGCGTTCACCGAAGGCGGGTCTTCACTCGTGGAGGGGTCGTGCCTCCTACACGCGGAGTCGCACCGACATGCCCCTTCGGCGCAGGAGCGCTCACGGTTCGCCGCCGCCGCGCGCGGTGACGACGCACACTACAGCTTCGGCCGCATCGGGTGGTCGCCGCGGTTCACCCCGCGTCGCCCGGGAATGGTCCCGTACCCGCGTCGCGCTTCGGGCGCGCGCGTGGTTCCTGAGCGGTCAATTCGAGGGCGACGCGCGGTCCCGTCCGGCAGCGCCCCCAACACCAGAAGGCCCGCCGTGTGGGCTGGGATCTTCCCAGTGTCCCAGCGGGTCGCGGCACAGTCCGCGGGAGGATGTGACAGCACAATGAATTGTTCTCAACGCATGACCTTCACCCTGGAGGTCACCCCGCGGTAGTACCGCCGCAACACGGCGAGACTCCCGACGAGGGGGCGGCGCTTCACGGCGTCGCCCCCTCGGCTTATTTGGGCTCTGTCACATCGAGGGGTCGAAGCGCATCCGGGCGTTGGCGGTGACCACGCACGACGTGACGGTGGGGCCCGCGGCGCACCCGCCGATCGCCTCGGAGCCCGTCGGGTTCTCGACGCCGACGGTGGCGGCGACGGCGCCGGTCATGGTGGCGTAGAGCAGGTCGATGGAGGCGTCGCGCTCGTTGAGGGCGACTTCGAAGTTGAGCACGTTGGTCGACCCGCCGCCGATGTTGCGCACGTTGCTCCACTGCACGACGTAGCGGCGGGCCGGCGCGGCGCCGTCGACCGCGGCGCAGACGCCGTCGGTGCGCGTGACGAGGTCGACCCACTGGGCCGCGACGATCCCGTTGGGGGAGAAGGTCGACGGGATCGAGCCCGCCGTCGGCGTGGTGGTCGCCGTGCCGAAGAGCAGGTAGCCGTTGGTGGACACCGTGAGCGGCGACCCCATCGGGACGGCGTCGCCCCAGAAGCGGTAGTCGAAGGGCATCATCACCGCGGCGGTCGAGTCGTCGATGGTCGGGAGCAGCGTCGCGTGCCCCGGCGTGGTGCAGGCGTCGAGGTAGCTGACGGTGACCGGCGGGGTGCTGCGCGTGTAGCGCCGCGGGGCGCTGGCGCAGCGGCCGCCCGCGCAGACGCCGCCCGCGCCGCAGGAGGTGTTGCAGGCGCCGCAGTTGTTGGGGTCGGTCATCAGGTTGCGGCACACGCCGCCGCACGAGGCGACCCCCGCCGGGCAGGTGGGCCCGGCGATGGACGTCGACGCGTCGCAGAAGCCCACGGTCTCCGCGGCGCCGCCGCCGCCGCCGAGCTGCGACGCGCGCGAGTGGTGGAAGTACCAGCGCTGCGCCGCCGGCGCGACGGTGAACGAGCACATGTTCGACAGGCTCATGAACTGCGACACCGGCGTCACCGGGCCCGCCGGGAGCGGCCGGCGCGAGATCGTCGTCGGGTCGGAGACGTACACGATCGACGGGATCCCGCTGGCGAGCTCGGCCACGCCCCAGAAGGCCCACCCCGGGCACGTCGAGCGGGCCGGCAGCTCGGTGGTGCCGAGGTCGAGCACCGCGCCCGTCGGCAGGTCGATGTTGAAGGCGCGCCCGCCCGTCAGCACGTACGCCCGGTCCCACCCCGAGAAGAACCCGACGCTGCTCGCGGCCATGCCGTTGAGCGTGATCGGCGACGAGAGCATCACCCGCTGCGCGGTCAGCGCGCCGGTGGAGCTGTCGAGCTCGCGCAGCGCGACGGCCGTCCCCGTCGGCGCGGCGATCGGGTTGCCCGACGCGTCGACGAACACGTACACCACCGCGGTGCGGAGGTTGGAGACGATCGCGTCGTAGCGCGCGCCCACCGCGGCGCCGTCGAGCGTCGCGAGGTTGAAGCGCCCCGTCGCCGTCTGCCCCGTGTAGAAGAGCTGCGCGTTGGAGAGCGCGATGCCGCCGCGGTCGGCGCCCGTGACCGAGACGTGCTCGGCCGAGCGGCAGTTGGTGGCCCCGAGCCAGTTGACCCGGAACTCCGGCCCGCGCACCGCCCCGACCCGGCACACGCCCGACGCGCAGGTGTGGCCCGCGGGGCAGGGCGTGCCGCACGCGCCGCAGTGGTCGCGGTCGCTCGTCAGGTCGCGGCAGGCGCCGTTGCAGGCCGTCGTCCCCGTGGCGCACGTGAGCATGCACGCGCCGCTCGAGCACGCCTGGCCCGAAGGGCACGCGCGCCCGCACATCCCGCAGTTGGCCGGGTCGCTCCCGACGACGGCGCAGGCGGCGCCGCAGAGCATCTGGCCCGACGGGCACGCGCACGCGCCGCCCGAGCACACCTGGCCCCGCGCGCAGACGTTGCCGCACACGCCGCAGTGCATCGGGTCGGTCTGGAGGTCGCGGCAGCTCCCGCCGCACTCGGCGAGCCCCATCGAACAGCCGCCGACGTCGGTGGGGGGCGTGTCGAGCGGGGCCGGGAGGTCTTCCGGCGGGGCGTTGTCGGGCGGCGGTTGGAGCGCGTCGTCGGCGACGTCGGGCGCGCTCGCGTCGGGCGCGTCGGCCGCGGGGACGTCGACGGGGCGGGCGGGCTCGTTGACCTGCGTGGCGCACGCGGCGAGGAGGGCGAGCGGCGCGGCGAGGAGCGCGCGGCGAAGGGAAGCGGGACGCATGGGGCCCGAGACCCTATCGCGACGGCGCGCGGAGTAAAGGCCCCCGTCACTCGACGAAGCGGTAGAGCCCGCCGTCGCGCTGCCCGCCGGCGTAGAGGGCGCCGCGGTACACCGCGAGGGGCGCGGCGCAGTAGGGGTCGCCGAGCTCGAAGGGCCACCCGCTGGGGCCGCGCGGAACGGTCGCGAGGCGCGTGGGGACGGCCCCGTCGATGCGCCAGAGCGCGCGCGTGGTGAGCACCACGAGCCCGTCGCGGAAGCGCGTCACGTCGGTGGGGAAGCCCGCGTCGGGCGGGAAGGTCACCTGCGACCAGTGGTCGCCGTCCTCGGAGACGCGCAGGGTGGAGGCGTCGCGCGCGCGGTCGTAGGCGATCCAGTAGAGCCGGCCGTGGTCGGTGTACCAGCGCAGGGTGAGCGCGCCGCCCGCGGGGGTCACGCGCTCGGGGTGGAGGTCGAGGCCGGTGATCGACTGCGCGCCGGCGGGCGGGAGCGCCCAGAGGAAGTCGGCTGGCTCGGGGCCGACGGCGCGCTCGAGGCCGATGAAGATCCGCTCGCGGAAACGGGTCATGAAGCCGAGGCGCCACACGCCCGCGCGCCGCGGGTTGGGGTAGTCGACGAGGTACGACCACGCGCGCCCCGCGGCGTCGGCGAGGTGGAGCGCGCCCGGCGTCGCCGGGTCACGCGGCGAGGCGCCCGGCGGGACGGCGGTGGTCGAGGCGTAGAGGCGCCCGCGGAAGCGAACCACGTCGAACACGTGGAGCGCGCGCGGCAGCACCGACGCGCCGGGCCGCGACGCGTCGGGCGCGGCGGGCGGGCGGAAGCGGGGGTTGCGCGGCGGCGCGAAGCGGCCCTCCGTGTCGGAGACGAACAGGTAGCCCTCGGGCTGCGCTGGCGGGCCGAAGCCCGTGCCCGGCGGGTCGACGTCGGGCACGTAGAGCCGCCCGTCGATGGTTCGGATGCGAACGAACCCGCGACCGCCGCCGCCGCGGCGCGTCTGGCCGGGGCGGTTCCAGTCGAAGGCGACGGAGAAGGGGGAGGGGCCGCCGGGGGCGTAGCGGATGATCACCGCCCCTTCGCGGGCGAGCGGCGCGCGCGCGTGGGCCGCGTAGAGCGCGTCGCGGAAGGGCGCGAGGTCACAAATGCGCGGGAGCGCCGCGGGCGATCGCCCGACGAACTCCAACCGGAGCGCGGCTGGGATGGCGCCCGGCCCGGGGTCTTCCGGGTCGTCGTTGCCGTCTTCTTCGGGCGGGAGGTGGGGCTGCGCGGGCCCCGCAAGCGAGCCCGGGACGGCGGGTGGGAGCGACTGCGCCCACGCGCCGGCTCCGACGAGGGTCAGGGCGAGGACCGTCCTCCGCCGGGGCGTCCTGGCTCGCATGCGCGGCATCGTAACCCGATGCCTCCCGGCGAGGGAAACGCATTTGCGTCGTGGCACACCGCGGTCAGCCGGTGCGCGTCGCGCCTTCGGCGGGGACCTCGGCGTGCTCGGCCGGCGCGGCGACCTTGAGCGACTCGACGAGGTTGCTCGCGGGCAGCGCGGCCGGGTCGGCGGGGGCCGTGGGCTGGCCCTGGAGGTACATCACGGCCACCTGGCGGAGCGGGCCCATCAGCACGTCGGCGATCGCGTCGCCGGCGGTCGCCATCGAGCGCACGCGGAGCTCGCGGGCGAGGCGCTGCGCGACGTCGTTGGGCGGCAGGGGCATCGCCGAGAGGCCGGCCGAGAGCACGCCCGAGAGGATGGCGGCGCCGAGCTCGGTGTCGAGGAAGGCGGCGATCTTGCCGCGCATCGACTCGTCGTCGGGCCCGAGGTGGCGGCTGAGCAGCGCGACGATGGGCTCCTTGGCGAGCTTGACGAACTGCGAGCCGGCCAGGCGCCACGCGGCCTCGGTGGCGTCGACCTCGAGCGTCTTGAGAACGGGGTGGTTGAGCTTGCTGGGGTCCATCGGGGTCTCCGTCTTCGTGGGCTTCGGGGCCTCCGCGGCCGCGGCCTTCACCGGGGGGAGGGGTTGGGGCGGGGGTGGGGGCACGGCGCGCGCGTCCCGGTCGGTCGCGGGCACCCAGGCGTCGACGCGGTCGATGCGGGTGATGATCTGGCAGGCGGTGCGGGAGAGCCAGAGGCAGATGTCGCGGGCGGCGTCGCCCTTGCCCTGCTCCCGGACCACCTGGGCCGCGAGCGACCACGCGGCCTCGGCGGCGCCGCGCTGCACCCAACTCTGGCGCACCGAGAGCGGCGCGTCGACCCAGGCCGCGAGCCCGTCGCGCCGAACCGTGCGGTCGGTGCGGGTGACGGCGCCGCGCAGGAGGCTGTCGACCGAGTGCCCGCCCACCGCGAGCAGCGACGCGATGTGCTTGTACTGGTGGACGTAGGCGTTGAAGAAGGTGCGCTCGTCGGGCGAGAGCTGGAGGCCCTGGTGCGCCCGATTGAACGCCTCGCGCGCGGCGTCGACCATCTGCTCGAAGGGGACGCCCGCCGTCGCGACCGAGCCCTCCACCGAGCCGAGCTGCCCCGTGGCCGCGGCGAGCTCCGCGGCCGTGCGCAGCAGCTCCTCGCGCAGTGCGACGTCCGTCTGCGCGTGCGCCGCCTGCACCACCTCGCGCACCGCCCACACGAGGGTGACGCGCGACCACGTCTCGTGGAAGACGGCGGAGGCCAGCGGGAGCTCACCGCGCGCCGCGGCGCAGGCCGAGCCGACGGCGGCCATCGGCGGGAGCGTCGCGAGCGACTCGCGCAGCGCGGTCACGAGCGCCGACCCGAAGCGACGGGCGCGCTCGTCCCAGGCGCCGGCCGCCCAGGGGCCGGTGCGGAGCGCGGGGTCGATCACCGCGAGCGCGCGTGCGTGGATCTTCGAGTGCATCCGTGGGGCTCCGATGGGGCGTTGCCGTGGCGGCGGAGGGGGCGAGGGGAGGGGACGCCGGGCGCCGGGGGTACCTCCCTCCGCGCAGGGGAGCGAAGACTACCCCGGGGGTGGTGCGTGAGGCAAACCGGGCCGTGGGACGGCGGGGACGTTGGCTGTCCGGTCGGGGGAGGTGCGGGAGGGGGCGGCGGGCGGCGGGCAGTGGGTCTGGCGCTCGGACGCGCGGCCAACGAGGCGGTCGAAGAGGAGCCGCCGCGGCCGACGTGGGCCTCCCGCCGGCGACCGAAAGCCCGCAACCGTCCGGTGAGACCGAGGCGGCCATTTCCCGCTGAGCTCCCGCCCTCCCCGCCGCGCGCGGCGGCTCGCGGTGACCCGCGCGCTGCAGCGAGCGGCCGTGACGCTGTGCGCGCTGGTGACCGCCCTGTCCCACAACGACCGAATCGTTGCGACCGCTCGCGACCGCGAGGTGGCGCTGCTCGTGATGCAGGACGCCGCCCCGCGCAATCGGCGGCGCCGCGCGGCCGCTGCACGACCAGATCCGACGGAGCTACCCGCTCCATGCGCCGCGAGCTCGCTGCGCGGCCGAACCCGCTTCGCGCCACCGCACACGCGACCATGTTGGGCGCTGTGTTGCCGCGCATGGCCCGCCGAGGTGAAGTCCGCCACGCGGCCGTCGATCGCGCCCCGCCCCTGCGTCGCCCCGCCCAACTGACGGCGATCGTCGTCGTCCCCTCGCGGAGCGAGCCCCCTTGTCAGGGGCCGGAAAACCCGCCATGCACTGGGGGCGATGGCCCGCGCGCTCACCCCCGCCCTCCTTCTCGCGACCCTCTTCACCGCCTGCACGCCGAAGCCCGACTACGGCGACGCGCAGGTGCAGGACAACCCCCCGGTCGCCTACGACGGCAACCCCGAAGGGACCTTCTGCGCCCTCCCCGACCGCGCCCCGCTGCCCGCGTCGATCACCGTGCCCGACGGCTTCTGCATCCGCCGCTTCACCCGCGTGACGCACCCGCGCGTGCTCGCCTTCGCGCCCAACGGCGACCTCTTCGTCGCCTCCTCGGGCAGCATCGGGCCGGGCGGAACCGGCCCCGGCGAGGGCGCGATCGTGGCCTTCCCCGACGACGACCGCGACGGCGTCGCCGACGCGAACGCGCCGCGCTTCCTCACCAGCGTCGACTCCGTCCACGGCCTGCTCTTCGACGGACCGTGGCTCTACTACACCCTCCAGAACGGCGTCTTCCGCACGGGCTACACCGCGGGCGCGCGCCGCGCCACGGCCGCGCACGGCGCCAGCGAGCGCGTCGCCGACCTCAGCGACTCGATCCGCTGGACGCACACGCTCGCGCGCGCCACCGACGGCGCGCTCTACGTCTCGATGGGGCAGCACGACAACTCCACCTGCCCCGCGCCCAATCCCCGCGTGGGCTCCGTGCTGCGCATCGGCGAGGGGATGCCCGCCACCGGCGCGCGGGTGATCGACGGCCTGCGCAACCCGATGTACCTGCGCTGCAAGGAGTGGGGCGCGTGCTACGCCGCCGAGCTCACGCACGACGCGTGGGACCCGTACGGCGGCGTCGAGAAGCTCGTGCAGATCCGCCAGGGCGACGCCTACGGGTTCCCCTGCTGCATCGACCGCGACCGGACGTGGCCCGGCACCCCGCGCGGCTTCGACTGCGGGCGCGTCGCGGAGTCGGTTCAGTCGTACCCGCTGCACGACACGCCCTTCGGGTTCGACTGGGCCCCCGCGTCGTGGCCCGCGCCGTACAACGGGGCCTTCTTCGTCGGGCTCCACGGCGAGGTGGGGACGTGGCGAAACACCGGGGTCCAGTGGGCCCCGACCGACCCCACCACGCACCGCCCGACGCGGCCGACGGTGTTCTTCGTCACCAACTGGGGGCGCAACGGCGGCATCCAGGGGCGCATCGCCGACCTCGTGTTCGCCCCCGACGGGCGGCTCTTCTTCAGCGACGACCAGGACGGGGCCATCTACTGGGTCGCCCCCCGCGGGCTCCGCGTCCCACCCCGCTGAGACGGTCCCCGACTGTCGTGGCATCCGACTTGAATGGAGAGTCGGTGATGTCACGCGACGGAGACCCCAACCTGTCCCGCTTCATCTCGATGGTCCGGGAAATCCCGGTCCTCACGCGCGAAGAGGAGCACGCGCTCGCCCTCCGCGTCCGTGACGGGAATGATGCCCATGCGGCGGAACGCCTCATCCAGGCGAACCTCCGGTACGTCGTGGCGATCGCGGTGACCTTCCGCCGCTACGACCTCCGCCTCGCGGACCTCATCTCCGAGGGAAACGTGGGGCTCGTCACGGCCGTGCGGAAGTTCGACCCCGACGCGGGGACGCGCTTCGTCACGTACGCGGCCTACTGGATCCGGGCCTTCATCCTCAACCACGTGATCCGGAGCTGGAGCCTGGTGGGCTCGGGCAGCGGGGCGCTGCGGTCGAAGGTGTTCTTCCGCCTGCGCCGCGAGCGGGCGAAGATGGGCGCGACGCCCGAGGAGGCCGAAGCGGCCCGCGCCGAGCTCGCCCAGCAGCTCAACACCACGCCCGAGCGCGTCGCGGAGATGATGCAGCGCCTCGACGGCCGGGACGTCTCGCTCGACGCCGACGTGTACGGCGACGGCAAGACCGCGGGCGTCGACCTCCTCGAAGACGACACCGCCCCGCAGGACGAGCGCCTCGACGCCGCCACGCGCGAGTCCGTCGTCAACGGCCGCGTCCACACGGCCCTCGCCGCGCTCGACCGCCGCGAGCGCTACATCGTCGAGCAGCGGATGATGGCCGACGAGGAGCTCTCCCTCGCCGAGATCGGCCGGCGCCTCGGCGTCTCCCGCGAGCGCGCCCGCCAGCTCGAGGCCCGCGCCAAGAAGAAGCTCCGCAAGACCCTCGCGGAGCTCGAAACCCTCGACGCGGCCTGAGACCCGCCCGCGCGAAGCCCGCCGGATCGTGGCACTTCGCCACAGTGTGGCGGTCTGGTGCGCACGGTTGCCCGGGGGCCTCTCCCCGCTCGCCGGAGCTCGCGGCCTCCATCTCCCGCTCGCCGAGGCTCACGGCCTCCATCCCCCGCTCGCCGAGCCTCGCGCGTTGACCCCTTCCCCCGGCGCAGGAAGCGCCAGGGGAAGGGGCATTGTCGCGACTGGGACGCGTCGGCGTCTGGTGCTCGTGGCGTCGTGGCGTCGTGGCGTCGTGGCGCCCGTGTGTCCCAGTTGCGTCAGCGCCCCTTCCCCTGGCGCTTCCTGCGCCGGGGGAAGGGGTCAACGCGCGAGGCTCGGCGAGCGGGGGATGGAGGCCGCGAGCCTCGGCGAGCGGGGGATGGAGGCCGCGAGCCTCGGCGAGCGGGGAGCGGGCGCAGGGCGACCTCCGCGAGGGCGGTTCCACCCCGGCGGCATCGCGGGTACCTTCCGCGCCATGAAGGACCAGAGCTTCACCCTCGATCGCGGCGCCGAGCGCGTGTTCGTCCACCGCTGGGAGCCCGACGCGGGCGCCGTCCGGGGCGTCGTCCAGGTGAGCCACGGGATGGCCGAGCACGCCGCGCGCTACGGGCGCTTCGCCGAGGCACTCACGGCCGCGGGCCTCGCGGTGTACGCGCACGACCACCGGGGCCACGGGCGCACCGCCGGGGACGCCTCGCGCCGGGGCGTCTTCGCGGCCCACGACGGGTGGCGCGCCGTGCTCGACGACCTCTACGCCGTCGCCCAGCGCATCGAGGAAGACCACCCCGGCGTGCCGCGGGTGCTCTTCGCGCACAGCATGGGGTCGTTCATGGCGCAGCAGGCGATGTGGGAGCGGGCGTCGTTGTGGCGCGGCGTCGCGCTGTCGGCCTCCACCAGCGGCGTCGCCAACCCGCTCGCCCCGATCGGCCGCGTGATCGCGCGCGTCGAGCGGCTGCGGGTCGGCGCGGCGAAGCCTTCGAAGCTGCTGACGAAGCTGTCGTTCGGGGAGTTCAACCGCGCGTTCAGCCCGGCCCGCACGGAGTACGACTGGCTGAGCCGCGACCCGGGCGAGGTCGACAAGTACCTCGCCGACCCGTGGTGCGGCTTCGACGTGAGCACGCAGCTCTGGATCGACCTCCTCGACGCCCTCCCCACCCTCGCCGACCCGAACAACCTCGCCCGCATCCCGAAGGAGCTCCCCGTGTACCTCCTCTCCGGCAGCCGCGACCCGGTCACCGGACCCGTGAAGGGCCTCCAGAAGCTCTCGGACTCCTACCAGGCCGCGGGCCTCCGCGACGTCACGTGGAAGCTCTACGACGGCGCCCGCCACGAGCTCCTCAACGAGACCAACCGCGCCGACGTCACCGCGGACTTCCTCGCCTGGGCCGACCGCGTGCTCGCGCCGAGGCCGTCGTGACAGCGCGGCGCGCCAACGCCCTCGCCGGCGAACGCTCGCCCTACCTGCTCCAGCACGCCCACAACCCCGTCGACTGGCTCCCCTGGGGCGACGCGGCCTTCGAGAAGGCCCGCGCCGAGGACAGGCCCGTCTTCCTCTCCATCGGGTACAGCGCCTGCCACTGGTGCCACGTGATGGAGCGCGAGAGCTTCGAAGACGAGGCCACCGCCGCCCTGCTCAACGCGCGCTTCGTCTGCGTGAAGGTCGACCGCGAGGAGCGCCCCGACGTCGACCAGGTGTACCAGCTCGCCCACCAGGCGATCTCGTCGCGGGGCGGGGGGTGGCCGCTGTCGGTGTTCCTGACGGCCGACCGGAAGCCCTTCTACAGCGGGACGTACTTCCCGCCCGAGCGCCGTCACGGGATGCCGTCGTTCAGCGAGGTGCTCGGCGCGATGCTGGAGGCGTGGGACGCGCGCCGCGGCGACGTCACCGAGCAGGCCCGCGAGGTGGCCGAGGCCCTCGACGCGCACGCCGCCCGCGCCCGCAAGCCCGGCGACGCGCCCGACGACGTGCTCTCCGCCGCGGTGACGCACGTGCTCCCGCGCGCCGACCTGCGCCTCGGGGGCTTCGGGCGGGCGCCGAAGTTCCCCAACACGATGACGCTCGACCTGTTGATGGGGGCGGCGGCGCTCCACCTGCCGGAGGTGGGCGAGCGCGCGAGAGAGGTCGTCGCCGTCACGCTCGATGCGATGGCCCGCGGCGGCATCCACGACCACCTCGGCGGCGGCTTCGCCCGCTACAGCACCGACGCGCAGTGGCACGTCCCCCACTTCGAGAAGATGCTCTACGACAACGCGCAGCTCCTCCGGCTCTACGCCGACGGCGCGCGTTTGCTCGGGGGCGACGGGGCCGCGCGCCACGAGGCCACCGCCCGCGCGCTCGTCGCGTACCTCACCCGCGAGATGACCTCGCCCGAAGGAGCATTCTACAGCGCGCAGGACGCCGACAGCGAGGGCGAGGAGGGGCGCTTCTTCGCGTGGACGCGCGACGAGTTCCGCGCGGTGGCGGGCGACGACGCGGACGCCGCGTGCGCGTGGTTCGACGTCACCGCCGAGGGCAACTGGGAGCACGGGAACAACGTCCTCTGGACGCCGCGCCCCCTCGCCGAAATCGCCGCCGCGCTCGGGCGCCCCGAGGCGGAGGTGCTCGCCGCCGTCGCGCGGGCCCGCCCGCGTCTCTTCGAAGCGCGCGAGAAGCGCCCGAAGCCCCTCCGCGACGACAAGTGCCTCGCCTCGTGGAACGCCCTCTGCCTCGGCGCCCTCGCCGACGCCGGCGCTGCGCTCGGGGAGGACGCGTGGGTGACGGCTGCCGCGCGCTGCCTCGCCCTGTGGCGTTCGCGCGCGTGGCAGAATGGTGCGCTCGCCCACGCGATGAAGGACGGCGTCGCGTACGGCCACGGCTTCCTCGACGACCACGCGGGCATGGCCGGCGCCGCGCTCGACGTCTTCGAAGCGAACCACGACCCCGCCGCGCTGGCGTTCGCGCGCGAGCTCGGCGACGCGGTGCTCGCCCGCTTCGTCGACGACGCGACGGGGGAGCTGTGCTTCACGCCGTCGGACGGGGAGGCGGTTCTCTACCGCAGCCGCGATCCGCACGACCAGGCGCACCCCGGCGGGTACGGGCTCGCGCTCGACGCGCTGCTGCGGCTGGCGACGATCACGGGCGACGCGCGCTACCGCGAGGCCGCCGAGCGCGCCGCGGCGCCCGTTGCGGCGACGGCCGCCGCCAACCCGATGGGCCTCGCGACGGTGGCGCGCGCCGCCGACCGGGTGCGCCGCGGTGCGGTGGAGGTGATCGTGATGGGCGACGCGTCGCGCGACGACACGAAGGCGGTGCTGCGCGCGGCGCGCGGGGTGATGCTGCCGCACCGGACCCTGGTGTGCGCGGCGAGCGCCGAGGCGGGCGCGGCGGCGGGCATCGACGCGCACCTGCTCGAGGGGCGGAGCGCGGGAGCGGGCGGGGCGCCGGTGGCGTTCGTGTGCCGCGGGACGGCGTGCGAGATGCCGGCGCGGACGCCCGAGGGGCTTGCGGCGACGCTCCGCCGCGTGACGGGCACGGCGGGGTAGGAGCGGGGGAGGGAGTGGGGGGCGACGAGACCCGCCGTTCGCCGAGCCTCACGACGGGTTACCCCGCAGCGTGCTGGAGAGCGTAGGGTGCTCCCAGCGAGCGGTGAGGTGGCGAGAGGCGGGGCGTCGGCGGCGGGCGGGATGACGCACTGCACCACGCAGATTCAGCGTTTGCCCGGGCGTATCGACGGGTCGCGCGACCATGTAGTCTCCGTTCCATGAAGCGCTGGCTCGCGTCGGTGGTCGTCACGGCCGCCGGGACGCTCTTGTTCGCTGCGTGTGGCGGCGTCTCGCCCGACAACTCCGACGCGTCCGCCGCGGTGACCGCGGACGGCGCCCCGAAGCCCGACGGCGCGCCGAGCGGCGTGGACGCGTCGATGGACGTCGTCGCCGACGACGAGCCGCCGGTGCCGCCGCCCCCGGAGACCGCGCCCGTGATGTCACGCGTCGCGAGCTGGGCGCTGCCGCGCGCGGAGACCACCGGCGACCGGCGGACCGGCTTCCTCCTGCCGTGGCCCAACGACGTCGCGCGGACGGCCTCGGGCAAGGTCGACCTCACCTTCCTCCCCGGCGCCAACGGCACCACGCTCATCGCGGAGTACGTGCGGCAGTTCAACAACCGGCTGGAGGGCTTCTCCACCGTGGGCGCGGCGTACTTCCGCTTCGGCGCGGTGCTCGACCCGATGACGCTGCCGGCGACGCCCGAGGACTCGCGGCGCATGACCTCCTCGGTGCAGCTCGTCGACGTCGACCCGATGTCCCCCGAGCGCGGCCGACGCACCCCCGTCCAGTGGAACTTCCGCGTCGATCCCACCCGCTGGTGGCACACCAACACCCTCGCCGTGATGCCCGCCACGGGCTTCCCGCTGCGGCCCGCCACCCGCTACGCGCTCGTCGTCACCACCGACGCGCGCGGCGACGGCGGCGCCATGCTCACGCGCGACGCCGACCTCGAGGCCGTCCTCGCCGAGACCCCGAGCAACGACCCCGCCGTCACCGCCGCGCGCGCCCTCTACGCGCCCGCGCTCACCGAGCTCGCCGGCGTCGGCATCCCCCGCGAGCGCGTGCTCACGATGACGGTGTTCACCACCGCCGACCCGACGCGCGAGTACTTCCGCGCCGCGGACTGGGTGCGGCGGTCGGCGCCCGCGCCCGCGCTCGTCGACAGCACGGCGCCCATGTTCAGCAGCTTCTTCCGCATGACGGGGCACTACGGGCCCAACCCGGTGTTCCAGTCGGGGATGGTGCCGTACGGCGCGATGGGGTCGGGCGGCTTCGTGCTCGACGCCACCGGCACGCCGCAGGTGCAGCGCACGGAGAACATCCATTTCTCCCTCACCATCCCCGCCGGCGAGATGCCCGCCGGGGGCTGGCCGATCGCCATCTACGCCCACGGGACGGGCGGCGACCACAACACCTTCATCAGCGACAACACCGCCGCCGCGGCCGCCGACGAGGGCGTCGCGATGCTCGGCTTCGACCAGGTGTTCCACGGCGAGCGGGCGCCGATGGGGACCAACCCCGAGACGTCGTTCTTCAACTTCCTCAACCCCGAGGCCGGGCGCACCAACAACCTCCAGGCCGCCCTCGACCTCATCCAGTGCGGCCGCTTCGTCCGCACGCTCACCGTCCCCGTGCGCCACACCAACGGCGCGATGTACACCGCGCGCTTCAACCCCGAGCGCGTCTTCGTCTTCGGCCACTCGCAGGGCGGGCTCAACGCGCCGCTCTGGCTCGCCGCCGACGACGGCGCCAGCGCGGGCGTGCTCTCGGGCGCGGGCGGCGCCTTCAACGTCGCGCTCCTCGCCAAGACGCAGCCCGTCAACGTCCCCCAGATCATCACCACCATCCTCCAGCTCGCTCCGCGCGAGCTCAACGCCTGGCACCCCGCCATCACCCTCCTCCAACTCCTCATCGACCCGTCCGACCCGGTGAACTACGGGCGCTACATCGTCCGCGAGCCGCGCGCGGGGATGCACCCCAAGCACGTCTTCCAGACCCAGGGCTTCGTCGACCACTTCACCGCGGTCGAGGCCATCGCCGCGCTCGCCCGCGCCATCGGGCTCCCGCTGGTCGAGCCCGTGCTCTACGCCGACGCGCTCTTCCCGCTCACGGGCGTCGGCGGCGCGACGCTCCCCGCGCGCGCCAACCTCGTCGCGGGCGGCGGGGCGATGGTCACCGCGGCGTGGATGCAGTTCAACGCCGCCGCCAACCGCGACGGGCACTTCGTGGTGTTCGGCGTGCCCGGCGCGCGGCTGCGGGCGGCGCGCTTCCTCGGCAGCGCGGGGAGCGACCCGATGGGCGTCCCGACCGTGCCCGCGGAGGTGCCGTGAACGCCCGCGCGCTCGGCCTCGCCGCGGCGCTCTCGGCCGCAGCGTGCAGCTCGCTCGTGGCGGGCGCGCAGGGGCAGGGCGACGCCGCGGCGCCGGATGTTGCGCCCGACGCGGTGGTTCCGCCGGCGACCGGATCGTGCGCGTTCACCTTGTGGGCGGGCGCGGACGACGGCCCCTGGCAGCGGCCCCCCGCGCTCCTCGCGGACGGCGACGGGCGCGCGCTCCTCCTCGTCGACGGGGAGTCCGGGCGCGTGCTGCGCGTCGCGATGGACGCGGCGACGACGACCCGCCTCGCCCCGCGCGGCTATCCGGCGGGGGTCTACGGACAGCGCCTCGCGTTCGACCCGGTGCGCCGGCAGGTGGTCGCGCTCATCCCGCCCTCCGACGTGGCGTTGGACGGCTTCGGGCGGTACGTGCTGACGCTCGATGCGCGCTTCGAAGCCTGGACCTCCGCGGTCACGGTGAACAGCGTCGTCCCCTCCGCCCGGGGCGTCTTCGCGTCGACCTTCGACCCGGTCGGCCGGCGGTTCCGCGTCGTCGCCGGGGCCCCGCTCGCCGCGTGGGATCTGCCCGTCGTCGACCCCTACACCTGGCGCGAGCAGGGGACCGCCGAGGGCCCCCGGCTCGACTTCACCGACCACGACCGCCCCGCGGTGTGGGACGCGACGCGCGGCGGCGTCGTGCTGCTCGACGACGCGCGCGCCCCCTACGCGGTGTGGACGCTCGGCGACCCGCCCGGCTCGTGGCGTCGCCTCCCCGCGACCGTCGCGCCCTTCGCTGACGAGCGCGCGTCGCTGGCCTGGGACGCGTCGCGCGGCGTCGCCTACGCCCTCACCGCCAACGGCGCCAGCGCCCGCGTCACGCGCCTCTCGCCCGACCCCGCGGTGTCGCCGCGCGCCGTGACCCTCGCGCTGAACCCAGGCTTCCGCGTCCTGCCCGAGTTCGCCATCGCCGTCGCGGTCGACGCGCCCGGGCGCTACCTCTACGCGCTCCTGGGCGAGGCCTACGCGCCCTGGCGTTGGCGCCTCTACCGCGCGCCCGTCGACCGCTGCTTCCCCTGACGCCAACCCCCCGCGGGCTGTGCGATCATCGCGCGCCGTGACCGTCGCCCTCGCCGCCCGCTCGCTCCGCAAGCGCTTCGGGCGCCGCACCGTCATCGACGGCCTCGAGCTCGCCGTGAACGAGGGCGAGACCTACGGCTTCCTCGGCCGCAACGGCGCGGGCAAGTCGACCGTCATCCACATGCTCCTCGGCGTGCTCCGCCCCGACGGCGGCGAAATCGAGCTCCTCGGCCGCCGCGCCCGCGCCACGCCGCCCGCCTGGCGACGCGACGTCGGCTTCGTCGCGCAGGAGCCGCGCTTCGACCCGTGGGCCACCGCGCGCGACCTCGGCGCCTTCCTCCGGCCCTTCTACCCGACGTGGGACGACGCCCATTTCCGCGAGCTCCTCGGCGCGCTGGGCGTCCCCGTGGAGCAGAAGAGCGAGACCCTCTCGGTCGGCACCCGCACCCGCCTCGCGCTCGCCCTCGCGCTCGCCCACCGCCCGCGGGTGCTTATCCTCGACGAGCCCACCGCGGGCCTCGACCCCATCGCGCGCCGGGTGTTTCAAGACATCCTCCGCGAGACCGCCCGCGCCCACGCCCGCACCACCTTCTTCTCCTCCCACAACGTCGACGACATCGAGCGCCTCGCCGACCGCGTCGGCGTCCTCGACGGCGCCCGCCTCCGCTATGAGGGCCCCATCGCCGACGTCACCGACTCGGTGCGCGCCGTCTCCCTCGACGGCTGGTACGACCCCGCCGCCGCCCCGCCCGCCCCGCCCGGCTTTGAACTCCTCCGCGTCACGCACCGCCCGCGCTACGTCGTCACCTACCGCGCCGCGCCCGCGCAGTGGGAGTCCGTGGGCCTCGCGCCCGAGCGCGTCGAGCGGCTGTCGTTCGAAGACGCCGTCGTCGCCCTGATGACCCCGCGCGAGCCGGCGCCGTGATCGCCCTCGTCGTCCGCGAGCTCCGCAACGTGCGCGGGACGGCCCTCGCGCTCGCGGGCTTCCTGCTCCTCGCCGACCTGATGATGCTCGCCAACCACCGCGTCCGCGGCGGCGACCTCTCGGCCTTCGACCCGCTCGCCCTCGTCGCCGTGCCGGGCCTCTGGATCCTCGGCGTCGCCCTCGCCCGCAAGCTCGTCGCCCACGAGCACCAGGCCGGCACGCGCGCCTTCCTCGAGGCGATCCCCGTCCCCCGCGGCGCCGTCATCGCCGCCAAGCTCGCGGTGGGCTTCGCGCTCGTCGCCTTCTTCACGGCCGCGCAGGTGGCCCTCTTCGCCGCGCTCGGCGCGCCGTCGCCCGAGGGGGCGCTCACCGCGCGGGTGCTCGCGCGGGTGCTCCTCGTGGCGGCCTTCGCGACGGGCGCGGGCTTTGCCGCCGCGAGCCTCGGGCGCTACCTCACCGTCTCGCTCCTCTGCCTCTTCCTCGCGCAGACGGCACTCTCGTCCGCGGGCTTCGACGGCGGCCGCGCGTCGCCGCTCACGCTCGTCGCACGAACCTTCACCGTCGACCGGGGCCCACTCCCCGCGCTCCCTTCGGTGATGGCGCTCGTCGGCGCGGCCGCGGGCGCGGCGGTGGCCGTGGCCCTGTGGTGCGCGCGCTCAGGGACGCTCTCGGTCGCGCTCTTCCAGCGCATGTCGCACCGCGAGGGGATGCGCTGGGCCGCGGGGATCACCCTCGCGCTGGTTCTCATCCACAGCGACCGCGACCGGGCCCGCGCCTTCCCGCTGCCCGGCGAGGCGAGGCGTGGCGGCGGGGCGGAGGTGCACGGCGTGTCGGTCGACGCGCCCACGCTCGACGCGGCGCACGAGGCCCTCCGCGTGATGGCGCGCTGGACGGGAGATGCACCTTTCGCGGTGGCCCTCGTCGCGCGAGGCGACGTGCCCGAAGGGATGGCGCGCTTCGAAGACGCCAGCCACGCCGCCGCGCTGGTGTCCTTCCGCGGGCTCGCCGGGGAACCCCTCGTCGCCGCCGCGGTGGAGGCCGCCGCGCTCCACCGGACGCGCGGTCACCTGCGCCGCGAAGACACCGCGTGGGTGCTCGACGGCGTCGGGCTCCTCGCCGCGCGCTGGGGACGCGCCGCGCGCCCGCTCGACGAAGACCTCGACCTCGCCCTCCCGATGATCGCCTCGCTCCCGAGCGACCTCACCGCTGGTGACCTCGCCGCGTGGCGCTCCTTCCGCGAGCGGGTGGGCGAAGACGCCGCGCGCGCCGTGGCCTACACGCTCTTGCGCGCGGTGGCGATCGACCGCGGCCGCGACGCAGTCGGTTCCCTCCTCCGCGCGACGCTCACGCGCCCGCTGGGCGTCGGCAACGCCGCGACGTGGCTGCTCCCCTCGATGGCCTCGGCGTGGCGGCGGGCGGGCGTCTCCCCCGAGGCCGCCGTGGCCTCCTGGCGCGCCCACATCCTCCGCCTGCGCGACGCGAACACCCGCGAACTCGCGCGCATCCCACGGCTCGTCGCCAGGGCCGCGGTGTCGGCCGACGGGCTCTCCCGCTCGCTCCATCTCGCGCTGGCGGTCGACGCGCGCCTCGCGCCCGATGCGCCCGTCGCGGTGACGGTGTGGCGCCTCTGCGCGGAGAGCCCGCACGGCGAGAAGGGCCTCGCGCCCGGCGACGACGGCCGCTGCCTCGCGTGGCACGCGGTCGTGCCGGCCCGATCGCTCACGGGGGAGGGGGCCCCGGTGCCCGCGACCTTCCTCCGCGGCGAGGACGTGCTCTGGCGGATGCGTGCTCCGAGCGCAGTGAACACGCCCGACCGCCGGGAGGCGTTGCGGTGACGGCGCTGTTGCGACGTGAGCTGCGCGGCGCGGCGCTGTGGGCGGCCCTCCAGGCGCTCTTCGGCGTGCTGGCCAACCTCGACCACGCGATCTGGCGCGCGGGGCACACGACCACCGAGGCGACGCTCCACGTGTTCGACGGCGAGGGGGCGACGGCGCTCGCGGTGATCGAGCTCGCGCTCGGCTTCGTGATGGCGCAGCGGGTGGTTCTCCGCGAGGCCGAGGAGGGGACGCTCGGCGCCCTCGACGCGCTCCCCGTCGCGCGCTGGCAGGTGTACGCGGCCAAGCTCGTCACCTGCGCGCTGATGGTGCTCGCGGGCGTCGCGGCGGCCCTCGTCGGCAACGCGCTCTACGCGGCGCTCGCCCCCTCGTCGCTCGCGCCCGGGTGGCACCTCGGGGCGCACCTCGTGTACGCGCGGGCTTCGGTGGTTCTCGGGCTCGTGGGCGTCGGGCTCGGCGTCGCCACCGCGCCCGCGCGCAACGCCGCCCTCGCCGCCGGCGCGACGGCCTTCGCGGCGCTCGCGCTCTTCGAACGGTTCGCCCCGGCGATGCGCGCGTACGACCCGGTGTACCTGCACCTCGCGTGGCGCGACGCGGGGCGCTGGGCGGTGTCACCCTCGGCGCTCCGCACGCAGTCCGTCGCGGCAGCGTTGTTGATGCTGGTGGGCGCGTGGCACTTCGCCCGGCTGGCGCGGCGCGAGGCGGGCGACGGGTCGGCGCCGCCGCGGCCGACGCGCGCGTGGTGGCTCCTGGCGGGCGCGGTGATGGCCCCGACCGCTTGCCTCTTCGGGCTCTCGATGGCGCTGATGGGCGCGACCACCGAGCGCGTCGCCTCCGCGCGCTACCGCTTCACGCTGGCGCGGGGCGAGCGGGCGCAGGCGGCGGCGCTCCTGGCGGCGGCCGACGCGGTGCACGACCGGGTGAGCGCCCGCTTCGGCGAGCGCGCGCCCGCCCCGATCACCGTCGAGCTCACGCAGAACCTCTCGCACCTCGGCCGCGCCGGGCAGGCCTCGGGGCTCGCGATCGCGCTCGACCGGGGCACCCTCGCCGACCCGCAGCGGAGCGTCGAGGTGCTCACCCACGAGACCGTCCACGCCTACGCCAACCTCGTCGCCCGGTGGCGCCTCGCGGACTCGTACAACGCGACCAAGGTCTTCAACGAGGGCCTCGCCTTCGCGCTGGAGCACGACCTCGCGCCGGGCCCGCGGCGCGGCGACGGCGAGCTGGCGCTGGCGGCCCTGCACCGACGCGGCCTCCTGCGGAGCGAGTACCTGGTGGACTTCGAAGCGCTCGAGGCCGCGCACGACCCCGACCTCGCGTACCCTCTCGGGGAAGCCTTCGTCCGCGCGATGATGGCGCGCTGGGGCGACGGCGCGCCGGTGCGGGTGCTGCGGGCCTTCGGCGCGCGCGAGGCGGGCCGCGGGCTCGACGGCGAGGCCCTCTGGCGCGAGGTGATGGGCGCCGCGGGGATGAGCTACGACGTGGCCGTGGCCGACACCTTCGCGCGCGTCGACGAGGCCGCCGTGCGACGCGCCGACGAGCTCGCGGGCCTCGGCGCGCTGCGGGCGGTGGTGCGCCGCGAGGGGGCGGCGGTGGCCGTCGCGGTGGAGCCCGCGGTCCAGGCGCTGTGCCGCTTCCGCGACCCGACGATGCGCGAGACCGACCGCTACGTGGTGCTCCCCGCGCCGTGCCGGCTCCCCGCGGGGAACTTCGCGGGGCCGGTGGTGCAGGTGAGCGTCGGGCGCGTGATCGCGGTGGGCGAGGGGGACGGCGCGGTCGACGTGCTCTACGAGCCGTGGCTCACGGTGCGGACGGAGTGACTGCCTTCGGCGCGCCGCCGAGGAGCTGCTCGACGAGCGCGCGGAGCTCGCCGACGCCGACGGGCTTCACGAGGTGCGCGTCGAAGCCCGCCTCGCGCGAGCGGGCGCGGTCGGAGGGGCGGCCGTAGCCGGTGACGGCGACGAGCTTCACCGAGGCGTGGCCGTCGAGCGCGCGGAGGCGCCGCGCGAGCTCGTAGCCGTCCATCCCTGGCAGGCCGATGTCGAGCACGGCGAGGTCGATTGGGCGGCCCTCGGCGAGGGTCAGCGCGCCCGGGCCGTCGTACGCGATGAGGGATTCGAACCCGAGGAGCGAGAGCATCTCGCCGAGCAGCTCGGCGCCGTCGGCGTTGTCGTCGACCACCAGCACGCGCGCCCCGGCCGCGCGCAGGGCGCCCCAGCGCGCGCTGAGGTCGGGCGGAGGGACGGAGGCCTCGGGCGGGGCGGCGGGCAGGCGGACTTCGAAGCGGCTGCCGCGCCCGGGGCCCTCGCTCTCGACCGACACGGAGCCGCCGTGGAGCTCGACGAGGCTCCGCACGAGGGCGAGGCCGAGCCCGAGGCCGCCGCGCGCGCGGTCGAGCGCCTGACGCCCCTGCACGAAGGGGTCGAAGACGCGCGGGAGGAGGTCGGGCGCGATGCCGTGGCCGTCGTCCTTCACCCAGAGCGTCACCGCGTCGCCGTCGCGCGCGGCGCCGACCTCGATGTGCCCGCCGGGGTCGGTGTAGCGCGCGGCGTTGTGGAGGAGGTTGGTGATCACCTGGCCGAGGCGCGCGGGGTCGGCGCGGACGACGAGGCCCGCAGAGGTGCTGACCGTGAGGCGGTGGCGGCGCTCGTCGAGGAGGGGCGAGGCGGTCTCGACGGCGCGGTCGACGGCCTCGGCGACGTCGGTGGGCTCGAGCTCGAGGGTGACCTTGCCGCGGGTGACCCGCGCGACGTCCATGAGGTCGTCGACGAGGCGGGCCATGTGCTTCACCTGGCGCTCGATGACGGCGTGCTCGCGGTCGAGCGCGCCGGCCCGGTGCTTGATGAGCGAGAGCGCCGTCGTGATGGGCGCCAGCGGGTTGCGCAGCTCGTGCCCCAGCATCGCGAGAAACTCGTCCTTCGCGCGGCTGGCCTCCTCGGCCGCGGCGCGGGCCTGCTCGGCGGCGCGGAGGAGCGCGGCGTTCTCGGCGGCGATCGCGGCGCGCTCGGTCACGTCGCGGGCGATCTTCGAGGCGCCGATGATCTCGCCGGCGGCGTTCTTGATGGGCGAGACGGTGAGCGAGACGGTGAACCTGCGGCCGTCGCGCGCGACGCGGACGGTCTCGAAGTGGTCGACGGACTCCCCGCGGCGGATGCGCCCGAGCACCATGTCCTCCTCGCTGCGCCGCTCCTCGGGGATGATCATGGTGATGTGGCGCCCGACGGCCTCGGCGCTGGTGTACCCGTAGATCCGCTCGGCGGCGGGGTTCCACGAGGTGATGTAGCCGTCGAGGTCCTTGCCGACGATCGCGTCGTCGGAGGAGGCCACGATCGCGGCGTAGCGGGCGGCGATCTCGTCGGGCGGGGGGCTCGTTTCCAAGGAGAGTGCAGGTCCGGTGGGCCCCGGAGGCGCGCTCGGGGCGGCCGTACCATCCGACCGCGCCGGGCCAAACGCAAGCGGGCTCGCGCCCTCGCCGTCGTGCCCCGACCGCCTTCGGGTGCTTGTCCCCCCGGTGACGCGGAACCGGACTCGGCGCCCGCGCCCTGCCCCGGCCGCGCGGGAGCGCCTATCGTCCCCCATCGAAGCACCGTCGACCCCGCGGCGAAGCTTCGAACGCTTCGACGCCCCCGACGCATGACGACCGACGACGACACGCGCAGCCCCGACCCCGCACCGGCGGGCGACATCGCGGGCGAGCTCGCGCGGGTCCGCGCGGAGGAGCGGCGGCGCTCGGCGCGGCACTTCGGCGTCGTCCGCATGGCCGTCGCGCTCTGCACGGCGGCGAGCTTCGCCCTCTTCGGCCGCGTGTTCGGCGCGTCCGACCTCGTCGGCGCCGACCTCCTCGCCGCCGCCTACGCGGGCGCGGCGATCCTCGTCCACCGCCTGTCGGCCAGGCCCGCCGGGTGGGCGGCCGGCGCCGCGGTGCCCATCCTCGACGTGCCCTTCACGGCCGCGCTCGTCCTCGTGATGCGGGCGACGCGCGAGTTCGAACTGGCCCTTCTCTTCTTCAACGCGGCCTTCCTCGTGCTGCTCATCGTCGCGTCGTCGCTCTGGCTGTCGGCCCGGCTCATCGTCACGACGGCCGCCGTCGCGCTCGCCGCGGAGGCCGCGGTCCAATGGCGCGCGCGCATCCCCGCCCACGTCCTCCTCAGCACCGCGATGCTCTTCGGCAGCGCCGCCGCGCTGTGCGTCTTCCTCGTGCGCCGCAACGCCTCGCTCGCCGAGGCCACCGCGCGCCACCTCGCCCGGCTGCGCGCCACCGAGGCGGGCCTGAGCGCCAGCGACGCCCGCTACCGCGCGATCGTCGAGGCGCAGGCCGACCTCATCGTCCGCCTCCGCGCCGACGGCGCCGTCGTGTTCGCCAACGACGCCACGCGGCGGGTGTTCGGCCCCGGCGCCCCCGTCGCGCGCGTCCCCGCGGCCTTCGCGGGCCGCATGGGGGCGCTCCTCGAACGACTGCGCGGCCACGGCGGCGTCGACGTGGAGGAGTCCCGCGAGACCGACGCGGACGGCCAGGAGGCGTGGTACCAGTGGCAGACGCGCGCGATCGCCGGCGCCTCGGGCGACGTCGCCGAGGTCCAGTCGGTGGGCCGCGACGTCACGGCGGTGAAGCGCGCCGAGGCGCAGCTCCGCGCCGCGAAGGACGCGGCCGACGAGGCGACGCGCGCGAAGAGCCAGTTCCTCGCGAACATGAGCCACGAGATCCGCACGCCGATGAACGGCGTCGTCGGGCTCCTCTCGCTCCTCCACGACACGCCGCTCACCGAGGAGCAGCGGCGGCTCGCGGAGGTGGCGCACGCGTCGGCGACGGCGCTGCTCGGGATCCTCGACGCCGTCCTCGACTTCTCGAAGGCCGAGGCGGGGCGCGTCGAGGTGGAGCGCGTCCCCTTCGACCCGCGCGCGCTCCTCGCCGACTGCCTCGCGCTCGTCTCCGCGGAGGCGTCGCGCAAGGGCCTCTCCCTCTCCCTCCGCGTCGAGGAGCCCGTGGCCGCGCGGGTCGCGGGCGCGCCCAACCTCGTCCGCCAGGTGCTCCTCAACCTCCTCAGCAACGCGGTGAAGTTCACCGGCGAGGGCGGCGTCACCGTGCGCGCCTCGACGGGCGACGCCGAAGGCGGCGACCACCTCTTGCGCGTCGAGGTCGACGACACGGGCATCGGGATCACCCCCGAGGCGCGCGGTCGGCTCTTCGTGGCCTTCGGCCAGGCGGACGCCTCGATGACGCGGCGCTACGGGGGAACCGGCCTCGGGCTCGCCATCTCCCGCGCGCTGGTCGAGGCGATGGGCGGCGCGATCGACCTCGCGAGCGACGGCGCGCGCGGCACGTCCGTGTGGTTCACGGTGCGGGTGGGCCGCGTGGAGGAGGCGTGTGCGCTGGTCGCGCCTGCGCGCCCCGAGCGCCGCCTGACGGGCCGGGTGCTGGTGGTCGACGACAACCGCGTGAACCAGATGGTCGCGGCCCGGATGCTCGCGAGCCTCGGGGTGGAGGCCGACGTCGCCGGCAACGGGCGCGAGGCGCTCGACGCGCTCGCGCGGCCCTACGACGCGATTCTGATGGACTGCCAGATGCCCGAGCTCGACGGCTACGAGGCGTCGCGGGAGATCCGCCGCCGCGAGGGGACGTCGCGCCGCACGCCGATCATCGCGCTGACGGCGCACGCGCTGGCGGGCGACCGCGAGCGCTGCCTCGCCTGCGGGATGGACGACTTCCTCACCAAGCCGCTCCAGCGGGCCGCGCTGGTCGAGGCGCTCGCGCGGCACCTCGCGCCGTGACGGCGCGGTGAGGCGTGTCGGACTCGGTCGCGTCGACCACCGCGCGAGGGCTCGTCAGGGCCGCTTCGCTGCCGCGCGTTTCGTCGCGGGCTTCCCCGGCTTCGTGGCGCTCGCCTTCGCGCGGAGCTTCGCCTTCGGCGCCGGCGCCTCGACGGGGGCCGCGGCAGCGATGGCCTGCTCGACGGCCTTGCGGCCCTCGGCGGTGGGCGGGGGGTAGGCGTCGCGGAGGGCGGCGAGGTCGGCGGCGGTGAGGGCCTTCCCGTCGCGGCGCCCCGCGGTGATGAACACCTCGACGTGCGAGGGGACGCCCGCGGGGGTCGGGACGACGATCGTGTAGGTGCTCGCCATGGCAGCGATTCTCCTACGAAACGACCTGAAGGTGGAGGGGGCGCCGCCTCGCCGCGTTCGCCCGCCGCACCAGCGCGGCGACGACGTTCGCCGGGAGGCCGCGGCCCCGCAGCATCGCGGCGAACCCCGGGAGGTTCTGCGGCCCCTTCGCCTGGTTGCAAGGCCCGCACGACGTGACGAGGTTCGACGGTGCGTTGACCACGCGGGCGGGCGCCGACGCGTGGAAATGAGCCCGGGCGCGGAGGTGGTCGACCTCGAGCGGCACGCCCCGAGCACCGCAGTACACGCAGGCGTGCCCGTCCCGCGCGTGGACGCGCGCCGCGAGGAAGGCGCTCACCTCCACTCCGGACGGCGGCGGGATCGTGAATCGCGGCCCCGCGGTCACCGGCGGAACTCCTGCGGCACACTCACGGCTCTCCCCACCCTCACGAACCCCCTGCTTTTCTGCGGCGCGCGGTACAGGAGTCGAACCTGTGACCTTGGGCTTCGGAGACCCACGCTCTATCCAGCTGAGCTAACCGCGCGTTTCGGAGGGCGGACCCTATCGCAGCCCCCCGCCGCCCGCAAGACCTTCGTCGCCCTGCCGCGAACTGGCCCCGCCCGCGCGCCCCGTGGTACTCGCGGCGCCGCCATGGCGCGCTCGGCCACCGTCACCCGCACCACCCGCGAGACCGACATCACCGTCGCCGTCACGCTCGACGGATCCGGCCGCGCCGACATCCAGACGCCGCTCCCCTTCCTCTCGCACATGCTCGACCAGATCGCGCGCCACGGGGGGCTCGACCTCTCCGTCCGCGCCGCCGGCGACGTCGAGATCGACGGCCACCACACCACCGAAGACCTCGCCATCGTCCTCGGCCGCGCGGTCGACGACGCCCTCGGCGACCGCGTCGGCATCCGGCGCTACGGCGAGGCCACGCTCCCGATGGACGAGGCGCTCTGCCAGGCCGCCCTCGACCTCTCGGGCCGCACCTACTTCGTCGACCGCCTCGCGCTCCCCAAGGCGAAGCTCGGCGCCTTCGACGTCGAGCTCACCTCCGTCTTCTTCGAGGGCTTCGCGCGCGGCGCGCGCTGCAACCTCCACGTGCGGCGCGTCGAGGGCGACAACCTCCACCACATCGTGGAGTGCACCTTCAAGGCGTTCGCCCGCGCGCTCCGCGACGCCGTCCGCGTCGAAGGGACCGCGCTCCCCTCCACCAAGGGGACGCTCACCGAATGAGCGCCGACCCACCGCGCGTCGCCCTCGTCGACCTCGGCATGGGCAACCTCCGCAGCGTCGAGCGCGCCCTCCGCGCCGCGTGGGGAGATGCGCCCGTCGTCACCGTCACGCCCGACCCCGGCGCCGTGCGCGAGAGCGACGCGGTGGTGGTGCCGGGGCAGGGGGCCTTCCGCGACTGCGCGACCGCGCTCCAACGCAACGGCGGCGCGCTGGCCCGTACGCTCGTCGATCACATCGAGGGGGGAAGACCCTACCTGGGCATCTGCCTCGGGCTCCAGGTTCTCTTCGAGGGGAGCGAGGAGGCGCCGGGCTGCGGGGGGCTCGGCGTGTTCAGCGGGACGGTGCGGCGCTTCCGCGAGGGGATGCGCGACGCCGACGGCTCGCTCGTGAAGGTGCCCCACATGGGGTGGAACGAGGTCACCGCCGGCCCCGACCTCCCGTGCCTGCCGCCGCGCGCGTGGTTCTACTTCGTGCACAGCTACCACGTCGTGCCCGAGCACACGAACGCCTCGCGCGCCGTCGCGCACCACGGCGAGGACTTCGTCGCGGCCGTCGGGTGGGGCCGCTCGCTCGGCGTCCAGTTTCACCCCGAGAAGAGCCAGCGCGCGGGACTCGCGCTCCTGAAGCGCTTCTACGACAAGGAGATCGCGCCGTGAGGGTGATCCCCGCCATGGACCTCCTCGGCGGCCGCGTCGTCCGCCTCCACCGCGGCGACTACGCGAGGGCCACCGTCTACCACGACGACCCGCTCGCCGTGGCCGATCGCTTCGCCGCCGACGGCGCCGACTGGCTCCACGTGGTCGACCTCGACGGCGCGCGCGACGGCGCCGCCACGCAGGCGCGCCTCGTCGAGCGCGTGCTCGCCCGCCACGGCGCGCACCTCCGCGTCCAGGTGGGCGGCGGCGTCCGCACGATCGAGCAGGTGCGCGCCTACGCCGCCGCGGGCGCGACCCGCGTCATCGTCGGCACCCGCGCCGCGGAAGACCCCGCCTTCGTCGCCGAGGCCGCGCGCGTGTGCCCCGTCGTCGTCGCCGTCGACGCGCGCGACGGCAAGGTCGCCACCCACGGCTGGACCACCACCACCGACGTGACCGCCGTCGACCTCGCGAAGGAGCTCGTCGCCCGCGGCGCGTCGGCCGTGCTCTACACCGACATCGCGCGCGACGGGACGGGCGAGGGGCCCAACGTCGAGGCCACCGCCGCGCTCGCCCGCGCGCTCCCCGGCGCCGAGGTGATCGCCTCCGGCGGCATCGGCTCGGCCCTCCACCTCCGCGCCCTCGCGGCCCGCCCCGAGATCGCCTCGTGCGTCGTCGGCCGCGCGCTCTACGAGGGAGCCCTCACCGTCCGCGAGGCGCTGGAGGCCGGCCGGTGACCGTCGCGCGCCGACTCATCCCCTGCCTCGACGTGAAGAACGGCCGCGTCGTGAAGGGCGTCCGCTTCGTCGGCATCCGCGACGCCGGCGACCCCGTCGACTGCGCCCGCGCCTACGACCACGGCGGCGCCGACGAGATCACCTTCCTCGACATCACCGCCACCCACGAGGGCCGCGACATCCTCCTCGACGTCGTCGCCCGCACCGCCGATCAGGTCTTCGTCCCGCTCACCGTCGGCGGCGGCATCCGAACCCGCGCCGACGTCGACGCCATCCTGCGCGCGGGGGCCGACAAGGTGTCGATCAACAGCGCCGCGGTGAAGACCCCCGAGCTCGTGGACGAAGTCGCCTCCGCGTACGGGCGTCAGGCGCTCGTGGTCGCCATCGACGCGCGCCGCAACGAGCGCGGGGCGTGGAGCGTCTTCACCCACGGCGGCCGCCACGACACCGGCCTCGACGCGCTCGCATGGGCCCGCGAGATGGAGCGGCGCGGCGCCGGCGAGATCCTCCTCACCAGCATGGACCGCGACGGGACGGGCGAGGGCTACGACCTCCCGCTCGTCCGCGCGGTGGTGGAGTCGGTGGCGGTCCCGGTGATCGCCTCGGGCGGCGTCGGGACGCTCGCGCACCTGGAGGAGGGCGTGCGGCCCATCGCGCGGGGCGGCGGCGGCGCCGACGCGTGCCTCGCGGCGACCATCTTTCATGACGGACATTTCACCCTCGCCGAGGCGAGGGAGTACCTTCGCGCCGCCGGCATCCCGGTGCGTGCCGTGGAGGCGACGGAGGACCCATGACCGAGCCGATGTTTCTCGACGAAATGGCCGTTCGCCTGGCCCAGCGGGCGATGCCCCTGGCCCCCGAGAGCGCCCTGTTCATCGCGCTCGAGGCCGTGGAGGCGCTCGGGTCGCGCGCGCTCGTGCTCTCGCCCGCGGCCGTCGAGCTGCGGCCCGACGGCGCGGTGGCCCTCGGCGGCGCGGCCGACCTCGCCCACGACGAGACCTCCGTCCTCGAGGGCGTCGTCGAGACGCTCGAGGCCGTGCTCGACCCCGTCCCCGTCGCCGTCACCGAGCTCGCGGTGAAGGTTCGAACCGGCCAGCTCATCACCCGCGGCGCGATGCACGCCGAGCTCGCCGCGATGCTCGTCCCGCTCAACCGCCGCGCCGCCCGGCGCATGGTGAGCCGCCTCGTCCGCGAGGCCGCCCGCCCCGCCGGCGCGCCCGCCACCGCCTCCACCGCGCCCGCGTTCGCCTCGACGCCGCCCGTCGGGGTCGAGTCCCTCCTCACGGGCTCGTCCGACGCGCCGAACGACACCGTGCTCGACGGCGCCACGCTCGCGAGCGCCACCAGCACCTCGCTCGGCGGCCGCCTGCCCGACGCCTGGGGCGACGACGAGGGCCTCGACCGCCAGCGCGCCCGCGAGCGGCGCAACGCCTGGGCCGCGATGGCCGTCGCCGTCGTGGCGCTGGTCGCCGCGGTGGCCTTCCTCGTCGATCGGGTGCGCGCCGCGGGCGCGTGACGGGCGCGGAGACGGCGCGCCGACCGGACCCTACGTCCGACCGGCGCGGTGTCGTTCAGGGGCGGGTGTAGAGCAGGGAGTAGGAGCCCGACACCGCGTCGGTCCCGTTGTTGTAGCCGTCGATCATCAGCACGTGGGCGCCGGAGCCCGCGGGGATGGTGGTGACGACGCTCGACTGGATCCCGCACGAGTCGTTGACGCAGACGTTGCCCGTGCCGCTGCCGTTGACCACGCTGAGGAGCGTGTTCCAGGTGGCGCGGGCGCAGGTGGAGGCGGAGAAGGTGCCGGCGGCCTGCTCCGGGCAGGTGACCCACCAGTACGTGAGCTCGGGGCCGGCGCCGCCGCACGACTGCGAGATGCTGCCGGTCGTGCCCGAGGTGGCCCCCGCGCGCGTGAGGGCCGCGCCGCGGGGGAGCGAGATGGTCGCCCCCGTGCCCACCGGGATGTGCTCGAAGCGGATGGCGGTCGCCCCCGACGACGCCCCCGACGAGAGCACCAGGAAGTACGTCCCCGGCGCGAGGATCGTGTAGACCTGCGAGGCCGTCCCGCCCGTCGTGCACGCGGCGCCGAGGTTGTCGTCGCACACGAGGTCGCCCGTCACCTGCGTCGTCAGCGGCGTCGTGCACGTCGAGTTGGTGAAGAAGAGCTTGGTGTCCCACGTCGCCCCGAAGGTGTCGGCGTACACCAGCTCGCGCCGCGTCAGCACGAAGCGGAAGAACACGTCGCCCCCGCCCACCGCGTCGCAGGGCGAGTTGACGTTGTGCGTCGCGCCGAGCGTGGTGGCCGAGAGCGTGACGCGCGGGCCCGCCGCGAGGTTGATGTCCGTCGCGCCCGCGCAGAGGTCGTTGGCCGGCGCCGGGTAGAAGCACCGCCCCGCCGCGCACTGCTGGCCCGCGCCGCACGCGCGCCCGCAGGCGCCGCAGTTGGCCGTGTCGGTCTGCGTGTCGACGCAGCGCAGGGAGCACATCACCCGCGGCGGCGCGCAGGGGGTGCAGGCGCCGTTCACGCAGAAGTTCCCGCGCAGGCACGCCGACCCGCAGGCGCCGCAGTTGGACTCGTCGTCGAGGAGCGAGACCTCGCAGCCGGTGGCCGCGTTCATGTCGCAGTTGGCGTAGCCGCGGGTGCAGGTGCCGACCGCGCAGTTGCCCGCCGCGCAGGTGGCCGAGGCGTTGGGGAGGCTGCACGTCCGGCCGCACGTCCCGCAGTTGCGCACGTCGGTGCCCGTGGCGGTCTCGCAGCCGTCGGTGGGGTCGCCGTCGCAGTTGGAGAAGCCCGGGTTGCAGGTGACGCCGCAGACGCCGGCCGCGCAGGTGGGCGTCCCGTTGGTGCGGCCGCAGGCGACGCCGCAGCCGCCGCAGTTGTTCACGTCGGTGTTGAGGTTGGTCTCGCAGCCCGCGGAGGCGTTGCAGTCGCCGAAGCCCGGCGTGCACGCGGCGAGCGCGCAGGTGCCCGTGCGGCACTCCGCCGTCGCGTTGGGGAAGGAGCACACGCGGCCGCAGCTCCCGCAGTTGGCGACGCTGGCGCTGGTGTCGACGCACGCGGCCCCGCACTGCATGAGCGGCGCCGGGGTGCAGGTGGACAGGCAGGCCCCCGCGCGGCAGGCCTGGCCGGCGGGGCACGCGCGGCCGCAGCTCCCGCAGTTGGCGGTGGAGCTGGCCACGTCGGACTCGCAGCCGTTGGCCGCGTTGCCGTCGCAGTCGCCGAAGCCCGCGTTGCACGCCGCGCGGGTGCACACGCCCGACGCGCAGGTGGCGCCCGCGTTGGGGAAGCTGCACGCGAGGCCGCAGCCGCCGCAGTTGGCGAGGCTGGTGCGGGTGTTCACCTCGCAGCCGTTCGACGGGTCCATGTCGCAGTCGGCGGAGCCCGCCGTGCACTGGCTCTCGCAGGAGCCCATCACGCACGTCGAGGTGGTGCCCGCGCCGCCGGTGCACGCGCTGCCGCAGGCGCCGCAGGCGCGGGGCGAGGTGCGGAGGTCCTCCTCGCAGCCGTCGGCGGGGTTGAGGTTGCAGTCGGCGAAGCCGGGGTTGCAGGCGAAGGCGCAGCGCCCGCCGGCGCACGAGGCCGCGGCGTTGGGGGGCGCGTTGCAGCGCGTGCCGCAGCCGCCGCAGTTCATCGGGTCGGTGGCGAGGGTCGACTCGCAGCCGTTGGCGGCGTTCGTGTCGCAGTTGCCGAAGCCCATGTCGCAGCGGGCCACGCCGCACGCGCCGGCCGCGCACGCCGGGTCGCCGTTGGGCGGGTCGCACACGGCGCCGCAGCGACCGCAGTGGGCCGTCGAGGTCGCCGTGTCGACGCACGCGCCCTGACAGCACTGGCGCGCGCCCGAGCACTCCGTGGCGCTGTTGCAGCCGCCCCCGTCGGTCGGCGGCGGGGCGTCGGGCGCGACGTCGGGCGGCGGCGCGTCGGGCGCAGCGTCAGGCGGCGGTGGGGCGTCGGGGGCCGCGTCGGGCGTCGCGTCGGGCGTCGCGTCGGGCGGGGCCGTCGTGTCGGGCGCCGCGTCGCGCCGGACGTCGGCCGCGGCGTCCCCGCCCAGGCGGAAGTCGTCGGTGGGGAAGGAACACCCGGCGCCCGTGAAGGCGGCGAGGAGCGAAAGAAGCAGCAGGGGTCGAAGGCGCATTGCGCGCGAGGATATCGGCGCCCTGCCCCGCCGCCAACCGTCCCGTGCGGCGAATCGCCCGCGCGGGGGCCGCCCGCCCTGAACCGTTGCGCAGCGCCCCCGCCATCGCATACAAGCGCCGACGCCGTGGAGACCGCGATCGAAAAAGCCCGCGTCCTGCTCGAGGCCCTGCCGTACATCCGGCGCTTCCAGGGGAGGACGTTCGTCATCAAGTACGGCGGCCACGCGATGGTCGCCCCCGAGCTCAAGGACAGCTTCGCGCGCGACGTCTGCCTGCTCAAGTACATCGGGGTCAACGTCATCATCGTGCACGGCGGCGGGCCGCAGATCAGCGCCGCGCTCAAGCGCTCGGGCGTGCAGTCGCGCTTCGTCGACGGGCTCCGCGTCACCGACGACGCCACCATGGAGGTGGTCGAGATGGTGCTCGCCGGGCAGATCAACCAGGACATCGTCTCGCTCATCTGCCGCCACGGCGGGCGCGCGGTGGGGCTCTCGGGCAAGGACGATGGCTTCATCCTCGCGGAGAAGTCCCCGCCCGTCACCTCGCGCGACGGCGAGAGCGTCGACATGGGCCGCGTCGGCGAGGTGCGCCACGTCACCCCTGACGTGGTGGTCGAGCTCACCCGCGCGGGCTTCATCCCCGTCATCGCCCCCATCGGCGTCGACGACCAGGGCGCCTCGCTCAACCTCAACGCCGACACCGCCGCGGGCAAGGTGGCCGAGGCCCTCCGCGCCGAGAAGCTCATCCTCCTCACCGACGTCGAGGCCGTGCGCGGCGAGGACGGCGCGCACCTCTCGTCGCTCACCGCCAACGTCGCCCGCGACCTCATCGCGAAGCGCGTCATCGACGGCGGGATGATCCCCAAGGTCGAGTGCGCCCTCGACGCCATCGACGGCGGCGTGCGCAAGGTCCACATCCTCGACGGCCGCGCGGCCCACGCCGTGCTCCTCGAGATCTTCACCGACAGCGGCCTCGGCACCGAGATCGTCCGCGCGAAGTAGCACGACCCCGGTAGCCCCCGCCCACCCCGCGCGCGTACCATGGTCCGCCATGGGCACCCCGCACGACGTCTCCGCCTCCGTCGACCCGTCGCCCTATCGCGCGCCGCGCCTCGCGGCCCCGCCATCGCCGCCGCGCCCGCGCTGGCCCATCGCCCTCGCGGTCACCGCGCTCGTCGCCGTCGCCGCCTCCGTCGCCGTCGCCCCGCGCCGTCGCGCCCCCCCGCCCCGCCCCGCCGTCCCCGGCGACAGCGGAACCTTCGACGCCCCCGTCCTCCACGCCAGCCGGCTCGTCGGCGAGACGTTCCCGTGCGCGCTCACCCGCGTGCGCGGCGGGCGCAGCCAGGTGGTCTGCGGCGCGGCGCGGCTCGTCACCGTGCGCGGCGAGACGCGCGGCGCCCCGCGGGCCTGGTACACCGACCCGCTCACCGCGCTGTTGCCCGCGTCCGACCACCGCGGCGACGAGCTCGAGTCCTACGACGCGCGGTGGGCGCCGGGCGCCGCCGCCGACGTGATCGCCACCGGCCGCCGCGCCGACGGCACCTGGGTCTCCTTCCGCAACAACCGCGCGGCGGCGGAGCCCGTCGAGCTCCCCTCCCTCGGCTCGCGCGGCGCGCTCGTCGAGCTCCGCTACGCCGCGGCGATCGCGCAGTGGGGCTGGTGCGCCAACGCGCGGGGCCCGGCGGCGGCGTGGGTCGGGCGCGCCGCCGACGGCTCGCTCGTCGCGCTCCCCATCGAGGGCGACGGGGCGCAGCTCGTGTGGCGCTCGGTGCTCGGCCGCGAGGCCGACGTCCGCGCGGTCGCGCTCGAGGGGCTCACCTACTGCGCGGTCTCGGGCGGGCGCGAGGTGCTCTGCGGGTGGATCCCGAAGTCGGCCGGCGAGGAGCCCCGGGCCCCGTGGCGCGCGACGCTCCTCGCGCAGCTCCGCGTCGACGAGATCGCGCTCCGCGGCAGGGTCGCCTGCGCCCGCGGCGCCGCCGGCGTCCGGTGCGAGCGGTGGGGGTCCGAGCAGCCGCGCGCCATCGAGGTGCGCGCGCCGGGCTTGGGGGGCGAGGTCGCGGCGATGGCCCTCGGCGAACGCGACCTGTGCCTCGCCGACGCGAAGCACCGCTGGTGGTGCGAGGGGGGCCTGGACCGGGACGACCCGCCGCCCGTGCGCGCCCTGTACGATGCCACGGAGGTGCGCCCCTTCGTGCTGGCCCACGCGTCCACGCTCGACGGCGCGGTCGAGGTGGCGCACGTCGGCGACGGGGGCTGCGCGCGCTGGCCCTCGGGCGGCGTCCGCTGCTGGGGGCGGGTGGCGCGCGGGCGCCACGTGTGGGCGCGCGAGGGGGCCTCCGAGGTCGCGAGCCTCCGCGGCGCGACCGCGATCGACGTCGGCGACGAGTCCGTCTGCGCGCTGGTCGACGCCCGCCTGCGCTGCGCGGGTCGCACGCGTGCCTCGCTGCGCGGCGAGCGTTCGGGCGCGGTCCCCTTCGACATCCGGCTGCCCGGGCCGGCGCGCGTGTTCGGCTTCGGCGGATCGCTCGTCTGCGCGGGGGGAGACGGGCTGTGGTGCGGCTGGGCCGTCCCCCCCGAGGGCCCGACGCCGGCCTCCCTGCTCCCGCTCCCCAGCGGCAGTGCGATCCGCTCGGTCCGCGTGACCGGGCTCGCCGCCTGCGTCGCGACGGCGGCGGGGGAGGCGTGGTGCGCCTCGCTCGGGTACGACGCGAGGGGCTTCCACCGCGTCCCCGCGCTCGACGGGGCGGAGGACTTCGTCTCGCGCGAGAGCGTCCTTTGGGGGATGCGCGCGGGCCACGTCCTCGGTCACTTCCCCAGCGACTCGTGGCGAGGACTCCCGCCCGGCTCCCCGTACGAACCGGTGGGGCGCGACGGTGTCCCGCCGGAGCTCGGCGCGATCACCGAGGGCGACGACGAGTCCGCGTGCGTCCTCGGCGCGACGGGACGCGTCGCGTGCCCGGTGCCCGACGACGCGCACAGCCGGACCTCCCTCGTGCTCGTCCCCGGCGTTGAGCGGGCCCGCCTCGTCCGCGGCACGGAGCACTTCGGGTGCGCGCTCACGCAGGACGGCGCCGTGCTCTGCTGGGGCTCCAACGCGACCGGGCTGCTCACCGCCGCGGAGGTCGCCCGCACGCCCCCGCTCGTCCCCCTCGCGCGCTGACGAACGCGCCGCCACCGCCCCCGGTGCGGGCGCCGCCGCGCGCGGAGGTGCTCGCGCCGGCGTCCCGGGCGTGTGCTTCCGCGGGCACCACGCGTCGCGCGGCGGGCCCGGGCGCGTCTTTCTGCGCGGGGCGGAGGGCGTCCGCCGGCCCGACGCGTCGTCCGACGCGTGCGTCGATGTGTGGGGGGGGCCTCGAATGCGGCGCCTTCGGGGGTAGCCGCGGGGCCTCCATCCCAGCTCGCCGGGTTCGCGGCCTCCATCCCCCGCTCGCCGAGCCTCGCGCGTTGACCCCTTCCCCGGCGCAAAGCCGCCCGGGGAAGGGGCGCTGCTTTCAACAGGACACACCGACGCCAGGACGCGCTCACGCCACGCCACGAGCACCAGACGCCGAGACACCTCGAGCACCAGACGCCGGCGCGTCCCGGTTGCGACAGCGCCCCTTCCCCTGGCGGCTTTGCGCCGGGGGAAGGGGTCAACGCGCGAGGCTCGGCGAGCGGGGGATGGAGGCCGCGAGCCCGGCGAGCGGGGGATGGAGGCCGCGAGTCGCGCCGCGCATCCCCGCTCACGTCCGCGCCTTGCCACGCCGTTACCCCTCTCGCGCCGGCGCCGCCGCCCGGCCCAGGAGGAACCCCCGCGATGCAGCTCCCGAAGGACCAGAGCCAGTACACCGTCCGCACGCGCTTCGGCCGCTACGCCGCGCGCCGGCTGAAGTGCGCCCGCTTCGACGACCTCGCCGACGAGTGCTCGCTCGCGTCGCGCTCGCTGCGCGAGGCCGGGCGCGCCGAGGAGGACACCGAGGACGCCGTGCAGGACGCGATGGCCTCCCGCGACGCCGCCGCCGACGACCTCGCCTCACAGGTGAAGGACCTCCGCCACGCCCTCGCCGGCCGCAGCCTCAACGCGGCGAAGGAGGCGCCCTACACCCGCATCTTCCCCGAGGGCGTCGAGCACTACACCGCCGCGCCGCAGGCCGACGTCGCCGCCCGCCACCGCCAGCTCGTCCTCCGCATCGAGCAGCACCTGCCCGAAGGCGACGAGCTCCGCGCGCGCTACGCCGAGGGCATCGCCGTCGCCGCGAAGGACTACGCCGACGCCGTCGCCGCGCTCGAGGTCGCCCGCCACGCGCAGCGCGAAGCCGGCCACCGCCTCGACGAGGCCGCCACCGCCTGGAACCAGACCCTCGTCCGCACCTACGGCACCGTCATCGCCCGCCTCGGCAAGGCGGAGGCGGAGCGCTTCTTCCCGCGCGTTCATCCGTCGCGGCCGCGCAAGAAGGCCGACGGCGACCAGAAGCCGGCCGACCCCGCGACCCCCGAGGCGAAGAAGCCCCTCCGCTCCGTGGCCTGAAGGCCCTCCCTTCCGCGCATTCCTTGCGCATTCCGCTCCCCTCCATCGTTCACTTCGGGGTAGGGTGCGTCAATCTGACGCAGAGGGCTCGCGCGTACTGGACAGCGCGGCGACGCCCCTCCGCCGCCCTTCGACCGGAGTGACTTCCCCATGAACGTACGTGTGATCCTGCTGGGCGCCGCAGTGGCGCTCGGCGCGTGCAGCGACCCCGTGGCCACGCCGCCCGCCGACACCGGCCCCGTCGGCGACACGGCGACCGACCTCGCCGCCGACGTGGCCCCCGACGCTGCGCCCGACGTGTCGCAGGACGCGGCCCCCGACGCCGCACCCGACGCGACGCCCGATGCAGCGCCCGATGCGACGCCCGATGCGACGGCCGATGCGACGCCCGACGTCGGACTCGATGCGACGGCCGACGCGACGCCCGACGTGACGCCGGACGTGACGCCCGACGCCGGCGCGGGCACGATGTTCGTCGCGACGCTGACGGGGGCCGAGGAGGTCCCCGTGGTGCGCTCGACCGCGACGGGGACGGCGACCTTCGTGCTCGCGGACGACCGCCGCACGCTGACGTACACGCTCCGCCACAACGCCGCGGGCGCGACGGCGGGGCACCTGCACCTGGGCTTCCCGGGCGAGTCGGGCGCGGTGATGGTCGCCTTCCCGACGGTGACGCCCGACACCATGCTGACGGGCTCGCTCACGCTCACCGCCACGCAGGCCGACCAGCTCGCCAACGCGCAGGTCTACGTGAACATCCACACGCCGGCCAACCCGGGCGGCGAGCTCCGCGGGCAGGTTCTGCGGCCCGGCGAGCGGCTCTTCGTCACGACGCTCTCGGGCGCGGAGCAGGCGCCTCCGGTGCGCACCGCCGCGACGGCGACGGGCTGGCTGGCGCTGAGCGCCGACCGCTCGACGGCGCGCTACCGCGTCGCGTACACGGGCCTGACGCCGACGCAGGCGCACGTCCACCTGTCGCCCGCGGGCGTGGTCGGCGCGGTGGCCTTCAACCTCACCGCGGCGGGCGCCGGCGTCTACGCGGGCGCCACGTCCATCAGCGCGGTGCAGGCGACGGCGCTGGAGGAGTACCGCGCGTACTTCAACCTGCACTCCGACGCCTTCGGGGGCGGCGAGCTCCGCGGGCAGCTCCTCGCGCCGGGCGCGCAGCTCTTCGTCGGCGCGCTCTCGGGCGCGCAGGAGAACCCGCCCGTCGCCACCGCCGCCACCGGCAACGTGCAGGCGGTGCTCAACTACGCGCGCAACGACGTGCGGTACCATGTGGTCACCGTCGACCTCACCGGCGCGTCGGCGGCGCACTTCCACCGCGGCGTGGCGGGCGTCAACGGGCCCGTCGCCGTCGCCCTCACGCTCGGCACCGGCGCGGCCTTCGGCGGCAACGTGACCCTCGCGCCCGCCGACGCCGACCTGCTCGAGGGGGGCCGGCTCTACACCAACGTGCACACCGCGGCCAACGCCGGCGGCGAGCTCCGCGCGCAGCTCACGCGGCCCGGCGAGGAGCTCTTCGTCGCGCAGCTCTCCGGCGCGCAGGAGAACCCGCCCGTCGCCACCACGTCGGGCGGCGCGGCGCAGGTGCTCCTCGGGGTCGACGGGCGCTCGGCGCGCGTCGCGGCGAGCACCACGGCGGCGCCGAGCGCGGCGCACATCCACACGGCCATCGCGGGCGTCAACGGCGGCGTCACGGTCGGCATCACCACGCCGGGCCCGGAGATGAACCAGTCGGCGACGCTCACCGCCGAGCAGGCCTCCGACCTCGCGGGCGCGCGGATGTACTTCAACGTCCACACCGCGGCCAACCCGGGCGGCGAGGTGCGCGGGCAGTTCCTTCGGCCGGGCGAGACGGTGTGGGTGGCGCGGCTGAACGGCGCGCAGGAGAACCCCCCCGTGACCACGACCGCGACGGCCACCGGCATGGTGGTGGTGCGCGCCAACGGGGCCTCCATCGCGTACAGCGTCGACCAGACGATCGCGCCGACGGCCGCGCACATCCACACGGCGCCGGGCGGGGCCAACGGCCCGGTGACCATCGCGTTCATGTCCGTCGGGGGCATGCTCGCCGGCACCGCGTCGGTCACCGCGGCGCAGCTCGCCGACCTCCGCGCCGGCCGCTGGTACATGAACCTCCACACCATCGCCAACCCGGGCGGCGAGGTGCGCGGGCAGGTGCTCCGTCCGGGCGAGGTTCTCTACACCGCGCAGCTCACGGGCGCGCAGGAGGTGCCGCCGGTGACCACGCCTGCTTCGGGCGCCCTCGCCGTGATCGTCAACCCCGCGGGCACGGTGGCGACGTACGACGGCGCCTTCACGGGCGTCGGGACGACGGTGAGCGCGGCCCACCTCCACGGCCCGACCGCGGCGGGCTCCAACGCCGGCGTGCTCTACCCCCTGACGGTGATGGGCTCGTCGCTCGTCGGCACGCAGACCCTCACCGCCACCGACCTCGCCGCCCTCAATGGCGGCATGGTCTACGCGAACGTCCACACCGCGGCGAACCCCGGCGGCGAGCTCCGCGGGCAGCTCGCGCGCCGGTAGCCGTTGGACTCAGCGCCCGCGCGCTTACGCGCGACGGCTTGCCGCCCGTCGTTTGCACCCTCGAGGTTGCCATCGACGAGCGGCAAACCGCCGGGCGTGAGCCCGCGGGCGTCATCTCCCGCCGCTCCGACGACCTCCTACTCGCCCTTGTAGGCGGGCTTGCGCTTCTCGGCGAAGGCCGCGAGCGCCTCGCGCCGGTCGGTCGACCGCAGCGTCCGCTCGTAGCAGCGGGCTTCGAGGTCGAGGCCCGCTTCGAAGTCGAGGTCGGCGCCGAGGTCGACGGCGTCGAGCGCGGCGGCGAGCGCGATCGGGGCGCCGTGCGCGAGGCCCTCGGTGAGTCGCTTCGCGGCGGCGACGACGGCCTCGCCGGGCTCGGCGACGGCGGTGACGAGCCCGAGCGCGAGCGCCTCGGCCGCGGGGAAGCGCTTCGCCAGGAGGATGAGCTCCTTGGCCTTGCCGGGGCCGACGAGGCGCGGGAGGCGCTGCGTGCCGCCGGCCCCGGGGATGATGGCGAGGGAGGTCTCGGGCAGGCCGACGAGCGCGGTGGGGGCGGCGACGCGGAGGTCGCAGGAGAGGGCGAGTTCGAAGCCGCCGCCGAGGGCGACGCCGTTGAGGGCGGCGACGACGGGCTTGGGGCAGCGGTCGATGAGCCCGAAGCTCTCGCGGTAGTAGCCGAGCATGGCGCGCACCTCGTCGTCGCTCATGCCCTTGCGCTCCTTGAGGTCGGCGCCGGCGCAGAAGGACTTCTCGCCCGCGCCCGTGAGGATGACCACGCGCGCGTCGCGGTCGTCGGCGAGGGCGCGGAAGCAGTCGCCGAGCTCGCGGACGAGGGCGCGCGAGAGGGCGTTCATGGCGTCGGGGCGGTTGAGGGTGACGGTGACCCAGGGGCCGTCGCGGTCGACGGCGAGGTTGGCGTAGGGGCTCATGGCCGCGGACGCTACCCCAGGCGGGGCCGAGGGAGGAACGCCCGGCGAGGCACGTCCGCCCGCCCGCGGTCAACCGCCGCCCGCAACATCCTCGTGAACGCACGGGGCGATTGACGACCCTCCCCTCCCGTGTGCGAACGTCGCGCCCCGACGGAGGACCAGCGATGCGTGCGGCCCGAACCCTGATGCTCTGCGCCCTCACCGCCGCCGCGCTCGCGCGCACGGCGCCGGGCGCGGCCGATCAGATCATGACCCGGGTGTACCTCAACGGGGTGCCGACGCCCGTGTTCTTCAACGACGGCGACAGCTTCCGGGTGCTGGAGGGGCCGCTCGCCGGCACCACCGCGCGCCTCGCGGGCTTCAACACCCTGGAGAGCTTCGGGCCGGTGCACTCGTGGGGGGGCTGGCACCCCTACGAGCTCTACGTCAACGCCAAGATGGCGACGCTCAACGCGCGCTGGGGCGTCTGGCACTGCACCTCCGACCTCTCGCGCGACGGCTACGGCCGCATCCTCTGGGACTGCCCCGACCTCGCCGTCGACCACCTGAGCAAGGGCCTCGCCCACGCGATGAACGTCGACGACAACCCCGCCCGCGCGGAGTACCTCTGGGCCCAGCGCGCGGCGATGGCCCAGCGGCGCGGGATGTGGGCCCACGGCGTCCCGGAGTTCGTGCTGACCAGCGCGCACTCGGCCGACGAGGACCCGACGCGCCCCTTCCACTACAACCGCCGCGTCAGCACCCGCTTCGGCCACTCCGAGAGCGTGCGCCACCACGACACCTACCTCGAGTGCCAGATGGTCTGCCACGACGAGACCGCCGTCGACATGGAGCGCTCCGACGCGGCCGCCGGGCGGCTCCTCCAGACGCCGGCGCTCAACGCGCGGCTGGCGGAGTTCGACACCGTCCACCTGTCGCAGCTCGTCTGGCGCTGGGCGCGGACGCACGAGCTCCCCTCGTGGCTGCCGGCCGACCTCCGCGAGCCCGTCGAGGCCGCCCTCCAGGGATTCGAACGCGAGGGCGCCTTCGGGCCCGTCACCACGCAGCGGGGCGCGTGCTTCCGCTACGTCGACTTCCGCCGCCGCTACGGGACGGGGCGCGCCGGCTGCCTCGACCAGCACTAGGGCCCCCGATGCGAACCCACCGCCCCACCGCCACCGCCCTCTGGCTCGCGATCCTCGCGGGCACCGCCCAGTGCTGGGAGCGCCCCGCCGAGGCGCCCCTCGGCTACGAGACCAGCGACGTCGAGTGCCAGGACGGCCGCGACAACGACCGCGACGGGCTGATCGACTGCGAGGACGACGACTGCCTCATCCGCTCGACCCGCTGCACCGAGCGCTTCCCGCTCGTCCCGCCGCGCGGCAGCGAGAGCGACTTCATCACCTGCACCGACGGCGTCGACAACGACAACGACGGGCAGTTCGACTGCGGCGACCGCGCCTGCCAGGGCATCCCCGAGGTGTGCTGCTCGCGGGAGTTCTCCGACGAGGCCTGCCGCGACGGGCTCGACAACGACGGCAACGGCTTCACCGACTGCGGCGACTTCACCTGCCGCAACGGCGTCTACGTCACCGTCTGCCGCCGCGAGACGGCGTGCATGGACGGCCGCGACAACGACGGCGACGGCCGCGTCGACTGCGCCGACCGCGACTGCGTGGCGGTGCCGGGCTGCTGCACCAGCGCCGGCGCCGAGGTGTGCAACGACGGCCGCGACAACAACTGCAACGGCTACACCGACTGCGACGACAACGCCTGCAACCGCGACCCCGCGTGCTGCACGGCGTCGGGGCCCGAGGCCACGCCCGCGGCGTGCGGCGACGGCCGCGACAACGACTGCAACGGCTTCAAGGACTGCGACGACTTCTCCTGCTCGCGCAGCACCGACCCCGCCGTCCAGGCCGTCTGCGCCAGCCGCCCCGGGGAGAACACCGTCGCCGCCTGCCACGACGGCGTCGACAACGACGGCAACGGCTACGTCGACTGCGGCGACTTCTCGTGCACGCAGGCGACCGACCCGGCCGTCCAGCAGTCGTGCCGGGAGAGCGCGGTCAACCCGCAGGCGTCGTGCCGCGACGGCGTCGACAACGACCGCGACGGCTTCAAGGACTGCGACGACTGGGACTGCTCGTGGAACCCCGAGGTCGTCGGCAACAACGTGTGCCCGGGCCCCCGCGTGTGCGCGGGGCGGCCGCCGGGGCAGGGCTTCGGAGTGACGCGATGAGGAAGATCCCGGTCTGGCTGGGCGCGCTGGCGCTCATGGTCGCTACCTTCGGCGCGTCGGCGCAGACGCAACCCGCCGCGCCGCCCCCGCCGCCGCCGCCGTCGTCCCCGGCGGCGATGACGCAGCCCTCGCCGGGCGCGCGCGCCGAGCACGAGACGGCGTGTACGGGCCGCGTCGACGAGGACGGCGACGGCATGGTCGACTGCGCCGACGCGGACTGCTTCCACGACCACGCCTGCGAGGCCGGCGGCGCCGAGGAGAACACCAACGCGCGCTGCTCGGACTGGATCGACAACGACGGCGACGGCCAGATCGACTGCGACGACCAGGACTGCATGGGCCCCGGCGTCTCGCGCTGCCGCGGCTCGTGGCAGCGCAACGGCGGCGCGACCTCCGGCGGCGGCAACACCAACGCGAACGCCAACGCCGGCGGCGGCCCCGACGACGTGCCCGACCTCGAGGCCAACCAGTCGCCCGAGGACCTCATCGGCCGCAACGGCGACCAGGACGGCGAGCGCTCGGACGAGACCTGCGCCGACGGCATCGACAACGACGGCGACGGGCGGACGGACTGCGCGGACTTCGGCTGTCGCTTCGACCCGACGGTGACGGTGTGCTCGGGCTCGCCCTCGCTGCGCTTCTCCGCGGTGGTGGCCGGCGGGCTCCGCTACACCACGACGCTCACCCAGGGCGGCGAGGTGCAGAACCAGCCCGACGCCAACTTCACCCGCATCCAGCTCCGCGGCCTCGGGCCCATCCCGGGCGTGCAGAACAGCTTCTTCCTCATCAACCTGCGCGCCGAGCGCGGGGTGCGGCTGACGTTCGCGATGTTCCAGGTGCCGATCACGCGGCGCTGGTACTTCAACCTCAACTCGGGCAGCGGCTCGCTCTCGACGTCGCTGATCACGTCGGCGGCGCGGCAGCTCCTGCTCGACCCCGCGTTCTACGTCTACAACGCCTTCGAGCAGGGCAACGGGATCGCCGCCGAGGTGGGCGGCGCCCTCGACGCGGAGTCCCGGGTGATGGCGAGGGTCTTCGCCGCGGCGGGCAGCGGGGAGTTCAACGGCAACGTCGGCGGGCGCTTCTTCCGCGGCGACGACCAGAACTTCACCTACACCGCCGGCGCGCAGCTCGGCGTCAACCTCATCGGGCGCTTCTCGCGCTTCGACTCGCCCTTCCTCTACGTCCCCGTCCCCACCACCCTCGCCTTCATGGCCGGCGCCAAGTGGGACCAGCGCGCCCTCGAGCGCTACGTCGCCTGGAACGTCTTCGGCGTCTTCCGCTGGAACCGCCTCTGGGTGAGCGTCGAGCACTACGGCAAGCAGGAGCTCGAGTTCGGCTCGACGCAGATCTCCGGCGTGCTCCAGGTCGGCCTGCTGGTGATCCCGCGCCGCCTCCTCCTCGGCGCCGACATCGGGGGGTACCTCCCGGGCGACATGAGCAACCCGCCGGCCGCCTTCTCCAGCGCCGTCCCGCGGCCCCTCTCCGAGTGGCAGTACCGCGCCGCGGCCCACTTCTACTTCTACCGCCACGTCGGCGTCGCCTCGCTCGTGTGGAGCGACCACTTCATCGAGGGCAACGCCGCCCTCCCGCGCGACACCGTCCGCGAGCAGATCCTCCGCCTCGAAGCGCAGTTCCGCTTCTGACCCGCCCCGGGTAGCGTCACCGCCCGGATGCCCCCGCCGCGCCGCCTCCTCCCGCTGGCCCTGGCGCTGGCCCTCGCCGCCGCGCTCCTCGCCCCCTCGCTCGGCGGCGGCTTCGTCTGGGACGACGTCCTCCTCATCGCCCGCAACGCCAACGTCCAGAGCTGGTCGCGACTCCCGCGCGCCCTCGCCTCCGCCTTCTGGGACGTCTCCGACGGCGGCACGGCCGGCGCCGGCTGGCGCTACTACCGCCCCTTCGTCACGCTCGTGTACGCCGTCGCGTGGCACGCCTTCGGGGGCGCGGCCGCCGGCTTCCGCGCGCTCAACCTCGCGGCCCACCTCGGCTGCGTCGCGCTCGCCTGGGCGTGGCTCTCGCGCCGCTTCGGCCCCGACGCCCTCGCCGGCCGCGGCGCCCCGGCGGCGACCGTCGCCCTCGTCCTCTTCGCCGCCCACGCCTCCCGTGGCGAGTCCGTCGCGTGGCCCTCGGGCTGCACCGACGTCTGGATGACCTTCTGGATGCTCGCCGCTCACGCGCTCTGGTCGCGCGGCGCCACCGCGGCCGCCTGCGTGGCGTGCGCGTTGGGGGTGTTCTCCAAGGAGGGCGCGGTCGCGCTCCCGCTCCTGCTCGCCGCCGACGCTGTGCTCGGCGCCGACGTCGACGCGCGCCCCTCGCGCGAGCGCCTCCGCACAGTTGTCCCCTTGGCCGTCACGGTGTCCGCGTGCCTCGCGCTCCGCGCGGCGCTCGTCTCCGAGCCGATGCTCGCCCGCCTCGGCGCGTGGCTCCCCTCCGCGCCCGCCCGCGTCGTCGCGTCCTTCGGGGGCTACGTCGTCCGGCTCGTCGCCCCGTGGCCGCCGCGCGTCCTCTTCCCGCGCGAGCAGTTCGACCGCCTCGCCAGCGCATGGGGCGCCGTGGGAATCGCCTCGATCCTCGCGCTCGTCGCGCTGGGGGTGGCGGCGTGGCGCCGGCCCGCGTGGCGCCCGTGGCTGGCCGACGCGCTCTGGCTCGCGGTGCCGCTCGCGCCGGTGGTCAACGTGATGCCGATGTTCGAGCACACCTTCATCGCGCAGCGCTTCCTCTACCTGCCGGCGCTCGGGCTCGCGGCGCTGGTGCTCCGCGCGCTCCTCGCCGCGCCCGCCGGGCCCGCGCGCGCGGTGGCCTTCGCGCTCGCCGTGGCCGCCGCGCTGGTCAACGCCGCGTCGCTCCCGCTGACGGCGGCCTTCTTCCGCGACGACGTCACCTTCTGGGCGCGCTCGCTCGACGCCGACCCCGCCGACGCCCGCGCCTGCAAGGAGCTCGGCTCGCACCTCGCCGGCGCCGACCCCGCCCGCTCGCTCGCCGTCCTCGCCCGCTGCAACCGTGACGCGGCCGCGCGCGGTGACCACGACGCCGCCTGGTCGCTCGCCGTCGCCGCCGCCGCCGCGCGCGTGAACGTGCTCCCCGCCGGCGCCCGCGACGAGCTCCGCGAGGCCCGCGTCGCGCTCGACGCGCTCGCCGCCGGGGGCGCGGTGGACTTCACGCTCGGGGGCCGCCGCTTCGTCGCGCGCGCATCAGGGAACGGCGCTTCCCGCGACGACGCGAGCGCGCTCCGGTCGGCCCGCGCCGTCGCGCTGCTTCGAACGGGCGACCTCGCGGGGGCTGAGCGCGCGCTGCGGGCCGTGGTCGCCGCCGAGCCCGCCGCCCGCGCGCCGCTCGCCAACCTCGCCGAGCTCCTCGGCCGACAGTCGCGCTGGGCCGAGGCGCGGCCGTTCGCGATGCGGGCGCTCGCCACGCTGCCGGCGGACCCGTACCTGCGACGACTCGCCCGCTCGCTCGACGCCGGCGCCCGCCTCGACGCGATCGCCGACCCGCGGGAGCGCGCCTTCCGCCGCGCCGAGGTGATGCTCGACCTGCACGCGCCCGCGGAGGCCGAGGCCGCGCTGGGGGCGTTCGGCGACGACGCGCCGCCGCCGGTGGTGATGCTCCGTGCGCGCGCCGCGGTGGCCGACGGGCGCGTGCCCGACGCGGTGGCGATGGTGGAGGCCGCGCGGGCGAGGGACCCGTCGCACGCCGCGGAGTGGGGGCGGGTGCTCGCGCAGCTCCGCGCGCTCCGCCGCTGATGGCCGGGCGCGGCGGGTGAGCGGCGCTACTCGCCGGCGAAGATGTCTTCGGCGCACGCGGCCACGCGCTCGCGCTGCGCGTCGGTGAGCGCGAGCCCGCGGAGGGCGGCGACCTGGAGGACCGCCTTCGCGAGGCCCTTCGCGAGTCCGATTGCCTCGCCCTTCGCGAGCCCGCGGTCCTCGCCGAGCGTCGCGGTAGCCCTGGCACTCCAGGTGGAGCAGCTCATCGTCGCCCAGAAGCGCCAGCCAGTTGGCGTCCTCGGGCGGCGCGGAGGCCCTCACGGGGACGAGCCGCTCACCCCGCCCCGCTCGCCCCCCGGCACCCGCGCGACCAGCCAGCACGCCGCCGCGAACGGCAGCAGCGCGAGCGCCCCTCTCCCCACCGCCCCCGCGCCCGGCGTCTCCGCCAGCGCCTCGGCCTCCGCGAGCACCGCCACCGCGAGCAGCGAGGCCACCCCCGCGAGCGCCTCGCGCGGCCGCTCGCGGCGCGCCCGCAGCCCGTCGTACGCCGACACGAGCCCGACGGCCACCGCGGGGACGAGCGTCGACAGCGAGTACAGCCACACCCGCGGCAGCGCGAAGGTCGCGGCCGCCAGCGCGAGCGCGTGGAGCCGCTGCGCCCCCGACGCCCACCGCCGCGCGAGCGCCGCGCCCGCGGCCACCACCACCAGCGCCACCGCCGCCGGCGGGAGCGCGTGCGACGCGAGCAGCGAGAGCGCGCGGACGAGCGCGACGTTGGTCTGCGCGGTCACGTCGATCGTCTGCCGCTGGTGGAGCCACGCGGCCGTCGTCGCCGGCGTCAGCGCCACCCCGATCGCCGGGACCGCCGTCGCCGCCGCGAAGAACGCCATCGGCGGCCGCAGCTCCCGTCGCGCCGCGAGGAGAACCGGCAGCGCCCCGAGGCCCGCGGGCTTGAGCAGCAGCGCCGCGCCGAAGCCCGCGCCGGCGAGCAGCGGGCGTTGTTGCGCGCGGGTCATGGCGACGAGCGCGACCCCCGCGACGAGGGCCGAGACGTTGCCGTAGGCCACGCTCTCCGAGAGCCACGGCGCGGCCACCGCGAGGCCCAGCGCGAGGGCGAGGCGGGCGCGCGGCGGTCGGCCGTCGAGCGCGACGCGGGCGGCCTCCCAGGCGAGCGCCGCGCCGCCGGCCACCGTCGCCACGCGGAGCGCCACGAGGAACGCGTGGAGCCCTGCCCCGCGCGCGGCGGCCGCGGCGACGTGGGCGAAGGTCGGCGGGTACAGGTAGCGCGGGCACCCGTACGGCGAGGCCCCGGCGGCGAGCTGGCGCGCGGCGCAGCCCCACGCGTCCTCGTCGGCGAGGACGTCGGCCGCGAGGCTCGGCGCGTGCCGGAGGAGCGCCGCCGCGAACACCAGGGCCGGCTCCCACAGGGGCCTGCGCGCGTCGCTCACGGCGCCCGCGGGGGCGGGACGCGGCCGCGCGCGAGGTCGTCGAGGAGCGCGCGGGCGCCGCGGTGGGCGGGGTCGAGGCGGAGCGCGACCTCGAGCTCGGCGCGCCCCCGCGCGGTCTCGCCAGAGAGCACGAGCGCGGCGCCGAGGTTGTGGTGGTGGGCGGCGATCCAGGGCTCGAGCGCGACCGCGCGCGACGCCGGGGCCACGGCCTCCGCGGGACGTCCGAGCTGGAGCAGGCACCCGGCGTGGTTGCGCTGCGCCCGCGCGTACCGCGGGTCGAGGGCGGCGGCGCGCGCGAAGAGGTCGACCGCCCGCGCGCAGCCCCGCCGCCGCTGGACCGCGAAGGCCAGGTGGTAGAGCGCCCGCCCGTCGCCCGGCCCGCGCGCCACCGCGTCGCCGTAGAGCGCGAGGTCGTCGTGCCACTTCGCCGCCGCCCGGTGCGTCGCCCACGCCTCGTACGCGAGCAGAACCGCCAGCGACGCCGCGAGCGCGCGCGGGAGCCACGCGGGCGGCGAGGCGAGGGCGCGCGTCGCGAGGGCCGCCGCGGCGACGGCGGCGCCCATCAGCGGGAAGTACCCGTAGCGGTTGCCCCAGATGCCGATGACGGGGAGCGAGAGCACGTGCGGCGCGAGCGCGACGCCGAACCACCCGACGCCGAAGAGCGCGGCCTTCGACCACGGCGCGGCGCCGGGCCACGCGCGCCACACGGGCCGGAGCGCGAGCGCGAAGGCCGCCCCGGCGACGGCCCCCGACGCCGCGCCGGCCGCGGGCCCGAGCGGGGCGTAGGTGGCGATGGTGGGCGCCTCGCGGAAGGTCGCGCCGAGCGCGGCGTAGTGGGCGAGGAGGCTGCCGTAGTGGGCGAGGTGCTCGGCCAGCGGCGCGCCCATCTGGCTGCTCGCGGAGGCGACGCCGAACGCGCGGCGGAGCGCGAACACGCCGAGCACCGCGACGAGCGACGGGGCCGCGCGCGCGAGCTGACGGCGCCACGCGTCGGGCGCGCCGTCTTCGAGCACCGCGAGCGCGGCGACGAGGGCGGGGGCGACGACGAAGGGCTCCTTGCTGGCGAAGGCGAGCGCGCAGGCGAGGGCGGCCGCGAGCGCGCGCGGGAGGGCGTTGCGGGCGGGCGCGTCGGGCGGCGGGAAGGCGAGGAGCGCCGCGAGCGAGAGCGCGGCCCCCACGGTGTCGTGGCGCCCGGTGAGCCACATCACGGGCTCGGTGGCGAGCGGGTGTAGCGCGAACACCACACCCGCCGCGAGCGCGGCGCGCAGGTCGAGGCGGAGGCGGCGCATCACCGCGACGAGGAGCCAGGTCGCGAGCCCGTGGATGGCCACGTTGCCGAGGCGGAGCGGCACCATCGCGAGCCCGGTGAGCTGCGCCTGCGCCCAGAACGTGAGCATCGGCACCGGGTGGTAGAGCTGCGTGAGCCCGCGCCCGGCCGACCCCCAGAGGTCGCGCGTGAGCAGGCGGGCGAGGCCGCCGGGCTCGGTGAGGGAGCGGTTCTGCTCGACGAGGCCGACGTCGTCCCAGACGAAATCGCCGTCGAGCACGGTGGCGTACGCGAGCGCGAGCGCGAGGGCGATCACCGCCGCGGCCCACGCGAGGGGGCGCGCGGTGACGCTGGCGGCGAGGCGGAGGTGCCAGGGGGCGGCTGCGTCGGGGGGCGGTGCGTCGGGGCTGGGGGCGGGATCGCTCAGGCGGGGCCTCGGGGCCCAGGAGTCTACATCCGGGCGCGGGTCACCTGATCAACCGCTTGCATCGTGGCCGAGCGCATCGCGCGGCGGACGCCCATCGCCACGGCCTCGGGCGTCGCGCCGGTGCCCACCAGGGTGACCGCCGACGTCGATTCGAACTCGTAGGCGCGGCCCGGGTACGACGACACGACGATCGACACCTCGATGCGGGTCGTGGCCCCCGTGGTGGTGACCGACTGGACGTTGGCGTCGAGCACGTGCCCGCGCGCCGCCCCGCGCGCCCCGCGGGAGGCCCCGGCGGCCGGGGGCGTGGTGGTGACTTCCGTGCGCTCGGCGAGGGCGCCTGCGATGCCCGCCTGCGCGGCGGCGTCGATGGCCGCGCCCGTCGTGGCGGCGTGGTTGGTGACGCTGCCGACGCTGACGAAGATCGGCGCCGCGCGCGCGCCCGGTCGGAGCGTGAGGGCGTCGGTGAGGTTGGCGCCCTGGCCGAGGACGAAGCGCGCCGTCGCGACGCCCGCGCCGAGCGCCACCACCACCGTGAAGGCGCCGAGCGCGAACCACTTCCGCGGGATCGAGGGCCGCTGCGATGCGTCGTCCATGACGGGGGATTCAACGTCCGCGCGAAAGGCGCGTCAACACCCCCTCCCGCCGTCGCGTCGCGGTTCTCCCTTGCCCTCGCGGCCCGATGGCGCCACCCATGCGCCATGCGCCGCGGCCCCCCCGTCGTCCTCCTCGCGCTCCTCGCCGGCTGCCCGAGCCGCTCGTCCAACGACCGGCCGCCCCGCCGCCCGCCGCCCGCGCGCCCCGACGCCGGCGCGCGACCGCTACCGCCCGAGGTCGTCGAGCTCGACGCGCGCCTCGCCGCCAAGGAGCGCGACGCCGCCCGCCGCCGCGGCGACTGGCTCACCTGGGAGTCCGTCGCGATCGATTGCATGACGCGCGCCCGGCTCACCGGCGACTACAACGACTACGCCCGGGCCGAGCGCGCCCTGGCCCGCGCGTTCGAAAACGCCTCGCCCGGCGCGGGGCCCTTCCTCACGCGGGCCCGCTTCAACCACACCGTCCACCGCGTGTCGCGCGTCGGCGCCGACCTCGACGCGCTCCGCTACGCCGTGCTCCGCCCCGACGAGCGGGCGGCCATCGAGCACCTGCGCGCGGAGGTGGCCTTCCACTCCGGCCGCTACGACGAGGCGCGGCGGCTCTACACCGAGGCCCTCGCGCGCGACCGCGACACGGCCAGCCTCGTCGGGATGGCCCAGCTCCTCTGGAAGACGGGCGACTTCCGCGGCGCGGAAGCCCTCGTCGACGAGGCCCGCCAGCGCGCCGCCACGGAGGACGTCGCGATGCGCGCGTGGGTCTGCCTCGTCCGCGGCACGATGGAGAACGACCGCGGGCGCTGGGACGACGCGCTCGCGGCCTTCCGCGAGGGGCTGCGGCTCCAGCCGCGCTCGTGGGTCTTCCAGGAGCACGTCGCCGAGGTGCTGATGTGGCAGGGCAAGCTCGAGGAGTCGCGGCTGATGTACGAAGACCTCGTCGCGCGCACGGGCGACCCGGAGTTCGTCAACGCGCTCGCGGAGATCGCCGAGCGGCAGCGCAAGCCCGACGACGCGCGGCGCTTCATCGCGCAGGCCCGCGAAGGGTACGAGGCGCGGCTGCGCATCCTGCCCGAGGCCACGGCAGGGCACGCGATCGAGTTCTTCCTCGTGAGGGACCCCGCGCGGGCGGTGCCGATCGCGGAGCTCAACCGCGACGCGCGCCCCGGGGGCGAGGCCCAGGTGAAGCTCGCCGAGGCCTACCTCGGCGTCGGCCGCGTCGACGACGCCCGCCGCACCCTCGACGCCGTCCTCGCCACGCCCTGGAACACCGCCGACCTCCACGCCGTCGCCGCCCGCGTCTTCGACCGCCTCGGCGACACCGCCGCCGCGCAGCGCGAGCGCGAGGCCGCCCGCGCCCTCGACCCCCACAGCGTCGAGCCCGACCATTGACCCGCCGCGCCGCGGACGCCATGGAACCATCACCATGAACGACGCGCCGCCGCCCTTCCGCTTCAGCCGCGAGAGCCGCATCCGCATCGACGCCGACGGGCGCGTCTGGCACGAGGGCGAGCCCGTCCTGCACGAGGGCCTCGCCCGCGCGCTCGCGTCGTGGGTCGACTTCGACGACGCCACCGGGCGCTACGTGATGCGCAACAGCCTCGACTGGTGCTTCGTCACCGTCGACCGCACCCCCCTCGTCGTCCGCCGCGTCGTCCCGCGCGACGACTCCTTCGACCTGGAGCTCTCCGACGGTTCCGCGGAGCCCCTGCGCCCCGAGACCCTGCGCGTCGCGTCCGACGGGGCCGTGTTCGCCTACGCGCGCAAAGGCACGCTGCTGGCGGGCTTCGACCGGGCCGCGGCCTTCACGCTCCTCGAGTATGCCGTGCCGGTCGGGGCGGAGTACGTGCTGCGGGTCGGCGACCGCGAGCTCCCGCTCACGCTCCTGGGCGAGGGGGAGACGCCGCCGCCGCGCCCCGACGGATTCACCCCCTCGACGTCCGGCGGAGAGGGTGGTACCCGAACGCCCGGCCCATGATCACGGTCACCCTGTACACCCGCGTGGGGTGCCACCTCTGCGACGACGCGAAGGAGGTGCTCGAGGCCGTCCGCGCTGACGACCCCTTCGCCCTCGAGGTGGTCGACATCGACGGCGACCCCGCCCTCCGCGCCCTCTACACCGATGAGGTGCCCGTCATCGCCGTCGCCGGGCGCAAGGCATTCAAATACCGGGTGACCCCCGAGGCCCTGCGCGAGCGCCTCGCCCGGGAGGCACGCCCGTGAGCGCCGAAGGCACCGCCGGGTACCGCGACCCTCCCAACGCAAGTGCGGGCCGCGACCTCGCCGCCGAGCGCTCGTGGCTGCGGCGCGTCCCCTCCGCGAGCGCCGCGGCCCTGGTGTTCCTCGCGTGCGCCATCGCCGCGGGGGTGAGCTTCGGGCTCGCGGCCCTCGACGGCGAGCGGCGCCGCGACGCGCAGCTCGTGGCCATCCTCCGCCCCGAGTACACCGGCAGCGACCGAACCGCCCCCGACTTCACCCTCAACGACCACCGCGGGCGGCCCTTCCGGCTCTCGTCGCTCCGCGGGAAGACGGTGGTGCTCCACTTCTGGTCGCGCGACTGCCCGCCCTGCATCCAGGAGCTGTCGGAGTCGCTCCCGGCCTTCGACGAGCTCATCCGCGGGCGCACCGACATCGCCCTCGTGCTGGTCGGCGTCGAGCGCTGGGAGGAGGTCTCGGCCCTCGTCCCCAGGGACTTCCGCTCGCCGCTGCTCTTCGACCCCGAGCGCGCGGTCGTGCTCAACCGCTACGGCACGCGGCTATTCCCCGAGACGTGGATCATCGACCCCGAAGGCGTGATCCGCGCCCGCTTCGACCGCACCCTCGACTGGGCCGCGCCCGCCTTCCTCCAGTACGCGCTCTCGCTCCGCTGACGCTTTCTGCGCGCGGGTCTTGACCGCCTCCGCGGGTCCGCCTACACCGCGGCCCAGCCATGCATCCCGTGATGTTCACGATTCCAGGGTGGGCCTTCAAGGCCATCGTGCCCCTGCTCATCCTCTGGGGCTGCTACTCCATCGTGGTCTCCGTGAACCGCGCGTCGCCCGAGGGGAAGGCGAAGGAGTCCGACGCGGAGGGCTTCAAGCTCCCCGCCGACTCGCCCCTCAACGCCGTCATTTCGATCCTCATCGGGCTCGGCGTGTTCGCCTTCGCGTCGCATACGCTCGACAGCGCGGGCGCGGGCGGCTCCGCGTTGCAGCAGCTCCCGACCATCCTGAAGGCGATGGCCAACGGGCAGGTGTGGCGCGCGCCGTGGGAGTCGCTCCCCATCTACTCGTACGGCGTGATGCTCGGGCTCTCGCTCGTCGTCGGCTGGTACATCGTGCTCGGGCTCATGCGCCGGCAGTGCCCGGAGACCGACAAGAAGCGCTACGACGAGTACATGCGCGACATGGCCGACTGCTACGTCGCCACCGCCTTCGCCGCCGTCGCCGGCTCGCGCGTGCTCTACATCCTCACCAACCTCAGCGAGTTTCCGACGCTGTGGTCGATGCTCAAGCTGCGGAGCGGCGGGCTCGTCGCGTACGGCGGCTTCCTCGGCGGGCTCCTCGGGAGCATCGTCTTCCTGCGCGTGAAGGGCTACCGCCTCTGGCCCTGGGCCGACGCCACCGTCGCCTCGCTCGGCACCGGCATCATGATCACCCGCATGGGGTGCTACATGTACGGCTGCGACTTCGGCCGCGCGCTCCCGCCCAACGCGCCGGGCTTCCTCAAGGGCCTCGGCACCTTCCCCCACTGGCACGACAACCACGGCTCGCCCGCCTGGCAGCAGCACGTCTCGATGGGCTTCCGCTCCACCGAGCAGGCCTGCAGCCGCGACTACCACGGCGTCTGGAGCGCCACCGAGAACGTCTGCAAGCTCCCCTTCTCGGCCCAGCACTCGGCGCCCGTCCACCCGACGCAGCTCTACGAGTCGCTCCTCGGGTTCTCGATCTTCCTCGCGCTCATGTGGATGTGGCGCCGGCGGAAGTTCGAGGGGCAGATCTTCCTCTCGTTCGGGATCCTCTATGGGATCGGCCGCTCCGCCCTGGAGATCATCCGCGACGACGCCGAGCGCGGCACGGTCGGCAACCTGTCGACCTCGCAGTTCATCGGCATCACCACCACCCTCATCTGCATCCCGCTCTACCTCTACCTGAAGAAGAACGGGCGGGCTGCCGGGCCGATCAACCTCTTCGCCCCGGCCCCCGTCATCGGCGAGGCCCCGAAGAGCGAGCCCAAGGCCGATGCGAAGCCGGCCGCGAAGGCCGAGAAGGCCGCGGACAAGTCCGAAGTGAAGGCCGAGAAGGCCGCGGACAAGGCCGAAAAGCCTGTCTCCCTCGAAAAGTCCGACGATTCCAAGGAATCTTCGAACTGACCTCCCGCCGTCAGGTTGACGGAATCGGCAATATCGTTCATGCGCCCACCTCAGCGCACCCGGCGCGTCAATCGCGGGTATAGTCCCCGCGCGTAGAGATGCTGGTCGCGGTTGTCGGTGACGTGCACGGTCGGTTCTTCCGTGTGGAGGAGTGGGTCGAGACCCTCGAAAAGAACCTCGGCGAAGAGGTCGCCATGGTGATCGCGGTCGGGGACGTCGAGACCTTCCCGACCCCCGACGACCACCGGCGCAAGAGCACCAAGCGCAACATGCCGGCGGAGTTCGCGGCCTACGCGCGCGGCGAGCGGCGGATGCGGCGGGAGTTCATCTTCGTCGGCGGCAACAACGAGGACTTCGAAGACCTCGAGCGCTTCCCGGGCGGCGGCGAGCTCGTGCCCGGCGTGCAGTACCTCGGCCGCGCGGGCGCCCGCACGCTCCAGGGCCTCCGCGTCGCGTACCTCTCGGGCATCTACGCCCCCACCCGCTTCGACCGCCCCCGCCTCCCCGCCACCAACGCCGAGAACAGCAAGCAGGCCGGCTACTTCCGCCAGGCCGACGTCGACGCGGTGCGGGCCGTCCCCGCCGCCGACGTGCTGCTCCTCCACGAGTGGCCCCGCGGCATCGCCGGCCGCGAGAGCGCCGTCGCCAAGGCCGGCGCGCGCGGCATCCGCCAGCGCCACTGGCCCCAGGTGGGCAACCCCTACGCCGCCGCCGTGGTGAGCGCGCTGCGCCCGCGCTGGGTGCTCTGCGGCCACCTGCACGTGCCCCACGCCGCCACGCTCCGCTGGGACGACGGCCGCGTCACCCGCGTGTGCTGCCTCGACCAGGCCTCGCGCCCCGACGGCGCGCTCCTCTGGATGCGCTGGGAGGGCAACGTCGTGCGGGCCGTCGGGTGGGGCGACTCGGGCGAGGTCCACTGGCGCCCGGGCATGCCCTGGGACGAGCGCCAGACCGCGCCGCGCATTCGCATCGAGCCCCGCGACACCCGCGGCGGCATGATGAGCGACGACGCCCCGACGCGCGACTCGGAGCCGCCCGAGACGATCGCGCCGGGGCCCTTCGGCGACGCCGAGTCTTAACGCCTCCGCCGCGCCGCGAGCGAGGCGAGCGCCAGCGCGAAGAGCGCCAGCGTGAAGCGTCCGGTGGTGTTCGCGCGCGCCCGGCAGCCGCAGCCGCCGTCCTGCACCGCGCCGGCGTCGGGCGGCGGGGCGGCGCACACGTTGGCCGTCGTGCAGCGCGTCCGGCCGTCGCGGCGGCCGAGGCACTGCGTGTCGTTGATGCACTCGACGCAGCGTCCGGCGTTCTCGCTGTTGCTGCCGATGCAGTAGGCGGTCGGCTGGGTGCAATCGTCGTCGCGGAAGCACCCGCGCGCGCACACCCCGGGCCGCGCCGGGTCGTTGGAGCTGCACGCCTCGCCCCGCGCGCAGCCGTTGTGCCCGGCGCCCGGCCAGCACCCGGGCCGGCAGCGACGCGTCGAGGGGTCGCAGATGCGCCCCGAGTCCGCCGCGCCGCAGTCCGAATCCACCGAGCAGCCGCAGCGCACGGTGCCGTCCATCTCGCGCACGCAGGCCGTCCCGTCGCGGCTCATCGCGCAGGCCGCGGCCATCGGGCCCACCCCGCAGGCCACGCAGCGGCTGCTGTCGGGGTCGCACGCGGGGGTCGCGCCGGTGCACGCGCGGGTGTCGGCGGCGGTGCACTGGACGCAGCGGCCCGCGTCGCGCCCCGTTGCGGCGCAGGCGGGCGTCGGGGCGCGGCAGTCGGCGGCGCGCGCCGGGTCGCAGGGCCGGCACACGCGGGTGGTGAGGTCGCAGACGGGGGCCGCGCCGCCGCAGTCGGCGTCGCTCGCGCAGCCGACGCAGCGGTTGGTGGCGACGTCGCACACGCCCGTGCGGCAGTCGGCGTTGGTCACGCACTGAACGCAGCGGCCGGCGTTGCTCCCGGTGACCGCACAGGCACGGGCGCCCGCGTCGGGGCAGTCGGTGGAGGCGGTGGCGGCGGCGCAGGGGCGGCAGGCGTGCGAGGTCGCGTCGCAGGCCGGGCGCGCGGGGTCGGCGCAGTCGCGGTTGGCGAGGCAGGCCACGCAGGTGTTGCTCGGCACGTCGCAGAGGGGCGTCGGCGCGCGGCAGTGCATCGAAGACGTGCAAGGGACGCAGCGGCCCGCGCTCGCGCCGGCGTTGGAGCAGGCGGGGCGCGCGGGGTCGAGCGCGGCGCACTGGGCGTCGGAGGCGCACGCGACGCAGGTGCGGGAGGCGCGGTCGCAGACGGGGGTGGCGGCGCCGCAGTCGCGGTCGACGTTGCAGAGGCAGACGCCGGCGGCGCGGTCGCAGACGGGCGCGGTGGCGGGGCAGTTGAGGTCGGGCGCGCCGGGTACCGCGGGGTTGGTGCGGCCCGACGCGGACTCGCGCATGTCGGGGAGGCAGTCGTTGTCGGAGTCGGTGTCGAGGTAGTCGGGGGTGCCGTCGGAGTCGGTGTCGACGGTGCAGTCGCCCTCCACCGTGTCGAGCCACGAGTCGCCGTCGGCGTCGGTGGTGGAGACGCGGGCGAGGGTCTGGAAGGCGATCACCGGGATCATCTCGTCGCCGTCCGTCCCGAAGCGGAACTGCATCGCCGTCGCCGCGTCGCGCACCACCGTGCGGAAGTCGTAGAGCTCGTCGTCGAGGCGCGGGAGCGCGGGCGTGGTGAGGATCTCGTCGCCGTCGAGGCCCACGGGCGAGCCCGCCGCGCGGCCGGCGCCGGGCTCGGTGCCGCCGAAGGTTCCCATGGTGGCGAGGCCCGCGGTGTCGCCGAAGCAGCCCTGCCCCGCCGCGACGGAGGGCCAGTCGTCGGCGCCGCCCGCGTGGGTCGTGAGGTTGTTGCCGTTGACGAAGATCTGGCTCTCTTCTTCGGTGCAGGTGTCGCGCGCGGGGTCGTCGGGGGCGGTGGGGCTCGGGCGGCGGTTGAACTCCCACATCACGCCGATGGCAGCGGCGAAGGGCTCGGCGCGCGCGAAGCCGGTGGTGGGGCAGCGGTTGGCGACGGCGCCGGGGAGCGGGAGGGCGGCGCTCTCGAAGCCGCTGGTGGCGGCGCCTTCGTAGACGACCACGTTGCGGCGAGGGCCGAAGTCGAGGTCGTACACGACGGCGAGGAAGTGGCCGCCGATCTGGATGCGGGCGAAGTCCTCGCGGGCCGCGTCGTCGCCGCGCTCTTGAATGGCGACGCGGGTGAGGCCGCCCGCGGACGAGGGCCCGACGGCGGCGCGCACGGTGGCGGTCACGTCGGTGATGAAGGTTCCCCAGTAGGCGGTGCGGCCCGCGGTGGGGACGGTGCTGGCGTAGAAGCGGGGGACGCCTTCGAGCGCACGGGTGACGGCGCTCGCGCCCGAGCCGACGATCACCTGGCGGGGCGAGCCCGCGGGGCCGGCGGGGACGGACGGGGGCCACGCGGGGAGGCGCGCGTTGTCGTGGTAGACGGTGAAGCCCGAGAAGAGCCGCGCCCAGCGCACCCGGCCGCCGCGGGGGACCTGGATGCGGAGCTCGCCGCGCGCGAAGGTGGTGGGCGTGCTGACCTCGCCCCACGCGTCGGTGGTGAGGCCGCCGCGCACCACCTCGGAGAAGGCCGACTGGAGCGTCTGGGCGCTGGCCGCCGCGGGCGAGAGGGCGAGGGCGAGCGCGAGCGCGCTACGCGCCCACGGGGAAGGACTCGACGGCGACGCCGCCTTCGGAGCGCTGGAAGCGAAGGAGCTCATCGGGGTTCTCACTCTCGGCCAGGAAGGCGGTGATGGGGCCGAAGAAGTCCTCGGCCTCGTCGTGGTCGCAGCGGGCGAGCGTCTCGTAGAGGGTCTCGGGCGAGTGGAAGGGCGTCGCGCGAACCTCGCCGTCGGGGCCGTAGTTCACCTGCGACACGAGGTGCGCGAACACGTCGTGGAACTCCCCCTCGCTCGTCAGGAAGACCGCGCTCTTGTGGCCCCAGGCGATCTCGAGCAGGTCGACGAGCAGGTCGCCGTCGGGCGAGAGCGTCACGAGCATCGGCGCGAGCTCGCCCGGGTCGGCCGGGTCGGCGGTCTCGTCGAAGGCGCAGAAGCGCTCGCCCGAGCGGTTGATCTTCTCCACCAGCGAAGCGTCGCTCGCGACGTCGACCACGGCGTAGAGGGGGTGGGCCTCGTCGCGCAGCGCCCATCGCACCCGGTCGCGCGGGCCGTTGCGCATGCCCTGGGCGAGCTCCTCGGCGGTGAGCTCGTCGTCCTCGGGCGGGGGCGCGACGTCCGCGGCGATCGACACGGCGAAGAAGGTCTGGCCCGCGGCCACCTGGTCGCCGTGGCCGAGGTCGCACTCGGTGACGCCCGCGCCGTTGACGTACGTCCCGTGGGCGGTGCCGAGGTCGCGCAGCACCGCGCGGGCGCCGTCGAAGTACACCGCGAAGTGACGGTCGGCGAGCCACTCGTCGGGCACGCACACGTCCGACACGGGCGAGCGGCCCACGGTGCGCGGGCTCTCGGCGGGGGTGACGGCGAACTGCGTGCCGGTGGCGGGGCCCTGGATGACGGTGAGCGTGAGCGGCATCAATCTCCCTTCGGAAGGGCGCTCTCGAGCGGGTCGGGGAGCGCCTCGAAGGCGGCGTCCACGCCCTCGGGTGTGACGGTGAAGCGGGTGATCGACTCGCCCGCGTGCCCCTCGCTCCACCACGCGTCGACGGGGCCGAAGAAGGCGTTGGCCTCTTCGAGCGTGCAGGTGGGGAGGAAGGCGCGGAGCACGCGCGGGTCGTAGTAGCGGAAGAGCATCCGGCCCGCGCCCTCGACGCGCACCCGGAGGAAGCGCCGCAGGTGACGCCGCACCTCGCGCATCTCGGCGCCGCTCGTGAGGAAGACCCCCCACGCCCGGCCCCACGCGCGCGCCACGAGGTCGGCCCGCACCGCGGGGTCGTCGAGCGAGACGAGGTAGGGCGCCACGTCGAGGAGCTCCTGCGCCTGCCAGCCGTCGTAGAGGCACTCGAAGGGCGCGCCCGCCTCGCGCACCCACGGGAGCACCTCCTCGTCGCGCGCCGCGTCGACGATGGCGTAGAGGGCGGAGGCTTCGCCGCCGAGGCGCTCGAGGACGACGTCCTCCCGCGAGGTCACGGCCGGTACACCGTCCACTGGCCGCCGCGGTAGGCCTGGTTGGCGTAGAAGCCCTGCTGCCGGTAGTCCGACACCCACTGCCCGCCGTCGTACATCGCGATGTGCCCGTGCCGGTGCCCGGGGACGGCGCCGAACACCGCCACGTCCCCGCGCTCGGGCGCGTAGCCGGGCGTCCCGTTGGCCGCCACGCTGCGGAAGCCCGCCCGCTCGAGGTTGGGCCCGTAGTCCTTCGCGCTGAGCGTGCGGCCGGGGCTCGCGCCGCCGGCCTCGATCGCCTCGCGCACCGAGCGCAGGCACCGCCCCTGCGAACGCGTCCGCGCGTGGGTCGAGAGGTGCGCCACCGAGCGGTCGACGTCGACCGCGCGCCCGCCCGCAGGCGCCGCGGGGGCGCGCGCGGCGGCGCCCGAGGAGGACTGCTGGTGCCCCTGTTGCGCGCTCGGGCGGCGGGCGGGCTTCTTCTGCTGCATCTTCTTCGCGCGCTCCTCGGCCTGGCGGCGGGCGCACTCCTCGCAGAAGGCGACGCCCGATTTCGCCGCGGCGCGCAGCACGGCGCCCTGCGGGTGCGTCCCGATGAGCACGGTGGGGAGGCCCTGCACCACGACGCCGCCGTGGGCGGTGGGGTCGCCGATGCGGGCGGCCATCTTGTTGCCGACGAGCACGTTGGGCGCGCCCATCGCGATCGAGTCGGGCGGCGCGTTGCACTTCGCCTTGTCGCTGACGCGCGCGGCGGGCTTGTTGCCGATGAGCACGGTGCCGAGGCCCGTCAAGATGGGGCCGCCGACGTGGGGCGTCGGCCCAGGGTTGACCATGGGGCACACGTGGTTGTCGCCGATGCGGGACGCCGGGGGCATTGCGGTGAGCCGATCGGATCACGAGCGTCGCGCGGACGTCAACACGGGTTGACGCGGGCCGCGCGATGGGGCTCCATCCGTGGCCGTGTTCGTGATCCGAGCGGCCCAGTTCGACGCCCTCGCCGCCGCCCGGCGCGAGGATTTCGTCCGCGTCATGATGGACGCGCTCCGCGCCCGCTTCGAGGCGGCCGAGGCGATGGGGGCCGACGCGCTGCGGGCGCTCGTGGAGGAGGGGACCGCAGCGGCCGAGGGCTACGGGCTCTACGCCGACGACGAGATCGAGCCCTTCCTCGGGTGCCGGGTGGTGTACGGGGGGGAGTTCCCGCTGGGGGAGGACGATGATTGGGCGCGCGAGCTGCTCGACGACGACGCGCTCGACGCCGACGACAAGGCCCGCCAGCTCGACGCGCAGCTCGAGGCGCTGGCCCACCTCACCGACGACGACGACGCAGGAGAGTCATGACCCACGAGCTCGCGGCGCCCGAGGCCCCGCCCTATTTCACCCTCCAGGTCGGCGTCGGCTTCTGCCGCTGCGACATCCGCGTCAACGACATCCCGCTGATGGTCGACGACCTCTCGGCCTCGCGCGTCGACGTCGAGATCCCCCTCAACCCGCTGGTGTTCACCGGGGAGAACACCCTGTCGGTGAAGCTCCTGCCGCCGCGCGGGGGCGAGCAGGGCCCCGACTACGACCTCCGCGGCCCGTCGACGAAGTGCTCCGTCGTCCTCCAGCGCAAGCCCTACGGCGCCGAGCACCCGAAGACGCTCCTCGCGTCGATCGTGTACGAGCCGGGCGACGAGCCCTTCGCGGGGAGCTCGCCCGAGGGGGCGGAGGCCTCCGCGGTGGCGGTGACGGGCGACGCCGAGGCGGGCTACGCGGCGGCGCGGACGGCGCGGCTGGCGACGCCCTTCCCCGAGTGGCGCTGGGTGCAGGCGCCGCCGATCGCGCCGAGCGACGTGGTGGTGGCCGAGCTCCTGCGCGAGCACCAGCGCTTCTGGGCGGCGCTGCGCAACAAGGACGTGGCGGAGGTCCGCGCGATCCTCGGGGCCAACGCGCGCGAGGTGCAGGCGGCGTACTACCTCCCCGACCTCGACAACGCCTGGCGCGTGCTCGGGATCGAGGCGCTGATGCGCAACCCCGACGCGTCGCTCAAGCCGATGCCGACCGACCTCGCGCTGGAGGTGTTCGCCCACGGGCGGATGGCGCGCTTCGTCGACGCCAACCGCAACAGCCCGATCGGCTTCGACGAGCGCGACACGGGGCTCGACGCCTTCGTCGACGCGTGGTTCTGCCGCGGCGGCGTCGGGCTCGGGTGGGTGATGATCCGGTAGCGCGCCGCGTCGCTTCCCGCTGGCGTCGCCCGCGCCGTTGCGGGTAGAGCCATGGCGCCATGGCGATGTCCGACCGCGCCTTCCGCGCCCTCGTCCACGCGGAGCCCGAGGTGCTGCTCCACACGCTCCGGTTGCTGGCACCGCGCGGCGTGAGCGCGGCGCTGGCGACGGCGGCGCGCGTCGAGGACATGGGCGCTACCCGGCAGGACGCGCTCGCGCCGCCCGAGGACGCGGACAGCGTGATGTTCCTCGGGGACGACGGCGTGCTCCACACGGAGGGGCAGGGCTACCGCGACGGGGGCTTCCCCGACCGCGTGCTGCGCTACCACCTGTGGCTCGCGCTCCGGTACGCCCGCCGGCGCGTGCGCACGGTCGCGCTGTGGCTGGTCGACCCGCCGCCCGCGCAAGCGAAGGGCGAGCTGGAGCACAACGACATCACCGTGCGGGTGACGCCCGTGGTGCTGCCGCGCGCGCCGGCCGAGCTGCTCCTCGAGGACGCGCGGACGGCGTGCTTCGCGGCGGGCGCCGACCGGGGGGCGATGTCGGCCACGGCGCTCTGCCGCGCGGTGGCGAAGGCGCTGCGGGAGAGCCGCGCGAGCTGGTACCGCCGTCACATGGCGGTCGTTGCCGCCGCCACGCAGGGGCGTTACGATGCGATGGTGAAGGCGATGGAAGAGGAGCAGATCGAGCCCGTCATCATCGAAGACCTGGTCAAGATCGGCGAGGACCGTGGCGAGGCCCGCGGCGAGGCCCGCGGCGAGGCCCGCGGCGAGGCCCGCGGCGAGGCCCGGGGGCTCCGGGCCGGGCTCCTCGCGGTGCTCACTGCGCGGGGGTTGGCGCTCACCGAGGCGCAGCGGTCGCGCATCGCGGCGTGCGACGACGTCGCGACCCTCACGCGCTGGCTGGGCAACGCGGGCGCCGCGAAGACCGCCCGCGCCGCGCTCGCCTGAGCTGAGATGGAAGAGCGGGCGGCCGCGACGGCGCGGACAGGATGAAGCGCGCCGCACTCCGCGCTTGAGCGCCGCGCGCCCCGGTCGGTACCTTCGCCGGCGCCGCGATGTCCACGCTCCGCTCCCCCACGCTCGCCCTCGCGCTCTCGCTCCTGCCCGCGGCCGCGCTCGCCCAGCGGGGCGCGGACGAGCCCGCCGTCGTCACGCTCCGCCTCGGCGACGCGCCCCACCCCATCCCCGGGCCCCTCGGCGTCGACGGCGACCGCGTCCAGATCGGCGGGCGACGCGCCGAGCGCGCGGGCGGCCGCTGGCGCTTCTCCGACGACCGCGTGATCCAGGAGGTCCGCGCCGCCGTCGCGCTCGACGGGCGCTTCGTCTTCGTCACCGAGGACGGCCTCGTCGCCGCGAGCGACACCTTCGTCGGCCCGCTCCGCCCGCTCGGCGCGGTGCCCGGCGCGCGGCGCGCCTCGTCGTGGACGCGCGGCCGCCTCGCCGTCCTCGCCGACGGCGCCTTCTTCACCACCGACGGGACGACCCTCACGCCCGCCGGCGCGACGCCCGCGCCCGCGCGCCACGCCGCCTTCCTCGACGCCCGCACCGGCGCCGCCGTGCTCGCCGACGGCCGCCTCGTCTTCACCCGCGACGGCGCCGCCACGTGGGCCCCCGTCGACCTCGGCCGCGACCTCGCGCTCCTCGTGGCCTTCCGCGACGGCGCGCTCCGGGTGTTCACCACGCGCGGGGTGCTCGCGCTCTCGGCCGCGGGCGCGCTCTCCCCCGCGCCCGCCTCGCCCGACGCGAGGCCCGCGCCCCGCAGCGCGCCGGACGAGTCCCTCGCGGCCGCGTGGCGCGAGCGCGAGCCCGTCCCCGACCACGGCGCCACCGCCCACGCGCGCCTCCCCGACGGGACCTTCGTCGCCGTGCGCGGCGGCGCCGTCCGCCACGTCGACGCCGCGGGGCGCGTGCTGTCCACGCGCGAGCTCGGCGGCACCTGCACCGCCTCGTCGTGGCCCGGCGGCGTCGCCGTCGCGTGCGGCGACCTCTACCGGACGACCGACGGCGAGACCTGGGAGGCCGTCCCCGGCCCGCCCGCCGCACCGCAGCCGCGGCTCGACCCGGTGGTGTTCGCCAGCGACGGCGCGAGCGTCGCCCTCTTCGGCCAGTGCGAAGGCGAGCGGTTCGAACCGCGCGCCCAGGCGCTGTGCGTCCGCGACGCCCGCGGGCGCTGGCGCGACCTATCCCGCGCGATCCCCGACGCGGGCGCGCTCCACCTCCTGCGCGGCATGCGGGGCGGCGACGTGCTCGTCGAGCGGGCGGGGCCCGAGGGCGGGCTCGTCCTCGTCGACGTGGCCGCGGAGACGGCGCGGCCGGTCACCTTCGAAGGCGTCCCCGAGGGGCGCGTCCAGATCGACGGTGCGCACCTCGCCGACGACGGCGCCTACGTCGCGGTGGTCCGCACCGAGCGGGCGTCCTGGTACGCGCGCGGCGCGGAGGGCGCGGCGTGGTCGGCCCTCCGGCTGCCCGAGGGCGTGGTCGCGGTGGACTTCGCCGACGCGCGCCGCGGCGTGGCCCTCGGCGACCGCTTCGAACGCCTCTGGCGCACGCTCGACGGCGGCGCCACCTGGGAGCCGCTCGCGACCGGGGTGGAGTTCAACGGCGAGTCGCCGCGCATCGTCGCGCCACCGGAGGTGCGCTGCGACGCGCGCGGGTGCTCGGCCGGGGCGTTCCTCTTCGTGCGGGGCTGGGGCCCGGTGCAGGCGCCGCGTGAGCGCATCTACGGCGGCGCCCGACGGTCCGACGTCGCGCGGCGGCCTCCGGCGTCCTTCGCGCCGCTCCGTTGCGAGTCGGGGGCCGAGGGCGCGCCGCGGCGCCTCGTCGGGCGCCTGTCCACCTTCGACCACGGCGCGTCCCGCTCGCGGCAGGGCGCCGTCACCACGCTCACGTGGCGCGGCGAGAACGGGCGAGGAGCGGCCACGTTCACCGTCTCTCACGGGGAGCCCTTCACCGTCACGCTCGCCTTCCACGCCGGCGCCCTGGTCGCGACCTACCGTGACCTCGTGTGGGCCCGCGGGGCCACGCTGCGCCCGCTCGGGCTCCCGCGCGTCGCCGCCGCCGCCGGCACCTTCTCACGCGTGGAGTGGGTCACCGCGGACGCCGAGGGCGGCGGCGTGGTGGCGCTCGCCACGCCGGCCCCGGCGATCGACCCGCCGGACCCCGAAGACCCCGCGCTGCGCCCGCTCGACGTGCAGGTGGCCTTCGAGGTGAGCGCGGCCGGCGCGGTCGTCCGGCGGCGCACGGAGGTCGGCGACCCCTACCACAGCGTGTACTTCGCGCGCGGCCTCGCCCGCGTCGGCGCCCGCTGGGGCCTCGCCGACATCGGCTACGACGGCGCGGTCCGCTTCGCCCCGCTCGACGGCGGCGCCCCGACGCCGATCGGCGCGCTGTCCGACGGCCTCCGCCCCTGCGCCGCCGCCGCGCCTCGCGGCGCCGCGACAGTCCGCTTCAACACGTACGTCCCGCCGAGGGGGCTCGACGCGCCCCCGTACGAGAGGGCGCGCGTCGACGTCGAGCTCGCCGCGGGCGGCGCGTGCCTGCGCGAGGTCGCGATCGAGCGCGCCTCGCCGCGCCGCCCGGGGAACCTCGAGTACGTGCGATTGCGCGCCGAGGGGGGCGCGCTCGTCGGGGGCGCCGACGACGGCGTCCAGCGGGTGCCGATGCGCTGCGAGGTGGCGCCGTGAGCCGCGCCCGCTGGGCCCTCCTCGCGCTCGCCGGGTGCTCCGCCGCGCCGGCCGCCCCGCCGCGCGCCGCCGCCCCGCCCCCGCCGCCCCCGCCGGCGCCCGCCCGGGTGTACGCGCGCGGCGAATCGTTCGGGGACGAACGATCGCCCTCCGGCCTCGCCGGCCGCGGCGGGGCGCGCTACTTCGCCCGCTCGCTGCGCGCGGAGGTGCGCGGCGGCGACGTCGCCTTCTCCGACGACCGCGCCGCCGAGCCCTTCGCCGACGCCGTCGAGGTCGCGGGCGGGCGCTGGGCGTTCTTCTCCTACGGGGGCGCCGTGACGGTGAGCGACGGCTTCCTCGGCGCGCTCCGCCCGCTCGGCCACGTGCCCGCGGGGGCCGTCACCAACCCCTGGTCGCGGGGACGCGCGACGTCCGTGCGCGGCGGGCGCCTCTGGCTCACCGACGGCGCCTCCCTGGCCGAGGCGCAGGTGCCCGGCGCCCCCGTCGTCGCCGCGGCCTTCGCGAGCGAGTCCGCGGGCGCCGTGGTGCACCGCGACGGGTCGCTCTCCGCCACCGACGACGGCGGCCGGACGTGGCGCGCGGTCGACCTGCGCGGCGAGCTCGCGCTGGCGGTCGAGTTCGACGGAGACTCCCTCCGGGTCGCCACCACGCGCGGCCCGATGAACCTCTCCGCCGGCGCGCTCGCGCCCGCGCCCGCGGCCCCGGCGTACGACGACGCGGCCGAGCGCGCCGCCGCCGTCCACCGCGCCCGCGTGGCCCTGGCCCTGCGCGAGCGGGAGGGCACGGCGAACGGTACCGCGCTCACGCTCCCCGCCGGCGCGCGCGTGGAGCTGGACGACGGCATCCTCACGTGGCGTCCGCCCGCGGGCGAGGCGGCGGTCGGCCGCGTGGGCGACACCACCTGCGACGCGCTCGCGCCGTGGGGGGAGGGGTTCGCGGTCCAGTGCGGCCGGCTGCTCCGCGGCGACGCGAGCGGGCGGCTCGTCCGCGTCGAGCTCCCCCCCGAGGCGCGCGACGCGGAGGCCGTCCTCTCCGACGACGGCGTCCACGCGGCGCGCGACGGCGCCTGCCCCGCGCCGCGCGACCCCGACGTCACCGAGGAAGAGCGCTTCCGCGCCGAGCAGGAGGGCGCCGACGAGGGGGCTCCGCAGCCCCCGTCCGCGTGCGTCCTCGACGACGGCCGCGGCCGCTGGCGGACGGTGCCACTCCCCGCGCTGGAGGAGTCCTGGCGGCGCTGGACGGTCGCCGGGATGCACGGCACGCAGCTCCTCCTCCGCGTGGGCGACGACGACGCGCGGTGGCAGGTGTTCGACGCATCGACCGGGCGCGGGCGCGACGTGCGGGCCGAGCCCGAGATGTCCATCCGCTCGCTCGCGTGGCTGCGCGACGGGTCGCTCGTCGGCGTGGGGCGCGCCTGCGACGCACCCCGCGACCGCTGCGCGGCCTCGCTGCTGCGGGGCACGCCCGACGCGGCGCTGCACCCGACGCCGCTCCCCGAGGGGGCGATGGCGGTGGCCTTCGCCGACGCAACGCGCGGCCTCGCCCGCGGCGCCACGTTCGGCGCGGCGTGGCGGACGACGGACGGCGGCGCGACGTGGGACGTGGTGCCGGTGCCCGACGCCCTGCGCGCCGCGCGCTTCCCCACCTTCGCGACGACCTCGTGCGACGCGGGCGGGTGCGCGGTGGGCGGCAGACTCCGTGTCGCGGGGTGGGGCCCGATGCGCGCCGCCGAGGAGCGCGTCGTCGCGGTCGACGGCGCCCCCCCGGAGGTGCCCGACCCGCGTTCGAACGGCGCCTCGCTCGAGCTCGCGCCGATGACCTGCACGCCCGCGCGGACGACGACCCCGTCGCCGTGGCGGCTCCCGGGCGACGGACCCCGCGCGGTCGACGGCGACGGGGCGTGGGCCTTCGCGCGCGAAGGCGACGGACGAACCCGCGCCCGCTGGGCCGGCGTGCGCGGGCGCGGCGAGGCCGTGCTCCCCTTCGACCTGCCCGCGGACGACGGACTCGTCGGGATCTGGTCCGCGCAGGGCCGCGCGCTCCTTGCCCGCGCGGACACGGGCGCGCTCTACCTCGCCGCGGGCGGGGTCGTGCGCGAGCTCGCGGGCCCGGCCCTCCCGGTCGACGACGGGGGCGCCCGCCTGCGCCTGACCTCGTCCGACGTCGCGGCCGACGGCGCGGCGCTCGTGCTCCAGTCCACCGGGTCGGTCGAGCGCGCGGCGGTCGACGCCGTGCTCACCGTCGACGCCGCGGGCGCGGTCGCCCGCCGCTACGCCGTCCGCGCCGACCCGAGCGAGCTCTACTCCGGGCGCGTCCCGAGGCTCGCGCTCGCGCGCCGCGGCGGGACGTGGTCGCGCGCGGTTCTCTCCGGCGACGGCGTCCGCGTCGAGGGCGCCGGCGGCGACGCGCTGCTGCGCGCGTGGTCGGGGCCCCTGCGGCCCTGCGCCGGGCCCGCGCCCGCGGGGGCGGTGACGTTGCGCATCATCGGGTGCAGGGCGCAGGCGCACTGCCTCTCGTCGTCGATGCTCCGCGGCGCGGAGGCGGAGGTGGCCGAGGTCGAGCTCGTTGGCGACGTCGCCTGCGTGCGCGCGCTCCGCGCCTCGGGCCGCGTCGAGGGCGACGGTCGCGCGCCCGCGCCCGTCGCGTGGAACCTCCGCGCCGTCGGCGGCGCCCTCGCGGGCTTCCTCGACGACGGCGTGCGCCGCGCCGCGCTCCGCTGCGCGGCTGCTACCGACCGCTGACGCGCAGGTCGCGCACGACGTCGCCGGTGCGCAGGTCGACCGCGAGCACGCGCCCGCGGTCGTCGCCCACCACGAGGTGCTCGTCGCTGAGCCGGACGCACGCGCGCGCCGCGCCGCGCAGGTCGCACATCCACCGCGGGCGGAGCGCGGTCCGGTCGAAGAGCGTGACCACCGCGCGCCCGCGCTCGGCCTCGACGAGGGCGCCCCACGCGGCGGTCATCTCCACGCGCGCCGGCGCCCCGCCGTGGAGCCCGACCTCGACGGTGCGCATCACCGGGTCGTACAACCTCAGCTCGCGCCGGGGCCCGCGCGCCACGCCCACGCGCGTGCCGGCGGCGTCGATGCCCGCGTAGTTCGCGTCGGCGATCGCCGCCCCGCGCCGCGCGCGCAGCGTCCATTTCGGCAGCTCGTAGGCCCACACCTCGGGCGACTCCCCCACCGCGTGGAAGGCGAGCGACGTCGGCGCCCGGTGCATCGCGCCGACCGTCATCCCGCGCGGCAACCGGAGCATCCGCTGGAGCGCGCGGGGCCGCTCGGCGAGCAGGTCGAGCTGGAGCACCTCGTCGCCCGAGGCCGCGTACCACACCTCGCCGTCGGAGGTGTCGGCCCAGGCGTCGAGGCGCAGGTCGCCCCACGGGCGCGCGGAGAGGCTCGCGAGGTCGACCCGGGTCACGCGTGTGGCCTCGCCGCGCGGCGCCACCGCGAGGCAGCGGTCGCCGTGGTCGGAGACGACGAGGCCCACCGCGGGCGCGTCGAGGCGCGCGAGCACGCGGCCGTCGCGCGCGAGCACCCACACGCCCGCCTCGCCCATCGCGAGGCACGCGCGCCCGTCGGGGAGGAGCGCCGCGTCCCACACCGGGTGCCCACCCACGTCCTCGGGCGAGACAGTGTGCACGGTGGCGTTGACGCGCGCGCTGAGGGTCGGGCGGACGGGCTCGACCCACGCAGGCAGGTCGGCGCGGAGCGCGGGCGCGTTGGCGAAGGCCGCGAGCTTCTCGGCGAGCGGGTGGCTGTTGGCGACGTGCCCCGACGGGCCCCGGGCGACGACGGCGCGGGCGGCGGCGCGCGCGGCCGCGGAGACGGCGCCCCCGCGGGGCAGGGAGAGCAGCGACTCGGCGAAGGTGGCGAGACGTCGCGCGGCGTCGGGCGAGGGGTCGGCCGCGAGCGCGTCGAGCGCCGCGAGGACGTCGTCGAGGCGCTCGGGGCGGAGCGCGAGGAGGCGCGCGAGCATGCGGGCCGCGCCGGCGCCGCCGCGCGCGAGGAGGGCGTCGACCCAGGGCTCGGCGAGCGGGCGGAGTTCGGGGGAGGCCCACGCGATCTCGACGGCGCGCGCGAGGTCGCCCGACGCGGCGAGGAGCTCGGCCCACTCGGCGCGGAGCGAGAGGCCGAGCGCGGGCTCGCTGGCCTCGAGCTTCGGCACCGCGACGTCGAACGAGCGCGTGCGGCGCGCGAAGGCGACGGCGCGGTCGCGGCGGCCGGCGACGAGCCACTGGCGGACGACCACCTCGGGCGCGAGCTTCGCGCTCTCGGCGAGCTCGGCGGCCCGCTCGCGGAGGCCGTTCCGCTCGAGCAGGGAGACGGCCGCGGCCGGGTCGCGCAGGAGCTCGGCGAGCACGAACGCGGCCTCCTCGTAGCGCCCTTCGGCCTCCAGGCGGTCGGCGGCCCGGACGTAGAGGGCCTTCAGGCGCTCGTAGAGGCCGGGCGAGAGGCCGAGGGAGCCGCCCTTCGCCGCGCCGTGGGTGATGTCGAGCTTCGCGCGCGGGGCCGGCAGGCGGAGGGGCCCCGACGTCCCGTCGCCCGCGCCGCCCAGCGGGATCGCGCGGCGCAGGGCCTCCATCAGGTCGCCGCGTTCGAAGGAGGTGATGAGGTCGTCGAGGTAGCGCGCGGTGCGCTCGCCGAGCACCGAGCGGAGCGTGAGCTGCGCCATCACGTCGTCGAGCCGCGCCATGAGCTGCGCGAGGAAGCGCTCGAAGGCCGAGGGCTCGCGCGGCCGATAGGGCGCGGGCAGCGGGCGCGGCGACGGGTCGGTGCGCGGCGGCGGGAGGTCCTCGTCGGGGGCGAGCTTGCGCTGGAGCCACGCGACGGCCATCGCCATCGCGCCCACCATCGCGGCGGCCTTCGAGGAGAGCGGCGCCGCGGCCTCGCCGCCCCCACGGACGATCGCGTCGCGCGCGGAGGAGAGCGCCTTCGCCAGCGCCTGCCCGCTCGCGGCGGTGACGCCCTTGAGCACCCCGCGCGCGGTGCCCGCGACCTCCTCGGCGACCTCCACGGGCGGCGGCGGCGCGCCGAGGGAGGTGGTCTCGACGACGTCGACGGGGCCGACGTCGACCCACGCGGCGAGGTCTTCGGCGTCGGCGGGGGAGAGCCGGTGGACGACGACGGCGCCGCCCACCACGCGGACGACGTCGCCCGCGCGGGCCCCTTGCGCGGCGAGGGCCGCGAGCTCGCGCGCGGTGAGCGGCGCCGCGGAGAGGAGCTCACCGCCGGCGAACGAGACGGGCACGAGCGCGTCGCCCGGGAGCGACTCGACGCGGAGGTGCGCGGGGGGCGCCGCGTCGCGGACGATCCAGGCGCCGACGACGCGCCACACGGTCGCGGCGGGCGTCCAGCGGGCGAGGAGGAGCGCGCGGGCGCGCGGCCCGTCGGCGACGACGAGCCCCGCGACGGGGACGCGTCCGCGCCAGGCGAGCGCGCGCGGGCGGATGGTGTCGGCGTGGGGGCTCACGGCGCGGCCTCGGGGGTCCAGTCGACGAGGGCGCCGCGGTCGCCGGCGACGTCGAGCACGAGCACGTGGCCGCCTTGCGTGGCGAGCGCGAGCAACCCGGCGCGCGGGTCGAGGGTGAGCGACGCGACGGGCGCAGGGAGCGTGTGAAGCACCGAGGGATCGCCGCCGCGCGGGATGCGCTCGACGACGAGCGGGCCGGCAGCGACGACGATCGCGGCCTTCGCCTCCGGGTGCGCGGCGAGTTCGGCGGCGGCCTGGTCGCGGGTGGCGGCGAGCACGAGCGGCGCGACGGGTTTCACCGATTCGATTCCCTCGAGCATCGGCGGGCCCGACACGATGCCGCCGCCCATCGGGAAGGGCTCCTCGACGACGAGGCGCTCGTGGCGGACGAACGCGTCGCCCGGGAAGGGCGGGCGGAGGGTGCGGACGACGTCGCGGTCGAGGCGGACGAGCGAGCCGTCGGACAGGCGCAGGGCCGCGAAGTGCACGTGCGCGATGCGGTAGACGAGCAGCGGCTCGAGCGCCCGCGCCGCGCGCGTGAGCACGGGCTCGGGGCCGAGCAGCGGCCACGGGCGGTGGGCGGAGGCGCGGGGGAAATCCGAGCCGTTCCAGTTGAAGAGGAGGAGCTCGCCGCGGAGGCAGGTGAGGAGCACGAGGCGGCGGTGCACCCAGCCCACGCCGAGGATCGTCTCGCCGCGGCGGTTGGCGTACATCCGCAGCTTCTCACGGTGCCCGTTGGGGTACTTCGGCACGCCCGAGAGCATCAGCGCGCCCGAGGCCGTCCGCCACGCGAGCATGTTGCCGGTCGGGCTGAACACCAGGTTGGTCGCGGGCGCGTGCGCGGCGGTGTAGCGCCTCCCGCGCGGCCGGGCCGACTGCGCCGCGGGCGGGCGCCGCTCGGTCGCACGCGCCGCCACCGAGCGCAACAGCCGAACGCAGGTGGCATCGTCGGGCGGTGCGAGCGTGACGTCCGTCACCGTCGAGCGCTGGATCACCGACACCCGCACGCGCTGCCCCTCGGGCTCGCGCGCGTCGGCGACGGCGAGGCAGCCGCCGGTGGCGCCCGGGCGGCGTCGGGCACGGGCGCGCCAGCGGTCCCAGGCGTCGCGGGCGCCGACGAACCACACGTCGCCCCAGCCCTCGCCGCGGGCCTCGAGCGCGGCCCAGGCGTCGAGGTCGGCGTCCGCGGGCGCCGTCGCGCTGCGGGCGTGGAGGATGTTGTCGACGTTCTGCGCGGTGAGGCCGAGGGTGAGGCCGCCGCCGTCGGGGGCGCCGGGCGGCCGCTGGAGCACGGCCCAGCCGAAGCGCGCCTTCGCCTTCGCCGCGCGCTGCGCGAGGAGGACGAGCGCGGCGACGTGGACGAGCCGAGGCACGCCGAGCTGCGAGGGACCCGCGTCGAAGAGGGCCACCGAGGCGCGCGCGTCCGCGGGCTCGCGGTGCGCCATGCGGTGAAACGCCAGCTCCCGCGTCGCCGCGCGCCGCACGAACTCCTCGGGCGCCTCCGTGGCCAGCAGCCACTCGCTGAGCAGCAGCCGTTCGTAGGGCCCGCGCCGCAGGAGCCCGTCGTAGCCGTCGGGCTCGCCCGTCCCGACGAGCGTGCGGGTGCGGAGCGGGCCCACCGCGGGCGCGAGCTTCAGGAGCCAGTCGCCGAGCGCGGCGGCCACCTCGGGCGACACCGCGGCGAGCGCGTCCTTCCAGGGTGCGAGGGCCGGGGGGAGGTCCACGACGTCACCCGTTGATCCACGCGGTGAGGCGCTCGCGCGAGACGGGCCGCGCGGCCGTGAGCGAGAACACGGTGAGGCCCCCGTCGCGCGGGACGACGGCGATGGGCGAGGCGATGGTTCGGTCGCGAACGACCGCCCGTTCGAAGAGGGCGACGTGCACGGCGGGACGCAGCGCGGTGGGGAAGTAGAGCGTCGGCGCCAGCGGGTCGCGGCCGAGGTACACCACCCCCTCGGCCCACGGGAGCGCCTCGACGGGGCCCATCACCGCCACCGCCGACGCGCCCGCGACGCCCTGGAGCGCCGCGAGCCGCGCGTCGTCGAGGCGCAGCAGCCGCCGGGCGAGCGCGCGCGCCGCGTCACCGACGCCCGCCACCGCGGCGGGGTCGAGCGGCGGCTCGCGCGGCACCCACGCGACGCGCTCGGTGGGGGCGGGCGCGGCGGGTCGCTGGAGGTCGCGGTAAGGCATCAGCCCTCGTCGTCGTCTGCGTCGACGATCGCGCGGACGCGGTCGCGCACGGCGGCGAGCTCGGGCGGGAGCGCGCCCGGCGCGAAGCCCGCGTCGACCTCGCGGAGAACCCCTTCGAGCGCCAGGCGCCACGCCTCGCGGGCGTCGGGGCCGGCGGGGACGTGGCCCGTGTTGTTGGATCCGTCGCGCGGCTCCTGCCCGAGGAGGGCGTCGGCGCGCTGGGCGATGCGTCGGGCGCGGGCGAGGGGACCCGCGGCGCTCTCCTCGGCGGCGGCGGTGAGGACGGGGTTGTCGCTGCGGGCGAGGAGGTCGCGGAGGCAGTGGCGCGCGGTGGTCTGCTCCTCGCGCGTGGGGACGGCGGCGACGAGGGGCCAGAGGTCGGCCTCGGTGGGCGTGGCGCGGCCGGCGAGGACGGCGGCGGCGGCGACGAGGCGTTGGACGCGGGCGGCGCGGCGGTCGGAGAGGGAGACGCCGTTCTTGCGGAGCAGGCGGATGGCGTGGGCGAGGTGCGGGCGGACGGGGGCGAGGTCGGCGTCGCGCGCGGCGCGGGCGAGGGCGTCGACGTCGGCGAGCGAGGCGCCGGCCGCGGGCGTCGCGCCGAGCGACCACGCGCCGGCGAGCATGTCTTCGAGGCGCGCGTCGGGCACCGCGTCGAGGAAGTGGCGAACGAGGAAGCGGTCGGCGAAGGCGGCGAGGGCGTCGTCGTCGGGGAGCGCGTTGGAGGCGCCGACGCACACGCGGAGCGGGCACGCGACGGCGGTGTGGCCGCGGCGGAAGCTGCGCTCGTTGAGGATGCCGAGGAGGGTGTTGAGGATGGCGGTCGACCCGAGGAACACCTCGTCGAGGAAGGCGACGTCGGCCTCGGGGAGCATCCCCGCGGTCTCGACCTCCACCACGCCCTCGCGGAGCTTGCGGAGGTCGACGGGGCCGAAGATCTCGCTGGGCTCGGTGAAGCGGCCGAGGAGGTATTCGAAATAGCGCCCGCCGAAGGCCCGCGCGGCGCGCCGGGCGACCTCGGATTTGGCGGTGCCGGGCGGACCGATGAGCAGGACGTGCTCGCCGGCGACGGCGGCGAGGGCGATGAGCTCGACGAGGGCCTCGCGCTCGACGAGCCCCCGGCCCGCGGACTCGAGCGCCGCGCGGAGCGCCGACGCGTGGGGTGCGATGGACATGACCGTGAGGGCGCAACGAATAGCACCCCGGCGGGATTCCGTCTCGCGGGGATAGGGGCCGCGGCTTCAACGCGACCCCGACGGAGCGCCGACCCGCCGGGACTTCGCGCGCGGCCGACCCGACCGGGGAACGCCCCCGCTGGTATCCCTCGAGGAGCACCGCGGTGCTCAGCAGCGGCGACCTGACGCCATCTCGAAGCACCGCGGTGCTCAACGGCGGCGACCTGACCCCATCTCGAAGCACCGCGGTGCTCGGAATCGGCGACGCGCCCCCGCCTCGAAGCACCGAGGCGCTCCCAGCGGCGACGAATCCCCGCCTCGAAGCACCGAGGTGCTCCCGCTCCCCGTCGCTTCACCGCGGGGCGTCGCGGTCGCGCAGCTCGGCCTCGACGCGCTCGACCTCGCGCGCCATGCGCCCGGTGAGCGAGTAGCGCCACATCCGGAGCTCGGCGCGCAGGTGCCGCGGCGTGTCGCGCCAGGGCTGCGTGCGGTTGCCCTCGACGACGCGGTGCGAGCCCTGCGCGATGGCGTAGTCGACCAGCGGCGCGAGCGCGAACCACCGGAGCCGCCGCGTGCGGACGCCCCGCGCGACGCACGCGAGCATCAGCGTGGTGGCGAGGGCGTGGGCGCGCTGCGTGGCCGGGTCGCGATGGGCCATGACGTACGCCCGCCAGAAGGACTCGAAATCCGGTGCGTCGTAGAGCGGGTGGGGCGGGTGGTTCATCGGGCGCACTCCGTGAGCGCGTCGCGGAGGTGGCGCGCGACGTCGTCATTGCCGGCGGGGACGCGGGGCACGGGCGGGCGCTCGGGCGCGTCGACCCAGCGGAGGAAGCGGTGGAGCGAGGGCGCGTCGAGGCGCCGCGCGGCGAGGCCGTACCCGAGGTGCTGGAGGTAGGCGGCGTTGAGCTCCTGCTCGCCCTGGTGGCGAACTGGGACGGAGAGCAGCGGTTTGCCGAGGTGCAGCGCCTCGGCCATGACGGTGTGCCCGCCGTTGGTGATGACGGCGCGCGCCGACGCGAGATCATCGAGGAAGCGCCCCTCGTCGAACGCGCGGAAGTGCACGTTGCCAAGGCGTTCGTCGCGGCCGCGGCCGTACACCACGAAGGTCGCCCCGGGGGAGGCCCGGAGCACGTCCTCGATCCGCGAGCGCGCGGGGGAGGTCTGGTACACCAGCACGTGCTCGCCGGTGGAGGGCGCGAGCGGGAGAACCTCGGGCCGGAGCACGGGCCCCGTCACCGCCGTGTCGCGCGCATACCTCGGGTGGACGCGGGGCTGGTAGAACGAGCTGGCGATGTAGCGCCGGCAGCCCGGCAGCTTGGCGCGGACGACCGCCTGCGTGAGCGAGAAACCCCGCGGGAGCAGCGCGCGCGCCGCGCGGTCGTGCGCGCAGCGGGTGATGACGTGGTGGTGGTCGAGGCTGACGACGGGGACGCGGTGGCGCAGCCCCCAGGCGTGGGCGAACGAGTCGAAGTCCGTCACGCATACCTCCGGCGCGAAGGGGTCGACGTGCTCCCTGGCGGCGGCGAGGTTGCGCGCGAGGGACGCGGGCGCCGTGCGGAGCGTGCGCGAGAGCGTGCGGGCGCGCAGGAGGGCCCCGTCCGCGTACTGGAGCGAGAACCCGTCGATCGCCACGACCCGGTGGCCGCGCGCGGCGAGGTAGGTGGCGGCCCGCGCCGAGGCGGCGACCAGCACGTCGTGCCCGTCCGCGCGCAAGAGGTCGAGCACGACGCGCGATCGCATCGCGTGGCCGAGGCCCTCCCCCGTGACGCCGTAGAGAATTCGCATCGACGCGGGCTCTACCGCCGGTCGCCCGATCGCGCAACCGGGGAGCCCGCGACCCGACGCACGGACGCCCGCGCGCCTACGCGGCGAGGCCGAGCGCGGCGAGGTCGACCTCCATCACGTGGACGAGCGCGGTGCCGCCGCCGAGGCTCTTGTCCCACGCGACCGCGACGACGCCGCCCGCCGCCGCCACGTCGACCATGCGCGACCCGCTCGGCGCGCACTTGAGGAGGTCTTCCACGAGGCGCAGCTCGCGGAAGGCGCCGTCGTCCTCCCACCACGCGCTGAGCGTCACCCCGTCGCGAACGAGCGCCGCGCGGCCGAGGCGGGCGCACTGCGGGACGCCGTTGGGCTCCTCGTGGAGCCAGGCCCGCGCGCCGGGGCGCGAGCGCGGCGACTCCGACCGCCGCTCGTCCTCGGCCTTGCTCGCCTCGACGTCGCGGCGCCACTGGAAGTGCTGCTGGTACCACTTGCCCCGCGCGCGGCTGGCGAGGGCCTCGACGCGGGCGTCGCGCGCCGGTTGCCCACGTTTGTGCTCCAGGGCGAGGCGCTTCGGGCTGGGCTCGCCGAGGCGGCCGGCGAGGAGGCCGGCGGGGTCGACGGAGAAGGCCCAGCGATCGTCGCCGGCGACCCAGACGCGGCCGCCCGCGAGGGCGAGGTCGAGCCCCCACACCTCGTCGTCGGAGGCCAGCGGGGCCTCGTCGCCGAAGCGCCAGACGACGAGCGTGTCGGGGCCGCGATGGCCGGCGACGGCGACGAGCCTGTCGCCGTCGAGCGGGGCGATGGCCTCGACGAGGTCGCCGAGCGGGAGCCGCGCGCAGGCCGCCGCGCCGCCCGCGCCGTCGACGCGCCACACGAAGGAGTCGCGCCGGGAGATGTCGGGCACCGAGCGCGCCCACAGCGTCGATCCGTCTTCGCCGAAGGCCATCACCGCGGCCGTGACGCCGGGGTGTCCGTGCGAGAACGTGCCGAACTCCTCCAGCGCCACCTCGTGGCGAACCGCGCCGGAGGGGAAGTCGCCGAGCGTGACGTTCGCGCTCCGATCCCCCCTTCGCAGCAGGGCCACCGCGTCGCCGCGCGGCGACCACGCGACGTGCTCGACCTCGCGCCCGTCGAGGGCGGTCCCCTGGAGCGCGGGCTCGCCGGTGCGGGTGTCGAAGAAGCGCGCCCTGCCGTCGTCGACGACGAGCAGGTGGGCGCCGTCGGGGGAGAGCGCGAGGGCCCGCGCCCGCGCGGTGACGGGGTTGCTCCGCGGGGTCAGCGTGGGGTGGAGGGCGAACGGGGACTTCACCTTCGAGCGCTTCGCGGCGGGCTTCGGCATGGCCGCGGAGGATAGTCGATCGGCCTGAGGAAACACCCGGCGTGACCTCGCGCCCCGCGGGCTGCGCGACGCCGTCATGCGGGTGGAGCTCGATCGGAGGCGCTCCCCCGAACGCGCCGTCCGCGCGTCGTCCGCGCTCGACGCGCGCCGCACCCGCGTGCACAGTCGCCCCATGTCGCGCGCCGAGCGGACGCTCCGCGAACAACGCCCGATGCTCGCGGAGTTCCTCGCCGACGTCGGCTTGCACGCCGCGGGCGGTCGGCTCGACCTGCGCGCGCTCCTGAGCCCGTTCGACCGCTGGCTGCGCGAGCAGGACCTCGCGCGCGAGGAGGTCCCCTTCGTGGCGTCTCGCCTCGCGGCGTTCATCTCCCTCTACTTCGAGGACACCGCCGGCGCGGCGCAGGCCGTGGTCGATGGGCGCATCCTCCTCCGCGTGCCGCTCGAAGCGGGCGTCGTGCGCGAGTTCGACGCGTACGGGCTCGCGTTCCACGCGGCGCAGCAGCGCCCGATCGCCCTGCGCGGTCTCATCGAGGCCATCGCCCCCGTCGCGGGGCGCGAGCCGCCCGCCTGACCGGCGAGCGCGTGGCCTGCCGGGACATCGCGGCCGGGGAGGAGGTCACCTTCGATGACGTGCCGCTGCGGCGCTGCGGGCCCCTCACGTCTCGGGCGCGGCGGCGCCCTCGCCCGCGCGCAGGCGGCGCAGGCCCGCCACGGCCACGGCGCCGAACGCGGCCGCGACCGCGAGGTCGACCACGACGAACATCAGGGTCGCGTCGCCGCGGTACAGGCGGTTGCCGAAGCGGCTGTCGGAGGTGGACAGGTCGCGGAGCATGAAGAAGATGTTGGCCGCGGAGTAGGCGCCGGCGACGAGCGTCTGGGCCCGCAGGCCGCGCACGACCCGGCCGAAGAGCACCTGGAGCACGCCCCCCCAGGCCATGTACTGGTAGAAGAAGTAGAAGAAGTCGCCGAGCACGGGCTCGCGGGTCAGGGCCTCGGGCACCCCGAAGTCGCGCAGCATGGCGGTGCCGCGCGCGAGCGCCGACGCGGCGAGGGCGACGTAGATCACGCCGATGGCGGTGAAGACGGGCTTGAAGGCTCGGATCTCGGGTGGGCTCTGGGTCATGGCGTGTCTCCGCGGCGCCGCCTCGGGGGTGGCGCGGCGTCGGGAGACTAAGGGGCGCCGCGGCCTCCGCGCTTGAACCCATCTGCTGCGCTTGCCCGCGCGCGCCGGCCGCATGAAGATCGCGCCATGGGAGCCCCACCCCGCCGCGCGACCGACGCCGAGGAGGCCACGACGGTGCTGGCGGTCGGCCCCCACGTGGCGCTCACGGGCGCTCGCACCGCGGGGGTCCGCCTCTTCGAGCGGAGCCCGCCCGTCCACGGGGTGCTGCTCGGGCGCTGCGAGCTCGCGCTGGCGGGGCGGCGCGTGCGGTCGGCGGGGGCCGTCGCGTTGCCCGCGGGGGCCACCCACACGGTGCTCTCGTTTGGCGACCCCTACGCGTGCGTGGCCTACCTCGACGCGAGGCGCTACGGCTTCGACGACGTCCGGCGCCTCGCGGAGAAATGGCGGGGCTTCGTGCCCGGGCGCGACGACCTGCGCGAGGCCCTCGGCGACGCCCTCGCGGCCCCGCAACGCCGCGTCGACGGGCGGGTGCTGCGGGCGCTCGAGGCGATCGACGCGGAGGGGCTGAGCGTGGCGGAGGCGTCCGCGCGGGCGGGGCTCTCCGAGAGCCGGATGACGCACCTCGCGACGGAGACGCTCGGCGCGCCGCCGCGGGTGTGGCGGGCGTGGTTCAAGCTCCAGCGCGCGATTCGTGAGGCGGCGCTCGGCACGGCGAACCTCACCGAGGCCGCGCACCAGGCGGGCTTCGCGGACTCGGCCCACCTCACGCGGACCTGCAAGCAGCTCCTCGGGGTTCGCCCGGCGGAGATGCTGCCGCGGGTCGTCCACGTCGTCGGGCGCGTTGTGACCGGGTGAGGGGCCCCGCGTCGGCGGAGGGCTACGGGTGCGCGGGCTCGGAGGGCGCGCGGGCGGCGTCGAAGGCCACCGCGAGGAAGTTGGCGAGCACGCGCGCGCCGTCGACCTGGTCGCGCACGCCGGCGTGGACGACGTCGGGGTCGCTGCCCTCGGCCCGCAGCGCGGCGGCGCGGGCCCGCACGTAGCCCCGCATGATCGGCGCGGTGATCTCGGGGTGGAACTGCACCCCCCACGCCCGCTCGCCGACGCGGAACGACTGGCACCCATCCTTCGAACTCGTCGCCAGCACCGCGGCCTCGCGCGGCGCGCGGAGCACCGTGTCGCAGTGCGTGGCCTGCGCGGCGAAGCGCCGGGGCATCGCGCGGAAGAGCGCGTCGCGCGCGCCGTGGTCGTTGAGCTCGACCTCGATGGTGCCCATCTCGCGGCCGCGCGGGTTGCGCGTCACCGCGCCGCCCATCGCCTGCGCGAGGAGCTGGTGCCCGAAGCACACGCCGAGCAGCGGGAGCTCGCGGCGCGCGACGGCCTCGCGCACCAGGGCCTCGGCCGCGGGGATCCACGGGTGCGGCTCGTACACGGCGTGCGGCGAGCCCGAGACCACCACCGCGCCGACGCCGTCGAGGCGCGTCGGGCAGAGGACGTCGGTGCGGGTGTCGACCACGTCGATCTCCACCGTCGGGCAGATGGCGGCGCGGAACCATTTCGCGAAGCAGCCGTGATCGCGCGCGACCGTGGGCTCGGGGTCGCCGCAGCGCACCACCAGGCATCGGCGGGGGTGACGGGGCATGGCGCGGTACCTTCGAGACGAGCCCTATCGCCAACGGGCGCCGGCCGCAAGTTCACCGCGCGCGGGTCGCGGCCGCGGACATCGGGTACAACCGCGGGCCCGCCGTGCGCGCCGCCCCGCCGCTCCTGCTCGCGCTCCTCGCGATTTCAGCGCCGGCGCGCGCCCAGGAGGGCACCGCCACCGTCCGCGGCGCGCGCGAGGCGGAGCGCGTCGAAGGGGGCACGCGCTTCGCCACGGCCGTGGACCTCCGCGCCCGCGGCGGCCTCGCGGAGTCGGCGGGCGAGCTGCTCGACGAGGCGCCGGGGCTCCACGTGCGCCGCACGGGGGACGGGTTCGCGCCGCAGTCGATGACGCTCCGCGGCGCGCCGGGCGCGCACCTCACGGTGGCGCTCGACGGGGTGGTGCTCAACGACGCGGCGAGCGACGGGGTCGACCTCGCGCTCGTCCCGCCGGCGCTCCTCGAGCGGGCGGACGTGTACCGCGGCGGCGCCCCGCTCCGCCTCGGCGTGTCGGGCCTCGGCGGCGCCGTCGAGCTCGTCACCCGGCGCCCCCGCGGCGGGGAACTCTCGGTGACCGCGGCCGCGGGCTACGGCTCCTTCGGCGCGCGTCGAGCGTCGGCGACGGTGGCGGGCGGCGGCGCGCTCGCGGCCTTCGGCTACCGCGGCACCGACGGGACCTTCCCCTACTACGACCAGGGCCCGACGCTGCGGGGCGCGGGGGTCACGCGCGAGCGCAGCAACAACGCCGCCGACGCGCTCGACGCGCTCGCCCGCGTGTGCGTGGGCGCCGACCCGTCGCGCGCCCCGTGTGCCCTCGCGGTGCTCGGCTGGCGCGAGCGGCAGATCGCGGGGCCCGGTACCAGCCCCGCCGACGGCCCGTACCTCACGCAGGGCCGCGCGCTGTTGCGACTGTCGGCGCCCTTCGGCGGGCGGGGGCGGCGGGGCGAGGCGTGGGCGGCGGCGGTGCTGCGGCGCGACGTGTTCGCCAACGTGGGCGCGGTGCCGCTCTACGGCGCGGAGCCGTACGTGGCGCGTGCGTCGAGCGCGTCGTTCGAGGTGGGCGCGTCGGGGGCGTTCGCGGTGGGGCCGGTGACCTTGGAGCCCGTGCTCCGCGGGCGGCGCGAGTCCTTCGCGGGGGGCGTTCAATCCGTCGGCGACCTCGCGGTGGCGCGCTGGAGCGGGCTCGCGGGGGTGGAGGGCGAAGCGCGCGTCGGGCCGCTCCGCATCGCGCCCGGCGCGGGCGTCGAGGTGCTGGCCGATGTGGGGGCGGTCGACGCGTCGGCGCGGGCGCTGGTCACCGCGCGGTTGGGTGCGTCGTGGGCGGCGGCGCCGTGGCTCGAGCTGCGCGCGAACGGCGGGTGGTTCGAGCGGGCGCCGACGCTGCCCGAGCTCTACGGCGACCGGGGGTTCGTGCGGGGCAACGCGGCGCTCCGGCCCGAGCGCGCGCTCAACGCCGACGTCGGGGCGGTGCTCCACGGCGCGTCGGGGGGGCTGCGCGCGCGGCTCGAGGTGGCGGGCTACGTCCGCGACGTGCGCGACCTCATCGCGTTCGTCCAAGTGAACCGCGCCGCCTTCCAGGCCTTCAACGTGTCCGCGGCGGCGGTGCGCGGCGTGGAGGCGCAGGCGCGCGCGTCGTGGGGGCGCCGCCTCGAGGCCGTCGTGAGCTACGCGTTCACCGACGCCCGCGCGGCCGGGGACGTCCCCGTGATCGGCGGCAAGCGCGTGCCCGGCGTGCCCGCGCACGACCTCTTCGCCGCGCTCTCGGGCCGCTGGTCGCACGCGCGCGTCGGGGCGCTGGTCGCGCGGGCGGACGTGTCGTTCACCTCCGCGTCGTGGCTGGAGGAGACCAACCTCGACGAGCTCGCGGTGCCCGCGCGGGCGCTCGTCGGGGCCTCGCTCGCGTGGGAGCCGCCCTTCGCGCGCGGGCTCTCGCTCGGCGTGACGGCCACCAACCTGCTCGACGTGCGGACGGCGACGCGCGCGCTCCCCGACGGCGCGAGCGCGGTGGTGCCCGTGGTGGACTTCATCGGGTACCCGCTGCCGGGCAGGGCGTTGTTCGTGGGGGTGACGTACCGGACGGGGCCGTGAGGGGTCAGTCCGCGCCGGCGTCGCAGGGGACGACGACGGGCGGGGCCGACGGGTCGCAGCGGCCGTCGCGGCAGGCGACCAGGTCGCCGCAGGAGGCGGCGTTGCAGCTCACCCAGGTGACGCACTCGACCACCGCGCCGCCGTCGGGGTAGCCCCCGTCGGGGCACGCACGAAACACCGGGTCGGCCGCGCAGAAGCCCTCCACGCAGAGCAGGACGGGGCCGCACAGGGGCCCGCGGTTGCAGTCCTCCTCACGCCGGCAGGGGGTGCCCCCGTCGCGCGTCGCCTCGGGCTTCGCCACGCACGCGCTGGAGATCAAGAGCGCCCAGAGCAACCACGATCGCATCGCGGCGTGAAGCTACCACCGGCCCGCGGCGGGGACGAGTGCGCGTTCGCCGCCGTCGCCTACCCGTTGCGCGGGCTGAGGGCCTTCGGGCGCGGGGCCGGGAGCGCGGGCGGCGCGGCGCCCTCCTCCGCGGCGAGCACGGCCTCGCAGAACTCCAGGTGGTGCTTGAGCACCTTCTTCGGCAGCGCGTCGATCACCGAGGCGGTGAGCGACGCGACCACGGCCTCCACCTCGCGCCGGCGCTTGCGGCCCTTCTTCGTGATGAAGAGCCGCTGGACGCGCCCGTCCTTCGGGTCGCGCGCGCGCAGGATGAGCCCCGCCCCCTCCAGCTTGTCGAGCAACGGCGTCAGGGTGGACTTCTCGTACATCACCGCCCGCGAGAGCGCCGTGGCCGTGGCGCCGTCCTCCTCCTCGAGCGCCGCGAGGATGCTGAGCTGCGCGGGGTTCACGTCGTCGATGCCGCGGGCCTTGAGCGCCTTGCGGCACCGGGCCGCCAGCGCCAGCGCCGCGCGCTGCGTCAGGAACAGGGGGCTGTCGCGCAGCGAGGGGGGCAGGGCGGCCTTCGCGGTCATGATCGTACGGATACCAACGACCCCGCCAGGCGCGCAACGCTGCGCGGGCGATCAGTCCGAAGCCTGCGCGGCGACGTCGGGTTGGTTCAGCGACCGAACAATCGCCCGTAGGCGGCGGCGAAGGGGGCGCCCGCGCGGGCGAGGAGCGGCAGCGGGAGGAAGGGGAGGGGGGGCATCGCGCGACGCTCTCACCGCGCGCGGGGCTGTCAACGCGGGCGGGTCACATCGGGCAGAGCACGTGCGTGCGCGGGTGGACGCGGCCCGGGTGCTCCTTGCAGTAGTTGTCGTACCTGCCGCCGGGCCGACGGCCGCCCTCGAGGTCGGTCGGGACGGCGCCCCCGTCGACCACCGCCACCACCGGCGCGTCGGCCGCGGCGGGCGCGTCGGCCGCGACGGCCACCGCGGCGTCGTCGACCGCGGGCGAGGCGTCGACCGGCGCCGGCGGGACGGGCGGTGCCGTGTTGGGGAGCGGCGCCACCGTGGGGTTGGGGAGCGCGATGACCGGGGACGCCCCGGCCGCGTCGCCGATCGGCGCGGCGGTGGTGCGCGCGCCGGCGTCGTTGCCGTTGCGGCCGGTGAGCTTCTTCACGAGCTGACAGCCCATCAGCGGGGCCAGCAGCGCCAGGGTCGCCGCCGCGCGGGCGCGAGACTTCCGATGCATCATGGGCGCGGACCATACCAGCGGCGTGAAGGCCGCCACAAGCGCGCGCTCACAAGCGACAGAAGTGGGGGAGGGGGGCGGAGGGGCGCCCGCCTACTGGCAGGTGCCGCCGGTGCAGGTGAGGCCCGAGCAGCAGTCGTTGCCGCCGGTGCGGCAGAGCTGGCCGCGCATCTGGCAGCGGCAGGTGCCCATCGTCGCGCCCGTCGGGCGGTCGCAGAGCATCAGCCCGCAGCAGTCGATGTTGCGCAGGCAGCTCTCGCCGTTGCGCCGGCACTGGCACGCGCCGTTGACGCAGAGCACTGTGCCGCAGCACTCGAGGCTGTTGGTGCACGGCACCGGCGGGTCGGTGGTGGTGAGCGCCGGCGGGCGGCAGCACTTGCGGTTGATGCCCGACGGCTGCGCGCCGCACTCGAAGCCCGAGCAGCACGTCGTCGCGCCGCCGTCGCCCGTCGCCATGCCGCCGTCGCCGACCATGCAGTCGTCGCCCGGCGGGATGCAGCCCGGCGTCAGGCAGCGCCCGCCGCGGCACTCCAGGCCCGAGCAGCAGCCCTCGCTGGAGGTGCACATCTCGAGCTCGCGCCGGCACGCGCACGTCCCCGACGCCGACATCATCCCCGTCGGCCGGTTGCACCGCGCGCCGCCGCAGCAGTCGGAGTCCGAGAGGCACGTCGCCTCGCGCGCGCGGCAGGCGCAGCGGCCGTTGGTGCAGAGCTGCCAGCCGCAGCAGTCGAGCTGCGCGGTGCAGGCGCCGCCGGAGTTGCGGCAGCAGGTGCGGACACCGCCCGGCTGCTCGCCGCAGGTGGCGTCGCCGCAGCAGGCCTGGCCCGCCATGCAGGTGCCGCCGAGCGGGAGGCACATGCCCCCCTCGCCGCCGTCGCCGGTGCCGCCCTCGGTGCCCGTGCCGCCCTCGGTGCCCGTGCCGCCCTCCGACCCGCCCTCGCGCGGCACGTCCGTCCCCGCGTCGGCCATGCGCCGGCACACGCCCATCGTGCAGGAGAACCCGGTGCAGCACTCGTTGGTCTCCTGGCAGCTCCGGCCCTCGGCCTGGCAGGCGCAGCGGCCGCTCGTGCAGAGCATGTAGCCGCAGCACTGGAGGTCGTTGGTGCAGAGCTGGCCCTGCTGCACGCAGCAGCGGTCGGTGGAGATGATGCGGCGGCATTGGGCCGGCGAGCAGCACGCCGTCGCGCCCATCGCCGCCGCCGTGCAGGTGTCGCCGGCGCGCGTGCAGTCGCTGCAGACGCCGCCCGAGCACGAGCTCCCCGCGCAGCAGTCCGAGTCGGCCGAGCACGACTGGCCGCGGTTGCGGCAGACGCAGCGGCCGCCCGAGCAGAGCATCGAGCCGCAGCAGTCGGCGCTGGTGGTGCAGGTCGCCATCGCCGCCGCGCAGGCGCAGCGGCCGCCGGTGCAGGCCGCGCCGTTGCAGCAGTCGGCGCCCGACGAGCACGCGCCGTTGGCCCGGTTGCAGCAGGTGCCCGTGGTGCCCGCGGTGGTCGAGCTGCACGCGATCGAGATGCCGCCGGTGCCCGCGCAGCAGCGCGTGCCCGAGGCGCCCGTCGAGCACATCTGCCCGGGGCTCGCGCACATCGTCCCCATCATCTGGCACATGCCCCCGCGGCACTCCTGGCCCGAGGTGCAGTCGGCGTTGGTGGTGCACGAGCCGCCCATCGTGTTGCGCGCGCAGCGGCCCGACCGGCACGACAGCTCGCCGCAGCACTCGTTGTCCGTCATGCACGTGCCGGCCTCCGCGCGGCAGCAGCGGTTGGCGCCCTGGGCCTGCGCGCACATCGTCCCGCTCGCGCACATCGTCATGCCGGGCGTGCAGTCGCCGCCCGCGGGGATCGGCGTCATGCCGTTGCTGCACGTGCCCGCGTTGCAGGTGAGGCCCGCGCAGCAGGGCGACATCGTCGAGCACGCGGTGCCCGCGCTGTTGCAGCGCTGGCACGTCCCGCCGAGGCACTGGAAGGCCGCGTTGGTGCAGGTGTTGCCCGAGCAGCACGCCTGGCCGTCGCCGCCGCACACGCCCGCGCCCATCTGGCAGGTGCGGGGCATGCCCCCGCAGGTGAGGCCCGGCTCGCACGCCGCGGTGCCGCAGCAGGGCTGGCCCATCGCGCCGCACGACATGCCCGAGGAGGGCCGGCAGGTGCCGCCCGTGCACGCGAGCGTGGCGTTGCACGCGCCCGAGCCGCAGCAGGGCTCGCCGTCGCCGCCGCAGCCGCCCGCGCCGGGGCCGCCGCCGTCGGTTCCCGTGCCGGGGCCCGTCCCAGGGCCGGTGCCGGGGCCGGTGCCGGGGCCGGTCCCTGCGTCGCTGCCGGTGCCGGGGCCCGTCCCGGGGCCGGTGCCGGGGCCGCTACCGGGGCCGGTGCTCCCCGACTGGCAGGTGCCCGACGAGCAGGTGAGGCCCGAGTTGCACGCGATCGAGCCGCAGCAGGGCTGGCCCGAGTCGCCGCAGGGGCCGGGGGTGCCGCCGGGGCCGCCGCCCGCGTCCATCCCGCCGGTCATCGACATCGAGCAGACGCCGCCCGTGCACGAGAGGCCCGAGTTGCACGCGACGCCGCCGCAGCAGGTCTCGCCGTTGCCGCCGCAGGGCGCGGGCATGCCGCCGGTTCCCATCGAGCAGGTGCCGCGCGAGCAGGTGAGCCCCGAGTTGCAGGCGGTGCCGCCGCAGCACGTCTGGCCCATGTCGCCGCAGGGGACGGGCATCCCCGTGCCCATCCGGCAGGTGGTGCCTCCCTCGCAGTTGAGGCCCGGGTTGCAGGCGGTGCCGCAGCACATCTGCCCGTCGCCGCCGCAGGCCGCAGGGGCCGCCGCGCAGGTGCCCATGTCGCACGCGAGGCCGGGGTTGCACGAGCTGCCCGCGCAGCAGGGCTGGAGCCGGTCGCCGCAGGGCGGCGGCGTCGTGCACTGGTCGGCCACGCACGCGAGCGTGCCCGTGCAGGTGGAGCCCGGGCAGCAGGGCTGGCCGTCCGTCCCGCAGGCGCTGCACATCCCCGAGACGCACGCGAAGCCCGCCTGGCAGATGTCGCCCGCGCAGCACGCCTGGCCCGCCGCGCCGCACGCGGCCGACGGGGCCGTGCACATGCCGCCGGTGCAGGTGGTCCCCTCGCAGCAGTCGGCGCTCGAGGCGCAGCGGCCCATCGTCCCCATGCAGCAGCGGCCCTGCGCGCACATCGCCCCGTCGCAGCAGTCGGTGGCGCTCATGCACGCGGCGCTCGGCGGCGCGCAGCACGCGCCCTCGCGACAGTCGAAGCCCGTCTCGCACGCGGTGCCGCCGCAGCAGCGCTGGCCGGCCTGGCCGCAGCGCTCGGGCGGCGGGTCGACGGGCCCCGGGCCGCCCGTGTCCTCGGGCGGCAGCGTGAGGTCGTCCTTGAAGCCGGAGTCGCCGTTGGCGGGGACGGAGCCCTCCGCGCAGGCCACCAGCGCGCAGGCCGCCAGCAGCAGCAGGTGAAGAATTCTCGGGGGGGAGGTTCGCATCGGGGATGTGAGGGGAGGTTGCCCCAAACGGGCGCGCCGGGTCAAAGCCCCACGGCACACGAAATCACCGCGGCCGTGTGGGGCTCTCGTGACCATCGCGCGACGCGCCCGGTCGCGCCGCTGGAATTTTCAGGACGCGGCGAGGAAGTCTTCGCCCTCGCGCCAGCCGCGCGCGGCGAGCGCGTCGCGCACCAGGGTTCGCGCCCCGCGCGCGCCGACGGCGACCACGCAGAAGTGCTTCGAAGCGTCGAGCGCGCCGGGGCTTACGACGGGCGCGCCGCGGGCCGTGCGACCGATCTTCCGCGGGTCGATGTCGACGAAGAGCGAGGCCCGCACGCCGCGGCCTTCGAGCGCGCGCGCCAGGGCCTTCCCCGTCGGGCCCGCGCCCCACACCGCGAGCGCGCGGCCGGCGGCGACGCGCGCGAGGCGGGCCGGGAGGTGCCAGGCCCGCGCGTCCATCAGGCGCTCCCAGGCGTAGCGGGCGTGCGTGAAGGTGAGGCGCCCCTCGCGGTGCAGCCACCGGAAGAGGACGCGCTCGCTCTTGGCCAGGCCGAAGCCCGCGGCGTCGAGCCGGAGCCAGAGGTCCCAGTCCTCGGGCCACGCGGTGTCGCGGTAGCCGCCCACCGCGTCGAGCGCCGCGCGCCGGAGGACCGTCGCCGGGTGGCAGAGCGGCGCCTCGACGAAGATCTCGCGCGCGTGGTCGGCCGCGGTGAGGAGCCCGTTCTGCCACGCGGCGTAGGCGGCCATGCCCCCGGCCGCGCCGCCGACCTCGATGCGCGTCGCGGCCGCGCCGAGCGAGGGGTCGCCGTCGAGCAGCGCGGCGCACGCGCGGACGCGCCCGGGGAGCGAGACGTCGTCCGCGTCCATCCGCGCGACGTAGTCCCCCGCGCAGTGCTCGAGCGCGCAGGTGAGCGCGCCGACGATCCCGCGGGCGGGGCCCCGGACGAGGCGGACGCGCGCGTCGGACGCGGCGAGGTCGGCCACCACCGACGCGCCGGCGTCGAGCGAACCGTCGTCGACCGCAATCACTTCGCCCACCTCGGGCTCGGCCAGCACCGAGCGGAGCGCGGCTCCTACGGTGGCCGACGCGTCGCGGAAGGGGAGCGCGACCGAGATCACGCCGGCGCGGGCGTCGGCAGCGACGTGAGCCCGAGCGCCGCGCTCATCTCGCCGAGCAGCACCGTGCAGAACTTCACCGCGTCGCGGTTGGCCTCGTAGCGCCGCCAGCCCGCGGGCGTGTCCGCGTCGGGCGCGACGTTGAGGTCGGCGATCACTTCGAAGAGCCGCGCCCGGTGCTCGATCACGTGCTCGGCGACGTCGCGCGCGGCCTCGCCGAAGGCCGACTCGGGCAGCGTGCGCCCGCGCGCGTCGCGCAGCTCGACCCAGCGGGCGTGCAGCTCGACGAGGCGCTCGGCGTCGTGCGAGAGCGTCGGGAGCGTCGAGATCTCCATGGAATCGTCCTCCGCCACGCCCCCATCGATACACCCACCCCGGGCCGCGCTTCCACTGTTTCATGCGGGGCGCCCCTGCGATAGGTTCGCGGGACGCGCGCCATGGCCCCCGACCGACCCGCTCCCCCTCCGCCGCCCCCCGGCCGCTACGCCGTCACCGGGGCGGGCGGGTTCATCGGCGGCCGACTGCTCCGACGACTGGCCGACGCCGGGTGCGAGGCGCTCGCCCTCGACGTCGCCGCGCCCCCGTCGGTCGCGCCGGGGCACCGCTTCGAGCGCTGCGACCTCCGCGACGCGGCCGCCACGCGACGCGCGCTGGAGGCGTTCGCGCCCGACTTCGTCGTCCACCTCGCCGCGCGCGTGGGCGACTGGGGCTCGTTCGCGGACTTCGAAGCGATCAACGTGACGGGCGCGCGCCACACGCTCGAGGCCGCGGTCGCGGCGAAGGCCCGGCGCGTGGTTCATGTGTCGTCGATCGCGGCGATGGGCCTCGACGCGGGGGCGGTGGCCGACGAGTCGGTGGGGCCCTTCGCGGCCGGCGACCCGTACAGCGCGACCAAAGGGGCGGGGGAGATGGTGGCGCGGGAGTTCCAGCGGGCGGGGGCGCCGGTGGTGGTGGTTCGGCCGGGGGACGTGTACGGCGTCGGGAGCGTGCCGTGGGTCGAGCGCCCGGTGGCCCTGCTGCGCGCGCGCCAGATGGTGCTCGTCGAGGGCGGCCGCGGGCACTTCGCGCACGTCCACGTCGACAACCTCGTCGACGCCTTCCTCCTCGCGCTCGACCGGGACGACGCCGTCGGCGAGACCTTCATCGTCACCGACGGCGACACCCAGTGCACCATCGGCGACTACTTCCGCCGCCTCGCCGACGCCGCCGGCGTGGCCCCGCCCGCCCGCTCCGCGCCGCGCTTCGCCGCCCGCGCCCTCGCCGCCGCGATGGAGGCCGCCGCGCGCGTCACCGGCAAGCCCCCGGCCTTCACCCGCGTCGCGGTCGACTTCGTGCTCCGCCGCGGGAGCTTCTCCATCGAGAAGGCCCGCGCCGCCCTGGCGTGGGCCCCGCGCGTCACCCTCGACGAGGGCCTCGCCGAGATCCGCGCGCACTACCGCGGGGCCGGCGCGTGACGCGGGCGACGCTGGTCGAGGTGTTCGCCGCGGTGCCGTTCGGCGGCGCGACGGTGGCGGTGGTGCACGGCGACCCGGGCGACCGGGCGCAGCGCGTGGCCGCGGGCCTCGGGTGCGCGGCGACGGCCTTCCTCCTGCCGCCGCGGCGCGACGACTGCGGCGCGCGGGCGAGGGTGTTCACCCCGCGGCGCGAGCTCCCGCTCTCGGTGGGCGCGGCGCTCGCGGTGGCCGAGGCCCTCGGCGGCGAGTCGCTCTCCCTCGAGCTCGGCGTCACCCGAACCGACGTGACGCGCGAGGCCCCGGGGCGCTGGTCGGCGTCGCTCGCGCGCCCGGTGCTCGGCGCGATCCCGCTGCACGACCGCGCGCTCGCCGCGGCCGCGGTGGGGCTCGACGAGGGCGAGCTCGCCGATGGGCTCCCTGCCGTGAGCGCGTCGTGCGGCGTGCCGCTGCTGGTGCTCCCGCTGCGCTCGCCCGAGGCGCTCGCCCGCGCGGCCGCGCAGCCGGGGGTGTGGCAGCGGCTGGTGGAGAAGGCGAAGCCCTTCGGCGCGGCGCTGGTGGTGCCCGCGGCGGAGGGGGAGCTCGCGCTGCGGTTCGTGCTGCCGGGCGCGGCGGATGACCTCGCGGCGGGCGTCGCGTGCGCGGCCGTGGCGGCGTGGCTGGTGCGCGAGGGCGTCCGGCCGGCGACCGCGCGCCAGGTGATGCGGTTCGCACTGCGCGACGGGGCGCGCTGCGCGGCGGTGGAGGTGACGGTCGACGGCGCGGGCGACCGGGACGGCGCGGTGCGCGTGGCGGGCGACGTCGCCGCGGCGGGCGAGGCCACGCTGCGCTGGTGACGGGGCGTGGTGGGGGGCGAGGGCGGGGCGGCGGCGTGGCCGTGAGCGACGAGCGCCTCAGCTCCGCGCCGGTCTGGCGCATCGGGGTTCCAGGGCGCTCCGCGTCGGCATGAACCTGTCAGCGTGCTGGAGAGCGTAGGAAGCCCCCAGCGAGCGACGGGCGACGGGCCGGCTCCCTTCGAGCGGTCGCCGCGACGCGCCGCTGCGGTACGATCGCGCCGGAGGTGATCGGCGTGCCGAGCCGCAGCAGCACCGAGAGCATCGTGGGGATCTACCAGGCCTTCCTGAAGCAGCGGGAGTGGCGGCAGGCCGACCTCGCCCGCGCGCTCGGGCTGTCGACCGAGGGGCTCCGCAAGCGGCTGATCGAGCTCCAGCAGGAGGGCGTCCCGCTCGCGTCGCGCGCCGAGCACCCGCACGTCGTCTGGGCGGTGCCGAAGACCTGGATCCCCGGCGGCCTCGCGCTCGACGCCGGCGACACCCTGACCCTCGTCCGCGTGCTGCGGCGGGCGCCGCGCGGTCGCGAGCGCGACGAGTGGATCCGGCGGGTGGTCGCCGCCGTGGCGCCGCGCGGCCTCGTGCTCGGCGCGGAGGTGACGGGGGCGCCGGCCGACGAGCCGGCGAAGCTCCGCGTGGTGGAGGAGGCGGTGCTCACCCGCGCGCCGCTCAAGATGCTCTACCGGGGCAGCGCGAAGGCGGAGCCCGCGTGGCGCACGGTGTCGCCGCAGCGCTTCGACCCGGACTGCGCGACGCGCTTCGCGGCCGTGTGCCACCGGGACGGGGCGTTGAAGTGGTTCCGCGTCGAGCGGGCCTACGACGCGGTGCTCGACCGGGCGTCGTGGTGGCGGGAAGCGCCCGGCGACGCGCTCGCCGCGATGCTGGAGGAGAGCCTGCACGGCTTCCGCGAGGAGGCCGCGCGCGACCACGTCTTCGTGGTGCGACCGCCCGACGCCGAGTGGGCGCGCCACAACCTCCCGAAGCAGGCGCGGGTGGAGGCCGTGGGGGAGGGGATCCGCGTCACCGTGCGGACGGGCGCGCCCTCGGTGCTCGCTCGCTTCGTGGTGGGGCTCGGCGCGAGCGCGACCGCCGAGAGCGACGACCTCGCCGCGCGCGTCCGTGCGCTCGCCGAGGGGGCGTTGCGATCCTCCAGGTCAGGATGAGCGACGTTCCTTGCGATGGGACGACGTGGTAATTTTCGTTCGGAAGGAGTGTAGCCAACGATGAATCCACCCATCACCCCCCGCCCGGAACGCATCTCCGCGCCGCCGACCCCGGCTCCCCAGAAGTCTTTGCCAATGCCAGATGAGGCAACGGTGAAAGCTCTCGAAGAGTACTTCGCGAAACTCGCGGCCGTTCGCCCCGGCGACGAACCGGAGTGGAGCGTCGAAGACCTCTTCCCATCTGAATCGTCGCGCTAGGTCCTGTTGAGGCATGTGCAATTAGAAACAATGAAGAGATTGGCGCCGTCTTCGCACCATGTAGAGATATCTGTACGGAATTGATTTGACGGGTCGGGGGTCGGAGTCCTAAGCATCGCGCAGTGGGTCACGGACTCACCCCCCTTGAAGCGCACCGTGCAGAGCGATCTGTACAACGGCTCTTCCAATTCCCTGGATGACTCCAGGGCCTCGTTCGACCATTCCGCCGACACATCGCACGGGCGGAACAGAACCAACTTCGGGGGCAGATGAATCTCTTTCTCGACGCAGGACCGCTCGGCCAGCTCTGCAATCCCAGCCACAAGTACCGTGCTTTCCAAGAGTGGCTACTGCGCACCGTGCGTTTGCGGCGCCATCAGATCTTCGTCTCAGAGGTCACGATCTTCGAGGTGCGGCGAGAGCTATTGTTGGCGTCCCTCACGGCCAGCGTGGAGCGCTTGGACGCACTCTCGGGGCTCCTGATTGCGACGACCCCTGACGCGATGACATGGCGAAGCTCCGGTGAGCTGTGGGCGCGTCTTCGGCGCGAGGGAGCGGCCACGGCCTCCGATGCTCATGTGGACTTCGACGTAGTTCTCGCGGCAGAAGCACTGATTTATCAGGGTTTCGTGGAAGGCCGCAGATACCGTCACGCTGCTTTTGCCGAAGGGGTTTCTCGCACGCGGACGACGACCTTCGCGCCGCGGCATCGCGGCTCGCGCTGGTTGAGGGCCTCGGCGAGCGCGAGCTGACGGCGGCGGTCCGCCGCGCCCGCGAGCGCGTCGACCCACATCGTCATCTGCCCGTCGGTGATGCACGTCAGCGCGGCCTGCCCGAGCAGCAGGTCGAACACCGTCGTCGGCGTCATCGCCCGCACCTCCGCGTCCGCGCTCGACGCCAGCGACAGCGACAGCGCGTTGTGCACCAGCAGGTGCAGCCACTTCCCCAGCCGCTCCGCCCCGCCTTCCACCCGCGCGTGCTTCGCCACCGCCTCCCGCGCCACGCGCTCCTGACGGGCGCGCGTCTTCTTCACCTTCGCCGCCGCCGAGATCAGCCGCGCGTAGCTCCGCCCGTCGCTCACACGCGCGCCCAGCGCCACCACCTCCGCCACCTCCGACGCCTCGCGCTCGCCCAGCCGCGCCAGCTCCCCGTCGACGCCGCGGCTCGTCGTCAGCTCCAGCGCCCGGCTGCGGTTGCGCCCGAAGCCCAACGCCTGCAACGACTTCAGCTCGTTCTCCATCGACGGCCACCGCGACTTGTACGTCGCGTTCAGCGCCAGCAGCTCGGCGCCCTCGAACCTCACCGCCGAGCGGAACGGGATCCCCCGCCGCTCGTCGGGGTCCTCCGCGTCCGCGGGGACGACCACCTCCCAGGGGCCGTCCTCGGCGTCGCCGTCGAGGCGCCGGTCGGGCCGCACCGTGATGGGCAGCCCGTGCTCGGTGCGCAGCGTCGGCGCGTGGAAGCGCCACAGGTCCGCGCTCTTGCGGCCGATCGTGAGGTAGGGGATCTCCCAGCTCCACAGCCACCGCAGCACGCCGTCGCCGTTGGCGCCGCGGTCGACGATGTGCAGCCGGACGTGCTCGTGCCACCAGGCCATGCGCCCGTCGTCCTCCAGCAGGTCCTCCAGCGCGTCGCGCAACGGGGCGGCGGGCTTGTGCCAGGAGAGGTGGGCCAAGAGCGTCGGGCCCGCGGGGATCTTGATCGTCGTCAGCCCGAAGTAGGCGCACGCCAGCAGGCGGTTGCCCAGCCGCCCGATGGGCGCGGCGTGGGCGAACTTCTTGGTGTAGTAGGGCTGGTCGAACATGTCGGTGTAGGCGATCACCTCCTCGTCGGCCCTCGCCGTCGCGTCGGTCACCTGCTTCCAGACGGCGTCGGCGACGAGCGCCGAAGCGCCCTCTGCGTCGAGGCGCAGGGCGGCCTGACGCACGGTGCTCTCGGCGTAGGGGCGGGCGCGGCCGGTCCACAGCGGCTCGGCGGCGACATGTCGCGCGGCGGCGGCGAGGCTGCCGGGGAACATCACCCGCGGGATGAAGGCCCCCATCCATCGGACGACCTGCTCGGCGGAGGCGCCGTCGGGGTGGGCCTCGTGGTGAGCGCGCGCGACCTGTTGCAGCTCGGCCTCGACGAGGGCGGGTAGCAGGACGGCGGCTACCGTCGCGGCGGCTTGCGGTATCGGGGGATCTGCTTGCGGACTGCGGTCAAAGGGGGGGCGGCCGTGGGGGCCGCGCGGCTGTCGTTGGAGGGTCGGCCGCCGCCGCGTCGAGGGAGGTCGACGGCGGCGAGGACGGTGCGGATGAGGGACTCGGAGGGCGGGTTGCGCTGGCGTTCCCGGAACCAGCGGACGATCTCGCCCGAGCCGATGGTGGCGGGGTCGCGCTCGCGGAAGAGCGCGAAGTAGGCCTCGAGGATCTCGGCGTGGTCGTCGGTGAGGCGGGACCAGTCGAAGGCGTGGGCGTCGAACACCGTCATGGCGGCGCGGACTCTACCGCCGCCAGAGCTCCAGCCCTACCCCATCACGCCGTGACGGTATCTACCCCGGCAATCGAAGGGGCGCGGCGCCCGCCCGCTGATCCCTGTTTATGGAGCCGTCGTGGTGACCGAGAACGTGCGTCACCTCGCCCGCCTCGTGCGGGTGCTGGCTTTCCGGCTCGCGAACTTCGATAGCGGACCCACCACATCCGTTCAGTGCCGACCATCCGGGGGGACCGGATGGTCGGTGAAGCGCTGTAGAGATCACGTCACACGACGCGGTGACTGCGCGGCGCTGTCAGAAAGCGCCGCGCGACCGCCGTCGAGGGAGCAACGCATCGTGGACGACTTCGACGCTCTTCACGCGCGCCACCGGCGCTCCCCCCTACCCCTACCAGCGGCGGCTCGCGCTCGCGCCCGCGCTGCCCGAGGCGCTCTCCGCGCCCACCGGCGCCGGCAAGACCGCCGCCGTCGCCCTCGCGTGGCTCCACCGCCGACGCTTCGCCGACGCCGCCACGCGCGCCGCCACCCCGCGCCGCCTCGTGCTCTGCCTGCCGATGCGGACCCTCGTCTCGCAGACCGACGCCGCCGTCCGCGCGTGGCTCTCGGCGCTCGGCCTCCTCGACACGGGCGCCGGCCTCGCGCGCGGCGACGGCGTCGGCGTCCACGTGGTGTTGGGCGGCGCGGTCGACGACGACTGGCACCTCCACCCCGAGCGCGACGCCGTCCTCATCGGGACGCAGGACATGCTCCTCTCCCGCGCGCTCAACCGCGGGTACGCGGCCAGCCGCTTCCATTGGCCGTGGGAGTACGGGCTCCTCGCCAACGACGCCCTGTGGGTGTTCGACGAGGTCCAGCTCATGGGCGTGGGGCTCGCCACCGGCCTCCAGCTCGCGGCGCTCGGCGGCGCGCTCGGCGCCTTCGGGCCCCGCGCCTCCCTCTTCATGAGCGCCACGATGGAGCGCGCCTGGCTGGAGACCGTCGACCACCCCGCCCCCGCGGAGGTGTTCACCCTCGGCGCGGACGACCTCGCCGCCGCGCCGCTCGATCGCCGACGGCGCGCCCCCAAGCGCCTCGCGCGCAGCCCCGTCGCGCTCGACCTCGGCGACCGCAAGCGCACCGACGCCGGCCTCGCCGCCCTCGCCCAGGAGGTGCTCGACCGCCACGTGCCGGGCACCCGCACGCTCGTGGTGCTCAACCGCGTGGCCCTCGCCGTGGGGCTCCACGACGCGATGGCGAAGGCCGCGTCGAAGAAGGGCGTCGCCCGCGCGCTCCTGCACTCGCGCTTCCGCCCGCCGGAGCGGGAGGCCGCCATCGCGCGGGCCACCGCGAAGGGCTTCGACGGCGTCGTGGTCGCGACCCAGGTGGTGGAGGCGGGCGTCGACATGACCTCCCGCACGCTCTTCACGGAGCTCGCGCCGTGGGCGTCGCTGGTGCAGCGGGCCGGGCGCTGCAACCGCGGCGGCGAGGAGGCCGACGCGACCGTCTGGTGGGTCGACCACGCCGACGAGCCCGACGACAAGCTCCGCGCCCGCGCCGCGCTCCCCTACAAAGACGCGGAGCTCCGGTTCGCGCGCGAGCACCTCGCCGCGATGGACACGTTCAACCCCGAGGCGATCGCGGCGCGCGGGGTGACGATCCCGCTCGACCCGCCCGCCCATGTTCTGCGGCGTCGTGACGTGCTCGACCTCTTCGACACGACGCCCGACCTCGGCGGGGTCGACCTCGACGTGTCGCGCTTCATCCGCGACGGTGAAGAGCGGGACGCGCAGGTGTTCTGGCGGGCGGGCGTCGACCCGGCGAAGGGCCCGTCGCCGAAGGCCCGGCGGCCGCGGCGCGAGGAGCTGTGCAGTGTCCCCTTCCACGAGCTGCGCGAGGCGCTCGCAAAGCGCGCGGCGTGGCGCTGGGACGCCGTCGCGGGCGAATGGGTTGCGGTGAAGGGCGACGCCGTCTACCCGGGCCTCGTGCTGATGCTCCGCGCGGAGGAGGGAGGCTACGACCCCGCGCGCGGCTGGGACTTGTCGGCGACGGACGCGGTGACGGAGGTTCCGCTCCCCGCGCCGCCGCCGGAGGGCGACGCGGAGGAGGCGCTCGGCGACGACCCCCTCTCCGAGCTGCGTCCGTGGGTCTCGCTGGTGCGGCACTCGACCGACGCGCGCGACGCGGCGCGGGAGATCGTCGGCGCGCTGCCGAGCCTCGGCCCGCTGGCGGAGGTGGTGGTGCGGGCCGCGCACGCGCACGACGCGGGGAAGGCGCACGCGGTGTTCCAGGCGACGATGCGCGACGGGTACACGGGGACCGACCCGGGGCCGTGGGCGAAGTCGGGCTCGCACGCGCGCCACCAGCGCAAGGGCTTCCGCCACGAGCTGGCGAGCGCGCTGGTGTGGCTGGCGCACGGCGACGGCGACGAGCGCGACCTCGTGGCGTACCTGCTCGCGGCGCACCACGGGAAGGTGCGGCTGTCGATCCGGGCGATGCCCGAGGAGAAGCCCGCGCCCGACGGGAGGCTCTTCGCGCGCGGCGTGTACGACGGCGACGAGATGCCCGCGGTCGACCTGGGCGATGGCGTGGCGCTCCCCGCGACGACGCTCTCGCTCGCGGTGATGAACCTCGGGCGCTCGGCGCAAGGTGCGAGCTGGGCGGAGCGCGCGCTGGCGCTGCGGGGGCGTCTCGGGCCCTTCCGCCTGGCCTTCCTCGAAGCGCTGGTGCGGGCGGCCGACGTGCGGGCCTCGATGCGCGAGGCGAAGGGGTAGACCATGGAACACGAACTCGTCCTCGACGGCTGCAACCCCGCGGTGCTGGCGTCGTACCTGAAGGCCCTCGCGGTGATCCGGCTGGTGAGCGCCCAGCTCGACCCCGGCGCGCGGGCGTGGTGGGACGCCGACGGGCGCTTCCACCTCGCGTCGGAGGCGTCGTGGGAGGGGCTGGTGGAGTTCTTCGTCCACCGCTACCGCCCGACGCCGATCGTCACGCCTTGGAACGGCGGCAGCGGCTTCCACCCGGGCGACCAGCTCGCCGGCATCGAGGCCATCGCGTCGAGCGCTGACCCTCGCTTCGCGCCGTACCGCGCGGCGATCGGCGCGACCCGTCAACTCCTCACCGCGATGGGCGTCACCGAGAAGCCCGATGGGGACCGCAAGCAGGCGCTCCTGGAGCGGGCCCGGTCGACCCTCCCCGACGACGTGCTGCCCTGGCTCGACGCGGCCTACGTCGTCGGCGACGTCCCGGGCTTCGCGGCCATCCTCGGCACCGGCGGCAACGACGGGCGCCTGGAGTTCGCCAACAACTTCATGCAGCGGCTCGCGGAGATGTTCCTCGCGCCGCAGAAGGGGCGGCGGCGCGAGGCAACCCTGGCCGACCGGGTCGACGCGGCGCTGTTCGCGAAGGCCCGCGCGGGGGTGCACGCTCCCGTCTCGTTCGGGCAGTTCGCGCCGGCGCGGGCGGGCGGCGCGAACATGGGCGAGGGCATCGAAGGCCCCTCGCGGGTCAACCCCTGGGACTACGTCTTCACGATCGAGGGCGCGATGCTCTTCGCCGGGGCCGCCGTGCGGCGGTTGGAGAGCGGCGGCGACCGGGCGGCCGCGTTCCCCTTCCACGTCGCGATGTCCGCGGTGGGCTACGGCTCGGCGGGGCGCGCGGACGACGACCGGGGCAACGCCCGCTCCGAGCTCTGGCTCCCCCTCTGGTCGCAGCCCGCGACCTTCGCCGAGCTCGTCTCCCTCTTCGGCGAGGGCAGGCTCCAGGTGGGGCGCCGCCGCGCGCACGACGGGCTCGACGCTGTGCAGGCCGTCGCGTCGCTCGGCGTCGACCGCGGCGTCGACCGCTTCCAGCGCATCGGCATCCTCAAGCGCAACGGACTCGCCTTCCTCGCGACCTCGCAGGGCACCATCGACGCGCGCCGCGTCCCCGACGTCGAGCTCCTCGAAGATCTCCACGAGCACGTCTCGGTGCTCTCCCGCGGCGACGTCTCCCCCGCGGTCGGCATCGCGCTCCACGGGCTGCGGCGGGCGATGTTCGACGCCTGCCAGGGGGCGGGGCGGGGCGCCGACGTCCTCGCCGCGCTCGGCCGCCTCGAACGTGCGCTCGCCCGCTCGCCCAAGAGCCGGCCCTATCGCCTGCTGCGGGGACTCTCCTCGCACTGGTACCGCTTCGGCGACGACGACTCCGCCGAGTTCGCCGCGGCCGCCTCCTTCGCGTCGTGGAAATGGCTGCGGCCCGAGCTCGAACCCACCGACGGCTTCAAGTGGCTCGACACCGCGAAGCCGTCGTGGACGGGGGGCGACCCCCTCCGCGCCATCGCCGACGTCGCGCGGCGGCGCATCGCCCGCGGCGAGCGCGCATCCGAAGTGGACGATTGGAGCTTCGTCACGCGGTGGGAGAAGCTCCGAGCGCTGCTCAACGGCTGCTTCGACCGCGCGCGCTTCGAAGACCTCCTCTTCGCGCTGGCGATGGTGAAGCAGCCGCCCCGCGAAAAGGTACCTCTCCAAGGCGACCCGCACGTCGACCGCGACGACGTCTTCTGGACGCTCCGGGCCGTCACCACGCCGCACCCGCTGATCGCGCCCGACGTGCCCCGGTCCCGCGGGCTCACCCGCAATGTCGTCGCCGTGCTCGAAGCCGTCACCGCCGACCGCATCGACGACGCGCTCGCCATCGCCGACCGCCGCCTCCGCGCGCTGGGCCGACCGCTTCGCGCGCCCGTGCGCTGCGCCGTCGCGCGCGACCGACACGCGCTCGCCGCGGCCCTCGTCCTGCCGCTCCCGCCCGGCCTGGAGCGGCGCTTCTTCGACGACCTTCTCCGCCCCCCGAACGCCCCCGAGACCCACGAAAGGAACACCCCATGATCGACCTCAGCCCCCTCGACCGCGCCCCCCGAGTCCTCGTGGAGGCGCCCCTGCGCCCGGTGATGTCCGAGCGCTTCCAACCGACCGGCTTCCCCGACCTCGGCGCGGCCGAGTACCAGCTCCACGACGGGACCACCATGCTCCTCGTCGAGTCCGCCCAGTCGATGGCCAACCGCATGGAGTCCGTCTGCTGGGACGAGGCGAAGGGGGCCCCCATCCCCGAGCTCGACGGGCTCCCCTACGTCCACGTCGACATCGCCACCAAGGGCGCGCCCCTCGCCACCGCCAGCGTGCTGGAGGCGCACCGGATCAACTCGCCCTACGTGCTCAAGGCCACGCACGGCGGGGAGACCTTCGAGGAGGTGTTCCTGCGGGAGGTGGGGCACGACAGCGCGCAGCCGGTCGAGCGCAGGCGCTTCCTCGCGGCCCTGATGAAGTACGACCCGGGCACGCTGCTCCACGGGGTGTTCATGTCGGGCGTGGGCGACGGGCGGATGCGCCTCGCCCGCTGCGTCAGCGCCTTCGTCGAGGCGCGCGACGTCGTGGCCGCGCAGTCGGGCGGCGTGAAGAACGACCGCATCAACGCCTCGGGCGAGACGAAGGACGGCTTCGGCAACGTCCCCTTCGCCCGCACCGAGTACACCGCGGGGTCGATCACGGGCTTCTTCAACCTCGACCTCCGCCAGCTCCGCGCCTTCGGGCTCCCGCCGTCCGCGACGCGGCTGCTCACGCTCCTCGCGCTCTACAAGGTCGCCCGGCTCGTCGAGGACGGGATGCGCCTCCGCACCGCCTGCGACCTCGTCACGAGCGGCGCGCCGCGCGTGTCGGGCCCGGAGGGCTTCGCGCTCCCCGCGGCCGCCGCGCTCGCCGACGACCTGAAGGACGCCATCGCCCGCTGCCGCGCCGAGAAGCTCTTCGCCGACCCCGCCGTCACCCGCGTCTCCTTCGCGCCCAACGCCTCCTCCACCAAGGCGTCGCGCGCGAAGGGCAAGAAGGAGAAGGACGAGGCGTCGACGTGATCCACCTCGAAGTCCGGCTCCGCGCGGGGCGCTACCACGCCACCCCGTGGGACCACCACGTCAACGAGGGCGTGCCCGAGTGGCCGCCGTCGCCCTGGCGCATCCTGCGGGCGCTGGTCGCGGCGCTCCGGGCGGGCGCGTCGGGCGTCGACCCGACCGTGGGCGCGCGGGCCATCGGGCGGCTGACGGCGGCCCCGTCGTTCACGCTGCCGCCCGCGTCGGTGGGGCACACGCGCCACTACCTCTCGAAGAACACGCTTGCCCGCACCGACGCCGCGATGGTGTTCGACACCTTCGTGGCGGTGGCGCCCGGCGAGCGGGTGGTCGTTCACTGGCCCTGCGCGCTCGAACCCGGCGAGCGGGAGGCCCTCGACGCGCTCGCGCGTCAGGTGAGCTACCTCGGGCGCGCGGAGTCGTGGGCCGACCTCGCGCTCCTCCCCGAAGGCGCGGAGATGCCCGCGCCCAACTGCCGCCCCTCCGACGGGGCCGCGCAGGTCGGCACCGTCACCGTCCGCGTGATGTGCCCCGACGAAGGCGTGACCCTCGGCGACCTCGAGCGCACCACCTCCGAGCTCCAGCGGGAAGGGTGGAGCGAGCCGCCCGGATCGCGCCAGGTGTTCTACCGTCGGCAACGCGACGCGCTCACGCCGTCGCTCAAGACGCCCGCGCCGCCTGCGGTGAAGCGCGGGGCGGCGAGGCCGACCGTGGCGGAGTTCGCGCTCGGCGGCAACGCGCTGCCGCGCATCACGGACGCGGTGCGGGTGGGCGACGCCTTCCGCGACGCGGTGATGTCGTACTGGGAGGGCCAACGGGGTGTGTCGCCGACCTTCTCGGGCAAGCGCGACGACGCGCCCCGCACCGATCCGCACCGCCACGCCCACTTCCTCCCCGACGCGCGCGGGGTGAGCGTGCGCGGGGCCCGCGTGGCCGACCGCGTCACCCACGTGGTCGTCTGGGCCCCCGAGGGCTTCGGCGACGTCGAGCAGCAGGCGCTCCGCCACGTCCGCTACCTGCGCCTGCCGTGGCGCGCCGAGCACCTTCACGGCGACGTGAACGACACCCGCAAGCCCGAGGACGTCGACCTCGACGTGGCGCTCAACGGCTTCGGCGTGGAGGCGGACTTCGAGGCGACCGCGGGCGACGCGCAGGGGAGCAGGCTCTTCGGGCGATCGGCGCGGTGGCGCTCGCGGACGCCCTTCGTGCTGCCGCGCCACATGAAGCCGAAGCGCGAGGCCGACCGGCCCGAGGCGCAGCTCCGGCGCGAGCTCTCGCTCCGACGAACGCGCACGCCGGAGGGCGAGGAGGTCGCCTTCCCGGAGGTGACCGCCACGCCGACCGAGCAGGCGTCGCTCGGCGCGTCGGGGCCGGCGCTGCGGTGGCGCGACTTCCGGCGCTGGCGTCCCGGCGAGACGCACCAGACGGGCTTCGGCGGGTTCGAACTGGTGTTCGCCGCGCCAGTGGCGGGGCCGATCGCCGTCGGGTACGGGGCGCACTACGGGCTCGGGCAGTTCGAGGTGGCGTGGTGACGGGGCGCGACGCGGCGGCGTGACGGATGCGCTGGCGCCGTCGCGCGCGGTGTGATGGGGTGCGCCGCGCGACGTCGGGCGCCCGTGGCGGCGCCGGTGGTCTCTGACAACCTCGCGAGCGGCGCCGGTGGTGCGGGAACCTCCGCCGCCGCTCGCCTGGCCTGCGGCTGCGGATCGGATGATGATCGATTCCCGCGCCGCCCTGGCGAGCGATGCGCAAGCGCGCTCGCGCGGGGCGCGCGGGCAGCCGGGGTGCCCCGCGGGAGGCGGGCCCTCGTTGGCGCTCCTGCATCTGGACGTTCGGGAAGAGCTGGTTGCGGCGGTTTCCCCGCGGATGCGGGGCCTCGTTGAAGCGGCTGGTCGGTGGTGTTGATCACGGGGTCGAGAACGACCTCTCCCTGCGTGACCACGCGGGGCCTCGTTGAAGCAGGTAGGTGTTGCCGCCGATGTCGACGCTCGCGACGAACCTCTCCTCGCGTTCCGAAGCAGGGCCTCGTTGAAGCTCTAGCTCGTCGAGCTTGGCGTACGCGTCGAGCGGGACTCTCCCCACGCGGGGCCTCGTTGAAGCTGCTTCAACGGCGACCCCTGCAACACGACGGGGTGGCTCCCGCCGCGCATCGAAGCGGGGCCTCGTTGAAGCTACGGGACGTCGCGCTTGTGGTGGTTGGTCGCCGTCGCCTCTCCCCGCGTTCCGCTGTGGGGGTCTCGTTGAAGCGTGGCGACCGAGTTCTGGCTCGCGGTCGGCGCCAACTCTCTCCCCGCGTTCCGCTGCGGGGCCTCGTTGAAGCGCGATCTGCCCGGCTAAGTACAGTTCGGCGAGCGTCTTCTCCCCGCGTTCCGCTGCGGGGCCTCGCTGACGCAACCTGCTCAACCGCGGTGTGTTCGGCGTCGCTGTCGCGCACCTCTCCCGCGATTCCGCGCGGGGCCTCGCTGAAGCGACGGTGCATCGTGCGCCGCCGGACCACCGTGCCAGCCTCCTCTCCCGCGTTCCGCTGCGGGGCCACTCGTTGAAGTCGCGCCCCGCCGGGCGAGCAGTACAGGCCATTGCGCTCCCCGCGTGCGGAAGCGGAACCTCGTTGAAAGCTTCGTGATGCCGAGGAATTCGTCGCGCGTTCGGCAAGCTCTCCCGCGTTCCGATGCGGGGCCGCGGTTGAAGTTGCACGGTAGTGACCACTGGGGCCTGCTGGATGATGGCGCTCTCCCCGCGTTTCGACGCGAGGGCGCCTTCGTCGCACTCGGGGGCGGTGCCGTCGTCGAGAGCGACGTGGCATGGATCTCCCGCGTGCCGATGCGGGAGCCTCGTTGACCCGTCCCTTCCCGCCGTCCGCCGCCAGCCGAGCAGCTCTCCCCCGCGTGCCGATGCGGGGCCTCGTTGGCCAGCACCCTCCCCGCTCCACCACCATGGGGAAGGCGCTGGGGCTCTCCCCGCGATGCCGATGCGGGGCCTCGTTGAAGCATCGGCCGCAGGCGGATCACCTACGGCGGTACGACTCTACCGCGTGCCGATGCAGGACCTCGTTGAAGCCGCTCGGCGGGGGTCTCCCAGGCGGCGGCGAGGATGCTCTCCCGCGTGCCGATGCGGGCCTCGTTGAGAGCGGCGTGCCGCAGGACCGCAGAGCGGCTGTTCGTCGTCGCCTCTCTCCCCGCGTGCCGATGCGGGCCTCACGTGAAGCCGGTCGCGCTCCCGCGCGGCCCCGCGCGGCGTGGGGCGCTCTCCCCGCGTGCCGATGCGGGGCCTCGTTGAAGCCTCCTCGCCCCCATGGTAGAGCCGCGCGCTCCGGCTCGCGCTCCCCGCGTGCCGATGCGGGATCCTGCTCGTTGAAAGCACGTTGCCGACACGTCAGTGGCGACCGACGGCGCCGCTCTCCCCGCGTGCCGATGCGGGGTCTCGTTCAAGCAGGCGCGCCCCGCCGACCGCGCGATGCTCGCCCCTCCTCTCCCCGCGTGCCGATGCGGGGCCTCGTTGAGCTCGCCGACGGGTGGGCCGGCGTGCGGGCGTCCGGAAACTCTCCCCGCGTGCCGATGCGAGGCCTCGTCGAAGCTCGGCTCCGCGGGAAATGCGCGGGCTCCGGCCTCTCTCTCCCGCGTGCCGATGCGGGGCCTCGTTCGGCAGCAGCCGCTGCGTGCTCGACGCGCTGGGCAACGCTCTCCTCTCCCCGCGTGCCGATGCGGGGCCTCGTTGAAGCCCGCAGGGCCGAGGAGTCCCAGCAGCCGTCGCGGCGCGCCTCTCCCCGCGTGCCGATGCGGGGCCTCGTTGAAGCGCCATCGTCTCGCCCTCGCCCTCACGCCGCGGACGGCCACCTCTCCCCGCGTGCTGATGCGGGGCCTCGTTGAAAAGCGATGTCATTTCGGCTGAGCGACATCGCGCTCTCACTGCTCTCCCCGCGTGCCGATGCGGGGCCTCGTTGGAGCTAGATGGCCGAACCGAACACCTCGGCGTGGCGGCTCGCGCTCTCCCCGCGTGCCGATGCGGGAGACTCGTTGAAGCAGTGCGACGACGGTGGATGCGACGGGGACGCCGTCCTCTCTCCGCGTGCCGATGCGGGGCCTCGTTGAAGCGGCGTCGTCTCCGTGTACCTCCTGCGCGTGACGCCGCTCTCCCCGCGTGCCGATGCGGGGCCTCGTTGAAGCGCGACGGCGTGGGCGACGACGGCGGTGTTGATGGCGACCTCTCCCCGCGTGGCGATGCGGGGCCTCGTTGAAGCCCCGTCGACCTCCCGGTCGCCGCGTCCGTCTGCCTGCTCTCTTTCCCGCGTGCCGATGCGGGGCCTCGTTGAAGCGCCGCCGACGCCCTCGGCGCAAGATCGAGCGCAACCCGCTGCTCTCCCCGCGTGACGATGCGGGGCCTCGCGTTGAAGCGTCCACTGTTGCCTGTGACGGCTGGACGCGCGGCTCCTCCCCGCGCGGCGGTGGGCCTCGTCCAAGCCGCCTCGCCGCGGCCCCTACCCTCCTCCTTCCTGCCGACCTCTCCCCGCGTGACGATGCGGGGCCTCGTTGGCGGGGATCCGCCGGAGGAGCCCCGCGGGGAACCCGCAACTCCCCGCGTGACGATGCGGGGCCTCGTGAAAGCGCGAGCTCCTCGAAGCGCTCTCGGTGGTGGGCGCCGCGAGGCTCTCCCCGCGTGACGATGTGGGGCCTCGTTGAAGCACGTCGAGGGCGTTGCCGGTAGCCCCCGACACGCGCACCTCTCCCCGCGTGCCGATGCGGGGCCTCGTTGAGCTTGTCGCCGTCGACGGCCTTGGTCACCTTCGCGAACGCTCTCCCCGCGTGCCGATGCGGGGCCTCGTTGAAGCCCGCCGTCGGTGTTGCCCGCGTTCGCGCAGTGCTCTCCCCGCGTGATGATGCGGGGCCTCGTTGAAGCGACGGCGCCGTCGTCCGACGCCTACGTCATCTTCCGCGACTCTCTCCGCGTGACGGCGCGGGCCCGTTGAAGCCCGATCAAACTCCTCCTCGCCGGCCGTACGGGCGACCGGCTCTCCCCGCGTGCCGATGCGGGGCCTCGTTGAAGCTCGTAGAGAGCCAGGCCGAAGGTGTTGCCGAACGTCCTCTCCCCGCGTGCCGATGCGGGGCCTCGTTGAAGCGACGCGGAGACGCGGTACTCGTTCGCCATCGTGTGGCGCCTCTCCCCGCGTGATGATGCGGGGCCTCGTTGAAGCACGATCACCCGCCGCTCGCAGAACCTCGGCATCGGCTGCTCTCCCCGCGTGACGATGCGGGGCCTCGTTGAGCACCACCATCGCCACGCCGAGGGAGACGAGCGCGACGACGCCTCTCCCCGCGTCGAGGGAGACGAGCGCGACGACGCCTCTCCCCGCGTGCCGATGCGGGGCCTCGTTGAAGCCGCGTGCTCCTCGCGGTGCGGCTGCGCCTGGTGGACGTGGCTCTCCCCGCGTGACGATGCGGGGCCTCGTTGGCTGGCCGCGCGCGCACCGCCATCGCGGCGAAGGAACTCGCCGACTCTCCCCGCGTGACGATGCGGGGCCTCGTTGAAGCGTCCACGCGCGCTGGTCCATCGCGTCGCCGGTGAAGTCTCTCCCCGCGTGACTTGATGCGGGGCCTCGATTGAAGCGCGCGCGCAGCTCCGCGACCGTCTCCCCGCCCGTGTGCTCTCTCCCCGCGTGACGTGCGGGGCCTCGTTGAAGCATCTACGGCCTGGGCGCCGAGCTTGGTTCGTCTCCTGCGCCTCTCCCCGCGTGACGATGCGGGGCCTCGTTGAAGCGTTCGGCCCGCTTGCCGCGTGGGCTGCGTCTCTCCCGCGTGACGATGCGGGGCCTCGTGGCATGGGCCTCGCGCGCGAGGGTGAACGTCGCGGCCGAGGCTCTCCGCTGTGACGATGCGGGGCCTCGTTGAAGCTCGGCGCGCTCGTCCAGCCATGCGCGTCCGGCTCGGCGCTCTCTCCCCGCGTGACGATGCGGGGCCTCGTTGAGAAGCGTGTTCGGCGTCGATGTGCCCCTCGCTGCGCGACTCTCCCCGCGTGACGATGCGGGGCCTCGTTGAAGAGGCATCACCGCCACACTCGCCGCGCGCGGCAACCCTGCTCTCCCCGCGTGACGATGCGGGGCCTCGTTGAAGCTTGTAGACGCCGACGATGAGGTTCGAGCCCGCGGCTGCTCTCCCGCGTGATGCGGGGCCTCGTTGAAGCGGGCGATCGTCCGGGTCATGGTCTCGGGTCCCTTCAACTCTCCCCGCGTGACGTGCGGGGCCTCGTTGAAGCACGCGCCGGACGCGCCGCCGCCGCCCGCCCGCCCCCATGACTCTCCCCGCGTGACAATGCGGGGCCTCGTTGGCGATCTACATGTGGGCCGCGGGGTGCCTCCCCCGAGAGCAGCACCCACCTCCCCGCGTGACAAGCGGGGCCTCAGGTGGCGGCGCCGAGAGGAGCGACTTCCTCGCGGGCGCCTCCAGCTCTCCCCGCGTGACGAAGCGGGGCCTCGTTGGCGCCTTCACATCCGAGGCGGTGGGCTCCAGGTACGAGCTCTCCCCGCGTGACGATGCGGGGCCTCGTTGAAGCCCGTCGGTGAACTTCAACTCACCCTTGACCGCCTGCTCTCCCCGCGTGACGATGCGGGGCCTCGTTGAAGCGCCTGCGCCGGGAGCTGCTCGTGGGTGCAGGCCGACATCTCCCCGCGTGACGATGCGGGGCCTCGTTGGCGCATCGCTTTGGTTGCGCCGTGCAGCGCGAGCCAGTAGCGCCGGCCTCTCCCGCGTGACGATGCAGGGCCTCGTTGAAGCCGCGCGGCGTCCGAGCTTTGCTCGAGGTCGCCGAGGTCCTCTCCCCGCGTGCCGATGCGAGGGCCTCGTTGAAGCGGGTTGGTGCGCTCGATCCAGGCGCCGAGGCCTCGGCCTGCAGCGACGTGCGGGCCTCGTCGGCAACGAGCGCCGCGCGACCCGCGAACACCCCCGCGCGCCGTGCTCGCCCTGCGTTCCTCTGCAGGGCCTCGTTGCCGTCGGCGGCATCCGCGCGGCCCGCTCGCCGCCGTCCCCGTCCGCGCCCCGCGCCCGCCCGCGGCCCTCCTCGCGCGGCGCGCCGGTTCCTTTCCTTCGGAGCGCACTCCGCACTAACCCTATCCTCAAACCCTAACGCCTCCTATCCTCGACCCTACCCGTCCCCATGGTCGTCCCCACCGCCCACGGGCTCGACCCTACCCGCGCCTATGCTCGACCCTACCGCCCCCACAGCCTTGACCCCTACCGGCCCATGGGGTGGACCCGTCGCGCGGTGGGGTCGACCCTTCGGAACGCCGTCCCGGAAAATCTCCGAGCCGCTCAAGTTCTCCGGCGCGTGGCCGTTCTCCTGAGGGTGACTGGGCGACGCGCGGCAATGGGGCCGCGGCGCGCCCGCAGCCCCGATCGGAGGGCACCCTATGGGTAAGAACGCGTCCGCTGTCGAGCCGGTCTCCACGAAGACCTCCGCCGACGAAACGGGCCCGCAGGTCGTCGCGACGAGCGACACCATCGCGCGGGTCCGCACCTTCCCCTCCGTCGCGGGACTCGATCCCGGAGCCGCCGGGGGCCTACCGCGCGCCGGGCGTCGAGGAGCGTCGGCGGCAACTCCGCCTGCTCGACGACGACCTGATCGCGGAGACGATCCTCGCGCTCAACGAGCTCGCCGCGCTGGGCCCCAAGGCGCTCGCCGCCGACCTCGGCCCGGCCGCCGACGACGTCCGCGACCCGGCGGGGGTGGCCGCCGACCTCCTCGAGACCGACAAGCTCCTGGCGAAGCTCGCGCGGCTGACGGAGTTCGTGTCGACGCGGCGCGCGGTGGCCGCGAGCGACGCGGTGACGATGCTCGACGCCGTCGTCGAGGAGGTCGACCACCGCGTCCGCCGCGACCCCACGCTCCGCGACCGCTACGCCGCCACGGCCGCGGATCACCGTCGCCGCCCGCCAGCGCGCGGGTCTGCTCGGCAACCTCCGCCGCCGCAGAAAGCCGCGCAAGGCCACCACAAGAAGCCCGCCTGACGCCTCGCCCGCCGCCCGCCGCCCCGCCGCCCCGCCGCCCCGTCCCCGTCGCCCCGTCGCCCGCTGCCCGCTGCCCGCCGCCCGTTGGGGGAGACACCACGCTCCAGCGCACTGACGATTCACGCCGACGCGAAGAACTGCGGAAGCCGATGCGCCAGACCGGCGCGGAGCCGAGGCGCTCGTCGCTCACGGCCCGCCCCCACCCGCACTCAGCCCCGCCGCCTCCCCGCCGCTGCCCCTACCGCCCCGTCTCCACCCCCTGCTCCGGCGCCCATCGCGCGCAGCCCGAGCGCGATGAGCGCCGCGCTCCCTGCGCCGAGCACCGCGCCCACCGCGATCGTCTCCCCGCCCGTCGGCGAGCCGCCCTCCACCTCCAGCGGGCTGAACGCCAGGAACACCCCCGCCAGCGCCGCGAGCCCGACGCCGCCCACCAGCAGGTTGCGCCCGCCCTCCCAGCGCGCGCGGCTCGGCGCGAGCGCGCGCAGGCTCACCCCCTCGGCGCCCACCCGCACGCGCGTCACCGCGTCGAGCACCGCCGGCGCGCCGGTGTAGAGCGCGTGCTCGCCGGGCGGCAGGTACAGCGTGCACGGCGTCTGGCACCACGCGTCGACCACCATCCGCTGCGTCGCCTCGGTTCGCGCGGGGACGACGGCGACGTTCTGTGCGGGGCCCGCGGACGCGATGCGGACGGCGGCGCGGCCCTCCCCGGCGCGGAGCGCGAGCGGGTCGAGCGGCGCCTCCACGCGCGGCGCCGACGCGCAGGCCGCGAGCGCGAACGTGAGCGCAAGCGCGGCTCTCATTGCACCACCACCGTCCGCCGCACCACCGCGACGCCCCCCGCGAGCCGCCTCGCCGTGAACCAGAACGTCACCGGCCCCGGCGCGCTCGGCGGCACCCACGCGAGCTCCGCGCGGTCGACCGTCGTGCGGAGGAGCGCGCCCTCGTCCGCGGACAGGCACTCCTCGGTGCTCGCGGGCGCGGCGGCGGTGACGTGGTAGCCCGCGAAGGCGATCGCGTCGGAGGGCGGCCCGAGCACGTTGAACGCGAGCGCCGTGGGCTCCGTGAGCACCCCGACGTCCGGCACGCGGAAGCTCAGCGCGACGGGCGCGCACGTCTGCCGCGAGCCCTCGCAGCGGGGCACCGCGGGGACGTCGCTGTCGCCCCATGCGCGGCCGCCGAGCGTCACCTCGGTCACCTCGGTGCGGGGCGGTGGTGTGGCGCTCCCGTCGAGGCGCGGGCCCGGGATCGACGCGATGAACACCACCCCCCGCGCGCCCGTGCAGCGCGGCCAGAGCCCGCCCTTCGGCGGCGGTTCGATGGAGCCGCCAGCGCACGCGAAGCCGACGAGGTCGGTGAAGCGACGGGCCGTCCGCCACGGGAACGCGTCGCGCGCGCCGCCCTCCGCGTCGATCGGGACACGCACCGACATCCCGCGCGCGAAGGCTCCTTGCGCGAGGCAGGGCGCGACGACGGCGGCGAGGTCGACCTCCGCGGTGCTGCCGCCGCCGCGCATGCCGGCGTCGGGGACGCCCGCGTCGACGCCGGCGATGGGCGTGAAGAGGAGCGGCGCGGGGCAGCGGTACCAGTCGACGTCGACGGCGCGCGCCTCGACGTCGGCGGTGAGGGCGCGGACGGTGACGGCGCCGCCGGGCGCGGCCACGGGCGGGTCGAACGTGGCGCCGAGCACGCGCATCCCGCGGACGACGTGGTAGTCGGGCGGGCAGTCGTCGCAGCCCGCGAGCGCGGCGAGGGAGAGCGCGAGGAGCGCGTCGCTACAGCTCACCGCGCACCCCCAGGTTGGGCACGATCGGGAGGAAGACCCCCGACGGGTAGGACACGGCGTGGTCGGCGTCCCACACCACCTGCTCGGCGTTGATGCGGTTGTACACGTTGAGCACTTCCAGATAGAACACCACGCGCCCCCACGAGTGGGTCCACTGCTTCTCGAGGCGCAGGTCGAGCTGGTGGAAGTCGGGGACGCGGTCGAGCCACGGCTCCGTCCCCGCGGGGAGCGTCGCGCCCGTGAGCCCGATGGTGAGCGAGCGCGTGAACGCCGTCGGCCGCCCCGTGACGTAGCGAAAGCGCGCGCCGAGCTCCCAACCGCGTCCGAGTCGCAGGCTCCCGACGGCCGTGAGGATGTGCGTCTGGTCGAACTCGAAGGGACGCCACGGCGCGCCGGGCCCATCACGCCGCTCAGCGCGCATCAGGGTGTAGGCCACCCAGCCGAAGAAGCGCTCGCCCTGCCGGTGGCGCAGCAGGATCTCCGCGCCGAACACCCGCCCCTGCCCGTCGTAGCGGACGTTGGCGAGCGGGTCGATGCGCTCGCCCGCGATCAACAGGTCGAGCGAGGGGAAGCCGACCACCGCGTCGCGGATCGACTTGTAGAAGCCCTCGACCGAGACGGTGATCCACGGGCTGATCCGCTGCTCGACGCCGACGCCGACGTGGACGGCGCGCTCGGGCCGCGGCCCCTGCCCGTCCTGCGCGACCCGCTCGGCCAGGAACAGGAGCTCCGGCGCCACGCTGACCCGCTCGTCGAGCGGCGGCTGGGTGAAGTACCCGACGCCGAACTTCAGCGTCCCGCCGCGCCACGCGCTGAGGTCGGCCGTCATCCGCGGCGAGACGATGGCGGTGCCGGTGGCGCCGTAGACGTCGACGCGGGCGCCGGGGCGGAGGTGCAGTGACGGTGTGGGCGAGAGCTGGAGCTCCGCGTAGAGGCCGGGCTGCGCGAGCGTGGTGGTGGTCTCGCGCGTGACGCGGGGGCGCGGTGAGTCGGCGCCGCGTCGCCCGCGGGCGCTCACGTCGCTGGAGTACGCGCGGTAGCCGAAGAGCCCGTCGAAGCCGACGTAGAGCCGGTGGCGCGCGCCGAAGGCGTGGGTGAGCTCGGCGCGCACGTGCGTCGGCGCGCTGTCGAGGCGGACGCGGTCGCCGGGCTCGGGGTCGTTGGCGCGCGGGCGCTCCTCGACGGAGAGGCCGTTCCAGCCGGTGGAGACGGCGACCTGGAGGTCGGTGCGGGCGTCGAGGTGGCGCCACCAGCTCGCCTGGACGAGGTGGTAGCCGAGGCCGATGCCCTGGCCCCCGCCGTTGCGCTGTTGGATGCCGACGGAGTCGCCGCTGCCGTAGGCCGCGAAGCGCAGGCGGTCGCGCGCGGTGGGGCGCCAGTCGGCCTGCGCCTGGTAGTCCCAGTACCCGACGAACACCGCGTTGCCCGTCACCGCCGCGACGATCGGCGAGAGCAGGTAGCCGATCCAGCCGAAGCGCGCGGAGGCGGCGACCGACACGGTGGGCGAGAGCGCGGCCTCGGTGAAGGCGCCCGCGTCGACGACGCCGAGGTGCATCGTGGTGCGCGCGCCCTCGCGCATGGGCTGGCGGAGGCCGAGGTCGACGACGCCGCCGGTGGCGCGGCCGAAGCGGGCGGAGAAGTTGCCGGGGAAGAAGTCGATCCGGTCGAGCATCTCCGTGGCCACGGTGCTGCCGAGGCCGCCGAAGTGGTACGCGGCGGGGAGGAAGGTGCCGTCGACCAGCACGAGCGTGTCGGCCGGCGCCGAGCCGCGCACCATCAGCGAGCCCGAGAGGAAGGGCGCGCGCGCGATCCCAGGGAGGTTCTGGATCGCGCGCAACGCGTCGCCGAAGGAGCCGGGGATGCGCTGCACCTCCTCGCGCGCGACGGGCGTCGCGGTGAGCTCGCGCCGCGGGCGACGGCCGCGCACCGTGGCCTCGCCGGCCTCCTCGCCCGTGGAGCTCTCGGGCGTTGGTGTCGGCTGCGCGCGCGCGACCGCGGGCCACGCGAGCGCCGCGGCGAGGGTCACGCGCGGGCAGATCCAGCGGGCCATCGGCGCGGATGGGACGCCACCGCCCGCCCGACGGTCAAGACGGGTGCGCGCTGCCACACCGCATCGAGCGAAATCCACTTCGCTGCGCGTTACCTACATCGTCGCCGAAAAGCTGACACCCCGTCGCCCGCCGCACCATCTTCGGGGCCGGAGACACCCGACCATGGACGCGATGGGAACGATGCGAGACCTCGATCAGATCCGCGAGCACGACGACGGCGGCGGCTCGTCCCGGCTCATGTCTCTCGCGCTCGGCGGACTCGCGACGGCGTGCGTGCTGTTCGCCGTGGGCGTGATGGTGGGCCGCGAGGCCGGCGAGTCGCGCACCGCCACCCGCGAAGACCCGCTGGCGCGCCTCGACCAGCTCGCCCAGCAGGCCGAAGGCGCGCAGGCCGCGATGGTCACCTACCCCGAGCGGCTCACCGGCGCCGCGCCCGCCGCGCCGACGCCCGCGGTGCCTGGGACGCCCACGGCGCCCGCGGTTCCTGGCGCAGTGGCGATGCCCGAGGGGGGCCCGGTGCTCGTCGCGGGCGCCGCGCTGCCGCCCGCGGGGGTGCGTGTGGCCGGCGGCTTCGGCGCGCCGTCGATGGCGCCTGTGGCGGGGCTCACGGGTGCGCCCGGGGGCCTCGCGGCGCCGGCGGTGGCGCCCGCGGGTCCGCCGGCGGCGGCGGGCTCGGAGGGGGCGTTCTCGGTGCAGGTGAGCTCGTTCCGCTCGCAGCAGGCGGCGCAGGGCTTCGCGGCGCGGCTGCGCGAGCGCGGGCACCACGCCTTCGTGGCGGCGCCGGCCACCGCGCCCAACGGGGTGGTGTGGCACCGCGTGCGGATCGGGCCCTTCCCGACGCAGCGCGAGGCCGCGTCGTACCGGGTCACCTTCGAAGCGCGCGAGCGGATGCCGACGATCCTCGTCCGCCGCGAGCAGGAGCCCCTCGCGCCCGTCGCGCACCACCCCGCCGCGCCGCCCGCGCCCGCCGCCGCGCCGCTCCAGGCGGCGGCCCACGCCCCCCTCGTCCGCTGACGTCCGCGGGCGTCCCGTGGTAGTCGACGCCCGGTGATCCCCTACGTCGACATCTCGAGCTTCACCATCGCCGGCGCCACCTTCCACACCTTCGGGCTGCTGGTGGCGATCGGCGTGCTCGCGGGCCACGCGATCGTGAGCCGCCGGCACCAGCAGTTGAAGCTCGGGCCCTCCTCCGAGGCCGACCTCTTCTGCCTGGTCACCTTCACGTCGGCGTTCTTCTTCGCCCACTTCTTCGACGCGATCCTCTACCGCCCCGACCTCGTCCGCCGCGACTGGCGCGAGCTCTTCATGATCCACCACGGGCTGTCGTCGTTCGGCGGCTTCGCGGGGACGGTGATCGGCGCGGTGACGTGGATGCGCGTGCGGCGCTTGCCGGGCTGGGTGTACAGCGACCTCGGGGCCTACGCCTTCCCCGTCGGGTGGATCTTCGGGCGGGCGGGCTGCTCGGTGGCGCACGACCACAAGGGCCGCCTCACCGACTCGTGGCTCGCGGTGCGATTCCCCGACGGCCCGCGCTACGACCTCGGGCTCATCGAGCTCGCGCTCACGCCCCTGCTGCTGGCGGTGGTGCTCGTCGTCGCGCGCCGCGACCGCCGCCCCGGGATGATCACCGGCGCGCTCGCGGTGGCGTACCCCTTCATCCGCTTCCCGCTCGATTTCCTCCGCGCCACCGACCTCGGCGTCGAGAGCGACCCGCGGCACTTCGGGCTCACCCCCGCGCAGTGGGCCTGCTTCGGGCTCCTCGCGGTGGGGCTGTGGGTGATCTCGGTCGCGCGCCGCCACGCGCCGCTGCCGGAGCCCGCGTGAGGGCCGTCCACCTCCGCACGCCGCCGCTGCCGCTGCTCGTGCCCGCGGCGACCTTCGACGACTTCTCCTGGTGCCCGAGCGCGGCGCTCGAATGGCGGCGCCCGCACGACGCGCTCGCGCTCAACGCGCTCGACGACGACCTGCCGCTCCGCATGGCCTTCGTCTTCCGCGCGCCGTGGGACGCGCTGCCGGCCGAGCGCGCGTGGCTCCACACGGGCCGCGACCAGGCGCTCGCGGTGGGCCTCGGCGACGACGACCTCGCGCTCGCCCCCTACGCGCTCGACGACGCCACCGACCGCCTCTGGGAGCACCGCCGCCCGCCCGGGGAGGTCTTCTGGCTCGCGGCCGACAACGCCAACGCGCTCTACTGGGCGCTGCACGACTGGTCGCACTTCCACAACCACGGGAGCTTCGACGACCGCCCCGCGACGGAGCTCCAGTGCGACGCCGCGGCGCTCGTGTGGCTGTGGCTCAACCGCGAGGCCGCCGGCGTGACCGACGCGCACTGGGAGGCGTTCCGCGTGGCGGCGCTGGCCAACCACGACGAGCTCCGCGCGAAGGAGCCCGCCACGCGCGCGCCGCCGCCCGACGTGCTCGCCGACGCCGCGCGCCTCCACGCGATCGCAGAGTCTCTCGCGGGCGGCTGAGCCCTCCGTCGGGTGACGCGCGTCGGGCGAGGCGTCGCGCCTCCATCCCCCGCTCGCCGGGGCTCGCGGCCTCCATCCCCCGCTCGCCGAGCCTCGCGCGTTTCCCCCTTCCCCCGGCGCAAAGCCCACGAGATGCGCAACGGCTCGCGCGAAAGCGCTCGGGTGCTCGATGTTTCGGGAGATGGGAGTGGGAGCCGAGCGCTGGGTCGCCCGGGGGCTGAAGCCCCGGGCTACACGAGGTGAAGCCCCGCCGTCGCGGGGCTCCTCGCCTGCGACCCCTTCGCGCGCGATCAGGACGCGCCGGCCCTCGCGCCACGGAACGGCACACCGGCTCCGACGCTGTCTGCTGCGGAACACGTCCGGCGGCGGGACTCGACGTCGGTGCGTCATCGTCGCGTACCGCGGGTCCCGAGACGAGGAGCCCCGCGAAGGCGGGGCTTCACCTCGTGTAGCCCGGGGCTTCAGCCCCCGGGCGACCCAGCGCTCGGCGCCCAGTGCCGACGAGCCACAGGCTCCCATCTCCCGAAACATCGAGCACGCGAGCGCCTTCGCGCGAGCCGTTGCGCATCTTGTGGGAAAGCCGCCAGGGGAAGGGGCCATTGGGAACCACTGCGACGCCCTGACACCGCGACGCCCTGACGCCACGACGCCCTGACGCCACGACGCCCTGACGCCACGACGCCCTGACGCCACGACGCCCTGACGCCGCGACCCGATGACGTTACGAGCACCAGAGGCCGGCGCGTCCCGGTTGCGACAGAGCCCCTTCCCCTGGCGGCTTTGCGCCGGGGGAAGGGGGAAACGCGCGAGGCTCGGCGAGCGGGGGATGGAGGCCGCGAGCCCCGGCGAGCGGGGGATGGAGGCGCGACGCCTCGCCCGACGCGCGCCCGGCGAGCCCCGCTACCGCATCAGCGCCGCGAGCACCACCGCGGCGAGCACGAAGGCCGCGGTCGCCGCGAACCGCATCACCGTGCGGCGGCGGTTCTCGTCGTGCATCCGCGCGAAGCTCGCGGCGAACTCGCGCTGCGCCTCGAGCGCGACGCGGGGGTCGGGCGGGCGCGGCGGGTCGACGGGCGCGGCCTTCGGCGGAGGCTCCGGCGGCGGCGAGGAGCGGGCGGGCGGCGGCGGGGTCGGCGTGCTCTGGCGCCCGTCGGGCGGCGGCGGCCGCGGCGTGCTGATCGTGCGGACGGTGTGCTCGGCGCGCCGCCTCACCTGGCGCGAGAGCTCGTCGCGCAGGCGCGAGGGCCCTTCGAAGAGCACCCACGCGCGCTGGAGCGGGATCGCGTCGCCGGGCCGCACGCGCCAGTGCGCCGCGGGCACCACGCAGACGAGCCTGCACATCTCGCAGGTGAGCGTGCGGCGGCCGGCCGGGTCGCCGAGGGCCGTGGTGCAGTCGGGGCAGCGGAAGCGGACGGGGCTCTCGTCGTCGTCGCGCTCGACCGCGGCCTCGGGGCGATCCTCGCGGTGCGCCGCGGAGAGCACGCCCGCGACGCTGCCGAGCGCGGCGAGGGCCGCGGGCGCGACCCGCGAGCGGAAGCGCGCCGAGCAGCCCGTGCAGTGGGCGGCGAGCGTGCCCCCGTCGGCGGTGACCGAGAGCGGGGTGTTGCACTCGTCGCAGAGGGGATGCCCCGGCGCGACGCGGACGCTCACCGCCGCGCGCCGCACGCCGTCCTCGGTCACGATCTCGTCGCGGCGATCCTCCGAGACGGACTGGAGCACCCCGAAGGCCTTGAAGGGGTTGTCGGCCGCGATCGAGACGCGCCCGTCGGGGAAGCGCCCTTCAGGGTCGGGCCCCGCGAGGTCGGCCACCGCGTGGGCGTGGTCGAAGGCCCGCCGCAGCCCCCGGAGCCCGTGCGAGGTGCCGCACCCGGGGCAGGGGACCAGCTCCGCGGCGAAGTCGTCCACCGGCACGTCCACCGCGCACGTCGGGCAGCGGAACCAGCACCACACCGACGCCCACACCCGGCCCTCCGGCGGCTCCGGGCGCGCGAGCGTGTTGGCTCCGAGCGGCAGCTCGCAGAGCAAGCACCGCTGGCTTCGCTGGGGCGCGACCACGCCGCACTGTGGACACAATCTGACCATTCGCTGCCGTCCGCCCGGAGGGGGTACTGGGCCGGTATGGTGAGCAATCCGTCAACCCCGTCAATCTTCGCGCAGGTGACGGAGGGGAAGGATCTCCACGCCCTCGCGCAGGTCGTTTACCGAGGCGTAGAAGCGACGCGCGAGGTCGAGCCGCAAATACACTTTCTCCTTATCATGAAGGCCGAACGACGTAGAAACGCAAATCTGCTCGTCGCCGATCTTTTCGTAACCTTCGGTGACGACGTCGTGCCCGTAGGCGACGAAGGCGTTGGGGCGTCCGTCGAGGGCGGTGGCGGCGAGGAGGGCCCGGGCCTGCTCGGGGCTGGCGGCGCGGGCCCAGAGGAGCGCGCCGACGGTGCCGAGCGCGTACATCTGGCCGAGCGGCGAGCGCGCGAAGCCGTCGTAGGTGAGGGATTCGAAAGCCTCGAGGTTGTCTTCGGTGGCGCGCGGGGCGCCGTGGGTGAAGACGGCCCCGCAGCGGGCGACGGCGAGCAGGGGCCACTCGCGGAGGAAGGCGTGCATGCGCGCCCGCTCGTCGCCGAGCGCGTGGTCGAGCACGGCGGCTTCGTCGGGGTAGAACTTCGGCACCCGCGGCCCGCCGACGTGGGCGTGCTCGTGGTTGCCCATCAGCCCGAGGGCCCGGTGCTCGCGGGTGAAGCGCTCGAAGTCGAGCAGGATCTCCCGCGACTCGTCGTGGTAGGGCGTGCCGAGGTGCTCGGGCCAGGCGCCGGGCTCGAGCAGGTCGGGGGAGGGCCCGTGCACCATGTCACCGCAAAAGAGCAGGACGGGGCGGTTGCCCGCGCGCTCCTCGGCTTTGTACAGGGCTTTCATTGCCTCGTAGTCGCCGCGGTTGCCCTGGAGGTCGGTGCAGACCAGCAGCGTCCCCTCATCGGGGAGTCGCGCGGCCTTCCGCCCCCAGGCCCCGGCGCCGAGCGCTCGCTCCGTTGGACTCACGGGGCGGGAGGGTACGTCGAATCGGGCGCGCGGGGGAGTTGTCGCGGCCCGCGGAAGGTTGACACGCGCGCCTCGGTGACCGTAACGAAGTACCGGCGAATTCCGCGATGCTGCCGACCCACCTCAAGCCGGGCATGGTGTTCGGCCAGGACTACGAGATCCTGGAGCGACTCGCGTCGGGCGGGATGGGGACGGTGTACGTCGCGCTCCAGCAGAGCACCGGGAAACGCCGTGCTTTGAAGGTGATGCACGCCCAGTACGAGGGCGACGAGAGCGCGCGGCGGCGCTTCATCCAGGAGGCCAAGGTCGGGGCGGCGATCGACAGCGACCACATCGTCGAGATGGTGGGCGCGGGCGTCGACGCCGACACCAACAGCCCGTGGATCGCCATGGAGCTCTTGAAGGGCGCCGACCTCAAGACCGTGATGGCCGAGCGCCGCCGGCTGCCCGCGGGCGAGGTGCTCGAGATCTTCCGGCAGGTGTGCCACGCGCTCGGCCGCGCCCACAAGATGGGCCTCGTCCACCGCGACCTGAAGCCCGAGAACATCTACCTCGCGGTCGCGCGCCGCGAGGGCGTCGCCTTCACCGCGAAGATCCTCGACTTCGGCATCGCCAAGCTCCTGCGCGACAACACCGGCAACAGCACGCAGACGCAGGCGCTCGGCTCGCCGCGCTGGATGTCGCCCGAGCAGGCCGACCGCGGCGGCGCGATCGCCGCGAGCACGGACGTGTGGGCCCTCGGGCTGATGGCCTTCTACCTCCTCACCGGCGAGGTCTACTGGAAGACGGCGCACCTCGAGGCCCCGACGGTGATCGGGCAGATGTGCGAGATCCTGATGGACCCGATCGTGCCGGCCTCCGAGCGCGCGGTGGAGTTCGGGGCCGAAGCCTTCCTCCCGGAGGGCTTCGACGACTGGTTCGCCCGGTGCGTCTCGCGCGACCAGTCGCAGCGCTACGCCGACGCCGACGAGGCCCTCGCCGGGCTCGAAGAAGTCCTCGGCGACGCGGAGCCCGTCCCCACCCCCGCGCCGCGCCGCTCGACGCCCGCGCGGGGCGTCTCCGTGCGCCCGCCGGCCCCCGCTGCGCCCGCGGCCCCTGCGAGCCCCGCCGCGCCCGCCACGCCCTCCGTGCCGGCCCCCCTCCGCGCCCCGACCGCGCCGCGCGGGTACAGCCTGGAGGTCCACCAGCCGAAGGACGACCCCGCGTTCGCGTTCGACGCGACGGTGGTGGGCGACCCGTCGGCCCCGCGGCCCGTCTCGCTGCCGCCCCCCGACGCGGCCGAGCCCCGGCCCCTGGCGCGCCGTGTCGGCCCGCTCCTGCTCGCCATCCTCGGCCCGGTGGGCATCGCGGTGGCGGTCTTCATGGGCATCCAGCGCTCGCCCACGGGCGCCGACGCGGGCGGGCCCGACGCCGCCGCGCTCAGCGCCGCCGACGTCGCGGCCGCGCCGTCGCCCGACGTCACCGCGCTCGCCCCGGCCCCCGACGTCGCCGAGGACGCCGCGCCCGCCGCGACCGCGCCCGACGTCGCCCTCGCCCCCTCGCACGACGCCGCCGCGCACGACGCCGCGCCCGCCCGCGACGCGGCCGCGCGAACCGACGCGCGCGCCGGCCGCCCGCGCGGCGAGGACCCCGACGAGTCCGAGGCGCGCGACGCGGGGACCGCGGGGATCCAGGAGGAGTCGTCGGCGGAGTACATGCGGCGCGTCTCGGCGCTCATGCGGACGCAGCACCCGGCCTTCCTGCGCTGCTACCAGGAGCACGCGCCGCCGTCGACCGACGCGGTGCGCGTGAGCATCACGTTCCACTACTCGATCCGCGCGGACGGGAGCGCGAGCGCGGTCAGCGTGCGCGGCGCGCCCGAGCCGGTGAACGACTGCGTGGCCGACGCGATCCGGGCGCTGCGCTTCCCGACCCCGGTGGTGGTGACCAGCCCGATCCTCGACGAGCTGCACTTCACGTCGCAGTGAATCCACGGCGCGGACGCCCCGTCGCACGACGCGCTTGACCCGCGCGGGCGGATCCCCTGAGGATGCGCCCGCGCCCCGCGCCCAACCGACGGTCGAACCCACCATGAAGCCCACCATCGCCTCCGCCGCCTTCCTCGCGGCCTCCCTCGCGGCTCCGCTCGCCGGAGCGCAGGCCATCAACCTCGCCACGGGCTTCATGCCCGACCCGCAGCGCTACGCCGGGCAGTCCGGCGGCCCGGTGCAGGCCACCTCCGTGCAGTCCGACTGCCGCGGGTGGATCCCCGCCCAGCCGAGCTTCATCCTCCAGACGCAGACGGGCTTCCGCTTCCTCCGCGTCTTCGCCGAGTCGGGTCAGGACACCACCCTGATGATCCGCGGCGTCTCGCAGACCTGGTGCGCCGACGACAGCTACGGGCAGAACCCCGCGGTCGACCTCCGCAGCCTCCCGCCCGGCCGCTACGACATCTACGTCGGGAGCTACTCGCAGGGGGCGGTGGCGCCCTACCAGCTCGGGCTCACCGAGCTCTCGAACGTGACCCCTGGCAGCGGGCGCGTGCAGCCCAACCCCGGCCCCAACCCCGGCGGCGGCGGCGGCTCGCTCGGCAACCTCAACCCGGCGGCGGGCGCGACGGGCCGGCCGCTCAACGTGCCGCCGGTGCTGCGCCGCCCGGTCTCGGTCAACGGCCGCACCGACGGCGTGTTCGACGTCAGCTCGTCGGTGCGCGGCCAGGGCACCTGCCGCGGCTGGATGCAGGCGGCGCCGTCGCACCTGATGTCCCTCCGCGCGGGGCAAGACCTCACGGTGTCGGTGCTCTCCGCGGCCGACACGACGCTCGTGATGCGCCAGCCCGACGGCACCGTGCTCTGCAACGACGACACGAACGGGCTCAACCCGCTGCTCCGGGGCTCCTTCCCCGCCGGCGTCTACCAGATCTGGGTCGGCACCTACCGGCAGAACGAGAACCGCCCCTACCGCCTCACCGTCACCGGCGGGATGTGAGCGCCCCGACGCGCCCGCGGCCGCCGCGGGTGCGTTAGTCTCCCCCGCGGATGCGTCCCCCCTCCCGCGCCCACTGGCTGCTCGCGCTCACGGCGCTCCCCTGCGCGGCCTCCGCCCAGGTGCGACCGTACCACCCGCGCATCTTCCTCAACGCCCAGGGCCAGCGCGGCATCGCCCCCGCCACCGCGCGGAACCGCTGCGTCAGCGGCGCCGGCCCCTGGGCGCGCGCGTGCCGCATCGCCGCCCCGCTGCCCGGCAGCACGCCGTCGGTGCGCAACCCGCCGCTCACGCTCATCAACAGCGCGCTGCGCTACCTCATCTACCAGGAGGACGTCGCGCTCGCCGCGGTGCGCGACGAGGCCAACCGCGTCGGGCCCGCGGTCGACCGCGGCGACGAGTCGGGCCAGCTCCTCGCCGGCGCCGCGCGCGCGCTCCACCTCGCGGTCGCGTACGACTGGCTCTACGACGCGCTCCCGCCCGGCGACCGCGCCACCGTCGGCGCGCACCTCGCTTCGTACGCGGACTACGCCATCGCCCACGAGCCGCGGGACGTCTTCTCCGCCGAGGCCTACGCGCAGGCCGCCACGGTGGGCCTCGCGGGCCTCGCGCTCGCGGCGCCCGACGACACGCCGATGAGCCCCGCGCAGCGCTACCTCGCCTACGCGAGCGCCCGCTGGCGCAGCGCCCTCTTCCCCGCGATGGGCTACACCCGGGCGTGGTGGCCCGAGGGCCCCGCGTGGATGAACGCGTACGTCGCCCGCTACGCGCTCTACTTCGCCCTCGCGTGGACCACCGCCACCGGCGAGGACCTCGTCGCCTGGGCACGCGGCGCCGGCGACCCCTTCGGCGGGCTCGAGTCGTACTACGCCTACGGCCTCCGCCCCGACCTCACCTTCCCGGCCTTCGGCGACGTGCCCACCGACGTGGTTCCCGGCGCCGCGGGCAACCGCCCCGTGCTCGACATGCTCGCGTGGGGCACGGGCCTCCCCGTCGCGCAGGCGCTCGCCGAGGAGGTGTCGCTGCGCCTCCCCGCGGGCCGCGACTACGCCGGCGGCGAGGCGTGGCACCAGGTGGTCTTCTACGACCCGGCCCGCACCCGCGCGCCGGCCCGCGCGCAGTTGCCGCTCGGCGCGCACCTCGCGCCCGGCACCGGCGACGTCGTGGTGATGCGCGGCGGCTGGGACGACCCCGACGCCGCCCACCTCGTGCTCTCGTGCGGCGACTGGTTCACGCGGCGGCAGCACCTGGAGGCCGGGAGCTTCCAGCTCTTCCGCCGCGCGCCCCTCGCGGTGCACACCGGGACGTGGGACGGCTACGAGACGCGCCACTGGCTCAACTGGCTCGCGCAGCGCTCGATCCACGCCAACACGATCGCCGTCGTGCGGCCGGGGGAGACCTTCCCCAACGGGCGGATGATCCCGAGCGTCAACGACGGCGGCCAGCGCGCGATGCCCTACGCCGCGCGCGGCCGCGCCTCGGTGGTCGAGCACCGCAGCAACCTCACCGCCGGCGACCAGCTCGACACGGGCTCCGTCACCGCCTTCGAGACCGCGCGCTACCACGACTACGCCGCGTGCGACCTCACCCGCGCGTACAACTCCGTCGCGGTGATCGCCCCGGGCGCGCAGGCGAAGGTGCGCGAGGTCACCCGCCAGGTGGTGATGCTCCGCCCCGAGCTGGTGGTGGTGTTCGACCGCGTCGAGGCCACCGACCCGTCGTACGAGCGGCGCTTCATGCTGCACGGCCTCGGGCGCCCGGTGGCCGCGCGCGACGGCACCTTCACCCTCTCGCGCGGCGGCGGCCGCCTGCTCGGCCGCACGCTGCTCCCGGCCGACGCGGGCGTCGCCACGGTCGAGGGCTACGCGGTCGACGGCGTCACGGTGCCGCCGCTCGTGCCGGTGGACGAGAACCGCGGCGCGCGCCTCGAGGTGACGGCGCGCGGCCGCGCCCGCGAGTACTTCCTCCACGTGCTCGACGCGACCGACACGCAGCGCGAGTCGATGCCGCCGATGAGCCTCGTCGACGACGGCGAGCGCGTCGGTGTCCGCGTGGCCGACCCGTCGATGGCGCGCTCGTACACCGTCACCTTCGCGCGGACGGGCGCGGCGCGCGGCGAGATCCGCGTGCAGGACGCGACCGGCGCCACGCTCTACGGCGGTCAGCTCGGGATGGGCGGGACGAGCTTCCCGGTGACGCCCGACGCGGGCGTGTCGGTGGACGCGGGCGACGCGGGCGCGCGCCGCGACGGGGGCACGACGCCGCCGCCCACCGAGCCCGGCTGCGGGTGCCGCGCGCGCGGAGGAGGTTCGCGCGACGCGTCCGCGGTGCTGATCGGGTTGGGGGCGCTGCTCCTGCGCGCGCGCCGCCGTCGTTGAGCGGAGCCCTCTGCCGCGCATCACACGCGGCGGGTACTTCGGGGTCTACTTCAGGAAGCGGGGGTGAGGGGTGCGGGGGCGCGCGCGACGGCGGCGCCCCCGCGGTGCCCGGTCAGGGCGTGCGGCACATGCCTTCGACGCAGATCTGGCCGCCGGCGCAGCACGCGCCGCAGCCGCAGAGCGAGGTGCCCGACGGGCAGAGCGCGACGCAGCGGCCGCCGGCGCAGGTCTGGCCGCAGTCGCAGCCGCCGGGGCAGGCGGGCGAGGTGCAGCGGCCCATCGTGCAGGTGGCGCCGGACGGGCACGAGCCCGCGCAGACGCCGCCGCAGCCGTCGGGCGTACCGCAGGCGACGCCCGCGGGGCAGGAGGGGACGCACACGCAACGGCCGCTCGAGCACGTCTGGCGCGGGTCGGCGCAGGGGCCGTTGCAGACCCCGCCGCAGCCGTTGGGCGTGCCGCAGGCGACGCCCGAGGGGCAGGAGGGCGCGCAGGCGCAGCGGCCGCCGTTGCACGCCTGGCCGGCGGGGCAGGTGCCGTTGCAGAGACCGCCGCAGCCGTTGGGCGCGCCGCACACGCCGCCCGCCGGGCAGGAGGGCGTGCAGGTGCCGACGCAGCGGCCGGCCGTGCACGCCTGGCCGCTCGGGCACGAGCCCGCGCAGAGGCCGCCGCAGCCGTCGGGGGTGCCGCAGGCGACGCCCGCGGGGCAGCTCGGCGCGCAGCAGGTGCCGGCGTTGCAGGTCTGGCCGCTCGGGCAGGTGCCGTTGCAGACGCCGCCGCAGCCGTCGGGCGCGCCGCACGCGGAGGTGGCGCAGCAGTTGGGCCGGCAGGTGGTGCACCGGCCGCCCTCGCAGCGCGAGCCCGGCGGGCAGCGGCCGCCGCAGTCGCAGGTGCCGACGCACGAGCCGCCGCGGCAGACCTCGCCCGCCGCGCAGGAGACGCCCGCGCAGGGGTCGGCGGCGCAGCGGCCGGCGGTGCAGGTCTGGCCGGTCGGGCAGACGACGCCGGCGCAGGGGTTGGGGTCGCGGCAGCCGAGCACGCAGACCTCGCCGGTGTTGCACTGCGACGCGCACTCGACGTAGGGGACGCAGCGCTCGGTGTCGGGGTCGCACACGTTGCCGTCGGCGCAGCGGACGCCCTGGCAGGGAACGTGGAAGCACCCAGGCACGCACGCGCCGTCGCGGCACGTCTGGCCGCCGGGGCACTGGATGCACGAGCACGGGTCCTGGCGCTGGACGCACTTGGTCACGCACTGCTGGCCGTCGGCGCAGGCGACGCGGCCGGTGGAGCAGAAGCCGCCGCAGCCGTCGGGCGCGCCGCACGCGACGCCGACGGGGCAGTGCGGGCGGCACGCGCGGCAGTGGCCCGCGACGCAGCTCGAGCCGGCGCCGCAGTCGGGGCAGCCGCACGAGTCGATGCAGCGGCCGCTCTCGCAGACCTGGCCCGCGGCGCAGGTGACGCCGCCGCAGGGGTTGGGCTCGCACGAGCCGTTGACGCAGGCCTGGCCCGACGGGCAGCGCACGCCGACGCAGCGGTCGGGCGGGTCGCACGAGAGGTGCGAGGCGAAGCCGTCGGGGCAGTCGGCCGACCAGGCGCGGAGCGGGAGGCACTGGTTGTTCGACGGGTTGCAGAAGGTGCCCGACGGGCACACGACGCCGCGGCAGGGCACGTCGAAGCAGCCCGGCACGCAGGTGCCGTCGACGCAGGTCTGGTTGCGCGGGCAGTTGACCTGCGCGCAGGGGTCGACGACGCGCACGCAGGTGGCGCGGCAGGTGGTGCCGCCCGGGCACACCGACGCGCTCGCGCACGGGTCGGCGGTGCACGTGCCGGCGATGCACACCTGGCCGATCGCGCAGTCACCGGTGCGCGTACAGCCGCCGCCGGAGGGGCCACCGTCGGGCGCGGGGCCGCCGTCCATCGGGGGCGTGACGACGTCGTTGTTGACGGGCGCGTCGGGGGACGCCGCGTCACCGCCACCGCCGCCCGCATCCGAGCCGCCGCCGGTGTCGGTCGGCGCCGCGTCGGGGGCGGGCGTGTCTGCCGCAGGCGCATCCGGGGGAGGCGGCGGCGGCGGGGGACAGCCGTCGAGCGCGAACATGGCGCCCACCAGCGTGAACAGCGAGGCAGCGAGCCTCTGGCCCTTCCATCGGTTCATCGGAACAATCTCCTTCGCGGACGACCTGCTCCGAAAACGCTACACAAAAACCAGGGGAATGAACATCGGTTTGCGCAAGTTCCTCACAGACGGCCGGGGGTGGCCGCGGGGGCAACCGAAAGATTGCTTGCACCTGTGGCAGATGAACCGCGGCAGAAAGGTTCGCGGAGATTCTGCGAATTCTGGGAGGATTCGAGGGCTAGGAAACGCGGATCAACTGCATCCGCCGCCGCCACCACAGCCGCCACCGCCGCCACAACCACCGCCGCCGCCGCACGAACTGCCGCCGCCGCACGAGCTGCCGCTCGACGAGCTGTCGGAGCTGACGGTGACGGGCGGAATCAGCGCCGCGAACAGGGGCACCGCGGTGACCGCGGCGACGCCGCCGACGGCCACCGCGAGCGCGACCTCCCAGGGCGTGGTGCGTCGGCCCGAGCTCACGTCGCTGCGCAGCGAGCCCGTCGCGTCGTCGAGCCACGCGAGGTAGGCCTTTTTCGCCGCGTTGTCGACCTCCGAGAAGGCCATCACGAGCGTGACCACGCCGACGGCGATCGTCGCCATCACGAGGTAGGCGGGCACCGGCGCGCGGCTGCCGTAGATCTCCGTGCGGACGGCCACGCGGAGGATCGACACGGCGAAGAGGAAGAGCCCGACGAGCGCGGTGGCGATGCGCACCGCGGTGACCGACGCGCCGCTCGTCACCATGCCCGACGCGCGCGCCTCGGCTTCGAACTCGGCGTCGTGCTTCGACGCGATCGCGGCCGCGGCGGCGCGCGCGGCGGTGACGGTGGGCTTCGCGGCGGCCGCGCCCTTGCGCAGCACGGTGAGCGCTTCGCGCATCAGCGGGTCGGCGGGGCTGCCCTCGTTGCGGACGAGCAGCTCGCCCGAGGCGTTGGGGTCGGGCGCGACCCACGACTCGGCGAAGAGCGCCGCGAGGATCGCCTCCTCGACGCCGGCCGCGCCGCCGCGCAGCCACGCGACGGTCCACACCTGCGGGCCCGAGGGGAGCCAGCCGACGCCGAGGCCCGGCGGCCGGTCGGGGACGTCGGGGATGCGGTAGCTCGCGCCGAGCGCGCCCGGGGGCTCGCGGCGCGGCGCCTGGGGCTTCGCGGCGAAGAGGCCCGCGATGGAACCGCGCGCGGCCCCGAGCGCGACGAAGCACGCCACCGAGAGCAGCAGGTACACCCCGAGGAAGGACAGCCCCGGCGGCAGGTTGAACGGGAAGACGTCGAACCACTCGATCACGTCGCCACCTCCTTCATTCCTCTCGCTTGTCGACGTCGTCGATGGCCGCGTCGAGCAGCCGCGCGAGCGCGTCGTAGGCCCCGGCGGCGTCCTCCGCGGCGCGCGCGAAGGCCGCGACGTCCACGTTGAAGCGCGCCCCCGCGGCCCGCACCACCTCGTCGAGGCCCGAGCCCGGGTCGCTGCCGTCGAGCCGCAGCAGCGCGCGCAGGGGCGAGCGCACCTGGCGGAGCTTGCGGTCGACGACGCCGGCGAGCGCCGCGGGGGCGCCGTCGCCGTCGGTGACCATCCGGCGCATGCGGATGCGGGCCTCGCGGAGCTCCTGCTCGATGCGGAGCCTGCGGTGCTTGTCGGAGATGTGGAGCTTCGCGAAGGGCGACTCGCCGCGCACCACCACGCCGTCCTCGCGCACCTCGTCGTAGAGCAGCGGGAAGACGTCCGACGCGCGGGACACCTCGGACTCGCGCAGGAGGATCGCCTCGATGCGCGCGGCGTAGCGGGCGACGAGCAGCGGGTGGGCGGCGCGCCCGAGCGCCTCGCGCGAGTCGTCGCGGAGGACGACCATCACGTCGACGTCGCTCTTGCCGGCGCGCCAGGCCCCGCGGGCGGCGCTGCCGAAGACGATGACGGCGACGAGGCCGTCGCCGAGGGCCTTGGCGAGCCCGTCGCAGAGGGCGTCGAGGCGCTGCCGCACGTCGGCGGGCAGCGCGTCGAGCGAGGGGCGCGGGGCGGGGGAAGCGGTGGTCATGCGGTTCGGCTCCTGGTCTCGATCAGTCGGACGGCGGCCTCGGCGCCGAGGCCCTTGAGCGCCCAGACGCGGCGCCCGGCGCGGGACTCGGCGCGGCCCACGAAGGGCCCGACGCGCGCGCCCGGCGGGGCGTCGCCGTCGAAGCGGAAGCGCGCGCGCAGCACCAGCAGGTCGACCCGCGCGTCGGCCGCGAGCGCCGGCTCGGCGAGGGCCCGCGTGGCGATGCGCATCGCGTCGGCGAAGGCCGCCCCGCGCGCCGGCCGCGCGTGCGCGTCGACCGCCGCGCGCGCCGCCGGGCCCACCGCGTCGCCGTGCGAGGCGAGCCGCGGGAGCAGCGGGAGCGCGTTCTCCACCCGCTTGCGCTGGAGCACCTCGCGGGTGCGCGCGAGGTCGGCCGCGGCGAAGCCCGCGAGCGCGTCGGGCACCGGGGCGTGGCGGTCGGCGAGCACCCGCGCGAAGGCCCCCTGGCGCGCCGCGAGGTCGGCGCTCGCATCGAGCGCGACCGCGGGGGAGGGCTCCGTCGGGCGCGCGGTCGAAGCTTCGCCGCGGGCGGTGATGGCGCGGGCGCGCGCGAGCTCCGCGGCGAGCTCGGCGAAGGGAGGGAAGCAGGCGTCGCGCTCCAGCAGCACGGGCACCGCGCCGCGCGCCGCCGTCAGCGCCTCAAGCAGCGCGAACACCGCGTCGGGCACCGGCGACGCGTGGTCGTCGAAGAAGAAGCCGTCCTCCGCGTGGCCGCCCGCGATGTGGACCATCGCGACGCGCTCGAGGGGGTACGCCCGGAGCACATCGAAGGGGTCGCGGCCCTCGTTGAGGGCGTTGGCGTGGAGGTTCCCGAGGTCGAGCAGGAGCGGGCAGCCGGTGGCGCGGGCGACCTCGCCGTAGAAGTCCTCCTCGCGCATGGCGTCGTCGGGCCAGCGCGCGGTCCACGCGACGTTCTCGAGCAGCAGCGGGACGTCCGGGAGGTGACGCCGCGCGCGCGCGACGTTGCGCGCCACCACCGCCACCGCCTCGCGCGTCCGCGGGAGCTGCGTGAGGTGCCCCACCTCCCAGCCCCCCGCGCTCGTCAGCGCGACGTGCTCGCTCACCACCGGCGACCGCAGCGTGCGCGCGAGCTCGCCGAGGCGACGCGCGCGGTCTTCGTCGATCCCCTCCGCGCTCCCGAGCGACAGCTTCACCCCGTGCGGAACCACCGGCCACGCCTCCGCGAGCGCCGACGCCTCGCGCTTCGCCCGCGCCTGCGAGAAGCACAGCTCCGCCACCACCTCGACGAACGACACCGCCCCGCGCGCGCTGAGGACGTCGGCCGCGAGCTCCTGGCGCCACCCGATCCCAACGCCTGTGAGTTCTCCGCCCATCGCGTCGCGCGGCGACCCTACCACACCGGACCGCCGTGTTGGCCCCCGTGACTCGCCGTCGAATCCGGTCTAGGGTCGCGCCCATGATTCGTTCTTCCGGTTCGACGGGGCTCGGCGCAGCCTTCTGCGTCGCCCTCGTCGCGTGCGCCGGGGAGTCCACCCCCACGGTCACCGACCCCTGCGACCCGCCCTCCCGCTGCGCGGGCGACGCTTCTTCCGATCGCCCCAACCTCGACGCCGTCCCCACGGACGTCAACCGAAACCCCCAGCCCACCGACCTCGTCGCCATCGACCTCCTCCCGCAGAACCCCGTGCTCAGCGTGCGGGGCACGACCCCGGGCTCCGTGAGCTTCACGGTGCGCGGCCGGCAGCGCGACGGCGCCATGCGCGACGTGACGCGGCTGCTGCGCTTCTCCCTCGACACGCCCGTCGTCGGGATGATCAACAGCGACACGGGGCTCTTCACCTCGTCAGGCGCAGGCGGCACCTCGGTGGTGCGCGTCGCGACGCTCGACGGCTCGGCCCTCTCCGCGCAGACCACGCTCACCGTCAACACGCGATCCACCACGCAGGTGGAGGTCACCGACGCCGAGCGCGACGCGTTCGACGCGATCCGCGCGACCGGCTCGGCCAGCGAGACGCCCGCGATCGACTACCCCCTCGCGCGCGCCGTGATGCCGCAGAACGTCTACCCCCCGCTCGTCCAGTGGACGCCCCGCCACGGCAACCGCGAGCCCGAGGAACTCTGGCGCGTCCGCCTCGCCCGCACGCACTCCGTGATCGAGGCCTACCTCCGCGGCAACCCCGACTTCCCCAACTCGTGGCGGCCGCCGCGCGAGGCCTGGCGCGCCTTCGCCCAGAGCGACGTGGGCACGCCGATCACCCTCACCGTCAGCGTCCTCACGCGCGGCCAGGTGCGCGAGAGCGAGGCGCGGATCTTCCGCACCGTCGACGCCGTCATCGCCGGCAGCGTGTACTACTGGTCGCCCGACAGCGCGTCGCTCGCCCGCGTCGACGTCGCCGAGGCGCGCCTCGTCAACTTCCTCCCCGCGCCCGGCGACCGCTGCATCGGCTGCCACACCGTGTCGCGCCGCGGCGACCGCCTGCTCGGCTACCTCGAGGGCTCGCGCAACTCCCTCGCCCTCTACGACCTCACCGTCCCGCTCACCGCCAACCCCGCGCCCAACCTCGCCCGCGCCTCGTCGGGCGAGCGCCGCTGCACGTCCTTCAGCCCCGACGCGACGCGCATCGTCTCCGGCGACTGCGACACCGAGCCCAGCGGGCGGCCCTTCACCCTGCTCGACGGCCGCACGCTCAATCCCGTCACCGCCACGGGCTCCCCGGGCGACGGCTTCGACCCCGAGTGGTCGCCCGACGGCCAGCTCATCGCGTACTCCACCCGCAGCGACGCGCTCGCCGTCACGCCCGCGATGGGCGGCGACCGCTTCGGCGCCCAGAGCGTGCTCCACACGCCGTCGGCCGGCGCGATGTCGGTCGACTGGCACCCCACCTGGTCGCCCGACTCGCGCTGGCTCCTCTTCCAGCGCGGCACGCGGCGCCGCACCGCGATGGGCCCCGGCTCGCTCTGGATGCTCCCGCGCGCCGGGGGCACGCCCGTCCGCCTCGGCAACGCCTGCGGCGCCGAGGAGACCAGCTACCGCCCGGTGTTCTCGCCCTTCAACTCGGGCGGGTACTTCTGGGCGCTCTTCACCACGTCGCGCCCCTATGGCAACGCCAACGAGGGCGTGCGCGACCGCGACCAGATCTGGATCGCCGCCGTCCGCAACCGCCCCGACGGCACCGCCGACCCCTCCGAGGTGGCCTACTACCTCGAGGGCCAGGAGCGCATCACCTGCCTCTCGCCCTACTGGACGCCGGCGCCCTGCCGCGCCAACGGCCAGGCCTGCACCACCGACCCCGACTGCTGCTCGGGCGAGTGCGAGCCCGACTCGCAGGGCCGCAACGTGTGTGTCCCCCCGCGGATGCAGTGCATCGCGCGCGGCGGCCGCTGCGGCGGCGCGTCGGACTGCTGCCCCGGCCTCGAGTGCAACGCCGGCGGCATCTGCGACATCCCGCCCCCGCAGTGACCCTTCGAAACGCGAACCCCCGGCCCGTCGCGTGACGGCCGGGGGCGCGCGGTGACCGCACTTCGCGGCGCGATCTATCCCTCGATGAAGGACTTGAGCTGCTTCGAGCGCGACGGGTGGCGGAGCTTGCGCAGCGCCTTCGCCTCGATCTGGCGGATGCGCTCGCGGGTGACCTCGAAGCCCTGGCCGACTTCTTCGAGCGTGTGGTCGCTCTTCTCGCCGATGCCGAAGCGCATGCGGAGCACCTTCTCCTCGCGCCACGTCAGGGTCTTAAGCACCTTGCGCATCTGCTCGGCGAGGTTGTTCGAGATGACGGCCTCGGAGGGCGACACCACGGACTTGTCCTCGATGAAGTCGCCGAGGTGCGAGTCCTCCTCCTCGCCGATCGGGGTCTCCAGCGAGATGGGCTCCTTGGCGATCTTGAGGACCTTGCGCACCTTGTCGAGCGGCAGCTCCATCTTCTCGGCGATCTCCTCGGGCGTCGGCTCGCGGCCGAACTCCTGCACGAGGTACCGCGACGTGCGGATGAGCTTGTTGATCGTCTCGATCATGTGCACGGGGATGCGGATCGTGCGGGCCTGATCGGCGATCGCGCGGGTGATGGCCTGGCGGATCCACCACGTCGCGTAGGTGCTGAACTTGTAGCCGCGGCGGTATTCGAACTTGTCCACCGCCTTCATCAGCCCGATGTTGCCCTCCTGGATCAGGTCGAGAAACTGCAGGCCGCGGTTGGTGTACTTCTTCGCGATCGAGACCACGAGGCGGAGGTTGGCCTCGACGAGCTCGGCCTTCGCCTTCTCGGCCATCCGCTCGCCGTCGCGGATCTCGCGGTAGGTGCGGCGCAGCTCGTCGAGGGTGACGCCGTGCTCGCGCGCCTTCTCCTCGACGTTCTTCACCTTGTGGGTCGCGCTCTTGAGGGTCTCGATGTAGCCCTCGAGGTCGGGCGAGGTCACCTTGAGCTGCCGCGCGATGATCGCCCGGCGCCGGTTGTCCCCCTGCTCGAACTCCTTCAGCCGCTTCTTGAACTCCTTCACCTCGAGGCCCATCTCGCGCGCCGCCTCGGCCACCGGGGCCTCCGCGCGCTCGAGCTGGTCGATGAGCTTCTTGAGCTGCTGGACGATGTGCTCGATCTGCTTCTTGTTCAGACGCAGGTCCTGCAGCGTCTGGAACATCTTCGCCTGCGTCTTGGCGATCTCCTCGTGGACCTTCTTCTTCGCCGCGTCGGAGACCTTGCGGGTGCCGTCGAGCGACTCCTCGAGCTCGCCGATGTGGGCCCACAGCTTCTTCACGTCGTCGGTGAGCTTCTCGACGCGCTTGCGGACCTCCTCCTCGTTGTAGCCCTCCTCGTCGTCGGCGTCGCGCACCACGTCCTTCAGACGCACCTTGCGCTGCTTCACCTTCTCGCCGAGCCGCGTGATCTCCTGCACCGCGATCGGCGACTGGAGGATCGTGTGGAGCACGGTGGTCTCGCCGTCCTCGATGCGCTTGGCGATCTCGACCTCGCCCTCGCGGGTGAGGAGCGACACCGACCCCATCTTGCGGAGGTACATCCGCACCGGGTCGTTGGACTTCGAGGCGTAGGCGTCGTCGAAGCCGGCGTCCTCCTCGTCGGGGATCGGGACGACGCGCTTCTCCTGGTCCTCCTCGGCGGCGCGCTTCGGCGCGACCTTCACCTGGGTGGAGGCGTCGACGATCTCGATGTCCTCGTCGCCGAGGATCCCCATGAGCTCGTCGATCTGGTCGGACGAGAACACGTCCGACGGGAGCGCCTCGTTGATCTCGTCGTAGGTGAGGTGGCCCTTCTGCTTGCCGAGCTCGATGAGCTGCTGGACCTCCTTGCGGTCGCGGTTCTTCAGCTTGGCCGCGGCGGCGGCGCCCGGCTGGGCGGCGGCGGCCTCGGCCTGCCCCTTCGCCCCCTGGGGGGCGGCGGGCTCCTTGTCCTTGCCCTTGGCGCCCTTGCGCGTGGTCTCTTCCTTCATCGAAGTCATCGCTCTCCTCAGCCGAAAGGGGATATCGCCTCAACCACCGATCGAACCGCTTGTCAATCGCCGCCGCCCTTGGTCGTCCGCGACCGGGCCAGCTCCCGCTTCACCCGGAGCTGCTCGTTGAGGGCCCCGAGCTCGGCGCCCGGGTCCCCCTGGGTACCGGCGCGGGCGCTAGCCTGCTTGAGCGCCCGGGTGCGCCCGAGGGCCTCGCAGCGCCGGAGTTCGGCCACGGCGTCGGCCAGGGTGACCGGGCAGCGCTCGGCCAGGCCGGGGTCGTCCTCCCCGCCCCCCGGGATCAGCCGGGCCCCCAGCCACGACCGCGCCCGCTCGGGGCACAGCTCCATCAGCAGGGCCCCGTCGATGCGCCCGGCCTCGGCCCACTGCACCCGCGCCGCGTGGAGCACCGGCAGCATCGTCGGGCCGAAGAGCGCCTCCAGCTCCGCGGCCTCCGTCGACCCGAGGAGCTCCGGCTGCATGAGCAGCGCCTCCAGCCCGCTCGCCATCGCCGCCCGCTGCCGCCGCGCCAGGGTCGTCGGGTCGACCTCCTCGTCGGGCTGCGGGCGCGTGAGCAGCGGCCGCTTGCGCGCGTCGTCGTGGCCGAAGGGCGACTCCCGGGCCGCCCGCGCCGCGTCCTGCTGGTGCTCGCGCAGCGCAGAGAGAATCGCCCGCTCCTCCAGGTAGAGCGCCTTGGCCGTGAGCCGCACGTACACGTCGCGCTCGATCGCGTCGCGCACGGCGGCGATCACCGGGGCGAGCGAGCGGACGGCCGCGACGCGCTCGGGGATGTTGTCGCCGCAGGTGGCGCCGGCGTCCTTGATGAGCCACTCCACGATGCTCGGGCCCGTCGCCAGCACGTTGGCCATGCCGGGCTGGCCGTGCTCGGGGTTGAGCGAGCGGAGGTAGCTGTCGGGGTCCATCTTCGGCGGGAGCACCCCGACACGGGCCATCAGCCCGGCCTTCGCGCACACCGCGTGGGCGGCGCGGGCGGCCTTGCGCCCGGCCTCGTCGCCGTCGAACACCAGCACCACCGTCTCGGCGAAGCGCCGGAGGAGCTTGGCCTGCGACTCGGTGAAGCTCGTGCCGAGGGGCGCCACCGTCTCTGCGAAGCCGTGCTGGTGCATCTGCACGACGTCGAAGTTGCCCTCCACCACGACGGCCTCGGCCTTGTGGCGCATGGCCGTCCGCGCGTTGGCGAGGCCGTAGAGCAGCTCGCCCTTGTGGTAGATGGGCGTCTCCGGGGAGTTGACGTACTTGCCCGTCTCCGCGGGAACCACCCCCTCGGGGATCTCCTCGCTCACCGGCAGGATGCGCCCCGAGAACGCCACCACCCGCCCGCCCCGGTCGAGCACCGGGAACATCAGCCGGTGACGGAAGCGGTCGTAGTACCCGCCGCGGCCCGGGAGGAGCAGCCCCGCGAGCTCGCCGTCGGCCGGGGAGAAGCGCTTCGCCCGGAGGTGCAGCGCAAGCGCGTCCCACTGGGCCGGCGCGTACCCGAGGCGGAAGCGCTCGGCCATCTCCGCGGTGACCCCGCGCTCTTCGAGGGCGCCCCGCGCGAGCTCGCTGAAGGGGGCCGACTCCATCGACTCGCGGTAGAAGACGGCCGCCGCCTCGCAGACGGCCATCAGGCGCTCGCCGACGTCGCGCTGGCGGCGATCCTCGGCGATGCGCTCGGGGTCGCGCGTCTCGGGCACCTCGACGCCGGCCTTCTCGGCCAGCGCGCGGAGCGCCTCGGGGAAGGTCACCCCCTCCATCTGCTCGTAGAAGCGGATCGCGTCGCCCGAGGCCTTGCACCCGAAGCAGAAGTAGAGCCCGACGTCGGGGCTCACGCTGAAGCTCGGGCTCTTCTCCTCGTGGAAGGGGCACCGCGCCACGAAGCGCCCGCCCGCCTTCCGCAGCGGAACGTACTGCCCCACCAGCTCGGCGAGGTCGGTGCGGCTCCGCACCTCCTGGATCACGCCCCGGTCGGTGCTCACGTCGCCACCCCCGCGGGGTGCCCGGGGGCGGGCGCCGAGTGCAAGGGGTGGGTCCGCGACGCGCGCAATCGGGTGGGGCCTTCCATGAAGGGAGCGTTGGGGGAGGCAGGAGCACGCCGCGTCACCAGCGGCTGCGGGCGTAGAGACGTCGGCGCGCCGGGCGAGCGCGGACCCGTGCGACGTGTAGCGTCCGAGGGCGCAGGGGTCAAGCATTCCGCCAGGAATTTTGCAAGCGGTTTCGTGAGGTTGCGCGCCACAAATTCCAAGCAAGACGAGGGCCACGGACGGGCTTCGCGGGGGTGTGATAGAGGCCTTCCGTCGTGCGTCGTCGAGGGCTGCTCTCCTGGCTGCTGGTCGCGTGTTCTGCGCTGGTCGTTTCGCTGCCGGGGTGGGCTGACCCGTGGCCGTCGATCCCGATCCCGCCGGAGAACGCGCGCGACCTCCAACGCCCCGCGCCGCGGCCGCCCGAGGGCGACGCCGCGGAGCGCGCGCGGCACCTCGTCGAGGCGCTTCGAACGGGCGCGGCCGAGGGGGCGATGGACTTCTTCCTCCCGCGCGACCCCTTCCTGGCGATCAAGGACATGTCGGGCGCCGCGGGGTACTTCAACACGCTCACGCGGGCCTACCGGCGCGACATCGAGGCGTGGCGTCGCGAGACGCCTGGGCTCTCCCGCGCGACCTTCGTCCGCTTCGAGCTCTCGCGGGCCTGCGCGTGGATGACGCCGGGGCGCGAGGCCAACCGCCTGCCGTACTGGTCGTGCTACCGCTCGCGGCTGGTGGTGAATGTCGATGGGCGCGAGCGGCCCCTCGAGGTGCGGGTGATGATCCACTGGGGGCGGCGCTGGTACGTCACGCACCTGCGCCCGTTCCATTGAGGCCCCTCGACACCGCGGCGGCGTGGCTGTAGGGAGACAACACCATGAGCGAACGCGAGCCCGCCACCTACGAAGAGTTCTGGCCCGAGTATGTCCGGGCCCACACGAAGCCGGCCACCCGCGCGATGCACGCCGTGGGGACGGGGCTGTTCCTCGCGTCGGTCGCGGCCTTCCTGGTGACGCGTCGGCCGCGCTTCCTGCTCGCGATGCCCGTGGTGGGCTACGGCCCGGCGTGGGTCTCCCACTTCTTCATCGAGGGCAACATGCCGGCGACCTTCAAGCACCCGCTCTGGTCGCTCCGCGGCGACTTCGAGATGATGGCGCGGATGATCACCGGCACGATGGCCGCCGAGGTCGAGCGCTGCGCCCGCGCCGCCGACGAGCCCACCGTCACCATCCAGGGCGAGGACTCCGCCCCCGGGTACGCGCACGCCGCGCCCGACGCCACCGTCCACTGAATGGCGGGCGCCGCCCCTGATCCCTCCGTCGCGCGGCGCCACCTCGCCGTCGCGCTCCTCGCCGTCAACGCCGCGGTCTTCGCCCTGTCGCGCCCCGCGATGATGGCGAAGAACCTCCACGACGCCATCGGGGTGGTCTTCCTCGCTGCCGCGATGGTGGGGGTTCGCCAGGACGACGACGACACCGAGCGGTACGGGATCCGCCTGGGTGGGGTGTTCCCCGGCGCCGCGGGCGACCCCCGCTCGCTGGTGCGTACGCTGTGGGAGTCGCTCCCGTCGGCGCTGCGCGAGGTGGGCGTCGCGGCGGCCGTCGCGCTGATGGTGCTGCCGGTGTACTCGGCCGCGTGGCCGCTCTTCAACCGCGCGGTGGGCCCGCGCCACGCGCCGAGCGACCTCCGCGACGTCGCCACCGAGCTCGTGGCGGTGGCCTTCACCGAGGAGATGTTCTTCCGCGGGTACGTGCACACCCGCGTGGCCGACGCGTTCGGGGCGTCGCCGGTCTCGCGCGCCCCGCGGGACGTCGCGCGGGTGGTGCTCCTCACGTCGGCGCTCTTCGCGATCACCCACGTCGTGGTGGCGCCCACGCTCGCGCGCGCGGTGGTGTTCTTCCCCGCGCTGCTCTTCGGCGCGCTGCGCATCTGGCGCGGCGGCATCGGCGCGGCGGTGGCGCTCCACGCCGCGTTCAACCTCTGGGAGCGCTACCTGGAGGGCCGTTGACCCGCGCCTGCTTCTTCGACCTCGACCGCACCTTCGTCCGCGTCAACACCGCGCGCCTCTACGCGCGCTGGCAGTACCGCGAGGGGCACGCGCGCCGCCGCGACCTCGCGAAGGTCACCTGGTGGGTGCTCCGCTACACCGTCGGCGGGCTCGACGCCGAGGCCGTCGCGCGGCGCCTCGTGCAGAACATGGCGGGCCGCGACGAGGCGGATTTCGCCCGCGCGGTCGACGGCTGGGTGGAGGCCGAGGTGCTCCCGCAGGTGGCCCCCGAGGCGATGCGCGAGCTCGAGCGCCGCAAGGCCGAGGGCTACCTCTGCGCGCTCCTCACGGCGACGTCGTCGTACGCGGCGGAGTCGCTCGCGCGGCGCGTCGGCATCGACCACGTCCTCGCGTCGCGCTTCGCCGTCGCCGACGGGCGCTTCACCGGCGACATCGTCGAGCCCTTCTGCTACGGCGCGGGCAAGGTGCGGGCGGTGGAGGCGTGGGTCCGCGAGCGCGACGTCGACCTCGCCGGGAGCGCCTTCTTCACCGACTCCGCGTCCGACCTCCCGATGCTCGAGCGCGTCGGCGAGCCCGTGGCGATCAACCCCGACCCGCGCTTGCGGTGGCAGGCGCGGCGCCGGGGCTGGCCCGTCCACTGGTGGTGAGGTTCAGCGGACGCAGCGCGAGGGGTGGAAGCCGTCGCGCGGCCACGTCGCCGTCCCGTTGAGCGCGACCGTGGGGACGGCGGAGAGGTCGGCGGGCGCGAGGTCGGTGTCGAGCACGACGGCGCTGCCGCCCAGGGAGCCCGTCGCGCGACCCGCCGTGACGTGGGCCTGCACCTGCGCGTCGGCGAGGTCGCTGAAGCGGACGCCGTGGTCGCGGAAGTACGGCCGGAAGTCCGTCCCGACGAGGAACGACAGCGCCACCACGAGGAAGTCGTTGCCCGGGATCGACGCGACCGTGCGCCCGCCGTACGTCGCGTCGCCGTTGTAGGCGAAGCGCTCGAAGCCGAGGGAGGCGCGCGCGGCGTTCCATCGCGTGGCGTCGCGGGCGGCGTCGCCGAGGAGGCGGGCGTGGGCGTAGAGGAGCGGGACGATGTCCCAGCCGTCCGTGAGGCGCCGGCCCCGAATCGTGCGGCCCTGGAGGCGGATCGGGAGCCCGACGTAGAAGGCCATCCGCAGGCCGTTGTCGGCGGCGTAGGCGGGGTCGCCCCAGATCGCGTCGGGCAGGAGGTCGGTGTCCGTCGGCGCGCCGTCCGCGAGCACGTTGCAGCGCTCGTCGAAGATCACGCGCCGCATCGCGCCGCCGACGTTGCTCACGAGGTTGGCGCGGGCCGACTGGGACGCGGCGAAGAGGGACTTGAAGTTCATGTGCCCGTCGCGCACCTCGGTGGCGTCGCGGTCCACCGTGCGGACGAAGCGCCAGAGCGTGTGGTACGGGAAGATGTTGTTGGAGTTCTCGCCGGCGCGGTTCTGCCAGCGCGACCAGTCGTTGCGGTCGGCGGGGGCCATCCAGTGGACGTTGAGCGCGTTGGTCTGGAGGTTGTGCCCGAGCTCGTGCGACTCGCCCCAGCCGAGCGGGATGATCGACCACGAGGCGTCGAAGGGGTTGCCCGAGCAGCCGCTGCCGCAGTTGGCGTACTCGTCGTAGTTGGCGTGCTGGATGGTCGAGCGCCGGTGGATCGCCGCGTCGGTGCAGGCCCACCCGAGCGCCGTGCAGATGGCCTGCTCGTCGGCGGAGAGCGAGGCGGCGAGCGTGCTGCCCGGCGCGGCGAAGCCCGCGAGCGCGTACACCGGGCCGACGTAGTGGTTTTGGAAGTGGTCGAGCGCGCGCGCGAGGTCGCCGTTGTAGCGGACGGTGTAGGCGCCCGACGGCCGGTCGGCGATGTCCGTCGAGCCCATCACCGTGCTCAAGAACTTGTCCTTCCGCAGGTGGACCTCGAAGCCCGTGAGGCGAAGGTCGACGTGCGGCAGCGGGCTCGCCATCACCTCGCGCACGAAGGCGTTGGCGGCGGCCGGCGTCGCCTCGAGCAGGGCGGCGTGCTGCGCGGTGCCCGTGAAGTCCACCGCGGCGGGCATCCCTGCAACGGCCGCCGAGCCCTCCAGGCGCAGGTAGATCGGGCCGCCGAGGGGCGACGAGAGCTCGACCTCGGCGCCCGCGGCGAGCCGCACCCACGGGCTCACGAGGTACTGCGGGCGGTCGTACTGCGAGGAGGTTCCCGAGGTGCCGAAGGCGCGGGTGGTGCCCTCGCGCGCGAAGCCGACGCGGACGGACAAGCGGGCGTCGGTGGTGTCGGTGCGGCGCACGCGGAAGGGGCGGCCGGCGAGGGCGTAGCGGCCGGTGGAGGTCCACTCGTCGCCGGGGAGGAACGACGCGGTGACGGTGGCCGCCGCGGTGGCGACGGCGGCCGGGTCGTAGGGCGCGCACCGCGCGGTGAGGACGCTGGCGCGCGGGCAGGCGTAGGTGCCGAGGTCGGCCTGCGCGCGGTTGGTGGCGTGCGCGACGTGGACGACGTGGTCGGCGAAGACCGAGCGCGCGAAGGCCGGGGCGTCGGCGCGGCGGTCGACGGGGTAGCGGACGGGGGTCGCGCCCGAGGCGCCCGCGCGGAAGGCGTCGCCGAGCAGAACGGCCCCGCGCAGGAGGCGGTACCCGTCGAGCGCGAAGGGCGAGCGGGCCGATGCGTCGAGCGCGCCGAGGGCCGTGCGGAAGGCCTCCGCGCCGTCCATGAGCTTCGTGCGGAAGTCGGGCGCGGCGCACGAGCGCAGCGTCGTGGCGGCGGAGGCGGCGCCCGGCTCGCACGCGGCGTAGTCGGCGGGGGCGAGGGTGCCGTCGCAGACGGTGTCGACGGCGGCCCGCATGCGGTCGAGCGCGGAGGGGCGGGCGGTGACGTCGCCGGGCGTCCCGCGCGTCACGGTCTCGACGTTGAAGTAGTTGTTGCGGACGGCGACGCGCATCCGCGGGTGGACGAGCGCGGTCATCGCGTTCTCGTCGCGGTAGTGCGGGACGTAGAGGACGGGGATGCCGCGGGCCTGCGCCGCGTCGAGGGCGGAGGCGATGGCGGCGAGGTCGAGCGGGACGTGGCTGTTGTCATCGCCGGTCCCGTCGTCGCCGCCGAGCACGAGCAGGTTGGCGGTCGCGAGGCAGCCCGGGAGGCTCGCGCTCTCGCAGGTGTCGTCGGCGTTGAGGCGCGCGGCGGGGAGGTTGCGCGTGAAGAAGGCGCGCGTGCCGGCGTCGTGGCGGAAGTAGAAGCTGTCGGCGAGGTGCGCGACGACGACGTTGAGCCCGGCGCCGTCCGCGGCCTCGTTGCGCGTGAGCCAGCGCACGGTGCGGACGAAGAGGGACTCCATCCGCGCCTCGGGCGAGCCCGCGGCCGGGGGCGTCCGGCCGAAGTCCGAGAGGCCGTTGGTGCCGAAGGCCGCGTAGCGCCACGCGCCCGCCTCCGCCGCCACGCCGAGGAGCGAGCGGGGCGCGTCGGCGCCGCGCGTCCAGGCGTTGGCGGCGACGAGCGGGACGTTGCGCTCCTCGTCGAGGCTGTCGAGCACCATCGAGTCGTGGGTGATCGGCCAGGTGAAGTCGGTGACGGTGCTCGGCGTGGCGGCGCCGGTGGCCGAGGTGCCGTAGATCGCAGACCACACCGCGAGCCGGCGCGGGCCCACGGCGGCGATGGCGGCGCGCGTGGCGGCACAGAGCGCGGGGGCGGTCGCGTCGCCGACCACGCCGGTGCGGAAGGCGCGCTCGACGGGGTCTTCCGCGGGCGCGTCCATCGGGGGCGGCGCGTCGGGCGAGGCGTCGGGCGGGGCGGGCGCGTCGATCGGGGCGTCGACGGTGGCGTCGCTCGGGGAGGCATCGAGCGGGGCGGCGTCGTTCGCGCTGTCGGCGGCGACGTCGCCCGGGGCGGCGTCGGGGGGCGCGGCGACGTCCGCTGCGTCGACGGAAGCCGCGTCCGCGGGAGGGGCCGCCGGGTCGCTGCCGCAGCCGACGGCGAGCGAGAGCGAGAGGAGCGGGACCAACGTGCGCGAGTGGGCCATCGAGCTCCGGGACGACGCGGCGAAGGCCCGTGCGGGAGGGCGTCGGGCGACGTGCGGCGTACGTCGGAGCGACGCTAACACCCGCCCGCGCGGGTCGTCCGCTGAAACGCCACGCTCCGCGCGCTGACGTGCACGCGAGGCGCGGCGCCGCGCGAGGCCGTGTGCCCCACGGGCGTCGCCGAACGCCGTTGCCTCGCGGCGCCCTTCGCTGGTACCCGTCGTGGCATGGCAACCTCGTGGACGCTCGTGGTCGCGGCCCCCCTCGCGCAAGTGGCCGCCTCGGTCGAACCCCTCGCCTCGAAGCCCGCCCTCTCCGCGCTCGGCGACGACGCGACCGTCGCCCGCTTCGAGTGCGACGCGGTCAACCCCGGCGCGCTCGCGTTCGAACTCCGCGGGCTGCTCGGCGCGGTGGTCGACGCGGTGCCGGCGGACGGGATCCGCGCGCTCGACTCGCTCGACGGCGTCGGCGACCTCGCGGCCGCGCGCAAGGCGCCGGGCACCTACGTCGCCGCGCCGAAGGTGATGTCCTTCGCCGACGTGGCCGCGGCCTTCGGCGCCCCGGCGCCCGCCGACGCCACCGCGATCAAGAACGTCGACGACCTCTCGGCGAAGCTCACGAGCGCGTTCAAGTCGCGCGAAGACCCGTCGACCCTCGAGAAGCGCCTGCGCGCGTCGCGCGGGATGGCGGAGTGGGGGGCGGTGTTCGGCGTCGCGGCCGAGCCCGGCGCCGCGGGCGACAAGGACGCCGCCGAGGCCCCCCTCGACAAGGACGCGCTGCGCGCCGCGCTGAAGGAGAGCGCGGAGGGCGAGGCGGGGGCGGACGTCGCGATCCCCGAGGCGGCCGACGACACCACGCTCCAGAAGAGCGAGGGGCGCCGGGCGCTCGAAGCCGTGCTGCGCGGAGAGGGTGAGAAGCCCGCGGAGGGCGAGGCGAGCGCGGGCGAGGGTGGGTTAGCGGCGCCCGAAGGGGCCGTCGGGAAGCCGTAGCGGCTTGTCCCACTCGGGCGGGTACGACGTTGTGCCCGCGGTCTGTCCCTGCGCGGCGGGGGCCTCGTAGCTCATCGCCGTCCACCGCTGCGTCCACTCGCGGGCCGCGGCGCGCACCTGGTCGAGCACGAAGAACACCTGCGCCCGGTCGAGGCCCTCCGTCGTGCGCCGCGCGATCACCTGGAGCGAGCCGTCGCGGAAGCCCAGCGCGGCGCCGCGGAGCTCGCCCGACCCGTTGGCCTCCAGCAGTCGCTCGAGCAGCTTCGCGTTGCCGCGCTCGGCCGGCCCGGCGCCGCCGACCGCGCAGCTCACGGTGAGCGACGCGTCCGTCCACTCGACGCGGAGCGCGCCGCCGTCGGTGCGGATCGAGAGGTCGGCGCGCTTCGAAGCGTCCTCGCGCACGGTGCCGAGGCCGCGGACGACGAAGGTGTCGACGCCGCCCTGCACCTGCTCGTCGACGGTGGTGGCGGCGGACTCGGGCGGGAGCAGGTCGCGCGCGGGCGGGATGACGCCGCGGCGCATGAGCCGGCGGACGTTGCGCACGTAGTCCGCGGCGGCGTAGGAGGGGACGGCGAAGTTGAGGCCCTGCGAGTGCGAGAGGCCCGCGCTGATGACGCCGACGAGGCGCCCGGCGCCGTCGAGGAGCGGGCCGCCGCTGTTTCCCGGGTTGATGCTCGCGTCGGTCTGGACGAAGACGTCCTTGTCCATCACGCGGTGGGGGTTGGAGACGATGCCGCGGGCGACGGAGTTGCGGCAGCCGCGCGGGTGGCCGAGGGCCCACACCTCGGTGCCGACGGAGAAGTCGTCGGTGGCGTCTCGCTCGAGGTCGAAGTGCTCGGGCGAGGGGAAATCCAAGGCGACGACGGCGAGGTCGTGGTGGGGCGACTGGTGGATGCCGACGCCGCGGAGGTTCTGCCCGCCGGCGAGCACGACGCGGAAGGGCCCGGCGGAGGGCGCGACGTGGCGGTTGGTGAGGACGAGGCCGTCGTCGCCGACGAAGAAGCCCGTCCCGAAGCCCTTCTCGTCCTCGATGAGCACCACCTGGGCGCCGCGCGCGAGCACACGATCCATCTTTCGCTCTCCTCTCGGTCTCGTTTACCATCATTCGGGACGGGACCGGTGGCGACTCTCGCCCCTCCGCGCGCCCCACCGTGAAAGGTCACACAGGAAGGACACCATGGGCATCTTCGACGGCTTCCTCGGCACCAACGTCCAGCTCTCCCCGCGGGTCGCGATCGTGGCGACGATGCTGTACCTGAGCGGCGCCGACGGCCACCTCGACGACAGCGAGATCGGCGACATCCTCAAGGTGGTGCCCGACCGCCAGGCGCTCGAGAACGCGCTCCAGTACGTGAAGCGGAACGGGTTCGCGCAGTTTCTCGAGGAGAGCAACCGGCTGCTGTCGCCGCAGCAGAAGATGTGCGCGATCCTCAACGCGACCGACCTCGCGCTCGGCGACGGGCACTTCGCGCCGTCGGAGCAGCAGATGCTCCAGCAGATGGCTGCAGTGTGGCAGATCCCCGAGCAGTACCTCGGGCCCTACGTCCAGGCGCTGATGGTGAAGAACAACCTCTCCGTCTTCGGCTGAACGCCGCGGCGGGGTCGTCGGTCGGGGAGGGGAAGCAGGCGCCGTGACGCCCCGGGAGAGGGGCGCCACGGCGTCGTGCGTTGGGGGAGGGTTCAGCCGCCGCGGAGGGCGTCGTAGAGGTCGACGTCGAGCCAGGGGAGCGCGACGGAGGCGTGGGTCACGAGGACGGCGTTCTCGTCCATCATGCGGCCGAGGGCGTTGGCGTCGACCAGGGTGATCGGGGCGGCGCCGGGCTGCGACGCCTCCTCGCGGGCGCCCGAGAGCACCGCGCCGGTGGAGACGATCCAGCCCGAGGTGGCGTTGTTGTAGTGGTGGAGCGAGCCGCGGAGCTCGATCACCCGCTCGCGGCCGACCTCGCCCGCGCGGCGGACCACCACGGCGACGGGCAGCTCCTCGGGGCCGCGGCGCGAGACGCCCGAGAGGTGCACCTCGCCCTGCGGGAGCCCGGGGCGCCGCGCCGCCTTGAGCGACGAGATCCCGAGCCGCTCGAGCAGCATCACCACCACCTCGGTGAACGACGCCTGCGGCAGCTCGTTGAGCCGGCGGACGACGTAGCGGCGGGCCGCGTCGCGCAGGCGCTCGAGCGCGGCGAGCGCGTCGGCCTCCGCGCGCACGAGGTCGCTCGGGAGCGTCCAGTCGACGAGGCCCACGCGCCCGCCGGTGACCCGGAGGCGCGCGCGCTCGCCGCGGGCGGCGCGGCGGACGGCGTCCATCCGCGCGGCGGCGGTGAGGGCGGGCACGTGGAGCTGCGCGTCGCCCGTGAGCCGCCCGGAGCGGAGCGCCTCGTCGACGAGGCTGCGCATCGCGACGGGCTGCCGGTCGTCGCGGCGCGTGAGCAGCGAGACGAGCAGGTCGGCGGCGTCGCGGCCGGTCTCTGCGTCGCGCGCGGGCTCGTCCTCGCGGCGGGGCTCGCGGTCGCGATCACGGTCGCGGTCACGGTCGCGGTCACGGTCGCGATCACGGTCGGCGGGGCGGGCCTCGGTGACCTCGCCGGCGGGGCGGTCGGTGCCCGGGGTCGTGGCGCCCTCGGGCGCGCCGTCACGCCCGCGGCGGCGGCGGCGGCGGCGACGTCCCCCGCCGGCCCCGCGGTCGCGGTCGGACGAGGCCCCGCCGAGCAGCGGCTCCTCGTCGTCGTCCTCCTCCGGGAACATGTCCGCCGACGCCGCGAGGCGCTCCTCGCGCTCGATCTCGTCGGCATCACGCGGGGCCTCGTCCTCGTCGTCCTCCGCGCGGACGCGGGCGGGGGGCGGCGCGGGCGTGACGCGCTCGACCGCGGGGGCGAGCTCCTCCGCGGCGTGCGCGCCGGCCGGGGGCGTCGCGGTGGCGTCGATCGGGGCGGCGTCGTCGCCGGCGGCGGGCTCGGCGGCCACGGGGGGCTCCGCGGGGGCGGCGGTCTCGGCGGCGGCGTCGTTCGCGGCCTCGGCGGTCTCGGCGGCTGCGTCGCTCACGGCCTCGGCGGCCTCGGTGGACCCGGCGTCGACCGTGGGCTCCGCGTCCGTCGCGGGCGCGGTGACGGCGGGCTCCGCAGGCGCCGCTTCGGCCGCGGGCGCGTCGGCGGGCGCTTCGAAGGCGCGGTGCGTCTCGAAGACCTCCGACGTGTCGGCCGCCGCGGCGGTGACGAGCTCCTCCGTCGGCTCGGTGACGGCGCCCTCGGTGGCGACCGGCGCGCGCTCGGCGGCGGGCTCGTCGCGGCGCCCCTCGTCGCGGCGCCCCTCGTTGCGGTTGCGGTCGCGGTTGCCGTCGTTGCGGTTGCGGTCGTTGCGGTTGCCGCCCTCGTTGCGGTTGCGGTCGCGGCTGCCGTCGTTGCGGTTGCCGCCCTCGCCGCGCTTGGGCTCGTTGCGGTTGCCGCCCTCGCCGCGGTTGCCGCCTTCGTTGCGCTTGGGCTCGTTGCGGTTGCCGCCTTCGTTGCGCTTGGGCTCGTTGCGGTTGCCGCCCTCGTTGCGCTTGGGCTCGTTGCGGTTGCCGCCCTCGTTGCGCTTGGGCTCGTTGCGGTTGCCCTGGTTGCGGTCGCGGTTGCCGCCCTGGTTGCGGTCGCCGCCCTGGTTGCGGTCGCGGTTGCCGCCCTCGTTGCGGTTGCCGCCCTGGTTGCGGTCGCCCTGGCGCGCCTGCGCGGCGGCGGGCTTCGCGGCGCGCGGGGCCTCCTCGCCCTCGGCGGGCTCGGCGGCCGCGGCGGCGGGCTCGTCGTCGCCCTCGGCGCCCGCGTCGGCGTCGACGGCCACGTTGGCGCCCCACTCGCGCAGCGCGAACACGCCCGGGCGCACGCGCACGATCGCGGTGTCGCCGTGGTCCTTCTTGGTGAGGGTGGCGAGGCGCGTGCTCATCGTCACCTCGGGCGTCTTGCCGATGTGCGAGAGCAGGTTCTCGTCGATCGCGATCTGCGTGATCTTCTTGTAGTGCAGCGCGCGGCCCGCCTTGCGGAGCACGGCCTCTGCGGCTTCGGTGAACGTCATCGAGTCTCTCCGGGGGGGCGCCGCGCCGCCGCGTACTCCGCCGGCGCCACCACTCCGGGGGGAGCCCTAGTGCTCCGCCCGCGTGCGCCGGCGCCTCCCGGGGGAGGCGCACCCTTCATGCGGACCCGACCTCCGACCACGGCCTTCCGGGGGCGTCGGATCCGGCGCGGACGCTAGCCCAGGCCCCCAGGCCGCGTAAAGCGAGATCGTGGCCGATTTGGGGTCCCCACCGGCCGCCGGGCTGCGGTAGGGAGTCGGCAGGAAACCCCTCGATGGCCACGGAAGAAACGCCTCGCAAGGGCCTCGACCGCTTCACGGCGGGGCTCATCGTCGTGCTGGTGCTCGCCGGCGCGGGCGCGCTGGTCGCCTGGCGCCGCGCGCGCAACCCCCTGCGGATGTGGGCGAAGCAGGCCCAGACCAACCACGCGGGCGAGGTCGACCGCGCGCTCCAGCGGTGCTTCGGCACCACCACCGCGGCGGGCGTCCGGCAGCTCGCGGCGGCAGTCGCGCGCGGCCCGATGCCCGCCCCCTTCAAGGACTGCCACCGCGGCCCGATGGCGGAGCTCCTCGTCGCGCCCAACGCCTTCGTCTCGACGTTGCAGAACACGCCGCTCGAGCTCTACCGGGTGCGCGAGACCGAGCGCGTGGCGCTCCAGCGGCTGACCGCGTCGGTCCGCCTGCTCGAGCGCGCGGTCACCGGGGCCGGGGCGTCGCCCACCGACGCGCAGCGCCAGGAGATCGCCCACAAGCTCGAAGACCTCGTGCCCGACCTCGAGCAGGAGCGGACGGTGTTTCAGGACATGGTGTCGGTGGCGGAGCAGCAGGCAGGGACGTTCTGACGGGCGGCGGCGGGCGCCGCCATGGGGCGGGCGCTCAGTGGGCGCAGCCGCCGCAGGGCGTCGAGCCGCCGCAGCAGAACACGCTCATCACGGTGACGCCCGAGTAGAGCAGCATGCTGGCGCCGAGGGCCGCGAAGCCGAACGCGACGGCGCGGCCGATCGCCTTGTGGACGAGCGAGAGGTCGCGCGGGACGACGGCGACCTCGGCGGCGGGGTTGCCCGCGCGGAAGGCGCCCGGCTCGACGCGGCCCGGCTCGCCCGCGCGCACGACGACGTGGTCGAGGGGCGTCACCCAGGCGACCGCGGGGGCCTGCGTGGCGGCGGTGCGCTCGACGACCTGGTAGGCGCCGTCGGGGCGGCCGATCTCGCTGAAGAGCCGGCTGAGCTTCACCGCGCGGACGGTGCCGACGGCGATGGCGACGGTGCCGACGAAGCCGAGCGCGAGCGACGCGGCCTGCATCCCGGTGGTGCGGTGGAGCGCAAAGCCCGCCGCGCCGGCGAGGGCGAGGGCGAGGCCGGCCTCGATGGTGAGGCGGTGCGCGGCGACGGCGGAGGGCGCGGCGAGCGCGGCGCGGGCGCGGCGCGACCAGACGGCGAGGAGCGCGCCCATCGCGGCGCCGGCGCCGACGCCGTAGATGGCGCCGAAGAGCGGGGCGGCGACGAGCGCGTCGCGGGTGCCCGCGCGGAAGGTGACGGCCCAGGCGAGGGCGGAGGCGACGCCGGCCGCGAGCCCGCCCACCGCGCCGAGGGGCACGAGGCGGAGCGACGGTCGGTCGGAGACCGCGAGGCGGGCGAGGGCGGCGCCGACGACGGCGGCGGCGACGACGAAGAGCCCGATCACCGCCGGCTCGACGCGGGGGCCGAAGAGGTACTGCGCGAGCAGCGGGACGAGGGCGGCCCCGAGGAGCACGTGGAGGGCGCGGGTGGTCGCGAGGACGCCGCGCGCGGAGACGGTCGGGACGGTGGGGGTCATGGCGCTGAGACCGAGGGTGCCACGGTTTCGTTTGGCGTGGCTACGGGGCGCCAGTGGGAATCTTCGGGGCGTCGCGGGGGTCGCGACCGGCCTTCGGCCGCGCTGGGGTTATGGGCGCTCGGAGACGTCCTGGGCGATCTCTTCTTCGAAGGCGTCGGCCCCGTTGATGCTGAACCGGAAGCGGGCGCGGGTGACGCCGCGGGGCCAGTGGACGGCGGCGGTGTAGGCGCCGCGCTCGCGGGCCTCGCGCAGGGGCTCGACGGTGACGCCGCGGTCGGCCTCGGCGCGCACGTCGGCGTAGGGGACCTCGTTGCCCTCGGCGTCGGCGAGGCGGACGGCGACGACGCCCTCGCCCCACGCGATGCTGCGCATGCGGACGTCGTGGACGAGGGGCCCCGAGCGGGCGGCGTCGACGGTGATCTCCCGGACGTCGGTGCCGTCGGGCGTCGTGGCGCAGCGGAGGTGGTGGGCGCGGCCGGGCACGAGGCGGATGGCGCCGGCGGTGGCGGCCATGCGCCCGCCGTCGATGCCGCAGAAGAAGCCGTCGGGCACCTCGACGCGCGCGAGCTGGCCCGCGGCGGCGCCCTGCGGGAGCTGGCCGGCGACCACGCGGGGCGCGGCGACGACGACGTGGGCGACGGCGGAGGGGAGTCCTTCGAAGCGGTCGGTGTCGACGGCGACGACGCGGGCGTAGTAGGCGCCGGGCGGGAGCGCGCGCGCGGTCCAGCGGGCGGCGGTGCCGGGGAGGCGCTCGGAGGCGACGAGGTCGCGGAAGGCGGGGTCGCGGGCGAGCTGGACGTTCCAGGTGGCGGCGGCGCTGGTGCCGCGGAGGGCGAAGGCGGCGGTGACGTCGACGGGCTCGCCGGAGGAGACGACGCGCTCGGGCGGCGCGCTCGTCCACACGGGCTGCGGCGGGAGCTGGCGGTAGGGGGGCCGCGGGCGCCCGAACTCCTCCAGGATGCCGCTGCCGGCGCGGAGGATGTACTCCCGCGACACGGCGCGGACGCGCATGCGACCGGTGTGGACCGCGAGGCGGGTGATGTGCCCGCCGAGGTCGGCCTGCACCACCCCGTCGCCGCGCCCGAGGAACACCGTCGTCGCCGTCGTCGCGACGGGGATCAGCGGCGCGTTGCCCGCCGGCGACGAGACCCGCAGCACGCCGCGCTGGAGCGTGGTGGTGGTGATCGGGGGCTGCCCCGCCGGCGGCGCGTTCGGCGACGCGAAGAGGACGAGGTGCGTGCGCTCGCCGAGGCGGAGCGTGGCCCCGTTGGAGAGCGTGAGCTCCGCGGCGCCGCCGTCGCCGACGCGGATGCGCGCGCCCCGGCCCAGCGTCTCGCCGGCCTGCGCGGGGCGCTCGCCGGTGAACGAGTAGTTCGGGGTGAGCTGCGCGACCTCGACGGGCCCGTGCACCCACGCGAGGCGCGCCTCGTTGACGGCGGGCGGCGGGGCGGGCGGCGTGACGGCGCTCGCGGGGGCGGCGGGGCCCGCGACGGCGAGGCGTCGGGCCTGGGCGTCGGCGGCGCAGGGCAGGAGGGTGAGCGACAGGAGGGTGTGCAGAACGGTGCGCTTCATCAGGGAGCTCCGGGGGGCGCTGCGCGTGGTCGCTACGTACCACCGCCGCGCGCGCCTTGACCATCTCATCGGCGCTCCACGTGCTTCTCTGAATCGAACTTGTACCGCCTGTGCCGCGGCGCGACACCGCGCCTGCGCAAGGGACGTCCAGCGGACGTGAGGGCGGTGTGAATCTCGTGCGCTACGCGCCCGCGACGTCGTGGCGCGGGGGCTGGAGCACGGCGAGGAGCCGGTCGAGGTCGAGCGGCTTGGCGAGGAAGTGCGCGGTCGCGATGTCGAGCCGGTCGAGCTGCGCGCGGCACATGGGGAAGGCGCTGGTGAGCACGATCGGGAGCTCGGGGTGGCGCTGGTGGACGCGGCGCGCGAGCGAGAGCCCGTCGACGCCGGGCATCATCAGGTCGGTGATCATCGCGTCGCAGCGGTGGGCGTCGAGCGCCTCGAGCGCCTCGGCGCCGCGGGGGAGCGCGTCGACCAGGAAGCCCGCGCGCTCGAGCACGCGGGTGAGCGTGAAGCGCTCGTTGTCATCGTCTTCGACCAGAAGGACTCGCGTCATCGGGGCACCTCGCGGTGGCTGCGGACGCGCGGAGTCTGCCACGGCTCCGGCCGGACGTCGTGGCAAAGAACGGGCGGAAAATCAGCGCTCCGGCCCTGGAAATTCGCGCCAGACCCCGCCGACGCGTCGCTGGTTGGGCCAGTAGGTGGCCTTGTAATTGAGGTGGGCGCAGTCGGCGACGTAGAGCCCGAGGTAGTACCAGGCGGCGCCCCACTCCGCGCAGAGGGCGATCTCCTTGAGCACGGAGTAGACCCCGAGGGAGCGGTCGCCCTCGTCGGGGTCGAAGTAATGGTAGACGCTGGAGACGGCGTCGCGGCCGACGTCGAGGATGCTGACGGCGACGAGGCGGCCCGCCACGCGGTACTGCACCTCCCAGGTGTCGACGCAGGTCTCGAGGAGGAAGAAGCGGTAGTCCTTCTCGGTGGCGGGCTCGGCGCGGAGCGAGAGGCCGCGCTCGCGCGAGTGGCGGTTGTAGAGCTCGAGGTGGCGCGGGGTGACGACGGGGCGGACGCGGCGCACCTCCACGACGCCCTCGTTGCGGCGCCAGACGCGGCGCTGCGAGCGCGTGGGCTGGAAGCGCGCCACCGGCACCCGGATCGCCTCGCAGGCGTCGCAGGTGGGGCACTGCGGGCGGTAGAGGAGCGGGCCGGTGCGGCGGTCGCCCTCGGCGAGCTGGTGGTCGAACTGCTCCGGCGTCAGCCGGGAGAGGGGCATGCGCAGGGGGAGGCACATCGCCCGCCCGGGGAGGTAGGGGCAGGCCTCGGTCTCGTTGGCGACGACGAGGAAGCGCACGGTGGGCGGTCGCGCCGGGGAGGGCCTTGCGGGGCGTCGCGTCAGCCGAAGTCCCGCTCTGCCCGCTCCTGCTCCTCCTTGCAGCGGATGCAGAGGTTGGTCTCGGGGCGCGCCTCGAGGCGCTTGATCGCGATCTCCTCGCCGCACTCCTCGCAGAGGCCGAAGGAGCCGTCCTCGATCTTCTCGAGCGCGTGCTCGACCTTCTCCAGAAGGAACTTCTCGCGCCCGCGGAGCCGGAACGTGAACGACTGGAGGTACTCGCTCGACGCGAGGTCCATCTCGTCGGGCAGGTCGTCCGCGTCGAGGGTCATCTCGTCGGCGAGCGTGTTCTGGGCGTTCTCGAGGATCTGCGCGCGCTTCGCCTCGAGCAACTCCCTGAACGTCTTGAGCCTTTCCTTGGGGAGCGTCATCCGGCCGAGCCTTTCACCCTCCCGATGAGGGGCGGAGGAGTCTCGCGACGGCCCCTCGCCCTGTCAAGGTGCTTCCGCGGTGTCGCGCGCCGTTGCGGCCCGCGCCCGTCCGGCGTACCAGCGCCGCACACTCCGCCGGGAGACCGCACCATGACCGTCCGCCTCCCGCTCGCGCCCGCCACCTTGGGGGGCGAGCTGCGCGCGGCGTGGAGACGCTCCAGATCAACGTCGGGAAGGTGTGCAACCAGGCGTGCAAGCACTGCCACGTCGACGCCGGCCTCGCCCGCACCGGCTCCACGACGTCGGCTACGGCCTCGGCGACCCGCGCCTCCCGCTCACGCTCGTGTACAACCCCCTCGAGGCCCTCGCCGCGCTGGCGTAGCTACCGCCTGCCCGCGAGGGCCTTCGCGGCCTCGTGCACCTCGGGGAGCGAGAGGTCGAGGCGCAGCGAGGTGACGCTGACGTAGCCCTGGTCGTGGGCCTCGGTGTCGCTGCCGGGGTTGGGGCGGTGGGCGACGCTCGGCCCGCCGATCCAGAGGTACTGCCGGCCGCGCGGGTCGCGGCGCTCTTCGACGAGGTTCTCGTACTCGCGGGTGCCGAGGGTGCAGAGGCGGACGCCGCGCGCGGGCCCGTCGGGGAAGTTGACGTTGAGCAACGGCGCCGCGGCCTTCGGGTTCGTTGCGCGCCACGCGAGCAGGCGCGCCACCATCGTCCGCGCGCGCGCCGCGCACCGCCGGGCGTCGGCCTGCGAGGGCATCGAGAACGCCGCCGCCGGCACCCCGCGCAGGGCCGCCTCGCGCGCGCCCGCCACGGTGCCCGAGTAGAAGACGTCGGTGCCGAGGTTGAGCCCCATGTTGATGCCGCTCACCACGACCGCGGGCGGGCGCGGGAGCAGGCCCTTGTGGTGGAGCGCGACGTAGGTGCAGTCCGCGGGCGTCCCGTCGAGCGACCACACCCCGGGCGACTGCGCGCGCAGGCGGAGCGGCCGCGAGAGGGTGAGCGCGTGGCTGGTGGACGACTGCTCGCTCTCGGGCGCCACCACGAACACGTCGCCGAGGGCGTCGAGCGCGCGGGCGAGCGCGCGGATGCCCGGCGCGTGGTAGCCGTCGTCGTTGGTCACCAGGATGACAGGGGGGGCGCGTCGGGGGGATGGCATCGCGGGACGCCGGGTGTACCGCGAACGCCGCCGCGTCAGAAGGGGTCGCGTCGGACGGCCTGCGTCACCTCGGGGGCGAAGGTGCGCGCGTCGTCGAGCGCGGTGTACCCGAGCGGCGCGCGGCCGGTGACGCCGAAGGCGTAGGGGCGCTGGCGCTCGCCGCGCACGCGGATGATCTCGCCCTGCACGGGCGCGTGGCGCGCGGGGGGCGGCGGGGGGTCCTGCGCGGCCGCGAGCGAGGGGACCGCGGCGAGCGCGAGGAGCGCGAGCACGAGTGCGTGGGGCTTCATGGGGGTACCGACGCGCGATGGGGCGCCGGGGGTCTACCGCGCCGCCACGCGCGTGACCGTCGCCGCCGTCGTCGCGCTCAACCGCAACACCGGGCGCACCTGCGGGCGCGGCAGGTCGACTGCGACCTCATGCGTCCCCGCGCGGAACGCCGCCGTCACCCCCGGCGCGAGCGTGAGCACCCCGTCCGCCTCCGCGCGCACCTCCAGGTACACCCGCCGGACGCCCTGCGCCCGCCCGCCCACCGCCCCGCCCCGGAGCGCGCGCGGTACCGGCCGCAGCCCCACCGGCACCGGCGCCGTGAGCCCCGCCACGCGTGTGCCGGGCTCGCCCACGCGCGCGAGCAGCGGGAACGCCTCGGCCAGCGGGTCGAGCGCCACGAGCCCGTCGCCCACGCGCTCGGCCGCGTCGGGCGCGTGGAGCGTCACCATCGCGTCGAGGATCGCCCGGAGCGTGATCGGGTAGCGCACCGTCGCCAGCGCCGCGCGCAGCGGGACGAGCGCGCGCGCGTCCCCCAGCGCGCCGAGCGCGGCGGCGGCGCGCGGGGCGAGGCGCGCGTCGTCGAGGAGGGCGGCCCAGGCGTCGAGCGAGCCCGGGTCGCGCAACGATTCGAGCGCGTCGACGGCGCCGTCGCGCGCGGCGTCCTCGGCGTCCGCGCGAACGACCCAGCGGGCGAGGGTGGGGGCGCCGGCGCGGTCGCCGAGGCGGGCGAGCGCCACCGCGGCGCGCAACGCATCGGGCGCGTCGGGCGTGCGGGCGAGCGCGTCGTGGGCGGCGCGCGCGACGGGGAGGCCGCGGCGGTCGCCGAGGAGCGCGAGCGACACGCCGGCCTCGCGCACCAGGGCGGCGTCGGGCGCGTCGAGCTCGCGGGCGAGGGCGTCGGTCTGTCCGCGCGCGCCGAGGTCGCCGAGCACGTGCGCCGCGCGACGTCGCACGGGGAAGCCGCCGGCCCCGAGCAGCCCCGCCACCTCGGGCGCCACCGAGACGTCCCCCTGCTCGGCGCGCAGGAGCGCGGGCGGCGCGTCGGCGGACTCCTGCGGGGCGCGCTCGGCCTCGGCGCCGGCGTGCGAGGCCTCCCAGCCCGACACCTCCGCGCGGAGCGAGCGGGCGCGGGCCGGGTCGTCGTCGGCGAGGTTGCGCGACTCGCGCGGGTCGCGGGCGAGGTCGTAGCGCTCGAGGGTGTTGTCGGCGAGGTCGACGACGAGCTTGTCGCGCGCGGTGGCCACCATGCGGAGCGTCCCGGTGGCGGCGAAGGCGCGCGTCCCCCGGGCGCCGCCGAGGACGAGGGCGCCGAGGTTGTTGCCGCGCACGCCCGCGGGCCGCGGGAGCCCGACGCCGGCGAGGAGCGTCGGGGCGAGGTCGACCAGGCTCGCGGGCTCGTCCACCACCGCGGGGGAGAGCCCCGGCGCTTCGAGCACCAGCGGCACGCGAACCTGCTCGTCGTAGAGCGTGGTGCCATGGAAGCTCCCGCCGTGCTCGCCGAACTCCTCGCCGTGGTCGGCGGTGACCACCCAGAGGGCGCGGCGGCCGCGACGTTCGAAGGCCGCGCGGAGGGAGGCGAGGCCATCGTCGGCGGCGCTGCACTCGGCGTCGTAGCGGGCCTCGCGGTCAGCGCCGTAGGGGTGCTCGGCGTGCGACTCGTAGGGCTCGTGCGGCTCGAAGAAATGGACCCACGCGAACACCCGCCGGTGCGCGGGGACGTCGTCGAGCCAGCGCTCCACCTCGCGCGCTCTCTGCGGGGCCGGCGCGTAGCCCTCGACCGCCGTGGCGAAGCCGAACCGCCGCTCGCGCAGGGCGCCGAAGCGGGCGCCGTCGACGGCGAAGACGGCCGGCGGGAAGAAGCCCGCGGTGGCGTAGCCCGCGTCGCCGAGCCACGTCGCGAGCGTCGGCCGCCGCCCCGACGCGCCGGGCAGCGAGAGGACCGAGCGCGCGTAGGTGCCGAGCATCACCGAGGCGAGCGAGTACGACGTGTGCGGCGTGGTGCAGTACGCCCGGCGGAACAGCACCCCCCGCGCGGCCATCGCGTCGAGCGTGGGCGTCCGCCCGCGGCCGCCGAGCGCGCGGAGGCGGTCGGCGCGCAGGGCGTCGACGGTCACCAGCACCAGGTCGAGGCCGTGGAGCGGAGGCGCGGCCCGCGATCGGCGGGCGCGCGGGCGCGGCGGCGACCGAACCTCCGCCGCGGAGCGCGCCCACCGCGACGGCGGGGTAGCGGGCGAGGGGGGCCGACTGGCGCAGCGCCCCGCGCAACGCGTGGGAGCGCGCGGTGGCCCCGACGGCGAACACGGCGGCGAGCGCGAGGGCGACGGCCGGCGCGCGCGCGCGCACCTCGACGCGCGCGGCGGCGAGGAGCGCGCAGGCGAGCGCGGCGAGCGCGGCGAGGAGGTGGAGGAGCGCGTACTGCCGCACGAGCACCGTCGCGTGGGCGGCGTAGAGCGCGAGCGACGCGGCGGCGAGGACGGCGGCGCTGTGCCCGGTGCGCGACCACGAGGCGAGCAGGGCGCGCCGGCGCCACAGGGCGCGCGCGACGAGCGGCGCGAGTGTAACGGTGGCGGCGATGCCCCAGGGGCGCAGGCCGAGGCGGCGCACGCCCGAGCCGGAGAAGAGCGCGACGCCGGCGGCCCACCCCGCGAGCGCACCGAGGAGCGCCGCGGCCCACGCGCCGGCGCGCTCGGGGAGGCGCGCGGCGAGGGCGGCGAGGGCGCGGCCGGCGAGCGCGAGGAGTGCGGCGGCGAGTGCGACGAGGCCGACGCACGCGAGCGTGAGGAGGGCGAGCTCGCTCGCGGAGGGCGGGCTCGCGCGGCGGGCGAAGAGCACGACCGCGAGGTCGACGAGGCCGGCGGCCGCGCCGACGAGGGCGGCGGCGGTCGGGGGCGCGGGGCGCGGGGCGCCGTCGGTGGGGTCGCGCATGCGGGTCTCTCGCGGGGGCGCGCGATCCTACGGTATCTTCCGCGCGTGCGAACGGTCGTGTTGATGGCGGCGGCTGCGGTGGCGGTGAGCGTGCCGGTGGTGGTGGGGGCCACCGGGGGGCTCGACGAGGTGGGGTACAAGGTGAAGGCGGCGGACGGCAACCTGTGGGCCGACCGCTACCGCGCCGGGCGGCTGATGCGGGGGCAGTGCGCGCGTCGCTGCATCGCGTTCACCTTCGACGACGGGCCGAACTACGAGACGACGCCGCTGCTGCTCGACGAGCTCGCGCGGCGCGGGCTGCGGGCGACGTTCTTCGTCACCGGGCACCGGATCGACGGGTCGAGCGAGGTGGCGCGGCGCAACCGCGACGTGCTCCTGCGCACGTGGCGGGCGGGGCACCTCGTCGGCAACCACACCTACCACCACGACCTGCTCGACACGATGGCCGCGCCGACGCTCGCGTTCGAGATCGACCGGACCGAGGCGCTGGTGCGGGAGGTGATCGGGGCGAGGCCGTTCCTCTTCCGGGCGCCGTACGGGGCGCTCAACCACCCGACGGCCGTGCGCGAGGTGTTCTCGCGCGGGTACACGCCGGTGTTCTGGGCGATGGACTCCAACGACTGGCGCGTCCACTCGCCGCAGGCGGTGCTCGACAACGTGCGCGCCGAGCTCGACCGCTCGACCCGCGGCGGCGTGCTGCTCATGCACGACACGCTGCCCTGGAGCGTCGCGGCCTTCCCGATGGTCGCCGACGAGATCGACCGCCGCAACGCCGCCCTCGTCGCGCGCGGCGAGGCGCCGTACGAGGTCGTCGGCCTCGACCGCTTCTACGAGCCCCTCGTCCCCGACGGGCCGCGCCGGCGCCAACGCGAACGCCCCCGCCGCCGGTGAGGGCGGTCGGGGGCGTCGCGAGGGGGAGGAGGCTTCAGGCGCTCAGCGGGTGGGGGCGTTGCCGAAGTAGTACACCGCGCTGATCGAGCCGGTGATGATGTCGGCGAGGCTGTAGTTGGGGCCCACGGTGGTGCCGATCGAGAAGAGCGAGTCCGAGGCGTTGCGCTCGGTGCGCGGCTGCTGGCCCGCGCGGGTCGTCGTGGTCACCGTGTTGGTGCTTGAGCTCAGGTAGTTGAGCGCGAGCCCGAGCGAGGCCTGGAGGCCGAGCTGCGGGATGCCGAGGAAGCCGAACTGCACCTCGGCGGTCGCGTTGGCGCCGAGCGAGAGGCGGATCGCGTTGAGGGTGGTGTCGTTCTGGATGTCGCTCGCCGGGGTGGTGGTGATCGCGCTGCGCCCGTAGTGGAGCGAGAGGTACGGGTCGAGGTGGACGACGAGGTGCTTCGACTCTGCCAGCATGATCGGGAGCGCGAAGTGCGCGCCGATGCCGAAGAAGTTGGGGATGTCGGCCGCGCGCGTGGTGGTGCCCGCGCCCGCGGTCTCCGTCGTCGTGTTGCCGCCGCTGCGGAAGCCGATCGCGACGCCGCCCTCGATCGCGAGCCCGCCGCTCACCCAGTAACGCGCGCCCACGGTGTGGAGCGTCTGCGAGCCCGTGCCCATGCCCGAGTCGGGGAGGGCCGGCATGCTGGACGCACCGAAGTACCGCAGGCCGAGGCGGTTGACGACGATCGAGTGATCGGTGGGGCCCGAGGTGTCGGTGATCGAGCCGCCCGAGACGGTCTGGGCCGGGCCCGTGCCCGGCACCGCGCCGCCGATGTCCTGCGCGCCCGCGACGGAAGTCGCCGTCACGAACGCCGCGCCCACGAGGAGAGAGAGAACAGAACGCATGCTTGTCATCACCTTGTTTCGAGGCCCTTCGGTTCGCGGCGTCGGGGGGCGCAAACGCCCACCCTGGCCGCAAGGTGGCGCCGTGTTTCGACCCTCCGACCCCCCCCTGTCAAGCTCTCTTCTTAGATGGAACATTCCGTCGCCGCGGGAGGGTGCAACCTTCCAGTGACGGTCGCCCGGAACAGACGGATTTCAGGTGCCGCCGAGCGTTCGAAGGAGCGCCGCGGTCCAGGGTGAGGCGGGGTCGATCGCGGCGGCGCGGCGCACGAGCGCGCCGGCCTCGCGGCGGTCATCACTGCGCGCGGCGCGTGCGCGGAGCGTGGCGGGCGCGTCGGGCGCGCCGCCGACCGCGCGGGCGAGGGCCGCGGCCGCGTCGCGGGGCTCGCACGCGGCCCGGTGCGCGCCGCAGACGAGCACCACCCAGGCGTCGGCGAGCGCGTCTTCGTGGGCGTCGCCGGCGCGCGCGCGGAGGTCGTCGAGCGCCGCGCCGGGCGCCTCGGTGAAGGCCGCGAGCGCCGCGCGCCGGTGCCGCCCCCAGGCCGTCTCCGCGCCCGCGAGCGCCGCGCGCCCTCGGCCACCGCGCCGCGCGCCGCGAGCGCCCGCGCCCGCGCCGCCCGCAGCCGGTCGCGCGCGCCCCGCGCGTCGGGCGCCGTGAGCGACGTCACCGCGGCCGCGAGCAGCCGGTCGGCCAGCGCGTGCTCGCCGGCGCGGGCGAGCGCCTCGGCCACCGCGACGCGCGCGAGCGCCCACTGCCCGCCGGGCGCCGCGACGGCCTCGCCGGGCACGTGCGCGCGCGCTTCGAAAGCACCCGACAATGGGTCGCGCCGGAGCTCGACGAGGGGCCCCGCGGGGGCGTCCATGGCGAGTCCGGCGAGCGCGTCGGCCGCGCCCGCGGTGTCGCCGAGGCGAAGGCGCGCGTGGCCGAGCACGCGGCGGGCGAGGGGGTCGTCGGACGACGCGGCGAGGGCGGCTGCTGCCTCCTCCGCCGCGAGATCGGCGCGGCCCGCGAGGAGCCACAGGCGCGCGTGCTCGGCCGGGCGCACGGCGTCGGCCCCGTCGCCCACGCGGAGCCCGGCGACCAGCGGCGCGGCGTCGGCGGGGCGGCCGTCGAGCGCGCGCGCCTCGATCACGCGGATGCGGTCGGCCACGCGGCGCGCGTCGAGCGTCACCACGGGGGACAGGGCCGCGTCGACCCGCGCCCCCGCGCCGCGCTCGGCGGGCTCGGCGGCGAGCGCGCGTCGGCGCGCGGCGGCGCTCCGGCGGAAGATCCCCGCCGGGTCGAGCGCCATCGCCCGCGCCGCGAGCGAGCGGTCACCCTCGCGCGCCTCGGGGGCGCCGGCGCGCGCCGCCGCGATGGCTTGCGCGTCGCCGCCGGCCACCTCCGCCGCGGCCGCGCGCACGTCGGGGTCGTCGGGGTCGAGCGCGAGGGCGCGCCGCGCGGCGTCCATCGCGCCCGCGGGGTCGTTCGCGCGGGCGCGCGCTTCGGCGAGGGCGAGCCAGGCCGCGGAGAGCTCCGGGCTCGCCTCGGTGAGGGCCGCGGCGGTCTCGCGCGCGGCGTCGACGTCGCCGGCCGCGAGCAGCACCTCGACCCGGCGCGCGGTGAGGTAGCCGTCGGTCGGGTCGGCGACGGCGGCGAGCTCGAGTTGACGGAGCGCCTGCGCGTGGTCGCCGCGGGCGGTGGCCACCTCGGCGCGGAGGTAGGCCTCGTAGGCCGTCGGCGACGCGAACCCCCGCAGCCGCGGCGCCCCGCCGACGCGCTCGCGCAGCGCGGCGGCGGGCGCGGCGGCGCACCCGAGGGCGAGGGCGAGGGCGAGGGAGGCGCGGCGCATCGCGGGCGCTTCCTACCACGGCGGGGGGCGTCGGCGGCGGCGCTTCGCGGTCGCGCTGTACCTTTGGGGGCGGGTTCCGTTACGATCCCGCGCCCCTCACGGGACGCAGCGAGACAACTTTCCTCACAGCGCGAGGAGCGGAGAGCGACGATGACGACGGACGTAGACGCACGGTGCCTCGAGACCTTCCCCGAGTGGCTGCGCACGCTGGGCGCCGACGCCTCGGCGCTGGCCGACGCCCTCGGCGCGGAGGGCGCGACGGACGACGCGCGGCGCATCCTCGCCGGCGCGCTCAACTACCTGTTCAAGTCGGTCGACCTCATCCCCGACGGGATCGACGACATCGGCTACCTCGACGACGCCTTCGTGCTCCGCCTCGCCGCCGCGCAGGCCGCCGCCGCGGGCGTCGCCGACGGGCCGGTGGCCGCGCTGGCCGCGGAGGCCGCGCTGGTGAAGGACTTCCTCGGCGCCGAGCACGGCCGGCTCGACCGCTACGTCACGGGGCTGCGCAAGGGCGCCGCGCGCGGGCGCTCGGTCGACGCGATCGTCGCCGACGCGGCCGTGCGGCGCGAGCTGACCGAGGACGTCGCGGGCTTCGCGCGGGGCTACGCGGCGCCGTCGTTCGCCCGCGAGCCGCGGACGCTCATCAAGCTGCGCGCCTTCTTCGACGCCCGCCTCCCGCGTTGACCCTCCACCCCGACGACCCCATGAAGCGCCGGGGGGCCCCGACGACGGCGCCCCGCCACCCCCGACGCACCGCCGAGACCCGATGAAACCGATCGCGATGACCCTCCTGCTCCTGGCCGCGCACGCCGCGTTCGCGTGGACCGCGCTCCGCCGCCTGAAGCTCCTGCGCACCGGCGCCCCGGACGACCGCCTCGACCACCTGCTCGACCGGCTCACCACCGCCCCCGGCGAGAAGCCCCCGAGCGCCTTCGGGCGCGGCCTCCTCGGGCTCGCGGCGCTCCTCGCCGTCACGGCGCCGATCGCGGCCGGCGCGGGCCTCGCGGGCGCGGCGGCGGCGTACCCCGTGGCGGGTGCGTCGGCCGCGCTGGCCGGCGCGCTGCTGCTCTTCTGGGCGCTCCGGATGCAGATCAAGATGCCGAAGTACCCCCTCGCGGGCGCCGCCCACTTCGGGATCTTCCTCGGCTTCGCGGTGCTGCTCCTCCGCACGATCGTGCTGGTCGGCCGGGCCTACGTGGGCGAGGACTTCAGCGCCTGGGTGCTCGACCCGTGGTCGTCGAACGCGACCGTCTCGCTCGCGGGCCGCGGGTACAACCACCTGAAGGACGTCGTGGTGATCACGGTGCTCTTCGGGGTGGGCACCTTCATCCGCTTCCGCCTCGTCGACAAGGTGAAGCGCCTCGCGTACGGGTGGCACGCCTGGGTGGTGCTCGGGGTCATCGCCACGATGATGATCTCCGACGTGCTCTACGACGCGGGCCACCTGCTCTCGCTCGCGCTGCGCGGGCCGGGCGAGGGGCACGCGAGCTTCTCCTGGGACCCGGCCGCCCCGCTCGCGTCGCTCGGCGCGCTCGGGTGGGCCTCGGGCGACGTGCTCGGGAGCCTCGTCGCGCGCGGGCTCGGGACGTTCATCACCGACCCCGACACGGCCCACGCGGTGGGGCAGGCGGGCTACTGGACGCACGTCTTCCTGGTGTTCGCCTTCCTCAACTACCTGCCGTACGGGAAGCACTTCCACGTCATCACGTCGCTCCCCAACGTGGTGACGCGCTCGCTCGACCCGCCGGGGCGCCTGCGCCCGATGGCGAAGTCGGCCGACGCGCTGATGGAGGACATGGGCAAGGCGATGGAGCTCGCCGACGCCTCCGCCGCCCCCATCGGCGCCGCGCGGATGAACCACTTCTCCTGGAAGTCGATGCTCGACTTCTACACGTGTACCGAGTGCGGGCGCTGCTCGGACAACTGCCCCGCGCACCGCACGGGCAAGCTGCTCTCGCCAAAACACCTCACCATCGACCTGCGCGACCACCTCTACGGCCTGCAGGACGCCGTGGCCAACGGCGCCGACGCCGCGCCCGCGCCGAAGCCCGAGGGCGCGACCGAAGGCGACGCCGCCGCGCCCACCGCGCCCGCGGGGCCCTTCACGGTCAACCTCGTGCCCGACGTGATCCACCCCGACGTGATCTGGGCCTGCACCACCTGCCGCGCGTGCGAGGAGCAGTGCCCGGTGATGATCACCTACGTCGACAAGATCGTCGACATGCGGCGCAACCTCGTGATGCTCCGCGGGGAGTTCCCGGCGGAGCTGCAGAAGACCTTCACCGCCCTCGAGACCAACGGCAACCCCTGGAACATCACCCGCCAGGACCGCGCCGAGTGGACCGCCGGCCTCGACGTCCCGCTGATGGCCGATACGCCCGACGCCGAGGTGCTCTACTGGGTGGGCTGCGCGGCGAGCTACGACGACCGCGCGAAGAAGATCGCCCGCGCCACGGTGAAGCTCTTCCAGCAGGCCGGCGTGAAGTTCGCCATCCTCGGGACGGAGGAGACCTGCACCGGCGACCCCGCGCGCCGCGCCGGCAACGAGCACCTCTACCTCACCCTCGCCGAGCAGAACGTCGCGACCCTCAACAACTACAAGCCCAAGAAGATCGTCACGACCTGCCCGCACTGCTTCAACACCCTGCTCAACGAGTACCCCGACCTCGGCGCCCGCTACGAGGTGGTGCACCACACCGACTACCTCCTCGGCCTCCTTGCCGAGAAGAAGATCGTCCCCACGAAGCCCGTCAACGCCAAGGTCGCCTACCACGACTCCTGCTACCTCGGCCGGTACAACAACGTGTACGAGCCGCCGCGGCAGATCCTCCAGCGCATCGCGGGCGTCGAGCTGGTCGAGGCCGAGTGGAGCCGCGAGAAGGGCCTCTGCTGCGGCGCCGGCGGCGCGCAGATGTGGATGGAGGAGCAGCACGGCACCGAGCGCGTCAACAAGCGCCGCACGCTCCAGCTCGTCAACACGGGCGCGGGCGTGGTGGCGACGGGCTGCCCCTTCTGCCAGACGATGATCACCGACGGCATCAAGGGCATGGAGGACGAGCTCAAGCGCCCGGTGGAGCAGCTCGACGTCGCCGAGCTCCTCGAGCGCGCGGTGGAGTTCGCCGCCAGGCCCGCGAAGCCCGAGGCGACCGAGAGCGCCGCCGCCCCCGCCTGAGCCATGGGTGAGGCGCCCTCCTACGAGGCGTCGCTGGCCCGCGTCGCGCTGACGCTCGCGGCGCTCTGCCTGGGCGCCTGGTGGGCGGTGCGCGCCGCACGCCGCGGTCCCCTCCGCGCGAAGGGCGGGCGCGTCGAGGTGCTCGAGCGCGTCCCCCTCGACGCCCGCCACGCGCTCTACGTGGTGCGCGTCGCGGGCCGGACGCTGCTCCTCGGCGCGGGCGACGGGGCCCTCTCGACGCTCGCCACGCTCGACGAGCCCGCCGCCACCACCCCCGACGCGCCCGTCGCCTCCGACGCGCCCGTCGCCCCCGACGTGACGGCCTCGGAGGGCCGCGCGTGAACGGGCCGGTCTCGCTGCCGCTGGTGCTCGCGCTGACGCTCGCGGGGGTGCTGCCGGCGCTCGCGCTCCTCGCGACGAGCTTCGTGAAGATCTCGCTGGTGCTCGGCTCGCTGCGGAGCGCCTTCGGGGCGCCGCAGGTGCCGGGCTCGCTCGCGGTGCTGGGGCTGAGCGCGCTCTTGACCATGCACGTGATGGCGCCGACCGCGGAGCGGGTTCAAGCGCGCGCGGGGGCGGCCGTCGAGCAGGCGATCGCGCTCGACGCGCTCTCGCCGGCAGGCCGCGAGGCGTGGGTTCGGGCGTGGGACCTGGCGCGCCCGGAGGTGACGCGCTTCCTGAGGGCCAACGCGCGTCCGGGCGACCGGCGCTTCTTCGTCGAGCTCGCGCGCCAGAGCCGCGCGCGGCAGGGCGCGGCGGCGAGCGCGGTGACCGACGACGACCTCGGCGTGCTGCTGCCGGCGTTCGTGCTGTCCGAGCTGACGCGGGCGTTGATGGTGGCGTTCCTGGTGCTCTTGCCCTTCCTGGTGGTCGACCTGGTGGTGGCCAACGTGCTCGTGGCGACGGGGCTCCAGGGCGTGTCGCAGGCCGCGGTGGCGCTGCCGGCGAAGCTGCTGCTGTTCGTGATGGCCGACGGGTGGCGGCTGCTCGCGAGCGCGCTGGTGCTGGCGTACCGGTGAGGTTTTGCTTGACGGGTGCGGGGGACGGGGGCAGAGTCCGCAGCCTCACCGCGGGCGTAATTCAGCGGTAGAATGTCAGCTTCCCAAGCTGAACGTCGCCGGTTCGATCCCGGTCGCCCGCTCCATCGGAAATCACAGGGGATTTCGCCGCGGCGAAGATGCCGGAATCCCGCTCGTGACCTTCGCGTGACCTTGGCGGGGTGGCCCTGGCGGTCTCGGCGGCCGCCCGGTGGAGGTGGTCGGGGCTCAGGTGGGCGTACCGCTGAGTCACTGTGATGTCGGAGTGCCCGAGGAAGGCGCAGACCTCCTCAATGCGCCACGCACGGCCCCAGGTGCCCATCACGAGGTGGCTCGCGCAGGTGTGCCGCAGGTCGTGGAAGCGTACCCGGCGGGTGATGCCCGCGAGGGTCCGGTGGCCGGGTTCGACCTCGGTCTTGGTGACGTGCCGGTCGCGCCACCCGGCGTCGTCGCTCTTCTGGCGGCGGCACCCCGTCACGGTGGGGAACACTAGCCCCTCGTCGCTTTTGGGGCACTCGTCCTTCCAGCGGCGGAGGGCCTCCAGAGCGGGCGCGAGCAGAGGCACATGACGGACCTTGCCGCTCTTGGTGGGCCCCCGGTGCGAGTAGCGCACGACGAGCTTCGGCGTCGGTCCGTCGAGGTGCACGTCGGCCCACCGCAGGCCCCACAGCTCGCCCTGACGCAGGCCCGTGTAGATCGCGACCGTGAGGAGCTCCCGTGCCCACCTTGGGATGCGTTTCGACGTGAGCAGGCGCTCGATCTCCTCGACCGTGAGGTAGGTCCACCCCTCCTCGCTGCTCGGCCGCCTGGGCACGCGCACGTCCTTGGCGGGGTTGTCGCCGCGCAGGAGCTCCTCGTCGATCGCGTCGGCGAGGCACTTCCGCACGAGGTTCAGCGCGTGGACCACGGACTGCCGCGAGAGCGTTCGGGTGGTGCGCTTCGGCTTGCCCGCCTTCCACGCGGCGGGGGCGAGCGCCTTCTTGCGCGTGAGGGCCTCGACCCAGTCCTTCACGTCGCGGCGGGTGATGTTGGCGAGGGGGTAGCTCGCGAAGAGAGCGGTCGCGATGTGGTTCTTCCACGTGCTGCGCTCGGAGGCGATGGCGCGGTGGTGGCCGCTGGTCTCGCGGCGGTCGAGCCAGCGGTCGCCCCACGTGAGTAGGGTCTGCGCGCCGATGGGCGCAGCTTCAGCTTCGGCGAGCTCGGCGAGGGCGGCGTTGAGCATCCGCTCGGCCTCCTCGTGCGTGTCGAAGACCTCGCTCTTGCGGGAGCCGTCCGCGAGCGTGAGGCGCACGCGGAAGCGCCCCGAGGGAAGCTGATCGATGGAGCCGGAGCCCGCTGTGCGCTTCATCGGGGCACCTTGACTCCCATGCGCTTCAGCATCTGTCGAGCTGCGGCACGATCAGTTTCCGAGGGGGTTTCGCGCGGTTGCGCAGGGCGACGAACCGGCGTTCGGCGAGGCCCAGCCTTACGCCGAGTCGGCGAGGCAGGCGGTGCAGACTCAGGGAGCTGCAATGCCTCGCAGAATGCGTCGACCGCAGCATGGAGTGCGGCTCGAAGCAGCGGTGTCATGACCCGGCCTCAGGACGCGAGGACCTGCATCGCGGCGTCGCCTCGGCATCGAGCGCTACCCCATCAGGGCGCTCGTTGCTGCCCCGCCGGAGGACCCGAAGCGCGTCGCGGATCGCCTGCCCGTGATGGCGCGCGGCGTCCTCCACAGCGACCTCCACAGGGGCGCGGCGTGACCAGCGGGGGCTACCACCGTGGGCGCGATGAGGAAGCGCATCCAGGCGCCGGCTCGTGCCTACGGAACGATGGTTGAGCGAGGCGCATGAGGCGCCGCAGTGCGACGGGCCGATTGAGCTGGAGAAGAGACGTTGATCCAATCGAGAGCCAGACACGGGGAACTTCCAGTCCCCTCCACCGAGCCATGACCCACGCACGACAGTGGTCGAACGGGGTGGGACGGTGGGGCGGCCCGTGAGGGCTCCCAGTTCTCTCTGCCGCGGTGAGGGAGGAGCACCGCGGAACGAACCCACGACGAAACCCAGGGATGATGTGAGCGGTGGCTAGTCGTCACCTCCCTGCACCACCGGCAGTCGGCGGCGCGACGCGGCGGTCGTCACGGGCGCGGTGGCCACGCCCAGGCAGTTGCACGATTGGGCGGTCACGCTGAAGGCGCCGTAGAGCGCGGCCTGTACGGGCAGCTCTTCCTTGCAGAGCGACAGCTCGGGGACGTGCCCCCGCAGGACGGACCAGACGTGCTCGTACATCGCCAGCCGGTTGCGCAGGCGCAGCCGCCCGTCAGGGCCTGCTTCGAGGAGCGCGCGGAGGTCCGCCGGGGCCCTGCGGTACATCGGGTCGCGCGGCCGCGGGCGCCACGAGCCGCACGTGACCTGCTCGGGGCGCACATCGCGTGCGATCTGCTCTGCGAGGATCGCGTAGTGCGACGCCCACCCGGCCACGGGGATCATCGGGTCGAGGCGCAGCCGGATGCGCCAGCCCTTCTCGCGGCACGCGATCGCGTCCTGGAGGCGGCTCTGGGCGTGCTCGCCGCCCATCTCGTAGAGCGCCGCCACCTCCGGGGTGTTGACGCTCCAGGAGAGAATCACCTGCGGCGTCGGCGCGACGCCGTCGAGGAATCGGTGCACCTTCCCGCTCTTGGTGAGGAAGATGAGCGTGTGAGACGACTGCGCGCGGAACAGCTCGATGAGGCGCCGGTTGCGCGCGGGGACGAGGGGCAGGTGCGCCCACCCCCAGGCGTCGGTGACCTCGCCGAGGATCAGGCCCAGGCGCCCCGAACGCGCGAGCCAGTGCGCCACCTCGGCACAAAGGCCGTCGATGTCGGGGTCGATCTCCGCGCCCCACGGGTGGTTGTAGTCGAAGCGCCGCAGGTAGCAGTACGCGCAGTCGAAGATGCAGCCGAAGCCATCGCGGACGTAGTAGAAGCGCGGGCAGTTGTTGTCGCCCTTGCCGCCGGGGAAGTGGCGGATGCGAGGGCCGACGCGGGTCGCCAGCCCAGGGTGGGCGGTGCCAAGGACGAGGCTGTGGGGCGGGGTAGTGGTCGTCACGGATCTCTCGCTTACCGATGGGACGTGCGATGGCGAACCGAACTGTCGGCCGCTCGTACGTCACGTTCGCGAGCGAAAGTGGCACCCCACGATGGGGGTCGCGTCGTAACCGGACGGGCCCACCTATACCCGGCCCCGTCCGGTTAAACGGCCCCTCGCTGCCGAGGCGCGGCGTCGCGTTGTACCGCGCTACGCTACGCGAAGTGATCGCCCAGCCCTGCCCTCCGCACGCACCCGGCGACTTCACTTCCGAACCGGCTGCCACGTGCTCGGCGGCCCATCATTGTCCCCCTGCTCCTCGAGGCGCTTCTTTACACTCCGCCGGATGCTCCCATGCCCGAAGCGCATCTCCTTGCGGTTGTAGCCGCCGTCTTCTTCATCACCGTCGTCGCTGCCAACGCCGTCGTCGGTGTCCTCGTCGCTGCTGACCGCGCCCCCACTGTCGCCGACCTCTTCGCTGGGCTTCTTGACCTTCTTTGCGCGACGGCCGCCCCCTGCCCGCGTCTCGACGAGTAGTTCCTCCATGCTCTCCCAGTGCACTCCGAGCACCCAGAGAGACTCTTTGACCAGGGCGTCGATGACTTTCGAGGCGCAGTTCCCGGCCCACTCAAGGCGCTCCTCCCACGTGGCGCCATCCCTGGCACGAAGCGTGGGGTCGTCCCGGTATTTCCGAGCGCCAGCCAGGTGCACGGCCTTGAGCTCCACGAAGTCCCTCACCTTGTGTTGAAGTAGTGCATCGCCGAAGAGGAGCTGGAGGCGCTCGGTGGCACGGGGCAGAAGTGGTGCGGGCAACCACCACGGGATCGTCACGTGGACGACCAACGCGATGAGCGGCGCCCACACAGGTTCAGCGAAGCGAAGCGGCTCCCGAGCGCTCCGCTCCGCCTCTTCGACAGAAGATTTCCGCGTAAGGTCTTCCCGCGTCGGGACCTTCGCGAACTCGCCGAACAGCGCCCCGAAGGTCCCCCGCAGAAGCCGTGCTGCTTCGGAAAGCACTTCCCACGCAATCATGGGGCGGGTTTTCCCGCCCTCCAGTGCCCCTTTGCTAGCTCTTCCTCCCCGCGCCGCGCGGCCTCGTGGCGCGCCTGCTGGTTGCTTCTCGACGGCAACGTCGATCTGCTGCTCAACGAGCTTGCCGAGGTTCGCCTGTAGGGGCGCCGCGAGGACCGCGATCCGCCGAACCCCCAGCTCCGCCTTGCCGGTCTCGGTGTCGGCCAACGCCTGATCCAGCTCCGCGAGCAGTGCCGCGGCATCGAGGAGGTGGGGAGCTTGCCGCGCTCCGGCCCGGCAGAGCTTGGAGGCTGCACCCAGTTGCGCCCGAAGTCGGACCTCGTGGAGCGGCCGCTCCCGCACCACGACCTCTTGCACGAAGGCGACGGGCCATGCGGTGACCAGCGCGCGCAGTTCGAGAGGCTCGGTGAGGGCCTTGTAAGTCTCGTCGCTCTCGGGGTCGCGCCGCTTGGCGCTGAGTCTCCTCGCGACCCCTGCCCAGCCCTCGTCGAGTACGGTGCGCGCGAGCCAGCGAGCGCACGTGGCGTCGATGCGGGGCGGAGCCGGGAGCAGTGCCGCGAGTTCGGGCGCTTTCTCGACCCCGCACATCGGGCAGATGGCCTCGACCCGGCGCTTGCGATCGCCCCGCCGCTTGCGACGGCGCTGGAGGACTGCCCCCTTGGGAGCGACGAACTCGACCTTGCAGATGCAGCAGATGACCGTGCGCTCGGAGGTCGCCCACGTGATCCTGAAGCTGGCCAACAGACGCCTCCAACCGAAACATAGCCCGCTGCCTCGACGACTGTCGAGGCCGTAGCAACTTGTCGGCGTGAGTCGCGCGTCGCGCCAGCGTGACGTTGGCCCGCGAGGTTCGAAGCCATCGATTAACCGGACGCAGCGCCCTGCAAGCCGCTACGTCCGCCTCGCGCGAAGTCGTGCCTCTCGTGGTCAAAAGTAGCTCCACGCCCACTTCCACGCGGCGCAGAGGAGCTCTCGATGATCGACCCCGACGTTGTCCCCGCACCATTCACCGACGGCTCGCCCGCGCTCCCCAGCGAGTGCCCGTCCCCGACCCCCACCACCGAGTCCGCGAGCGAGCATCCGGCCCCTGTGGAGCTGTCCAGGCGCGAGGTCGAGGAGACCCTCGCCGCACTGGCGCTGCTGTTCCGCGCCGCGTGGCCTGCAACGGATGCGGGGGCGGCTGCCGATTCGACCGCGCGCGCCGAGGGGTGGGACGAGGGCGCTGCGCTGACCACGCATGGGAACGGCACGTCCTCCATCCATACCCGTCCGGGTGGCAGATGGGCGCTGGACAACGCGGCCACTCCACGCGCTGCTCACACCGCCGGACCCCCGGTGTGGGTGACGGGCGCAGCGCAAGACACGAACGACGCAGGCCCCATCTCGCCTCCCACGCCCTTAGCGGCCGAGCTGCTTCACGTGGATCTCGCCGGCTCGTGGCACTCGCCTACCGCGACCGCCGTAGTGGGTGCTCACGCCACAGCAGGCGCGCCCGCGCCTCTGCCCATCCAGCTCAGCCCCTTCCAGGCGCAACTCAAAATCGTTCCGACCGCGGCGATCCGCGTGTCCCCTCTGTGGATGCGTCGCGGGATCAACCCTGCGCACGTCGCAGCGCTGGCCGCGAGCGCTGCTCGCTGGGGGCTGTTGACCCCCCTCATCGGACGCGCCCTCGCGGATGGCGTCGGGCACGAGCTTTTCGGCGGTCGGCACCGGTTGGAGGGGCTGCGGATGGCCCAGGTCGACACCGCGTGGATGCTCGTGTTCCCCGCCGACACGCCCGACGCGGTCATGGAGTTCGTCGGGGTCGAGTCGAACCTGCGCTGCCACGCTCCAAGCCGATTCGAGCTGATCATGGCGCTGCTCCGCGTCGATGAACGCAACCGCAACTTCAGCATTGCCGTCAAAGGCTCGCTGCAGGAGCGTCTGGCGCAGGCGGCGGGCGTCGACCGAAGCACGATCTCGCGGGCGCTCAAGACGATCGCCCCGGCGATCAGTGAGGTACGCGATGCATGGAGGGCCGGGCTGATCAGTTCCGCCGAGGTCGAGCAGTTGGCCACGCTGCCACCGGCGGAACAGTCGGCCGCACTGGCCGCAACTGTCGCGCGTCATCGTGCAGCGGTTCCGATGGGCGACACCGAAGACCTGGCCGGTGACCGTGCCGACGAACCCCGGCCACCGGCTTCCCTCGCCGACGAGGTGCGCGCGCTGCGCGCTGAGATGCAGGCGCTCAGGGCGCAGCAGGACGGCACCGCCGTGTCGACGCCGACGACCGCTGACGATGTCGTCCCCGACGCCGTCCCCGCAACGGCCGTAGCGATAGGGAACGCGACGGTCACGGGGTCCGACGCTGGATGGGTCCCGTCGCCCGCGCACGAGAATCTACGGCGGCGACTCGCAGTCGTCGTCGCCGCGGGCGGTGGGCTGTACAGGGCGGCCTGGGCTGTGAGCGTCGACACAAAGCGGATGCGCCGGTGGCTGAACGGCGAGCGGCCGCCCAAGGCGCTCGATGTCGTGACCCTCGCGGAGTGGCTCGCGGGCGCGGAGCAGAAGCTGGCGGCGGAGCGGGCAAACAGCGTCCTCCGTCGGAAGCGGAAGCTCCGCGTCAAGGACCTGAGGCCGCTCTACGAGGCCATCTGCTACCAGTTCTCCGTCGCGATGATCGCCAAGGCGCTCAGGGTGGCGTCCCTGGACCTCCTCCCGCTGGCCGGAGGGCAGCCGTGGCGCGAACTCGACCTCGCCGTCGCCCGGCGGTTCAAGCGGTGGGCGCGCAAGCGGGTCCGGGTGGTGGCTTGGGACGCCGCGCGATGATCGACTCGCCCTCCAGGGGCCACGCGCCCCCGGCGTGGGCCGGCGCGGGGAGGAGCGTGCACGGCGCACACGGCCCTGCCCGGGCTCGCCCGTGCAGCATGCACCACGCAAGTCGCCCCGCAGAGCGCGCGCTGTGCAGCGCGCACGGCGTCCCCGCCTCGGGGCGGCTGCAGCGGCGTGGGCGCTGGGGCGCCGTGTGCAGGCTGCACGGGGTGCAACCGCCCACGTTGCCGTCGGGCCACTCAACGACGGCGATGCGAGCAGGCGCTTCGGGACGGCCGCCGCGCCTTCTCGGAGCGGCCCCTTTGGGCGCGAGAACTACGTCGGGGGAGTTAGATCCGGGATGCCCGTCTCCCGTAACACATCCCAGTTTTCCCCAGGACGAACACGACCCTCAATCCGGGGCATGTCGGTCGTGGGCAGTGTGCACCGGGGGTCTCCGCGTCGTGACGACCTGGGGACGCACGTCCGGGGGAGGGGCATCGCGCACCCCCGGATCGCACCACCGAAGTCCGTCACGGGGACTCACACCGCCCCCTCCACCTCCTCGGACGCATTCCCGCACAAGCCATTGTGCGGAGCACAGGCACAGGATCATGCCGAAGAAGCATACCCCCAACAACAAGTCGTCCCCGCGCCCCCTCGATGTCACGTGGCGTGTACTGCGCAGCGCCCTCGACCGCCTGGAATTCGCCTACCACACCCACCTCTGCCGGAAGGTCTGGCAGCGGTGCCTGAAGGCATGGTCGACCCAGACGCCCATCACGCTGAAACTGCGACGGCGGCGCGGGAGGACCACCACGGTGGTGCTCACGGCAGAAGCCGGCAAGTCGGACCGGGAGCCCGACCGCATCATCTTCACGGACCCCGGCACCAACCTCAAGATCCACGTGCGGCGACCGTACGCGACGGACGCGGGCAGCGCCCCGGCTCCCTACCGTTGCGTGCGCGTGACGATTCACGGGTCGTGGTTCAGCCAGCGGCGGACGGGGATGACCCTGGTCGAGCAGGTTCGCACGGCCATCGAAGAGCGGTTCTTCAAGGACCGCGGGGCGACGCCGCAGGCCCGTCGAAAGGCGCTGGCCCCCGTCACACGGCCCTGCCGGTTCGACGTCGCCCACGACATTGAGGTGGGTGGTGCGGACGCGGACACCTGGATCGAGCAGGATCTCTACGCTGGGGGAAACAGGGATCGCGCCCTCCGACCCTGGCCGGCATGGTCACACAGGGAGGGCGGGACCCCCGGGACCCCCAAGCACGGGCGCAGCGTCGTTCTCGTCGCGACGCACTTCCGCCGCACGACCTACGAGAAGGACAAGCAGATGCGCCACAAAAAGCCTGCGGCATGGCCGGGGTTCCAGCGCGTGCTGCGAAAGTGCGGGTGGAGCGGCCACGACCGTCTCCTGCGCGACGAGTGCTCGTTCGGTGCTGAATGGTTCCGCAGCCAGACCTTCACCCTCGACGGGAGGACCATCCGCGGGCGGGACGCCTCCGTCGACGACCTCCTGACGTTGCTGCCCACGATCATGGTCGAACTCTGGCGGCGTACCCCCCACCGCGCGCCGCACCCCACCCGACGGCGGGATCGTTGGCCCCTCTCGGCGTTCTGGATGGCCGTCAAGCCCGACCCGGCTCTGCTCGCACGTGGGCGCAAGGGCGCGACCTCCGTGGGTACGATGCAGACTGAACGGCAGGCGGCGGCCTGCGAGACGAGGTGGGCGCGGGGCGTCGCCGAGGTGTTGCGGCTCGCTGAGGTCGGCGGCACGGACGGCGCGTCGCTCACCGTGAAGGCCGTGCTCAAGCGTCTGGGGCGCGACGCCCGCCGACGCCGGGCGCAGCCAGAGTTCACAGCCGTTCGTCGCCGCTGGCGTGCGGAGGCCGGGCGCTCCGAGAAGGTGAACCGTCCGGTCCGTTCGGGGCAGCGCGCGCCGCGCCAGCGGGGAGACGACCGATGAGCACCCAGCCCCCTCTCACCAAGGCCACCGTCCGCATCGCCCTCGACGCCGAGCAACTCGCCGCGGTTCGCCATCGCACCGGGCCGCTCGTCGTCGTCGCCGGGCCGGGCTCGGGCAAGACGCGCGTGATCCTCTACCGCATCGCCTACCTCATCCTGTTCCGCGGCGTCCCGGCGGATGCGATCTTGGTGGTGACCTTCGCGAACAAGGCCGCCCGCGAGATCCGTGACCGCCTCGCGAAGCTGGTCGGACAGGACGTCGCGGGCCGCGTGCACGTCCACACGCTCCACGCCCACGGCGTGAAGCTCCTGCGTCGCTACGGCGAGCACGTCGGCGTCCCGCGCGACTTCGCGATCTACGACGAGGGCGACCAGGAGGCCGTGCTCCGGCGCGTCTACGTGGACCTCGGGCTCACCGCAAAGGAGCTGCCCTTCGGGGTCGCACTCACGGCGATCGAGCACGCCAAGCGGAAGTGCTGGAGCCCCAAGCGGCTCGCGAAGAAGGCGCGCGACCGCCGGGAGCGGCAGGTCGCGCAGGTCTACGCGGCCTACCAAGCGCGGCTTGAGGCCAACCACGCGGTGGACTTCGGCGACCTCATTCGGCTCGCAGTCCGCCTCCTGGAGGAGCACGACGACGTCCGCGCGGGACTTCAACAGCAGTATCAACACGTACTCGTCGACGAGTTCCAGGACACCGACCCGGGGCAGTATCGCATGGTCCGCGCACTGGTCAGCCACGACGAGAACGTCTGCGTGGTCGGCGACGAGGACCAGGCCATCTATTCCTGGCGGGGGGCACGCGCCGCCAACATCGTGCGCTTCCAGAAGGACTACCCGAAGGCGACCGTGGTGACGCTGGCCACCAACTACCGGAGCACGCAGACCATCGTCCGCGCGGCCCGCGGGGTCATCGAGGCCAGCCCCGGACGCGCCCGCAAAGCCCTCCGTGCGCACGGCGGCAAGGGGCGTCGGCTCATGGTCCTCGCACTCCGCGACGCGCGAGCCGAGGCGCGGATGCTCGTCGAGCGAATGGAGGAGCTGCACCGGCGGGGCACGCCCTACCGCGAGCTCGCCGTCATCTACCGCGTCCACGCGCTCTCACGTGCCTTCGAGCAGGAGCTGCGGTCGCGCGGCATCCCCTACACTGTGGTCGGCGGCGTGCCCTTCTACGCTCGGCGCGAGGTCAAGGACGCCCTCGCGTACCTGCGGCTCGCCGAGCGCCCAGACGACGAGAGCCTGCTGCGGGTGATCAACACGCCGGCCCGCAAGCTGGGTCCGACCACGGTGCGGAGCCTCGAAGCCCAGGCCCGCCGCCTCGGCAGGCCGCTGTGGGACGTTCTGGCCGATCGGAAGCACTGGCCGACCGCACTCCGCCCGGCGACCCGCGCGGCGCTCACGGAGTTCGTCGACCTGATCACGGCCCTGCGCCGCCACGCGCAGCGCAAGCAGGGCGCGCTCACGGGGTTGTGCCGGGAGGTGCTGCGCCGGACGGGCCTTCGGGAGGCGCTCGACGACGGGACCGAGGAAGGGCGCGAGCGCGCTCTGAACGTCGACGAACTGCTCGGCAGCCTCGACGCCTTCGAGCGCGAGCACAAGCAAGCGACGCTGCGGGACTACCTCGACGCGGTGGCTCTCGCCGGGGCCGAGCCGCGGGATGGCGGCTCCGAGGACCGGGTCACCCTGACCACGGCCCACGCCGCCAAGGGACGCGAATTCGACGTCGTGTTCATCGCGGGGGCCGAGGACGGCCTCCTCCCGATGCACCCCCGCCCGCGCGAGTCACCGCTGCTCGCGCCGGGCGATGAGCCGGCGGAGGAGCGGCGACTCTGCTACGTCGCAATCACCCGCGCGCGGCGGGAGGTCGTCCTCTCCCACGTCACGATGCGCATGCGCCACGGACGGCCGGACTACGTCCGCACGAGCCCCTTCCTGCGCGACCTCCCAGCGAAGACTGTCGAAGCGCTGCGAGACCCCGACGCGATCCGCGCGTGGCTGAGGAGCCAATGACGCCCCGGTGGACACCCTCACCGCGGAGATCGACGCACGCGCATGCGATGGGACCTGGCCGCGGAGATCATGACTGGCACGCGACCGGGACGCGGATCCTCGTCGCACGTGTGATGCGGATCGTCGCGTCCCCGCGGCAGATGCAGCGCTCCGCGAGGAGAACGATGACAACCGATAGATCAGCGATCTGTACCCTCAAGTAGGCGAGTCATGACGTTTCTCGTGTTCTTCACCTGCATCGACAAAGCGGATGACACAGTGCACAGCCAGCACTTCACGGTGGAGGCCCGCTCCACGCGAGCGGCCTATCGACTCGTCGAGCGGCTGCTGGGCGACCGCACATGGCTCCAGCAGCACTTCGGCGAGACCGGCCTCCTGGAGGCCCTCGACGAGACATCCTCACCGCTCCAACGCTGGCCAGGGATCGGCCCGCGTAGCGTGGCCGTGAATGACGCGCCGGGGTTGCCGCGGCTACGCGCGCCGAATCCAGCGGACCGCTGGTCGCGCTCGGCCTGCGACGAAAGACCGTGGCAGAGCACGAACGGGCACGAGCCCGGGCTCCGGTCGACCCGGAGAAGCCGCGCCGCCGCATCGTCGAGGCGTACCCGGCCGCGGCGCTCTCGCTGTGGGGCATCCCGCGCGACGATTACAAGAAACCCGCCCGCAGCGACCGGCGGGAGGCGATGCTCGCGGTGCTCGAACGCACTGGCCCGCCGGGCTGGCTCTCGCGGCCGAGCGGCGCCCGGTAGATGTGCGTGGGCACCGACTACGCGCTTGATGCCCCCGTCTGCGCGCTGGTGGCCCGAGTTGCCACGCTGGGCGTGGTCGAGCAGGTGCCCAGGCGCTATCGCGAAGCGGCCCGTCAGGAAGGCTGGATCGCGCTGCCGCGGGCGGACTCGCTGCGTAGGGTCGCGCTGCTCGGCGAGTAGGGAGGGGCGTGTACGGCGCAGATTTTGGCTGTCGAAATCCTCGATTTCGGGTCATCCTTGGGGGATGGACGGGGTCATCGCGATCTTTCGATCGGAGGGTGCGAAACGACCCCGAAACGAGGTGTTTGCGGGTGAAATCGAGTTCTAAACTGGGGTTTCCGAGCCCGACTTTCAGCGACTCGACGACCCGCGTCGGACCGGGTGCGGATCGCCGCGTCGAGAGGGCCTCGAAGATCGCGACGCGGGCGGTGCTGGTGGAGGCGGTGCAGTCGCAGCGTCGATTGCCGGGGGCGCTGGGCTCGAAGGCGTGGTGGCGGTGTCGATCGTCGACGGGTTCGACTCCCAGGGAAAGAACTCGATGACGCCGACGACCCGAAGAACCGACAGCAGCACGAGCAAGGGCACGGTGACGAAGAACAGCAAGGCCGCCACCTTGCCCCACGAGACGTCGGTCTCGCTGGGCGGCGCGTGCGTCCCGAAGATTGAAGCCTGTGCGCCACGCGCGATCTCGCCGGGCTCGTCGTTGAGAGCAGCAGCTTCGCGAGTGACCTCTTCGAGGTCCCACCCGTCGGTCGCGAACTCGCTGGCGGCGTCCTCGTCGGTGTCTCCCCGTGCGCCTCGCGTCGCAGCGTGGGGCACGCCTGCCTGTGGCCTGCGAGCCTTGGGAGACGGGTGCGCTCGACTCGTCCTCTCTCCCGAGGCGTTCGAGGTCTCCCCCCCATCTGGCGCGCGCTGACCGTCTCGGACTTCGCGCAGCGCAGCCATCTGCTCCTGGTGCCGTCTCTCCTTCCGGCGCTCCTCCCGCTCGCGCTCATCGCGGTCGCGCCGCTCCCGCCTCTGCGCCTCTGCGCGCTGCTGACTCTCCTTGCCCTCGCGTTGACGCCGCTCCTGATCCGCCTTCGCCTTCTGGTTCTCCTTCTCGCGCTCACGACGGCGCGTCTCTTCTTCACGCCGGCGACGGTCTTCTGCCTCTCGCCTCGCGTCGTCCTGGCGCTTCGGGCAGGCCAGCTGCTCGTGCCCTGGCATCCCGCAGTGGGTACACGTTCTCATCCTCGGGTCCTCCCCGTGGTGAGCCGCGCGCCTCCACATGCTCCGTCGCGCGGACGCGGCAGCCTGCCGACGAAGGAGCCACATGTGGCTCCCGAAGGGTGGGTCGTACCCGCGCTCTCCATGGGCATGAAGTCTACCAATCACGGCAGTTCAGGTCCATCAAAGGGGCCACTTGTGGCGTCTACTTTCTGAAGCGCTCGCGCGACGGTCCTGGCGCAGATGCCCTCGCGCCCGACCGACGAGCGGCCTTCGCGCGTGGCCCGTCAGACGCGCCGGTTCCAGCGAGAGGCGAAGCTCCTCGGCTTGAACATCCGCGCGCTGCGCGAGGCGCTCGGGCTGACGTTGCAGGAGGCGTCGGAGCGCATGGATGTCGCGCCGAAGCACCTGCAGAAGATCGAGGCCGGCGGGGGCAAGGGTGGGGTCGAAGACGCCGCGCCGATCAACGTCACACTCGTGACGCTGGTTCGCATCGCCGACGGCCTCGGGACCACCGTCCACAACCTCTTCGCGCCGCGCTCGCCCTCCAGGAAGTAGCGCCCACGGCCCGATGGGTGAGGCGGGCACCAGCCTCCATGAGGAGGAGCGGAACCTCGCCTCCGAAATTCGCCGAGGGGCGTCAGATTCCGTGCGTGAGGCCCGTCGAGAGGGGGACCGCGAGCGCCCGGTGACGCGGTCGAGTTCGCCACCCCTACGGAGGTCTACGCCATGCAGGTTCTCGCCCTCGCCGCCGCGCCCGCTCCCCCCGCGCCCGACCCGCCCATCGTGAGCCTGGATCTGATCCAGGCGTCGTACCGCTCCGACACCTTCCCCCAGGACTGGTCCGAGGAGCGCCGCGTCCGGGGCGCCGAGCGCTACCGGAAGTGGCTGCGCCTCAAGCTGCTCCACCCCAATGCGCAGCTCGCGCCGACCCGCGACATCGACCTGTACTGGCACCTGCACATGCTCGCCCCCGTCGCCTACCACCGCGACTGCATGCGCCTCTTCGGGCGCCTGCTCGACCACGACGGCGGCTTCGGCAAGGACCCCGCCGAGCTGCCCGCGCTCCGGGAGGTGTTCGCCCGCACGGCGACGTGGTGGGAGCAGGAGTACGGCGAGCCCTACCCCGACGACGGGGCGTGGTTCGGCGACGGCGGCCTCACGAAATGCTGGCACGACTGCCAGAGCCGGTGCTGGCACGCATGCTCGCAGTGATCCCCGAGCGGCCGCTCGACGAGCTGAAGGCCCGCGTCGAGCGCGGCCTTCGCGAGGACGGCTGGGCGACGGTGCACGTCGGCGCGTACGACGCCTACGGACGCCTCGCCGAGGCCCTCGGCGAAGTAGTGGGCGCCGAACGCATCGCGCTCCGCCCCGGCGCGCACGCCTACGTGGCGCAGCCGGGGCCGGTGCCGCTCCACACCGACCAGCCCGAGGTCGCCGCCATCGGCTGGTGGTGCGAGGCCCAGGACGACGAGGACGGCGCGTCGCTGCTGCTCGACACGTGGCCCGTGGTGGACTCCCTCCCCGACAGGGCTCGCGCGCGACTGCGGTGCGTGGATCTGGTCACGCCGCCGCTCGCCGGCGGTCCGCCGACGATGCGCTGGCCCGTGCTGCGGCCCTCGCCCCGTGGCGAGCACGTGTTCTGCTCGCCCTGGCTCAGGGCGGCGGGTGACCACCCCGAGGACCAGGCCGCGCTCGACGACTTCCGGCGCCGCGTTTCGGAGCACGCGCGAACTGACGTGCGGTCGGTGCGCCTGCGCGTCGGCGAGGCCCTGTTCGTCGACAACCGTCGCGTCCTTCACGGCCGCCGCGCCATCGGCGCCGCGAGCCGTCGATGCCTGCGCCGCCTCTGGCTTCGCTGCGCGCCCTGACCCTGCTCGTCCCCCTCCGCGTCCGTTGCCACGGTCCCACGGGATGCGCATCCTCGACCGG
>JAXLYI010000020.1:0-222202 GCA_046351555.1 Polyangiales bacterium
CGACTGCGCCGACGGTTGCACCATGAGCGCCAAGAAGGACGGCATGGTCAACATCGGCGGCTTCCTCGCGCTCCGCGACGCGCGCTGGCTCGAAGACGCGCGCAACCTCCTGGTGCTCACCGAGGGCTTCCCCACCTACGGCGGCCTCGCCGGTCGCGACCTCGAGGCCCTCGCCGTCGGCCTCGACGAGGCCCTCGACGAGGACTACCTCCGCTACCGCCTCCGCACCGCGGAGTACATGGGCGAGAAGCTCACCGCCGCCGGCGTCCCCATCGTCGTCCCAACCGGCGGGCACGCCGTGTACATCGACGCGAAGGCCGCGCTGCCGCACCTGCCCGTCGCGCAGTACCCCGCGTGGGCGCTCTGCAACGCGATCTACCTGCACGGGGGACTGCGCGGCGTCGAGGTGGGCTCGGTGATGTTCGGCCGCCGCGACGACCAGGGCGTCGAGCACTTCCACGCGATGGAGCTCGTCCGCCTCGCCTTCCCCCGCCGCGTCTACACGCAGTCGCACTTCGACTACGCCGCCGAGGTCATCTGCGAGGTCATCGCCGAGCCCGCCGCCGTGCGCGGCGTCCGCATCACGAAGCAGCCCCCGCGCCTCCGCCACTTCACCGCCGAGTTCGAACCCCTCGCCTGACGAACCGCCCTGCGCGTCACTGAACCCGATTCAACTGCTGTTGACTTTGGTTCAGTTGCGGCCCATCGTCGCGCTCACCATGGAGCCGAACGCCGACGCCGCCCGCCCGCAGCCCCCGCCCGCGACCGCGCCCCGCGACGCGCCCGACCCCCGCCGCCACGTGCTCATCGTCGGCAGCGGCTTCGCGGGGCTCTGCATGGGCATCCGGCTCAAGCAGGCCTGCGTCGACGACTTCACCATCCTCGAGGCCGAGGCCGAGGTCGGCGGCACCTGGCGCGACAACCACTACCCGGGCGCCGCCTGCGACGTTCAGTCGAACATGTACTCGTACTCCTTCGAGCCCAACCCCGGGTGGTCGCGCACCTTCGCCACGCAGGCGGAGATCCTCGCGTACACGCGGCGCTGCGTGGAGAAGTACGACCTCGCGCCCCACGTCCGCTGCAACGCGCGCGTCACCGGCGCCCGCTGGGACGCCGCGCGCGGCCTCTGGGTGGTGACCACGCAGGACGGGCGGGTCTTCGAAGGCAGGGCGCTGGTGTCGGGCACCGGGCCGCTCAGCCGCCCCGCGTGGCCGAAGGATGTCCGAGGCGCGGAGGGCTTCCCGGGCGCGCAGTTCCACTCCGCACGGTGGGACCACCGGCGCCCGCTCGACGGGCTGCGCGTCGCGGTGGTGGGCACCGGCGCGAGCGCGATCCAGATCGTCCCCGAGCTCCAGAAGGTCGCCGCGAAGGTCCACGTCTACCAGCGGACGCCACCGTGGGTCCTCCCCAAGGACGACCGCGCCGTCGGCGCCCTCACCCGCTCGCTCTACGAGCGCTTCCCGCTGCTCCAGCGCGCCGACCGCGCGGCCATCTACGCGCGCGCCGAGCTCTTCGGCGCCTCCCTCATGCTCGGCAACCGCCCGCTCCGACGCCTCGTCGAGTGGGGCTGCCGACGTCACCTCGAGCAGTCCGTCGCCGACCCCGCGCTGCGCGAGAAGCTTCTGCCCCGCTACCACCCTGGCTGCAAGCGGCTGCTTCTCTCCAACGACTGGTACCGCGCGCTCGCGCAACCCAACGTCGAGCTCCTCGCCGAAGGCGTCGACCGCGTGGAGGGCGCACGCGTCGTCGGGGCGAGCGGAAGCGCGCGCGAGGTCGACGCGATCGTGTGGTGCACGGGCTTCCAGGTGGGCCGCGACATGATGCCCTTCGAAGTGCGCGGGGCGCGCGGCACGCTCGCCGACGCGTGGCGCGAGCGGGGGCCGGAGGCGTACCTCGGCACCAGCGTGCACGGCTTCCCCAACCTCTTCCTCATCGTGGGCCCCAACACGGGCCTCGGGCACAACTCCATCATCTTCATGATCGAGTGCCAGGTGCGCTACGCGCTCGACGCGATCCTCGCGATGCGCCGCGAGGGGTGGGCCTCCGTCGACGTGCGAGAGTCCGCCCAGGAGGCGTACGTCGCGGAGCTCGACCGCCGCTCGGCCGACACCGTCTGGCTCTCCGGCGGGTGCGCCAGCTACTACGTCGAGGGCGGGAGAAACTTCTCGCTCTGGCCCGGCTACACCTTCGAGTTCGCGTGGCGCACGCGGCGCTTCCGCCCCGAGGACTACGCGATCGAGCGCGAGCGCGGCGCCGTGACCGCCCGCAGTGTGGCGCCGGCCTACGCGGCGGGGTGAAGCGTCAGGAGAACGCCGCCGCACGACCTCGCACGACGGCCTCGACCTCGCGCATCGGCCCGCTGGCGACGCGGAGCTCGAGGCGGAGCGACTCGGCGTCGGCCACCGAGCACGCCAGCTCGCAGTACACCACGTCGCCGCGGCGCAGCGTGACGGGCTCGGGGAAGGGGTGGAAGGCCTGCTGCCAGTGCGTCGGCGCGTCGTCGGGCCGCGTGCGCAGCCGGACCCCGGGCGCCAGCGTCGCCTCGAACGAGCACGCCAGCCCCAGCGCCTCGCCCTCGCGCGTCGGCACGAACAGAACCGGCGACACCGGGCGGAAGCTCGACGGCGCGGCGAAGTCGACCCGCTGCCACGACTCCCACCGGCTCAGGAGCTCGTCGGCCCGCACCGGCAGCGTGTGCTGCTGCGCGCGGAGCGCCCGGTGCACCGGCCCGTACGCGAGGCCGTAGTCGGCAGGGAGCGACTCGCCCCAGAAGGCCATCCGCTCGCGGTACGCCGCCGGACTCGCCAGCGCGACGTGGCACTCGAGCTGCGACGGGAGGAAGAGGCCGCCGGGCGCGAGGAAGCGCCGCGCGTCGCCCATGAAGAGGGCGGTGTTCTCCCCGAGGCCCATCGCGTCGAGCGTCTCGGAGAGAACGACGTCCGCGGGCTCGGGGAGCGTCACCGCCGTCGAGAGGCCGCGCACGGGGACGAAGCGCGAGCCGTCGAAGCCGTTGGCCGCCATCACCTCCGTCGCGAGCCCCAGCGCCTCGCCGTCGGCCTCGATGCCGTACACCTTCTTCGCGCCCGCCCGCAGCGCCATCAGGCTGAGCGGGCCGAGGCCCACGCCCACCTCGCACACCGTCCGCCCGGGGCAGGTCGCGGCGATCGCCTCGCCGTACGCCCGCATCCGCGGCCCGTCCTGCATCATCCGCCCGTAGTCGAGCACCTGCCGGATCTTCATGAGACGGCGCCCCGTCGCAACTCCCGCGCCGCGCGTGTTTTGCGGTGATTCCCGAGGCGCGCGTGCGTCAAGGTGCTGGCGCCGGTCAGCGCGATGGCGCCCCGCGGAGCGTGATGCGGAGCGGCTCGCGCACCGACCCCTCGGGGAAGTTGCGCGCCCGCTCGAGGAAGCCCGCCGTCACCTCGTAGCCGCGCGCGACCAGCAGCGCGCCGGACTTCAGCTTCACGTCCTCGGCGAACACCATCCCCGGCAGGAGCCCCGCCAGCGGCACCTCGCGCTGCTCCGCCGCGACCGCCGCCGCACGCGACGTGAGCAGCGCCGCCAGCACCTCGCGGTCGTAGCGCTCGGGGCGCCCGCGCATCGCATCAACCGCGCGCCCGAGCGAGCTCCCTTGCGCCTCGAGCGCGTCGTAGTCCGACGCCACCAGCAGCACCTGCGCGGCGCGCGCGGCGGCCTTCCGTCTTGGATCGGCCCCGGCGGGCGCGGGCGGGGCGCCCTTCGCGTACGAGGCCAGGATCTCGCGCACCGGCTCGAGCCGCGGGATGTTGCCGAGGAGCTGCTCGGCCACCGCGGGGGCGCGGGCGACCATGCGCTGCTCTTCGGGCGTGAGCGGGCGGCCGTGGTGGAGCTTCTCCGCCGTCTCCGCGGGCAGCGCGACGGCGCCGAGCTGCGAGAGCATCGCCGCCACCTCCACCGGCCAGCGCTCGCGGAGGTCGAGCGCGGCCGCGAGGTCGGCGGCCACCTGCTTGATCCGCGTCGCGCGCCCGAACGACGCCGGCGAGGCCAGGGCGAGCACGTCGGTGAGCGCCTTCACGCTGCCGTGGAGCGTCTGCTCGAGCAGCACGCCCTCGGCGGTGACGAGCCGGTGCTGCGCCGCCGCCGCCTCCACCGCGGCCAGCAGCGCGGCCGGCGCGCAGGGCTTGGTGAGGAAGCGGAACACCTGCCCCTCGTTCACCGCGGCGATGGCGGCGTCGAGGCCGGCGTAGCCCGTCAGCAGCAGCCGCGCCGCGTCGGGCAGCGCCTGGCGGACCTGCGCGAGGAAGGCCGCGCCGTCCATCCCCGGCATCCGCATGTCGGAGACCACCACCGCGAGGTCGGGCGTCTGTCGCGCGACCTCCAGCCCCGCGGGGCCGCCGGCGGCGGTGAGCACGTCGTAGCGGCGCCGGAGGTGGAGGGCGAGGCCCTCGAGCACCGCGGGCTCGTCGTCGACGCAGAGGACACGGACTCGTTCACGGGCTTCCATCGCGTTCACCTTTCACAGGGGAGAGCCCCAGGCGCGCGCCTCCTCGGCGGCGATCGCGCGCCACTCGGGCAGCCGGTCGGCCACCCCGAGCGACGCGAGGTACGCCACGTCGAGCGAAGCGCCGTCATCGGACACGCCCGGCGTCGGCGGCACGCTCCGGCGGAGCAGCGCGTCGGCGACGTACACGCAGCCCACCACCTCGAAGCCCCGCTGCGCCACGCGCGCGGGCTCGTGGTGGTACGCCGCCGCCTCCACGATCGGCGCGGGCAGGCCCCACAAACCGAGCAGGTAGGCGCCCACCTCCGCGTGCGTGAAGCCGAGCAGCTCCTTCTCCCGCGCCACCGAGAAGTTTCGCTCCCCCGCGGCGGCCGCGAGCAGCGCGGCGAACTTCTCCGGGAAGCACATGGCGATCACCACCTTGCCGATGTCGTGCAGGAGCCCCGCGGTGAAGCACGCCTGCGCGAGCGGCCCGCCGCCCATCATCCGCCGCGCGACCTTCGCCGTGAGCAGCGCGGAGGCGTGGAGGTGCTGGTACGAGAAGCCCGGGACGGCCGGGGCGTGCTCGGTCGCGCGCAGCAGGTGGGCCGTCAAGATGAGGCTCCGCACCATCTCCAAACCGAGCAGGGAGACGGCGTGGAGGACGTCGGACACGGGCTTCGCCAGCCCGAAGTACGCGGAGTTGACGAGCTGGAGGAGCTTCGCGCAGGCGACCGGGTCCTCCAGGAGGATCTCGCCCACGCGTTGGAGCGACGCCGCCGGGTCGGCGAGGGCCTGGGTGATCTTCCAGTAGCTGCCCGGGGGCGACGGGAGGCTGTCGATGCCGCCGAGGACGCGGGCCAGCGCCTCGTCGTGGATCAGCAGTTGGAGCTCGCACGCGCGCTCGATGGTGTTGGCCAGCGCCTCGGGGTCGCACGGCTTGCTCAGGAACTGGTGCGCCACCGGGAGCGCGCGGAAGATCGCCTCCCGCTCGGCGTGCCCGGTGAGGATCAGCCGCACGGCGCGCGGGTGCTCGGCCTTCACGCGGCGCAGGAGCTCGGCGCCGTCCATGCCGGGCATCCGCATGTCGGAGACGACGACGTCCGCGGGCCGCGCGGCGAGCTCGGCGAGCGCGGCCTCGCCCCCGCCGGCGAAGGCCATGTCCCAGCGGCGGCGGTGCTTCCGCAGGAGGTTGCGCAGGCCGTCGAGCACCGCGGGCTCGTCGTCGACGAAGAGGATGCGCTTCACGCCGCCACCCCCGCGGCGCCCGGGCCCGCGACGGGCAGGCGCACGTAGAAGGTGGTGCCGACGCCGACCTCGGACGTGAAGGTGAGCGCGCCGCGGTGCCGGTCGACCACCACGCTGCGGGTGATGGGGAGCCCCTGCCCGGTGCCCCGGCCCACCTCCTTGGTGGTGAAGAAGGGCTCGAAGATCTTGCCGCGGACGTGCTCGGGGATGCCGCCGCCCGTGTCGGCGATGCTGACCACGACGTGGTCGCCGTCGGGGCGGGTGGCGACGCGGATGCGCCCGCGGCGGTCGGTGCCTTGCACCACGTCGCCGATGGCGTGGGCGGCGTTGACGAGGAGGTTGAGGAAGGCCTGGTTGAGCTCGTCGACGCGGCAGAGGACGGGCGGCAGGTCGCCGAAGTCGGTCTCGACGTCGGCGACGTATTTGTACTCGTTGCGCGCGATGGTCAGCGTGGTGGAGAGCGCGTGGTTGAGGTCGGCCGGCGCCTCCTCCCCGCGGTCGGCGTGGGCGAACTCCTTCATCGAGCGCACCAGCGTGGCGACGCGCGCGAGCCCGTCGACGGAGCGGTCGAGCGCCTTGGGGACGTTCTCGAGCAGGTACGGGAGGTCGGCGTCGTCCTCGGCCTGGTCGACGCCTTCGAGCGCCTCGCGCGGCACCGGGCCGTCGTTCGCCGCGGCGCGCAGCGCGCGGTAGCGCGTGAGAAGCACGAGGGCATCTTGGAACGCGTCGCGGACGAAATGGACGCTGTCGTTGACGAACTGGATCGGCGTGTTGATCTCGTGCGCGATGCCCGACGCGAGCCTGCCCACCGACTCCAGCTTCTGCGCCTGGTGCAGTTCGAACTCCAGCCGCCGCTGCTCGGTCACGTCGAAGATGAAGCCCCGGAGGCAGCCGTCGGAGCGGTCGTGGTTGGCGACCGAGCGCACCGTGACCCACGCGCCCGCGTCGGTGCGGAGGCGGTACTCGACCTCCACCGCGCGGCCCGCGGCGAGCTCGGCCTTCCATCGCGCGGTGACGGCGGGGAGGTCGTCGGGGTGCATCCGGTCGTCGATGAAGCCGGGCCGGAGCCACGCCTCGGTCGGGCACCCGAGGAGCGACGCCGCCTGCGGGCCGACGTAGACGAAGCGCGCCTCCGCGATGCGCCACTGCCAGGGGATCGACCGGGTGTTCTCGACGAGGGCGCGGTACTGCTCGCGGCTCGCGGCGAGCTCGCGCGTGCGGCTCTCCACCTGCGCCTCGACGGAGGCGTTGAGCACCTCGAGGTCGACCTGCCGCGCCGCGAGGGCCTTCATCTCCCGGCGGTTCTCCTGGATGCCGAGCACGAGCACCACGTTTTCGAAGAGCACCCAGCAGGCGTGCTCGGCCGTGCGCCACCACTCCGGGGTCGTGAGGCCGTAGACGGACTCGGGCCACGCGAGCCCGCGCAGCAGGTGGTCGACGGTGACGACGGCGGTGGCGGTCGCGAGCACCTTCCAGTCCCGGTAGAAGGCCAGGAAGGCGAGCGACCCGAAGACGTGGAAGTGCGTCTCGATGCGCCCGCCCGTCAGGTGGATGAGCAGCGCCGACCAGAGCATCTGCGCGACGGCGACCGCGTGCCGCGTCACCACCCAGCCGGGGCGCAACAGGCAGAGCAGCGCGGCCGTCCCGCTGAGCGCTCCGCCGACGAACACGGCGTAGTACACGTGCAGGTGCGTCGAGTGGGCGCGGCCCGCCCAGGCGTGCGGCGAGAGCGTCAGCGCCACGAGGAGCCCGAAGGCCCACTGCGCGGCCATCAGCACGGCGAAGACGCGGTCGCGGCGCTGGTAGACGCTCGCGAGGTGCTCGTTGAAGAGGCCGCGCGCGGTCCGCTCGTACGCGCTCCGACGCAAGGGGAGGGGGGCCGTGGTCATGGGGTGTGCCGCTCCGTCGGGGAGGCGAGGGCGCAGCCGAACACGTCGCCCGCCGCGCGCCCCGCCGCGGCGCGCCGGAGCTGCGCGACGAGCCGGTCGCGGTTCGCGTTGTCGCCGGCGTGGCCGCGCGCGCCCGTGACGCCGCCGCGGTACGCCAGCTCGCCCGCCGCGGTGTAGAGCACGACGTGGCCGGAGGTCCGCGCGCCGAAGCGGGCCGCCTCGCGCCCGTCGGGGTCGGCCCGCACGCGCACGCCGGGGATCGACGCCGCCGACGCCCAGCGGTCGTTGCGCACCCACTCGCCCGAGGCGCCCGCGGGCACCGCGAACAGCACGTACGCCGCGACGACGCCCGCCGACGAGAGCGCCGCGCGCAGCTCGCCGAGGCTCGCCCGCGTGCAGGGGCACCGCGGGTGCGCGAACATCACCAGCGTCGGCCGGTCCGTCGCGCGCGCGATGGAACTCCCCGCCGGCCAACGCGCGGGCGCCGCGGCCTGATCGCCGGGCATGGTCTCGTGGCGCCAGAGCCAGGCCATCGCCGCGACGACGACGGCGAGCACGACGCCGAGCGACGCGACGACGAGCGCGTCCCGCTGGTGAAGGCCCTCGGCGGGCGCCGTTGGTGGCACCGTGACATGCGTCGACATGGCGCCAACGAGTGCAGTCCACGTGCCGCCACACGCGCGAACGGGCGGGACGGCGAATGTCCCGAGATGCGCGCGAAGGGCTGCGAAACAAGGCGAATGCAGCGGCGCGCCGTCATGCGCGTGACGTCGCCGGGTCAGCGCGTCGGCGGCCGGAGGAATTCCGCAGCGAACATCACCCCGCGTCGGAGGGCCGCGCCCGCACGCGCCACGTCGCGAGCCACGGGAGCACGTCGCCGAGCGCGAACCGAAGCGTCCCCCGCGCGACCGGCGCGCCGTCGGACGCACGCGTCACCTCCGTCGCGAGCGTGGTCATCCCGGAGAGCGCGGACGCGGGCGACACGCTCTTCTCCCCGTGCAGCGCGTATGCAGCGCCGTCGTCGCCTTCGAACGCGAGGTCGTAGACGAGCGTCCCCCGCCGCGCGAGCGGGCGAATGCGGAGCTCGCCGTGACAGGGCGAACGCGCCGCCACCGTCGGCAGCGTGAGGTGCCCCTCCAGCTTCAGCACCGCCCCCTCGCCGAGCAGCGCGCGCCGCAGCGCCGACGCGTCCGCCGCGCCCGCCCGCACGGTGAAGCTCGCCTCCACCTCGCGGCCGCTCGCCAGCAGCTCGCAGCGCCCCTGCATCGTCTCGGTGAACTCCACCTGCGCGTCGTCGGGCACGGGCGCCGAGCGATGCGGTGACGTGCGCGACGCGGCCTCCACCCGCCGCGCGACGAAGCCGCTCGCCCGCTCGGCTAGCGCCATGATCGTCACCTGGGGGTTGACCCCCAGCGGCCCGTTGACGCACGACCCGTCGACCACGAAGAGCCCGGGCACGTCGTGGCTCTCGTGCGACGCCGACACCACCGAGCGCGACGGGTCGCGGCCCATCCTGCACGTGCCGAGCGGGTGGAAGGCCGCGAGGTCGATGCGGTGCGCAGGAACGCTCCCTGGCGCCTCGCGTTCGAAGCGGGCGAGGGCCTCGCGCGACGCGATGCGGCTCCAGCCCCGGACGCCGGTCTGCACCGCCTTGGCGCCCGCCGCGAGGAGCAGCCGCGCGAGCAGCGCATAGCCCCGCAGGATGCGCCGGCGGTCGTCGTCGCAGAGGCGGTAGGTGACGATCGGGCGCCCGCCGGGCCCGAGCGAGACGCGGCCGCGCGAGCGGTCGGCGACCATGAAGCCGTAGCAGGCCATGTGGTCGAAGCGCTCGACGAAGTCCGTCCACGCCGCGCCGACGTCGGGCGCAGTGGCCGCGGCCACATCCAGCGGCACGAAGGCCCCTTCGAAGCGCAGCCCCTCGCCGACGAACTGGTCGACCCCGTAGCCCTGCGGCACGCCCTCCCAGCCCGCGATCCGCTCGTCGAAGCGCGCCCACGCCGCGCCCGTCGGGTGCACCGTGAGGTTGCGCCCCACCTCGCCCGAGCTGTTGCCGAGCCCCTGCCGCAGCAGGATCTGCGGCGTCCCGAGCGTGCCCGCCGCGAGCACCACCGCCTTCGCGAGCACGCGGAGCCGCGGCTTGGGTGCGCCCTCGACGCCCACCGCGCGCGCCGCCACGCCCACCGCGCGACCGCCCGCGAGCAGCACCTCCTCCACCCGCGCGTGGTGAACCACCACCGCGCCCGCGCGCATCGCCGCGGGGAGGTAGCTCACGTTGGTCGAGCGCTTGGCGTCGGTGGGGCAGCCGAAGCAGCAGAGCCCCTGGCCGTCGCAGCCGGAGGCGTTGCGCGTCAGCGGCCCGTGCGACCACCCGAGCGCCTCCGCGCCGCGCGCCACGACGCGGGCGCAGCCGCCGAGCGACGCGGGCGAGGGGAGCCCCACCTCCAGCATCGCCTCCACCTTCGCGAAGTACGGCTCCATCTGCGCGGGGTCGAGCTCGGTGAGCCCGTCTTCGAAGCGCCAGCGCCGGAGCACCTCCCACGGCGGCCGCAGGCACGTGCCCGAGTTGACCGTGGTCGAGCCGCCGACCGTCACCCCCGTCGGCAGCGCGACGAAGGTGTTGCCGACGATGCCCCACTGCCGCTGCATCGCGAGCCCGCGCGCCCACGCGGGCCCGCGGAAGTCGTTGCGCCCGAAGTGCCCGCCCTCCTCCAGCACCAGCACCGCGTTCCCCTCGGCCGCGAGCGCGCGCGCCACGGGGGAGCCGCCCGCGCCGCTGCCCACCACCACGACGTCGACCTCCATCGTCTCGCCGTCGGGGAGGTCGCGCGCGTCGAGCAGCCGCTCGCGCCAGCGGGGCATCTCCTCGTGGAGCGGGAGCCCGCCGAGGCCCACGCGCCCCCCGAGCTCCGCGGGCAGGTCGGAGGCGAGCACCTGCGCGAGCTTCACCGGCGCCGTCACCGCGCGGACGAGCCCGTGCGTCGCCGCCCCCTCGGCCAGCCGGGCGAGCGCGGGCCCCCGGCGCAGCGGCGGGAGCGACGAGAGCCTCCCCCCGGCCGCCGCGACGCCCGCGAGGTCGAGCGCGCGCAACCCCGTGAGCCACGCGCGGGCCGCTTCTTCGCCGAAGCGCCCGAGCACCTCCTCCAGCCGGTCGACGGTGCGGGGACCCGGCGCCGCGACGAAGCGGCCGGCGGGCGCGGCGACCTCCGCGAGCGCGAGCGCCAGCGCGGCGTCGTCCGCGGCGAGCGGGAAGGTGGGGCGTGCGCGGTCGGCTCCGTCGGCCATCGGGGTCCTCCTTGGCGAAAAGTTGACCATGCGGACAAAATTTCTACAAGGGCCCGCCGCCCCCCGCGCGGAAGGACGTCCGCCAACACCGCCGCGCGTTCAAGCAACGACGAGCGCGCGGCGCGTGACCGGCTGGCAATTTTCCGCATTGATATCAGCCTGATATCGGTTTCCGCATGGAGGTCGGGTACCTCCTCGAACGGTCCTTCGGTCTCGTAGGGCGTCCGCTGTCATCCGCGACCGCTCCAGAGCACCGCGCGCACCCTTCGTGGGCGGCGGGTGCTCCGGGCAGCGCGGCGGTGGTCACGTCCGTCTTTCGCGAGGCTGTTCGAGGGCCAAAGGAGGGCGAATTCCCCGTGACTCTTCGTGCTCAGTGGCGTCTCTCTCGGCTCGCACGGCCGCTGGTCGGTGCGCTGCTGGTGAGCTGCAGCGTGGACCCCGGTCCCGCGCCCAGGGCTCCCAGCGACCTCATCTCCGACCAGCTCCACAACGGCGGGACGCGGGGGTTCCTCTTCCTGCCGCCGATGGTGCCGCGGCCGGCGCAGCTCGGGGACTTCGTCCCGACGTCGACGCCGACGGTCCGGATCGACCAGCTCGACCGCGGCGACGGCCACGTGGTCCGCACGCTGGCGACCTTCACCGCCACGTCGGGCCCGCGCGGCGAGCGCATCCGCCTCCACTACGAGGGTCGGCCCTGCGACGATGACGACGACGACGGCGACGACGACCCCGAGGGCTACTTCTACGCCCGCTGGGACACGCGCGGCGAAGGGCTCGACAACGCGGCCCTGTACCGCGTGAGGGTCTTCGTCCCGACGGCCGGCGGCGGGCAGCGCGAGCTCGGCTTCGCCGACCTCGACGTGGTCCGCTCGGAGCGCGAGTTCCGCTCCGTCGACACCCAGAACTTCTCGCCGCTGCTCAACGGGCACAAGCTCCGCATCAAGTTCCGCATCGACCGGGCGGCGGTGGACGGCGACGGCGACGGCGTCCTCGACTGGCGCGACAACTGCCCGTCGACCGCCAACGCCAACCAGCGCGACACCGACCGCGACGGCACCGGCGACGCGTGCGAGTGCGCGGGCGTGACGTGCCGCGCGAGCGACGCCTGTCACGCCGCGGGCGCGTGCGACCCCGCGACCGGTCGCTGCTCCAACCCCAACGCGCCCGCCGGAACCGCCTGCACCCTCGCCAACGCCACGGCCGCGTGCGCCAACGGCGCGTGCGGGGTGTCCTCGTGCGGCGCCGGCTTCGCCAACTGCGACGGCGTCGCCTCCAACGGCTGCGAGACGCCCACCACCACCACCAGCAACTGCGGCGGCTGCGGCGTGCGGTGCGCCGCGGGCGCCCACGCGACGGCCGCCTGCGCGGCGGGGTCGTGCGCCCTCGTGTGCGCCGCGGGCTACGCCAACTGCGACGGCATCGCGGCCAACGGCTGCGAGCTCGCCGTGGACGCGGACGAGAACAACTGCGGCGGCTGCGGCGTCGCGTGCACCGACGGGCGCACCTGCCAGGCGGGATCGTGCACGGCGTCGACGTGCACCGCGGGCCGCGCCAACTGCGACGGCCAGGAGGCCAACGGCTGCGAGGTCACCCTCGCGTCGGACGTCAACCACTGCGGCTCGTGCGGCGCGGCGTGCACCGCGGCCCACGGCACCCCGTCGTGCGCGGGCGGCGCCTGCGGCCTCGCGGCGTGCGACCCGGGCTACGCCGACTGCAACCGAAGCGCCGCCGACGGCTGCGAGGTCGACACCCGCGGCGACGCCGCCAACTGCGGCGCCTGCGGCGTCGCGTGCGCCTTCGACCACGCCGCCGCCGTGTGCGCGGCCGGCGCCTGCGCCCTCGGGACGTGCGACCCGGGCTTCGCCGACGTCAACGGCCTCGCCGCCGACGGCTGCGAGGTCGACCTCGCCTCCGACCCGCGGAACTGCGGCGCCGTGGGCAACGCCTGCGCCGCGCCCAACGGGACGGCCGGGTGCGCCGGCGGCGAGTGCACGGTGGCGAGCTGCACGCCGGGCTTCGCCAACTGCGACGGCGACGTCGCCAGCGGCTGCGAGGCGGCCCTCGCGACGAGCCTCGCCCACTGCGGCGCGTGCGGCAACGCCTGCCCCGCCCCCGCCCACGCGGCGGCCTCGTGCGGCGCCGGCGCCTGCGGCTTCACTTGCGAGTCGGGCTACGCCGACTGCGACGGCGAGGCCGCCAACGGCTGCGAGGTGAACGTCGAGACCGACGGCGCCCACTGCGGCGCCTGCGCGACGGCCTGCACGGCGGGCCGCACCTGCCAGGCGGGCGCCTGCACGACCGCGACCTGCACCGCGGGCCTCGGCAACTGCAACGGCCAGGAGGCCGACGGCTGCGAGACCGACCTCACCGCGAGCGCGGCCCACTGCGGCGCCTGCGGGGCCGCGTGCTCCTTCGCCCACGCGACCGCGGAGTGCACCGCGGGCGCCTGCGGCTTCTCGGCCTGCGACGCGGGCTACGGCGACTGCGACGGCGTCGCGTCCAACGGCTGCGAGGCCGCGCTCGCGACGAGCGCCACCAACTGCGGCGCGTGCGGGGTCGCGTGCGGGGCCGGTCAGGCCTGCGCGGGCGGCGCGTGCGTCTCGGTCTGCGGCGACGTGACGAGCTTCTCCGACGACTTCAACCGCGCCGACGGGGCCCTCACCGGGTCGTGCTACGCGACGTACCCGTCGTTCATCGGGGTGCCGGTGCTCTCGGGCGGCGCGGCCTGCGGCGACACGCAGTCGGGCGCGCTCCAGCGCGTCAACGGCGGCGCCTCCAACACGCTCGTTGGCTTCGACTGGACGGCCGCGAGCAACGCCGGCTTCGAAGCCTCCGCGCTCGTCGTGCAGGACAACGCCGGCAGCGTCGCCGGGGGCTACACCGCGGGCGTGGACGGCGGGTCCGTCCCGCCGCGCCTGCGCATCGGGTCGCTCACGGGCGGGACGGTCGCGACCTCGGCGACCTTCTCGCTCGCAGCGAACACCCGCTACCACGTCGACGCGTCGTTCAGCGCGTCGGGCACGATCACCGTCACCCTGCGCGTCGCGGGCGGCGCCACCGTCGCCCGGCTCTCCGCGCAGACGGGCGTGAGCTTCACCTACAACCGCGCGGGCTTCGTCGTCGGGCGCGGCGCCGACGGCGCGCTCACCTGCGCCGACGACCTCACCCTCGGCCAGGGGAGCTGCTACGCCGGCACCACCCGCTGCGGCGACGCCTGCGTCGACGTCCAGGTGAACCAGGGCCACTGCGGCGCGTGCAACAACGCCTGCCCCGGCGGCCAGACGTGCACCAACGGCGCGTGCGTCCTCCAGTGCCCGGCCGGCACCACCGCCTGCAACGGCCGCTGCGTCAACCTCCAGACCGACAACTCCAACTGCGGCGCCTGCAACAACTTCTGCGCCGGCGGCATCACCACCTGCTCCAACGGCACGTGCGTCTTCGCCTGCCCGCCGGGCTGGGTGTCGTGCGGCGGGCGGTGCGTCAACGTCCAGAGCGACACGAGCAACTGCGGCGCCTGCAACCGCTTCTGCCCCGGCGGCTACGCCTGCTCGGCCGGCGTCTGCACGAACCCGTGCCCCTCGGGCCAGGGCTTCTGCGGCGGCACCTGCCGCAACATCCTCACCGACAACAACAACTGCGGCACCTGCAACCGCGTCTGCGCGTCGGGCTTCACGTGCTCCAACGGCAACTGCACCTGCACGCCGCTGGCGCTGCCCGCCGGCGCGACCGACTGCGCCGCCGACTACAACACCGGCGCGTGCACCGGGTCGACCACCGCGACCTGCGGGACGATGCCCTCGTCGTGCATGCTCGCCACGTCGGGCCAGCCCGCGCGCACCTACTCCGCCACGTGGGCCCAGACGCGCATCACCCTCCCGCGGGCCGCGCGGCGGGTGCAGTTCTCCTTCGGCGGCATCGGCGGGGCGTCCTGCGCGGTGCGCCTGCTCGACGACGCGGGCGCGGCGTTCACCAACGACGACGGCTCGGAGTACACCTTCGAGTCGCGCTGCGACCACCCGACCACCCCGCGCTACGGCGTCGCGATCGACTACACCGCCCCCGCGTCGTCGGCCGGCGTCCGCACGATCGCCTTCCAGCACGTGAGCTCGGCGACCTGCTACGTCACCGCGATCACCCCCACCTACGACCCGTAGGCCCCCGCTCCCCAGGAGAGCCGCGCCCGGTGTCACGGCGCGGCCCTGCGCTCCCCTTCCCACGATCGTTTCGCGCACCGCAAGGGCGCCCGCGTGGCGGGTGAGACGATTACGGCACCCGTAATCGGGATTACGGTTTTGTGAATGCGGCGACGCCCTACGGGAGCGGCGCGCAGCGGGCCGGCGAGAGGCCCTCGGGGCCCCCGAGCATGCGGGTGCTGGCGAGCGGCGTGCGGCTCCCCACGACCGAGAAGGTGAGGTCGTCGTAGCCGTCGTCGTTGACGTCGCTGACCGTGGCGGAGAAGCGCTGGGAGGGGTCGTACGGGCGCGGCGGGCACTCGGCGATCTCGCGCCCCGCGGGCAACCGAGGGGGCGACGGCGCGCCCGGCGTGAGCCAGCCGCGGCCGTCCGGGAGCCAGTACACGAGGTCGCTCCGCCCGTCGGCGTTGAAGTCTCCCACCGCGATCCCCGCCGGGGTGTCGGGCTCCGACCCGTAGCTGCCCGTCCTGATCCTGCCCCTCCCGCCGAGCCTCTCGGTGTAGTCGAGCGCGCTCACGACGGGCGACCACTGCGCGATGTCGCCGTACCCGTCGCCGTCGCGGTCGCCCACGCACGCGAGCACGGGCCCTCCCCCGCTCCACAGGTCGTGGTCGGACAGGCCCAGATACTCCCCCGTGAGGAAGACGCCCGTCGACTAGCCGACGTGCTGTCGCGCGGTCTCCTCGTACTCCCACCCCGTCGCGCGTCGCCACTGGGCGCTGTACTCGGTGTAGAGCTCGCCGAAGCCGTCGCCGTTGAGGTCTGGGAGAAACGTCCCGCCCGGGAAGAGCCCGTAGCGGAAGCCGTCCGGCCCCGGGTCGCTCGGCGGTGCGACGATGCGCTGGTCGGGCGGGGCGACGCCGTCGGCGGGGCGGCCGTAGCGGACGAGGGTGCAGCGAACCCCCATCCCGCAGTCGTCGGATCCCTCGACGCGGTCCTCGGCGCCGTCGCCGTTGAGGTCGTGGAGGACGGGGACGCCGGTGATGCCTGGGGCCGGCGCGACGGGCCCGCCCGGCACGGCGAACTCCCACACGAAGCTCGGCGCGACGTCGAAGCGCCCGCCGCGCCGCGCGTAGGCCCGCCAGTGGTGGACGCCGGCCGCGAGCGCCGCGGGGGCGCGGAGCCGGTCGCCCGCGGCCTCCCAGCTCGCCTCGACGCGGTCGCAGGCGCGCGTGGCGCACACCTCCACGCGCGCCCCGTCGGCGCCCGCGGGGAGCTCCCAGCGGAACCACGGCCGCGCGCTGCTCACGAAGGTGGCCGAGATGGGCGCCTTCAGGCGCGGCGCCGCGGCGGTGCAGCGCCCGTCGATGCAGATCGACGCCCCGTCGCACGCCACGCCGCAGGCGCCGCAGTTCACGTCGGTGTGGGCGAACGGGGTCGACGGGAGGCACGACCCGACGCAGCGCCCGCCGTCGCAGGTCTGCGTAACGTCGCACGCCCTCCCGCACGCGCCGCAGTGGGCGGCGGCGGCCCTGACGTCGACGCACGCCCCCGCGCAGAGGCGCCACCCGGTCGGGCACGCGACGCACCGCCCGCCCGTGCACTGCTCACTGTCGCCGCACGGGCTGCCGCAGGCGCCGCAGTGGTCGTGGGCGGTCGACAGGTCGACGCAGGCTTCGTCGCAGATCGACGCCGCGTCGCAGCGGAAGCACCGCCCCGCGCGGCAGGTCCCGCTGCTGCAAGGGTTGCCGCACCGGCCGCAGTTGCCGCGGTCCGTCTGCAGGTCGACGCAGCGGCCGTCGCAGCGCGCGCGATCGGCGGGGCACACGCACGCGCCGTCGCGGCACACCCCCGGCGCGCACGTGACGCCACACCGCCCGCAGTTCGCCGGGTCGCTCGCGGCGTCGGTGCAGCGACCGCCGCAGAAGAGCCCGACGAGGCACGTGCAAGCGCCGCCCTGGCAGACCGCCCCTGCCGGGCACAGGGAGCCGCAGGCCCCGCAGTGGTTCGGGTCGCCCGTCGGGTCGACGCACCGCTCGCCGCAGCGGAGGAAGCCCCCGGGGCAGCCCGATGGGCCGGCCGGGTAGCACCGTGCTTCGAAGCAGACCGAGCCCGGCCCGCACGCACCGCCGCAGCGCCCGCAGTGGGCGCCGTCCGAGGCCGTGTCAGTGCAGACGCCGCCGCACGCGACCCGCCCCTCCGGGCACGCGACGCACGCCCCGTCGACGCAGGTCTCCGCGCCGCCGCAGGCCCGGCCGCACCCGCCGCAGTGCGCCGGGTCGCTTGCCAGACGCGCGCACTGGTCGCCGCACAGGGCCTCGCCCGCCTCGCAGGCGACGCACGCGCCCGCGGCGCACCGCTCCCTCGCCCCGCAGGCGCGGCCGCAGCCGCCGCAGTGGTCACGGCTGGTCGCGGTGGGCACGCACGAGCCCCCGCAGCGCGCCTCGCCCGATGCGCAGGCGCACGCGCCGTCGACGCACACGGCCGACCCGGGGCACACGGCGCCGCACGCGCCGCAGTTGCGCGCGTCGAAGCGCAGGTCGGCGGCGTAGCGCCCCTCGCCCGCGCAGTCGGCGAGCGCGTCGCCGGTCAGCGAGCGCGCGACGCAGACGCCCCCCTCGCACGACGTCGCGAAGCCGGCGAGCGCGGGGCACGCGCTCCCCCCCTCGGCGCAGGTCCGCGGGGCGGCGTCGCGCGGAGGGAGGTCCGCGGAGAGGCACCCCCAGAGCAGCGTGAGCCATCCGACGCCCGCCAGCACCACCGCGCGCATGACGACGGAGGTTGCGCTTGCGTCGTCGCGCGTTCAAGCGGGTCAGGATTACGGTTTTGTGAATGCGCCGACGGGGCGCGTCAGCCCTGGAGGGCCTTGCGCAGCGCCGCGGGGAGCTTCGCCAGCTCCGAGAGATGAACCTCGATGCGCACCTTCGCCCCCTTCGCCCCGCGGCTGGCGATGAGCTTCGCCGAAGCCTCCACGGGGTGCGCCTGGAGGCCCTTCGCGAAGGCGCTGAAGGCCCGCTTCTCCTCGGGCGACGCGGTGAAGCCCCGGCCGCGCTTCGCGACGTCGGGGCGGGCCGCGCGGAAGGCCTTGGCCGCCTCGCGGATCTCCGCCACGCCGGCGCTCCGCACGTCGAGGAGCTTGCCCGACGGGAGCTTCACGGGCTTCGCCAGCACCGCCTCGGGGCTGTCGTTGGCGGGCGTGGCGTCGACGAGCTCGAGGACGGCGCGGGCGCGCTCGGGGCCGAGGGACGTCACCACGGCGCGGGGCACGCGCGTGGCGATGGCGATGAGGTTGAGCGCGGTGGTGAGCGGGAGCCGGAGGTCGACGGCGCACACGTCGGCGAAGCCCTTGCGGCCGAGCGCCTCGGCCACGCCCTCGGCGCGGAGCTCGTGGAGCGCGAGGCCGATGTCGACCATGCTCGCGGCGATGTCGCCCTGCCGCTCGCGGACGCGCGCGATGGCGGCGCGGCCGACGGCGGCGAGGCGGGCGAGCTTGCTGGCGTGGAGCTCCTTCGCGCGCTTCGCGAGGGCGGCGGGGAGGGGCGGCGCGGGCGCGTCGGCGGTGGCGGGGGTGAGCTGCTTCTTCGCGGCGGCGGTGCGGGTGCTGGCCATGGTGAGGCGAGGCTACACCGCGCGACGCGAGCGCCGCGCGGCGGGGCGTGCGGGCGACGCGCGGTGTACGAGGGGCGAGCAGGGAGGGGTTACGTAGCGTCGGGGTCGGCGAGCCAGGCGGCGAGGGCGTCGGGCGCGAGGCCGAGGGCGACCTCGCCGAGGCGGTCGGGGCCCACGCGATCGAGCTGGGCCGAGAGGTTCTCTTGCTCCGGCGCGGCGAGCGGGCGGCCGAGGCGGAGTTCGACAAGTCGGACGAGCGGGCGGAGCCCCACCGAGCGGCCCTCGGCGATGCCCACCGAGCGGCCTTCGGCGATGCCCACCGAGCGGCCCTCGGCGATGCCCGCGTGACGCCCCTGGTCGAGCAGGCGCTGCTTCTCCGCCTCCGCACGCTCCAAGAGGATCTTGTAGTCGATGATCACGGGGTCTTCCTCCTGGTCGGTGACGACGATACCACGGCGCTCGAGGTCGGGGCGGATCACGCGGACCAGCGGGTCGACCACCCCGCGCTCCCACGCATCCGCGGGCAGCGCGCGGAGGTCGTCGAGGGCCTGCTGCAACACCTCGCCGTGCCCCATCAGCCGCACCAGCAGCGTGGCCCGCGTGCGCGGGAGGGCGTCGACCACCACCACGCGGGGCCCGCGCGTCGCGACGCGGCTGCGGTACACGCCCCGGCCCAGCGATGCGTCCTTCACGCAGAGCCACTCGCGCAGGAGGGCGCGGTCGCGCGTGGCGGTGATGATCCAAAGGACGGGGCGCGGCGGCAGGCGCCTCCGCCCCTCCGCCGGCTTCGGCACGTCGGCCTTGAGCTTGTCGTGGAGCAGCGTGACGCGCAGCATCGCGTGGTCGACGTCGTCGAGCGTGGCGACGGGCTGGTAGGGCTCCACCACGCAGCGCTCGCGCGTGAGCAGGCCGAGCAGGCCGCGGTCGTCGTCGGGCACGCCCACCAGGGGGTCGATCCACGCGTCGAGGGAGAGCACCTCGGGCGTCACCTGCTCCTCGATGTGGACGACGCGGACGCCCGCGAGCGCGCCCTGCACGATCCCCTTCGCAAACCAGTCCAACGCGAACTGCATGGCCGCCCCCACGTCGCACACGGGCGGGCGAGGCGCAACCCGGCGCGGCAGGCCGCGTGACATTGCCCGACCGCGTCGGGAGCGCCGGGACGATTACGGCACCCGTAATCCCGAATACGGTTTTGTGAACGCGGCTCCGCCTCGCCGCCAGTGACTTCACCAACGCCGGCCGTCGCGCGCCGCCGTCGTTGACACGCCCCGGGGGCTTCGGGTCTCATCCCCGCCCTCACGACAGGGGACCCCATGAGCAACGGGACGCGCGATCCGAAACTTCCACCCGTGCCCGGCGCGCCGGACGCGCCCGACGTGCCCGAGGTCGGCGCGTTCGGGAGCACGACGGAGTTCCTCGTCTCGCGGCCGACGCGCGAGCCCGCCCCGGAGGCGGGGTTCACGTTCTCGTCGAGCGCGCTCGCCGGGGTCGAGCTCCGGGTGGTCCACGGCCGCGTCGCCGAGGCGCTCGACGCGCTCTACGAGGGCGTGCTCGAGCTCTGCGCGCCCGACCTCAACACCGACCTCGACGCGCTCCTCGGAGCGCGTTGCGTGCTCGAGGTCGCCCGCGGCCCGCGCGCGCGGCGCTTCTGCGGCGTGGTGCGCCGGGTCGAGCGCCTCGACTCCTGGGGCGGGCGCCGCCGCGCGAGGGTCACCTTCGTCCCCGCCGCCTGGGCCCTCACCCGCCGCGTCGACAGCAGGATCTTCCAGGACCGCAGCACCCCCGAGATCGTCCAGTCCGTCGTGAAGGACGCCGGCCTGCCCGCGCAGTCCCTCGCGTCGAAGCTCACCCGCGAGTACCCGAAGCGCGAGTACTGCGTGCAGTACCGCGAGAGCGACTACCACTTCGTCGCCCGCCTGCTCGAAGAGGAGGGCATCTCGTGGCACTTCCGCCACGACGGCGAGGCGGAGGTGCTCACCCTCACCGACTCGGATTCTGCTCCGCTGTGCCCGACCCTCGACCGGCGCGCGGTCCCGTTCTCGCCGCCCCAGTCGGAGCTCAACCCCGTCGAGGTGGTGCGCTCCTTCGACTTCGCGAAGGAACTCCGCGCGACCGGCTTCACCGCCCGCGACTACGACTTCACGCGCCCGCAGGCGGAGCTCGACCTCACCCGCGAGCACCCGCGCGGGGAGCCGGGGGAGCGGCCGCGGTACGAGTTCCCCGGGCGCTTCACGCTCGGCGGCTACGACGAGGGCGGCCACGCCTACACCACGCACGACGGCGGCGCGCGCGCCGAGACCGGCTGGCACGAGGAGCACGGGCGCGAGGCCGCGGGCGCGGGCACGGGCAACGTCACGGGCTTCATGCCCGGCCGCGCCTTCGAACTCGTCGGCCACGAGCACGGCGACCTCGACCGGAGGTACCTGCTCACCCGCGTGGTGCACCACCTCCACGCCCCCGAGGTGCTGCTCGCCGAGGGGGACGCCCGCGCGGCCGCCGGCCTCGACCGCTACCGCAACGAGTTCGAAGCGACGCCGCGGGAGGTCCACCACGTCCCCGAGCGCCGCACGCCGCGCCCGACGGTGCTCGCGACGCAGACGGCGACGGTGACGGGCCCCGCGGGCGAGGAGATCCACACCGACTTCCACGGGCGGGTGAAGGTGCAGTTTCACTGGGACCGCAAGGGCGCGCGCGACGAGAAGAGCTCGTGCTGGATCCGCGTCGCGCAGCAGTGGGCCGGCGCGGGGTGGGGCTTCCAGTTCATCCCGCGCGTCGGGATGGAGGTGGTGGTGCAGTTCATCGAGGGCGACCCCGACCGGCCGCTCGTCACGGGCTGCGTCTACAACGGGACGCACACGACGCCCTACCCCCTGCCCGACGAGAAGACCCGGAGCGCGATCAAGAGCAGCAGCTCGCCGGGCGGCGGCGGGTACAACGAGCTCCGCTTCGAAGACCTCGCGGGGCGCGAGGAGGTGTACCTGCACGCCCAGCGCGACCACAACGAGGTGGTCGAGCGCCACCACACGGAGACCGTGCGCGGCTACGAGACCGTCCACGTCTCCGGGCACCAGCAGACCGTCATCGACGGCAAGGGCGAGCGCCCGCCGGGGATGACCGCGCCCGGCGCCTCGCTCAGGATCGAGGGCGACTACAACATCCTGGTCACCTCCGAGTACCACCTCCAGGTGGGCACCGGGACGGCGCGCATCGACAGCGACAACAACTACCTCGCGCTCAAGGCCACGGGCGACATCCGCCACACGACCGACCACGACCTGCTGATGTCGGCGAAGAACGCCGCCGTCCTGAAGGCGCTGCAGACCGCCATCACGGGGAGCGAGAAGGTCACCCTCGCGTCGGGCAATAGCGAGATCACGCTCACGCCGGGCGGGATCAAGATCAAGAGCGACGGCCCGGTGGAGATCAGGGGCTCGTTCATCACCCTCAACTGAGAGACGCGCCATGCCCTCCCGCAACGCGAGCCGCTTCACCTCCACCGCCGTGCACGGCGGCCGCGTGACCGACGGCTCGGCCGACGTGCTCGTGAACACCTTCCGCGCGACCCGGCTCTCCGACCCGCACGCCTGCCCCCTGGTCGTCCCGGCGCCGCACGTCGGCGGGCCGGTGCTGCTCGGGCAGGGCGGCGCGCTCACGGTGCTCATCAACCGCAAGCCGGCCATCGCGATCTACGCCGACGCCCACTGCCCGCCGGTGCCCGCGCCCAACCCCATCGTCACCGGGTCGTCCGACGTCTTCTACGACGTCACCGACACCATCGCGGGGCTCCGGGTGTGGCAGGACCCCGACGGGACGATCCACATCGGCGACCACATGAAGATCCCGCCCGCGCGGGACCGGGTGATCCACGCCAACGGGGTCGCGACGCCCATCCACGACGGCGACTACGGCGCGCACGTGCTCGGCGACCTCGCGAAGATCGGCAGCACCGACGTGGGCAAGCGCAAGCTGCAGAGCCTCGACGCGTCGGGCAAGAACGTCACCTTCGTCCCCAACGGGGGCACGGAGAAGAACGCGCACTCCGCGCCGCTCGACCCCGCGGCCGCGAAGGACCCGTCGCGGGGCAGCGACGTCAACGTCGAGTACACGCCCGAGGAGTGGCCGCCCGACCCGCGCGCGGAGACCACGTCGAGCGGCGCCGAGGGCGACGTCGTGCTGCTCCACGAAATGAACCACGCCGAGCACCAGGCCTACGGCCGCGAGGCCGACACCGTGCGCGACGATTCGAAGTACGGCGACTACCACACCCAGGAGGAGAAGAACTCCATCGAGGGTGACGAGAACGAGTACCGCCGCGCGCGGGGCTTCCCCGAGCGGCACGAGCACACCCACAACTGACGGGGGACGCGATGCATCCGACGGCGCCGATGGTGCGGCTGGCCTGCGCGGTGGAGCTCGACGAGGCGCTCCTGCGCGTTCGCTTCGAGGTGGGCAACGAGGGCGACGAGGTCGTCTACGTCTACGACGACCTCGGCCGCTCGACCGACCCGAAGGTGCTCTGCGACGGGGGCGACGGGAGCGTGCGGATGCTGGTGGGCGTCCCGGCGCTGCCGCCGTTCCCGGTCTACTGGATGTACCACCCGAAGGCCACCGCGCTGGCGCCGGGGTCGTCGGTGCGGCGCGAGCTCGCCGCGGCCCTCCCGCTCCGCGAGCGGGGCGTGTACTACAAGCTCGCGTACGAAGCGGGTGAGGTGGTGACGGTTGCGCGGCTCCTCCTCCGCGTCGACGTGCTCCGCGCGAGCCGGATGCGGCCCGACCAGCCCGAGCCGCGCGGGCCCCTGGAGTGCGTCGCGGCCGAGGTCGCGCTCCCGCGGGCCGTTGCGCTCCTGCGCCGCGCCGACGACTTCGCGCGCGAGTAGCGGGGGGCGTCGCCTGGTACCGACGGAGGGATTGCTCGCGTGAGAAGTAGAGCCCGTGCGCTCACGCGCAGCGGTTTGCCCACCGCATGTTGCGGGCGCCAGGGTGCTGGGCGATCGGCCGTGACGACGGCGTGAACCCGGCCGTCGCGCCCTACGCGCGCTTGCCTTTGCGCGCTGGCTTCTTCGCCGCCGGCGCCTCGTCCGCGCGCAGGCGCATCAGGTACGCCTCGCCGCCCGTGCCCTCGCCTGCGAGCTCGACCTCCGCGCCCGCCGCGTCGCCCACCTCGCGCACCGTCCACCGCCCGCCCTGCCCGTCGGCGAGCACGTCGCCGCATCGCACCGCGCGCTCCTCCAGCAGCTCGATGCGCGCGAGGCTCACCACGCCCGGCGGCAGCTCGTCGCCGCGGTCGAGCCACTCGGCCGCCTCGCGGTAGCGCCAGTGCGCCGCGTCGCGCGCCAGCTCGTCCGCCCCGAGCGCCTCGAGGGCCGCGATGCACTCGTCGCGCTCCGCCTCGACGTCGGCCCTCATCGCCGCCGCGATCGCCGCGTGCCGCTCGCTCCGCTCCCGCCCGCGCCGCGCGAACGCCTCCACCCCCGCCACCGTCGCCCGCGCGGTCGCCCGCACCGCGTCGTCGCGCATCGACCCGTCGGGCTCGGGCGACACCACGCCCGCGAGCACGTCGCCTGGCTCCACGGTTGCGCCGAGCGCGACGAGCCCCGACGCGTCGAGGTGTCGCAGCGCGTTCGGCGCCGCGCCGGGCACGTCGCGGGTGAGCTCCTGCACGCCGAGCCTCGTGTCGCGAACCCACGCGTCGACCAGCACCCGATGCACCGAGCGCAGCGCCGCCGCCCCCGCCGTCGACACGCGGCACGTTCCCACAGGGAGGTCGAGCCGCCACGTCACCGCGGTGCGCCGGCCGAGCGCGAGCGTCTCGTCCGCCGCGAGCGCGCTGGCCGCGAGCGCGTCTCCCGCCGCGACGCGTTGACCTGCCCTCACGACAGGCCGAAGCGCGAAGGGCGTCTCCCCGTGGGGCGCGCGCGTCGGTGCGAGGTCGTAGCGCGTGGGCTCCGTCGCGCCGTCGTCGAGCACCCACACGCGGCGGTCGCTCACCTGATGAACCACGCCCGCCCTCGCTGCGAGCACCAGCGCGGCGCCGCGCACCGCCACGTCACGGCCGCTGGTTACCGCGTCGGGAAGCGCCATCGCTTCGGCCAGCGGGAGCGCCCGCAGCAGCGCGTCGTCGTCCCCCCCGAAGCGCGCGGCGAGCGGGCGGCCGTCTCCCTTCGCACCCGCGTCGACCGCCCCGTCGCCGCCCACCGGCGCGTCGGGCGAGAGCGCTGCGGAGGTTCCGTCTTCGCTCGCGATGATCCAGCGGGCGGCGCGGGGGCCGTCGAGCGCGTCGCGGGTGTCGTCGTCGAGGTGGAGGGCCCACGCCTGGGCCGCCCGCGCGAGCGGGTTGGTGTCGTCCACCGGCGCCACCAGGGGCGACTTCTCCAGCAGCGCCAGGAACGCGCGGGCGAGGGGCTTCGGGTTGAACAGGTCGAACGGCATGAGTGCGTCGGCCGAGTCGCGCGCGATGGCCCGCTCCAGGCGTTCGAGCGCCTTCTCCGTGACCGTCGCGAGGCCCTCCGCGGCGGCCTCCGCGAGGTGCTCGCCGGCCGCGCGGAGCCGCAGCGAGCGTCCGTCGTCCGCGGCGGTGAGCAGGGGGGCCCGCTCGGCGCCCGCGGCGACGAAGCACCCGCGCGCGGTGAGCAGCGGCACCTCGCCGGAGTACATCTCCTGCTCCTTGATGTCGCGGATCACGCGCTCGCCCCGGTCGAGCTCCCAGATCACGAGGCGCACGACCACCTTGAGCGGGGCGGCGAGGGTGTAGCCCCGGCGGAGGCACTCCGCGGCGTCGTACTTCGGCGGCTCGAGGAGGTAGCCGTGGTACGTGAGCTCGACGAGCCCGTCGGCCGAGGTCACCGGGAAGTGCGCGCGGAACGCCGCCTCGAAGCCGACGTCCTCCCGCTGGTCGGGGGCGGCGTCGGCCTGGAGGAAGCGCGCGAACGAGCGCGCGTGGAGGTCAGAAGTCGCAGTTGCGCGGGGTGCGGGGGAAGGGGACGACGTCACGGATGTTCTCCATCCCTGTGACGTACATCACCATGCGTTCGAAGCCGAGCCCGAAGCCGGCGTGGGGGACGGTGCCGAAGCGGCGGAGGTCGAGGTACCAGGCGTAGTCGTCGACGTTGAGCCCGGCCGCGGTCATGACGTTCTTGAGGACGTCGTGGCGCTCCTCGCGCTGCGAGCCGCCGATGAGCTCGCCGATGCGCGGGACGAGCAGGTCGGTGGCGGCCACCGTCTTCCCGTCCGCGTTGCGGCGCATGTAGAACGACTTGATCTCCTTGGGGTAGTCGGTGACGAAGACCGGCCGCCCGATGAGCGTCTCGGCGAGGTAGCGCTCGTGTTCGGCCTGGAGCCCGACGCCCCACGACACCGGGAACTCGAACTTCTGCCCGCTCGCGAGCAGCCGCTCGACGGCCTCGGTGTACGTCATCCGCCCGAACTCGCTGTTGAGCACGTGCTGGAGGCGCTCGACGAGGCCCTTGCTGATGCGCTCGTCGAAGAACTTCATGTCCTCGCCGCAGCGCTCGAAGGCCGCGCGGATGAGGTGCTTCACGTACGCCTCGGCCAGCTCGATGCAGCCGTCGAGGTCGCACCAGGCCATCTCGGGCTCGATCATCCAGAACTCCGCGGCGTGGCGCGCGGTGTTGGAGTTCTCGGCGCGGAAGGTGGGGCCGAAGGTGTAGATGTCCGAGAGGCCGTGGGCGAAGGCTTCGCCGTTGAGCTGGCCCGACACCGTGAGGTAGGCCGCGCGGCTGAAGAAGTCCTCCTCGTAGTTCACCTTGCCGTCGGGCTTGCGCGGGGGCTTCTCGGGGTCGAGCGTGCTCACGCGGAACATCTCGCCCGCGCCCTCGCAGTCCGACGCCGTGATGATCGGCGTGTGCACGTACACGAAGCGCCGCGCCGCGAAGAACTCGTGGGTCGCCTGCGCCAGCACGCTCCGCAGGCGGAAGACGGCGCCGAAGGTGTTCGACCGCAGGCGCAGGTGCGCGATGGTGCGGAGGTACTCCATCGAGTGCGCCTTCTTCTGGAGGGGGAAGCTCGGGTCGGCCTCGCCCACCACGATGATTTCGGTGGCCTTGAGCTCGACGCGCTGGCCCTCCTTCGGCGACGCGATCAGGTCGCCCACCACCTCGATGGCGCTCCCGGTGCTGAGCTTCCGCACGGCTTCGAAGTTGGCGAGCTCGGGGTTGCAGACGGCCTGGAGCGTCGCGAGGCACGAGCCGTCGTTGAGCTGCAGGAAGACCACCTGCTTGTTGTCGCGCAGGGAGCGGAGCCATCCCTTCACGCGCACGGCGGCGCGCGGCGGGTCCATCGCGAGGACGTCGGAGATGCGGGTTCGTTGCGTCAACATAGGGGGGCCGCGGAGAGTGCCACCCGCGCCGCGCCGCCGCCAGGGGGTTCAGTCGGTGACGGCGGCGTCCATCAGGCGGGTGCCGGAGCCCGAGCCGCCGGACGCGTCCGGGGCGCCCGCGTCGCTGCCGGGCGGGAAGCACCGCAGGAGGCGCTGCTCGCAGCAGCGGAGGCGCGCCTCGCGGTCGAGCGGGAGCGCGAGGGGGTCGACGCCCGCGAGGTGCACCACGCGCTCGGTGAGGATGCAGTGCCCGCGGCCGTCGTCGAAGTCGATCGTGACGCGGATGTCGCCGGGGAGCACCGAGCAGTAGCGGTCGTCCTCGATGATGAGCGTCTGGCCCGTGAGCGCGTAGAGGGTGGTGTCTTCGGGGGCCTCGATCATCCGCAGGCGGACGCGCAGCCGGCCGATGAGGGCGCCGTCGGAGGCGCGGTACGCGGTCATCTCGACGCGGGGCTGCGTCGGGTCGACGCCGCGCGCGCGGAGGCCGATCCAGACGTGCTGCGCGCCCTGCGGGCCCGGCGTGAGGTACACGTCGTCGCCGTCACGGAGCGCTCGCCAGGTGCGGGCGGTGCTGTCGGTGCCGGTGCCCACCAGCAGCGTCGCGCCGTTGGCCTCGCAGACGCGCGCGTCGGGGACGTCGGGCGCGGGGCCGTCGCCGGGGTTGGGCGACGGCGGGCAGCCCGCGAGCGCGAGCGAAAAGAACGCGAAGCGAAGGGGTCTCATACGCCCTTGGGTTGTACCGCATCCGCCGGTCAAAAGGGGTCGACGGCCACCGCGATCCAGCCGAGCAGGCCGACGGTGAGGTACACCGCGCCGACCGCGAGCGCGCTGCCGAGGGGGTCGGTCTCGCGCACGCGGAGGGACGTGACGCGTGTGAAGGGGATGCGGCGCTCCACCTCGCGGTCGACGTCGTAGCCGTCGAGGTGCGCGGGCGTCACGCGGTGGACGACGAGCGTCGCCTCCTCCTGCGGCGCGCTCACGCGGACGGTGCGCGTGCGGATCTCCGCGCGGCCCGCCCGCACGTCGTCGAGGGCCGCCGGCGCCCAGCGGAAGCAGCCGCACGCGAGCAGCGCGGAGAGGAGGAGCCCGCGCGTCATCGCAGCGCCCACCCGAGCGCGACCTGCGCGCCCGCGACGCCGGCGTCGCCCGTCCCGATGCGGTGGACGAGCAGGCGGAGCCCGACGTCCCAGCGCTCGCCCTCGCCGAAGCGGTAGCCCGTCTCGAGCGCGGCGCCGACGTCGAGCGTGAACGACCCCGCGGAGGCCGTGCCCGACACGCGCGAGCGCTCGGCGCCGGACGCGTCGACGCAGCGGATGGCGTAGGGCCCGTCGCCGCCGGTCACCTGCGCGCCGAGACGCGCCGCGAGCCCGACGTAGAAGGGCGACCGGGCGCTGAAGACGCGCGCCCGCGCCCCCGCCTCCAGCGTGAGGAGCGCGCCCGTGGCGTCGACGAAATCGAAGCGGAGCGAGCCCGCGCAGGGCGCCATCGCGGCGCGCGCGGAGGCCGCGTCGTCGAGCGCGCCGAGGCGGAGCGGGCCGACGATTTCGAAGCGCCCGTGCACTTCGAAGGCCGGCGCGAAGCCCCAGCGGACGCCCACCGCGAGCGCGGCAGCCACGGCGGGATCACGGCGCAGGAGGAGCCCGTCGCGCGCGTCGTCGCGGGCGCGCAGGACGGCGGGGCCGAGCTCGACGTAGGGGCGGACGCGTCGGCGCGCGGCGTAGAGGGTGGCGACGTCGCGCTCGGCCACCTCGCGCTCCACGGCGTCGAGCTCGCGCGCGTCGGGGAGCGGTGCGCGGTCGTCGCCGAGCGTCTGCGCGAGGGCCGTCTCCGCGGCGAGGAGCGCGGCGGCGGTGGCGACGGTTCGGTGCACGAACTATCGTGTCGGGAGGGGGAAGGGGAGCGGGATCGGGAGGCCGCCGTTGGCCTGGCCGCCGTCGGGCTGCGCGCCGCCGCCGAGGCCGGGGATGGGGATGGGCAGCGGGATGGGGAGCCCCGCGCCGCCGTCGCCCTGGCCGTTGCCGAAGGGGATGGGGATGGGCAGCGGGATGCCGCCCTGGCCGACGGTGGTGGGGCGCTCGCCGCGTCGCCACTTGTCGGCCCACATCTGGATGATGGGGCGGCGGAAGATGGTGGGCGGGTGCGTGCGGACGAAGAGGAGGATGGGGGACATGCCGCGCTCGCCCTCGAGGCGCTGGAAGAAATCCATCGAGAGGAGCGCGCCCTCCTCCGTCCAGCGGCCGCCGGCGCGGCGCGCGCCGCTGTCGAGCACGTCGACCACGCCCCAGGCGTCGGCCTCGAGCTCGACGGGCTGGTTGAAGAGCGGGAGCGTGTTGGACACCATGCGAACGGCGTCCTCCGCCTGCGCCTCGGTTCCCGTCGCGTTGCCGCCGCCCGCGCAGCCCGTGTGCCCGCGGTAGTGGTGACCGAGCTCGTGCCCGAGGATGAAGCCGATCTGCTCGTCGAAGAGGAAGCGCTGCCGCGCGAGCTTGCGCGGGTCGAGCGCGACCTGCGGCGGCACCGCGCCCGGCGGCAGCGGGGGCACCGGGAGGTTGCGGCGCACCGACTGGACGGTCTGGTCGTAGTAGGTGGTGAGGATGCGGGTGCCGGCGAGCTCGTCGGCGGCCTTGGCCTCGGCGGCGGCGGAGACGAGCGCGAGCATCCCGCCCGTCACGGCCATCAGCGAGCGGCCGCCGCGGGTGCAGCCGGCGGCGGCGTTCACCTCGGCGAGGTTGCTGGTGTACTGGAGGGGGATGTCCTGCACGCGAACGCGGTGGTCGGGCGTGAGCGACGCCACCAGTTCGGAGAGCACCACCCGCGTCTCCATCTGGAGGAACTCCAACGTGAACGTCCCCGTCGGCCCGTACGACCCCTGCGGCGCGGGCGCGAGCGCCTCGGGCTGACCCGGCGGCGTCGGCTGCGTGGGAACGGGCTGCGGCGCGGTGGGGACGTTGGTGGGGACGTTCTGCGGCTGGGCGGGGGTCGACGAGCCGCCGCGGTTCTCGATCTCGTCGCGGATGCGGTTGACGATGTCGCAGCCGGCGCAGAGCGCGAGCGCGAGCGGCACGAGGGGGAGGGCGGCGGTCTTCACGGCGCGTACGGTACCCCATCGGGGCGCGGCGGTTCTACGGCCCCGCGACGCGCACCCGCAGCGAGCGCCAGGCGGCCCCGCCCCGCTCGTCGCGCAGCACCACCCACACGCCGTAAACCCCCGGCGCGGCCGGCGCGGTGAACACGTTGTCCGTGGCCGTCGCCGCGTCGTCCCGCGCGCGGCCCGTCCGCACGTCGCGGAAGCGCCCGCCGGTCGCGTACCAGCTCACCCGCATCGCCTCGCGCTGCGTGACGATCGCGCGCGCCGCGGGGTCGAAGCGGGCGTAGCGCTCGGCGCCGCCGCAGGGGGCGTCGTCGGTGCAAGCGGGCCAGCGCGCGCGGAGCGTCACCGTCGCGCCGGCGGTCACCGTGAGCGTGTCCCCGTCGGCGAGCGGAGCCCCGGCGGCGTTGTCGACGCGTTCGAGCGCTTCGAAGGCGGGGTTCTCGTTGGGGCGATACAGCCGGGCCCACGCGACGGACTGCTCGCGCGTGACGCCGGCGAGGTTGCACCGCACCCGCGCGAACGCGAGCGCCGCGGCGTCGCCCACGGCGGCCCGCATCGGCACGGCGTACCCGCCCGTCACGTCGGGGTCGACCGGGCGCGCGTCGGCGCCCCCCTGCTGGTCGGGGGGATCGGGGCCGAAGCGTCGGCAAGCGTCGTCGGGGAGCGTCGTGTCGGCGCGGGGCGCGTCGCCCGCGGCGCGCTGCCAGGGCCCCTCGACGAGGCAGCGCGGTGAGGCGGGGGCGAGCTCGGCGAGGGCGGGGCGCGCGTCGCACCAGCTCCAGCGGACGGGGACGTCGTCGACCACGCCGGCCGGGTCAGCGACGAGGGCCACCGCGCGGACGGGCGTGCCGGGCGCGGCTTCCGCGGGCTCGAAGCGCACGGCGAGGACGCGGCGCGAGGTGACACGCGAGGCCGGGTCGTCGAGCTCCGGCGCGCACGCGGCGAGCACGAGGGAGAGCGTTGCGAGGCGGGTCAGAAGGCCCATCGCAGCCCCAGCACGGGAAGGATTGGGAGCCCGGTGACGTAGCCGCGGCGCGAGTAGTCGCTGTTCCACACGACCTCCTCGGGGTTGGCGTGGTTGGTGACGTTCTGCACTTCGAGGGAGAGGTCGAGGGTGGTGGAGGCGATGCGGAAGGTCTTCGCCACGCGGACGTCGAGCTGGAAGAAGTCGGGGATGCGCTCGCCGTTCTGCGGGCCGAACGTGGGCTGCCAGCGGTCGCGCGCGGCGTCGAACCACGCGCCGGTGACGCCCGTCCGCGGCATCCCCGTGGCGTAGCGGGCGCGCGCGCCGACCTCGAAGCCGCGCCCGATGTCCCACGTCACGAGGGCGGTGAGCACGTGCGTCTGGTCGTAGTCGAAGAGCCGCCACGGCGCGCCGGGGCCCGCGCGCCGCTCGCTGCGGATGAGGCTGTAGCTCACCCAGCCCGTGACGCCGCGCCACAGCTCCTGCCGCACCAACAACTGCGCGCCGAACTGCCGCCCCTCGCCCGCGTCGACCAGCGCCTCGGCGAGCCGCGGGCTGTCGGTGGGCGCGCGCACCGCGAGGCCCTCGCTCCACGCGGCGAAGCCCGTCGCCTCCACCGAGAGCGTCCCCGTCACCTGAACCGCCGCGCCCGCGAGCACGTGCGTGGCCCGCGCGACGCCGAGGGCGGGCGCGCCGAACGCGGCGGAGAGGTCGTCAGCCTGCGGGGCCTGCGCGTAGCGGCCGACGGCGGCCTTGACCGTGACCCGGCGTGACGGCGCCCAGCGGAGCGCGAGGCGCGGCTCGACGTTGACGTCGTTGCGCGTGAGCCCGAGCGGGGGAAGGTCGCCGACGACGGGCGTGCGGCGGCTCACCGACTGGACGTAGGGGTCGACGCGGAGCCCCGGCAGCACGTGAAGACTCCCGTTGAAGAGCGACACGTCGGCCTGCGCGTAGGGGGCGACGCCGAGGGTGGTGACGCGCCAGCGGTCGGCGTTCACCTGGTCGGGCGGGGGCTGGCCGAAGGTGCGGACGTCGCCCTCGCGGGCGGGTGAGCCCACCGAGCCCTGGCGCGAGAGGTCGGCGCGCGTGGCCTCGACGTCGACGCCCACCTCCAGCGTGAGCCACGGGCGGGGACGGCCCCGCCAGTTGGCGCGGACGCCGCCCGACACCGCGTCGCGGCCGAGGGCGGTGTCGACGAGCCCGACGCGCGTGGTCCGGTCGCTCGCGTCGTGGCCCACCCACGGGGTCACCGTCACCACCGCGCCGTCGCCGAGCTCGCGGCGCCAGCGGGCCCACACCCGTTCGAAGCCGAGCGCGCGCGTCTCGGACGTGGCGCGGGCGGGGTCGGGCGAGGCCGCGGCGCGCGTCACCTCGTCGCGCGAGACGATGGCGGAGAGCTCGACCCGCTCGCCGCGCCGGACGTCCCACGCCACCCGCGCCTGCCCGTCGAGGTAGCGGGGGACGGGCAGCAGCGTCGCCACGGAGTCCGCCGTCGCGCCGGTGAGAAGCGCGTCGAGGTGGCTGCGTCGCGCGCCGAGCGACACGCGGACCCCGCGGCCGAGGTTGGCCCGCGCGCTCGCCGCGAGGTCGTAGAGGTCGGCCGAGACGACGCCGTGGAGCCCATCTCCTTCGAGCGCGCGCGACGTGGCGGACACGAGGCCGCCGATGCCGCGTCCGTAGGGCGCGTCGTAGCCGCCGGGGATGAGCTCGACGGACTGGACGAAGTCGCCGGGGACCACCGAGCGGAGCCCGCCGTCGTGGTAGAGCCGCGGCACGGGCACGCCGTCGAGCAGCACGCGCGTGTCTTCGGGCGCGGCGCCCCACACCACGAGCTGCCCCGAGCCCACGGCGGCGCGGCCGACGCCCGGGAGGTTCTCGACGACGCGGAGGACGTCGCCCTGGGTGCCGGGGATGCGCCTCGCCTGGTCGGCCCCGACCTCCGTGGAGACCACCTGACGGCGGATGGGCGGCGCGGTGACGACGATCTCCAGGTCGTCGCGCTCGCCGCCTTCCGACGGCGGCGGGGCGAGGCTCACGTCGTAGGTCGCCGCCACCGCCTGCCCGGCTTCGAAGCGCTCGGTGACGCGCTGGGCGGTGAGCCGCTCGCCGGAGAGCGTCACCACGCGGCCACCGGGCGCCACCGTGTCGAAGCGGAAGCGCCCCTCGGCGTCGGTCACCGCGCGCCCGACGCCTTCCACATCCACCGTCACACCGGGCACGGGGCGGCGACCCGTTCGGGTCCGAACGATCCCTTCGAAGCGGGCGCTGGTGGGCGCCTCCTCGCGGACGGTGAAGGCGTAGCGGTACGCGATGCGGATCGCCGAGGGGCGCCCGTCGACCTCCGCGGGTTCGAACACGAAGCGCCGGGCGGCGGCCACCGCGGCGGCGTCGAAATCCGCTCCGGCCGACTCGGTCACGATGGCGTCTTCCACCGTCCCCGTGGCCGAAATCGTGAGGCGGAGCACCACCACCGCGCCCTCGCGCCGCCCCTGCGCGCTCGCCGGCCACGGCGCCTCCACGAACTGCGTCAGCCGCGGCGGCCGCGTGAGCCGCGGGGCCTGCGCGGGCTGCGCCTGGGGTTGCGGCTGCGCGACCGCGAGGGCCGGCGCGAGGAGGGCCGACAGGGCGACCGAGCGCGAGATGGTACGGATCCGAACCATTCTCAGAGCGTGAAGCGGACGGCGAGGGTGAAGGTGGTCCCCACGGCGCGGCCGCAGCGGGTGGCGGGCTCGAAGCGGGCGCCGCGGGCGGCGGCGAGGGCGGCCTCGTCGAGCCCGTGCCCGAGCCCCTGAAGGACGCGCGCCCCGGTGACGCGCCCCTCGTCGTCGAGCGTGAGCTCCACGCGGACGCGTCCCTCGATGCCCTCCTCGCGGGCGGCGTCGGGGTAGTCGGGCTCGGGCATCTCCACGACGCGGGGGCGCGCGGGCGCCTCGTCGCAGCCGTCGCTCGCCGCGGGGCGCTCGGGCGCGGGCGCTTCGTGGTGCGAGGCCGCGCCGCCGCCGCCGTTGCCGTGGCCGCCGCCCGGGACGGCCATGCCCCCTTCGTTGCCGAGCGAGACGCCGAAATCGGGCGGCGCCGACGGGGCGTTGGAAGGAGCAGGCGTCGGGGCCGAAGGCGTCGGGCGCGGCGCGTGCGAGCGGGGCGCGTGCGAGCGCGAAGGCGCGGGCGGCGCGGGCGTGGGCGCGGGGGCGGCGGCCGCCGCGGGGGCAGGGGGCTGCGGGGCCGCGGGCGGTGGTGGGGGCGGCGTGCGCGGGCGGCGGACCTCGCGCATGGTGATGCGGACGGTCTCGCGGACGGGGGGCGGGCGCACGGCGGCGACGGCGCTCCCGAGGGCGATGTGGAGGAAGGCGCTGATGCCGTAGACAATGTGCTGCGTTCGCATCAGCGGGCCTCGCGCTCGACGCTGATGGCGAAGTGGACGACGCCGGCGGTGCGGGCGAGGTCGATGACGTGGACGACGCGGCCGTGGGCGGCGCGCTGGTCGGCGTTGACGACGAGGCTGAGCTCGGGGTTGGCGGCGCGGGCGGCGCGGAGCTGGGCGACGAGGTCGTCGTCGCGGACGGGCCGCTGGTTGTAGTGGATCGCGCCCTCGGCGGTGACGGTGACCATCGCGGGCGAGGCGCCTCCCTCGTCGCTCGACGCGGTCTTGGGGAGGTCGACCTTGAGGCTCTGCGAGACGATGTAGGTCGCCGACACCATCATGATGACGAGGAGGACGAGCACCACGTCGACGAGCGGGGTGACGTTGATGCCGGTGATGCCGCCGCGGCCTCGGCCGCCCTGGAGGGACGCGCCCATCGGTCACTCCCCCGGGGCCGCGGCGGCGCGGCGGTCGTTGGTCTCGAGCCAGGCGGTGACGAGGCGGGCGAGGGCTGACGCGCTGGTCTCCACCTCGCCGATGCGCTTCTGCGCGACGTTGTAGGCGACCACGGCGGGGACGGCGACGAAGATGCCGACGGCGGTGGCGACGAGGGCCTCGGCGATGCCGGCCATGACGTTGCCCATCGCGCCGCCGCGGGCCGCGCTCGACCCGAGGTGGTTGAAGGCCTCGATGACGCCGATGACGGTGCCGAAGAGGCCGATGAAGGGGGCGTTGGAGCCGAGGGTGCCGAGGAGGTTCATGCCGCGCTCGAGGTCGGCGCGGGCGGCGCTGAGCTCGCTCTCGACGGCGTCGCCGAAGGCGCGGGGGCCGCCGGCCTTCCAGCGGAGCGCGCGGTGCACGACGCCGGCCTCCACCGCGGGGCTCTTCGCGAGGACGGCCTTGGCGCGCTCGAGGTCGTCCGCGAGGAGGGCCTCTTCGAGCGAGCGGCGCAGGCGCTCGGCGTCGTCGCTGCGCTTCCGGAAGTAGAGCCAGCGTTCGAAGATCTGCCCCACCGACAGAACCGAGAGGGCGAGCAGGAGCCAGAGGACCCAGGCGCTGCCGAGCAGCGCGATCTTGAGGAGCTTCTCGACGATCATGGACGCATCTCCAAGGGGCTCAAGGGAGGGTGACCTCGGCGACGAAGGTGCCGCGCGCCGCGCCGCCGTTGGCCGCGATGGCGGTGAGGATCCCGTCGCGGCGGAGGGACTCCGTCTGCGCGCCGGAGGCGTCGCGGCGCCACACGCCGACGCGGTAGCGGGCCGCGGTCTGGCGGCAGGCGTCGAAGAGGTTGACGTAGACGCGCCACACGCCGGCGGCGGGGGCGCCCTGGAAGACGAGGTTCTCGCGGCGGACGCGGTCGAGGGCGCAGGCGGCGTTGCTGTTGCGGTCGAGCACGCCGGTCGACGGGTCGCGCAGGCGGTCGGCGGGGACGGAGGTTCCCATCACTGCGGCGGTGGTGGGGTGGCGGGCGTCGACCACCTTGCCGTCGGGCGTGACGACGACGAGGTCGAGGTCGGCGTCGGCGTCCCACGAGAGCGAGATCACCGTGTCGGGCGGCGCGATGGTGGGGTCGCACGCATGGAGGTTGTCGGGCACCTCTGGCAGCACGCACACCCGCAGGTCGCGCTGCGTCCCACCGCGGCCGTTCGCGTCGAGGGCGACGAAGCGCATGCGGTGGAGGCCCGGCGCGACGCGGCCGGGGAAGTCCGCGGTGAGCTGCCACGTGAGCTCGTTGTTGAAGCTCGGGTCCGCGCCACCGACGGGCACCATCCACCAGCCCGAGCCGAGCTCGTCGAGGCGGACGCCGACCGCGTAGGCCTCGGGCGACGCGCGGCCGAGGTACACCTTGCCCGCTTGCCCCGGCGCGACGAGGGCGCCGGCGGACTCCGCGGCGGTGATGGCGGGCGCCGTGACACCCGCGTCGCTCGGGGGTGAACCCGGGAGCGGGCCTTCGCGGAGGACGCCGTTGCGCACGGCAAAGGGCTCGTCGAGCCCGACGCGCTGGGGCTCGCCGCTACAGCGGCAGAGGGCGAGGGCGAGCAGTGCGGTGACGGCGCGGGTCACAGGTCCACCTGGGTGCGGAGGGTCCACTGGTCGTTGGCGAGGTCGACGGGGACGCCGCGCGCGTCGCGCCCCAGCGTGTCGACGATGGCGTCGTACTGGAAGAGCAGGCGGAGGTGGTCGCCGAGGTTGACGCCCACGACGGGCGAGAAGGTCTGCACGGCGAGGCTCGCGGGCACGAAGCGCCCCTGGCGCGTCACGAGGAAGTCGCTGTTGGCGTCGTAGTAGTCCCAGCGGAAGCCGACGAGGCCCCAGCGGAAGACCTCCTGCGTGAAGGCGACGTAGAAGCCGAGCTGGCGCACGTCGGCGCCCGCGGCGACGGGGTCGGAGGGGAAGACGCCGCGGTCGAGGTTGTTGGCGACGGTGAGCTCGCCGTAGAGGTGCGAGGTGCCGAGGCGCGTGTGGAGGCGCGCGGACACGTCGAGGTTCACCGCCCAGAAGCCGTAGGTGACCGACGGGGTCGCGGCGCGGCCGGGCACGGCGCTGAGCTCGCCGCCGTCGATGGCGCTGTTCTCGTTGAGGTCGCGCCACACGACGGAGGGCGCGGTGGCATCCGTGCCCGCGTGGAGCCCCGTGCCCGCGAGGAACGACGCGCCACCCGAGAGCTGGAGCCGCTCGGAGGGCCCCGTGTCGAAGCCCAGACGTCCGAGGAGCGTCTTGCCCGAGGTGGGCGCGAGCGGCGCGGCGTTGGGGCGGTCGTCGAGGGGCGTGCCGTTCATCACGGAGAGCGCGTAGCGGAGGAAGGAGACGCCGCCGCTGACGCGCACGCCGACGTCGGGCTCGGCGCGGAAGAAGGCCAGCGAGGCGAGCGAGCGCTCCATGAAGACGCGCCGCCGCACGCCCGCGGGGAGCTCGTACCCGAACGGGATCTCCGTCAGCCCCGCGGTCACCTGCACGTAGGGGGGCGCCTCGCGCGAGGGGTTGCGCCACACGAACGACGCCTCCGCGCGGCGGACGCCGACGAAGGGCCCGCGCGTGGTGCTCCCGTCGAGCTCGAGCGTCGCGGTGGCCCAGCGCCAGCTCCCGTCGACGCGGATGCGCCCGCGTCGGACGACGAAGCGGTCGCGGTTGTAGGGGAGCCCGCCCTGCTGGAGCTGATCCTCGGAGAGCTGCGACGACTCGTACTGGAGCTGCGCGTAGCCCGAGAGCACCAGGCCCACCGGGTCGAGCAGGCCCGTGTCGTAGCGCGGCGGCGCGACGCGGACCGCAGGCACCTCGGGCGGCGGCGGAGGCGGTGGTGGCGGCGGTGGTGGCGGCGGTGGGTGTTCGAGCGTCGCGAGGCGGCCTTCGAGCGCGGCGAGGCGCTCGCGCAGGGCGTCGACCTCGGCCTGCGTGGGCGACGGCGGCGGTGGGGGCGTCGGCTCGACGGGCTCGACGGCGGGCGGCGCGGGCTGCACGGCGACGGCGGGTTGCGCGGGCGGTGCGGGGCGCGCGGGCGCGGGTCGGGCGGGGCGGCGGCGCGGCCGCGCGGTGACCTCCACCTCCTCGTCGTCCTGCTGGGCGAGGGCGGCGGGGGCGAAGGCCACGAGCGCGGCGAGCGCGGGGAGGGCGGCGAGCCGGCGCATCAGGGGAGCGCGGGGAGGCCGCCGTCGGCGAGGAGGCGCGTGAGGCGCGTGCGCTCGAAGCGGGCGCACGACGCGGTGGTGCAGCGGTTGATGATCTCCGCCGACGTGGTGGGGCACGAGATGCACCCGCCGTCGCCGGGCGCGCAGCTCCCGTCGGCCGCGGCGTCGGCGGTGACGTCGGCCGCAGCGTCCGCGGTGACATCGGCGCTGACGTCGGTCGCGGCGTCCGCGGTGACGTCGGCGGGCGCATCGGCGGTGACGTCGGCGGGCGCGTCGGCGACGACGTCGTTCGAAACGTCGGGGGCGACGTCGTTCGAAGCGTCGGCGGCGGCGTCCTTCGCGGCATCCGCGTTCGCGTCCGCGCTCGCGTCGGTGACGTCGCGCGGGGGCGTGCCGCTGTCGGTGGGGGCGGCCTCCTCGGTGGTCTTGCAGGCGGCGGCCGAGAGGGCGAGGGCGAAGAGAAGGTGGCGGAGCTTCATGTCAGTTCACCTCGCAGAAGCCGTTGCGGCAGACGGGGGCGCCGGCGGGGCAGGTGGCGCTGGCGGTGCAGGCGGTGCAGGTGGTGCTGCCGGTGGCGCGCTGCTCGAAGTAGCAGCCGCAGGGGGCGGGCGGCGCGTAGCTGGCGAGGGGGCCGAGGTCGCGCGTGCGGGTGACGCGCATCGCGCAGCGGGGGATGTTGCCGTTCTGGATGGTGAGGTCGAGGACGTTGACGCCCGTGGGGGGCTCGACCGCGCCAGTGAACCACCCCACGAAGTCGCGCACGATCGGGTTGACGATGGCGCGCGACCCGTCGACGCGGGCGAGGAAGTGCGTCGTGGTCCAGAGCCAGTAGAGGCCGTCGCGCACGCCGCGCTTGTCGAAGGCCGTGGCGGTGGAGTCGGGCCAGTAGCCGCAGGTCTGGCCGGTGTGCTGGAAGGCGAGGGTGCGGACGGTGGCGCGGTTGGCGTCGACGTTCTCGCCGCTGGCGAAGCCGATGGCGGCCTGCGCGTTGGTGGCCATCGCGACGAGCGAGATGCTCCGCCCGTTGGTCATCGCGTCGACGCCGAGGAAGCGCTCGGCGGGCACGCTCGTCTCCAGCGAGACGACGATCTGCGCGGCGGAATTGGCGTCGCGGCGGATGATGGCGGCCTCGTCCATCCACGGGGCGACGCCGCTGTTGCGGCCGAAGCCGTAGACGAAGTACGCGGCCTCGGTGGAGATGGACTGCTGCGTCGAGGCGGTGGGGACGAAGAAGTTCCAGGTGCTGACGGGGCCTTCGAAGTCGCCGACGTCGGTGGGGAGCGCGGCGACGCCGGGGCAGAGCGTGGCCTGCGTGCCGACGCTGGCGTAGTCCGCGGGGACGCCCGCCACCGGGAGGTCGCAGGTGAGCTCCATGCCCGCGGCGCTCCAGTACGACGCCTGGCCGGTGAGGCGCGCGGTGGGGGTGACGATGGCGTTGACCCCGAGGCAGGCGCCGGGGGCCTGGTAGATGAGCGTGCGCGGGGCCGCGAGCGCCGCCATCCGCGCGCCGAGGCGGGCGAGCAGGGGCTTCTGCGCGCTCCCGCCGATGCCGTACACCGGCGATGGCAGCGTGTTGCAGTCGACGGCCCCCGCGGTCGCCCCCGCGGTCGCCGCCCCCAGCGCCGTGGCCAGGGCCGCCAGCGCGTGGGCGCGGGGCCCGCCGTTCGTCCTGCTCGTCATCGATCGTTCCTCCTCGGTCGGGCCCGGCGGACGGGTCCGCCGGGGAAGTTCAGTATTCTGAAGTTGGCTCTATTGCTTCGAAGTAGAATCATGTCAAGCAACACGTGCGCGGGAAGAGGCTTCGAATGCAGATGTTTCGCGGGGCTTCTCGGATGCTCCGGTATCCAGTACAGTCTCGCCATGTCTATCAATTCGAATCCAGACGGCCCGACCGGCGGCCTCTCCCTCCGCGATACGTGGCTGCGGGTGGGCTTCGGGGCGGGGCGCGGGACGGCCGACTTCCACTACCGCTGGCTCCGCCACAACTGCGACCGCGAGCGCCACCCGCTCACCGGCGAGCGGACGCTCTGCTCGTCGGAGCTGCCCGACGACATCCAGCCCCGCGCGGCGCGGGTGGAGGGGGAGGTGCTGCGGGTCACCTGGGAGCCCGACGGCCACGAGAGCGCGTACCCCCTCGCGTGGCTCGACGCGCACGCCTACGCCCGCGACCGGCGCGACCACCCGCCCCCGACCGACCTCCTGGCGGTGACGGTGCCGGCCCCCGAGGGCCTCACCGACGCGGCGGTCGGCGCGCTCGTGGCGCGGGTGGGCTCGCACGGCCTCGGGCTCCTGCGGCGCGCTCCGTCCCGCGTCGAGCGCCCGGAGGAGGAGACCGAGGCCCTCATCGAGCGCATCTGCGCCCGCGGGCTTCACCTGGTCGGCACCCACTTCGGCCGCATCGAAGACCTCCGCACCGACAACACCACCAACCAGAACACCGACCAGCTCGGGTACACCGACGCGGGCGTCGAGCTCCACACCGACCAGCCCTTCCTCGACGCGCCGCCGCGCTACCAGCTCCTCCAGGGCGTCCGCTCGGCCGACGCCGGCGGGGAGAACTTCGTCGTCGACGCCCTCGCCGCGTCGCGCCACCTGCGCGAGGTCGACCGCCCCGCCTGGGAGCTGCTCACCCGGGTGCCGGTGCGCTTCCACCGCAAGCAGCGCGCGTTCGAGCGGGTGGTCGACGCCCCCGTGCTGCGCGACGACGGCCGCGGCTTCATGGTGCGCTACTCGTATTTCACCACCGCCCCCTTCGCGCGCCCCTTCGACGAGATGGAGGCCTGGTACCGCGCGTGGGACCGCTTCGCCCGCCTCGTCCGCGACCCCGCGCACCAGTACCGCTTCACCCTCGCGCCGGGCGACGCGCTGCTCTACGACAACCACCGCGTGCTCCACGCGCGCACGGCCTTCCGCGGCCCGCGCTGGGTGCGGGGCGTCTACTTCGACCCGGCCTGACACTGTTCAGAATATCGAACGGTCGTCTTGTGTAGAAGTCAGACCCGGGATAAGGTCCGGCCCACCCCTGGAGGACCCAACCCCGATGACCGCCCCTCGCTGGTTCGAAGACAACGCGCTCTCCATCGGCCGGACGCCGCTCGTCCGCCTCAACCGCGTGATCGACGGCGCGCCCGCGACCGTCCTCGCGAAGATCGAGGGCCGCAACCCGGCGTACTCGGTCAAGTGCCGCCTGGGCGCGGCGCTGGTGTGGGACGCGGAGGAGCGCGGGCTCCTCGGGCCCGGCAAGGAGATCGTCGAGCCTACCTCGGGCAACACGGGCATCGCGCTGGCCTTCGTGGCGGCGGCGCGGGGCTACCCCCTGACGCTGACGATGCCAGCGACGATGAGCGTCGAGCGGCGCAAGCTGCTGACGGTGTACGGCGCGAAGCTGGTGCTCACCGAGGGGCCGCGCGGGATGTCGGGCGCGGTGGCGAAGGCCGAGGAGATCGCGGCCTCCGACCCGGGGCGCTACGTGCTCCTCCAGCAGTTCAAGAACCCCGCGAACGCGAAGATCCACGAGACGACGACGGGGCCGGAGATCTGGGACGACACGGCCGGCGCGGTCGACATCCTCGTGTCGGGCGTCGGCACCGGCGGCACCATCACGGGCGTCTCGCGGTACCGCTGGCCGCGCGGCAAGGCGATCCTGTCGGTGGCGGTGGAGCCGGCGGCGAGCCCGGTGATCACGCAGCGGCTCGCGGGCGAGGCCCCTCAAGCTGGCGCCGCACAAGATCCAGGGGATCGGGGCGGGCTTCATCCCCGACGTGCTCGACCTGTCGCTGGTCGACGCGGTGGAGCAGGTGACCAACGAGGAGGCGATCGAGCATGCGCGCCGCCTCGCCCGCGAGGAGGGGATTTTGGCGGGCATCTCGTGCGGCGCCGCGGTGGCCGCGGCCGCGCGCGTCGCGAAGCGCCCGAGCACGCGGGCAAGACGATCGTGGTGGTGTTGCCCGACTCGGGCGAGCGCTACCTGGAGCTCGCGTTTCTCGAGGGCGTCTTCAACGCCGAGGGGCTGCCGCTGTGACCCCGGACGACACGCAGGCCCAGGCGCGCAACGAGAGCTTCGACGAGGGCGCGGGGATATGACCGCCGAGTGGCTGCGGGCCCTGGCGGGCGGCGCGCTCATCGGGCTGAGCGCCGCGCTGCTGCTGGTGCTCAACGGGCGCGTGGCGGGCGTGTCGGGCGCGCTGGCGGGCCTGCTCGACCCGCGATCGAACGACCGCGAGTGGCGGCCTTCGTGCTGGGGCCGCTCGACGGCGGGGTGGCGGCGCGGGAAGCCTGGTGGCCGCGCCTTCTCCGTGGCGGGCACTCCCGGCGGGGCGGGCGCTGGCGGCGGGGTTGCTGGTGGGCGTGGGCGCGCCTCGCCAACGGGTGCACCTCGGGCCACGGCGTGTGCGGCGTGTCGCGCCTCTCCGCCCGCTCGCTCGCGGCCACGGCGACCTTCATCGCGACGGGCGCGCTCACCGTCTTCCTCACCGGGGGCGCGCGATGAACGACCCCGGCCTCGCCCGCGGCGCGGTGGCCCTCGCGTCGGGCTCGCTCTTCGGCATCGGCCTCACGCTCGCGGGGATGACCCGCGTCGAGAAGGTGCGCGGCTTCCTCGATTTCACCGGCCGGTGGGACCCGTCGCTCGCCTTCGTGATGGGCGGCGCGGTGCTCGTCCACGCGCTCGCGTGGCGCCTCGTCGCGCGGCGGCCGCGGCCGGTGTTCGCGCCGCGCTACGAGCTCACGCCGCTGCGCGCGGTCGACGCGCGGCTGGTCGCGGGGGCGGCGGTGTTCGGCGTCGGGTGGGGCCTCGGCGCCGGCTGTACTCGCGGTGGTGTCCTCGCGGGCGGCGCGCCGGCGGCCGGGGCCTTCGTCGCGGCGATGCTGGCGGGCTTCGTCGTGGCGGGCGCCGTGCGCCGCGCGAAGCCCGCGGAGGCCCTGGAGGGCGCGCGCTTCTCCGAGGCGCCGGCGGACGCGGCCGAAGTCCCTGGACTAGCTCCTCCGCGCGCGCAGGAGCGCGTCGAGCGAGAGCGCGCCGAGCAGCGCCTTGCTCACGGGGCGCTTGGCGTCCCAGAAGACCCTCGCCTCGAAGAAGCGCCGCGCGCGCGGCCCGTTGAGCGCGGCGGCGAGGGCCTCGGCCTGGTCGCGCGCCTCGCAGGGGAGGAAGTACGACGTGTCGTCGAGCATCACGGGGCGCCCGCCCTCCGGCCCGACGACCGTGAAATGGAGCCGCTTGTAGAGCCCGCAGGTCGCGACCTTGTAGGGCGCGAAGGAGTACGCGCCGACGCCGAACATCGCGAAGGGGGCCCGGCCCCGGTAGATGGAGCTGCGGCGCGCTTCGAAGCGCGGGCGGTGGGCTTCGAGGTAGGCCCACGCCCGCGGGGCGCGCGCGCGGAGGGCGGTGGTGTCGTCGCCGGTCGCGCGCTGCGTGACGATCACGGAGCGATCCCCCGCGCGCCCGTTGGCGACGTCCGAGCCCTTGCGCAGCGGGAAGAGGACCTCGGGCTCGACGTCGACCGCGTCGCCGAGCCCGTTGCGGTAGACGCCCCCGGCGAGGCGCAGCCCATCACGGCGGCGCAGTCGTGCTGAGCCCCGAGCGCCACGCGAGCGACGAGGGACCGGCGAGCGCGAGGGTGTCGGCGAAGGCGTCGAGGTCGCCGACGACGTCGCCGCCCGCCACGCCCATCGCGCGCGCGGGCGCCGCGGCGTCGAGGCCGTCGTGCATCGGCCAGCGGTGCGCGGAGGGGGCGCGGAGGCGGAGGAGACGGCGAGCAGCACGGCGTCGACCGCGGCGTCGAAGTGGCCTGCGCGTCGACCGCCCAGGTGGCCCCCGACACCGCCCATTGCGCCGGCGGCGGCCGCGGCGAGGAGATGTCGCGCGACGCTCGATCGGTAGAGGACGGCGAGGGTGAAGGCCCGGCCGTGGAGCGCCCCGAGCAGGCGCCGGAGCATCGCCTCGGAGATGTCGAAGTTGGCGCGGCCCGTGACGGCGTCGAGCCCGCGGTGGCCCTGGAAGTTGGACTTCGCCGGGAGGTTGCCCGAGGCGATCGCGCCCTGCGTGGCGGAGGTGACCCACGGGGGGTTGCCGACGACGAGGAGCGGGTCGGGGAGGGCGCGGAGCGCGGCGTCCCAGTCGAGCGAGAAGAAGTCCGCGCGGTGTAGCTCGGCGCGGGTGCCGGCGAGGGCGGCGCGGGCGTCGGCGAGGTGGGCCTCGGAGAGCTCGTAGCCGACGACACGGGCCGCGGGGAAGGCGTCGAGCGCTGCTGCCACGAAGGCGCCGCGCCCGCAGGTGGGCTCGAGCACGGCGGCGGGGGCGATGCCGCGCGCGCGCAGGAGGGCGACGACGCGGCGCGCGAGGTCGGGCGGGGTCTGCCAGTCGCCGTGGGCGACGCGCGCGGTGGACGGGTCCGGTCGGGCCGGCATCGGGGGGACTCTACGTCGGCGCGGGGGCCGTAGGGGCTGCCCTCCGACCGACGCCGCGCTGTGAGTGAACGGACGTCTACAATGGTGAAGTATTTTCGGCAACAGCGAAGAACAGACGGATTTGCGTCCCCACGCACGGCCTGCGTATTTCCCGGGTGGGTGCGGCTTTCTGCTTGACCACACTGGTTTCGCGGGGGTTTCATCGCGGGGCTCGGAGTTTCATTTCCCTGGAGGACGAGGCGATGGTGGACCCGCGACGCACGCTCGGCGAGAAGGCCGCGCGGCAGCTTTCGAACACGACGAAGACCCCGCCGATCTGGCGCGGCGCGACCCCGCGCTGGCTGACCCAGATGATCCCGTGGGCGCCGGTGGAGGCGGGCGTGTACCGGCTCAACCAGGCGCTCGACGACGACTTCGACGCGAGCTGCAGCCCCGAGCCGGGGCAGGCGCTGCCGATCGCGCTCAGCGACTACGAGGAGCACCCGCGGGAGTACGTGCTCACGTCGATCGCGACGACGGTGAAGGTCGACACGCGCGTCTCCGACCTCTTCCGCAGCCCGATGGACCAGGTGAAGGAGCAGCTCTCGCTGACGGTGGAGAAGCTCAAGGAGAAGCAGGAGAAGGAGCTGCTGCTCAACCGCTCGTACGGCCTGCTGCACAACGTCGACCCGGAGATGCGCGTCAAGCCCCGCAAGGGCCCGCCGACGCCCGACGACCTCGACGAGCTCATCTCGCTGGTGTGGAAGGAGCCGGCCTTCTTCCTCGCGCACCCGAAGGCGATCGCGGCCTTCGGGCGCGAGTGCACGCGCCGCGGGGTGCCGCCGCCCACCGTCAACCTCTTCGGCTCGCCCTTCCTCACGTGGCGGGGTCTGCCGCTGGTGCCGAGCAACAAGATCCCGCTCAAGGGCAACAAGACCGACGTGCTGCTCCTGCGCGTGGGCGAGCGTAAGCGCGGCGTGGTGGGGCTCTTCCAGCCGGGGCTGCCGGGGGAGGTGAGCCCGAGCCTCGCGGTTCGCTTCATGGGCATCGACCAGGCGGGCGCGGCGCAGTACCTGCTCTCGCTCTACTGCTCGGTGGCGGTGCTCACCCACGACGCGCTCGGCGTGCTCGAGGGCGTCGTCGTCGACCACTACCATGAGTACCCCTGAGCCCGCCGGCCCCAGCGCCTCGCCGCAGGAGCTCCGCCTCGCGAGCGCCGCGCTGCCCGCCGCGGTCGACGGCGCGTCGCCCCCGGTGCCCACGCCGGGGGTCTCGCCCGCGGCCGCGTCGCGCGCGCCGGGCGCCCCGACGCTCCCCGAATGGGACCCGGCGTCGCTCGCGACCGTCATCGGCCGCCTCGCCAACGAGCTCTTCGTCCCGCCCGTGAGCGCGCCCGCGGAGGCCCCGCCGGCCGTCCCCACGAGCGCGCCGGTGAACGCGCCGGCGGGCGTGCCTGCGAGCGTTCCGACGGGCCTTCCCGCGGGCGTTCCGGCGGGCGTGCCGGAGGCGCCGACGTCGCCCTTCCACGCGCCGCTGTCGTTCGACGGGCTGCACGACTACCGGCTGCCGTTCGACGCGCCGGCGGTTCCTGCCGCGCCCGAGGCGACGGCGCACGCGCCCGACGCGCCCTACTGGCAGGCGCCGCCGCGCGCGCCGGAAGCGTCGCGGGTGACGGGCTTCGACGCGATCGAGCTCTCGCCGCTCACGGGCGTCTCGCTCGCGCCGACGGCGGGCGGGGCCTTCGACCCCAACGCGCTCCGGCAGGAGTTCCCCATCCTGCAGGAGCGGGTGAACGGGCGGCCGCTGGTGTGGCTCGACAACGCCGCCACCACGCAGAAGCCGCGCGCCGTCATCGACCGGCTCACCCGCTACTACGAGCACGAGAACTCCAACATCCACCGCGCGGCCCACACCCTCGCGGCGCGCGCCACCGACGCCTACGAGAACGCGCGCGAACGCGTCCGGCGCTTCCTCGGCGCGTCGTCGAGCGAGGAGGTGGTCTTCGTCCGCGGCGCCACCGAGGGGATCAACCTCGTCGCGCAGTCGTGGGGTCGGCGCCACGTGCAGGCGGGCGACGAGATCGTGGTGTCGCACCTCGAGCACCACGCCAACATCGTCCCGTGGCAGCAGCTCTGCGCCGAGCGCGGCGCCCGCCTCCGCGTCGCGCCCGTCGACGACCGCGGCCAGGTGATCCTCGACGCCTACGAGCGCCTGCTCAACCCGCGCACGCGGCTCGTCGCCTTCACCCAGGTCTCCAACGCGCTCGGCACCGTCACCCCCGCGGCCGAGATGATCGCGATGGCCCACCGCCACGGCGCGCGGGTGCTCCTCGACGGCGCGCAGTCCGTCTCGCACATGCGCGTCGACGTGCAGGCGCTGGGCTGCGACTTCTTCGTCTTCTCGGGGCACAAGGTGTTCGCGCCCACGGGCATCGGCGCGGTGTTCGGCCGGCGCGAGGTGCTCGAGGAGACGCCGCCGTGGCAGGGCGGCGGCAACATGATCCGCGACGTCACCTTCGAACGGACGCTCTTCCACGGCCCGCCCGCGCGCTTCGAAGCGGGCACAAGCAACATCGCCGACGCGGTGGGCCTCGGCGCCGCGATCGACTGGCTCGAGCGCGTCGGCGTCGAGGCGGTGGGCCACTACGAGCACGAGCTCCTCGCGTACGGCACCGCGCGCCTCGCCACCGTGCCGGGCCTGCGCCTCGTCGGCACCGCGGCGGAGAAGGCCGGCGTTCTCTCCTTCGTCCTCGACGGGCAGAAGACCGAGGCCGTCGGCGGGATGCTCGACAAGGAAGGGATCGCCGTCCGCTCGGGCCACCACTGCGCCCAGCCCATCCTCCGGCGCTTCGGCCTGGAGGCCACCGTCCGCGCCTCGCTCGCCCCGTACAACACCCGCGACGACCTCGACGCGCTCGTCGACGCGCTCTGCCGCATTCAAGCGGGCCGCGGCGCGGTAGAGTAGCGGCATGGTTCAGGTCGTCGCGCCCCGCGAGGCGGAGGCGCTCATCGCCGCGGGCGACGTCGAGGTGGTCGACGTCCGCGAGCCCCACGAGTGGGCCGAGGGCCACGTCCCCGGCGCCCGCAACGTCCCCCTCGGCGCGCTCAAGTCGGCGCCCCGCGCGTCGCTCACCCGCGAGCGGGTGCTGTTCGTCTGCGCGGGCGGCGCGCGCAGCTTGACGGCGGCGCAGGCCGCGGAGGCGCAGGGGCTCCCCGAGGCCTTCAGCCTGGAGGGCGGCACGCGCGCTTGGGCCGCCGCGAAGCTCCCGCTGGCGTGGCCCCCCGACGCTGCGCCGGCTGCGCCCGCCGCGCGTCCGTCGATCCCCGAGGCGCCCTCTGCCGAAGAGGCTGGCGGGCTCCCCGAGCCGGGTCTTGACGCGGTGGTGGGGCGCAACCTCCGCGCGCTCCGCGACGAGCGCTCGCTCTCGCTCGACGCGCTCGCGCGGCTCACGGGGCTCAGCCGGACGCTGCTCGGGCAGGTGGAGCTCGGGCGCGGCGTGGCGAGCGTGAGCGTGGTGTGGAAGATCGCGCGGGCCTTCGACGTGCCCTTCTCCGCGCTGCTGGCCACCCGCGAGCGGGCGGCGACGCGGGTGCTGCGGGCGTCGGCGGCGCGGCGGCTGGTGAGCCCCGACGGGCGCTTCTCGTCGCGGGCGCTCTACGAGCCGGGGGCGGGCGGCGGGGCGGAGTTCTACGAGCTCTTCCTGGCCGGGCACAGCCGCGAGGACGCGCAGGCCCACGCGCCGGGCACGCGCGAAGACCTCGTGGTGACGGCGGGGCGCCTCGTGATGGAGGTGGGCGGCGAGCGCCACGAGCTCGCGCGCGGCGACGCGATCGTGTTCGCCGCCGACGTGCCGCACGCGTACGTCAACCCCGGCGGGGAGGACTGCTGGATGTACCTCGTGATGACCTACGCCGGCCGCGGCTGACGGACGTCAGATCGCGTAGTCCTCGACGAAGAGCTTCGCGTCGTGGAGGTCGACCATCACCCCGTCGCCCTCGCCGCACGCGAGGGCGTCGTGTTCGTCGCGCGACAGATCGACCGTCACCGCGGCGCCGTCGGCGAGGCGGACGGTGACCTTCACGCGGGCGCCGACGATCACGGCGCGCTCGACCTTGGCCGACGCGATGTGCCCGTCGGCGGCCTTGCGGAGCTTGACCTCGTGGGGGCGGACGAACGCGCGCACCGCGGCGCCGTCGGGCGTGGCCGCGGGGGCGTCGACGCTGAGCGAGGCGCCGAGGTCGGCGCGGCCGCCCTGGACGCTGCCCGACAGCACGCTGGCGTTGCCGACGAACTCCGCGACGAACGCGGTGGCGGGGCGGTCGTACACCTCGCGGGGCGCGCCGGCCTGGACGACGCGGCCGTCCTTCATCACGACGACGTGCTGGGAGAGCTCGAGGGCCTCGTCCTGGTCGTGGGTGACGAGCAGGGTGGTGACGTGGGTCTGCTCGTGGATGCGCAGGAGCCAGTCGCGGAGCTCGACGCGGACGCGCGCGTCGAGGGCGCCGAAGGGCTCGTCGAGCAGGAGGATCTTCGGTCGGATGGCGAGCGCGCGGGCGAAGGCGATGCGCTGGCGCTGGCCGCCGGAGAGCTGGTCGGGGTGGCGCTCGGCGAGGTCGGAGAGCTGGACGAGGGCGAGGAGCTCGTCGACGCGGGCGTCGACCTCGGCCTTCGGGGCGCCGCGGACGTCGAGGCCGAAGGCGACGTTCTTCCGCACGGTCATGTGGCGGAAGAGGGCGTAGCTCTGGAAGACGAAGCCGACGCCGCGGCGCTGCGGCGGGAGCGCGGTGACGTCGTCGTCGCCGAAGCGGACGCGGCCGGCGTCGGGGCGGTCGAGCCCGGCGATGAGCCGGAGCACGGTGGATTTGCCCGAGCCCGAGGGCCCGAGCAGTGAGGTGATGGCCCCGGTGGGCGCGGCGAACGACACGTCGGCCACGGCCGGGGTGAGGGCCGCGGGGTAGCGCCGGGTGAGCCCTTCGACGGCGACGCTCATGGTTGCTTCACGTCCTTCTGGCGGCGCTTGCGCGTCCACTCGATGCCGAGGAGGAGCAGGGCGCTGACGGCGGCGAGCACCAGGGCCATGCCGTAGGCGCCGGCCTCGTTGCGCTCCTCGACGGAGGCGTAGATGAAGGTGGTGGCGGTGCGGGTGCTCTCGGAGATGTCGCCGCCGACCACCAGCACCGCGCCGAACTCCCCGAGCGCGCGCGCCGCCGTCAACAGCACGCCGTAGCCCAGCGCGTGGCGGAGGTTGGGGAGCGTGACGCGCCAGAAGATCTGCGCGCGCGAGGCGCCGAGGGTGGCGGCGGCCTCCTCCTCCGCGGTGCCGAGCTCCTCGAGCACGTAGGCCACCTCGCGGAGCGTGAAGGGCAGCGTCACGAAGAGCGTCGCGAGCACCATGCCGGGGAAGGCGAAGGTGACCTTGACGTCCGCGGCGAGGAGCGCGGGCTCGAGCCAGCCGTTGCGGCCGAACACCAGCAGGAAGGCGAGCCCGATGGCGACGGGCGAGATGGCGAGGGGCAGCTCGACGAGGGCGTCGAGCGCGCGACGTCCGGCGAAGCGGTGGCGCACCAGTACGAGCGCGCCGGCGACCCCGGCGACGCCGTTGACCACCACGGCGATGGCCGCGAGCGTGAGGGACATCGCGAGGCCGTGGGTGGCGGCGGGGCTGCGGAGCGCCTCCACGAGAGGGCCCCACCCGGCGGCGATTGCGCGCTGCACGAGGGCGATGAGGGGGACGACGAGCACGAGCCCGAGGTAGGCGACGACGAGGCCGACGAGGGCCGCGCCGCCGCGCGAGAGGGGGCGGGTGGCGCCGCGGCTCATGCGCGCCCCGTGAGCCGGTCGACGCGGCGCGCGGCCGCGAGCAGGAGGAGGGAGAGCGCGAGGAGCACCACGGACACGGCCGCGGCGTCGCCGGGGCGCCCGCTCTCCACCTCGCCGAAGAGGAACACCGGCGCCGTGAGCGTGCGGCGCGGGATGTTGCCCGCCACCACCACCACCGAGCCGAACTCCGCCAGTGCCCGCGCGAACGAGCGGATCGCGCCCGACGCGACGGCCGGCGCGATGGCGGGGAGCACGACGCGGGCGAAGGTGCGCGCGGGCGACGCGCCGAGGAGCCAGGCGGCTTCTTCTTCGGCGGGGTCGAGTTCCATCAGCACGGGCTCCACCGCGCGGACGACGAAGGGGAGCGTGACGAAGAGGAGAACCAGCACGATCGCGGGCGGCGCGAACACCACGCGGACGCCGTGGGCCGCGAGCCACGCGCCGGGGCCCGAGGCGGGGCCGAGCAGCGCGGCGAGGAGGACGCCCGCGACCAGCGTCGGGACGGCGAAGGGCAGGTCGATGAGGGCCGAGAGGAGCGAGCGGCCGGGGAAGCGGTAGCGGACGAGCACCCAGGCGGTGGCGGTTCCCATGACGGCGTTGACGACGGCCATGACGGCGGCCGTCCAGAGCGTGAGCCAGAGCGCGTGGGCGGCGACGGGCGAAGACACCACATGCCAGACGCCCGCGGGGCCGCCGCGGAGGCCCTGCACGACGAGCGCGGCGAGGGGCAGGCCGACGAGGCCGAGCGCGTAGGCGGCGAAGGCGGCGCGCGTCGCGAGGCCCTCGCGGCCCGGGGCGGTGGCGGCGGCGCGGTCGCTCACTGGGGGCGGCGGTTGCCGGCGGCGGCGATCGCGCGGTCGTAGGCGGCGCCGGGGTCGAAGAGGGTCCGCTGCACCTCGGGCCAGCCGCCGAGGTCGCGGATGGTGAACTGCTGCGCGGGCGTCGGGTAGCGCGCGCTCACCTCGCGGGCGACGGCGTCGTCGACGGGGCGGAGGCCGTACTCCGCGAAGGCTCGCTGCGCCTCGGGCGAGCGGACGAACTCCACGAAGGCGCGCGCGAGCTCGAGGTTGTTGTGGCGCCGGGCGTTGGCGTCGACGACGGCGATGGGGTTCTCGATGAGGATGGTGGCGGGCGGGACGACGGCCTCGTAGGTCTGGCCGTTCTGGCGGCCGACGAGCACCTCGTTCTCATAGGTGACGGCGGCGTCGCCGACGCCGCGCTCGAAGGTGATCATCATCTCGCGGGCGCCGCGGTCCATGATGGAGACGTTGCGCAGCACGTCCGCGAGGAGCGCCTGCGCGCCGGCCGCGTCGCCGCGCACGGCGGAGGTGCCGCCGCGGAGGGCCGCGCCGTAGAGGGCGGCGATGTTCCACATGGCGCCGCCGCTCGTCCGGACGTCGGGGGTGAGCACGTTGAGCCCGGGGCGGCGGAGGTCGTCCCAGGTGCGGATGCCGCGGGGGTTGCCCTGGCGCACGGCGATGGCGACCACCGAGCGGGTCACCATCCCGCCGTGGGTTCCTGCCTTCCAGTCGTGGGTGATGAGCCCGGCCCGCGCGATCTTCTCGACGTCGGCCTCGAGCGAGAGCGCGGCGACGTCGGCTTCGAAGCCCCCGACGATGGCCCGCGCCTGCGCGCCGCTCGCCTGGTACGACTCGCGGATGGTGACGTCCTCGCCCGTCCGCGCGCGCCAGTGCCGCCGGAAGGCCGGGAGCACCGCGCGCCCGTAGGCCTCGCGCGGCGTGGTGTAGGCCCCGAGCGTGAGCGTGCGCGCGCGCCCGGCGCCGCCCTTGCGCCCGCAGCCCGCGAGCACGAGGAGCGCCGCCAGCAGCGCGAGGAGGACCCGGAGTCGGTGGGTGTTCGTCGTCGTCATCGCCCCCTCGATCAGAACGACACCTGCACCTGCACGCGCGCCTGGTGGCGGCCGTGCGCGGCGTCGTCGCCGAAGATGTAGTGGTAGTCCGCCTGCGCCTTGAAGCCGTGGCCCGCCTGGTACCAGTTGACCCCGGCGCCCACCTGGTTGCCCTGCGTTCGGAGCTGCGTCTGGAGCGCCGGGTCGGTGTCGCCGATCGCGAACGACTGCTCCCAGCGCGCGGTGAGCTCGAGCCGGTCGGTGAGCATCATCCCGGCCTGCGCGACGTAGCCCCAGAGCGAGCGCGAGTACTCGTTGGCGGCCGCGCCCATCACCGTGCCCTGGTGCCGGTCGACGTCGCCGTGGCGGTAGAGCGCCTCGCCGAGGAGGTAGAGCCCGCGCCACTTGAAGGTGAGGTCGGCCGCGGCGTGCACGTAGTCGAAGCCGCCGAGCGTGTAGGTGGTGCCCTGGGTGCTGCGCTGGCGCTGCGCGTTCTGGTTGTAGGCGCCGGCGATCCCGACCGCGAGGCGCGGGCGCGGGAGGCGCTCCTGGTCGCCCTCGACGGAGTCATCGAACGCGCCCAGCGGGTTCACCTGGAGCCGCGCGACGTAGAGGAAGCCGGCCTCCGACGCGAGGCGGTTCTTGCCTTCGCCGCCGAAGACGCCGAGGCGGTAGGCGAGCCACCCGAGGCCGCCGAGGTCGTCGGAGGAGAGCTCGACGCCCACGTCGCGGTCGAGCGTCGCCTCGCCGATGAGAAGCGGGCGGTCGACCATGTTCAGGCCCCACTCCGCGTTGGTGCGCGCGCGGTCGAAGGGGACGAAGAACTGCCCGACGCGGACCCGCAAATCGCGCAGGTGGTTGAAGGCCACCCAGGCGTCGTAGACGGGCGAGACCATGTTGGCCTCGAAGTCCTGCGCGCCGAGCGCGAGCTGGAGGACGTACTGCGTCCGCCGCGAGTAGACGTGCCCCGAGAAGATGAGCCGCAGCGTGCGGATCGCGGCCTCGTTGGTCACGGGCCCCGTGTCGGGCGCCACCACCGTGTCGCGCACCTGCGCGCGGCCCCGGAGCGTCAGGGAGAAGAAGTCGTCGTTGGTGGTGAGCGTCACGCCGCGACCCGGCGCGCCGTAGAGCACCAGCGAGCGGGCGGCCTGCGGGCCCCACGCGCCGCCGATGGGGGGCGGCGGGGGAGACGGAGCTGGCGGGGCGGCGGGGGTGGTCACCTCCAGGGGCGCGGTCGCGGCCGTCTGCGCCCCCACGGGGCAGGCGAACAGCACGAGCGGGGCGAGGGCCTGGGCGGCGTGGGCGATGCGCATGGAGGAGGTTTCAGCCGGCGGGGCGCGAAAGCACCGTGGTGGGGTGATCTCCTATACTGGAACATTCGCTACAATGAAAGAGACTTCAACGAACTGGACCCGTTGCGGGGGCGTCATCGGGCGTAAGGTCCGGGCGAGCTCGTGCGTACCCCCGCTGCCATGACGCGAACCGCCGCCCTCGCCCTCGCCGCCGCGCTCGCCGCCCCGGGCGCGCTCGCGCAGACCGTCGCCGTCTCCCCCTCCCAGCTCACCCTCCAGACGCTCGCCTCCCCCGCGGCCCCGCGGCGGCGCTCGGTCGTCCCGATGTTCTCGCTGCGGGTGGCCTTCGGCGGGGGCCTCGCGCTCACCCCCGAGTCGGGCGGGGACTTCCTGCTGCGGGGGACGGTCGGGTCGCGCGTGTTCTTCCCGACCAGCGGCGCCGACGGGTGGATGGTCGGCTCGGACTTCGGCGTCGACGCCACGTGGGGCCTGGGCCAGCGCGACGCGACGCTGCTCTCCCTCGGCCCGATGGTGGGCCACCTCTGGGGGCTCAACGGCGTCGCCTGGGCGCCGCGGGTGCTCTACGGCTGGCGCGACGGCGGGGACACCGTGTGGGGCGTGCGCAACGGGATCCGCATGCTCGTCGTGGCCGGCCTCTTCGACGTGGAGCTGGCCCACCAGTACGTCGCGGGCGACCTCGGCGACGAGCACCAGATGCAGCTCGCGGTGGGGACGGACTTCGGGCTCATCACGCACCTCCTCGCGAGCATCCGCGCGCCCGAGCAGCGCTGAGAGGTCACCGCCGCAAGGGCACCAGCGGCGGCGCGCGGTCGGAGTCGCCCACGGTGAGCGCGTCGTCGAGGTTGGTGCCCCAGCAGAAGACGCGGCCGTCCTCCCGGATGGCGCAGCCGAACCAGTCGCCGTAGCCGAGGGGGTCATAGCGGGGCGTGGCGGAGACGGTGCGCACGTCGCGCAGGCCCGGCATCACCCGCCAGTACGGGAGCGCGTACTCGTCGTGCGGCGCGCGCGACGTCGTCACGACGTGGTCGACCCGGCAGGCGACGCGGCGGTCGGGGAGCAGGTCGCAGCGCGCGTCGTCGCGTCGTCGGAGCCGCGCGAAATCCCCCTCCGGGTCGAGCGCCCAGTCGGGGGGAGGGATGCCGAGGAGGTCGGCCAGGGTGTCGCCCTCGTAGCAGTCGCGGTGGCCGCCCGGGTAGACGGCGCACCGGCCGTCGAGGCGGGTCGGCGCGTCGAACTGGTGCGCGGGGACGTCCCGCACGCGCCAGCGGCCGTAGGCGATCGCCCCTGTGGGCGCGACGACCTCGCGGCCCCAGCAACGGCCAGCGCGCCCGGGGTCCCACGCGCAGACGCTGTCGTACAGCCCCGTGAAGCGCGCGCGCCCTTCGAGCGCGGCGACGCGCTCCGGCACGTAGCGGACGGTGGGCGGCCCGTCGTCGTCGCCGCCCTCCTCCGCGCGCCAGCAGGTCACGCGGCCGTCCGCGCGGCGCGCGCACAGGGAGTTCCAGCCGTGCGCGATCGACTCGACCGGCGCGTCGTCGCCGCGCGGGGCGGGCAGGGCGGTCGCGCGGCCGCCGTGCTGGATCCGGTAGACCGTCGCGCCGACCGCGGCATACGGGGCGTCCAGCGCCTGCGCGTCGCCCGGCAGCTCCACCCGCTGAGGCCGCGCGGATCCGAGCGAGCCCCAGCACCACACCTCCCCGCGCCGGAGCGCGCAGGCGCCCGAGCCGTCGGCGCTCACCGCGCTCGCGTCGCGCGCCGCGGGGATCTCCACCGGCCCCCGCACGTCGAAGCTCCCGCCGCGCAGGTGGCGCCCCCAGCACCGGACGTCGCCGTCGGGCCAGCGCGCGCAGCCGCTCCCCTCGCCGAGCGCGACCTCCGCCGCGCCGTCGAGCAGGGGCTCGGGGTGCACCGCGAGCCGCGCCTCGTACAACAGCGGGAGCGGCGCGTCGCGGGAGGGCCCGGCCGCGCACCACCACCGGGAGGCGCTCCCCCGCACGCAGAGGTCGCCCATCGACCCGACGACGGCCTCCGCATGGAGCGGCGCCCCTTCCAGCGGGGAGTGCACCCAGACGGCGACGTCGTCCAACGTCTGGCGGTACGCGCATTCGACGTGTCCCGCGCGGTCGCGCGCGCAGAGCCACGGGGCTCCGTACGTAGCCTCCGTCCACGCGGTCCCCTCGAGGGCGCGTTCGGCCGGGACGCGATCGCCCACCGTGTCGAACGGCGCGCACCACACGCCGTCGGCGCGGACCGCGCAGGGGTTCTCCTGCAGCCGAGGGATCAGCCGCGCGCCCCCCGGGGCCGCCGGGAAGAGCTCGGTCCAGGCGCTGGCCGGGGCGGCGACGTCGTGCGAGGGGTCGAGCCGGAGCACGGCCCCGTCGCGCGTCGAGGCGAAGAGGGTCCTGGAGGAACCGAAGCCTGAGTCGCACGACAGCGCGGTGATGGGGCCGTGTGGCGCGAGCGCCGGTGGCGTCCACGGCCGGGCCTCCGTGCTGCCCCGCGCGAAGCGGACGACGCGCCCCTCGGCCGTCAACCCCAGCGCCACGGTGTCGCCGTCGCCGCACGAGACGAGCTGCGTGAGCGCGGGCGAGCGCCACGCGTGCGGGACGCGGCGTCGGTCGATCCCTTCGGTCACCTCGTCGACCTCGGCGCACACCACCTGGTGCGTCCCGTCGCGCATCGCGGTGAGCGCGCAGAGCTTCTCTCCGCCCGCGAGGAGCCCTGCGTGCTCGACCGCGGCGCCCGGCGCGGGGTCGTCGCCCGTCGCGCGACGGATTCGTGCCTTCGGGGTCGACACCGCCCCCGCGACCAGCGCGCTCAGGAGCAGCGCCGCGCGCCACGGCGGCGGCCGCGTCGGGCGCCTCCCGGGGTGGAGCGCGATCGGGGCGCGGTACGGTGACGCGGCCAGCGGAGCGGGAGACGGCGCCATGCTCGGCATCGTCGCACGCAGCGAAGCCCTGCGAAAGCCCTCCCCCGACGGCGTTCGCCCGCGCGCCGCGGATCACGCTCCGACTTCGCGGCCCGCTGCGGTAGCGTTCGCGCCGATGCGCCCGCTGCACCTCGCCGCCCTCCTCGCGCTCGTCGCCTGCGCCGCCCCCCCCACCGTGGCCGAGCCCGTACGCACCGCGCCGATGCCCCCGCCGGAGCGGCTGGTGCCCGCCCCGCTCGAACCCGAGCCCGTCGGGATGCTCCCCGAAGGCATCACGCCGACCCGCTACACGCTCACGCTCGACGTCGACCCCGCGGCGGGCACCTTCCGCGGCGAGGTGACCATCGACGTCGTGTCGGAGGCCGCGCGCGACGCCGTCTGGCTGCACGGCCAGGAGCTCGAGGTGACCGCCGCCGAGGTGCGCTACGTCGGCTTCACCCCCATCCCCGCGCGCTGGGTGCCGGGCCGCCGCGACGGCGTCGCCGCGCTGCACTTTGAACGGCCCGTGCCGCGGGGGCCCCTCTCGCTCCACCTCACCTTCAACGGGCGGCTCAACCGCCACCTCGAGGGGCTCTACCGCGTCGAGGACCGCGGCGACGCCTACGCCTTCACGCAGTTCGAAGCGCTCTCGGCGCGGCGGGCGTTTCCCTGCTTCGACGAGCCGCGCTTCAAGACGCCCTTCGACCTCACCGTCGTCACCGCGCGCGACCACCAGGCCGTCACCAACACCGCGGAGACCGCCGTCGACGACCGCGCGGACGGGCGCCGCGCGCACCGCTTCGCCACCACCGAGGCGCTCCCGACGTACCTGCTCGCGTTCGCCGTCGGGCCGCTGGAGGTGGTGGAGGCCGAGCCGTTGCCGCCCAACGCCGTTCGCCCGCACCCGATCCCGCTGCGGGGCGTGGCCGCGCGCGGGAAGGGGCAGTTTCTCCGGCGCGCCCTCGCCGACGCCGCGCCCGTCGTCGCGATGATGGAGCGCTACTTCGACCGGGCCTACCCGTACCCCAAGCTCGACCTCATCGCCGTCCCCGACTTCGGCCCCGGCGCGATGGAGAACGCCGGCGCCATCACCTTCCGCGAGCCCCTGCTGCTCGTCCGCCCCGACGCGCCCGTCGACCAGATGCGCGGGGTGGACTCGGTGCTCGCCCACGAACTCGCCCACCACTGGTTCGGCAACCTCGTCACGCTGCGCTGGTGGGACGACATCTGGCTCAACGAGTCCTTCGCCACGTGGATGGCCGCGAAGGCGACCGAGGAGGTGTTCCCCGCGCACCACGCCGCGGCCGCGCAGATCGCGAGCACCCACGGCGCGATGGGCGCCGACGCGCTCTCCACCGCGGTCCCGATCCGCCGCCCCATCGCCGCGGACGACGACCTCCGCGGCGGCTCGTCGGCCATCGTGTACGCCAAGGGGGCCGGCGTGCTCCGCATGGTCGAGCGCTGGATGGGCGAGGAGGCCTTCCGCGACGGCATCCGCGCGTACCTCCGCGCCCACCAGCACGGCACCGCCGTCAGCGCCGACCTGTTTCGTTCGCTCACCGAACGATCGCCCGACCGCCCGCTCGACGCGCTCCTCCGCACCTTCATCGAGACGCCCGGCGTGCCCGAGCTCGCCGTCGACCTCGCCTGCGACGCCAACGCGCGGCGCGTCACCGTCACCCAGCGCCGCTTCTCGCTCCCCGCGGGCGCTCACCACGCGGGCGGGCCGTGGGCCGTCCCCGTGTGCGTGCGCTACCCCGACGGCGCGCAGACCGCGGTGTCGTGCGGGCTCGTCACGGAGGCGCAGGGCGAGGTGTCGCTCGGCGCGGGCGCGTGCCCCGCGTGGGTGATGCCCAACGCCGACGCGGGGGGCTACTACCGCTGGTCGCTCCCGCCGGCGCGCCTTGCGGCCCTCGTGGCGTCGGGCTGGGGCGCGCTCACCCCCGCCGAGCGCCTCTCCACGGTGAACAACGCCCGCGCCGCCTTCACCGCCGGGACGATGGACTTCGCCGCCGTCCGCCCGCTCCTCGCGCGCGCCGCCGCCGACCCCGAGCGCCTCGTCACCGTCGACGCGCTCGGCCTCTGGACGCGCGTGCTCGAAGAAGAGCTCACCGGCCCCGCCGCGGCCCGCGCGCGCCGCGAGGTCACCGCGCTCCACGCCCGCGCGTGGGCGCCGCTCGGCTGGGCGCGTCAGGCCGACGAGCCCGTCGAGCGCTCGCTCCTGCGGCGCGACCTCGCGGCCTTCCTCGGGCTCACCGCCAACGACCCCGCGGTGCGTGCGGCGGGCGCGCGGGTGGGGGCCCGCTGGCTCGCGGCGCCCGACGGCGGCGGTGTGCCCGCCGAGCTCTCGGGCGCGTCGCTCGCGATGCTCCTGCGCGGCGCCGACGGGGCCACCGTCGACCGCGTGATCGCGCGCGCGGTGGCGAGCGACGACGCGCTGGTGCGCTTCCGCCTGCTCGGCGCGCTCGGGCACGCGACGGGGCCGCTGCTGACGACGAAGGTGCTGCCGCTGATGGCCGACGCGCGCTTGCGGGTGAGCGAGGTGTTCTCCCCCTTCGGGGCGGCGATGGAGCGGAGCGCGACGCGTGACGCGGCCTTCGGGTGGCTGGAGTCGAACGCCGACGCGGTGTTCGCGCGGGTGTCGGTCAACGGGCGGTCGGGCACGCCGTGGCTCGGCGCCCGCTTCTGCACCCGCGAGGGCCGGGAGCGCGTCCGCGCCTTCTTCACGCCGCGCCTCGCCGACGTGCCCGGCGCAGAGGCGCAGCTCCAGGGCGCGCTGGAGGCGATCGCGGTGTGCGCCGCCGAGCGCGACGCGCAGGCCGCCGGGCTCGCGCGCGCGTTCGGTGCCGCCCCCGCGCGGTGATACGCTCGCGGGCCGCGCCATGAAGCACCCCCTCGCCGCCGGGCTCGCCCTCGCGCTCCTCGCGCCGCCGTCCATCGCCCTCGCGTGCTCGTGCCGCGAGGTCTCCACCGCGCGCGCCACCGTGCCCGACGACGGCGCGAGGGCCTTCCCCACCGACGGCGTCGTCCGGGTGTTCGTCACGGCCTTCCCCCGTGCGCTGCGCAATGAGCTCGCGCGCGAGTACCGCCTCGTCGACGCGAACGGCGCGGCCGTCCCGGTCACCACGGCGTGGGTCGGGACGCGCCTCGACCTCCGCCCGCGCGCCGCGCTCCGCCCCAACGCGCGCTACGCGCTCGAGCGCATCTACGCCTACGCCCCCGACGGCGCGCAGGTCAGCGACACGCAGCGCCTCGACCAACTCCGCGACGAGGCCGCGGGGCTGCGGCGGGTGTGGTTCCCGGAGGTTCGCTTCGAGACGGGCGCGGGGCCCGCGGCGCGGCGCGCGCCCGGACGCGTCACGCTGATCGGCGTGCAGGCCGGCGCGCGTCACGGCGGCGGTGACTGCGGGCCGGGCATCACCCTCTCCACCGACTTCGCCCTGCCCGAGGGGCTCCCCGCCACCGACATCGTGCAGTTCGAGGTGCGCGGCCGCGGCTTCGCGCCGATGCTCGCCCAGACGCTCCCGAGCGCGGGCGCCGCCGCGGCCTACGCGGGCGACCTCATGTGCAACCCCGACCCGGTGGTGGTCCCCTACCGCCCCTCGATCGAGGCGCGCGTCGTGGTGCTCGACGCGGCCGGCGCGACCGTCGCGTCGAGCCCGTGGACGGCCACGACGATCGCCACAAGCCGGCCCATCTCGTCGACCTGGGGGCGCGACCGCCGCGTCGCCGACGGCCCCGCCGAGCTCGTCACCGCGCTCCGCCGCGGATGGACGTCGCCGCCGATCGTGAGCGTCGCCGCCGCCACGCCCGCGGGCCCCGCCGCGTGCCCCTTCGGCCTCGAGACGGTGGCGCGCCGCCAGCTCGCTCCCTCGGGCGCCCAGGCCACCTACGAAGACCGCTCGTCGCTCCTCGTCGACGGCCACCGCGCGTGGCTCGCGCTCGGCGCCGGCGACGCCCGCTCGCGCTTCCTCGCGCTCACGCCCGACGCAACCGCCCGCCCGCTCGGCGAGCCCTTCGACGGGCCCGTCGCCGCCAGCGCGCTGCTCGACGGCGGTCCGCTCGTCGTGACGCGGCCTTCGGTGGGGAGGTCGTCGCACGTCATGCTCCGCGCCTTCTCGTCCGAGGGGGCGCCGCGCTGGTCGGCCGAGGTGCCGCCGCAGGGCCGCACCTTCCAGCTCGCCGTCGGCGGCGGCCGCGCGCTCGCCGTGTGGCGCGACGAGCGCGCCGTGGTCACTCCCCGCGTGGGCTGGGGCCTCTTCGGCGCGCGGACGGGCGCGGTCGTCGGCCGCGCCCACGAGAGCGAGCACGCCCTCGACATCAACGGCGCGCCCGCCGTCGCGTGGGCCGGCGACCGCTTCCTCGTCGCGTGGCCCCCGCCCCGCGCGCGCGGCGGAGGGCGGCCGCTCCTCCAGGTGGCCGCCGTCTCTTCGGACGGTGAGCTCGGCGCCCCGCGCGCGCTCGCCCTCGCCTCCGACGGGCCGCCCGACCTCGCCGCCGCGGGCGACCACGTCGCGCTCGTCGCCGCGGACGAAGGCGTCGTCCGCTGGGCGCTCCTCGGCCGCGACGGCGCCTTCGCGCGCGGGCCCGTGACGGTGAGCGACGGCGTCGGCGACGGCGACAACCGCAAGCCACGTGTCACCGCGGGCGGCGGGCTCTTCGCGGTCACCTGGGAGGCCTACAGCAGCACCTCGCTCTGGGCCGCGGTGGTCGACGCGGGCGGCGCGGTCTCCCCCGCGCTCCGCCTCACGAGCACGCGCGGCGGGTCGACCGGCGTGGTGGCCGCGGGCGAGGAGCGCACCTTCCTCGCGGCGTACACGGTCGACTACCAGCGCGCGTGGGCGAACGCGCTGCGGTGTCGCACCGCGGCCTCGTCCGGCGCGCCCCAGCGCATCGCGTCCACCCCGGCGCCGGTGCGACCGCCGCCGCTGTGAGGCGTCAGCCGCGCCGCGCGAGCGCCTCGGCCTCCATCGCGGCGAGGAAGGCGTCGGGGTCGCAGCCGTAGAGGCCCCAGCTGTTGACGCCGCCCACCTCGATGAGGCGCATCCGGTCGCGGCCCGCGCCGACGTCGACGGTGACCATGTTGGGCCCGCCGGCCTCGAGGATGCGGCGCGCGGCGCCCTCGGCGAAGGCGACCACCTCGGGCGGCGCCGGGCCCCACGGCTCGCGCGGGTACGCGCTGTGGCAGAAGGCCCGCCCGTCGCGGCAGAAGCAGCGGAACTCCTCGCCCGGGTCGATCACCTCCGACACGACGACGAGCTCGTCCCAGTGGGCGCGGCGCGCGTCGGCGAAGCGGGGCGCGTCGGCCGCGTCGACCGCCGCCGCCGCGAAGAGCTTGAAGTTCGAATCGCTTCGAATGAAGACGCGCTCGCCGAACATCCGCGCGAGCGGCAGGTGCGCGAGGGCCGCCATCGGCGCGATCACCGCGGCGCGCCCGAGGAGGTCGTACACGGCCCGGTAGTACGCGCTGCACCGGAGCGACGGGTAGTCGTCGAACACCGCGCCCGCGAGCGGCCGGTGGCGGCGCATCCGCGTGAGCGTCGCCATGGTGCCGTACGCGACGTGGGGCGCGGGGACGTCAGGCCAGCGCTCCAGGCCGGGCACGGCGGGCTGGAGGATCACCGCGTCGGGCAGCAGGGGCGCGACCTGCGCGGGCGCGGGGAAGTCCGGGTCGAGCTCGAGGATCCAGCGGGGCCGCGACGTCACGGCCCACGCCATCGCACGGCGGGGAGCGCGCCGTCCAGCCGCGGGGCGTGTCCGAGCGGCGGCGCGTGCAGCAACGCTTTGACGCGGGCGCGGTCGGTCCGCGATGATCCCGACCCTGATGCTGCGCTGCGCCTTCTTGCTCGCGCTCACCTGCCTCGGGTGCGCCGAGGCCGCGACCTCCGCGCGCCCGCCCACCAACGTGCCCCCGGTGCCCGACGCGCGCGTCGAGGACGCGGGCCCCGAGGCCGGGGGCTCGCTGATCGCCGGCGGCGACCCCGACGCGTCCGCCGCGCCCGACGCGCGCCTCTCCGTCGACGTCACCGTGACGCGACCCGACGTCGCGCCGCCCGACGCGCCCCGCGACGCGGCCGCCGACCTGCCCCGCGACGTCGCGCCCGACCTCGCGCCCGACGTCCCGCGCGACGTCGGGCCGGAGGAGGTGTGCGGCAACGGGCGCGACGACAACCTCGACGGCCAGGTCGACGAGGACTGCCCGGCGACGAGCTGCCCGCTTCCGCCGCAGCCCCGCACGCGCGTCCGCTGGGTGGGCGGGACGCCGCCGCCGAGCGTCGCGCAGGCCGCCGCCGCGCTCGGGCTCACCGTCACCGCGGGCGCGGTGAGCGCCGACGCGCTGCCCGACGCGTCGGTGATCGTGTTCGCGTACGGCGCGCCGGCCGACGAGTCGTGGCGCGACGCCCTCCGCGCGTGGGTGGAGGGAGGCGGCGCGGTGATGACGCTCGTCATCGGCAGCGGCGAGCCCGACTCGCCCGAGTGCGACCCGCCCAACGCCCTCCTGCGGCGCTTCGGGCTCGCGTACTCCTGCGCGTCGCCCGTCCCGTGGGGGCCCATCACGGCCTTCTTCCCGCACCCGCTCACCGACGGGCTCACCGTCGACGACGTCCCCTACGTCAACGGCCGCGGCGTCACCGAGCGCCCCGGCGTGGCCACCGCGCCGCTCGCGGAGATCGACGGCCAGGTGGTGGCCCGCGCCGCCACGCCGGGCTGCGGCCGCGTGGTCGTGTGGGGCGACGAGCACGTGGGCATCGCGAGCTACGGCGACCGCCCGCTCCGCTTCTGGCGGCAGAGCCTCGCCTGGCTCGCGGGGCGCTGACGTCCGGCCTTCCGCCGCGGCGCCCGCGACGGTAGCGTCGCGCCCATGATCACCTCCGCGCGGCGCTTCGTTGACCAGACCGTCCTCGTCACCGGGGCCTCGCTCGGCGTCGGCCGCGCGGTGGCGCACGCCTTTCACGCCGAGGGGGCCAACGTGGTGATGGTGGCCCGCCGCATGGGCCCGCTGGAGGAGGCCGCGCGGGGCCTCGACCGCGCGCTCTGCCTCGCCGCCGACGTCGCCGACGTCGCCGCGCTCGCGGGCCTCGTGGAGCGGAGCGTCGCGCGCTTCGGCGCCCTCGACGGCGTGGTGAACAACGCCGGCCTCCACCACCGCGGCCCCGTCGAGCGCAACGAGGCCGCCGACCTCGCGGCGATGGTCGACGTCAACCTCCGCGCGCCGATCGCGCTCACGCGCCTCGCGCTGCCGCACCTGCTCGCGCGCCGTGGCTTCGCGGTGCAGGTGGCGAGCCTCGCGGGGAAGGTGCCGCTCGACGGGGCGGCGACGTACTCGGCGACGAAGTTCGGGCTGCGGGCCTTCAGCCTCGCGCTGGCGCAGGAGGTGGGCGGGCGCGGCGTGCGGGCGAGCGTCGTGAGCCCGGGGCCCATCGACACCGGCTTCATCATGGACGAGATCGACCGCGTCGAGGACATCGTCTTCAGCCAGGCGATGTGCACCGCGGACGACGTCGCCCGCATGGTGCTCGACTGCGCCCACGACGGCCGCGCCGAGCGCCAGTACCCCGAAGGGGGCGGGCGCCTCGCGACGCTCGGCTACCTGCTCCCGGGCCTGCGGCGACGTCTCAAGCCCCTCCTCGAAGCGCGCGGCCGCGCCGTGAAGGACCGCCTCCGCCGCGAGCGCGGGCGCTGAGCGGGCTGTTGCACCGGCGCTACAGCGGCGGCGCAACAGCGTGGCGGCGCCACAACAGGTCGCCGGGGTCGCCGCCGCGTGCGGAAGGCGCGCCCGGCGTGGCGTGCGCCCTGCACGCGGGGGCTCCATGGGACGAACGAGTTCGGCTCGCCTTCCGTCGGGATACGCAGCGCTGCTGGCGGCGTGGGTCGCGGTGGCGGGGGGCTGTGAGGCCGGCGGGGGCGCGCCGCCCGGGGCGACGGCGCGGCAGGCCGACACGGGGGGCTGCGCGCTGCCGTCGCTCGTCTGCGGCGGCGTCTGCCGCGACCTCACCAGCGACCGGGCGAACTGCGGCGCCTGCGGCCGCGCCTGCCCCGCCACGCGGGTGTGCTCGCGGGGCGAGTGCGCGGCGTCGTGCGGGGCAGGGCTCACGGCCTGCGCGGCCGACGGCTCGTGCCACGACCTCCAGCACGACCCCGCCCACTGCGGCGCGTGCGGGCGGTCGTGCGGCGAGGGCGCGGCGTGCGACCGCGGGCGCTGCGCGGCGGCCTGCGACCCCGCGCGCGCGGCCTGCGGCGCGGGCTCGTGCCGCGACCTCCTGTCCGACCCGCAGAGCTGCGGCGCGTGCGGGCGCCAGTGCTTCGCCGGGGAGGTGTGCGTCCAGGGCGCCTGCGCGCTGCCGTCGGTGTGCGCGCTCGGGGCCGCCGCGAGCTCGACGGCGGTGGTCGACGCGTCGTGGACGGCCGGCGGCGCGTCGGCCGCGGTGGGCGCGTCGGCGGCCGCGTCGGCGGGGCAGCGCTTCACGGCGTCGCGCGCGGGCTTCCTCTCGGGCCTCGAGGTGTCGCTCGCCACCTGCGGGGGCGCGCTCGACGCGGACGCCGTCGTGCGGCTGACCGTGCGCGACGACCTCGGCCAGGCGCTCGGGTCGGCCGAGGTGCCGGCGGGCGCGGTGATCAACGGGCCCTGCCCGCGCGTGCCCGACCCCCTCGCGGCGGCGACGCGCGGCCGCGCCCTCTTCGACCTGAGCGCGCTCTGCATCCCCGTGGCCCCCGGGCGCGCGCTGGCCTTCGAGCTCACCGCGGCGGGCGCGACGAGCAGCGGCGCCTGCGCCGGCACCGCGGGCGCGCGGCGCTGCACCAACGCGACCTCCGTCGCCTGCACGACCGCGGCGAACTGCGCGCGGCGCCCGGCGTCGGTGGTCGCGGGCTACGACCCGCTCGGCGCCTACGCGGGGGGCGAGGCGCTCGCCGGCGGCGCGGCGCGGCCGGGCGACCTTTCTTTCAAGGCGTACGTGACGCCCTACGCGCTCCAGTGCGGCGGCCTCGCGAGCTGCAACGGCGTCTGCCGCGACCTCACCTCCGACCGCGCCCACTGCGGGGCCTGCGGGCGCGCGTGCGGCGCGGGGCGGGTGTGCGCGGCGGGCGTCTGCGCGGCCGACTGCGGCCCCGGGCTCGCCACCTGCGGCGCGGGCGCGGCGGCGTACTGCGCCGACCTCCGCTCGGACAACCTCAACTGCGGCGCGTGCGGCGCGGCGTGCCCGCCGGGGCGGGCCTGCGCGGCGGGCGCGTGCGTCCCCGCGTGCGGCGCGGGCGTGGCCTCGTGCGGCGCGGGCCGCGACGCGTACTGCGCGGCGACGGCGACCGACAACGCCAACTGCGGCGCCTGCGGCCGCGCCTGCCCGGCGGGCGCCGCGTGTTCGAACGGCGCGTGCGCGGCCACCTGCGGCGGCGCCACCGTCCGCTGCGGCGACGTCTGCGCCGACGTCCGCAACGACCCGGCGAACTGCGGCGCGTGCGGCCGCGCGTGCCCCGCGGGCGAGGTGTGCTCGGGCGGCGCGTGCGGCCGGGCGTGCGGCGAAGGCTCGATCGCGTGCGGCGCCGGGGCGCTCGCCCGCTGCGTCGACCCGCGCGCCGACAACGCCAACTGCGGGGGCTGCGGGCGCGCGTGCCCGGACGGCCAGGTGTGCTCGGGCGGCGCGTGCGCGGTGACCTGCGGCGCCGGCACGACCCGCTGCGGCGACGGCGCGGGGGCGTACTGCGCGGCGACCGCGACCGACCCCGCCAACTGCGGCGGTTGCGGCGTGGCGTGCGGCGCCGGCGCGCGCTGCGCCGCGGGGCGCTGCGACGTGAGCTGCGCCCCGGGGCAGGTGGCCTGCGGCGGCCGCTGCGTCGACGTCGACCACGACCCGGCAAACTGCGGCGCGTGCGGGCGCTCGTGCGCGGCGGGCGAGTACTGCACGATGGGCGGCTGCGCGGCGGCGTGCGAGGCGCCGGACGTCCGCTGCGGGGGCCGCTGCGTGGCGCTCGAGCACGACCCCGACCACTGCGGGGCCTGCGGGGTCTCGTGCCCGCCGCCGCCGACCAACGCGCTGCGGGCGTGCGCCGCGCGGACGTGCGGGTGGTTCTGCGCGCCGGGCTTCGGCGACTGCGACGGCGCGCCGGCCGGCGGCTGCGAGTCCGACCTGCGGGTCGATGCGCGCAACTGCGGCGCGTGCGGGCGGGCCTGCGCGCTCCCGCACGCCGCGGCGCGGTGCGCGGCGGGCGCGTGCGCGGTGGCGTCCTGCGACGCGGGCTGGGCCGACTGCGACGGCGACCCGGCCAACGGCTGCGAGCTCCGCGAGGGGGGGCCCTGCGACGCCCCGGGGTTGTGCGTGTCGGGCACGATGACCTGCGACGAAGGGAGGCCGACGTGCATCGTCGAGTCCGTCTTCACGGCGGGCACGCCCTGCCGACCGGCGGCGGGCGGGTGCGACGTGGCGGAGGCCTGCGACGGGACCTCGTTCGTCTGCCCGCCCGACGCGCTGGCGCCGGCGGCGACGGTGTGCCGGGCCGCGATGGGGGGGGTGCGACGTCGCGGAGGTGTGCGACGGCGCATCGGCCGCGTGCCCCGCGGACGCGCTGCGGGCCGAGGGGGCCGCCTGCGACGACGGCGACGCCTGCACCGCGGGCGAGGCGTGCCGCGCGGGCGCGTGCGGCGGCGGCGCGGCGATCACCTGCGCGGAGACCGAGTGCGGGGGGACGCGCTGCGACCGCGCGCGCGGCTGCCTGCCCAAGGCCGACGGCACCGCGTGCGACGACCGCGACGCCGCCACCGGCCAGGACCGCTGCTACGACGGCGCCTGCCGGGGCTACCCCGAGGAGCGCGTGGCCCAGATCGCCGGCGGCGCGCGGCACACGCTCCTCCGCCTCGACGACGGCTCGGTGTGGGCGATGGGCGCCGACGACCGCGGGCAGCTCGGCGACGGCGCGTCGCGACGTCGCACGGTGCCGGGGCGCGTGCAGGGCCTGCCGCCTGCGGTGGACGTCGCGGCCGGCGGCGACGCGAGCCTGGCGGCGACCTCCGACGGCGGGCTCTTCTTCTGGGGCGAGCTGCGGCTGCCCGACGGCCGCTCGCTCTCGGCCGCGACCCCGCAGCGCGTCGCGGGCCCGACGGGCGTCGTGCGCGTCGCCGCGAGCCGCACGCACCTCCTCGCGGTGACCAGCGCGGGCGAGCTGTGGACGGCCGGGGACAACACCTACGGCGCGCTCGGGCGCGAGGACGGCGGCGACCCGCTCCGCTTCGACCGGGCCCGCATCGAGGCCGTGGCGCAGGCCGCCGCGGGGCCCCACTTCACCGTCGCGTCGTCCGCGGGGACGGTCTGGGCCTGGGGCAACAACAGCTACGGCGTGACGGGCGCCGCGGTGCCCACGGTCGTCCCGGTCCCGACGGTGGTCGCCGGCGCGCCGGTCGCGGCGGAGCTGGCCGCGGGCGAGGGGCACGTGCTCGCGCGCGCCACCGACGGGACCCTCTGGTCGTGGGGGCGCAACGACGGCGGCCAGCTCGGCGACGGCACCACGACGAGCCGACCGGAGCCCCGCCGGGTCGCCTCCCTCGCGGGCGTCACCAGGGTGGCCGCGGGGCCCTTCCGCGGCTTCGCGCTCGGCAGCCGCGGCGAGCTTTGGGGCTGGGGGCGCAACGCCACCGGGGAGCTCGGCCGGCTCGCGGACTTCACCCTCACGCCGACGCGCGTGCCGGGCCTCCCCAGCGTCGACGCGGTCGGCGCCGGCGAGCGCGCCTCGCTCGCGTACGTCGCCTCCGCCGCGGGGCGCAGGCTGTGGGCCTTCGGCGACGGGGCCGAGGGGCAGCTCGGCGGCGGGTTCCCCGTGGCGACGCAGGACGACCCGGCCACCGTGGTGGGCTTCGGCCGCAACCGGCACCTGGTGATCGAGCAGAACTACGACACGCGCCGCACCGGGGCCAACCTCCGCGAGACGGCGCTCACCGTCGCCAACGTGCGCCCGGGCTCCTTCGGCCGCGCCATCCCCGACCTCGTCGTGCGCGGCCAGGTGTACGCGCAGCCGCTCTTCGTCGCCGGCGCCGTGCGCGGCCGCGACGCGCTCTACGTGGCGACCGAGCGCAACTACCTCTACGCCTTCGACGCCACCACCGGCGAGAGCCTCTGGCCCTCGCCCGCGGTCTTCGACGACCCGGTCACGGCCGGGTGCGGCGACTGCACCAACATCTCGCCCTACGTCGGCATCACCAGCACGCCCGCCATCGACCTCGCGACGGGGACGATCTACGTCGTCGCGAAGGTCGCCGCGCCCACCGCCGGGCCGACCTTCTACATCCACGCGGTGGACATGGTCACCGGCGCGCTGCGCAGCAGGTCGGCGCCGATCGCGGCGGTGCTCCCGGGCTGCTCGTCGGACTCGACGGCCGCCGGCCTCTCGCCCTACCCGCTGCCGCCCTGCACCGACGCGATGCTCACCGTGCGGTTCCAGGCCGCGAAGCAGTACCAGCGCCCGGGCCTGCTCCTCCAGGACGGCCTGCTCTACGTGGCCTTCGGCGGCACCTGCGACCAGTACCCCTACCACGGCTGGCTGATGACCTACGACGCCGCGACCCTCGCGCCGCGCGGCACGTTCATCACGACCCACGAGGGCGCGCGCGACGCGTCGGGGCACGTCACCGACTGCCCGAGGTTCATCGGGACGTGCCCGGGCTTCGGCTACGGCGGCGGCGTGTGGCAGGGCGGGCGCGGCCTGGCCAGCACCGGCACGGGCGACGTGTTCTTCACCGACGGCAACGCGATCTCGCCCGCGCCGCTCACCCCCGCCGGCATGCCCTCGAACGCGCGCCCGCTCGACCTCAGCAACGCGGTGATGCGCGTGAGCCGCGGCCGCGAAGGCGCCCTCACGCTCACGTCGTGGTTCACGCAGTCCAACTACGAGCAGCTCGACGACGACGACGACGACCTCGGCTCGGGCGGCGTGCTCCTCGTCCCGGGCATCGCCCCGGCGTCCGCGCGGCTCATCACCGGCGGCAAGGAGGCGCGGCTGCTGGTGCTTCGGCCCGACGACCTCGGCGGCCCGACCGGCCGCGGCATCTCGCCCACCGACGACGGCCTCGCGCAGCCGCCCGTGGACATCCCGGGCCGCCACGCCAGCACCTACACGGGCAACATCCACATCGGGCCGGTCTTCTGGCGCGGGCGCTCGTCCGGCGCGCAGGTCTACGTGCTCCCCGAGGAGCTCAGGGTGATGGCCTTCCGCTTCGACGACGCGACGGGGCAGCTCGCCGCCACCCCGACGACGGCGCCGACGACGCCCAACTTCCTGGTCTACCGCTCCACGCTGGCGGTCTCCGCCGATGGTGACGCGGACGGCACCGGCGTGCTGTGGGGCACCGGCCAGCAGCTCGGCGGCGTGCTCTTCGCGTACGACGCCGCCAACGTCGCCGCGGGCCCGATCTGGAACAGCAACGGCGACGCGGCCGACGCCCTCGGCACCTGGCAGAACTACGGCATCCCCACGGTCGCCAACGGGCGGGTGTACGTCCCGGTCCGCGATGGCGACGACGGGCGCATCGCGGTCTACGGCCTGAGGCCGGTGCCGCGCGCAGGCGTCGCGGTGGCCGACCCCTGCACGCCGCTGCCACCCCCGCCGACGACCTGGGACGCGCTCTACCGGGACTTCCTCGCGCCGACGCCGAGCTTCTGCAGCCAGCCCACCCAGACCGCGGGGCACTGCCAGAACTGCCACCACCCCGAAGGCTCCGCGGGGTCCGCGTGGAACTTCGGCACCACCGGCGACGACCTCTACCGCGAGCTCGTCGCCCGGCGCTTCGTCAGCCCGGGGCCGGCCGCGCCGTCGTCGCCCCTCGGCTGCGACCCGCGGGCGGGCGCCTGCCCGAGCGGTGCGTCCCCGATCTTCTGGGTGAGCGGCGGCCGGATGCCCCTCGACCACGGCCCGACGTGCGACGCGCCGTTCGTCGCGGCGATCCGCGGCTGGCTCGCGGCGGGCGGCTGCCGCCGGCCCCCCACCGACGGCACGATGAACTGCCCGCCATGACGCCCCCCCCCTCGAACACTCGGGCCCTCCCCCGCGACACGCGCCGCGCAATTCGCTACAAACGTCGAGCGATGGACCGCCTCGCCCGCCGCCACCCGGGGCTCGCCGCGACCGCTGTGTGGGCGCTCCTCCACGCCGCCTGCACGCCGCTCGTCGGCTCGGCGCCGACGCTGGACATCTCCGACGGCACGGCGCCGCAGGACGTCGCCGACGTCGCGCCACCCGACGTCGCCCCGGACGCCGCGTGCCCGAGGCCCGACGCGGGGCTCGCGCCGGGCGCGCCCGACCCGACCTACAGGGGCGGGAGGTTCCCCACGCCGGGCGGGTACTTTCAGGTGCGCGGCGCGGCGCTCGACGCGCGCGGCCGCGTGTACGTCTACGGGGCGGTGCCCAACTGCGTCGACGCGCGCTCCAACCTCGACCTCACGGTCGTGCGCCACCGCGAGGACGGCGCCCTCGACGAGGGCTTCGGCGAGGGCGGCCGCGCGTGCTGGGACGGGCCGCTCCCGGACGCGCAGCTCGACGAGGCCATGGCCGCCACAGTGGACGCGCGGGGGCGGCTGTACCTCGTGGGCTACAGCAGCCCCGGCGGCCCGGCGGATACGATCGTGGCGCGGCTCGACGAGGGCGGCCGGTTCGACCCGACCTTCAACGGCGGGCGCGTGCTGCTGCTCCGGCCCGCGCCGCCGGGGCTGCCGCTGAGCACCTCCGCGCGCGGCATCGTCGCGGACGACCGCGGCGCCTACGTGGCCGGCTACAACGGGACCTACGGCTGGGCGGTGCGGCTCGCCGACGACGGCTCTGCCGACGAGGCCTTCGCGCGCTCGCCCGCCGCGCTCGACGTCAGCGTGCAGGGCTGGTTCGCGTTCACGCGGGCGGGCGACGCGCTGCTGCTCGCGGGCGTGCGTCGGACGGACGGCGCGCTCGTCGTCCGCCGCGTGGGGCTCGACGGCGCCGTCGACGCGGCCTTCGGAGAAGGCGGCTACGCGGTGGCACCCCCGCTCGCGTCCCCGCGCCCGCTCGCGGTCTCGGCTCGCCCCGGCGGCGACGTCACCGTCGCGGCGGCCAGCGGCTCGGCCGACGTCAACGCGATGCGCGCGACCGCCGTCCGCTTCACGGCCGCGGGCGCCGTCGCCCGGGGCTTCGCGGCCGGCGGCGTGTACACCTCCAGCTCGTACCTGCAGCCCGACTACGAGGCGCACGTGCTCGCGGCGGAGTGCGGCGCGTCGCTGCTCCTCGGGGGGACGCGCCACGCCACCGCGACGATGACGTACGGCGCCGTCGAGCGCCTCGACGCGCGCGGCGCGCCCGACCCGCGGTTCGGCACCGCGGGCGCCGTCTACGGGACGGTGCCCACCGAGGGCATCGCGGCCGTGCTCGTCCACCCCGCCACGGGCTGGATCTACGTGGTGACGCGCGACGGGAACAACGACCACTACAGCGTCCAGCGGTACGCGCCGTGACCGCGGTGCGCCTTCGCCTCGCCGCGTGGGCGCTCCTCCTCGATGCGTGCACGCCGCTCGTCGGCTCGCCCGACGCGGCCCCGGGCGGCGCGCCCTGCGTGGGGCGCTCGAGCGAGCGCGGCGGCGTGGTGGAGGGCGACCCCGCGCGCGGCGTGCCTTCGACCCCCGAGGTGGGCCTCCACGCCATGGGCCTCGACCGCGCGGGCAACGTCTACCTGCTCGGGGCCTGGGTGCTGAGCGACCACGGCGACGAGGAGGCGCTCGTCCAGCGGCTGCGACGCGACGGGACGGTCGACCGGGGCTTCGGCGAAGGGGGCGTCGCGCGGGTGCGCCCCGCGGGCGGCCCGGGGTACACGGAGTTCCTCGCGATGGACGAGGACGCGGCGGGGCGCCTGCTCTTCGCGGGCTCGGTGTGCCGCGAGGTGCCGGGCTCGCGGGCCGTCGCGTGTCGGGCGCTGGTGGCGAGGCTCCTCGCCGACGGGCGCGCCGACGCGGGCTTCGGGCGCGGCGGGCAGCGGGAGTTCGGGCTCGCCGCGGGCGGTGGCGACGGGCCCATGGCGGCCTACGACGTCGCCGCCGACGGCGACCGCGTGGTGGTCGCGGGCTCCGACGAGAACCAGTACACGCCGACCACGGCGGGCTTCGTGCTGCGCCTCCGCGGCGACGGATCGCTCGACCCGGACTTCAACGGCAGCGGCGTCCGCTTCGACGGCGCGGCCTCGTCGATCGTCGCCGTCGAGGTGACCGCGCGGGGCTACGTCGCCGCCGGCACCGCCCGCGCCGGCGGCGCCCCGCGGCTCGCGGCCTTCACGCGCGAGGCCCGGCCCGACGTCGCCTTCGGCGAGCAGGGCGCCGTCGACCTCGCGGCCGCGGGGCCCGTCGACGTCCGCGCGCTCGTGGCGGTGCCCGGCGGAGGCTTCGCGCTCGCGGGCCCCGTCGCCACCGACCGCACGCGCACCGTGGTGGCCCGCGTCGACGGCCGCGGCGCGCCGGTCGCTTCCTTCGGCGGGGCGGGCCACGTCACGCTCGTCGGCGCGCCGTGGGCGGAGTTCTACACGCACGGGAGCGCGCTCGCCGCGCAGTGTGACGGGCGGCTGGCGCTGACCACGTGGGACAACCCCTCGCCGCCGCGCGTGCGCCGGCTCCTCGCCGACGGGGCCGTCGACCGGGGCTTCGGCGACGCGGGCTCCGTGGGGCTCAGCGCCGGCACCTTCCCGCTCGGCGTCGCGGTCGACCCGGCCGACGGCGCCCTCGTCGCCGTGGCCGCGCCTTGGGAGGAGAACGCCGCCGCCTCGGTCTGGCGCCTGCGGCCCTGAGCGACGGCGGCGCGACACCGCCGCGCGGGTCAGAGGTGGCGCGTCTCCGCAGGGGTGCTCCACCAGTTGTCGTGGAGGCCGTCGTAGAAGGTGACGGGCGCCGCGAGGAGCTCGTCGGGCGCGAGGTCGTCGAGCGCGGCCACGCTCACGGAGACGTAGGCCGTGGGGTTCCAGTCGGCGACGGGCGCGTGACGGAAGGTGAGCGCCCCGCAGGTCGCGCAGAAGCGCCCGCCCGGGTCGAAGGCTTCCGCCCCCGTCAGCAGCCGGAAGCGCTCGGGCTCGGCCTTCACCGACCACCAGCGCCGCTTCCAGCAGCTCGTGCAGTTGCACTTGTGCGTGCCCGCCGCGAAATCGATCTCGGCCTCGAACGTGATCCGCTTGCAGAAACAGCTCCCGTGGAACGTCTTCAGGCTCATGGCGCGTCTCTCTTTCTCCTGCGGCCCGGCGTCGGGGCCGCGGCGGGACTCTCGCCCGGGTTGCGGACAGGTTCGGTCCTCGATATTTCACGGCGCGTGCTTTCCACGTCGGCCCGGCTCCTGTCGCTCCTGTCGTTGCTCCAGTCGCAGCGCGAGTGGCCCGGCGCCGAGCTCGCAGGGCGCCTGGAGGTCGACGTCCGCACGCTCCGCCGCGACGTCGACCGCCTGCGCGAGCTCGGGTACGCCGTCGCCGCCTCCGCCGGGCCGGGCGGCGGCTACCGCCTCGACCGGGGCAGCGCCACCCCGCCGCTCCTCTTCACCGACGACGAGGCCGTCGCCGTGGCGCTCGCGCTCACCGAGGCCGCGGGGGCCTTCGACGGCGCGCGCGACGCCGCGCTCGGCGCGCTCGCCCGCGTCGACCGGCTGCTCCCGCCGCGCCTGCGCCGGAGGCTCGCCGCGCTGGAGAAGGCCACGGTGCACCTCGCGGGCCCGCGGCCCCGGGCGGCCTTCCGCACGCTCGCGGCCCTCGCCGGCGCCGCGCTCGACCGCGACGTGGTCGCCTTCGGCTACGTCGACGCGCAGGCCCGCCGCTCGCGGCGCGAGGTCGAGCCGCTCCGCCTGGTCAACGCCCGCGGGCTCTACTACCTGGTCGCGCACGACCGCGGCCGCGACGCGCTCCGCACCTTCCGCGTCGACCGCGTCGAGCCGCGCAGCGTGGTCGCATCCGGCGAGCGCTTCGCGCCGCGCGCGACGGAGGCCGAGATCGAGGCTTGGGTCGCCCGCTCGGTCGAGGGGCGCCCCGCGGCCTTCGTCGGCGAGCTCGCGGTCCGCGGGCGCTGCGAAGACCTCTCCCTCGCGCTCCCCCGCTGGCTCGGCGAGCTCTCGCCCCTCGACGCCGAGCGGACGCGCGTCGTGGTCCGCGCCGACTCGCTCGACGGGCTCGTGGCGCTCGCGGTGTGCGTCGGGCGCGAGCTCGAGGTGCTCTCGCCGCCGTCGCTCGCCGAGGCGTTCGAAGCGGTCGCCGCGCGCCTCCACCGCGCGGCCGCCGGTCACCGCGGCGGGGCGCCGTAGCGCGCGTCGGCGGAGGCGATCGCCGCGACGCGCTCGCACCACGCGTCGCGGGCGGCCTCGGCCATCTCGCGGACCCCGTGCAGCGTGGTGACGCGGACGGGCGAGAGGCCGCAGAAGGAGAGCGTCGCGCCGGCGAAGGCGCGGTGGATCGGGCGGTGCAGCACGAGCGTGTACCACCACCACGGCGAGTCCATCGTGGTGATGACCCGCGCCGCGCGCCCCGCGAGCAGCCCCTTCGGCAGCGCGCCGCCCTCGTACCGGAACGCCCACCCCGGCAGGAACACACGGTCGACGAAGCCCCGCACCACCGCCGGCGGCGACGCCCAGTGCGTCGGGAACACCCACACCACGCGGTCCGCCCGCTCGATCGCGTCGCGCGCGCGGGCGAGGTCGGGCTCGAGGGGCGGCGGCGCCCGGTACCCGCCGCGCAGCACCGGGTCGAAGGCGAGCTCGGCGAGGTCGATGCGCTCGACCTCGCCACCCGTCGCGACGAACCCGCGCCGGTACGACTCGGCGAGGCGGTGGTTGAAGGAGCTTTGGTCGGCGTGCCCGTAGAGGATGAGTGCGCGGTTCATGGCGCGACATTGATCCATGCAAACGTGCAAGGGTATCCGCACGAGCGCAAGGGTAGTATGCATCCGTGCATGAAGGCGCCGAGGGCCGCGGTCGAGTCGTTGGGCTGGGACGAGGTGCGGCTCCTGCTGGCGGTGCTGCGCGCGGGCAGCTTCTCGGAGGCCGCGCGCGCGCTCGGGGCCGACCAGTCCACCGTGAGCCGGCGCGTGGCCGCGCTGGAGGCGTCGCTCGGGGTCGCGCTCTTCGAGCGGGGGCGGCGCGCCGCGGCGCCGACGGAGGCCGCGCTCGCGCTGCGGGACGCGGCCGCGCGGATGGAGGCGGAGTTCACGCGCTTCTGCGACGAGGCGGCGGGGGCGCAGGGGCGTTCGCCGGCGGGCCGGGTGCGCCTCGCGACCACCGACGAGGTCGCGGCGCACGTCATCGTCCCGCGCGTGCTGCCGGGCCTGCGCGCGAGGCACCCCGAGCTCTCGGTCGACCTGGTCACCGGGTACCGCGCGGCCGACCTCGTGGGGCGCGAGGCCGACGTCGCCGTCCGCTTCTTTCAGACGACCCGCGGCGACCTCGTCGGGCGCCGGGTCGCGCGCCTGCCGACCGCCGTGCTCGCCGCCCGCGCGAAGGCGCGCTCCCTCCGCGGCCGCGCCCTGCGCGAGCTCGACTGGGTCTCCGTCGAGCTCGCGGGCATCGCGACCCCGGAGTCCCAGTGGCTCGCCGCGCACGTCGCCCGCGCGCCGGCGATGGTGTGCACGTCGTACCAGGTGCAGCTCGCGGCGATCCGGGCGGGCCTCGGCGTCGGCGTCGGGCCGCGGGTGTACGCGCGCTTCGACCGCGCGTTCGTCGCGCTCGAGGGGCACCCCGCGCTGCCGACGCTGGACGTGTACGTGGTCACGCGGCGCGCGGTCCGCTCGCTCGCGCGGGTGGCGGCGGTGGTCGACGCGGTCAGCGAGGCGCTGGCGGGACTCGACGGCGACGCGGGCGGTTCCGCTGCGCCGGCACGGCGCGCCGAATCGTCAGCGGCGCGTCACCGCGGGGGCGGCGGGGCGCCGTAGATCTCCGCGCCGCCGCCGTCGTCGTCGACGGTGCCCGGGGGCGTCGGCGCGGGCGTCGGGGGCGTCGGCGCGGACGCATCGGCGGTGCGCGGGGCGCCGGCGTCGACGCGCGGCACGGGCGGGCGCGGCGGGGCGCCGTAGACGTTGGCGGGGGCCGTGGGCGACGGGCACGCCCCGAGCGCGAGCGACGCGCCGACTGCCAGCGCGAGGTGCGCGACGCGTCGGGGCACGGCCTGCGGGTCGAACGCGGCCGGGGCGACGCCTTCGAGCGCGGCGGCGCAGAAGGGGCACGCGGGCTCGGTCACATGCACGTGGCGGCGGCACGACGGGCACGGGGCGAGGGGGGCGCTCATGCGGCGAGGCTACGGGCGCGCGACCTTGCGGCGCAACGGGTTCTCGCTACCGGATCTCGGGGAACGGGTCGTCGATCTCCCCGCCGCGCTCCATCACCGAGGGGTTGCCCGTGCGCGACGCGAACCCGAACGCCCGCAGCGCCTTGCGCGCCCCGTCGGGGAAGGGGAACGGCAGGAACACCCACCGCAGCGCGGGCAGCGACGCGACGGCGGAGGCGACCCCGTCGGGGTCGAGCTTCGCGCAGCCGAACACCGCGAGCCCCCGGAGCGCGCGGAGCTCGGGGAGCCACGCCGGCAGCCGCGTGAACGCGCCATAGGGGAGGGCGAGCGTCTCGAGGTCGGCGAGACGTCGCGCTGCCGCGGGCACCTCGTCGCGCGGCGAGTACGCGAGCGCGAGGTGGCGCAGGCTGGCGAGGTCGCCGAGGTCGGCCGGGAGCCCGTCGGGGCCCACCGCCCCGTGGAGCGCGAGCGCGCGCAGCCGCGGGAAGCGCGCGAGGGCCGTGGTGAAGCGCGGCGCCCACGCGAGCGAGAGCTTCTCCACGCCGAGCGCGGGGAGCGAATCGAGCGGCGCCGGGGCGTACGAGCTCCCGCCGACCGAGAGCCAGCGCAGCGGCGCGTCCGCGAGCTCGGGCGCGACGCGTTCGATCGGGTTGCCCGAGAGCTCGAGCGCGCGCAGCCGGGGGAGCGCGCCGAGCGCGGCGGGCGCCTCGCGGAGCTCGCTGCGTTCGAACGACAGCGCGTAGAGCCGCGCCGGCCGCCACGGCGCCGGCGGCAGGGCGGTGAGCCCGCCGTCGATCACGGCGAGGTGCTGGAGCCACGGGTGCATCGCGGCGGCGTCGAGCAGCGCCGCGAGCTGCGCCTGGCGCTCGCCCCCGTACACCGTCAGCCGGATCGCGCGCGGCAGGAGCGCGAGGTCGGGCGCCGCGGCCGCCGACCAGAACACCGAGCCCGCGGCGCAGGGCCGGCGCGGCAGCGACTCGACGCGCTTGTGGCCGAGCGCGTGCGCGACGGCGTGGGGCGCCTCGTCTTCGAGCGGCGCGGAGGGCTCGGCGGAGGCGATCCAGCGCCATCTGGTGGGGAGCTCGTCGGGCGACGTCTTGCGCGCCATGACGTCACTCGGAGGGCTTCGGCGCGTCGCCGTAGAGCGCGCGGACGCCGCCCTCGTCGACGGGCGGTCGCCGCGGCGTCGGGCGCGGGGCGAGGCGGCGGGCGTCGGGGGCGCCGGCGTCGTGCGGCGCGGCGGTCGACGCGCCGGGGGCCGTGGCGTCGGGGGCGACGCCGCGTCGCGCGGCGGGGCGGGCGCGGCGGTCGCGGCCGCGGGGGGACGCCGTACATCGGCCGCGGCGCGGTGTGGTGCGGCTGCGCCTCGGCGTCGTCGGCGACGAGCGCGGCCGGGGCCACCGCGAGCACGGCGCCGAGCGCGGCCATCGCCGAGCGGGCCATCCGCGGGACGGGGACGTAGGCGAGCCGCTGCGGCGTCCGCGCGGCGTCGCAGAAGGGGCAGCGGTCGGCGTCGGCGCGGAGGTGGCGCGCGCACGCGGCGCAGGGGACGAGCGGGGCGGTCATGGCGGCGGAGCATCGCACGACCGGGGCTTCGCGACGCACCCGCACCGCAGGGCCTTTGGGTATCCTCCCGCGCCGCGATGCCGCCCCGCCCCAAGGTCCCCTTCACGCTCCACCCCGCGCTGCGCCTGCGCGCGAACCTCGACCTCCCCAACGCCTCGCGCGCGACGCTCTCCCCCGACGGCGCCCTCGCGGTGGTCACCCGCCTCGGCAGCGGCTTCGGCGGCGCGCTCGCCCTCCACCCCCGCGCCGGCGCCCCCGCCGAGCGCTCGCTGCCCGCGCCCGAGCGCGGCTGGTGGGACGCGGTGAGCTGGTCGCGCGACGGCGCGCGCTGGGCGGCGGCCTCCGAGCGCTGGGACGGCGACGAGCGCCGCGCCCGCGTCGCCGTCTTCGAACGCGGGTGCGAGGCTCCCCTCGTTGAGCTCGACGTCCCGCGCGGCGGGCCCGTCGCCATCAACCACCAGTCGCAGAGCGCGCCGCTCGTGGCGCTCTCGCCCGACGGCGCGCGTGTCGCATTCCGCGCCGCGGTCGACGAGCGCTCCGCGGTCACCGTGGTCGACGTCGCACGCGGCGCCGCGGAGACGCACACTGTCCCCGCCGGCGACGAGTACCTCTTCGCCCACGCCTGGGGCGGCGACGGCGCGCTCTACACCGTCGCGTCGTACCTCGGCGCGCGCGGCGGCACCGTGCGCTGGCGCGCGGACGGCACCCCCGAGCGCCGCTGGGACTGGGCCAACGGCTGCGTGACGGTGCCGGCCCGCGACGGCGTGTGGACGCTCGGGCTCGGCGGGGTGGTGTGGCGCGTCGGCGCCGGCCCCGGCGCGCCCTTCGTCGCCGCGAAGGAGCCGCGCCTCGCGCGCGCCCGCCAGCTCCGCGAGCGCGCCACGCAGCGGTGGGACGTGTCGTTCCTCGACCACCTCATCGGGTACATCGCCGACGACCGCAGACAGTTCACTTGGGAGACCAACACCCCGCGCGCCCGGTGGGGCCCGCTGCCCGACGTGATGGAAGGGGCGCGGGGCTTCGACACGGAGTTCCTGTGGGAGTGCGGGTTCGCGGAGCCGGTGGGCGACGACGCGGTGCTGGTGAGCGACGGGCTCTCGGTGGCGCTCCTGCGCGACCGCGGCGCCACGCTCGACCGCGCGACCCTGCTCGACGACGTCGAGCGGTGCAGCCCGCGCGTCCGCCGCATCGGCGGGCTCACGGCCGGCGGCGGCTCGGTCGGCGTGCTCTGGAAGAAGAGCGCGACGAGCACGGTGCTCTCGCTCTTCGACCTCGACCCGTCGGCGGTGTGACCGTCACGGCATCGGCGGCGGGCCGTCGGTCTGGAGCGTCCAGACGGGCGGTGCGCCGTCGAGGTCGATCTCCGCGCGGACGCGCAGCCCGAAGCGCCGGTAGAAGCCCAGGTTGACGGGGTTGCTGGTCTCGAGGAAGAGCGGGACGCCCCCGCGCGCGGCCATCGCGAGGGCCTCGCGGAGGAGCGCGCCGCCGAGGCCGTGCCCCTTCTGCGAGGGGTGGACGCCGAGCACGTGGACGTACACCACGGGCTCGCGCGGGTGGAGCGCGTCGAGCCGCGCCTGCGTGCGCAGGCCCGTGAACGCGAGGCGCCGCGTGGGCGGGCGCCGCGGCGGCGAGCGGAGCGCGCGCACCCAGTCGAGCGCGCGAGGCCCGTCGACCCCCGGCGGCATCACGCTGATCGCGCCGAGCGAGGGGCCCCCGTCGAGCGTGAAGGCCGTCCCCTCGCCGAGCGCCCGCGCCACCGACACGCCGTGGAACCACGCCACCCACGCCCGCCGCTCCTCCGCCCCGGGCAACACCCAGCGGAACCACGGGTCGTCGTCGAAGCTGGCCGCGAGGGTGTCGACGGCGGCGGCGCGCTCCTCGGGGCGCAACGGGCGGGTGGCGGGCGGGGTCACGGCGCGGACGGTAGCGCGGGCGGGGGCGGCGGGGGCGATCCGTCGACGCGGCCGAGCGCGATCGTCCGCGCGGTGCAGCGCGCGGCGAGCGCGTCGTCGTGGGTGACGAGCACGAGCGCGCCGGGGTACTGCGCGAGGCAGTCTTCGAGGCGCTCGACGGCGTCGAGGTCGAGGTGGTTGGTGGGCTCGTCGAGGGCCACCGCCCACACGCGCCGCGCGAGCCCGAGCGCGACGCGGAGCTGCCGCGCCTCGCCGGGGGAGGGGGCCTCCGACGCGAGCAGCGCCGCGGGGTCGGCGCCGAGCGCGGCCACCAGCGAGAGGGCGCGGCCGCGCGCGGCGGGGTCGAGCGTCCGAAGCGCGCGGAGGGCGGCGCGGTCGTCGTCGGCGGAGGGCTCCTGCGGCACGTGGAGGACGCGCTCGGGCGGCAGCGCCATCGCCTCCACCACCGCCGCGAGCAGGGTGGATTTGCCAGCGCCGTTGGGCCCCGCGATGCGGACGCGGTCGCCGCGGTCGACGGTGACCCGCACGTCGCGGGCGAGGACGCGCCCGCCCGCGGTGAGCGCGTCGAGCGCGAGGGAGGCGAGCCGCGGCCTCGGGGCGGGCTCCCACCCGACGAAGAGGTCGCGGCCCCGCGTCGACTCCACGGTCGCGGCGTCGAGCGCCTCCCGCGCGCGCCCGGCCTCCGCGCGGAACTCCGCCACCCGCCGCCCGATCCGCGCCTCCGCCGCCTGCGCCATCCCCTTGCGGAGCGAGCCCCGGCCGTCGTGGTCGCGCGGGCCCTTCATGCGGCTCGACGACGACAGCCCCCGGCGCGCGCCGTCGTGGTCGCGCCGCGCGTCGGCGAGGCGCCCCCGCGCGAGCGCCTCGACGCGCCCGAGCTCCTTGCGCAGCGACGCGCGCTCGCGGGCCTCGCGGTCGAGCTCGGCGCGGGCCTCGCTCCAGCCGCCCGGCAGCGCGCGGAGCCTCCCGCCGTGGAGCCGCAGCGTGGTGTGGGGGAGCGCGTCGAGCACCGCGCGGTCGTGCGACACCACCACGCCGACGCCGCGGTACGCGCCGAGCGCGTCGAGCATCCAGCCGCGCGCCTCGGCGTCGAGGTGGTTGGTGGGCTCGTCGAGCAGCAGCGCGTCGGGGGCCTCGACGAGCGCCGCGCCGAGCTGCCAGCGCTTGCGCTCGCCGGGGGAGAGCGTGGGCCAGCGCGCGAGGTCGCCGGGCGCGAGCCGGAGCGTCGCGCGCAGCCGGCGGGCGTCGGCGTCGTCGCGTTCGGCGAGGGCCTCGACGGGAGCGTCGAGCGCCTCGACGCGCTGCGGGCAGAGGGCGACGCGCGCGCCGCGGGGCTCGACGCGGAGCGAGCCGGCCGCGGGCGCGAGCTCGCCCGCGAGGAGCCGTAGCAGCGTGGTCTTGCCGGCGCCGTTGGGGCCGACGAGGCCGTGCCAGCCGGGGCCGAGGTGGAGGTCGACGTCTTCGAACAGGGTCGCGGCGCCGTGGGCGTACGCGAGCCCGCGCGCTTCGATGCGTGGCATGGTGGGTCCTCCTGCGGTTCGATCGGGTGCGAGCGCTGCCGTGGGGCGCTCATCGGGCACTCGGGTCGGCGTCTAGGAGGTGCGCATCGTGGTGACGCGCGTCACGCGCCACGGCGCCCACCATGGCGCGCGCCCGCGCGGACCGCAAGCCCCCGCTTGATCTCCTCCGCGCGATGGTCTCTCCTGCGCGCGTGACCGCCCCCGAAGCCCTCCGCGCGCTCGACGTCGGCGCGGGCGACCCCGTCGTCCTCCTGCACAGCAGCGGGATGTCGTCGCGCCAGTGGCGCCGCCTCGCCGACCGCCTCGCCCCCACGCACCGCGTGATCGCGCCCGACCTCCTCGGCTCGGGGAACAACCCCCCGTGGCCCGACGGCGCCCCCTTCCATTTCGACGACGACCTCGCCGCGCTCGAACACCTCCTCGCGGGCATCGGCGGCCGCGTTCACCTCGTCGGGCACTCCTACGGGGCCTTGCTCGCGCTCAAGCTCGCACAGCGCGACCCGGCGCGGGTCCGGTCGCTCGCGGCCTACGACCCGGTCGCGTGGGGCGTCCTCCACGCCTCGGGCGACCCCGAGGGCCTCGCCGACGCCGCGCGCGCCGTGGGCCTGCGCGACGACGAGGGCGGCGGGGGCGAGGCGTGGTTCGAGCGCTTCGTCGACTACTGGAGCGGCGCGGGCGCGTGGCGCGCGCTCGCCGAGCCCGCACGTCAGTCCTTCCTGCGCGTGGGGCGCAAGGTGTTCTACGAGGTCCGCTCGCTCATCGACGATCGAACGCCCGCCTCGGCCTACGCGGCCATCACGGCGCCCGCACTCTTCGTCACCGGCGAGCTCACGCCGGCGGCCGAGCGGCGCGTGGTGGCGCTCCTCGCGGCGGCGCTGCCCGCGGGGTCGTTCGCCGAGGTCGCGGGCGCCGGGCACATGGGCCCGCTCACCCACGGCGACGCCGTCAACGCGCTCCTCGCGGCCCACATCGCCCGCGCCGGGTGACGGGTGGTACGGTCGGCGCCGTGGACGACGCCGAGTGCTTCTCGCTCAACCGCGCCGCGTGGGACGCGCGCACCCCCTTCCACCTCGCGTCGCGCTTCTACGACGTCGACGCCTTCAAGGCCGGCGCGTGCTCGCTGCGCGAAATCGAACTCGCCCAGGTAGGCGACGTCGCGGGGAAGTCCCTCCTCCACCTCCAGTGCCACTTCGGGCAGGACACCCTGAGCTGGGCCCGCCGCGGCGCCCGCGTCACCGGCCTCGACCTGTCCGGCGCCGCCATCGCCACGGCCCGAACGCTCGCCGCGGAGCTCGACCTCGACGCCCGCTTCGTCGAGGGCAACGTCTTCGACGCGCCCGCGCTCGTCGACGGCGAGACGTACGACGTGGTGTTCACCTCGTACGGGGTGCTCGGGTGGCTGCCGCGGCTCGGGCCGTGGGCGCGCGCCGTGGCCGAGTGCCTGCGGCCGGGCGGGGCGTTTCACCTGGTGGAGTTCCACCCGGCGGTGTGGATGTGGGACGACGCCTTCGAGCGCGTCGCCTACGCCTACGACGGCCCCGACGTCCCCATCGTCAGCGAGCAGACGGGCACCTACGCCGACCGCGCCGCGCCCGTGACGCTGCGCGAGGTGGGCTTCAACCACGGCCTCGGCGCCGTGGTCAGCGCGCTGCTCGATGAGGGCCTGCGCCTCGAGCACCTCCGCGAGTACGACTGGTCGCCCTACGACATCTTCCCCGACATGGAGGCGTTCGCGCCCGGGCGCTTCCGCATGCGGCGCTTCGGCGCCCGCCTGCCGCTCGTGTACGGGCTCACCGCGCGCCGCCCCGCGTTATGACTCCTTTGACGCGCCGCCGCGGGCGTCGGCGCGACCGCTTCGCCCCTTGAGTCCCGCCCGAACGGGGGTGCATCCTCGCCCCATGATGCCCTTGACCCTGCCTCGCGCCGCACTCTTCGCGGCGCTCTTCGCGGCGCTCGCCGCGGGCTGTACCGGGCGCGCGGTCGTCGGCGGCGCGGCCGACGCGGCGCCCGAGGCCGACGTCGCCGACCTCGACGCCCCCGACGTGACCTGCGGCGACCAGCTCGCCCAGTGCGGCGGCGCGTGCGTCTCCCTTCGCACCTCGCGCGATCACTGCGGCGGCTGCGACCGCGCCTGCCGCCCCAGCGAGGCGTGCCAGAACGGCGCCTGCGTCCCCACCTGCGGCGCCGGCGAGATGCTCTGTGGCGACGCCGACGCGGGCCTCACCTGCGCCAACCTCGACACCGACGCGCGCAACTGCGGGCTCTGCGGCCGCGCGTGCGGCGCCGACCAGGTGTGCTCGCGGGGGGTGTGCGCGTTCCAGTGCCGCTCGGGGCTCGCCGAGTGCGGGCGGCCCGACGGCATGGGCGGCACCATGCGCTACTGCGCCGACACCCAGAGCGACCGCGCCAACTGCGGCGCGTGCGGCGCCCTCTGCCCCGAGGGCTACGGCTGCAACGGCGGCCGCTGCCGGCGCGTGTGCGCCGAGCTCCTCACGCCCTGCGCCGACGCCGCGCCCGACGGCGGCCTCGACGGCGGCGTCTCCGAGTCGTGCGTCAGCCTCCAGAGCGACCCCGCCAACTGCGGCGCCTGCGGCACCCGCTGCTCCTTCGGGCAGGTGTGCTCCGCCGGCCGCTGCGCCACCACCTGCGGCGTCGGCTTCACCAACTGCGCGGGCATCTGCCGCGACACCGCGAGCGACAACAGCAACTGCGGGATGTGCGGCAACGCCTGCCCCGCCGGCCAGGTGTGCGCCATGGGCGCCTGCGTCGTCACCTGCGGCGCCGGCCTCTCCAACTGCATGGGCGCCTGCCGCGACCTCGCGAGCGACAACGCCAACTGCGGGATGTGCGGCAACGCCTGCCCCGCCGGTCAGGTGTGCTCGATGGGCGCGTGCACCGTGAGCTGCGGCGGCGGCACCACCAACTGCGCGGGCCTCTGCCGCGACCTCCAGACCGACAACGGCAACTGCGGCATGTGCGGCCGCGCGTGCCCCGCGGGCCAGGTGTGCTCGATGGGCGCGTGCACCGTGAGCTGCGGCGGCGGCACCACCAACTGCACCGGCGCCTGCCGCGACCTCGCCACCGACCGGCTCAACTGCGGGATGTGCGGCAACGCCTGCGCCGCCGGGCAGATCTGCTCCGAGGGCGTCTGCGCCGTCTCCTGCGCCGCGGGCACCACCAACTGCTCCGGCGTCTGCCGCGACACCGACTCCGACAACAACCACTGCGGCGCCTGCGGCACGCGCTGCCCGCCCGGCCAGATCTGCTCGCGCGGCGCCTGCACCGTGAGCTGCGGCGCCGGCCTCTCCAACTGCGGCGGCGTCTGCCGCGACACCGACACCGACCGGCTCAACTGCGGCATGTGCGGCCGCGTCTGCGCCACCGGCCAGATCTGCTCGATGGGGAGCTGCCAGGTGTCGTGCGTGTCGGGCCTCTCCCTCTGCGACGGCGTCTGCCGCGACCTCCAGACCGACCGGGCCAACTGCGGGGCGTGCGGGATGGCCTGCGCCAGCGGCCTCGTCTGCGTCGGCGGCGCGTGCACCGTGTCGTGCGTGTCGGGCCTCACCAACTGCGACGGCGTCTGCCGCGACACGCAGACCGACCGCGCCCACTGCGGCCGCTGCGGCGCCGCCTGCGCCGACGGGCAGGTGTGCCTCCGCGGCGCCTGCGTCGTGAGCTGCGCCGCCGGCCTCGCCAACTGCGACGGCGTCTGCCGCGACACGCAGACCGACCGCGCCCACTGCGGCGCCTGCAACAACGCCTGCCTCGCCGGCCAGGTGTGCGCCGCCGGCGTCTGCCAGGTGAGCTGCGCGAGCGGCACCACCAACTGCTCGGGCACCTGCCGCGACCTCCAGACCGACCGCGCCAACTGCGGGATGTGCGGGCGGGCCTGCGCCGCCGGCCAGGTGTGCTCCGCGGGCGCGTGCGTCACCACCTGCGGCACCGGCCTCACCGACTGCGTCGGCACCTGCCGCGACCTCCAGACCGACAGCCGCAACTGCGGCGCCTGCGGCACCGTCTGCCCCGCGGGAACCGCCTGCGCCGCGGGCTCCTGCGTCACCACCTGCGGCACCGGCCTCACCGACTGCGCGGGCACCTGCCGCGACCTCCAGACCGACACGCGCAACTGCGGGATGTGCGGGCGCGCCTGCGCCGCCGGCCAGGTGTGCTCGCTCGGCGCGTGCACCGTGAGCTGCGGCGCGGGCCTCACCAACTGCTCCGGCGTCTGCCGCGACCTCACCAACGACCTCGCCAACTGCGGCGCCTGCGCGCGGAGCTGCGGCGCCGGCCAGGTGTGCTCGGCCGGGACGTGCGTGGTGTCGTGCGGCGCCGGCCTCACCAACTGCGGCGGCGTCTGCCGCGACCTCACCAACGACCTCGCCAACTGCGGCGCGTGCGGCCGCGCCTGCGCTTCGGGGCAGGTGTGCTCCGCGGGCACCTGCGTGGTGTCGTGCGGCGCGGGCCTCACCAACTGCTCGGGCGTGTGCCGCGACCTCGCGAGCGACAACAACAACTGCGGCATGTGCGGGCGCGCCTGCGCCGCGGGCACCGCCTGCGCGAGCGGGACGTGCGCGGTGTCGTGCGGCGCGGGGCTCACCGCGTGCTCCGGCGTGTGCCGCGACACCCAGAGCGACCCGGCCAACTGCGGGACGTGCGGTCGCGCGTGCCCGACGGGCCAGGTGTGCGCGAGCGGGTCGTGCGCGCTGCTCTGCGGCACGGGCCAGACGGCCTGCGCGGGCGCCTGCGTCGACCTCCAGACCGACACGGCCAACTGCGGGTCGTGCGGCAACCGCTGCCCGGTGCCGACCGGCGGCGCGGCCACCTGCGCCCGAGCGGCGTGCGGGGTGACGTGCACGCCGCCGCTGGTCGCGTCGGGGACGATGTGCGTGCAGAGCGAGTACGGCAACGGGGCCGACGGCGCGGGCGACGTGAGCGGCACGCGCGACCTCTCGCGCGAGAGCGTGTCGGGGCGCGCGACGCCCGACGCGCCGTGGTTCGCGGTGACGGGGCTCGGGGCGAGCTCGGCGACGCTGACGGCGGCGCCGGCGGGCCTCGCGGCCAACGACGAGGTGCTGCTCGTCAACCTCCAGGGCGGCCCCGGCGCGGTGGCGCGGGTGGGGACGTACGAGTTCCTGAAGGTGCAGTCGGTGGCGGGGAGCACGGCGGTGTTCACCACGCCGGTGGCCAACACCTACGGGGCGTCGAGCAACGCGTCGCTCGCGGGCCAGGTGGTGGCGATGGTGCGGGTGCCCGCGTACACCAACCTCACGGTGCGGGCGGCCTCGGTGCTCACCACGCGGGCCTTCGACGGCGCGGTGGGCGGCGTGCTGGCCTTCCGCGTGTCGGGCGACCTCAACGTCATCGCCACCGGGCGCGTCGACATGGCCGCGCGCGGCTACCGCGGCGGCCCGCCGGGCGCGGCGTCCGACCAGGACACCTACCAGGGCGAGAGCCGCACCGGCCGGGGCTGCGGGGGCCAGATCGGCAACTGCGTCGCGGGCTACCTCAACAGCCCGTGCAACGTCTGCTGGCAGGCCAACGACGGCGGCGGCGGCGCGTCGGTCACCGGCGGCGGCGGCAACCACGGCGGCGGCGCCACCGCGGGCGTCTCGTGGAACGGCGGCGCCGCCAACCCCCCCTCCGCCGGCGGCACCTACGGCGCGGCCAACCTCTCGCTCCTCACGCTCGGCTCGGGCGGCGGCGGGACGTGGCGCGGCGGCAACGTCATGAGCCTCATGCCGGGCCCCGGCGGCAACGGCGGCGGGGCGATCTTCTTCACCGCCCTGCGCGCGACGCTCGGCGCGAACGCGGTCACCGTCGGCGGCGAGACCTGCGTCTCGGCCTCCTCCGGGAGCTTCGACTACGGCTGCGGCGGCGGCGCGGGCGGCGCGCTCTACGTCCGCATCCAGACGCTCACGGCGACCGGCGTGGTCGGCACCGCGGGCGGCGGCGCGGGCGTCACCCCGCCGTCCCCCGCCGGGCGCATCCCGCGGCCCGGCGGCAACGGCGGCGGCGGGCGCGTCCGCGTCGACGTCCGCACCATCAACACCCTGATGGGCGGCACCACCGACGCCACCACCGCCGTCAACGCCGCGTTCGAACCCGACCCGGGCTTCATCGCCGTCTCGCCCTGATCGCGCCCTCCCCCCGCCCGCCGCCGCGGGTGTACGCTCGCCCCTCATGGAACGTCTGACACACCCGCTGGTCCGCGGCGACGACGGCGCCCTCCGCGCCGCCACCTGGGACGAGGCGCTCGACCGCGCCGCCGCCGGGATCCTCGCCGCGAAGGCCGCCCACGGGCCCACCTCCGTCGGGGTCTTCTCCTGCTCGAAGGCGACCAACGAGGTGAACTACCTCGCGCAGAAGGTCGTCCGCGCGGCGGTGGGCAGCAACAACATCGACAGTTGCAACCGGACTTGACACGCCCCCAGCGTCGTCGGTCTGGCGACGGTGTTCGGCGCGGGCGGCGGGACGAGCTCGTACCGCGAGGTGGAGGAGACCGACGTCATCCTCCTGTGGGGCTCCAACGCGCGCGAGACGCACCCCATCTTCTTCCACCACGTGCTCAAGGCCGTGCACCGCGGGGCGCGGCTCTACGTCGTCGACCCGCGGCGCACGAGCTCGGCGAAGTGGGCCGACGGCTGGCTCCCGCTGCGCGTCGGGACGGACGTCGCCCTGGCCAACGCGGTGGGCCACGTCATCGTGCGCGACGGCCTCGTCAACGAGCCCTTCGTCGCCCGCGCCACCGCCCACTACGACGACTGGGTCGACGCCGTGTCCGAGTGGACGCCCGCGCGCGCCGAGGCCGTCACCCGCGTGCCCGCCGCGCTCATCGAGCGGATGGCGCGGGACTACGCGCGCGCCGACCGGGCGGTGATCTGCTGGACGCTCGGCATCACCGAGCACCACAACGCCGTCGACAACGTGCTCGCGCTCATCAACCTCGGGCTCGCCACCGGCCACGTCGGGCGCTGGGGCTCGGGGCTCAACCCCCTGCGCGGGCAGAACAACGTCCAGGGCGGCGGCGACATGGGCGCGCTCCCCCACAAGCTCCCGGGCTTCCAAGACGTCGAGGACCCCGACGCGCGCGGGCGCTACGAGAAGCTCTGGGGCGCCACGATCCCGCCGCGCAAGGGCTGGACGCTCACCGAGATGTTCGAGGCGATGGAGCACGGCGCCCTCCGCGCGGTGTACTGCGTCGGCGAGAACCCCGCGCAGAGCGAGGCGGATTCGAAGCGGGCGGCGCGCCTCCTCGGCGGCCTCGACCACCTCGTCGTGCAAGACCTCTTCCTCACCAAGACCGCCCGGATGGCCCACGTGGTGCTCCCGGCCGGCTCGGCGTGGTCGGAGGGCGAGGGCACCGTGACCAACAGCGAGCGCCGCGTGCAGCGCGTCCGCGGGGTGGCGCGCCCGCCCGGCGACGCGCGCGACGACCTGTGGATCCTCGCGGAGCTCTCGCGCCGCCTCGGGCTCGACCTCGGCCACCCCACCGCGCGCGCGCTCTGGGACGAGATGCGCGCCGAGAGCCCGATGCACCGCGGGATGAGCTACGAGAAGCTCGAGGCCCACAACGGGATCCAGTGGCCCTGCCCCGACGAGGCCTCGCTCGGCTCGCCCTTCCTCCACGGGAGGCTGTGGGCGGAGCCGCGCGTCGGGCCCGCGGCGCCCTTCACGGCGGTGCAGCACGCCGAGCCGGTCGACCCGATCACCGACGAGTTCCCGCTGACGCTGACCACCGGGCGCCGGCTCGACTCGTACAACACGGGCGTTCAGACGTCGGGCTTCGTTTCGCCGATGCGCCGCGGGGAGACGGTCGACCTCTCGCCCGACGACGCGCGGCGCCTCGGGGTGAGCGACGGCCAGCGCGTGCGGGTGGCCTCGCGGCGCGGCGCGGTGGTGGCGCCGGCCCGCATCGACGACGGGCTGCCGGCGGGGACGGTGTTCATGACCTTCCACTTCCCCGACGAGGTCGACACCAACGCGCTGACCATCGACGCCACCGACCCGCGGTCGGGCACCGCGGAGTTCAAGGCCGCCGCCGTGCGGGTCGAGGCGCTGCCCGCGGGCTGACCGAATAACCGCTTGCGTCGCGGAAACGCTGATAATCTCACACCCGCCGTCCCCCCATTCCCTGGAACACCGTGCCCGTCCTCTTCTCGATCTTCGGCCTCCTGGGCATCCCCGTCGGGGTCTACCTGATCTCGCTCTGCGTCCGCGGGGGCGTGTCGGCCTGGGGCTGGGCGTGGATGGTCGCCTACCTCGTCCTCGACTACGCCGCGCTCTACGCGCAGAGCGAGCCGCGTCGCGCGCGCATCGCCGGCGGCGTCGGCCTCGCGCTGCTGCTGGCGATCGTCGGCGGGCGCCACCTGCGCTCGCACCCGACGGCGCTCGGCCGCACGGTGGTGCTCCCCGCGGAGTCGGCGGGGCCGTGGGTCGACCGCCTCGGCGACGACGGCGACCTCGGGATGGTGCTCTTCGTGGCGATGACGGACTTCGGCGGGATCCGCAGCGAGGACGCGCGGCGCGCGAAGTCGTACGTGCGGGCGGCCTACCGGCGGATGCGCGCCGACCCCGAGGCCGTCGTGCTCCCGTCGCCCATCCCGTCGAACCTCCTCGGGCTGTCGAGCGGCACGGCCGTCCACACGCTGGTGCTCAACCCGCAGGAGCGCGCGCCGCGCGCGGTGATCTACCTCCACGGCACGGGCGGCTCGTCGACGCTGCCGTGCTGGCTGCTCGCGCGGCGGATGCCCGACGCGATGGTGCTGTGCCCGTCGGTGGGCCTCGGGGGCGAGTGGTTCAACGAGCGCGGGGCGCAGGCGTGGGAGCAGGTGCTCAACTACGCCACCGCGCACAGCGAGGGGGTCTACGCGATCGGGTCGGGCTACGGCGGCCGCGGGCTCCTGCACCTCGCCAGCCGCAACCTCCTCGGCCACGTCTCGGGCTTCGCCCTCATCTCGGGCTTCGACGAGAACTACTTCGACCAGGTGCGCCGCTCGCGCGTGCCCATCTTGATCATCCGCGGCGACGCCGACGGGCGCACGCCGCCCTTCCGCGTCGAGGGCGTCTCGGGCCTCGAGCGCGTGCAGAACGTCGAGCTCAACGCGGGCCACTTCGTGCTGTTCGAGCAGGAGGAGGGCGTGCTCGAACTCGTCGACTCCTTCTGCGGGGCGCGGTAGGTCACGGCGGCAGGGGCGGCGATGGGCGCACCTCCGGTCCTCGACCACACGCTCCCGGTCCACATCGCCCGCGCCATCGCGACGGGCGCGCGCGAGCACGGCATCGACCCGCTCCCGCTCTTCGCCGCGCACGGCGTCACGGCGGACGTGCTCGCCGACCCCGACGCGCGGCTCACCGGGCGCGTGACCGTCGCCCTCTGGGACGCCGCGGCGGGCGCGAGCGGGCACCCCAATTTCGGGCTGCGCACCGGCGAGCGGGCGGGCCACGCGGCGGTCAACATGGCGGGGATGTTCCTCGCGGCGAGCGCGACGCTGGGCGAAGGGTTCGAGCGCGTCTTCCGCTTCTACCGCGTGATGAACGACGCGCAGACCGTCCACTGGGAGGCGACGCCCGACTTCCTCGGGGCCTGGCTCACCGTGCGCGAGGTGCCCTACGCGGTGCCGCGCCACGCGACGGAGTTCGCCTTCGCGTGGTCGGTGGTCACGGCGCGCGCGGTGACGGGCGTCGACCTCGCCCCGACGCTCGTCGCCTTCGAACACGAGCCGCCCGCCGACCGCGCCGAGCACGACGCGCTCTTCCGCTGCCCGGTCCGCTTCAACCAGCACCGCTCGGAGGTCCGCTTCGACCCCGCCGTCGCCGCCCTCCCCGTGCGCACCGCCGACCCCGCGCTCGTGGAGATCCTGGAGAGCCACGCGCGCGCCGTGCTCACGCGGCTCCCGACGAAGCAGGGCATCGTCCCGCGCGTGCGCGACGCGGCGGCCCGCGCGCTGCCGACGGGCGCCGCCCTCGAGGACATCGCCGCCTCGCTCCGCCTGAGCCCCCGCAGCCTCCAGCGCAGGCTCCGCGACGAGGGGACCACCTACGCCGACGTGCTCGACGAGGTGCGCCGCGCGCTCGCCCTCGACGCGCTCCGCGACCCCGCGCGGGGCGCCGCCGAGGTGGGCTTCGCGCTCGGCTTCTCCGACCCGAGCGCGTTCCACAAGGCCTTCGTGCGCTGGACGGGGAGCGCGCCGGGCGCCTGGCGCCGAGCCGTTAACGGCGCTTGAAGACCAGCGCGCGGCGGCACGACGGGCACCGCCGGTCGCCCCAGAGCGCCTCCGTCGAGAAGCCCCAGAGGTTGCTGATGAGCAGGAAGGTCGGCGGCACGAGCATCATGTTGATCGGCGGCAGCACGGCGATGACCGGCAGCGCGACGAAGCTCATCCCGAGGGCGGCGGCGAAGGCGACGTAGCCGAGCGGGTCGCGCGGCGCGGGGCGCACGGCCTCGCGGCAGGCGCCGCAGGTGCAGGTGCCGTCGGGGTTGCGGGTGGTGTACGGGTAGTCCGCGAGGGGGTCGCGCATGGTGATTTCCTCCACGCGCACAAGGGTAGGGGCGCCGCGCGGCGAAGCGTTGTCCGCGCGTGCCAGATCGTTGGTCGTCAGGCGACAGCGCGGCGGGCGCGGAGGCGCAGCTCGACGACCGCGAGCCAGCAGAAGACCGACGCGAGCGCCACCCAGGGCCACGCGAAGGCCACGTCGATCGAGCGGGCGGAGAAGGCCGCCGGGAGCTCGCGCGCCTGGAGGGCCGCGGCGACGCCGACGAGGGAGATCACGCAGGGGGCGACCGCGCCGGCGCCCGTCGAGGCCGCGGCGCCGAGGCCGAGCGCGCAGGCGGCGATGACCGCGGGGGCCGACCAGGGCGCCGCCATCGAGAACCACACGGCCCCGATGCCCGCGAAGGCGCCGACCAGGGTGGCCGTGGGGAAGGCCGGGGCCGCGCGCGTCACGCGGATCTCCCCCGCGCCGCGGTAGGGGACGGCGGCCGCGCGGACGAGGGACTCGGCGCTCTCGGGCTCGCGCGGGAGCCGCGTGTGGACGCTCGCGATCCACGCGAGGGCGCCGAAGCACACGGCGAAGACGGGCGCGAAGGAGAGGAAGACGAGCGGGGCGCCGAGGTCGCTGTTCCACCCGTGGACGGAGCCCGGCGGGCCGCGGAGCCAGTCGGAGGCGCCCACCAGCCACGCGAGCGTGAAGTGCATCCCGATCGCGCGCACCAGCCACGCGGCGAACACCGAGTCCTCCCGGTCGCCCACCGCGCGCACGTAGCGGAACACCGCCGCCGCGCCCAGCGGCGCCCACGCGCCGAGGATGCAGCTCACCCGCCACACCTCCGGCACGTCGCCCGCCCACATCCTCACCGAGAACCACGCGACCATCGACGCCGCGATCAGCGTCAGCACCAGCAGGGGCCTCGCACGCATACGACGAGTATAGGATGGACGGCCCCCGCCCGGGAGCTCCGCGCCACCAACACGGAATCGCGATGTCACCTCCCCGTGACATCACCCCCCTACCGTCCCCACAAGGGAGTCGACGGCGCCGGACGGGCGCCCGACGAAGCCCCCGAAAGCGAACGGTACAACGCCTATGGAAGCCCTGTTCGATCACGGCCTCGGCACGGGCGCGGCGATCACTCTGTTTGTCTGCCTGCTGATCGCCCTCGCCTTCGAGTTCGTCAACGGCTTTCACGACACGGCCAACGCCGTCGCGACGGTGATCTACACCAACGCGCTCAAGCCCAAGTACGCGGTGGCGCTCTCGGGCGTCTGCAACTTCCTCGGCGTCTTCCTCGGCGGCATCACCGTCGCCATGGGGATCATGAAGTTGCTCCCCGTCGAGCTCCTCGTCGCCGGCGGCACCCACGTCAGCCTCGCGATGGTCCTCGCCCTCCTCGTCTCCGCCATCGTGTGGAACGTCGGCACCTGGTACTTCGGCCTCCCCGCGTCGAGCTCGCACACGCTCATCGGCGCCATCCTCGGCGTCGGCATCGCCAACTCCCTGCGCCCCGGCCACGCCTTCGGCCAGGGCGTCAACTGGGAGAAGGCCGGCGAGATCGCGCTCTCCCTCATCGTCTCGCCCCTCTTCGGCTTCGGCATGGCGGCCCTGCTGCTCCTCGGCGCGAAGCGCTACACCCCGATGCGCTCGCTGCTCGCCGCGCCGCCGAAGGACGTGCCCCCGCCGCCCGGCGTCCGGGCGCTCCTCGTCGCCACGTGCTCCGGCGTCAGCTTCGCCCACGGCTCCAACGACGGGCAGAAGGGCGTCGGGCTCATGATGCTGATCCTCATCGGCGTGCTCCCCGCCGGCTTCGCCCTCGACTACGGCGCCGGCGCCGACCGCGTCCAGCGCGCCGCCCGCGCGGCCACCGCCATCGAACAGGTCGTCGAGCGCCACGGCGACGCCGCCAGCGCGTCCGAGCGCGCCTCGCTCCGCCGCGAGCTCGCGGCCGCGCACGACCACCTCGGCGCCTACGCCCGCGTGCGCGACATCCCCGCGGGCGAGCGCTTCCAGGTGCGCCAGGCGGTGCTCCTCGCCGACAAGTCCCTCGACAAGCTGGTGAAGTCCGGCGGCCTCGGGCTCACCTCGGCCGAGGCCGACGAGCTCAAGTCGCTCCGCAAGGACCTCCGCAACCTCACCGACTACGCCCCGCGCTGGGTGCTCGTCGCCATCGCCGTCGCGCTCGGCGTCGGCACCATGTTCGGGTGGCGCCGCATCGTCGAGACCGTCGGCGAGAAGATCGGCAAGACCCACCTCACCTACGCCCAGGGCGCGTCGGCCGAGATCGTCGCCGCCAGCACCATCGCCTTCGCCAGCGCCACCGGCCTCCCGGTGAGCACCACGCACGTCCTCTCCTCGGGCGTCGCCGGCACCATGGTGGCCAACGGCAGCGGCGTGCAGCCGAAGACCATCCGCAACATCGCCCTCGCCTGGCTCCTCACCCTGCCCGCCACCATCACCCTCTCGGCCCTGCTCTTCACCGTCTTCCGCCTGCTGCTCGGGTGAAGTAGCCTCCGCGGCGCCCGTGCCGAAGCAGCTCGCCATCGCCCTGGGCGCCGCCCTCGCCGTCGCCGCCCTCGTCCTCGCGATCGCCCGCTTCTCCTCGCGCGCCGCCCCGCCGGCGCCGTCGCTCCTGCCGCCGACGCCGCGCGACCGCGATCGTGCGCGCCGCCTCGACGTCGCCGTCGAGCGCCTGCGCACGCTCCAGACCGAGTCCGCCGCCCTGATGCCCGACGACGCCCGCGGGGTGTACATCGGCCTGCGCCGCGAGGAGCTCGAGCGCCTCCGCCCCGGCGCGCGGCCCGCGCCCGGCAGCCTCCCGGGGCACGCGCTCCTCCAGGAGGTTCTCCCCAACGGCGGGGTCGCGGCGTACCTCATCTCCGAGCGGCTTGGGCGCGTGGCGCAGGTGCAGTTCCTCTCGCGGCTGCCGGACGTCGCGCGGCTCGGGGCGCACTACGAGTCGCTGCGCGCGCGCTACGGCGAGCCCGCGGGCTTCGTCGAGTGCCCCGAGAGCGCCGAGAGCGCCGCCACGCGCCGCATCCTCTGGATCGCCCGCGAGACCACCGTGATGGAGGCCGTCCTCGTCCACGCCAACGGCGGCGCGTCGCTCACCCTCGCCGTCGCGGGCAACGCCGACGTCGCCGCCGCCGTGCGCCGCCAGGGGTGCCGCCCCGTCGACCGCGACGCCGGCGCCCCGTGGCCCGTCGCCGGTGCGCTCCGCGGGGAGCGGGTGCCCGTCCGCGCGCCGCCCTCGCGCTGATCGGACAGACCCTCAAGGCCCCCCCGCGCCGAGCCGTTGGTGCGAGGAGAGGCGCCCGTTGCATCGAAGCACCTTCCCCCAAGACCGGGCGCCTGGCCCCGCGGAGCCCCCCGCGCTCCACCCCCTCCTCGCGCGCCAGCTCCGCAAGGCCGGCGCCGACCCCACCGCCGCGCCGACCGCCGCGCAGTGGGCGGCCCTCCTCGCGCGCGTCAGCCGCACGTACACCGAGGCCGACCAGGAGCGCTACACCGTCGAGCGCGCGATCGAGCTGTCGTCGGCGGAGATGCGCGCGCTCAACGAGAGCCTCCGGCGCGACATCGAGCGCCGCCAGGAGGCCGAGCGCGAGCTCGAGCGCGCCCGCCTCGCCGCCGAGGCCGCCAGCCGCGCCAAGGGGGAGTTCCTCGCCAACATGAGCCACGAGATCCGCACGCCGATGAACGGCGTGATCGGCATGACCGGGCTCCTCCTCGGCACGCGCCTCAACGACGAGCAGCGCGAGTACACCGAGATGCTCCGCCGCAGCGGCGAGGCCCTCCTCGCCCTCATCAACGACGTGCTCGACTACTCGAAGATCGAGGCCGGCCGCCTCGAGCTCGAGCGCATCGATTTCAACCTCCACGAGGTGGTCGACGACCTCACCTCCCTCTTCGCCGACCACTCGCCCCGCGGCGAGGTCGAGCTCATCGCGTGGATCGACCCCGCCGTCCCCTCGCACGTCCGCGGCGACCCGGGGCGCGTCCGCCAGGTGCTCACCAACCTCCTCGGCAACGCGCTGAAGTTCACCCAGCGCGGCGAGGTGGTGCTGCGCGCGGGCCTCGCCGCCGAGGGCGACGGCGGCTGCCGCGTCCGCTTCGAAGTGCAGGACTCCGGCATCGGCATCCCCGGCGACGTGCTCCCGCGGCTCTTCGAGTCCTTCACCCAGGCCGACAGCTCCACCACCCGCCGCTACGGCGGCACCGGCCTCGGCCTCGCCATCTGCAAGCGCCTCGTCAAACTCATGGGCGGCGAGATCGGCGTCGAGAGCGAGCCCGGCGTCGGGAGCCTGTTCTGGTTCGAACTCCCCTTCGGCCCGGCCCCGGCCGTCGCCCCCGCGCGCGACGGCACCTCGCCCGAGCTCTCCGGGCGGCGCGTGCTCATCGTCGACGACCACCCCACCAACCGCCGCCTGCTCACCGCCCTCGCCAACACCTGGGGGATGCGCCCGGCCACCGCGTCGTGCGCCGATGAGGCACTCGCCGTGCTGCACGCCTCCCGCGCGCGCGGCGCCGCGATCGACGTCGCGATCCTCGACATGCAGATGCCCGACGTCGACGGCCTCGAGCTCGCGCGCCGCATCCGCGCCGACGCCGCCCTCGCCGGCACCACCCTCGTCATGCTCACCTCCGCCGTCCGCGACGAGGACCGCGCCGTCGCCGAGGCGCTCGGCTTCCGCGTGTACCTCCGCAAGCCCTTCCGCCAGTCGCAGCTCCGCGGCTGCCTCGCGAGCCTCTTCTGCGCCGAGCCGCCGCGCCGCGCCCGCCTCCCGTCGAGCCGCGCCCCCGCCGCCCGCTCGCTCGCGCCCTCGCTCGTGCCCTCGCTCCGCCCGTCGGCGCGCGCCCCCCTCGGGCGCGTGCTCGTCGCCGAGGACAACCCGGTCAACCAGCGCGTCGTGGTCAAGCTCCTCGAGCGCCGCGGCTACGAGGTGGACGTCGCCAACAACGGGCGCGAGGCGCTCGCCGCCGTGCGCGCGCGCGCCTACGACATCGTCTTCATGGACTGCCAGATGCCCGAGATGGACGGCTACGAGGCCACGCGGGCCATCCGCGCCCTCGCCGACCCGCGCTGCGTCGAGCTCCCCGTCGTCGCGCTCACGGCGCACGCGATGCAGGGCGACCGCGAGCGCTGCCTCGAGGCCGCGATGAGCGACTACCTCACCAAGCCCATCACCGCGCGCGCCCTCGACGCCGTCCTCGCGCGCTGGGCCCCGGCCCCCCGCGTGTCGCTGAAGGCCGCGCCCGCCTGAGGCGAACTCGCGTACCATCGCCGACCCTCTGCCATGAGCGACGACGCGACCCACTTCGACGTGATCATCATCGGCGCCGGGCTCTCCGGCGTCGGCGCGGCCTGGCACCTCCAGGACAAGCTCCCCCACAAGACTTACGCGATCCTCGAGGGCCGCGAGCGCATGGGCGGCACCTGGGACCTCTTCCGCTACCCGGGCATCCGCTCGGACTCCGACATGTACACGCTGGGCTACTCCTTCCGGCCCTGGACGCAGGCCAAGGCGATCGCCGACGGGCCGTCGATCCTCGCGTACATCCGTGACACCGCGCGCGAGGCCGGCATCGACCGCAAGGTGCGCTACGGCCACCGCGTCGAGCGCGCGTCGTGGTCGTCGGCCGACGCCCGCTGGACGCTGGAGGTGCGGGAGTCCGCGACGGGCGAGCTGCGGCGCTTCACGTGCTCGTTCGTCTTCGCGTGCGCGGGCTACTACGACTACGAGGCCGGGCACGCGCCGGCCTTCGCGGGGCGCGAGCGCTTCCGCGGCACGGTCGTGCACCCGCAGCACTGGCCCGAGCGCCTCGACTACGAGGGCAAGCGCGTGGTGGTCGTCGGCAGCGGCGCCACCGCGATGACGCTGGTGCCCGAGCTCGCGAAGCGCGCCGCCCACGTGACCATGCTCCAGCGCTCGCCGACGTACGTCATCGCGATGCCCGGCGTCGACCGCGTCGCCGACTGGCTCCGCGCGCGCCTCCCCGCCGGCGCCGCGTACGAGGCCACCCGCTGGAAGAACGTGCTGCTCGGCATGGCGTTCTACAAGTTCACCCGGCGCTTCCCCGAGCGGGCGAAGCGGCTGCTCGTCGGGCAGGTGCGGCGCGCGGTGGGCGGCGCGGTCGACGTCGGGCGCCACTTCACCCCGCGCTACAACCCCTGGGACCAGCGCCTCTGCCTCGTCCCCGACGGCGACCTCTTCGAGACCCTCCGCGACGGCCGCGCCTCCGTCGTCACCGACGAGATCGAGACCTTCACCGAGACCGGGTTGCAACTCAAGTCGGGCGCCTCGCTCGACGCCGACATCGTCGTCACCGCCACGGGCCTCGAGCTGAAGTTCCTCGGGGGCGTGGCGCTGGAGGTCGACGGGCGCGCGGTCGAGCCGTCGAAGCTGCTGGCCTACAAGGGGATGATGTTCGGCGACGTGCCCAACCTCGCCGTCTCCATCGGGTACACCAACGCGTCGTGGACGCTCAAGTGCGACCTCACCTGCGAGTACGTCTGCCGCCTGCTCCAGCACATGGACCGCCACGGCTACGCCGCCGCCCGGCCCCACAACGACGACCCCTCGCTGCGCGCCGAGCCCCTGCTCGACTTCGCCGCCAACTACGTCCTCCGCGCGGTCGACCGCTTCCCCCGCCAGGGCGACCGCGCCCCCTGGCGCGTCTACCAGAACTACGCCCTCGACCGCGCGGCCCTCCGCCACGCCCCCGTCGACGACGGCGTCATGCGCTTCTCCAAGGCCCGACCGTAACCGATGCAGCCCGCCTGGTTCGAACTCCTCACCCTCGACACCCTCGCCGCCACCTTCAGCCCCGAGCGCGTGCTCCAGGCCCTCGCGCTCCACACCGAGTACGCCGCCCCGCCCGCGCTCTCCGACGGCGCCACGCTCACCGCCAGCGCCTTCGGCCCGACGCCCGCGCCCACGGGCACGCGGCGCGGCCCCGCGCGGCCCGGCGTCCTCGCGTCGCGCGCCACCTTCCGCCAGCACCCCGACGGCACCGCGAAGCTCCAGACCACCTGCACCTGTGACCCCTACGCCGCCGGCTGCGTCCACGTCCTCGCAATGCTCGTCGACCTCGCGCTCCACCCCGGGCTCCGCGCCGCCGCGCTCGAGGGCCGCCGAGACGTCACCGAACTCCTCGACGAGCTTCCCGCCCTCCGGGTCGCCGCGCGCGACGAGCTCCACGCGCGCGCGCTCGCCGACCGATGGCTCCCGCTCGCCACGCCCGCCGCGTCGGAGAGCTTCGAGATCCGCTTGACGCCCGTCGACGCGCGCCCCGGCCTCGCCGCCGCGCCCTACGAGCACCCCACCCTCGAGCTGCGGCTGATGAGCGCCGCCGACCGCTCGCTCTACGACCCGCGCGAGGTCACCACGCGCCCGCTCCCGCGCCTCGAACGCCGGCTCCTCACGCTCGGCGAGCCCCTCTCGCGCGGCCGCAAGGGCGTGGCGCTCTCGGGCACGCCGGCCACCGTCGCGCTCCACCTCCTGCGCGCGTCGGGCCGCGAGGTGCTCCTCGGCGAGAAGGGCGCCGAGCGCGTCTCCTTCCGCGACGAGCCGCTGCGCCTGCGCATCGCGCGCGCCGCGCTCGCCCGCGCCGACGTCGCCGTCTCGCTCGAGGCGCGCGGCCCCGGCAGCGCCCTCGTCGAGCACGGCGGCGCGCTCGTCGACGCCCTCGAAGGCCGCTGGTACGCGGGCGACCTCGAGCTCCCCGCGCGCGACGTGGTGCTCTTCCCCGGCGCCTTCCCCGCGGTGTGGTCGCCGTCGCTCCGGTCCTTCTTCCCCGTGGACGAGGGCGTCGACCCCGACCTCGCGTGGGGCCTCCACTGCCGCCCCGCCGCGGAGGTGCCCGGCGCCCACGTGCCCACCGTGATCCGCGGCGTCCAGCGCGCGCTCGGCGGGCGCCCCGTCGACCTCCCGCGCCCCGAGGAGCTCGGCCTCCCGCCGCGCGCCGCGCCCCGCGTCGTCGTCCGCATCGAGGGCCGCGCCCTCGACGTCGCCGCCCGCGTCGAGGCCGAGTACGACTTCGGCGCCGTCCCGCTCGGCCCCGACGGCCCGCTCGCGCGTCTCCCCTTCGAGCACGACCTCCGCCGCGACCCCGACCGCGAGCGCTCGGCCCTCGACCGCGTCGCCCGCGCCGGCCTCGCCTGGAGCGCCACGTCCCTCGCCTTCGCCGCGAAGGAGCGCGACGCCGCGGACTTCTGGGCCCGTGGCATCACCGCGCTGCGCGAGCCCGAGCCCTTCGCGTTGACCGTGCTCGTCGCCGAGAACCTCCGCCGCGTGGTGGTGCGACCGCCCGTTCGCCCGCGCGTCCGCGTCGCGATGGAGGGCAACCTGCTCGACGCGGAGTTCGCCTTCGACGCGGGCGAGCTCGCGGCCGACCTCCAGCGGCTCCGCGAGGTGCTCCGCGACAAGCGCCGCTGGGTCGAGCTCGACGACGGCTCGGTCAGCGAGATCCAGGACGCCGTCGCCGCCTTCGTCGAGGAGCTCGACGAGGTGGTTCCCGCGAAGGCCGCGCGGCCGGGACGTCCCGCGCGCGCGTCGCTGCCGGCGCACCAGCTCGGGCGCGTCGAGCGCTGGGTCGACGCGGGCGTCGGCGCCGAGCTCACGCCCGCGGTGGAGGCGTTCCGCACGAAGCTCCGCGCGCTGGCGGTGCGGGCCGACCCCGAGCTCCCGCGCGGACTCCGGGCGTCGCTCCGCCCCTATCAAGCGGCGGGCGTGGCGTGGCTCCAGTTTCTCGACGAGCTCGGCGCGGGCGGCCTGCTGGCCGACGACATGGGCCTCGGCAAGACGCTCACCGCGCTGGCGCTATTGCTCTGGCGCAAGGAGCGCGACGGCGCGGCCCCGTCGCTGGTGGTGGCGCCGACCTCCGTCGCGGGCAACTGGGTGCGCGAGGCGGCCCGCTTCGCCCCCGACCTCTCGGTGCTGCTCTACCACGGTGCCGCGCGCGAGCGCGACGCGTCGGCCCTCGCGCGCGCCGACGTGGTGGTGACCACCTACGCGCTCCTGCGCCGCGACGTCGCGATGCTCGCGTCGGTGCGCTTCCGCTACGCGGTGCTCGACGAGGCCCAGTCGATCAAGAACGCCGCCGCCCAGTCGGCCCAGGCCGCCCGCGAGTTCGACGCCGAGCGCCGCCTCGCCCTCTCGGGCACGCCCGTCGAGAACCACCTCGGCGAGCTCTGGGCCCTGATGGACTTCGCCAACCCCGCGATGCTCGGCTCGACCCGCGACTTCGCCGCCCGCTACGAGAAGCCCGTCACCGCCGACCCGAGGTCCCCCGCGGCCGAGCGGCTCCGCGCGCTCGTTCGTCCCTTCATCCTGCGCCGCACCAAGCGCGACGTGCTCGCCGAGCTGCCGCCCAAGCAGGAGATCGACCAGCTCTGCGCGATGACCCCCGCGCAGCGACGTCTCTACGACGCCCTCTCCGCCGCCGCCCTGCGCGACGTCGAGGAGCGCATCGCCGCCGTGGGCCTCGCGCGCGCCGGGCTCAGCGTGCTGACCGCGCTCCTGCGGCTGCGCCAGGCCGCGTGCGACCCGCGCCTCGTCGATGCCGCGCTCCCCGCGGCCGCGAGCGCCAAGCGCGAGGCCTTCCTCGGACTCGTCGAGTCGGTCGCGCGCGAGGGGCGGCGGGTGCTGGTGTTCTCGCAGTTTACCGAGCTCCTGGGGCTGTGGCGCAAGGACCTCGACGCGATGGGCGTCGCCTACGAGTACCTCGACGGCGCCACGCGCGACCGCGACGGCGCCGTGGCCCGCTTCCAGTCGGGGGCAGCGCCCGCCTTCCTCATCTCGCTCAAGGCGGGCGGCACCGGGCTCAACCTCACCGCCGCCGACACCGTGATCCACTGCGACCCGTGGTGGAACCCCGCCGCCGAGGCCCAGGCCACCGACCGCGCCCACCGCATGGGCCAGGCCCGCGCCGTCACCGTCTACCGCCTCATCGCGAAGGGCACCCTCGAGGAGCGAATCGTCGCCCTCAAGGAGCGCAAGCGCGCCCTCGCCGAGGCCGTCGTCGCCGAGGACGCCGGCGCCCTCAAGGGCCTGAGCGAAGACGACGTGCGCGCCCTCCTCGGCGGCGCCGAGGCCGACGAGGACTTCGAAGGCGAGGCCGGGGAGTAGCGGGGAGTTCGCTCAGCGGCGCGAGCGCGCGCGTCGAGGCTGCGATGCAGCGGTGCGGGGGGCGAGGGCCCGCGCGATCTCGGGGCGGCGCATCACCGCGGCCACCGCCGCCGCGTGGCCGGCGCGCGCGGCGGCGTGGCTCGGGTGCCGGCGGAGCACGTCTTCGTAGCCCGTGAGCGCTTCGAAGGGCCGCCCCAGGCGCAGCAGCGCGTCGGCCCGCTCGCAGCGCGCCGAGTCGCTGTCGTTGCCCGCCGCCAGCGCCTCGTCGTACCCGGCGAGCGCGTCGGTGAGGCGCCCCATCGCCTTGAGCACGTGCGCGCGGCCGACCCGCAGCCCCGACTCGCCGGGCCGCAGCCGGGCCGCCTCGTCGTACGAAGCCAGCGCCTCGGGCAGGCGCCCCAGGCGGCGGAGGACCGAGGCCCGGCCCGTGTGCAGGTGCCCGTCGTGCGGGAGCACGCGCAGCGCCTCGTCGTAGGCCGCCAGCGCCTCGCGGAGCTTCCCCATCGCCTTGAGCGCCTCGGCGCGCCCGCCGAGCGCCGGCCCGTGGGTGGGCGCCGCGCGGACGGCGCGCTCGTAGGCGTCGAGGCACTCGGTGAAGCGACCCGACGCGCGCAGCGAGACCGCGAGGCCGAGCCAGGCGCGCACGTCGTCGGGCCGGCGCCGCGCCCCGCCCTCGCTGGCCGCGAGCGCCTCGTCGAGGCGGCCCGCGTCGCGCAGCACCACCGCGAGCGAGGCGTGGTGGATCGGGTGCTCGCGGCGTTCGGCGGCGCGGCGGGCGGCCTCCGCGGCCTCGTCGAGGCGCCCGACGCGGCGGAGCGCCACCGAGTGCTGCTGCCAGGCCCAGTCGTCGTCGGGCCTGACCTCCACCGCCCGCTCCGTGAGCCGGAGCTGGAGCGCGTGGAGCCCCCGCGCGTCGGCCCGCGTCGCGAGGTCGCAGAGCGAGAGGGCGGCGTCGCCGGCGCCGGGCGCGCGGAGCTGCGCGGCCACGAGGCGCTCGACGCCGCGCCACGCCGCGGACTCGTCGCCCTCGGCGAGCCGCCGGAGGATCGCAGCCCGCTCGCGCCGGAGGTGCCGGGCCAGCGGCGGCGTGTTGCGCGAGAGCGGCGCGTCGTCCTCCAGGGGGCCGCCGTCGCAGGGGAGGGGGGAGGCCGCGCGCGGGGCCTCGCGCAGCGGCGTGACCCAGCGCATCACCACCGCGCGCAGGCCGCCGACGCCCGCGTTGGCGCGGTCGGCGAGGGCGAGCGCCACCGCGCCGTCGGGGTCGCGGCCCTCGGCGCAGGCGTGGGCCACGCGCGCGAACCAGCCGCCCCGCACCAGGGCCGCGAGGATCTCCCCGCGCCGCGCCGCCTCGGGCACCGCCTCCCACGCGCGCCACGCGGCGTCGACCGCGGCCGACGCGCGCGTTGGGTCGGCGCCGAGCGCGCACACGTCCGCGACGAGCGCGCGGCGCGTGGCGGTCGCGTCGTCGAGCCTCGGCCCCGCGGGGGGCGTGCTCGGGCGGGCCGCAACGCGGGCGCGGACGGCGGGTGGCGCGGACGCCCGCGACGGGCGCAGGGAGGTGGGTCGGTGGGCGCAGTGTTTCTTGCTCATGGCTATTCTGGATATCGGCGGCGCGGCCCTCGATCAACGGTGCGCCGGGGCTGAAACGTCGCGTGGCCACGCGGCGGACACCGCGGCGCCGGTGGTACCGTCGCGGGTGACCTCGGAGCGTCGTGCCCTTCGAAGACCCCGCCGCCCGCGCCCGCGCGATGCTCGCCGTCTCCCGCCTCGTGGTGCGTGAACTCGAGCGGGCCGGGCGCCTCGCCGACGACCGCCCCGAGCTCTGCCTCGCGGCCCTCGCGCGCTGGCTCGACGGGGAGGGGTCGCTCGGCGACGTCCATGAGGCGCTCGACACGATGGCGGGCGCCGTCTCCGACGACCGTGAGGTGGTCAGCGCGACGCGGTGCGTGCTCTGGTCGCTCCGCGTGCAGACGGTGGGGCCGGCGCGCGCCGCGGAGGTGTCGCGGGCGGTGGTGGCGCGGGCGACGGGCGTCCTCGAGGCCCTCGGGGAGACCCGCGAGGCGGCGGCGCACCGCGTCGCGGAGACGTGGCGCGCGGCCTCGGGCGGCTCGGACCCGTAGGGCCCCACCGCGGCGCGGGTTTCTGGCACCATCGCGCGCCGTGAAGCCGCTCCGCCTGCCCCTCGCGCTCGCCGCCGCCGCGGCCGCCTGCACCGACACCACGGCTGCCACCGACGGCGCCGCGGACGTCGCCGACGCCACCCTCGACGCCGACGCGTCGAAGCCCGCGATGGACGCGGTCGCCGAGCTGCCGCCCTACGTCGACCCCTACGCCTGCCCGATGGCGGCCGGCGGCGCGCCCGCGCTCGACGAGCCGCTCGACGCGTCGGAGGCGCGCGCGGGGGTCGTGCGGCGCGAGGCCGAGCTCATCGGCGGCGAGGGGGCGGCCGGGCGCGTCGGGCACCTGAAGATCTACAACGGCCGCGTCCGCTTCATCGTGCAGGGGCGCGTCGGCGCGTCGGGCGACGCGCGCGCGGTGGGCTACTCGCTCTACGGCGGCAACCTGATCGACGCCGACCGGGCGCGCGCCCGCGGCGCCCCGGGCCAGGACGTCTTCCGCGAGACCTTCCCCGCGGTGGGCTTCCGCGTGTCGACGGTGGAGGAGGTCGCGGTCGCGTGCGACGGCTCGAACGGGCGGCCCGCGGCGATCCGCGTGGTGGGCGTCGACGCGCCGAGCCGCATCCTCGGCATCCTCGACAACCTCGCGCGCCCGCAGAACCTCCGCGTCGTCACCCACTACGTCCTCCGCCCCAACAGCGACGTGCTCGAGGTGGTCACCGAGGCGCAGTCGCTCGTCGGCAACGCGATCCCGTCGGCCGCGGCCGGGGACTTCCTGGGCTTCGGCTCGGCGCTCGCGATCTTCAACCCCTCGACGGGCTTCGGCAGCGCGACGCGCGCGACGATGCCGCTCACCTGGCTCGCGGGCGTCGGCGACCCGGGCGAAGGGAGCCGCCGCGTCTCCTACGCCATCGCGCCCGCGACGGGCTCGCTCGCCGTCCCCGTGGTCGACGCGTCGGGCACGGTGGCCCTCTACGACTCGGTCTCCGCGCCGCAGGGGGGCGTCGCGCGCTTCACCCGCTTCGTCTCGGTCGGCGACGGCGACGTCACCACCGCGGTCGAGCCCATCCTCCGCGCGCGCAACGAGCCCGTCGGCTCGGTCGTCGGCACCACCACCGCGGAGGCGCTGGTGTATGCCTACGACGAGCCCTACGCGCCCGGCGCGGCCGTCCGCTCGATGGCGCGCGCGGCGATGGACGGACGCTTCCGCCTCGCGCTCCCGCCGGGCCGCTACGCGCTGGTGGCCACCGACCGCGGGCGGGCGCGGGGCGCGCCGGTGTCGGTCACGGTGGTGCGCGACCAGGAGGCCACCGCGTCGCCGACGACGGGCGCGTCGGGGACGCTGGTGCTCGACCTCGGCGTGCTCGACGCCATGGGGATGCGCCAGCGCGGGCCGGTGAAGGTGAGCCTGCGCGGCGTGGACGTCGAGGCGCCCGACGACGGCATGGGCGACCTCGAGGGCGAGAGCGAGTCGTACGGGCTGCACCGGGCGATCTTCACGGCCGACGGGCAGGGGCGCTTCGCGGTGAAGCCCGGGCGCTACCGGGCGGTGGTGTCGCGCGGCGCCGACTACGACGTCGCGATGATGGACGTGGCGGTGCCCGCGGGCGGCGAGGCGACGCTGCGCGCCGACGTGCGGCCGGCGCTCGACACGGCGGGGATGGTCTCCGCCGACTTCCACCAGCACACGGTGGGGAGCATCGACTCGGGCCGCACGCTCTGCAACCGGGTGCTGGAGGACGCCGCCGAGGGCCTGGAGTACGCCGCCACCACCGACCACGACAACGTCACCGACTTCATGCCGTGCGTGCGGCAGCTCGGGCTCACGTCGTGGTTCAACGCGATCCGCGGCAACGAGATCTCGGTGGTGGGCGTCGGGCACTTCAACGCCTACCCGCTGGCCCCGTCGGCGAGCGACCCCTGGGCGCTGATCGGCGCGCAGTACTGGGCCGACCTCTCCACGCAGGCCCTCTTCGACAAGGTGCGGGCCGAGGCCGGCGGGCCCATTCTTCACGTGTCGCACCCGCGCTCCAACGGGCTCAAGGGGTACTTCACCTCCATCGCGCTCGACCCGGTCACCCTGATGTCGACGCGGCAGCCGCTCGCGACGGGGTGGGAGGCGATGGAGATCAACGAGTCGTTCGGCGCCCCGGAGGACTTCGTCGCTTCGAACGACGAGGCGCTCCAGCAGCGGGCGCGGCGCGACGGGTCGTCGGTGCCGGTGATGCGCGACTGGTTCACGCTCCTGTCGCGGGGCGAGCGGGTGTGCGCGCTCGGCAACAGCGACACGCACGGGCGCAACAACGGCTCGGGCTACCCCCGCAACTACCTCCTCGTCGACGAGGACCGCCCCGACCGCGTCACCGAGGACATGGTGCGCCGCGCCATCCGCGCGCAGCGGGTGCTGGTGGGCAACGGCGCGATCGTTCGCATCCGAACGAACGGCGTGACGCGCCTCGGCCAGGGCGACGTCGTGCGGACGACGGGCGGCACGGCCGACCTGGAGCTCGACGTGCAGGCGGCGCCGTGGGTCGATCTGCGCTCGCTGGCGCTCTACGAGAACGGGCGGCCCGTGGCGCTGGTGAGCGACGGGCGCGGGGGCTTCACCACCAGCACCACGGCGCCGAGCGGCGGGTGGGCGTTCGCGCTCGGGGCCGACGCGCCGGGGCGGAGCGGCGCGACGCGGCTGCGCGCGACGGTGCGGGTGCGCCCGGCGGCCGACGCGTACTACGTCGCGGTGGTGCGCGGGGGATCGCTTGCGCCGGTGGGGGCGGGCGACGCGTTCGGGTACGCCAACCCCACGTACGTGGACGTCAACGGCGACGGCTGGCGGGCGCCGGCGGCGCCGTGAGGGCGCGCTGGCGGAGGGCCGTCCCGTTGATGTAGTCTCCGCGCCCGTTCGGAGAGCGAACGCGCGCGCGGCGACGGCAGAGCGCCCGTCGCCGCGGCGGCAACCGCAGGCAGAAGAGCGCCCACCGCCGCGCAGGCACAGCGTCCCCGCGGCGGCGATGAGGGCCGGAAAGGATCGGATCGGTAGCGATGAGTGCGACGGAAGTCACGACGACGGTCGGCACGATGAGCGTCCCCAACGAGGGGCTCCTGGCGTGGGTGCGGGACATGGCCGCGATGTGCGGGCCCGACCGGGTGGTGTGGGTCGACGGCTCGGCCGCGGAGAAGGAGCGGCTCACCGCGCAGGCGGTGGCCGAGGGCGTGCTGACGCCGCTCGACCCCGCGAAGCGCCCCGGCTGTTACTACGCGCGGTCGAACCCCAACGACGTGGCGCGCGTCGAGCACCTCACCTTCATCTGCACGCCGACGAAGGACGAGGCCGGGCCGACCAACAACTGGATGGCCCCCGACGAGGCGTACGCGAAGCTCCGCGGGCTCTTCACCGGCGCGATGAAGGGGCGGACGATGTACGTCATCCCCTACGCGATGGGCCCGATCGGGTCGCCCTACGCGAAGATCGGCATCGAGATCACCGACAGCATCTACGTGGTGCTCAACATGGGCATCATGACGCGCATGGGCGCCCCCGCCCTCGCGATGCTCGGCGGCTCCGACGGGTGGAACCGCGGGCTCCACTCGACGCTCGACGTGAACCCCGAGCGGCGCTTCATCTGCCACTTCCCGCAGGACAACACCATCTGGTCGGTGGGCTCCGGGTACGGCGGCAACGTGCTCCTCGGCAAGAAGTGCCTCGCGCTGCGCATCGGGTCGTACCTCGGTCGCACCGAGGGCTGGCTCGCCGAGCACATGCTCATCCTCGGCGTGCAAGGGCCCGACGACAAGGAGCCCACCTACGTCGCCGCGGCCTTCCCGAGCGCGTGCGGCAAGACCAACTTCGCGATGATGATCCCGCCGGCCCAGTTCAAGGGCTGGAAGGTGTGGACGGTGGGCGACGACATCGCGTGGATGCGCGTCGGCCCCGACGGGCGGCTCTGGGCGATCAACCCCGAGGCGGGCTACTTCGGCGTCGCGCCGGGCACGTCGATGAAGAGCAACCCCAACGCGATGGCCACGGTGGCGCGCGACACGCTCTTCACCAACGTCGCGCTCACCCCCGACGGCGACGTGTGGTGGGAGGGCATGGACGGCCCGGTGCCCGAGTCGCTCACCGACTGGCAGGGGCGCCCGTGGAAGAAGGGCTCGGCCGAGAAGGCCGCGCACCCCAACTCGCGCTTCACCGCGCCGATGACCAACAACCCCGCGCTGTCGCCGAAGGCCGACGACCCGCAGGGCGTGCCGATCTCGGCGATCATCTTCGGCGGCCGCCGCAGCACGACGGTGCCGCTGGTGATGCAGTCGTTCAACTGGGGCCACGGCGTGTACCTCGGGGCCACGATGGGCTCAGAGACCACCGCGGCGGCCGTCGGCAAGGTGGGCGTGGTGCGCCGCGACCCGATGGCGATGCTGCCCTTCTGCGGGTACAACATGGGCCGCTATTTCGGCCACTGGCTCTCGATGCAGGGGCGCATCGCCAACCCGCCGAAGATCTTCCAGGTCAACTGGTTCCGCCAGGGCAAGGACGGGAGCTTCCTGTGGCCGGGCTTCGGCGACAACATGCGCGTGCTCAAGTGGGTGATCGACCGCGCCCACGGCCGCGTCGGCGCGCAGGAGACGGTGCTGGGGTGGGTGCCGAAGGCGGGCCACCTCGACCTGTCGGGCCTCGACATCTCGCCCGAGCGCGTCGACGCCGCCACGCACATCGACCTCGACGAGTGGCGCCAGGAGTTCGAGCTCCAGGGCGAGTTCTTCAAGTCGTTGGGCGACGACGTGCCCGCCGCGCTGCGCCTGCAGCGCGAGCTGCTGATGGCCCGCGTGGGCTGACGCGCCGGGCCCTAAGCGCCGCCCTCCCGCGCGGGGGCGGCGCGCTCCCCCTACCGGCTACCGCGCCTCGAGCACGAGCCGCGCGAAGGCCGGCGCGAACGCCACCGGCGGCACCGGCCCGCAGCAGTTGAACACGATCCCGTCGAGGCCCGAGTCGAGCAGCTCGGAGAAGAGCTGCTCGCCCGAGAGGATGCCGTGCTTGAAGGTCGACGCGCCGACCTCGCGGGCGAAGGCCTCGTAGCAGTCGTTGAGGGTGAACACCGCCGCCAGCAGCCGGTTGCGCGGGTCGGGCGCGAGGCCGAAGGTCGGGCCCTCGTCGCCCTCGCGCACGGCCACGTGGAAGGCCTGGAAGTGCCGCACGGAGGAGAGCTGGTTGCCGACGCGGGTCGAGCCGCCGCGGAGCTGCACGAGCGCGCGCTCGACGCGGACGGCGTCGGCGACGACGTTGAGCCGGCGGTAGAGGTCGCGGCCGAGGGTGAGCCCGTCGGCGGTGAGCGGGTCGACGTGGATCGCCTCGAGCGCGCCGAGGTCGCGGGTGAAGAGCGACACGCCCGGCGTGGTGACGAGGGTCTGCTCGCGGGCGGCGCCCGCGGCGTCGCGGTAGCGGCGGTAGGCGTCGCGGTCGGAGAAGAGGAAGAGCCGCAGGTGGCCGTCGCGGTCTTCGTAGAGCCAGGGCTCGGGCGCGGCGTTGGTGGTGCGGAAGGCCTTGGCCGAGCGCTCGGTCACCGGGAGCTCCCAGCGGTCGTGCCCGACGAGCTCGCGCATGAGCGCGGTGGCGCCGAGGCGTTGGGACTGCCACGCGCGGATCGCCTCACCAGCACCGCGCGCGCGGGCGCCGTCGGCGGGGGAGGTGGCGGCGTCGCTGGTGCTGGTCGGTTCCATCGGGGGTCGTCGCTCCGTCGGGGCGGCGCGCATCTCAACCGCGGCGCGCGGGCCCTGTCCAGCCCGATGATGCATGAAAAATCGCCCGTGTCGAAACTTGTGCGCCCGGCGCGCGGGCGGACGTCACGGTGACCAGAAGACGTCGACCCCGCCGCTCGTCGACGTGCTCGCGCCGCCGCTCGACACCGAGGCCGACGCCGACCATGCCTGCGAGATGGCGAACTCCACGAGCCCGCGGAACACCTGCGTCGCGGGCCCGCTGCCCGACTGCCCGGAGGCGCTCGACGCCGCGCCGTAGGTGAGCTGCACGTAGAAGCGCGGGCCGAGCGAGACGCCCGCGCCGTAGCGCCCCGAGCTGCCCTGGCCGGGCTCGAGCACCAGCGTCGGGACGAAGCGCAGCCCGCGGGAGATGGTGCCGAAGGTCATCGCGCCCACCAGCGACGCGAAGGCCGCGCCCATCTGCTGCCCGAGGTCGCCGCTGGCCGTGGCGCCCTGCGAGTCGCGGCGGCCGAGGGCGATCATCGCGAGCACCTCGGCCTGGCTGAGCCCGGGGTTGTTGACCGAGGCGAACTCCATCCGCGGCGCGCGCAGGCGGCCGCCGACGGTGGCGGTGAGCCGGTCGCCGGTGACGTCGTTGTGGTGGGCGGCGATGTCGAGCTGCGGGTCGATGGCGACCGAGCCGTCGAGCACGACGCGGAGGCGGTCGAGTTCGAAGCGCTTGCCGAGGACGGAGAACCAGCCCTGCGCCGGGGGGCTCTCGATGGTGCCCGCGACGCCCCACCCGGCGCGCTCCCGGCTGGCCTGCACCTGCCCGTGGATCGCCACCGAGAGGTCGCTGCGGCGCAGGAGCACCGGGTCGGACAGGTCGATCGCGAGGGCCATCGGGTAGGGCGCCGCCGAGGGCACCGCGTTGAGCACCGTGCGCCCGAGGATGAACACGTCGCCGTCCTGCCCCAGCGGCTGCAGCTCGCGCGTCTGCTCCTCCTTGAGGCGCACCTGCGTGTGGTGCAGGCTCAGCTCGCCGCGCGCGCCGTCGCGGGCGAAGCGCATCCCGAAGTCGACGTTGCCGTCGACCCAGCCGTAGGTGTTGCCCTCGACGCCGACCGGGAGCGCGCGGGCCACCGCCTGCAGTCGCACGTCGGCGAGCTCGGCGGATGGTGGCGGCGCCGGGGCCCCGTCGGGCCGCGGCGCCAGCAGCCCCGCGAGGTCGACGGTCCCCTCGATGTCGGCGCGGCCGGTGCCGAGCACGAAGCCCGCCCGCTCGACGCGGACGCCGGTGCCCGCGGCGCGCAGCGACACCTCGAGGCCGCGCAGGCGCTCGCCGAGGGCGATGATGTCCGCGTGCCCCTCGGAGACGCGGATCGTGCCGTCGAGCGGCGCGTCGCCCCCGCCCTGCCAGCGCAGCGAGGCGTCGAGCGCGCCGCCGACGCCGGCGATCGACTCGCTGCGCACGAGCGGGGTGAACGTCTCCAGGCGGAAGCCTCGCGCGTGCAGGGTGAGGGCGGCCCGCTCGGCGCGCGGTCGCGGCGCGAGGAGTTCGCCGTCGACCGGCAGCGACAGGCTCGCGCGCAACGAGCCGGGCTGCTCGGGGGCAAGGGTGGAGAGCGGGTCGCAGTCGGCGCGGGCCTCGCGCGCGCTCGCCTCGACGCAGGAGTGGAGCGACCACCCGGCGCCCCGGCCGCGCGAGACGAGCCGCGCGCGGAGGCCGACGTTGACCGGGCGCGACTCGCGGCGGTCGTCGCCGGTCATCTGCGCGCGCAGGCCCGCGACGGTGGCGGAGGCCTCGAGCGGCGTGGCCTCGTCGTCGGTGTGGCGCAGGTGGAGCGCGAGGGCGCCGCGCACGCCGCGGTCGCGCGCCCAGGCGAAGCGCTCGAGCAGCACGTTGCGGGAGTCGACGTCGAAGAGGTCGAGGGAGACCGCGGCGGCGCCCTGCTCGAGGAGGGCCGCGCCGGCGCCGTGGGCGCGGATGTCGACCGCCACCTCGCTGCGCCCCTCGGGCGGCGCGTCGGGGGCGACCTCGATCATCGCGTTGGCGAGGAAGGACAGCGGGCCGAGCGCGGTGCCGCCCTCCGCGGGCCGGGCGCCGAGCGCGACGCGCGCCACCAGCGGGTCGGTGAGCCCCGCCTGCCGCAGCGCGCTCGTGCGGAACTCCCCCTCCACGTCGGCCCCGAGCGACAGGAGCGCGCCCCGCGCGGTGGCGGTGAGGGAGACCGAGGCGTCGGGCGGGAGGTCGGGCGGGCGCAGGTAGCGCAGGCTCTCGCTGCCGACGCGGGCCGCGGGCACGTGGAGCGGCCACTCGCCGCGGCGCAGCGGGCCGACGGTGGCGCGCAGGTCGGCGGCGGCGGCGCGGAGGCGGGCGCGCGCGTCGGCGGAGAGGTCGCGGCCGGGCGCGGCGACGTCGCGCGCGGCGCGCTGGAGGCCCGAGAGCCACGGGCCGGTGACCGAGCCCTCGACGGCGGCCCAGGCGCGGCCGAGCAGCGGGGCGGCGCCCTCGCAGTCGGGCGGGGCCTCCGGGGCGTCGCCGCGGCGCGAGGGCCCGAGCGCGACCCGCACGCGCGCGGGGACGTCGTCGAGCGAGGCGCGGCGCAGGGTGAAGCACGCGGCCCCGCGCAGCGCGAGCGGGTCGACCACGGGGAAGAAGCGCGAGAGCACGCGCAGGCCCGCGGTGAGCTCGCGGCCGTCGACGCGCGCGGCGACCGAGAGCGGCGCGCCGGGCGCGGCGCGGGTGAGGTCGACCGAGGCCGAGAGCGTGCCGCGGGCGCCGACGCCGAGCGGGAGGAGGTCGGCGTAGGCGCCGAGGTCGACGCGGGTGAGGGCGACGCGGCCGCCGCGGACGCCGGCGACCCAGGCGTCGAGGTCGCCGGTGCGCGCGGGGACGGCGGCCTGGACGTCGGCCTCGACGCGCGTCCCGCGGCTGGTGTCGAGCGCGGCGCGGAGGGTGGTGACGCCGCCCGCGGGGGTGAGCTCGACGGTGCCGTCGAAGCCCCCGACGGCGCGCTGCCGGCCGCCGCGGATGCGGAGCGACGCGCGCGCGCTGCGCAGGTTGGCGGGGTCGACGTCCACCGTGCCGTCGACCACGCCCTCCAGGTCCGCCGGGAGCGCGGCGAGGAAGGGGCGGAACCACCGCAGGTCGAAGGCCGCGAGCTGCGCGGCCACGCGGCGGCCGCGCACCGACACGTCGAGGGCCCCGTGGCCCACGGCCTCGACGCGCACGCGCCCGGTGGCGCCGCCGCCGAGCACGGCGAGGTCGCCCGTCACGCGCGCCTCGGCGCCGCGCAGGCGGAGCGTCGAGCGCGCGACCCGCGCCCGCACGTGGCTCGCGTCGGAGAGGTCGAGGTCGAGCTCGGCGCGGGCGCTGGTGGGGCCTGATGCGCCCGGCGGCGGCGGCCCGAGCGCGGCGAGGAGGCCCGCGCCGTCGGCGGCGACGGTGGCGTGGAGCCGGCCGAAGGGGTCGCCCTCGGCGCGGACGGTGAGGTCGGCGGGCCCGACGGCGCCGCGCACCTGGAGCCCGCGCGCGGTCACCGCCGCGGCCACCTGCGTGGCGCCGGCGCGGCCGCGGGCGCGCTCGTGGGTGGCGGTGGCCTGGAAGGCGGCGTCGCGCACGGTGAGGCCCGCCACGCGGAGGCGCTGCGCGTCGCCGCGGACGCGCGCGGTGATGCGCCCGCCGCGGCCGTCGGCCTCGAGGTGGGCCCGCAGCGCGCCCGACGCGCGGCCGCGCACCCAGGGGTAGCGGGCGAGCTCGCGCGTCTCGAGGTCGGCCTCGGCGTGGAAGTCGGTGTCGCCGGTGGCGAGGTCGACGTCGCCGTGGGCCGAGAGCCCGACGTCGGGCGAGGACAGCTCGCGGACGGTGACGCGCGTGCCCGCGACGCGCGCCCGCAGCCGCGCCGGGGGCACGGGCACGTCGGCGACGGCGGCGACGAGGCGCGCGGTGTCGACGGTGAGCTCGTGGGCGTCGCCGTCGGCGAGGTGCTCGAGGTGGACGGTTCCGTCGAGGTCGGAGGCGGGGGCGGCGGGCGCGACGCGGTCGAGCGAGAGGTGGTGGACGGTGACGTCGGCGACCTGGTGGGTGGCGGAGACGCGGCCGGCGAGGTCGACGCGCTCGGCGTTGGCCGCGGCGGTGGCGCGGACCTCGAGCTCGCCGTCGAGGGGCCCGGCGACGGTGGCCTCGTCGACGCGGAGCGCGAGGCGCCGCGACCCGCCGGGGGGCGCGTTGGTGAGGCGGTCGAGGGCGGCGGCGGAGAGGGCGCAGCGGCGGGCGCGGGCGTCGAGGCGGCGGGCGGCGTCGAGGCGCGCGTCGAGCTCGCAGTCGACCGAGGCGCCGCGGAGCGAGAGGGCGGCGTCGAGGGCGACGCTCGCGGGGCCCGCGGGGCCGGCGGCGCGCGAGACGACGCGGGCGCGCGCGCGGACGACCTCGTCGCCGAGGCCCATCGCGGCGACGGTGGCTCGCACGTCGCGGAGGTCGACGGTGGTGACGTCGCCGTCGAGGCGGAGGCCCAGGTCGACGTGGGCGGCGCGGCCGGCGAGTTCGACGTTGGGGACGGCGCCGACGAGCTCGTCGACGTCGACGCGGATCGACGGGAGGCTGATGGGCGCGCCGCGCGCGGGGGGCTCGGCCGGGGCGCCGGCGACGACGGGCTTCGGGGCGAGGTAGGGCGCGCGCGTCCAGGCGCGGCGGGCGTGGACCTCCACCGCGGGGAAGGGCGCGCCCGAGAGGATCGCGGGCAGGAGGCGCCACGCGGGGCGGACGATGACGGTGGCGCCGTCGACGACGGGGTCGTCGCGGTCGTCGCGGTAGGAGACGTCGGAGACGCGGATCTCGCGGGGCGTGAGCGCGTCGACGCGACCGATGCGGAGGTGGCCGGGCACGGCGCCCGGGAGGATCATCGCGGCGAGGTCGCGCACGGCGGCGCGGCCGACGCGGGTGGGGAGGTGGAGGACGAGCGCCGCGGCGACGGTGAGGATGGCGGCGAGCGCGCGCAGCGTGAGGGAGGCGAGGGCGCGGAGCATCAGTACGCCTCCCCGATGGAGAAATGGATCGTGGCCGGGACGTCGAAGCCGAGGAGGTCGCAGCGCGGGCCCGAGAGGAGGTAGTAGGAGGGGTACTGCGAGGCGACGGCGTTGGTCTGGGCGTTGACGTTGCGCTGGGCGAGGGTGCAGTTGATGTCGGCGAGGCGGAGGCCGACGTCGAGGCGGACGGGGCCGACGGGGGTGGCGTAGCGCAGGCCGATGCCGACGCTCGGGTGGACGCTCTGGACGAAGGCGTCCCACGAGGAGAACTCGAGCAGCGAGGCGACGGCGCGGCCGAGGGGCTGCGGGGGCGGGGCGGCGGTGAGGGGCGCCTGGTCCTGGCGCACGCAGGTGTTGTGGTCGGTGACGAAGTTGTTGGCGGGCGGCTGGCAGACGCCGACGGAGCCGACGCCGTTGACGCCGACGGGGGAGAGGAAGGGCGTCGGGTCGATGCCGGTGACGTTGCTGGCGTCGAGGAAGAGCACCACGCCGAAGGCCCCGGGCTGCCAGCGCAGCTCGACCGAGCCCTCCCACATGGCGGTGCCGCCGACGGCGACGACCTTGTTGGGGTCGTCGTAGGCGCGGACGCCGCCGTTCCACCACGGGGTGCGGATGGCGGAGGCGCCGAGGACGCCGACGCGGTTGAGGGGGTAGCCGCGGTTGGACTGGGTGCCGCCGGAGTAGAAGCGCAGCTCGGGGGGCACGGGCCACGCCCAGCGCCGGCCGGCCTCGAGGTAGACGCTCGACCCGACGATGGCGCCGAAGACGCCGCGGAGGGCGAGGGTGAGCCCGCGGCGGATGGGCACGAACCCGCGCGCTTCGAACTGCATCCGGAGGAAGGTGTAGTCCGAGAGCGGGCTGCGCGTCCCCTCGGCGAGGTTGAGGGTGAAGAGCGTGCCGCGCGTCGGGGACGCGGGGTTGTCGCGGCGGTCCCAGCTCACCGACTGCTCGAAGTGGACGTAGTTGCGGTCGAAGAACTGCTGCCGGAGGATCGGGTCGGAGTCGATCAACTGCGCGGTCGGGCGGTTGCCGCAGTTGTCGTGCGGGAAGATGCCGCCCTGCTCGCGCTCGTCGGCGCGGAAGGGGCAGTACACCGCGTTGGTCGTCCGCAGGAAGAACGACCCCGAGAGCTGCCGCGAGAGCCGCGCCTCGAGCCCGATGGCCGTGGTCAGCGACGAGCGATAGGCGACCGACGGGTTGAGCGGGTCGGGGCCGATCTCGTACGTGGCGCGCGCGATGCCCGTGGTGTGCGCGGAGATCTCGGGCTGCTGGATCTCGACCGTCGACGAGAGGCCGGGCTCGACCACGCCGGTGACCCCGCCCGACAGGATCGACCCGAAGAACACCTGCGGCCGCACGTCGATGCGCAGGCGGCGCATGCCGCCGAGGAAGTTCCGGTGGTCGAAGGTGGCGAGGGCGTGGACGTTGGTGCGGCTGCTGTCGGCCTCGGCGCCGGCGCCGGCCCGTAGGCGCCACACGCGCGAGGGCGAGAGGGTCACGTCGAGGTCGACGTCCCCGTCGGGCCGCAGCACCTCCTCGATGCGCGCGATGCCGAACACCCCGAGGTTGAAGAGCGACTGCTGCGCCGCGGCGAGCAGCGTCCGCGAGTAGCGCGTCCCCGGCTCGATCGCGATCGCCGAGAGCACCGGGCCCACCGGCAGCCCGCCGGGCAGCTCGTCGCCCGTCACGGGCGTGGTCGAGCCCGCGGGGAAGAGCCGCACGCGCCGGAAGCGGCTCTGCGGCCCCGGGCGGATGGTGTACTCGACCCACGCCATCCGCTGCGCCGGGTCGACCGTCGCGCGCGGCACGACCGTCGGCGTCGCGAAGCCCGCCTCGCGCGTGAAGTCGAGCACCTGCTCGCGGTCGTAGGCGAAGGCCGCCTCGTCGAAGCGCTGGCCCACCTGCAGCGTGAGCCGCTCGCGGATCGCGCGGCAGGCGTCCTCCGGCAGCCCCACCGCCTCGCCGCCCTGGCAGCCCCGCAAACGCACGTCGGCCACCAGCGTCGGCAGCCGCTCGGTGACGTCGAAATCGAGCGTGAGGTCGCGCCCGCCCGACGGCCGCGGCGCGCCCGACGCGTCGTCGCCGAGCGTGAGGCGCTGCCCGCCGGCCGACAGCCGCGGTGCCGACACCTCCGCGTCGTAGAAGCCGCGGGCCTGGTAGTACCGCGCGATGCGCAGGCGGTCGCGGGTGACCAGCGTCTCGTCGAAGTACTCCGGGTCGCGCCACCACCAGCGCCACCAGCGCAGCCAGCGCGGGCGGTTGCCGGGGAAGTACGCCGTCTCGCGCAGCGCGAGGCGCTCGCGCAGGTCGTCCTCGCTCACCTGCGAGACGCCGTGGAAGTTGACCGTGTCCACCCGGTCGCGGCGCGGATCGATGTGCGCGGGGCACCCCGCGAGCGCGCCCGACAGCGCGCACAAGGGGACGACGAGGGCGGGGCGCACGGCGCGCATCGGGAACGCGAACGTACCGCAGAAACCCCGTGGGCCGGGGCGCTTTCTCCAAGGCTCCGCGTCGCCACACTGTGGCAGGATGCCACCGTGACCACGAGACGAACGATCCTTCAAGTCGTCGCCGGCGCCGCGGGCGTCGGGGCCGCCGGCGCCGTCGGGGTGCCCGCCGCGGGCCTCGTCGCCGCGCCCGCACACACACCCTCGCCCCACGAGCGCCGCGGCGGCGACGGGTGGACGGAGGTCGCGCGCTTCGACGACGTCCGGGCTGGCGAGGCCCTCCAGGCCGCCGTGCTCGGGCAGGAGGTCGACGCCTGGTCGGTCGCGCCCGCGCGCCGCGTCGGCGCCGTGTGGCTCCTGCGCGGCGGCGAAGGGCCCGAGACGCTCCGCGCGCTCTCCGCGGTGTGCCCGCACCTCGGCTGCCTCATCGAGCGCAAGGAGCCGGGCTTCACCTGCCCCTGCCACGCGAGCGATTTCAGCCCCGACGGCCGCGCCCTCAACGGCCCGTGCCCGCGCGCGATGGACCCGATCGACGTCCGCGTGCGCGACGGCGCGGTCGAGGTCCGCTGGGTGCGCTACCGCCTCGGCACCGCCGAGCGCGCGGCGGAGGGCTGAGCCGCCATGCTCGCGAAGCTCTCCCTGTGGGCGCGCGATCGCCTCGGCGCCCGCCCCCTCGACGCCCCGCTCACCTCGGGCCCGAGCTGGCGCCACGCCCTCGGCGCCGCCCTCGCCGCGCTGCTCCTCGTCGAGGCCCTCACCGGCGTCGCGATGATGACCGTGTACTCCCCCGGCGTGAACACCGCCTGGGCGAGCACCTTCTACCTCCAGCACGTGCTCCCCTGGGGCGCGCTCGTCCGCGCGCTCCACCACTGGGCCTCGCAGGGGCTCGTGGTGCTCCTCGGCGCGCACCTCGCGGCCGCCGCGGTCGCGAAGGCCCACCGCGCGCCGCGCGAGCTCACGTGGCTCCTCGGGCTCGGCCTCGCCGGGCTCACGCTCGCCTTCTGCACCACGGGCTTCCCGCTCGCGTGGGACCAGCGCGGCTACTGGGCCTCGCGCGTCGAGACTGGCATCATCGGCACGATGCCCGTGATGGGCCCCGCGGTGCAGCGCGCCGTGCTCGGCGGCGCCCGCTACGGCGCCCTCACGCTCACGCGCTTCTACACCCTGCACGTCGCCGTGCTCCCCGCGCTGCTCGTCGGGCTGGTGATGGCGCACGTCGCGCTCGTCCGCCGCCTCGGCACGGCCCCGCGCGACGGCGGCGACGCCCCCGAGGGGTGGTGGCCCTCGCAGGCCGCGCGCGACGCCGTCGGCGCCCTCGCCGCGGTGCTCGTCGTGGCGGCGCTCGCGCGCGTCAAGGGGATCGACCTCGACGCGCCGGCCGACCCGCAGAGCCAGTACCCCGCGCGCCCTGAGTGGTACTTCGCGCCGCTCTCGCAGCTCCTGCACCACTTCCAGGGGCCGAAGCAGCTCATCGGCACGGCGGTGATCCCGGGTCTCGTGGCGACGTACCTCGCCGCGCTCCCGTGGGTCGACGGGCCGTCGCGCAAGGGCGCGGCGCGCGCGGCGGCGCTGCTCCCCCTCGCGCTGGTGGCGGCGGGTGCGGGCTACCTCGGCTGGGAGATGAAGTCGCACGACGCGGCCGACCGCAACTTCCAGCGGGCGACGGCCAACGCGCGCGCCCAGGCGTCCCGCGCGATCGCGCTGGCGCGGCTGGGCGTGCCCCCCGAAGGGCCGCTCGACATGCTGCACAACGACCCCGCGCGCCGCCCGCGCGAGCTCTACAAGCAGCACTGCGGCGTGTGCCACGCGGCGCGTGACGTCGCCGACCAGCACAAGGCCCCGCGGCTCGACGGCTTCGGCTCGCGCGCCTGGGCGACGGCCTTCGTCGCCTGGCCCGACCACCCCGAGCTGATGGGCACGGTGACGCAGGACATGGGCGAGCGCATGGGCCCGCAGCGGCGCCTGTCCGACGACGACCTCCGCGCGGTGGCCGAGTGGCTCTACAACGAGGGCGTCGAGCGCGGCGACCCCCCGGCCGACGCGGCGCTCGTCACGCGCGGCCAGGCGCTGATCGCCCGCTGCAACAACTGCCACCTCGGCCGCGTCACGCCCGCGGTGGAGGGGACCACCCGCGACGCGCCGAGCCTCGACGGCTGGGGCTCGCGCGAGTGGATCTACGAGCAGGTGGTCAACCCGCAGCGCCTGGAGCAGTACGGCGCGCGCAACCACATGCCGCGCTTCCGCGGGAAGCTCACCGAGCGCGAGCTCGCGATGGTCGTCGACTTCACCCGCTCGCTCCGCACGCGCGAGGCGCCCGCGCGCCGGAGCGCGCCGGAGCCCGCCGAGGAGTAGGGGCGCTGCCGCCGGCGCTCAGCGCGTCGGCGGCGTCAGGTCGCTCGCGCTGACCGTGCGGTCGAGGCGCGGCCAGGCGAAGTCCGTCTCGTGGTTCTCGCGGCGGCGGAGCCCGTAGAGCGCGCGGGCCTCGTCGTCGTTCGCGAGGGTGAGGCGCGCGCCGTCCGCGAGGTGGGCGCCGCTGTCGGCGTACCGCACGAAGGTCTTCGAGGTGCGGTACGTGACGCCGACCCACGGGTTGTCCGCCGCGCCGGGCGCCGCGTCGAGCACGATGCGGTGGCGGAACCTCCGGTTGGCGTCGGTCGAGAACACCACCACGCCGTGGTGCGGCAGCGCGATCGAGAAGGCCGCGCCGCCGGGCTCCTTCGGCTCGACGAGGAGGCGACGCGTCGGGCGCGCGGGGTCTTCGTAGCAGGAGAAGAGGGCGATCTCCGAGTCGCCGTCGAGGTCGAGCGCCTGGTCGGAGTGCGCGCCCATCGTGGTGCAGGCGGCGACGTAGCGCTCGATCAGCGCGTTGTTGAAGCGCTTCGGGAGCGACGCGCGCGCGCGGATCTCTTCGGCCAGCCAGGCGTGCACCGCGCGGAAGGCCTGCGCCGGGCGCGCGTAGCGGGTGGTGGTCCGCACGAGGGGGACGCCGCGCGGGTCGTCGGCCACGAGCACCGCGCCGCGCCGACCCTTGCCGGTGTCTTCGAAGGGCGCCGACGCGGACAGCTCCGCGAAGAGCCCGTCGGGCGCGGGCACCTCGTAGACGCGGAACTCGTCCGCGGGGTCGTAAGCGGGTGCGCGGTAGTCGCCCTCGTTCATACTGAAGCGGATGCTGTCGCCGTAGTCGACGAAGCCGCAGCTCCGGTTCTCCTCGGCGTAGAGGCGGCGGAGTTCGTTCATGCCCTCGGGCGTGGGGGCTTCGAGCGGCGCGAGGCTTCCGTCGTCGGCCACGAGGAAGGTGCGGCCGTCGCGGTGGACGGCCTCGGCGTCGGAGCAGCGGACGACGTAGCCGAGGCGGGTCGGGAGGCGCGCGGCGTCGAGCTCCGACGGCACGATCTCGTGCACGTAGAAGCGGTTGGTGGACAGCGGCATGAAGAACACCGAGCCCGGGTACAGCGTGAGGGTGAACTGCGCGGGCAGCGCGGCCCCCTCGGGCGCCCCCTCCTTCCGCCGGAAGCGCAGTCGGGTGAGCCCGGAGGTGCGCCCGTGGCCGAGGTCGAAGGGGTCGTCGGGCATCGGGCGGAGGCCGTCGAGCCGGTCGTAGAAGGTGCAGAAGGCCATCACGCCGTCGCGCGGCATGTCCTTGGTCTTGTCGGCGTGCGGCGAGATGCGCGCCTTGGCCTGCCGGTGCTCCGCGTCGGCGGGGGTGTTGTGGTAGGCCTGCGCGAGCACGTGGTTGAGGGGCGCGGCGCCCTCGAACACCAGCGCGGCCTCCTGGTTGAGCGCGTCGACGGCGTGCCGGTCGGTGGCGCGGAAGTTCTCGGTGGGGCCGGCGAGGTTGGTCGAGCAGCGGAGCAGGCGGAAATGGAGCGCGTCGCCCTCGCGGCGGACGGGCGTGAGGTAGATGCCCGTGCGGTGGGCCTTCGCCGGCTTGGTGGACTCGGTGAGCGACTGGAGGGCGTGCTCGGCGCAGACGCGTCGGAAGTGCCCGCCCGCCGGGTCGAAGAAGCGACGGTAGTACACGCCGACCCCGTGCACGCGGACGGGCACGCGGCCGACGTCGACGAGCGGCCAGCGCGGGCGCCCGCCGGCCTCGGGGGCGTTGCGTGAGAGCTCGCGGACGACGAAGACGCGCCGGGCGTTCGCGAGGTCGAGGGCGTCGGCGCGGGCGAGGTCGCCGCAGAGGTACACGGCCTTGTCGGCGAGGTCGGGCAGGGCGCTCGGGTCGGTGAACACCGCGCCGCAGAAGTCCGCGGCGAGGCGCTCGTCAGCCAGCGGGGAGAGGGCGACGAGCACCTGGCGCGTGTCGACGAGGCGGGCTTCGGGCGGGGACGGGCGGGCCATGGTGGCGCCAGGGTACCACCGGCGCGCGCGCGGTGAGGCGCGGGCGATCGCCCCGTCCGGCACGTAGGCCCCGCCGCGCCGACGCGATTCGTGACGGATCGCGCGGGCCGCCTCCAACTCCCCGGTGAACTCCCACCACGGAAGGGGACCTCTCCCACGATGCACTCGTCTGCCCGCCTGGGCGCGCCGCAGCTCGCGGCCGCGCTCCTCGCCCTCGCCATGTCTCCCGCCTGCAGTACCGCGCCCGCGGCGCCGCCCGACGTCGCCGCGGCCGACGTCGCCGCAGCCGACGTCGCGCCCCTCGACGCGACGCCGTCCCCCGACGCGGAGGCCCCGCCCGACGCGTCGCCGGACGCGGTCGAGGCCGCGCGGGTCGACGGCACGTACCGCGTCGGCGTGCGCCCCGACCGCCCCTACGCCTGCCCCGCGACGGGGCCCATCGAGGACACCTTCGACTGGGCGCCGCCCCGGGCCGTCCCCAACGCGTGCAGCGAGGACGACCTCGACGCCATCGAGCGCGCGCTGTCGAACTCGGCGCTCACGCCCGAGGGGCTCGCGCTGGAGGTGAGCGCGGGCTGCTTCGCGTGCGCCTACTCGCCCCCCGACGACGTCACCTGGGGGCCGCTCTTCTTCTCGCACGAGGGGCTGACGACGTGGATGGCCAACACCCCCGGCTGCCTCCAGACGGTCGGCGTGACGGAGCGATGCGCCATCGCGTACAACGACCTCGTGCGCTGCGCCACCGCGGCGTGCGACGGCTGTGCCCTCCCGCGCTACAGCACCTGCTTCTCGAGCGCCGCCGTCTACGCGGACGACGGCCCCTGCGCGTCGCGCCGCCGGCCGTACGACGTCGCCTGCGCCTTCATGGACCGCCGCTTCGGCGCGTGCGCGAGCCCGGAGGACGCCACCTTCGTCGCCCAGGCGATGCGGGCCGTGCGGACGATGTGCGGCCCGCGCTGAGCGACGTCCCCGGCGGGCTCAGTCCGCCTGGCAGAGCGCGCGGGTCGCGTTGGTGCCGAACTGGCTGTTCAGGAACTTCCGCGTCGCCCGCTCGACCTGCTCGGCGCGGGTCTCGTCGGCGAAGCAGCCGTGGGAGAGCTCGTGGGCGGCGAGCGCGCCGATGCACGAGCGCGCCTGCGCGGTGTTGAGCGACGCCTGCATCGTGTCGAGGTAGGTGTCGCAGACCTCCGAGGTGGCCCAGCCCGGGAAGGTCCAGCCGATGGCGCCGCCCGAGCAGCCCATCGCCGGCGAGGTGACGCAGCGCACCGTGCCGCTCGAGGCGACGCGGTCCTTGAGGCAGGCGCTCGGGGTGAAGCCCTCGTCGGCGGCGAACGCTTCGAAGGTGCTCCAGTGCGTCCGCATCTCGTTGAGCGCCGCGGTGAGGTCGGTGTCGTTGTTGGCGTCGCAGTCCGAGATCGTCGCGAGCGCCGCCGTCGACGTCCCCAGCGGCTCGTACCCGTCGCCCGCCGGCCCCTCCGCCGCCGGCACCCCCGCGGTGCACCCCGCGAGCGACGACGCCACCAGCGCCGCCGCCACCACCCCGCGCGCCCGACGCGCGCCCACCGTGAACTCGAAGACTCCCTGGATCGACATGACAGACCTCCTGGCGTGAGCCGCCGACCTCCGGTGCAGCGGACGTGCCGCCCGCGCCCTGCGCGAAGGCCGCGGGCGACGTCGCCCCGGTCGTGAAGCGACTGCTCGACTCGCGCGGGCGTTGCGCAACCGGCGGGGGAATTCAGGTGCGGGGCGCCGCGGCCGGTGCGGTATCCTCCGCGCGCCCGCCGCGCCATGAACCCGCCCGCAGACGCCACCACGCCCGGCGACGCCACCGCGGAGGGGGAGGGCGACGCGCTCCCCGCGGGGGCGGTGGTCGACCGGCGCTACCGCGTGGTCCGCGCGCTCGACCGCGGCGGGATGGGGGCCGTGTACGAGGCCGTCCACGTGGCGCTCGGCGAGCGCGTGGCGCTCAAGGTGATGCACCGGTCACCGGCCGCCGACGGGGCGGGCGCCGCGCGCTTCCTCGCCGAGGGCAGGGCGCTGCGCGCGGTGGAGCACCCGCACGTGGTCCGCGTGATCGACTGCGGCAACGACGGCGGCCGGCTCTACCTCGCGATGGAGCTGCTCGAGGGCGAGACCCTGCGCGCCCTGCTCGACCGCGAGGGGCCCCTCGACGTCGCGCGGGCCGTGGCGCTCGTCGACCCCGCGCTCGCCGCGCTCGAGCGCGTCCACGCGGCCGGGCTCGTTCACCGCGACGTGAAGCCCCACAACCTCTTCATCGCCCGCGCGGGCGGGGTCGAGACGGTGAAGCTCCTCGACTTCGGCATCGCGCGGCGCGTCGCCGACCCGGCGCGCTTCACCGTCGACGGCGCGATGCTCGGCACGCCCGCGTACATGTCCCCCGAGCAGTGCCGCGGCGACCGCGAGGCGGGCCCGGCGTCGGACCAGTTCAGCGCGGCCGCGGTGCTCCACGAGGCCCTCACGGGGGCCGTCCCCCACGCCGCGCCGACCGCGGGCCTCCTCCTCGCCGCGCGCGTCACCGCCGCGCCCGCGCCCGTCCGCTCGCTCCGCGGCGACCTCGCCCCCGCGCTCTGCGCCGCGCTCGACCGCGCGCTCGCGCCCGACCCCGCGCGCCGCTTCCCGTCGATCGCCGCGTTCCGCGCCGCGATCCGTGCGGCGCTCGACGCCCCGCCGCCGCGCCGTTCGTGGCCCGCCGTCGCGGCCTCGCTCGCGGTGCTCGCGGCCCTCTCCCTCGCGTACGCGCGGCGACGCCACGTCACTGCTCGCGCGCAGGCCGTATCCGTCGACGTGCCCGCGCCCGTCGTGTCGCGCGAGGCGCCCGCGGCACGGCCCGTGCTCGACGCCTCCCCCGCCATGTCTCCGACCGTCGCGGCGTCATCGCCCGAGCGCCCGCCGCCGCCCGAACGGAGGGCGCCGCCTCGTCGCCGCGTGTCCGACGCGCGGCTGCGCATGCCCATCATCCGTGACCTGCCGTGAGAGCGACCGCCGCCATCCCCGCGCTCGTGGTCGTCCTGACGACGGCGGTCGCCGCGGCGCAATCGACCCCGGGCGACCCGCGGGAGGCGCGGCGGCGTTTTCATCGCGCGGTGGAGCTCACCGACGAGGGCGTCTACCCGGCGGCGATGGCGGAGTTTCAGCGCGTGTTCGAGCTCACGCGCAACCCCGCGGTGCTCTTCAACGTGTCGGCCACCTACGAGGCGATGGGCGATTTCGCGCGGGCCCTCGACGCGCTCGAGCGCTTCGAACGCGAGGCCCCCGCGGCGCTGCGGGCGGCGCGTCGGGCCGACGTCGAGGCCGCGCGCGGGCGGCTGGCGGCGCGCACCGGCGTCCTCGTCGTGGCGCTCGACCTCCCCGGGCTCCGCGCCACGGTCGACGGCGAGGAGCGCGACCTCGACGCGCTGCGCGCGGGGCTGCGGGTCAACGCCGGGCCGCGGCGGGTCGCGCTGCGGGCGCCGGGCTTCCACCCGCGCGAGCAGGAGGTGCTGGTCGTCGGGGAGGCGCGCGCGGTGGTGGCCGAGCCGCTCGACGCGACCCTCTCGTCGGTGAGCGTCCGCTGCGCGGTGCCCGACGCGGAGGTTCGCGTGGACGGGGCGCCGGTCGCCACCACCCCGGTCGCCTCGCCGCTCGCGGTGGCCGAGGGGCGCCACCGCGTCGAGGTGCGGCGCGCGGGCTACCGGAGCTACCAGGTCGAAGTCGACGCACGCGGGGCCGGCGCCGTCGTCGACGCCGAGCTCCCCTGGGACTACCCCGTCGACGTGCGGGTCGGCGCGCGGGTGGTCGTCCGCGTGGGCGAGGGCGAGGCCGTCGCGACCCTCGACGACCGCCCGATCGCGCTCGACGGCGGCGTCACCGTCCCGCCGGGGCGCCACACGCTCGTGGTGGCCCGCGACCGATTCGAACGCGACGCCCGCGAGGTCGTCCTCCAGCCGCAGGAGACCCTCACGGTGACGGCGCGCCTCGGGCGCTCGGCGGCGTGGCGGGCCGCGCAGGCCGCGGAGGCGCGGCGAGCACACACGGCGGGCCTCGCGGTGATGCTCTCGGGCGCCGCGGTCGCGCTCGGGGGCGGCGCGCTCGCGCTGGGCTACCTCGACGCCCGCAACGACGCCGTCGCGGAGGCCAACGCCATCAACCGGGCGATCCCGCGCGGCGTCGATCAGCCCTGCCCGCGCGATTGCATCAACCAGCTCCCGCGGCTGACGGAGGCGGCGTCGCGGGTGCCGAGCCTCGAGCTGGGCGTCGGCGTCGGGGTCGCCTTCGCGGCCGTCGGGCTCGTCGCGGTGGGGGCGGGCGCCTGGGTCTACGCGCGGGGGGCGCGGCCCGCGCTCGCCTCCGTCTCACTCTCCGGGGCGGCCCTGCGATGGACGTTCTGACCGCGCGCCGCGCGCTCGCGCTGGCGGCGCTCGTCGTGGCGTGCGAGCGCCTCGACCCGCTGCCGGGCTACGTGTGCACCGTCGACGAGGAGTGCGGCGCCGCCCGCGCCTGCGTGCTCGGCTGGTGCCGCGACGCGTGCAGCACGCGCGCCCCCTGCGCGCAGGGCTACTGCGCCCCCAGCGGGCGCGACCGACGTCGCGCGTGCCTGCCGCCCGACCACGACGCGCTCTGCGCGGTCGACGAGGACTGCGCGGGCGACGCGTTGCGCTGCGTCGGCGGGCGCTGCCGCGCGTCGTGCGGCCCGTCCGCGCCCTGCGGCGAGGGCGCCTGCGTCGTCGCCGACGTCCTGGCCTACTGCGCCGTGCCGGTGACCGTGCGCGCGTCGTTCGCGGGCGACGCGGGCGCGGACGTGCCGCCCGTCCCCGACGCGTCGCTCGACGTCGCTGCGATGGACCTCCCCGCGCCGCCCGACGTCGCGCCCGCCGACGGCCCGACGTCGAACCCGGTGGTGAAGGTGACCGTCGCGCCGGGCCTCGTGCTCGGCGTGCGGGGCGACGGGCGATGGGTCGCGTGGGGCGGGCCGCTGCGGGGGACGTCGTTCCCGTGGGCGACCGCGGCGCGGACGGCGTCGTTGGTGCCCGCGCTCGACGGCGCCACGTCGGTGTGGACGTCTGCGACGGTGGCCACCCTCGGCGCGCTCGCGCCGTCGCGGTCGGGCGCGCCCGTGCCGACCTTGCAGGCGCTCGGCCTCAACCCCTCGGGGGTGACCGGGACGGGCTCGACCGGCGCGCTGGTCGAGGCGTTCACCGAGCTCCGCCGGGGCTCGCGCCTCGACGTCGTCACCGACGGCAACCTCCTCGCGTTCGGCGCGGCCAACGGCTGCATGAGCCTCGCCGGCGAGCGCGAGGTGCAGTGCTGGGGCGAGCAGTCCGCCGGCGTCACCGCCACGAGCGGTCCGGCCGTCGCGTACGCCCCCGGCGACAGCGCGAGCATCGTCCGCGACCTCGCCGCCGGGCCGCGCCTCCAGAATGTGCGCGGCCTCGCCGTCGGCGACCGCGTCGCGTGCGCGTTCGTGTCCGCCGACGTCGCGCCCCCCTTCCGCGGCGAGGTGCTCTGCTGGGGGAGCGACCTCAACCGCGCCGGCGTCCGCGACGGCGCGCTCGGCCGGGGGACGTCCGCGCCGCCCGCCTCGCCCGTGGCCCTGCCCGTCCCGCTGCCCGCGCGCGCGTTGAGCGTCCACGTGTCCGGGCGGACCGCCTGCGCGACGCTCGACGGCCGCAACGTCCACTGCTGGGGGGACAACCGCGACGGCATCCTCCGCGTCGCCGCGGCGAGCAGCGGCGACCCCGTCGACACGGGGGTCAGCTCGCAGGAGCTCGCGCTCGGCGACACCTTCGCGTGCGACCGGGACGGCGGGCGCGTCGTGCGCTGCTGGGGGCGCGGGGCGGGCTTCACGCAGGCCGTGGCGCCGGGCACCGCCGCGGGCGCGCGCGCCGAGGCGCTCGACCCGGGCGGCGGGGTGCTCACCGCGGACTCGATCGCCGCGGGGGCGGGGGTCGCGTGCGCCGTTCGCGTCGACCGCAGCGTGGTGTGCTGGGGCGAGCTCTTCGGCGCCGCGGCGCGCCCCGCGGTGATGCCGCAGTGAGGGCGCGGGCTACTTCCGCGGGCGCTCGACCCCGTACTCGTCGAGCCGGGTGATCAGCGTCCGGCGCGAGATGCCGAGCAGCTCGGCGGCCCTCGTCTGGTTGCCGCGGCAGCGCTCGAGGGCGTCGAGGATCCGCCGGCGCTCGATGTCGGCGATCTCGGCCTTGAGCGGGCCGTCGGGGTCCGAGCGCCGCGGTTCGCCCGGGGGGCGGCTCGCGCGGGCGTCGAGCGCGAGCGCGTCGGGGGTGATCACGCCGCCGTCGCAGAGGAGGGCCGCCCGCTCCATCACGTTGCGGAGCTCGCGGAGGTTGCCGGGCCAAGGGTGCGCGCGCAGCGCCGCGACGGCCTCGGCGGAGAGGGCGGGCGCCGCGGCGATGCCCGAGCGCGCGCAGGCCTCGCCGAGGAAGACGCGGGCGAGGGCCTCCACCTCCGCGCCGCGGTCGCGCAGCGGCGGGATCCTGAGCGAGATGCCGTTGAGCCGGAAGTAGAGGTCCTGGCGGAAGCGCCCTGCGTCGATCTCGGCCTCGAGGTCGCGGTGGGTGGCGGCGACGAAGCGGACGTCGAGCTCCCGCGGTTGGAGCGCGCCCACCCGCGTGACGCGACGCTCCTCGATCACCCGCAGCAGCTTCACCTGCACCGCCGCCGGCAGCTCGCCCACCTCGTCGAGGAACACCGTCCCCCCGTGCGCGCTCTCCAGGAGGCCGGGCTTGGCCTGGGCCGCGCCGGTGAAGGCGCCGCGCTCGTGCCCGAAGAGCTCGCTCTCCAGCAGCGACTCCGACAGCGCCGCGCAGTTGAGCCGGAGGAAGGGCCTCGCCGCGCGCCGCGAGCACCGGTGAACCATCTCGGCGAACACCTCCTTGCCGACGCCCGTCTCGCCGAGGAGCAGCACGCTGATCACGCCCGGCGCCACGCGCTCGACCACCTTCGCGACCTGCCGCACCGCGCCGTCGTCGAGCACCACCCGGGCGCGCATCCCCGGCGCGGCGGGCGTCGGCGGGCGCGCGGGGGCGGCGGCGGACTGGAGCACCAGCGTCGTGCCGCCGATGTCGATCGCGTCGCCGAGCGCGAGCGCGATCGTCTCCCCGGCGGCGAGCCTCGTGTCGCGGACGCGCGTCCCGTTGCGGCTGCCGGCGTCGGTGAGGGTGACGGCGTCGCCGACGGTCAGCGTGGCGTGGAGGCGCGAGGCCTGCGCGTCGTCGAGGGGGACGCCCGCGTCGGCCGCGCGCCCGAGGGTGACCGTGCCCCGCGCGGGCAGGGCGTGGCAGGCGACGCGGTGCGCGGACACCTCGACCAGTTGCAGGGGGCCGCCGGGGGGGGAGGAGGCGCGGGAGGAGGGGGCGGCGGTGGCGGTCCGGTCGTCGCGGATCATCGACGCCGGAGTGTATCCCGCCGCCGCCCGCGGGCGGACGCGTTCGCGCCGGCGTCGGGTGGCTCAGGGCACGACGACGCGGGAGACGGAGAACTCCGAGCTGTCGAGGGGCGCGGCGAGCCGCGTGGCGGTGACGGTGACGTACTGCCCGGCGACGAGCCCGTAGACCGGGGACGTGTACGCCGCGACGCCGCCGGGGTGCGCGACGGCGAGCGAGCCGAGGTACTGCCGCCCGAGCGGCCCGGCGACGGGCGAGGTGAAGTACTCCAGGCGGTAGGCGCCCGCGAGCGTGTCGAGCGTCACGTCGATCCGGCCCGTCCCGCCCGAGGCGGCCGTGATCACGGGGAAGTTCTGCCCGCTGTTGGCGATCGGCGCCGCGTCGACGTCGCCCGGGTCGTTGGGGGTCGCGCCGGCGAGGCCGAGGTCGATGCCGATCGGGCCGAAGCCGACGTTGGCGGAGATGACATTGCGCGTGATCTCGGTGCCCGGTTGCGAGGTCACCCGCACGCCGGCGCCGCCGTTGTTCACCACGCCGAGGGTGGCGCCGAGGCCGACGTAGTTGTTGGCGATCGAGTTGCCCTGGTCGCCGACGCCCGCCGGGGACACCAGCACGCCGGCGAGGGCGTTGCCCGCGATCACGTTGCGCTGCGCGTCGGTGGCCCCGCCGATGCGCGCGCCCGGGGCGTTCACCTGCACGCCGTTGCCGGCGTTGGCGAGCGGCGCGGTGCCCGCGACGGTGGTGCCGATGAAGTTGCACTCCAGCGCGACGTTGGCCGCCTGGAGGACGACGCCGTCGCCGTTGAAGCCCTGCACCACGAGGCCGCGCACGAGGCTGCCCGCGGCGAGGCCCGTGAAGGTGAGCCCCGCGCCCGCGCCCGCCCCCGCGCCGTTGAGCACGACCTCGAGGTTGGGGGCCCACGCCGCCGGGCACGCGGCGCCGGCCTGGGTGAGCCCGTCGATGGTCAGCGGCCGCGTGATGGGCGGCAGCGGCGCCACGAGGTTGATCACGTACACCGCGGGCGCGCCGAGGTTGAACACGATCGTGTCGGCCGCCGCGGTCCCGTTGGCGGCGGTGATGGCCGCGCGCAGCGACCCCGGGCCCGCGTCGCCGGCGTTGTTCACCACGATGACCGCCGCCTGCGCCGGCGCGGCCGCCAGCGAGAGCGAGAGGGCGACCGCGGCGCCGATCGCGGCGCGGCACGCAGGCTTCGAACGCTTCCCCACACACGTGTTCTTCATGGACTCCTCCGGGCGCGCCCGCGCTGGGGGCGCGCCGTGGGGCCTCACTCACGCGCCGTGCCGCGCGCGCTCGCCCGCGACGTCGGCCTCCGCGCGCGGGGCGTTGCGCGGGCCTCGCGCGAGTCGCGCAGCCGCCGCGCAAGCGACCCCGGTGCGCGACGTCACCTCCGTTCCTTCGCCGAACCCGAACAGCCCCTCACGCGCCGCAAGGTTCGTCTTGAGCGCGTTCAAAGCCTTCGAAAATAGCGCTTTTCGCGTGTCGAGGGTGCGGCCTCCGGCCCGCCATCGGCATCGGAGGATCGCCGGTAGCACAGGGCCCGGCGAACAAGATGTCCCCACGCGTTCGCGCGGGGAGAAGGGTGGCTTCATGTCTGACGAACGTGATTTCTTGCGCGGGCGCTCGACGGCGCTCGCGCCCCTCGCGGCCCTCGCCCTCCTGGGCGCGGTCGCGTCGGGATGCGGCGATGACCCTGCCCCCGCGCCGACGGACGCCGGGGGCGTGCCCGACGTGGCGCGCGACGCCCAGCCCGACGCGGGCGACGACGCGGCGCCCGACGCGGGGGATGACGCGGGGGATGACGCGGCGCCCGATGCGTCGCCCGACGCGCGCGTGGATGCAACGCCCGACGCCCGCGCGGACGCGACGCCCGACGCGACGCCCGATGTCGCCCCTGACGTCGCCCCCGACGTCCCCCCCGACACGATGCCCGCGGGGATGATCCGCGTCCGCGTGGCGCACCTCTCGCCCGACGCGCCCGCGGTGGACGTGTGCGTCCGCCCGGCCGGCGCCCCGAGCTGGAGCGGCCTGCGGCCCACGCTCGCGGGCCTCGGCGTGACGGCGGGCCTCGCGTACCCGCAGGTGACCACCTACCTCACGCTCTCGCCGGGCGCGTACGAGGTCCGCATCGTCGCGCCGGGCAGCGCCAACTGCGACACCGCCCTCGCCGGCCTCCCCGACACCACGCTCCCCGCGCTGCCCGACGGCGCGCGCGCCACCGTCGGCGCGGTCGGTCTGCTCTCGGGCATGGGCGACACGGCCTTCCGTCTCCAGCCCTACGTCGACGAGGCGCCCGCCACGCCGTCGCAGATCAAGGTGCGCTTCGTCCACGCGTCGCCGGGCACGCCCGCGGTCGACGTGGGCATCCCGGGCATGGGGACGATGTTCACGTCGGTGTTCGGCAACGTGGCCTTCCCCAACGGGGCAACGCCGTACTTCACGAGCACGACGGCGCTCGCGGGCGCGTCACTGGCGGCGCGCGTGGCGGGCATGGCCACCGCGGCAGGCCAGTACCCTGTGCAGGTCGACGGCGTGAACGTGCCCCTCGGCACCACCGTCTCCACCTTCGCCATCGGCCGCATCGGCAACACCACCACGCCCCTCCGCGTCCTCGTCTGCAACGACGGCGCGACCGCCATGGGCGCCCCCGCCCTCACCGCGTGCAACGTGCTCGGCGTCAACCCCGCGCCGACGCCGCCCGCGCAGATCAACGTGCGCGTCGCCCACCTCTCGCCCGGCGCCCCCGCGGTGGACGTCTGCGTCCGCCCCGCGAGCGCGACGAGCTGGGCCGGCGTCCGCCCGACCCTCGCCTCCCTCGGCGTCGCGGCGGGCCTCGCCTACGCGCAGGTGACCCGCTACCTCGCGCTCGACGCGGGCGCGTACACCGTCCGCATCGTCGCTCCCGGCAGCGCCAACTGCGACGCGGCCCTCGCGGGCCTCCCCGACACCAACCTCCCCGCGCTCCCGGGCGGCGCGCGCGCCACCGTCGGCGCGGTCGGCGTGGTCGGCGACACGGGCGCCACCGCCTTCCGCCTCCAGCCCTATGTCGACGAGACGCCCGCGGGCATGGGCGAGATCAAGGTGCGCTTCGTCCACGCGTCGCCGGGCACGCCCGCGGTCGACGTGGGCATCCCGGGCACGGGGACGATGTTCACGTCGGTGTTCGGCAACGTGGCCTTCCCCAACGGGGCGACGCCGTACTTCACGAGCACGACGGCGCTCGCGGGCGCTTCACTGGCGGCGCGCGTGGCGGGGATGGCGACGGCGGCGGGCCAGTACCCCGTGCAGGTCGACGGCGTGAACGTGCCCCTCGGCACCACCGTCTCCACCTTCGCCATCGGCCGCATCGGCAACGCCACCACGCCCCTCCGCGTCCTCGTCTGCAACGACGGCGCGACCGCCATGGGCAGCCCCAACCTCGGCGCGTGCAGCGTGCTCGGCGTCAACCCCGCGCCGACGCCGCCCGCGCAGATCAACGTCCGCGTCGCCCACCTCTCGCCCGGCGCCCCCGCGGTGGACTTCTGCGTCCGCCCGTCGAGCGCGACGAGCTGGGCCGGCGTTCGCCCGACCCTCGGCTCCCTCGGCGGCGCGCCGTCGATCTCCTACCTCCAGATGACGCGCTACCTCGCGCTCGACGCGGGCGCCTACACCGCGCGCCTCGTCGCGCCGGGCAGCGCCAACTGCGACGCCTCGCTCGCGGGCCTGCCCGACTACCCCCTCCCCGCGCTCGCGGGCGGCACGCGCGCCACCGTCGCCGCGGTGGGCGTGGTCGGCGACACGGGCGCCACCGCCTTCCGCCTCCAGCCCTACGTCGACGAGGCGCTCGCCACGTCGTCGCAGCTCAAGGTTCGCTTCGTCCACGCGTCGCCGGGCACGCCCGCGGTCGACGTCGGCATCCCGGGCGCGGGCACGGAGTTCACCACGGTGTTCGGCAACGTGGCCTTCCCCGCCGCCGCGACGCCCTACTTCACGAGCCCCGCTCCGCTCAACGCGACCCTCGCGGTGCGCGTCGCGGGCGCGCCCACCGCGGCCGACCTCTACCCGCTCACCCTGCCGGGCGTGTCGCTCCCGCTCGGGTCGACGTCGTCGGTCTTCGCGGTCGGCCGCCTCGGCAACGCCGCGACCCCGCTCGGCGCGCTCATCTGCAACGACACGACGCCGCTCTCCAACAACCTCTCGATCTGCGCGCTGCTCCCGAGCCGCGGGCCGCAGGTCAACGTGCGCGTCGCCCACCTCTCGCCCGACGCGCCCCCGGTGGACTTCTGCCTCCGCGCCGCCGGCGCCGCCGCCTTCACCGGGCCCGTGCTCGGCTCGCTCGGCGTGGCCGGCGGGCTCGCCTACGGCCAGGTGACCCGCTACCTCCCGCTCGACGCGGCGGCGTACACCGTCCGCCTCGTCGCGCCCGGCAGCGCCGACTGCGCCACCGCCCTCGGCGGCCTGCCCGACACCGCGCTCCCCGCGCTCACGGGCGGCGTCCGCGCCACCGTCGGCGCGCTCGGGCTGCTCTCGGGCAGCGGCGCCACGGCCTTCCGCCTCGCCCCCTTCGTCGACGACGCCACGCCCGCCCCGGCGGCGCAGGCGCGCGTCCGCTTCGTCCACGCGTCGCCCGGCACGCCCAACGTCGACGTCGGCGTCCCCGGCGCCGGGACGGCCTTCACCACGGTGTTCGGCGACGTCGCGTACGGCGCGGCCGCGGCCGCGATCAACGTCGCCCCGCTCGCCGGCGCCACCCTCGCGGCGCGCCCCGCCGGCGCCGCCACCGCCGCCTACCCGCTCACCCTCCGCGGCGTGAACCTCCCCGCCGGCTCGCGCACCACCGTCTTCGCCGTCGGCGCGCTCAACGACGACCAGACGCCCCTCGCCGCGCTCGTCTGCGACGAGAACGCCCCCGCCGCCGGCGCCCTCACGCCCTGCGTCGGGCTCCCGCCGCGCATCTCCGTCCGCATCGCCCACCTCTCGCCCAACGCCCCCGCCGTCGACGTGTGCGTCCGCGCCGCGTCGGGCACCTTCGCGGGAGCCGCCCCCGTGCTCCGCTCGCTCGGCGTCGCCGCGGGGCTCTCGTTCGCGCAGGTGACCCGCTACCTCGCGCTCGACCCCGGGCAGTACGTCGCCCGCATCGTCGCGCCCAACAGCCCCACCTGCGACGCCGCGCTCGCCGGGCTCCCCGACGTGACGCTCCCCGCGCTCGCGGCCGGCGCCCGCGCCACCGTCGCCGCCACCGGCCGCCTCGGCGACACCGGCGCCACGGCCTTCGCGATCCGCCCGATCGTCGACGGCGACACCCGCCCGGCCCTCGGCCGCATCCACCTGCGCTTCGGCCACTTCGCCCCGACGGCGCCCAACGTCGACGTCGGCGTCCTCGCCGGCGCCACCTTCACGCCGGTGTTCGCCAACGTGCCCTTCGGCTCGCTCGCGTCGCCCACGGGCGCCGAGGCGGGCACGGGCTACCTCCCGCTCGCGCCGCTCTCCGCCGCCACCCTCCAGGTGCGCGTCGCGGGCTCCGCCACCGTCGCCCTCACCGTCCCCAACGTCTCCATCCCCGCGACCGTGAGCCGCGGGACGGCGGTCTCCATCTTTGCCATCGGCGTGCCCGGCGCCGCGGGCGACCAGCGCCTCTCCGCGCTCGTCTGCAACGACCGCGTCCCCGCCGCCGGCGCCGTCGCCGCCTGCGCCCGCCTGCCCTGACCCGCCCTCCCGTGTCCGGCGCGCGATCGGTTACCGTGCGCGCATGACGACCACCACCCAGATCCGCACGGGCGACGGCCTCTGCCCCGCCCTCGTCTTCGGTGAAGGCCCGCGCGCCGCGCTGCTCTTCATCGACGGCATCGGGATGCGCCCCGCGATGCACGCGCTCGGCGAGCGGCTCGCGGCGGCGGGCTACCGCGTGCTGATGCCCGACCTCTTCTACCGCCTCGGCGCGTACACCGCGCCCGACCCCCACGCGCTCTTCGCCGACGCCGCGGCGCGCGGCGCGTGGTTCGCGCGCGTGACCGCGACCACCGACGCGGCGGCCCTGCTGCGCGACGTCCCCCACTACCTCGACGCGCTCGGGGCCGCGAAGGTCGGCGTCACGGGCTACTGCATGGGCGGGCGCATGGCGGTTCTCGCCGCCGCGCACTTCCCTGACCGCGTCGCCGCCGCCGCCGCGTACCACCCGGGCGGCCTCGTCACCGACGCGCCCGACAGCCCGCACCGCCAGGTCGGCGCCATCAAAGCGAGCGTGTACGTCGCCGGCGCGCGGGACGACGCGTCGTTCACCGCGGAGCAGCGCGCGGCCTTCGACGAGGCGCTCACCCGCGCGGGCGTCGACCACGTCGTCGAGGAGTACCCCGCCCGCCACGGCTGGGTCCCCGCGGACACGCCCGCCCACGACCCCGCGGCGGCCGAGCGCCACTGGCAGACGCTGCTCGCGCTCTTCGCGCGCACGCTCGGGTGAGCGGCGAGCAGCGCGTCAGCGGCAGGGGTCGAAGCCCGCGATGGTGGTGGCGACGCGGATCGTCGAGCCCGTGGTGTGGCGCTCGGCGAAGAAGAGGTCGACGGGATAGAGCGCCCCGCGCGTGAGGCCGAGCGCGTCGAGGGAGACGGTCGCGCTCTCGCGCGAGTGGACGCCGCCGAGGTCGATGACGAGGCGCCCTGCGATGAAGGCCCAGAGGTCGTCGTCCCCCGCGAACGTGAACGACTCGCCCCCGCGGTACATGAACTCCCCGTGCAGCTCGAGGGTGAAGTGGTAGTTGTGGTCGCGCCCTTGATTGCCGAGGAGGCGCCCGTCGACGGGGAAGAAGGCCGCGTCGTCGAGCGCGTAGGTGAGCCCCGCCCCCTCGCGCCGCAGCGTGAGCGCCAGCGGCGCCGCCCGGTTGACCCCCGGCGCCTCGCGGAACCACTGGTCGAACGACGCCCGCCCCTCCGTCGTGGGCGTCGAGCCGGCGGCGGCGTACACGGGTTTGCGGTCGGGGCCGAGCGTCGGCGCCACGATCCCGCGGTCGTCGCCGATGAGCGCCCGCTCCATGTCGGGGTGCGTGTCGAGGAAGTCCCGCACCGTCCCCTGGAGCGCGACCGTGTCGCCGGGTGGGCGCGGCTGCGGGGCGGTGCAGCCGCGGAAGACGCCCCCGACGCAGGTCTCCACGCCCGCCCCGCACACCGTCGCGCACGGTCGCGTGGGGCCGACGGTGGCGCAGGGGTCGGGCGCGTCACCGGGCGCGTCGCCGGGGACGTCCGCAGGCGCGTCGACCGCGCCGTCGCCCGCGGCGCGGAGCCCGGTGCGCGCGCCGCACGCGGGCAGGAGCGCCACCGGGAGGAGCGCGACGGCGCGGAGCCACCTCATCGCGCCGGAGCATACACCGCGCCCGCCGGACCGCGGCGCTCAGGGGGGCGGCAGCGTGCGGCGCGCCCGCGAGAGCGCGCGGTCGACGAAGGCCGCGAGGCCGCCGTCGCCGGCGGGCACGAGGCGCCGCGCGTGGCGGTCCCACACGTGGAGCTCGCCGGCGCGCGCATCGAGCCACATGGGCTCCACGACGGCGCCCGCCTCGCGGAAGACGCGCTCGAGCCAGAGGTGCTCGGCCAGCCAGCGCACGTCGGCGAGCAGGGCGCGGGCGAGCGGCGACGCGTCGGGCGGGCCGTCGTCCTGCCCGCACACGACCACCGTGCGGACGCCAAGGCGGACGACCGCGTGCTCGAGCGTCGCGGCCACCTCCGCCGAGCGCGTCTGCCGCGCCCCGCCAAGGAGCTGGAGCGTCGCGGTCGGCCGGAGCGACGCCGCCACCGCGGCGGCGGCGTGCATGTGCGAGTCGAGCACGAACGCGACCGGGAGCCCGCCGTCGGGCGCGGGCACGCCCCGCAGCGGGGGCCCCGCGGCGTGGGGGAGCGCGTCCATCTCAGTCCTCCCCCTGGGCCTTGGTGAAGCCCGGCGCGCCGTCGATCTCCTCCAGCTTCTCCACGTGCATCCAGCGGAGCGACGACGACGACAGCCGGCCGAGGAGCCCGACCAGCGCCGCGTCGGCGAGCGCGCCCGCGGGGTCGCGCAGCACGAGGCGGCAGCGCCAGTGGTCGACGCAGTCGGTGAGCCCGCCCATGTCCGGGTACACCTTGGTCCCGCGGTTGGAGATCATCTTGAGCGCGAGCGGCGACCCCTCGACGAGCGCCTCGATGCGCCGGCCGAGCGCGTCGGGCGACTCCGGCGACTCGACGAAGACGTCGGCCCCGACCGTGCGCCGAGAGGCCGGGCGCACGTAGTCGCGGGCGGCGGGGAGCGGCGCGACGCGGAGCGAACCCTCGTCGCGCGCCCGCCAGCGCGCGGCGCGGCGGCCGAGGTGGGCGACGACGGCGTCGGCGAAGGCCTCGGTCGAGACGCTCCCCTCGGCCCGGACGTCGCGGGTGTAGACCCCGCGCTCGAGGGCCGCGGCGACGGCGTTCTCCACCGCCTCGGCGGCGGCGGGCTCGTCGAGGTGGCGCAGCATCATCGCGGCCGAGAGCACCACCGCGGTCGGGTTGATCACGTTCTTCCCGGCGTACTTCGGCGCGCTGCCGTGCACGGCCTCGAAGATCGCGACGTCGTCGCCGAGGTTGGCGCCGGGCGCGAACCCGAGGCCGCCGATGAGCCCCGAGGTCAGGTCGGAGAGGATGTCGCCGTTCATGTTGCTGGTGACGATGACCTCGAAGGCCTCGGGCGTCCGCACGAGCTGGTGGGCGCAGTTGTCGACGATGATGTGGTGGGCCTCGACCTGCGGGTACTCGCGCGCCACCTCCTCGAAGGTGCGCTTCATCAGGCCCTCGGTGAGCTTCATGATGTTGGCCTTGGTGGCGCAGTGGACCGAGCGGCGGCCCTGCGCGACGGCGAGCTCGAAGGCGACGCGGACGACGCGCTCGCAGCCCTTCTTCGACATGAGCTTCAGGCACTGGGCGACGCCCGGGGTCTGCATGTGCTCGATGCCGGCGTAGAGGTCCTCGACGTTCTCGCGCACCACCACGAGGTCGACGCCGCGGCCCGAGAAGGGCGTGGGCACCCCCGGCAGCTCGCGGACGGGCCGGACGTTGGCGTACGTCTCGAAGAGCTTGCGGAGGGTGACGTTGGCGCTCTTCTCGCCGAAGCCCACCGGCGTCTCGAGCGGGCCCTTCAGCGCCACGCGCGTCTCGCGGATCGACGCGACCGTCTCGGGCGGCACCCCGCTCGGCAGCCCCCGCCGGAAGACCGCCGCCCCCGCCTCGCGCACCTCCCACGCGACCGGCGCGCCCGTCGCGTCGACGATGCGCCGCGCCGCGCCCGTCACCTCCGGGCCGATCCCGTCCCCGGGGATGAGGGTGACCCGCTTCCGACCCTGACCGTCCGTCCGATACCGCATGGCGAAATGACTCCTGGTGGGCGCCGGGCGACCTTCCGACCGGGGCCTCGAGCCGGAGGTCTAGGGCACCGGTGCGTGCGCGAAAATGATAGAATCGTGTCCGGTTCGTTCGCTCCAAGTGCACGAACGAACCCACGGATCCCGCGATGCTGAACTACCACCACCTCCACTATTTCTGGGCCGTCGCCACGCGCGGCAACCTCACCCGCGCGGCCGAGGAGCTCCGCGTCGCCCCCTCGGCGCTGTCCGCGCAGATCCGCCAGCTCGAGGCGCAGCTCGGCGACCCGCTCTTCGCCCGCGAGGGCCGCGGCCTCGCGCTCACCGAGGCGGGGCGCGTGGCGCTCGCCCACGCCGAGGCGATCTTCGCGGCGGGGCGCGAGCTCGAGGCGACCTTCGCCCGCGGCCGCCAGCGCGGGCACGAGCTCCGGGTCGGCGCGGTGTCGACGCTGTCGCGCAACTTCCAGGAGTCCTTCCTGCGGCCGCTCCTCGACGAGCCGTCCGCGCGCCTGCGCCTCGCGTCCGGCGGGCTCCCCGAGCTGCTCGCCCGGCTCGACGCGCCCGAGCTCGACCTCGTGCTCGCCAACGAGCCCGCCGCCCCGGCCCCCGGGCGGCGGAGCCTCCAGGTCGCCCGCCAGCGCGTCGCCTTCGTCTCGCGGACGGCCCGCGAGCGCTTCCGCCTCGGCAAGCACGCGGCCGGCACGCCCTTCCTCCTGCCGGGCCCCGGCAGCGCCATCCGGCGGGCCTTCGACGCGATCTGCGCGCGGCACGGCGTCGCGGTGGAGGTGCGCGCCGAGGTCGACGACATGGCCATGCTCCGGCTGCTCGCGCGCGACACGCGGGCCGTCGCCGTCGTCCCCCCGGTGGTCGTCCGCGACGAGCTCCGCAGCCGCCGCCTCCACGACCTCGGGCCCGTGCCCGGCCTGCACGAGGAGTTCTACGCCATCACGACGACGCGGCGCTTCCCGCACCCGCTCGTCGAGCCCCTGATGCAGCGGAAGGTCCGCGAGATCCTCGGTGCCTGAGGGCGCGCCGAGCCCCCCCTCGGTCCGCGCTGTGCGGCGCGTCGCTTTCTGGCATGATCCGGCGCGCGGAGTCGTCCATGCTGCAAACCACGCCTCGCCCGTGCGCCCCGTGGAAGCTCGGGCTGTTCCTCCTGCTCACGGCCTGCGGCGGGGAGACGGTCGCCGGCGCCGACGCCGCGGCGCGCCCCGACGCGACGAAGGACGCGCGCGTCGACGACGTCGCGGACGACCTCGCGGCCGACGCGCCCGCGGACGTCGCGCTCGTCGAGGCCGCGGCCGACGTCGAGGCACCCCCCGACGTCTCGCTCGACGCGCCCGTGAAGGACGACGCGGCGGCCGACGCACCCGAGGACGCGGCGCCGGACGTCGCGCGGATGGACGTCGCGCCGCGCGACGTGGCGGGGCTCCTCGGGGTCCGCTGCGGCGTCCCGGCGCCCGACGGCGCGCCGCACGCGCTGCCCGCGCCGCGCTTCTCGGGCGGGACGTGCCCGCGGCTCGTGCCCGGGCGCAACACCCTGCGGACGGCCGACGGCGAGCGCACCTTCCTCCTGGTGGTCCCGTCGGGCGGGGACGCGTCCGCCGCCCCGATGCCGATGCTCGTCGGGTGGCACTGGCTCGGCGGGAGCGCGATGGGCTTCGTCGACCGCGGGCAGGTGCAGGCCAACGCCGACCGCATGCGCTTCATCGCGGCCTTCCCCGAGAAGAAGGGCGACCTCGCGATCGGCATCGGCAGCGTTCGCTTCGACCCCGTGTGGCCCTACCTCACGTACCACACGGCCGCGCGCGTCGAGGAGGAGGCGCGCTTCTTCGACGACATCCTCGCGTGCGTCTCCGCGCAGTACCCCGTCGACCTCGACTGCGTCTCCTCCGCGGGCGTGAGCGCCGGCGCCCTCTGGACGTCGCAGCTCGCGCAGGTGCGGAGCGAGCGGCTCGCCAGCGCGATCGTGCTCTCGGGCGGCATCGGCCCGGCCACCACGCTGGGCGCGGGCCTCATCGACGCGCGCATGTGGTCGGGCGCGCGCCACCGCCTGCCGATGATGGTGCTGTGGGGCGGCACGATCGACCAGTGCGGGCTCAACTTCAACACCGCGTCGCGCAACCTCGAGAACGCCGCCGGGCGCGCGGGCCACTTCATCGAGGAGTGCCTCCACAACTGCGGGCACACGGTGCCCCCGGTCGACCCGATGTACGGCCTCGGCGCGATCTGGCAGTTCTTCGTCGACCACCCGTACTGGCTCGCGGCGGGCGACTCGCCCTACCTCGCCTCGGGCCTGCCGGTGAGCGCGCCGACGTGGTGCGCGATCGGCGCCGGCCACGCGACGCAGCGCGTGGGCTCGTGCCCCGACCCGACGATGTCGTGCCCCGTGCCCGCGCTGTAGGGCCGTCGCCCGGCGCGCGTCGAAGGCCCGACGGCGGGCTTCAGGGCGCGGGGGACGACGGCGGCGAGGAGCACGCGCTGGTGTCGGCGAGGGAGATCGGGTTGACGCGGACGGCGCTGCCCACGACGGTGGTGAGCGTCGCGTTGGTGTTGGCGCGCAGCGACTCGATGGCGCCCGCGCCGGAGGGCAGGGTGGCGCAGCCGCGGCGGGTGCCGTCGGGCGCGTAGCGCCACGCCCAGGCGGGCGAGGTGAGCGGGCCGACGTGGAGCACGAAGTCCGTCCCCAGGAGCTCGGCGGCCTGGTGGGTCTGGCGGTAGCCGTCCCAGTACTGGCCCGAGGCGATGGGGCCGAGCGAGGCGTTGCGCACGAGCCGGCCCGCGGCGTCGTAGAAGTTGGCCTCGTAGGTGCGCGACGTGCCGTCCTGCCAGGCGACCACGAACTCGCCGTTGGCGTTCATCCCCACGACGTGGCTCTCGTACCAGGAGCTGTGGCCCGAGGTGGTCTGCGGGATCATCACCGGGGCGGCGTCGACGAGCGAGCGCGCGGCGCTGAAGCGCTGGTAGTAGATGGGATTGCCCTGGTGCTGCTGGCAGGTGATCACCCCGTCGCCGGTGGCGGGGTTGAGCGCGACGTGCGCGCCGTAGCCGCCGCCCGGGCAGAGGTCGCGCGTGGGGAAGGTGAGCCGCCCCTGGAGCGCGCCCGTCGCGCTGTAGAAGGCCGCCTGCATGTCGCCCTCCTTCCACGCGAGCACGAAGCGCCCGTCGGCGGCCATCGCGACGTCGGGGGTGTACTCGCCCGCGGGCGGCGAGGGCCACGCGAAGGCCGCCGTCACGGGGTTGCACGCCGCGTCGTACACCCGCGCGTAGAACTGCCGCGTGCCGTACTCCGACGCCGTGCGCAGCGCCATCCACGTCACGAGCACGGTGTTGGAGGTCGCGCCGACGCGCACCTGCGAGGCGCTGCCGCTCGTGTCGAACGTGGCGCTCGTCTCCACCGTCTGGTCGGCGTGGAGCAGGCTGCCGTCGGCGCGGGCGCAGCGCAGGAGGAGGTTGTTGCCGGAGAAGCCGATCAGCGCCGTCGTGCCGTCGGCGGAGAGCTGGTGGTCGTGCACCGACGCGGCGAAGGGGGTGGCCATGACGGCGGCGCAGGTGCCCGCGGTGCACGCCTGGCTGGCCGAGCAGGCGCGCCCGCACATGCCGCAGTTCGCGTTGCTGGTCTGGAGGTTGACGCAGGCGTCGCCGCACGCGCTCTGGCCCGACGGGCACACCACCGAGCAGACCCCCGCGACGCACGAGCGCCCGGCCGCGCAGGCGTTGTTGCACGCGCCGCAGTGGGCGTTGCTGGTGCTCCGGTCGACGCACGCGCCGCCGCACACGCTCAGGCCCGCGCCGCAAGGCGAGACGCACGCCCCCGCGACGCAGGCCTGGCCGGCGGGGCACGCCATCCCGCAGGCGCCGCAGTGGGCGGGGTCGGTCTGGAGGTTGCGGCACGCGCCGCCGCACGCCGCGAGGCCCGCGCCGCAGGAGACGCGGCACGCGCCGCGCTCGCACACCTCCCCCTCGGCGCAGGCGTTGCCGCACGCGCCGCAGTTGGCGCGGTCGACGGCGGTGTCGCGGCAGGCGCCCGCGCAGGCGGTCTGCCCGGTCGGGCAGCGGAGGGCGCAGCGGCCCGCGTCGCAGACCTCGCCGGCCGCGCACGCCATCCCGCAGGCGCCGCAGTGGAGGGGGTCGCGTTGCAGGTCGACGCACGCCCCCGCGCAGAGCGCCTGTCCCGCGCCGCAGGTGGGGCCGACGTCCTCCGGGGCGACGTCGGGCGCCGCGTCGGGCGCCGCGTCGGGGGCTGCGTCAGGGGTCGCGTCGGGTGCTGCGTCGGGCTCGGCATCGGGCGCAGCATCGGGCGCGACGTCCTGCGTGACGTCCGGCGCGGCGTCGGGCGCGGCGTCCAGCGTGACGTCGGGGGCGGCATCGGGTGCCGCGTCGGGCGCGACGTCGGCGGCGACCTCGGACGTCGCGTCGAGCAGGCTCGGCGTGAAGTCGGGGCTGGCGTCGCCGGTCGCGGTGTCGGCGCTCGAACAGGCTTGGGCGAAGAGCGCGGCGCAGAGGAGGGGCAGGCGCGATCGAAGGTGCATGGGCCGAGTGTGCATGGCTTCCCCCGGCGGGGGAACGGCGACCGCCACGCCGCAGGCACGCGCGAACGCGCGGCGCATCTGCGGCGCGTACGCCACTGGGCTGGCGGGTGAAGAAGCGCCTCGGCGCGGTCGGGCCTGGCCACGGGCGCCCGGTACGCGAGCGCGTCCCCCTCGACGTGCGGGCGCGGCGCCGCGATACTCGCGCGCGATGCTGGAGCCGGGTGAGGTCGTCGCCGAGCGCTTCGTGCTCGAGCGGCTCGCGGGAGAAGGGGGCATGGGCTCCGTCTGGCGCGCGCACGACCGCCTGCGGGCCGAGCCCGTCGCCGTGAAGGTGCAGCGCCGCCGCCTCGACCGCGCGGCGACCGAGCGCTTCGCCCGCGAGGCGCAGGTGCTCGCCGAGCTCCACCACCCGGGCATCGTGCGCTACGTCGCCCACGGCGCCACCCGCGACGGCGCCCCCTTCCTCGCGATGGAGTGGATCGACGGGGAGACCCTCGCCGCGCGCTGCGCCGCCGGCCCCCTGCCGATCGGCGAGGCCGCGGCGCTGCTCCGCGCGGTGGCCGACGCGCTCGCCGCCGTGCACGCGCGCGGCATCGTCCACCGCGACCTCAAGCCGCAGAACCTCATGCTCCCCGGCGGCGACGTCGGCGCGGTGAAGCTGGTGGACTTCGGCATCGCGCGCTGGGACGACGTGCTCTACGCGCTCACCGGCACCGGGGTCGTCCTCGGGAGCTTCGGGTACATGGCCCCGGAGCAGGCGCGCGGCGTCCGCGACCTCGACGCCCGCGTGGACGTCTACGCCCTCGGGTGCCTCGCCTTCGAGGCCCTCACCGGCCGGCGCCCTTTCGCGGCCGAGACCACCGCCGCGGCGCTGGTCCAGCTCGTCACGCAGGACGCCCCGCGCGCCCGCTCGCTGCGCGGCGACCTCCCCGAGGCGCTCGACGCGCTCCTCGCGTCGATGCTCGCGCGCGACCCCGCGCACCGCCCCGCGAGCGGCGCCGCCGTGGTGGCGCTGGTCGACGCGCTCGAGCTCCCGTGCGAGCCCGACGTCCCCGTGCGCCCGTCGTTGAGCGGGGAGGAGCGCCGGAGCCTCGCCCCCGCCGCGCCTCCGGTCGCGGTCCGCGTCGAGGGCGCGGGGACGTCGCCGCGCGCCGCTCCCTTCGTCGGGCGCGAGCGCGAGCTCCACACGCTCGACGCCACGTGGGACGAGTGCGCCCAGGACGCCGTCGCCCGCGCCGTGCTCGTGACGGGGGCCGCGGGCTCAGGCAAGTCGCGCCTGCGCGCGGAGTGGCTCGCGGCGCTCCAGGCGCGCGGGGCCGCGGCGCCGCCCGCGGTTCTCCGGGGGGCGGGCGACCCGGCGAAGCGCGGCGTGCCGCGGGCGCTGGTGGGCGACGCGCTCCGGCGCGCGTGCGGCATCACCGGCGGGGAGGACGTCGCCGCGCGGCGCGCGCTGCTCCGCGCGCGGGTCGAGCGGCGCGTCGGGGCGCAAGACGTCGCGCGCGTGACGCACTTCCTCGGCGAGCTCGTCGGGGCCGACTTCGAGGACGAGGCCGACGCGCAGCTCGCGGCCGCGCGGCGCGACCCGAAGCTCATGAACGACCAGGTGACCCGCGCGTGGGTCGACTGGCTCGCCGCGGAGTGCGTCGCCGGCCCGGTGGTGATGGCGCTCGACGACGCGCACCTCGGCGACCGCCCGTCGGTCGAGGTGCTCGACGCGTCGCTCCGCGCGCTGCGCGACCTCCCGTGGATGCTCCTCGTGCTCGCGCGGCCCGAGGGCGCCGCGCTCCTCCAGCCGCTCCGAGCGTCCGGCGCCGTGCAGGAGCTGCCCCTCGGCGACCTCTCGCGCCGCGCCGCCGACCGCCTCGCGCGCGCCGTCCTCGGCGACCGCGAGCCCGCGATCGAGCGGGTGATCGACCGCGCCGGGGGCAACCCCTTCCTCCTCGAGCAGCTCCTCCGCGCGGTCGCCGCGGGCGACGACGACGGCGCCCTCCCCGCCACCGTGCGCGACGCCGCGCGCGCCCGCTTCGAGTCCCTCGACGCGCCCGACCGCAGGCTCCTCCGCGCGGCGAGCGTGTTCGGCCGGGGCTTCACCGCCGACGCCGTGGCCGCGCTCGTCGGGGCCCCCGCGGGCCTCCCCGAGCGGCTCGACGCGCTCGCGCGGCGGGAGGTCCTCGTGCGGCGCGAGGGGGCGGGCGGGGCGTACGTGTTCCGCCACGAGCCGCTGCGGGAGGCGGCGTACGAGGCGCTGACCGACGACGACCGCGCGCTCGGGCACCGCCTCGCCGCGGCGTGGCTCGAGCGGGTCGGTGACGTCGGCGCCCTCACCCTCGCGGAGCACTTCGAGAAGGGACACGAGGCCGCCCGCGCTGCGTCGTGGTGGCTCCGCGCGGCCGAGCGCGCGCTCGACGCGAACGACCTCGACGCCGCCCTCGCCCACGCCGAGCGCGGGGTTCGCGCGGGCGCGACGGGCGAGACCCTCGGGGCGCTGCGCGGCGTGGAGGCGATGATCCACTCGTGGCGGGGCGAGCTCGACCGGACGGCGGAGCGGGCCGCGGAGGCCGTCGCGGGCCTGCGCCCGGGGAGCGCGCGGTGGTACCGGGCGGCGGGGTTTTTGACGGCGGTGAGGGTGCAGCGCGGGGACGCGGCGTCGATCGCGCCGCTGGTCGACGCGCTCGTCGCGCCCGCGGCGGAGGGCCCCGAGCCCGCGCAGGTGATGGCCGCGTCGCAGCTCGCGCTCCACTGCCTCGGGACGGGGCACCACGGGCTGCTCGCGGCGCTGCTCGCCTTCCTCGACGCGCCCGCCGTGCAGGCGCTCGCGGAGGCGAACCCCCTCGCCGCGGCCTACCTCTGCGAGGTGCGGGCGACGCGGGCGACCGTCGCCGGCGACCCGCTCACGTCGATGCGCGAGAAGGCGCGCGCGCACGCCTTCCGGCTCGAGGCCGGCGACCTCCGCGGCGCCTGCGTGGTGCGCGTGAACGAGGCCTTCTCGCTGATCGAGCTCGGGGACTTCGTGCGCGCGGAGGAGCTGCTCACGGAGTCCCTCGGCGCGCTCGACCGCTTCGGCCTCGCGGCCACCGCGGCCTACGCGCGGCTGTGCCTCGGGCTCGCGCTGCTCGGCCGCGACGCGCGCTTCGGGGCGGCCGCCGCGCAGTCCCGCCTCCGCCTCGGCGCCGCGACGCTCGGCCGCGGGGTCCGCCGCGACGCGCGCGCGGCGCTCTCCCTCGCGGTGACCCTGTCGTGGGAGCGCGGCCGCCCGCGCACCGAGGCCCTCGCCCGCTGCGCCCTCGCGGCCGTGCTCGCGCTCGACGGCGAGCTCGAGCCCGCCGAGCGCGAGTCCTCCACCGCGCTCGAGCGCACGGCGTCGCTGCCGTCGCCGCGGGCGTACGCGCTGGCGACGCGGGCCTCGATCCGGCTCCAGCGTGCGGCGCCGGCCGAGGCCCTCGCCGACGCGCGCGAGGCGATGCGCCTGCTCGAGGCCCTGGGCGGGCTCGACATGGGCGACGCGAAGGTGCGGCGGGTCTACGCCGAGGCGCTGCGCGCTTCAGGGGATGGGGCGGGGGCGGCGGCGGCGATCGCCCACGCGCGGGCGCGGCTGCTGGAGCGCGCGGCGCGGATCGAGGACGACGGCTGGCGCGAGTGCTTCCTCGAGCGCGTGGAGGACAACGCCCGCACGCTCGCGCTCGCGCACGAGTGGGGGGCGGCTCAGCGGGAGGGCGGGACGTAGGGCGGGGGCCCGGGCTCGCCCGGCAGCGGGAAGCGCGCGACGTAGCCCGTCCGCCGGCGCACGGCGATCGGCTCGGCGTCGAGCGAGGAGATGACGAACGACGGGTCGTGGACGATGTAGCCCGTCCCTTCGGCGGTCTCGTTGATCGGGGGCACGGGGTCGGCGTCGAGCGTCGCCCGGAGCCGGTAGCCCATCACGAGGTACACGCGCGACACCTCCTCGAGCACCGAAGGCGCGCCGACGTCGCGGGCCAGGGCCGAGTACTCGTCCACCGGCGCGCCGACCTCCACCGCGCAGCGTCGGGTCTCCCCGGCGCGCACGCGCGAGTAGAAGGGCTCGTAGTACTTGAGCAGTTGGATGTTGGGCGGCGCGGGCGGCGGCGCGAACACCAGCCGGAGCGACCCGTCGCGCACGAAGCGGTAGACGCCGTGGGGGTCGGGGACGCGGTACTCCACCGGGTCGTCGTCCCAGAGGCGGTCGGCGAGGTAGAGCTCCTCGCGCGCCTCGACCTCGTACGCGAGGCGCAGCGCCGCGTCGCCGTCGTCGCGGACGCGGCGCTCGATGGACCAGGTGAGTCGGAGGTGGGGGCTGCTGGTGGTGGCGGTCGGCATGGGCGTCGGTCTCGTCTTGGTGGCGGAGCGGTGTACGGCGGAACCTTCCGGCCGTCAGCGGGGCGCGTACCCGTCGGCGTGGTCCGTGCGGCGGTAGGGGTAGTTCCGGTCGCCGAGGTACTCGTTCTCCGTCGGGCTGGAGTACTTCGGGGAGGTGGGGACCTGCGTGCCGCCGGGCTCGTTGACGCCGCCTTCGATGTTCTGCCAGTCCTCGCGGTCGGTGTACGCGGGCATGCGCTCGGCGCCGCGGTTGACGCCGTTCATGTTGTGATCCGCGTGCCCCATCTCGTGGTAGAGCACCGCGTCCGCGGGCTCGGGCTGCCCCTTGGGGCCGAGCTTGATGTCCGGGTTGTAGTGGATCTCGGAGTCCGCCCCCTTGCCCGCGACGTAGCTGCCGTCCGAGGCGGGGCCCTGCGCGTTGGGGTCGCCGCCCACCGGGAAGGCGAAGGAGTTGTCCTTCCCGAAGGGGTACCCGTCGCTGTCCAACTGCGCGGCGTCGGCGGCGGTGTACTCCTGGATGGTGAGCTTGTGCCCGCCGGGGTTCTTCTGGATGTTCTCCAGGCGCTGCTTGCCGTGGGGCGTCTGCGACATGATCCCGAGGTCGCGCAGCACCCGCGCCTGGAAGTCCTTGTAGGTCCCCTCGCTCGCCTTGATCTTGATGTTGGGCCCGACCAGCATCGTGTCGCCGTCCATCGACACGCTGTACGGGAACGCCGCCCCCCCGACGAGCACCAGCGCCGCGCCCGTGGTGATGGTCACCAGCGCCTGCTCGGTGACGCGCCCGGCGAAGAGCCCCGGCCCGTTGAGCTGGACGGGCGTCCCGCTCACGTCCGTGGTGCCCGACGACGAGAGGTTGGCGCTCGCCTCCCCCGACAGGCCGAGCGTGTCGCCCGCGACGACGACCTCGCCCCCGACCAGCACCGCGCGCGTGCTGCCAGACAGCGTGAGGTCGGGCGCCGCCATCAGCGCGCTGGCGCTGCCGTTGAGCCAGAGGTCCGCGCCGTCGACCTTCACGCTGCCGCCGGTCTTGATGTCGATGCTGGCGTCAGTGATGGTGATCGAGCTGCCGCCCACCTTCAGCACGATCTTCGAGCCCGAGGTGATGGAGACGTCCCCCGAGGCGTCGATGTTGTACTGCCCGGTGACCTTCACCCCGTGGCCCGGGCCCGGCATCCCCTTGGGGGTCTCGCCCTGCCCCTCCACCGTGACGTACTGGTGGCCCTTGATGTAGATGCGCTGGTCGTTCCAGACGGTGAGGCTGTGGTCGTGGTTGACGATCTCGTTGAGGTCGCGCTGCGCGTGGAGGAAGACCTCCTCGTGGTCGGCGAGGTCGTCGAAGCGGAGCTCGTTGAAGCCGTGGCCGCCCGGCGTGGAGTTGCTCTTGATCGTGCTGACCGTGCGCTTCTCGGGGAGCTCGTAGGGCGGGCGGTTGACCCCGTTGTAGAGGCACCCGGTGACGACCGGCCGGTCGGGGTCGCCCTCCAGGAAGGTCACCACCACCTCCATCCCGAGCCGCGGGATGAACATGAAGCCCCAGCCCGCGCCCGCCCAGTTCTGCTCGACCCGCACCCAGCACGAGCTCCGCGCGTCGTGGCGGCCCTTGCGGTCCCAGCGAAACTGCACCTTGATGCGCCCGTGCGCGTCGACGTGGACGTCCTCGTCGCCGTCGCTCGTCACCACCGCCGTCTGCGCCGCGAGCACCATCGGCCGCGGCGTCCTCCGCGGCGGCACGAACGGGACGTCCGCGGGCACGCACCCGAAGGCGTTGCGGTAGCGGTCCTCGCCCGACGCGCGGGGGCCGCTCTGCCCCTCCGCGAGGAGCTCCTCGGGCGCGCGGAGGTAGTGCTCGACGCGCGTGAGGAGGTACTTCCGGTCGAGGTCGGGGTGCTCGTGGCCGACGAGCTGGAAGAAGCGCCCGGGCATGAAGCCCGTGACGTTGCCCGCGCCGAGCGCGGTGGCCTCCGCGGCGCGCTCCTCCCCGTCGCGGAGCTCGGCGAGGTGGCCGCCGTCGTGGGGGCCGTAGGTGCGCGAGCCCTCGTCGTAGGGGCCGAGGGTGAAGCGCGCGGGGTACTCGTAGCGGGGCCTCGGGCCCGGGTCGCCGCGCGGGTGCGAGCGCGTCAAATCGAGCGAGGCGAGCGGCCGCGTGAAGTCGTGGTCGCGCCCCATGTACGACGTCGCGCGGAGCTCGCGCGCCTCGTCGAGCCGCTGCACCACCTCCACCGGCGCCTGCTCCGACTGCGGCGGCGAGAACGGGACCGCGCGCCGGTCGATCGTCGGGCACAGCGCGTACGTCGGCCCGTCGGTGAGCACCGGGGTCTCCGCGTCGCCGTCGTGTCGGAAGTACAGCGCCACGCCCTCCTCCTCCAGCAGCCGGAGCACGAAGGCGAGGTCGGTCTCGCGGTACTGCACGCAGTACTCGCGCTTCGGGCGCTCGCGCCGCGTCTCGAGCGCGGGCGCGTCGAGGCCCGCCTCGTCGAAGACGGCCTTCACGATCTCGAGCGCGTCGAGGTGCTGGTAGATCCTGCTGTCCAGCCGCTGCGAGAGCGCCCACATCGCCGGCGCCATCACCACCCGCGCGCGGCGGAGCCCGGCCCACGAGTCGATCCGCTCGACGCGCCGGACGACCCCGCACAGCCGCCGCTTGCGCGGGCCCCGCTCGACCTCCACCACCGCGCGCCCGCCGAGGAGCGCGCCGTAGTCCACCGCCGCGTCGCGCGTGCAGAGCTCGACGACGGCCTCGTAGAGCTCGCCGAGCGACTCGCGGATGTCCGCGCCGACGAGCCGCACGTCGGCGCCCTGGAGCGACCGCGCCCCGAAGGTGAACGCCGCGTCCGGCGCGGGCTCGCGCGTCGGGCGCGAGACGATGAACTCCGTGGTGCTGCCGAAGGCGCTCCCCGCCGCGGGGAGCCCGCCGGGGGAGAGGGGATCGTCCGAACGAGTGCTCATGCTGTGGGACCCCGGTGGGAGGCGACGAGAAGCAGGCGATGGGACCGAAGATGTAGATGGTTTGTCAAGGGGGATGGCGCCGCGCCCTCGTCGCCGTGTTGGGGGCCATCGCGCGGTTCCGCCGAAGAATCGACGTCGGCCGCCGCGCGCGTGGGGACGGCGCGCAAATCGCGTGCGCCGTTGCGTGTGCGGGTTTGTTCGATTGCGGATTCAAGAATGCCAGCCTTCGTGTTGTAGTGGCGGGCGTGACTGTGGACAGGGAGACGACGGTCGGGGAATTGCCCCTCGTGGTCGGGGTCGGCGCGTCCGCGGGGGGCTTGGAGGCGCTCGAGCGCTTCTTCGCCGGCGTGCCGCGGGGCGCGCGCATGACGTTTGTGGTCGTGCAGCACCTGTCCCCCGACCACAAGAGCTTGATGGTGGAGCTGCTCACGCGCCGCGCACGGCTTGACGTGCGGCCGGCGGACGACGGCACGGTGCTCGCGGCCGACACGGTGTACGTGCTGCAGCCGCGGACGGTGGTGACGACGGACGGGAGGCGATTGATGCTACAGGCGAGGGGGACGGGCTTACCCGGGCGCTTGCCGATTGACGAGTTCCTCGAGTCGCTGGCGGAGGCGTGCGGGGCGCGGGCGGCGGGGGTGATCCTGTCGGGCACGGGCAGCGACGGCGCCCGGGGCGTGCGGGCGATCAGCAACGCGGGCGGGCTCGTGCTGGTGCAGTCGCCCGACTCGTCGCGCTTCGACGGGATGCCCCGCGCGGCGATCGCGACCGGCGCGGTCGACGAGGTGGGCACCCCGGAGCTGCTGGCCGAGCGGCTCTCCCACTTCAGCGCGCGCGAGGAGGGCGCGGCGCCGCGGGAGGGGGCCGCCGACCAGCCGGTGGCGGACGTGCTGGCGGAGGTGTTCCGCGCGACGGCGATCGACTTCCGGCAGTACCGCTCGGCGACCATCACGCGCCGCCTGTCGCGGCGGATGGCCCTCCGCGGGGTCGCGCGGGTGGAGGACTACCTCCCGCTCCTGCGGGGCGACCCCGAGGAGGCCCGCGCGCTCGGGCAGGACTTCCTCATCCACGTCACGCGCTTCTTCCGCGACCCCGAGGTGTGGCGCGCGGTCGAGCGCGTGGTGGTGCCCGCGGTGCTCGACCAGGCCGGGGCCGGGGGCGTCCGCTGCTGGGTCGCGGGCTGCGCGACGGGCGAGGAGGCCTACACGCTCGCGATGCTGTTCGCCGAGGCGATCGCGGCGCGCGGGGCCGCGGCGGGCGCGGTGAAGGTGTTCGCCACGGACGTCGACCGGGCGGCGATCGACCGGGCGGCCCTCGGCGCCTACGCCGAGGAGGACCTGCGGGGCCTCGCCGAGGAGCGCCGCGCGCGGCACTTCGAGCCCGCGGGCGACGGGTACCGCGTGTCGCGCGAGCTGCGGAAGATGGTGGTGTTCGCCGCCCACGACGTGCTCGCCGACCCGCCCTTCGGGCGCCTCGACCTCGTCGTCTGCCGCAACGTGCTCATCTACCTCGACGTCGAGGCGCAGCGGCGCGTGCTGGGCTCGTTCCTCTTCGCGCTGCGGCCCAGCCGCTACCTCGTGCTCGGGACGAGCGAGAACCTCGGCGTCCTGGCCGACCGCTTCGCCCCCGCGGTGCCCGAGGGCAAGGTGTTCCGGGTGCTGGAGGGGCCGCGCGAACCCCTGCCGCTGGGCCTGCACCGACCCGACGCGCCCACACGGGCCCCCGCGGCGCGCGCCGAGCTCGGCCTCCAGCGCCTCGTCGAGCTCTACGCCCCGCCCGCCGTCCTCGTGAACGACGCCGGCCAGGTGGTGCACGTGTACGGGTCCGTCGCGGCGCTCCTCACGCTCCCGAGCGGGCCCCCGACCGCCGAGCTCCTCGCCCTGGTGCCCGCGCCGGTGCGGGGCCTCCTCAACGTCGCCGTGACGCGCGCCATTCGGGAAGACGTCGAGTCGCGGTTCGAGCGGGTGCGCTGGCCGACTCCGCTCGACGCGTTCGCGGTGGACGTGCGCGTGGCGCCGGTGCGCGACCGCTCGCTCGGGCGCTCGTTCGCGCTGGTCGCGCTGGCCCCGCTCGGGCCGGAGTCCCCGCCGCCCCCCGCGCCCGCGCCCGAGCCGACGTCCGGCGCCCTCCAGATGCTCCAGGACGAGCTCGTCGTCACCCGCGAGAACCTCCAGGCCACCGTCGAGGAGCTCGAGACCTCGAACGAGGAGCTGCAGGCCGCCAACGAGGAGATGCTCGCCTCGAACGAGGAGCTGCAGAGCACCAACGAGGAGCTGCAGAGCGTCAACGAGGAGCTCCACACCGTCAACTGCGAGCTCCAGGAGCGCGTCCAGGAGCTGCTCGAGCTGCGCGACGACCTCGACAACCTCCTCCAGCACTCGCAGGTGGGCGTGCTCTTCCTCGACGAGGAGCTGCGCGTGCGGCGCTTCACGCCCGGCGCCGCGCGCCACGTGCCCCTGCTGCCGGGCGACGTCGGGCGGCCGATCGAGCACTTCGCGTCCGTCATCCGGGCGGGCGCGCTCGTCGCCGAGGCGCGGCGCGTGGTGGCGGACGGCGAGGCGCGGCGGCTCGCCTACGACGACGACGACGGCCGCGCCTGGGGCCTCACCATACGCCCCTACGCGGCGCGCGACGTGCGGCGGCGCGGGGTCGTCCTCACCTTCGTCGACGTCACCGCCGAGCGCCGCGTCGGCCGCCGCCTCACCGCCGTCGTCGACTCGCTCCCGCACCCGGTGGCGGTGGTCGACCGCGAGGGCGTCGTCACCCTCGTCAACGCCGTCTGGCGCGAGGGCGTCGCGGGCCGCGGCGGCGACCCGGCGCGCTGCTGCGAGGGGGCGAGCTACCTCGACGTGTGCGACCGCGCCGACGACCCCCACGCCCGCCTCGTCGCGGCCGGGCTGCGCGACGTCCTCGCCGGTCGCGCCGAGCGCTTCGAGTGCGAGTACCCCTGCGTCGGCCCCGCGGAGGTGCGCGTGTACCGGGTGTTCGCCGCGCCCCTGCGCGACCTGGGCGGCGCGGTGATCTCGCATTTCGACGTGACTGACGCCGCGCTCGTCGAACAACGCCTCGCCGCCCTGGAGGGAGCGCCGACGCCGTGAACCCCTCCGCGCACCTCCGCGCCGCCGACCCCGCGGTCGACCTCCGCCTCCTCGAAGACCTCCGCCTGCACGAGGCCGAGCTCGCCCAGCAGAACGACTCCCTCCGCGCGATCGAGCGGCAGCTCGAGGAGGCCCTGCGGCGCTCCGAGGCGCTCTTCCGCGCCGCGCCCGTCGGCTACCTCCTCGTCGACGGCGTCACCACCATCTCGCGCGCCAACCCCGCCGCGTGCGCCCTCCTCGGCGCGCCCGCGGGCTCCGTCGAGGGCACGCGCCTCGCGTCGTGGGTCGCCCGCGCCGACCGCCCCGCGCTCGACCGCGCCGTCGTCTCCACCTGGACGCGCGAGGCCGTCGCCCCCGCCGACCTCGAGCTCCTCCGCGCCGACGGGGCCACCGTCGTCGTCAGCCTCCAGGCCGCCCCGTGGCCCGACGCCTCCGCGCCCCGCCACTGCGTCGTCTCCCTCGTCGACGTCCGCGCCCGCGTCCTCGCCGAGCGCGCCCTCGCCGTCAGCGAGCGGCGCTACCGGCTGCGCTTCGAGGGGGCCGTCGACGGCCTCGTCATCGTCGACCCGAAAGGCCGCGTGCGCGCCCTCAACCTCGAGGCCCGCCGCCTCCTCGGCCTCGCCGCCTGCGACGCCGTCGGCCGCCCCGCCGTCGACCTCCTCTGCCCGGGCGGCCCCGAGGGCCTCCGCGCCCGCCTCGCGCGCGCCCCAGCCTCGCCCGCCGAGCCCTTCGACCTCGCGCTGCCCGGCGGCCGCGTCGCCGAGGCCCACGCCCGCGCGCTCGACGACGGCGGCGACGAGTGGGAGCTGACCCTGCGCGACGTCACCCGCGCGCGCCGCGACGCGGCCGAGCGCGACGCCCTGCGCCGGGCGCGGGAGGAGGCCTCGCGCCTCGAGGCGATCGGGCGCGTCGCCGGCGGCGTCGCCCACGACGTCAACAACGCCCTCGCGGCCATCACGGGCGTCGTCGAGGCCATGCTCGCCGACGCCCCCGACGCGTCGCGCGGCGACCTCCGCCTCATCGAGCAGGCCGCCACCCGCGCCCGCGACGTGACGCGCGCCCTCCTCGGCTTCGCCCGCCGCTCGCAGGGCGTGCGGACGCGCTTCGACCTCAATGACGTCGTCCGCGAGGCGGGCGAGCTGCTCCGGCGCGGCGCCCCGCCCGGCGTCCGCGTCACGGCGGTCGTCGGCGCGCCGCTCCCGGTGGAGGCCGAGCGCTCGGAGGTCGCGCAGGCCGTCGCCAACGCGTGCGCCAACGCCCTCGACGCGCTCGGCGGCGCCGGCGCGCTCGAGATCGCCGCGTCGGCCGGGCGCGCCGCCGACGGCCGCGTGGTGGCCCGCGTGACCGTCCGCGACGACGGGCCGGGCATCCCCGCGCACGTCCTCCCGCACGTCTTCGAGCCCTTCTTCAGCACCAGGCTTGAGGCCGGCGGCACCGGGCTCGGGCTCGCCCACGTCTGGGCCGTGGCGAAGCGGCACGGCGGCGCCGCCCGCGTCGAGAGCCGCCCCGGCGAGGGGGCCACGCTCACCCTCGAGCTGCCCCTCGCGCTCGGGCCCGCCGCCGCGCCGACGCCCGCGCCCCGCGGCCCGACCCGGCGGCTGCGCGTCGACCTCGTCGACGACGACCCCATGCCGCTCGAGGCCACCCGGCGGCTCCTCACGGTGTGCAACTGCGAGGTGAGGCCCTTCCTGCGCCCCGCCGAGCTGCTCGCGGCGCTCGCCGAGGGCCCCCTGCCCGACGCCCTCGTCGCCGACGTGCGGATGCCCGAGATGAGCGGCCTCGACGTGCTCGCCCGCGTCCGCGCCGCGTGGCCCGCGCTGCCCGTCGTGCTGGTGTCGGGCGAGGCGCGGCAGGACGTGTTCGACGCGGTCGCCGCCGACCCCCTCGCGCGCTTCGTGGGCAAGCCCTACGGCCGCGCCGAGCTCGACGGGGCCCTCCGCGAGCTCGTCCCGGCGGCCGCGCCCTGAGCCGCCCACCGCGCGATACGTCGCGGGCCGCGCACCGTCGCGCGGGGCGGATCCGTGCGCCGGTGCGCGCCTTCGCCGCCCACGTCGGCGCGCATCCGGGTACCGTCGCGCGCATGGAACCCGCGAGCTTCACGGTCGCGCTCGACCCCGTCGACGCGCCCGTCGCACCGACCGACCGGCGGCTCCGCGGCGCGCACGCCCGCGTGTGGATCGTCGTCACCGCGCGCTGGCGCAAGCACCTCCCCCCCGCGCAGCGCCACGCGCTCGGAACCTTCACCCTCGACGGAGACGCCGCGCAGCTCCGCGTGACCTGGAGCCCCGTCGACGGCGCCGACCCCCGCCCTCACCTCCTCGCGCTCACGTTCGCGCTGGAGGCCGCCGCGATCGCGAAGCAGCTCGCGCCCCTCGGGCTCCGCCCGCGCGACCTGCGCGTGGGGCTCGACGCGCTCGAACCCGCGCACGCGCTCTGCGGCGTGTGCCGCGCCGCGTGGGGCGATCCGACGCGCTGGCTCGCGCTCCCTCCCGCCGCGGTCGACGCGCTCGCGACGGTCACCGCGCCGGCGTTTCGCGCCGCGCCCGATGCGACGCGCGCGACGCTCGACGCGCTGCTCGCCGACGCCGACCCGGCCGTGGCCTTCGCCGCCGCGCACGCGTTCGTGCGGCTCCTGAGGCAGCTTCGGGCGAGGGAGCGCGCGTCGTTGGCGGCGCTCGTGGCGAAGGCGTGGCGGCACCCCGACCCCCGCGTCGCGCGCACGGCGTGGGCGTGCGCGCCGCGGTTCAAGTCCCCGGTGCCGGCGGCGGTGCTCGACGCGTGGGCGCCCTCGATCGCGCGGGCGCTCGACGACGGCGACGCCCTCGCCGCGCTCACGGAGCTCGTGCCCGCCGCCTCGCGCTCGACCGCGCTCGTCGACGCGACGCCGACGCTGCTGCGCATGCGGTCCGCGGCGGGGCGCGAGCGGCTGCGACGGCACCTGCAAGCGCTCTTCGGCGACACGGGCGCGCGGTGGAAGCCCGCGCAGTCCCGCGCCTTCGAGGCCTTCGCCGCCGGGGCCCTCGCGCGCCCGGAGGTCGAGTACGTGGCGCCGTTGCTGCGGCACCTCGACCGGCTCACGGCCGCGCAGCAGACGTCGCTCGTGGCCTGGCTCGACGCCGCCGACGTCGCCGCGCTCGCCCCCGTCGCGTGGGACCTCTTCGGGCAGCAGCCGACGCACCCCGCGCTCACCCCGGCGAGCCTGCGGCTGCTGCTGCACCCCTCCGACGACCTCGCGGGCCACGGCGTCACGCTGAGCCGCGCGATCTCGCGCGACGCGGCGGGCTACGAGGCGGTGGTCGACCTGCTGCGCGCGGCGTCGTCCCGCGCCGAAGGGACGCCCGCGGCCCCCGGTCTGCGCCTCTGCCTCGACCAGATGCTCTGCGACCACCTCGACGTGGCGCGCCCCGCCCGCGCGGGCCTCGCGGCGGCGCTGCTCGCGGCGGGGACCCCCGACGCCCACATCGCGGGCACCGCGGAGCGCCTGGTGGGACATTGGCTCCAAGGCCTGCGCGACGAGAAGCTCGCCGTGGTGCGCGCGTTCGTCGACCGCGGCCACGCCGACGCGCTCGTGCGCGCGTTCGACGGCCACGCGAAGACGCACGCGACGCTGCGCGAGGGAGGGCCCGCGCGCGTGGCCCACCTCGGGCAGGGCCTGAGCTGGTCGATGCAGCGCGCGGGCGCGTGGGCCGAAGGCGGCGCGGTGGCGCGCAGGGCCGCCGAGGTGGCGCCCGTCGAGCTGCAGGCGAACCTCCGTTACAACGAGGCCTGCGGGTGCGCGCAGACGGGCGACGCCGAAGGGGCCGCGCGCGCGCTCGCCACGGCCATCGCGCTCGACGGGAAGCAGGCCGACGACGCGCGCGCCGACGAGGACTTCGCGCCCGTGCGCACACACCCCGCGATCGTGGCGCTCCTCGGGTGAGCACCCCGCCACCGACCAGGACTATGGCGCCATAGTCTTTGCGGCACGCGCGGGATGGTGTGTGCACGGGCTGTACGATGCGCAGTGTCCGTTGCATGTCCCGCGGCGCTCGATCCTCCGCAGTCGGCGTTGATCGACGTGGGAATATCTGCAAGATGTTCGCCCACAGAACGCTCACTCTGACGGGCAGCTCGTTGCGCCGCGAGGGGAGCGACCCACGGAGAAACTGGATGGCTTCAGCACGCTGGAAGGCGCTCGGCTTCGTCATGTCGGTAGGGGCCGCGCAGGCCTGCGGCTCTGGCGACACGGGCATGCTCGTGGTGCCGCGCCCCGATGTGGTGGTCTCTGACGACGGGGCGCCGACGGACGACGGCGCGACCGGCGACAAGCCCGCGCCGATGGACGACGGCGCGACCATCGACGGACCCGCGCCGACGGACAACGGCGCGACCGGCGACGGGCCTTCGTCGATGGACGGGGACGTGGCCTCGGACGACGTCCCGGCGGTCATGGACGCCGCGCCGACGTGCAAGACGGGCGAGCGGATCTGCGGCGGGGGCTGCGTCGACCCGATGACCAACACGGCCCACTGCGGGATGTGCGACCGCGCCTGCGCGGCGACGGAGAGCTGCACGGCGGGAGCGTGCCGCCCGCTGGTGACCTGCGCGACCGGCGAGACCCTGTGCGCGGGAACGTGCGTGACGACCGCGACCGACGACGCGCACTGCGGGATGTGCGGCCGCGCCTGCGCCGCCACCGAGCGCTGTGTGGCCGGCGTCTGCACGGCCCTGCGCACCTGCCCCATGGGACAGACCGACTGCGCCGGGGCCTGCACGGACACGAACACCAGCACCGCGCACTGCGGCGGCTGCGGCGCCGCGTGCCCGGCGATGAACACCTGCGTCATGGGGGTCTGCGTGCCGCCCTCGTGCCCGTCGGGCCAGACCAACTGCTCGGGCACCTGCGCCGACCTGATGGCCGACGAGGCCAACTGCGGCGCGTGCGGAACCGCCTGCGCCGCGGGGCAGACCTGCACGGCCGGGCGCTGTCAGTCCGCCTGCCCGGCCCCCCGGGTCACCTGCACCGAGGGCGGCTCGTCGGTCTGTGTCAGCGTGCAGACCGACGCGGCCAACTGCGGCGGCTGCGGGGTCGCGTGCACCAACGGGCGCGTGTGCACCGCTGGGGCCTGTGCGTGCCCGACGGGCCGCGTGAGCTGCGGCTCGGCCTGCGTCAACACCATGACCGACAACGCCAACTGCGGGTCCTGCGGCACCCGCTGCGGCGTCGGGCAGACCTGCTCGGGGGGCATGTGCCGCTGCCCCACGGGCCTGACCATCTGCGGATCGGCCTGCGTCGACACGCAGAGCAGCCTCGCCAACTGCGGCATGTGCGGGCGCGCGTGCACCGCCCCCAACACCTGCAACGCGGGCGCTTGCAGCGTGGTGTGCGGCGCGGGCACCACCCAGTGCGGGGGGAGCTGCGTCGCGGTCACGTCGTTCCAGACCGACAGCGCCAACTGCGGGCGCTGCGGCAACCGCTGCGCCAACGGCTCGACCTGCTCGGCGGGGCGGTGCCTCCCCAGCAACGACAACTTCGCGAACGCCCGCGTGCTCGTGCCCAGCGCCACCGCCGAGGTGGTCACCACCGGCTCGACCGACAACGCCACCACCGACGGACCGACCGTGGCGTGCCTCTGCCAGGGCTCGAACGTGTGGTTCCGCTTCACGCTGAGCACGCCGTCGCTGGTGTACCTCGACACCGCGGGCAGCGCGTTCGACACGGGGCTCTTCATCGCGCGGGCGGGCACCTCCATGGCCGCGACGCCGTCGCCGGTCCCGGCCCAGCCCGGCTCTGGGTTCCGTGAGAGCGGCCTCTGCAACGACAACTCCGACTGCGTCGTCGGCGCGGATTTCACCAGCGACCTGCAGTCGCGCACCGCGGGCATCCTCCCCGACGGCACGTACATGGTGTCCCTCGGGGGCTGCTCGACCGGCGCGTACACGCTGCACTTTCAGACCTTCCCCCTGAACCGCACCGGCCGCCTCAGCGAGGTGCGCCTCAACGGCGTCGGCAACACCGGCGCGCAGGCCCTCGGCGGCGCGGGGGTCACCTCGGGCACCTGCGGGGGCGCCGGCAACGAGCTGTCGTTCTGGTACCTCTCCTGCGGGGCCAGCGCGCGGCAGTTGTTCTCGCTCTGCCGCAGCGACCCCAACGCGTCGTGGACGCGCCGCACGTCCATCCTCCCGGGCGCCGCGACCTACGACCCGAACCTCTACGTCCGCTCGGCGCAGAACGGCATGCAGCTCGACTGCAACGGGACAGGCCTTTCGGCAGGCGCCACGGACTGCCGGGGCACCGTGCCCGGTCCCATCCCCGGCGTGCCCGCCCTGGACTCGAACCAGATCGGGGCCCGGCTCAACAACGTCAACACCCCGCGCGGGCTCGGGGTCGTCTTCGTCGACACCACCAGCTCGCAGAGCGACGGCATGCGCTTCAACATGCGTTTCCAGGCGCCCTGAGCGGATCGCGCCTCCAACGCCCCTCCGCATCGACACCTTGGTGGACTCCGGAGCGTCCTGCTCGTCGCGAGAGGGCGACACGGGGCGCCTCACGGTGTAGGGTCCTCGACCCCCGAGCGACCGATGCGTGAAAGCCCACTCGACGTGCTGCTCCAGGACGGCGTCATCGACGAGGTCGTCGGACGCCTCAACAGCGGCAAGGAAGCCGACATCTTCCTCGTGCAGCACCGCGGGCGCGTCGTGGCCGCCAAGGTGTACCGCGACCGCCACCAGCGGAGCTTCAAGCACAACGCCGACTACAAAGAGGGCCGCGCCGTACGCAACTCGCGGACGCAGCGCGCCATCGACTCGGGCAGCCGCTTCGGGAGACAGGCGTCCGACGAGGAGTGGGGCACCACCGAGGCCCGCGCGCTGCACCGCCTCGAAGCGCACGGCGTGAGGGTGCCCGTCCCCGTGATGTCGTACGAGGGCGTGCTCCTCATGGAGCTCGTGAAGGACGCCGAGGGCCACCCCGCGCCGCGCCTCATCGAGGTGCGCTACGAGCCCCACGAGGCGCGCGCCGCGTACCACGACCTCCGCTCGCAGATCGTGAAGATGCTCTGCGCCGAGGTCGTGCACGGCGACCTGTCGGCCTACAACATCCTCGCGGCCGAGGCGGGCCCGACCATCATCGACTTCCCGCAGATCGTGTCGCCCGCGGGCAACTCGCGCGCGGAGTTCTTCTTTCTGCGCGACTACCGCAACGTCCACGATTTCTTCGCGAGCTTCGACCGCTCGCTCTCGGCCTCGTGGGAGGACGGACGCCAGATCTGGAGCGCGTACCGCCGCCGCGAGCTCACGCCCGAGTTCGTCCCCTCGCAGGGCCGGGCGCGCGTGGAGCGCACGTTCCAACCGCCGCCGCAGCGTTCACGCGAAGGCGCTCCGCAACGGCCGCGCGACGTCGACGCGCCGCGACCGCCGCCCCCGCAGCGCCCCTACGACGCGCAGCCGCCGCAACCGCGACCGCAGAACCCGCAGCGCCGCTACGAGGCGCAGCTCCCGCCGAGGCCGCAGAGCGGACCGCGACCGCAGAACGGCCCGCGCCCTCATGAGGGACCGCGACCGAACGACGGTCCGCGGCCGCAGAACGCGCCCCGACCGCACGACGCACCACGACCTCCGCAGAACGGACCGCGGCCGCAGAACGGACCGCGGCCGCAGCACAACGGACCGCGACCGCAGAACGGCCCGCGCCCCCCGCAGGGCCCGCCTGCGAAGCCCGATGACGCGCCTCCGCCGCTCCGCTCGATGCGCTCGCGGCCCAAGGTGTACACCTCGCCCGACCTGCCTCCGCGCGGCGCGAAGCCCTCTGAAGACGAGGGGCCTCCCGGCGGAGGATCGCACCGCCGCCGCCCCAAGCGCCGCTTCTGAGATCGCACAAGGCTCCGTCCGCGCTACCGCCCGTCGCGGCCCTTCGCGAGCAGCGCCTCCAGCTCGGCGACGCGCGCCAGCGCAGCGTCCCGCTCCTCCGCCACCGCGTCGCGCTGCGCCGCCACCGCGTCGCGCTGCGCCGCCACCGCGTCGCGCTGCCTCGCCGCGTCGCGCGCCTCCTCGGCCTCGGTGGGCCACGGCCGCGTCCCCGCCGGGTCGTCGCACACGCGCAACAGCATCCCGTCGTCGCTGACGCGCAGCCACGCGCCGAGCTCCGCCGAGCGCGCCGGCCCGTCGCCCGCGTACGTGCGACGGAACTCCCCGCGCGGGCCGCGCGACCACACCTGGATCCGCCACGGCCCGCCGCCGTCGTCGGGGCCGAGCCGCAGCGGGTCGAACACCCACAGCTCGCGCGCCCCGCTCGCGGCGTGCTTCCGCGGGCCCTCGTCGTAGTCCTTGCGGGCGGTGCTCGCGCTCACCACCTCGAAGGCCACCCGCGGCGGGTGGTTGCCGCGCTCCCAGAGGCGCAGGCCCGTGAGCTCGGCCTCGGGCGTGGCGGGCGGCGGGTCGAGCAGGCACACGTCGGGGTCGACGCCGACCCGCGGGTTGTCCTTGTCCCAGCGGACCGCGAGGTTGCGCCGCACCATCGCCGCGCGCGCCTCCCGCCGCGCCCACGCGCGCAGCGTCGACGCCATCGCGTCGGACGCCCCGTCCTGCACCGCGCTCTCCGACACCGGCTCGTCCTCCAGCACCCACGCGGGGTGCGACCACGGGACCTCGAACACGAGCTCCACCAGCTTCGGCGCGGCGTTCATCGAGGGCGGGTGCCTCCTCGCGGGCGACCCTACCACGGCGCCGCGCGCGCCACGCGCCCTCACGGCCCCGCCCCGCCGCGCCGCGCCCGCTCGCACCAGCGGCGGTAGCGCTTCATCGCCCAGGCTCTCCCCTCGGCGCTCGCGCAGAGCACCGCGCGGGCCGTCGGCTCGTCGAGCACCTCGTCGAGCGACGGCGTTCGCGGGTGCATCGCCCGCAGCGCCAGCAGCAGCCGCACGCGCTCGCGCACCGCGGCCTCCGTCGCCTCGTCGCCGAAGGTCGTGGCCCACTGCCGCAGCGTCTCCGCGTCGCCCTCGCTCAGCCCGGACGCATCCGTCGCGCGCATCGCCCGCCTCCCCTCTCGCTCGCGTGTGCGTCGCGCTCAGGCGTTGCCCGGCGCGCGGTAGCCGACGGCCTCGGCGAGGTGGTGCGCCATCACCCCGTCGCTCCCGTCGAGGTCGGCGACGGTGCGGGCCACCTTCATCACGCGATGGACGGCCCGCGCGCTCAGGCCCATGCGCTCCGAGGCGCTGCGCAGGAGGCGCTGCCCGCTCGCGTCGAGCGCCACCGCCGCGGGGAGCGTGCGCACCGTGAGCCGCGCGTTGATGTCGCCGCCGCGGGCGAGCTGGGCCTCGCGCGCCGCCGCCACGCGCGCCCGAACCTCCTCGGTCGTGGGCCCGCTCGGCGCCGCGTCGAGGTCGGCCACCTTCGCGGGCGGCAAGGCGACGTAGAGGTCGATGCGGTCGAGCAGCGGGCCCGACACCCGCGCTCGGTAGCGCTTGACGCGCTCCTCGCTGCACTCGCAACGGTCGCTTGGGTCGCCGTGCCAGCCGCAGGGGCAGGGGTTCATCGCGGCGACGAGCGTGAAGCGGGCGGGGTAGCTGGCGCGGGTTCGCGCGCGGACGATGGTGACGTGGCCCTCCTCCAGCGGCTCGCGCAGCGCCTCCAGGCTCTCGCGGGGGAACTCCGGCAGCTCGTCGAGGAAGAGCACGCCGTGGTGGGCGAGCGCGATCTCGCCGGGCCGCGGGGGATCACCGCCGCCGACGAGCCCGACGGCGCTCGCGGTGTGGTGCGGCGCGCGGTAGGGGCGCTCGCGCACGAGGGCCACGCCCTGCCGGAGCATCCCGGCGACGGAGTGCACCGCCGTCACCTCCATCGACTCGCGCAAGGAGAGCGGCGGGAGCAGGCCCGGCAGCGCGCGGGAGAGCAGCGTCTTGCCCGCGCCGGGCGGGCCCACCATGAGCAAATTGTGGCCGCCGGCCGCGGCGATCTCGAGGGCGCGCTTGGCGTGCTCCTGGCCCTTCACGTCGCGCAGGTCGAGGCCGGCCCACGCGACGGGGTTCGCGTCGAGCGGGCGCGTCGCGGTGGGGGCGAGGTCGCCGCGGCCCGAGAGGAAGTCGCACACCTCGCGGAGCGTGTCGGCGCCGCGCACCTCGAGGCCCTCCACCACGGCGGCCTCGGGGGCGTTCTCGCTGGCGACGATGACGCCGCGGAAGCCCCGGTCGCGCGCGGCGACGCACTGCGGGAGCGCGCCCCGCACGCCCCGCAGGCCGCCCGAGAGGGAGAGCTCGCCGAGCAGGAGCCACTCGCCGAGGCGCTCCTGCGCGCACTCGCCCATCGCCGCGAGGGTGCCGACGGCGATCGCGAGGTCGAAGCCGGTGCCGGCCTTGCGGACGTCGGCGGGGGCGAGGTTCACCGTCACGCGTCGCTGCGGGAAGGGGAAGCCCGACTGCTCGAGGGCCGCCCGGACGCGCGTGCGAGACTCGCGGACGGCCGCCTCGGCGAGGCCGACGAGGTCGAAGGCGGGGAGGCCGCGCGCGATGTCGACCTCCACCTGGACGGGGTGCGTGTCGAGGCCGATCATCGTGCTGGCGTGGGTGGTGGCGTTCACGGTGGTGTCTCCGTGAGCGCCCTTCTCCACGTCGCGTGCCGCGCGGTTTTCTCGGGGATTTCGAGGCGGCGGAGGGGTGGCGGGGTGGCGGATCGGGGTGGCGGGGGGGTGGCGGGGTGGCGGCGCTACGCCGTGCGCGGGAGGGGCCCCGGCTGGAGCGAGGTGGGGCGCGGGGGCAGCGGGGTGACGGTGCCGAGGCGCTCGAGCTTGCGCCAGCCCTGCCGCGCGCCGAGCGCCGCCGACGCCATCGACCACACGCTCACCGCGTAGAGAAACTGCCGGTACGTGAACCGCTGCACGAGCAGCAGCGCGAGCCAGCGGAGCGGCTTGCGGTCGAGGCGGAAGGCGAGCACCGACGCGACGACGTCCATCGCGAGGAAGCCCAGGTACCCGCTGAGGAACGACGACCACTGGCCGGTGACGATCGCGTGGAGCATCGCGAGGTCGCCGAGCGGCGAGGCGATGGGGAAGAGCACCTGGAAGAGGACGAGGTTGGGCAGCGCCACCCAGCCGAGCGAGCCGCGCAGCATCGCGGCGCGGTGCTTGGCGAGGCACTGGTACGTCCCGTACGTCCAGCGGACGCGCTGGCGCCAGAGCGCGCCGAGCGACTCGGGGGCCTCGGTGCGCCCCACCGCGCGCGGCTCGTAGGTGATGGTGCCGCCGGCGCGGAGCACGGTGACGGTGAGGTCGGCGTCCTCGACGAGGGTGTCGTCGCTGTAGCCGCCGACGGCGAGCACCGCGTCGCGCCGCCAGGCCCCGAGCGCGCCGGGCACCACGCCGACGCAGTTGAGCGCGGCGAAGGCGCGGCGGTCGAAGTTCTGGCTGGTGACGTACTCGATGGCCTGGAAGGCGGTGAGCATCGACGTGACGTTGCCGACCTCGACGTTGCCGCACACCGCCGTCACCGTTGGGTCGGCGAAGTGCGCCACCATCCGCCGGATCGCGTCGGGCGCCACCACGGTGTCCGCGTCGACCGCCACCACCACCTCGCCGCGCGCGTGGCGGAGCCCGACGTTGGCCGCCGAGGCCTTGCCCCCGTTGGCCTTCCGCACGCAGCGGACGCGGGGCTGCGACGCGGCGATCCGCTCGACGATGTCGGCCGTGCCGTCGCGCGAGCCGTCGTCGACCACCAGCACCTCGAGGTCGGCGTACTCGCCGCGGAGGAGCGACCGGACGCTCCCCTCGATCACCTGCGCCTCGTTGTACGCGGGCATCAGCACCGTCACGAGCGGGCGGTAGTCCGTCGCGCCCTCGCCGTCCGCCGCGCGCCGCCGGTTGCGCAGCGCGAGGGCCGCCAGCAGCACGATGCGGAGCCCCGCGAGTGCCGTGCACGCGGTGAAGAGCGCCCCGAGCAGCCGCGAGCCCCCGGCGCCCGCCGACGCGCGCCACCCGACGCCCAGCGACGCCGCCCTCGCCCCCGCGCGGAGCTCGGGCGCCATCGCGTCGCGCGCCACGCCGGCGTAGCGGTCGAGCGACACCAGCCGGTAGCCGCGCGCCCGCAGCGCCGGGATCGCGCGGCGCACGGCCTCCACCGTGGCCGTCCGGTCGCCGCCGCCGTCGTGGAGCACCACCACGCGGCCGCCCCGCTCGACGCCCTCGACGATGCGGCGCGCGAGCGTGGCGGCGTCGGCGCCCTGCCAGTCGTGCGGGTCGACGGACGCGGCGGCGTAGGTGTAGCCCCGGGCGAACGAGCGGGCCTGGGCGCCGAGCTCGCCGCGGTCGCGCGGGTCGACGAGGGCGGTGAAGGGCGCGCGGTAGAGCGTCACCTCGCGGCCCGCGAGCCCTTCGAGGAGGCGCGTGGTCCGGTCGAGCTCGAGGTCGTGCGCGGCGGGGTCGAGGTCGCCCATGCGCGGGTGGTGGTAGGAGTGGTTGCCGACGAGGTGGCCCTCGCGCGCGACGCGCCGCACGAGCTCGGGGTGCGCCATCGCCTGCTCGCCGACGACGAAGAAGGCCGCGGGCGCGCCGGCCTCGCGGAGCACGTCGAGCAGCGCGGGCGTGTGCGTAGGGTCGGGGCCGTCGTCGAAGGTGAGCGCCACGTCGCGCTTCGAGGCGCCGCCGCCGAAGCGCTCGACCACGGGCGGCGACGGGGCCGCGAGGTAGCGGGCGGAGGCGACGGTCCCGTCGGCGCCGAGGACCACCGCGCGCCGGCCAGGACGTCGCGGGGCGCGGAGCGCGAGGAGGTCGCCGTCGCCGACCACGACGGGGGCGGCGGGCGCGGGGACGGCGGCGATGGCGGCGGCGCGCCCGGCGGCGGTGCGGGCGCGGAGGGCGGCCCAGAGCGAGGGGTCTTCGGTGCCGGCGCGCCACAGGGCGGTGCGGGTGAGGCCGCGCGCGTCGAGCAGGGCGAGGGTGTCGGCGGCGGAGGCGGCGTCGTTGCACCAGACGGTGTGCGCCGCGCCGTCGGGGGTGCGGTAGTCGAAGCGCGCGCCCGACGCGCCAGAAAAGAACGTGGGCGTCGCGCCGACCAGTGCGGCGCGGGCCATGGCGTCGCCGAAGCCCATCGACTCGCCGGGGCCGCGCGGGGAGGCGGGCCAGTCGTAGCAGTACGACCCGAGCGCGACGACGAGGCGGTCGGCGGGGACGAGGGCGCGGGCGTGGTCGACGGCCTCGGCGATCCAGCGGCGCGAGGCGATGGGGCCGGGCCCGCTCGACGGGTGGTGCTGGTCGTAGGCCATGAGCACGACGGCGTCGGCGACGGCGCCGAGGCGGCGGAGGTCGAAGGCGGCGTCCCACGCGGCGACGTCGACGGTGACGACGCGGCCCGAGGGGTGGAGGGCCGCGCGCAGCTCCGCGGTGAAGGCGACGAGGCCCGCGGCGTCCTCGGGGGCGAGGGCCTCGAGGTCGACGTTGACGCCGTGGGCGCCGAGGGCGATCACGCGGTCGGCGACGGCGCGGGCGACGCAGCGGCGCGCGACGTCGTCGGCGAGGAGCGCGGCGGTCTCGGCGCTGGCCCAGCGGTCGCCGTCGAGGTTGGCGACGCGCGGGAGCACCATCACCCCGGGGCGTCCGACGAGCGCGCGCGTGGGCGCGTCCACCGTCTCACGCACCGCGCACCCCGCGCCGGGCACGCGGAACCAGTCGGGCGACACGGCGCTGGTGGCGTCGAGGTTCGCCGCGACCGAGGCGTGGGCGGCGGGCTCGTCGACGGTGAAGATCAAGCGGCTGCCAGCAGGCAGTGGCAGCGCGGGCGTGGTGACCGAGGCCGCGACGGCGGCGGCGCGCGCGTCGAGCTCGCGGAGGCGCGCGGCGTAGGGGCCCGAGGGCGTGGGCTCGTTGCGGGGCTCGGGCGGCGGGTCGCGCCACGGGGCGGTCGGCGTGGGCAGCGCGCGGCCCTGCGAGGAGGGGAGCGCGGCGCGGGCCCCCACCGGCGCGAGGCCGAGGCCGTAGAGAACCACGGGGACGCAGAGGAGGAGCGCGAGGCCGACGGCGACGTGGGCAAGCCAGCGGCGGCGCCGCCGCGATGGATCTTCGAAGACCATGTTCCTCGGGGGGATGAGGGTGCTGGTTCGCCGGGCGCGCGGGGTGACGCGACGAGAGGCGACCAGAACCGTGAACGACCACCGAGGCGATGAGTTGAATCACTTCGTGCCGCGGCCGACCGTCGGACGCGCGGTGCGAGGAGGGGGAGGTGCGGGCGAGGCGCGCGGCCCCGCGGGGTTGGAGCGGGGCCGCGCGCCTGGGGGCGATCAGCGGCGGTGCTTCGCCTTGTCGCTGGTGCCGGTCTGCGAGCCGCTCTGCGTGCCCGTGCCCGCGAGCCCGCCCTGCGAGCCCGTCGAGCTCGTGGAGGTGCTGGCGCCCGAGGTGGAGAGCGAGCCCTGCGAGCCCATCGAGCTCGAGCCCTGCGAGCCGGTGCTCTGCTCGCGCTGCATCTTGAGCTGGTTGTTGACGTCCTTGACGCCCGAGACGCGCTCGGCGAGGTCCTCGATGCGGCGCTTGTCCTCGCGCGCCGACACGGTGCCCGTGAGCGTGACCTCGCCCTTCTCCACCTTCACCTCCACCTGCGCGGCGTCGACGTCGCCGCTCGAGAGCGCGTCGCAGATGTCCTCGTAGATGCGCTGGTCGGAGCGCGTGTAGCTCGACGGGCCGCGCCCCTGGCTGCGGCGCTGGCTCTGGTTCTGGCCCTGACCGTAGTTGCCCTGGTTGAAGCTGCTCTGGCCGTAGTTGCCCTGCATCGAGCCGCTCTGACCGTAGTTGCCCTGCTGGCCGTAGCCGCCCTGCTGCAGGTTGCCCTGGCCGAAGCCGCTCTGGCCGTAGTTGCCCTGGCCGTAGTTGCCCTGCATCGAGCCACTCTGGCCGTAGTTGCCCTGCTGGCCCTGGCCGTAGTTGCCCTGCATCGAGCCGCTCTGGCCGTAGTTGCCCTGGTTGAAGTTGCTGTGGCCGTACGTGCCCTGCATGGAGCCGCTCTGGCCGTAGTTGCCCTGCTGGCCGTGGCCGTAGCTGCTCTGGCCGTAGCCGCCCTGCTGGTAGTTGCTCTGCGGGTAGTTGCCCTGGCCGTAGTTGCTCTGGCCGTACTGGTGGCCGCCCTCGTTGCCCCAGGCGCCGCGCTGCTGCGAGGAGAAGCCCTGCTCGCCGCCGTAGCCGCCGCGGTTCATGCCCTGCGCGTAGCCCTGGTCGCCGTAGCTGCCGCCGCGGTGCTGCGTGTAGTTCTGGTCGCCGTAGCCGCTGTGGCTCGAGCCCTGCGAGTAGCCCTGGTCGCCGCGGTTCTGCGCGTAGTAGCTCTGGTCGCCGGCGCCGCGCCCCTGCTGCCAGGAGCCCTGCCGCCCCTGCGAATAGCGGCCCTCCGACGAGCCGTAGTCGCCGCGGCCCTGCTGCGTCGTGCGGTCGTCGTCGTGGCTCGACGACCCGCGCCACCCGCGCGAGCCCTCGGACTCGTCGTACGAGCCGGGGCTGCTCGCGCGCGACTGCGAGCCGCGCTGCCCCCACTCGTCGTTGCGCTGTGAGCCGTAGTCGCCGCCGCGCTGCGAGCCGTACTCGCTCCCGCGCCACGTGTCGTCGCGGCCCGTCATGGAAGACGAACGCTCCTCCTCCCGACGCCGCCCCTCACCCTGCCGACCCTCGAAACGCCCGTTGTTCTCGTGCTGATCGCGCTGCATCGCTTCTCTCCTGGCATCGCTCCCCGCATCGAGGAGCATCACGTGGATCACCGCCGCCCGGTTCTCGCGGCGGCACCTGTGCGTGCAACGCACACGCCATGCGGCGTCTGCTCCATTTCGTTGGAGCTCCATGCGCGCGGGCCGCTCGCGCACGGCAGGTTCAGCTCAGCGCGCTCGCGTCACGCGCGTTCGATCGCGCGCAGCGCCGCCCCACTGTGGCGATCCTGTGCGCGCGCGGAGCGGCGCGTGCGACGCGGGCCTCCGCGCACTCCCGCCGCGGCACGGCCGGTGAAGAACGTCGCCGCGACGGTGCGCCCGCGTCGGCGCCTGGCGCGCTCGCCGAGCGCCGCCCACCCCTCGAAAGGAGTGGCCCATGGACAGAGCTTCGGAGCCCACCCGGGACCGCGTTCGATCGCCGCTGCGCCGCGGCCCGCGCGTCACCCGCGGCCGCGCCCGCTCGCGCGCGGACCTCTTCTCCCCCGCGCCGTGCGAGGCGCCCGCGGAGGACCCGCGCGCGCCATCGTACGACGCGCGCGGCGACGTCGACCCGCTGCGCCGCGGGCTCAAGGTGTACGTCGCCTGGCGCGACGAGCAGGGGCGACTCCTGGCGTTCGACGCGCTGCGCAGCCTCCTCGCGCTGCGCCGCGCCGCGACGTAGGCGCGCCCGCCGCGGGGCCGTCGGGTGTGGCGAACGCGCGCGCCGCCACACGCCGCCCCCGCCGCCTGTCGCGCGCCGCCACATCCGCCGCCGTCGCTTCCCCCGACGCGCCATCGGCACGGCCCGTGCGAACCCGACGGAGAGATCAAACGCGGCGCCCGCGGGCGCCTTCACCACGACGGAGTCACGCCATGCTCACCACCCTGCTGATCGTCCTCCTCTTGCTCGCCCTCACCGGCGGCGCCGTCGGCTACGGCCGCTACGGCGCGGCGGGCCTGTCGCCCGCGGGCCTGATCGTCGTCGTCCTCGTGGCCCTCTTCCTCATGGGGCGGCTGTGAGCGCGCCCGGCGAGGCGGCGGAGGCGCCCTTCCTCTCCGACGTGAAGGAGCTGCGCCGGCGCGCGCGCGAGCACATCGAGCGCGGCGCGGTGGTCGAGGGCTACCGCGCCGACCGCGAGACGGTGATCAAGCTCCTCAACGAGGCGCTCGCCACCGAGCTGGTGTGCGTGCTGCGGTACATGCGCCACTACTTCATGGCGCAGGGCATCGCTTCGAAGAGCGTGGCCAACGAGTTCCTCGAGCACGCGACCCAGGAGCAGGAGCACGCCAACCGCATCGCGGAGCGAATCACCCAGCTCAACGGCGAGCCCGACTTCGACCCGAAGAACCTCGCCACCCGCTCCCACGCCGAGTACGTCGCCGGCAAGGACCTCCCCGACATGCTCCGCGAGGACCTCATCGCCGAGCGCATCGCGATCGAGTCGTACGGCGAGATGATCCGCTACATCGGCGACAAGGACCCGACCACGCGCGGCATGCTCGAGGAGGTGCTCGCGGTCGAGGAGGAGCACGCCATGGACATGGCCGACCTGCTCGACCTCCACGGCCCCAAGCCCTCGCCTTCGTCCGCGCGCTGACCCGACGCCCCGCGCCCGCCGCGCCCCGCATTCCGCGGGCGACGGCGGGCGCTCTCCCTTTTTCGAAGCCGCGAAATGCGCGAAGCCCCGCGACGCCCTTCCGCTCGGGAGGGACGTCGCGGGGCGCCGCGTCGGGGACGTGCGCTACTTGTTGAGCGCCTGCCGCGCCTTGCCCTTGAGCTCGCGCGCCGCGCCCTCGACCTGCATCTGCTCGTTGTCGATCGCGTCGCCGACCGCGCGCTTCGCCGCGCCCGCCAGCTCGTCGACCTTGCCGCCGACCTGCTCGCCGGCGCGGGCCGCCGCGATCTTCGCGTCGCCGCGCTGCTCGCGCACGGCGCCCTCGGCCTGCATCTGCTCGTTGTCGATCGCCTTGCCGACGGCCTGCTTGACGTTGCCCGCGACCTTGTCGGCCACGCCGGAGAGGTGGGTCTTGGTGTTGTCCATACGGTCCTCCTTGAGGTGGATGCGCGCCTGCGCGCAGCTTCTCGGTACGTTGACCTGAGAGTGCAGCGCGCGTGCCGGGCGAGATTCCGCGGGGGGCCTCGCGCGGCGTGTGACGGCGCGCCACGACCGGGACGATCCGGCCGCGACACCGGCGCGCCCGAGGCTCATGGGTCGAAGCTTCGTCGCGGGGGGCACGCGCGTTGCTCCGCGATCCCGGGCGCCGGCAGCTTCCTTCCCCGGCGGAACGCAGGAGCATCGCCATGGCCGCATCGCCCGCCCCCCGCCCCACGCTCGTCCCCGTGCGCGAAGAGCCGCGCCCCTCGCTCCCCGCCACCCCGCGCAGCCGCGTCGCCCTCGCGGTCGTCGCCGTGATCGGCTTCGGCGCGATCGTCTACGTCGCGTCCAACGTCGCCGTCGGCCTGCTGCTCGGCGTGGTGATGGCCTTCGTCGCCGCGCCGCTCCACCGCCGCGTGACCGCGCTGCTCGGCGGGCGCGCGCGCGTCGCGGCCTTCCTCACGACGCTGCTCGTGCTGGTGGTCGCGGCCGCCGCGGTCGCCGCGGCGGCGTGGGCGGCGGCGGGCGAGGCGGTGTCGCTCGCGGTCGAGGTGCAGCGGCGCATCTCGGGCACGTCGGCCGAGGCGCTGCTCGGGCCCGCGGGGGTGCGCCTGGTCGACGCGCTCCACGTCCCCCGCGCGTCGGTGATCGCGCACGCGCAGGGCGCCGCCGCGCGCATCCAGGCCCTGGCCGCGCCCGCGGTGACCGGCGTCGTCGCGTACACCGGCGCGGGCGCGGTGCTCGGCGTCATCACCTTCGCGACGATGTACTACGCGCTCTTCCAGTGGCAGGGCGTGTCGCGGCGCCTCGAGACGCTGCTCCCGCTCCGCCCGCGGTACACGCGGGTGCTGCTCCAGGAGTTCGAGAGCATCGGCCGCGGCGCGCTGCTCGGCACGCTGGGGACGAGCGTGTGCCAGGGCGCGCTCGCGACGGTCGGCTACGTGGCCGCGGGGGTGCCGCGCGCGCCGCTCTGGGGGCTGCTGACGACGGCGGTGTCCTTCCTCCCCGTCGGCGGCACGCTGCTGGTGTGGGCCCCGGCGACGCTCTACCTCGCGTCGGTGGGCCGCGTCGGCGCCGCCGCGGGCCTGCTCGCGTGGAGCCTTCTCGTCGTGGTGGTCACGTGCGACTACGTGCTCCGCCCGCGCCTCGTCGGCAGCGCGACGCCCGTCCACCCGCTGCTGGTGCTGGTGGCGCTGCTCGGCGGCGTCGAGACCTTCGGCCTGTGGGGCGTGCTCGTCGGCCCGGTGCTCATGTCCGTGTGCGTCGCCGCGCTCCGCCTGTACGAGACCGAGTTCGCCCAGGGCCGCGCCCGCCAGACGCTCGCCTGAGCGCGCGGGCGCCGCCCGCCGCTCACGCCGCCCCGCCGCTCACGCCGCCCCGCCGCTCACGCCGCTCACGGGCAGCGGCACTCCCCTCTCCATCACGCTGCATTGTGCGGACACATCTCTCCGCGCGAGATCGTCAAGGGCTGCCACGCGGTGAGCATCCGGCTGGGGCCTCCTGCGTCCATCCCCCGCTCGCCGAGCCTCGCGCGTTGCCCCCTTCCCCCGGCGCAAAGCCGCCAGGGAAAGGGGCACTGTCGCGACCGTGACGCGTCGGCGTCTGGCCCTCGTGGCGTCTCGGTGTCTGGTGCGCGTGGCGTCTCGGTGTCTGGTGCGCGTGGCGTCTCGGTGTCTGGTGCGCGTGGCGTCTCGGTGGCCCGGCGTCGGTGGGTCCTCGTTGCGACAGTGCCCCTTTCCCTGGCGGCTTTCCCACGAGATGCGCAACGCCTCGCGCGGAAGTGCTTGTCTACCTGGAGATCGCGGAAGGAGGAGCATCTGGCTCATCTGCTCGCGGCCCCGAGTGCCCAAGGTTCGCCCGCCCGCCCTCACTGAACGGGTTAGGCTCACCCTGGGCAACCGGCATGGGATCATCCGCTTGGTGGCGGATTCAGGCTGCGTGGCTGCGTGGCTGCGCGGCTGCGCGGCTGCGTGGCTGCGCGGCTGCGTGGCTGCGCGGCTGCGTGGCTGCGTGGCGGCGTGGCTGCGTGGCTGCGTGGCTGCGTGGCTGCGTGGCTGCGTGGCTGCGTGGCTGCGTGGCTGCGTGGCTGCGTTGCTCGCAGCTCGTCGCCTGAATCCGCCAGCGGGCGGATGATCCCATGCCGGTTGCCCAGGGTGAGCCTAACCCGTTCAGTGAGGGCGGGCGGGCGAACCCTGGGCACTCGGGGCCGCGAGCAGATGAGCCAGATGCTCCACCTTCTCGAAACATCGAGTGCGCAAGCATTTCCGTGCGAGGCGTTGCGCATCTCGTGGGCCGGGGGAAGTGGGGAAACGCGCGAGGCTCGGCCCGCGGGGGATGGAGGCCGCAAGGCCCGGCGCGCGGGGCCCTACACGCTCGAAGCGCGCTGATCGCTCGCGCGGGGCGCGGCGTCGCCGAGCAGCGCCGTCCACCGCCCCGTCGTGGCGAACACCGCCCGGTGCGAGGCCCGCGTGACGGCGACGTAGAGCGCGCGCCGCCCTTCGCCGCCTTCGGGGTACGCCGCGCTCGATGCGTCGGGGACCACCACGTGGTCGAACTCCAGGCCCTTCACCTCGCGGACGGAGGTCGCCTGCACGCCGGGGCCGAACTGGAAGTCCCCGTCGAGCGCGAGGCGCACGTCGACCCCGCGCCCGAGCACCGCGGCGAAGCGCCGGGCCGACTCCGACGTCCGCGCGATCACCGCGACGCTGGCGCGCGGGTCGTCGACCGCGAGCTCGCGCAGCCCGTCGGTGAGGCGCGCCGCGAGGTGGCACTCGCCCTCGCACGCGAGGAAGCCCACCGGCCCGTCGGGCCCGAGCGCCGGCGCCGGGGACGCCGGGTCGAGCACGTGCCGCGCGAGCGCCGTCACGTCGGGGTGGCAGCGGTAGCTCGTCGCCAGCGTCACGCGGGTGTGGCGGGCCGCGCCGAGGTCGCGCATCGACGTCTCCCAGTCGGTGAAGCACGCCGTCGCGTCGACCTGCTGCCCCGCGTCGCCCGCCACCACCAGCGTGCCGCCGGGCGCCACCGCGCGCCCGAGGAGCCGGAGCTCGAGCGGCGCCAGCTCCTGGCTCTCGTCGAGCACCACCACGTCGTAGCGCCTCGGCATCGCCGGGCGCTCGCCGCGAGCCTTCGCGCGCAGGCGGTCGATTTCGAAGAGGACGGCGTAGTCCTCGACGTCCACCGTCTTCGCGTCGCCGTAGCGCGTGCCGGCGTCGATCGAGCGGCCGTCGGCGGTGGCGAGGCGCCCGCGGTCGACGCCCGCGCCGAAGCTGTCCTCGGTGGTCTCCATGTACTGGACGCGGGTGTGGTCGTGGACGCGCGCGGCGTCGTGGGCCGTCACCTCGTCGGTGCGGGCGACCACCTTGTCCATCCACGCGCGGTCGCCGAAGAGGTGGTGGAGGTCGCGGCGTCCGACGCGGCGCTTCGGGTCGGCCGGCGGCAGCGCGGCGAACGCGGGGAGCACCTCGGCGAGCGCACGGTGGCGCTTCAGGCGGATCGCACCCGGCGGCGCGTCCTCGCTCTCGCGCACGGGGATGTCGTGGAAGGCGCGGCGCGCGAGCTTCGCGGCCCAGCGATCATAGGTAGCCACCTCGACGCCCTCGACGCCGAGGCGCTCGAGCAGTGCCTCGGTGAGACGTCGGAGCCCCTCGGTGGGGACGATCACCGCCGCGCTCCACGGCCCATCACCGTGCCGCTCGCGCAGCGCCGCGAGGCGACGGAGCGCCACCGTGGTCTTGCCCACGCCGGCCTCGCCGAGCACGAGGAGCGCGGCGCCCGCGGGCAGGTCGACCGCGCGCTGCTGCTCGGCGTCGAGCGTCACCTCCACCGCGGAGGGGGGGCGTCGTCGCGCGTCGGGCCGCGGGCGGAGCGGGGCCACGTCGAGGTCGGGCGAGGCGCTCCATGCGCCGTTCGCATCGCGCGCGTAGCGAACGCCGTTGCGGGTGAGGGCGACGAGTTCACCGCGCGCGAGCGTGAGGAGCGAGCGGGCGAGGACGGCGCCGGAGAGGGTCCGGTCGCCGGCGCGGAGTTCGTAGTCTCCGCCCTCCACCGAGGCGAAGAAGGCCCCGGCGAGGGGGGCCTGGTCCCAGCGGAGGATGGTGACCTCGTCGCCGGTGACGGTCTGCGGGCCGAGGAGGTAGTCGCGCGTGCGCCCTTCGGCGCGAACCCTGAGGTGCGCGTGGCACGGCGTCGCGGCCTGCGGGAGCGCGGCGCGCGCGGCCTCGGCGAGGCGGGCGACGTCGGCGACGTAGGCGAGCTCCTCGGCGTCGAGCGGGCGGGGGGTCTGCATGCGCGAAGGGATGCGTCCCGCGAGCCCGATTGTCATCGGCGAAACTTCCGCGCGACCTGTGATAGGATCGTCATCACCGGGGGGCGGGGAGCTTCGCCATCGCGTCGCGCCGCGCATCGTCCACCAGGATCGCGCCCGCCCCGAGGAGGAGCGCGATGCCCGCGGCCGCGGCGGGCTCCGGGCGCCGACCGAACACCGCCGCGTCGAGCCCGACGGCGAACACGAGCTGCGCCTGCCCCGCGGCCCCGACGCGCCCGGCCTTGTCGAGCGCGTAGGCGCGGGTCATCACGAGCTGCCCCGCGGTGGCGGTCACGCCGATCGCGACGAGCCCCGCCGCGTCGCGCGCGCCCACCGCGGGGAGCGGCCCGTGGCGCCACCGCCAGATCGCCGTCGCCACCGCGAGAACCGCGCTCGCCACCGCGGAGAAGCGAACGACCACGGCCTCCGGCGTCTCGCCCGAGAGTCGTCGCAGCGACACCATCGCCACGGCGCTCATCGCGCTCGCCCCGAGGGCCGCGGCGCCCGCGAGCGCGCCGGTCGAGAGCGTGGGCCGCTCGACCAGCGCGACGCCCGCCACGGCGAGCGCAAGGGCCGCCGTGCCCCGGCGCGTGAGCCCCTCGCGCAGGGTGATCCAGGCGAGCAGGGTGATCCAGACGGGCGTGGTGTTGAGCAGCGCGGTCGCGTCGGCCAGCGGCATGTGCGTGAGCGCGTAGAACGTGAGCAGCATGCTGGTGGAGCCGGCGAGCGCGCGGCGCCACATCGTCGCGCGGTCGGCGACGTGGAGCGAGGCCCCGCGGAGGCGCGCGACGGCGAGGGCCGCGCCGAGGCCGAAGAGCGCCCGGATGCACGCGATCATCGGCCACGGCAGGTGGCGGAGGGAGCGGGCGAGGGCGTTCATCACCGCGAACGAGAGGGCGCCGGCGGTCATGAGGGTGAGGGCGCGGAGGGGGCGGTCGACGGGGGCGGTCACGCGCCCCCTCGGAGCACGACGCGTCTCGCTTGCAGGGGGAGGAGGGTGCGGCTTGCGCGTGCGTGGTGCGGCCCTCCCCTTCCCTCCCCGCCGCGCCCACGCGAGGCGCGACGCCTTCGCGCGGAGGTGCTTTGCTGCAAGGAGATTTCGGAAACGCGAGCGGCTGGTTCACTTGCTCGTGGCGCCGCGTGCGGTTGCGTTCGCCGGCCGCATCCAGTACGCGCCGAGTGCGGGTGGGTTCGCCGAACGCGCCTGCTCGCGGCGCCAGGTGCGGGTGGGTTCGGTGGGCGCGTCCGCTCGCGGCGCCGAATGCTGGTGGGTTCAGTGGACGCGCCTGCTCGCGGCCCCGAGTGCCCAGGGTTCGCCCGCCCGCCCTCGCTGAGGGGTCTAGGCTCACCCTGGGCAACCGGCACGGGATCATCCGCCCGGTGGCGGATTCCGGGAGCCGTCGCGAGGAGAGGACGTCGCGCGTCGCCCCCGTCGCCTCGCTGGGAGCCCGGTACCGACCGGGCAATCCCATGCCGGTTGCCCAGGGTGAGCCTAGACCCCTCAGCGAGGGCGGGCGGGCGAACCCTGGGCACTCGGGGCCGCGAGCAGGCGCGTTCATCGAACCCCACCCGCACTCGGCGCGTACGGGATGCGCCCGGCGAACTCCCAACGCAACAGGAACCGCGCAGCCGATGGGTCTGCGCGCCAAAATCTGGAGCGAGCAGCGCGCAGTTCAGGGCGCGGCCCCCGGGTGCAGGAGCTCGGCGAGGCGGCGCGCGGCCCGGCCGAGGCGCGGCCCCTGGCGCAGGAGCATCGGGTCGGCGGCCCGCACCACGCGCCCGTCGCGCACCGCGGGGACGGTGGCGAAGCGCGCGAGCGAGGCGGCCAGCGGCGCGGCGTCGCCGTCGTGCCACGTCATGTCGAGGATCACCTCGGGCGCGAGCGCGAGCAGTTGCTCGAGCGAGAGCGTCGGGTAGCGCCCGCCGGCCCGCACCACGTTGTCGCCGCCCGCGACCGCGAGGAGCTCGTCGACCCACGAGCCCGGGCCCGCGGTGACGAGCGGCCGCTCGCTGAAGACGGCCAGCACGCGCGGGCGACGTCGCCCCGCCACGGCCGCGCGGGCGAGCGCGAGGTCGGACTCGATCGAGGCCCGCAATGCTGCTGCCGCCTCGCGCCGCCCCGAGAGCGCCGCGTAGCCGTCGATGGAGGCCATCACCTCGGCCACCGACTCCGCGCGCGGGAAGAAGACCCGCACGCCCGCACCCTGGAGCCGCTCGAGGACGGCGAGGTCGACCGGGCCCTGCACGCCCGCCACCGCGTCGGGCCGCAGCGCCATGATCGCCTCGAACGACGGGTTGACCATCGCCCCGACGCGCGGCAGCCGCGTGGCCTCGGGGGGCCAGTCGTCGTAGGCCGAGACGCCCACCACGCGCCCGCCCGCGCCGAGCGCGAAGAGCATCTCGGTCGCGCTCGGGGCCAGCGTGATGATCCGACGCGCGGGCGCGGCCGCGGGGTCGACCGCCGTCATCGCGGCGCGGCCCGCGGGGCGCCTGGGCCCGCGCGCGCGGCACCCGGCGGCACCGAAGGCGAGGCCGGCGGAGAGCGCGACGCGGAGCGGGAGCGACGAGTCCATCGGGTTCGCCGCGTTGGTAGTGCCTCGCGGCGCCGCGCACAAGGGAGACGCGCCGTGTACCATCTCGCGACCCGATGCCCCTCCGCCTCACGCCCGACGAGATCGAGGCCCGCCTCGCGCGCTCCCCGCGGCGCGCGGCGGCCGTGCGGGGGCGGCCGGCGGCGGTGCTCGTCCCGCTGCTCGAGCGCGGCGGCGAGACCCGCGTGGTGCTGACGAAGCGCGCGTCGTCGCTGCGCAAGCACGCGGGGCAGTACGCCTTCCCCGGCGGCCGCCGCGACGAGGGTGACCGCGACGCGACCGCCACCGCGCTGCGCGAGGCCGAGGAGGAGGTGGGCCTCGCCCCCCGGGACGTCCGCGTGCTCGGCGCGCTCGACGACTACCTCACCTCGTCGGGCTACCTCGTGACGCCGGTGGTGGGCTTCGTGCCCGACCCGTACCCCTGGCGCCCGTCGGCCGACGAGGTGGAGCGCGTGGTGGTGCTCCCGCTCGACGCCTTCGTCACCCCGCAGCGCGCGCGCACGCTTCTCTTCGAGGGCTTCCGGCGCATCGTGATGGCCTTCGACGTCGAGGGCCATTTCGTCTGGGGGGCGACGGCCTCGATGCTCCGCGACCTCGCGCGGCGCCTGCGCGACGACTGACAGGATTGTCGGGTTCGTGGTAGATGCGGCGCCCCGATGGCCAGCGAAGACACGTCGAAGCGCACCGGCCCCGCCGGTCCGAAGAAGAAGATCGAGTCGATGGAGCCGCCCTCCGTCGCCGCGAAATACCTCCCCTACGCCCTCGCCGCCTTCGTGGTGGTGAGCCTGCTCGGGGTGATCCTCCGGGTGCCCGCGTACGCGACCCAGGCGGCGACGGCGCTGCTGTCGGCGGGGGCGATCGGGCTCGGCTACCTCGCGTGGCAGGACACGCACGGCTTCGCGCCCGACGACTCCTTCCGCACGGTGGTGGGCGCGGCGACGGTGGCCGTGGTGGCGACGCTCATCGCGACGGCGGCGCTCACGCTCAACCCGCCGGCGGCGATCGGCACGGTCACGCTCCCCGCGGCGGGCGCGTCGGGGACGATCACGGTCGGCGGGGGCGGCAACCTCGTGGCGCGCGTCGCGGGGGAGTTCGCGCCCGACGTCGGCGCCTCGGCGCGCGCCTCGTACGTCGTGCTGGTCGCGCGCGGCAGCGCCACCGAGGAGATCGAGGGCGAGTTCGAACGGAGCGCGGGGGAGAACCCCACGGCCAGCGGCAACATGGCCTCCTCGGCGCGCGGCGAGGTCACGGCGCGGCGCCACCGCCTGACGCAGCTCCGCGGCCCCGGGCGCTACACCGTCACCCTCGACCGCACGCACGAGAACCTCCGGCCCCCGCTGCGCGTGTCGCTCCACCAGGAGCTCGTCCCGCCGTGGGCCTTCCTCGTCGCCTTCGGCCTGCTCGCGGTGCTGGTGCTCGTCGCCGACGTCGGCATCGCGAAGCGCAACGTCGAGCCCGTCTACGCCCCCGCCCTCTTCTTCGCGATGGGCATGGTGCTCTACCTCAACCGCTCGTACGCGGGGTCGAGCGTCAGCGACGGTTTGTTCGCGTCCTTCCTGGTCGGCCTCCTCGGCGGCGGCGTCGGCGGCGAGCTCGTCGCGCGCGGCGTCCGACGCGTCTTCGGCTGAGCCGCCGCACGCGCGCCTTGACACCCGCACGGCCCTTGCCGTGTGATGGCCGCACGATGTCCCACGCCCCCTTCGCCCCCTGCCCCGCCTGCGCCCGCCACGTGCGCGTCGACGCCGCCGCGTGCCCCTTCTGCGCGAGCGACCTCTCCGGCGCCGCGTTCGACCCCGTGCCCGACGCCGGCGGCCGACGCCTCGGGCGCGCGGCGCTGTTCGCGTTCGCCACCACCGTCGCCGCGGCGGGGTGCCCGTCGCCGCAGCGGCCCGACACCGGCACCAACATCGTCCAGCCCTACGGCGCGCCGCCCACCCCGACGCCCCCGCACGACGCCGCCGCGAGCGCCTCGCCCGACGCGTCCGACCCGGGGCTCGTCGTCGCGATCTACGGCGCGCCCATCCCGCCCGCCCCCGACGCGAGCGCGCCCTCGCCCGACGCCGCCGCGGACGCGAGCGCCCCCGACGCGAGCGCGCCCGACGCCGCGGCGAGGCCCGACGCCCGCCCGCCGCGCCCGCCGCGCCCGCCGGGGCCGCCGATGGTCCGCTACGGCGCGCCGCCGCCGCCCGACCCGAGCGACGCGGCGTGATGCCGGAGGTGTTCGTCGATGAAGCTGGCCACGAAGAAGTACCCGTGGTCGTAGCCTTCCCGCATCCGCAGGGAGAGGGCCTGCCCCGCCGCCTCGCACGCCTCGCGCAGTAGCTCCGGCTGGAGCCGCGCGAGGAAGTTGTCCGCCGTCCCCTGGTCGACCAGGATCGTCCCGTCGAAGCGGTTCGCCTTCAGGAGCTCGACGACGTCGTGCGCGGCCCACGCCGCCGGGTCGTCGCCGAGGAAGCGCGGCAGGCACTTCTTCCCCCAGTCGATGCGCGACAGCGACGCGATCGGCGCGAAGGCCGAGAGCGAGCGGTAGCGCCCGGGGTGCTTGAGCGCGAGCGAGAGGGCGCCGTGGCCGCCCATCGAGTGACCCATCAATCCCCGCGCGTCGTCGCGCACCGGGAAGGCAGCCTCCACCGCCGCGGGCAGCTCGCGCGTCACCCACGTCGCCATGCGGTAGGCGCCCGACCACGGGGCCTGCGTCGCGTCGAGGTAGTAGCCGGCGCCCTGGCCGAAATCCCACGCCTCGTCGTCGCCCGGGTAGCGCTGCGCGCGCGGCGAGGTGTCGGTGGAGACGAGCGCGAGCCCGAGCTCCGCGGCGAGGCGCTGCGCACCGGCCTTCACGACGAAGTTCTCCTCCGTCGAGGTGAGCCCCGGGAGGAAGTACACCGCGGGCACCTTCGCCCCCGCGAGCGCCGCGGGCGGGAGGAACACCGCGAAGCGCATCGCGCCCCCGCACGCGTCGCTCGCGCACTCGTAGAAGCCCTGGCGCCCGCCGAAGCACCGGTGCTCGGCGCGCGTCGTGACGGCCGCGCTCACGAGAACTCCACCACCGTGCGGATCGAGTCGCCCGCGTGCATCAGGTCGAAGGCCTCGTTGATGCGCTCGAGCGGGAGCTTGTGGGTGATGAGCGAGTCGATGTCGATCTTGCCGTCCATGTACCAGTCGACGATCTTCGGCACGTCGGTGCGGCCGCGCGCGCCGCCGAAGGCCGTCCCCTTCCACACCCGGCCCGTCACGAGCTGGAAGGGGCGCGTCGAGATCTCCTGCCCCGCGCCCGCCACGCCGATGATGATGCTCTCGCCCCAGCCGCGGTGGCAGCACTCGAGCGCCTGGCGCATGAGCTTCACGTTGCCGACGCACTCGAAGGAGTAGTCCGCGCCGCCGCCGGTGAGCTCGACGAGGTGGCCGACGAGGTCGCCCTTCACCTCCGCGGGGTTGACGAAGTGGGTGAGCCCGAACTTCCGCGCGAGCTCTTCACGGCGCGGGTTGAGGTCGACGCCGACGATCTTGTCGGCGCCCGCGATGCGCGCGGCCTGCACCACGTTGAGCCCGATGCCCCCGAGGCCGAACACCACCACGTTGCTCCCGGGCTCGACGCCCGCGGTGAAGAACACCGCCCCGACGCCCGTGGTCACGCCGCAGCCGATGTAGCAGATCTTGTCGAAGGGCGCGTCGGGCCGAACCTTGGCGAGCGCGATCTCGGGGAGCACGGTGTGCTGCGAGAAGGTGGAGCAGCCCATGTAGTGGTGGACGGGCTTCCCCTTGATGGAGAAGCGGCTGGTGCCGTCGGGCATGAGCCCCTTGCCCTGCGTCGCGCGGATGGCGGTGCAGAGGTTGCTCTTGCGCGAGAGGCACGTCTTGCAGGCGCGGCACTCCGGCGTGTAGAGGGGGATGACGTGGTCGCCGGGGCGCAGCGAGGTGACGCCGGCGCCGACCTCGAGCACGACGCCCGCGCCCTCGTGGCCGAAGATCACCGGGAAGAGCCCCTCGGGGTCGGCGCCCGAGCGGGTGAACTCGTCGGTGTGACAGACGCCCGTGGCCTTGATCTCCACCAGCACCTCGCCCGCCTTCGGGCCCTCCAGGTCGACCTCCTCGATGGCGAGGGGCTTGTTGACTTCCCATGCGACCGCGGCGCGCGTCTTCATCTTCGAAACCTCCAGAGGCCGCGGACCCTAGTCGAACGGCGCCGGGCGGTCGACGGCGCGATTCAGCCACCGCGCAGGCGCGCCACCGCGTCGACGAGCGCCTCGGGCTCGACGGGCTTGGCGAGGTGCACCTGGAAGCCCTCGGCGAGCGCGCGCTGCGTGTCTTCGGCGCGGGCGAAGCCGGTGAGGGCGACCGCGGGCACGGCGCCGCCCCGCGCGGCGGGCAAGGCGCGGACGGCGCGGATGAGCTCGTAGCCGTCGCGGTCGGGCATGCCGATGTCGCTGACGAGCACGTCGGGCGGCGCGGCGGCGAAGCGGGCGAGGGCCGCGTCGACGGAGTCGGCCGACTCCACCACGGCGCCGAAGGTGCGGAGGAGCTCGGCGACGAAATCGCGCGCGTCGGCCTCGTCCTCGACCACGAGCACGCGCGCGCCGGCGAGCGAGACGAGACGTCGGGCGGCCCGCGTGACGGAGGTGACCTCGCGCAGGGGCGGCGGGGCCACGCTCGGCGGGCGCGAGCGAGCGGTCGGCAGCACGAGGGTGAAGGTGGCCCCGCGGCCCTCGCCCTCGCTCTCCGCGAGGATGGTGCCGCCGTGGAGCTCGGCGAGGTGGCGCGCGATGGCGAGGCCGAGGCCCATCCCCCCGTGGCGCCGCGTGGCGCTCCCGTCGGCCTGGCGGAAACGGTCGAAGACGTGCGGGAGGAAGCCCGGGTCGATGCCCTGGCCGGTGTCGGTCACGCGCACGCGCGCGGCCTCGTCGTCGCGCCACGCGGCCACGGCCACCGAGCCGCCGGCGGGGGTGAATTTCACGGCGTTCCAGGCGAGGTTCCAGACCACCTGTTGGATGCGGGCGGGGTCGCCCTGGAGGGAGCCGAGGTCGGGGTCGAGGTCGACGGTGAGCTCGACGCCCTTCGCCGCCGCGGCCTGGGCGACGGCGTCGAGGGCGGCGCGCACGACGGCGGCGAGGTCGACCCGGTCGTACTCGAGCCGGAGCTTGCCCGCGGTGATGCGCGAGACGTCGAGCACGTCGTCGATGAGCCGCGCCTGGAGCCGCGCGTTGCGCTCGATCACCTCGAGCCCGTGGCGCAGGCGAACCGCGTCGTGGAGCTGCTGCGGCAGCACCCGCGCCCACCCGAGGATGGCCGTCATCGGCGTCCGCAGCTCGTGCGACACCGTCGCGAGGAACTCGTCCTTCACCCGCCCGGCGTCGCGCACCTCGCGGAAGAGCCGGGCGTTCTCGAGCGCGAGGGCGGCGCGGCGGGCGAGGTCGGAGGCGAGCGCGAGGTCGGCCTCGGTGTGCCGGCGCCCCGAGGCCCCGAAGAAGAGCGTGAGCGCCCCGACCGCGCGCCCCTGCGCCACGAGCGGCACCGTCAGCATCGAGCGGAACGCGAGGGCCCGCAGGAGCTCGAGGTGCTCGTCGGAGTCCGCCGCGCGGCGGTACCACGCGTCGTCGGTGTCGGGGTGGAGCGCCGCGCGCCCCGAGGAGAGCGCGCAGAGGTTGATGTCCTCGCGGGCCGAGCGGGCCCAGCGCGTTCCCTGGAGCACCGCCTCGACGCGCGGGTCGCCGTGGGCGCGTGCGATCCGTCGCGCGCCGTCGCCCTCGGCCACGTCGAAGAAGCCGAAGTCCCCGAGGCGCGGCATCGCGAGGCCCGCCACCGCCTGGAGCGTCGCCTCATAGTCCAGCGACGAGGCCAGCACCTCGCCCGCCCGCGCCAGGAGCGCGAGGTCTTCGCGCGCGTCGCGCTCGGCCTCGTAGAGCCGCGCCCGGTCGAGCGCCTGCGCGCACTGCCGCGCGATCGCCACCAGAAGTTCGCGCTCGGCGGGCGGGAAGGCGCGGTCGCGTTCGAAGCCGAAGGCGAGGGCCCCGAGCGCGCGCCCGTCGACCGCGAGCGGGAGGCACGCGGCCGAGAGGCTCCCGTGGCGCTCGGTTCGCGCGGCCGAGTCGGGATAGCGCGCGGCGTAGTCCGCCCACGACTCGAGCCACAGCGGCGCGTTGGCGCGCGCGGCCTCGGCCACGGGCACGGGGGACGTGAGCGAGACGTTGAGGAACGCCGCCCGCGTCGCCTCCGGGTAGCCGCGCGTCTCGATGAGGTCGAGCGCGCGGCCGTCGCGGCTCAGGCGCCAGCAGCCCGCGGTCACCGCCCCGAGGGCCCGCACGCCCTGCTCCAGCGTGGCGCGCGCGACCTCCGCGGGGCCCGGCGCCACCGCGAGCGCCTCGGCCAGCGCCTGGAGGGCGGCCGCGCGCGCGGAGGCGGCCCGGCGCTCGGCCCGGTCGTCGGCCTCGCGCAGCGCGCGGCGGACGGCGGGGGCGAGGCGCTCGAGGTGGTCTTTGAGCACGTAGTCCGTCGCGCCGCGGCGGAGCGAGTCGAGCGCGAACTCCTCGCCGATGGCCCCCGACACGAACAGGAAGGGCACCTCCGGCCGCGCGGCGCGCGCGTCGGCGAGGGCGCTGTGCCCGTCGTAGCCCGGGAGCTGGAAGTCCGACAGGATCACCTCCGCCGCGCCCTCCGCGAGCGCGCGAAGGAAGCCCTCGCGCCCCGTCTCGCGCCGCAGGTCGCAGCGCAATCCGTCGTAGGCGAGGCGCGCGGCGACGAGCTCGGCGTCGAGGTCGTTGTCCTCCAGGTGGAGCACGGCCGTCGCCGCACTCGCGTCCTTCCCCGCACCGATGCCGTCCCGCCAGGGCATCGGGGCCTACGGCTCCGCGAGGGGCAGGGTGATGGTGAAGGCGGCGCCGCGGCCCTCGGCGCCCTCGGCCCACGCGCGCCCGCCATGCCGCTGAACGATTCGCCGCACCGTCGCCAGGCCCACCCCCGTCCCCTCGAAGTCCCGCTCGCCGTGCAGCCGCTGAAACGCCTGGAACAGCCGCCCCGCCAGCGCCGGCGGGAACCCGACGCCGTCGTCGCGCACCGACACCGCGACGAAGCCCGGCTCCTCCGCGGGGGCCGCCGACACCTCGACGTGCGCCTCCGCGCGGGGCCTCGTGTACTTGAGCGCGTTGGAGAGCAGGTTGGTCAGCGCGAGGCGCAGGAGCGTCGGGTCGCCCGCCACTGTTGGCAACGGCCCGAGCGACCAGCGGACCGCGCGCCCCTCGGCCTCGGGCTCGAGCTCGCGCACGGCCGCGCGCACCTCCGCGCCGAGGTCGACCCGCTGCCGCCGCAGCTCGGCCCGGCCCACGCGCGAGAGCGAGAGGAGCGCGTCGATCAGCTCGCCCATCCGCCGCGCCGCGCCGCGGATCGTCTCCAGGTGCCGCCGCCCCGCGTCGTCGAGCGCCGCGCCGAGGTGGCGCTCCAGCAGGTCGGCGAAGCCCCCGACGTGGCGGATCGGCGCCCGCAGGTCGTGCGACACCGTGTAGGAGAAAGCCTCGAGCTCGCGGTTGGCCTCGCGCAGCTCCGCGGTCCGCTCCTCCACCCGGCGCTCGAGGGTCGCGTTGAGCGCGCGCACCTCGGCGTAGAGCCGCGCGCTCTCCACCGCCGCGCCCGCGCGCCGCGCGAGCTCCGTCGCCCGCGCGAGGTCGGTCGCGCCGTAGCGCCGCCCCGACTCCGCCGTCACCAGCGAGAGCGCGCCGAGCACCCGGTCGTTGGCCACCAGCGGCACGCAGATCGACGAGCGGAGCCCGAGGTCGCGGGCGAGCGCGAGCAGCGCGTCGTCGCCCTGCGCGGCCTCCACCAGCAGCGCGTCGGGGATCTCCGGGAGGAAGTCGGGCCGCCCCGTTCGAAGCACCGCGGGCATCCCCATCGGCGCGTCGGGGTCGGGGGGGTAGCGCTCCAGGAGCTCGTGGGCGAGCGCGACCTTCGCCGGGTCGACGTGCGCGACGGCGATGCGGCGGATGGTGCGGTCGGGCTCGAGCACGTCGATCGCGCACCAGTCGGCGAGGCGCGGCACCGCCAGGCGGACGACGTTGGCGAGGGTGGTCTCGTACTCGATGCTCGACGTGAGGAGCGCGCCCACCTCGGCGAAGAACGCCTGCTCGTCGGCCCGCTCGCGCGCCTCGGCCAGCAGCCGGTGGCGCTCGATGCCGAGGGCCACCGCGTCGGCCACCGAGGCGAGCGCGTCGAGGTCGTCGGGCGGCAGCGCGCGCCGCGCGAAGACGTCCACCGCGCCGACGAGACGTCCCGCGACGTACAGCGGGTGCGCCGCGTAGGCGGTGACCCCCTCGCGCTCGACCCACGGGGGCGCCTCGACCCGCGCGTCGTGGGCGACGTCGGGGCTCGCGTAGGGGCGCCGCTCAGCCGCCACGCGCCCGACGCCGCGCGCGCCGAGGGACACCTTCGCGCCGCGAGAAGGCGCGCCGGCCTCGACGCCCGCGCAGGCCGCGAGGCGGAGCGAGGTGCCGTCGGGTTCGAGCGTCCAGACGCCGGCGCGGGCGGCCTCGAGGTGGCCGACGAGGGCCTCGGCGCAGCGGCGCAGCATCGCCTCCAGCGGCTCGTCCGCGGTGAGCGCGAGCGCGACCGACGAGACCAGCGCGGCCTGGCGCGATCGCCGGGCGGCGGCCTCCTCCGCGCGCGCGAGGCGCTCGGCCAGCGCGCGCAGGTCGGGGCCCGCGCCGTGGGGCGGTGCGCCCGCGTCGCCGACCTTGGGGCTGGCGGGCACGGTCATGCAATAGCCTCACGGAGCGGGGGAGGCCGCCACATGGCCGCTCATCTGTGGCCGTGAGGGCCGATCTGCAAGCGTGCCCAAGGCCCTGAAATGCACGCGCAACCCCTGGAAACCGCGACGCCCACGTCCGTGCGCCGCCGCACCGGCTTCATGAACCCTGTGCACAGCCTCCACCGCGCGCGCCGTGCTTTCCTGCGCTTTCGTGTGCGCGGCACGCGCCATGCTCGAAGCGGCAGACCATGGAGACGACGAGCGGCACCGTGTACCCCGTGGTGGTGGGGGTGGATTTCGAGGCGACCGGCGAGGCGGCCTTCCACGAGGCGCTCCGCTTCGCGGCGGCGCGCGGCGACGTGGTGCTCCACGCGGTCCACGTGATCGCCGAGCGCCACGCGCTGTGGTCGATCTCGGACGTGTCGGCCCACAGCGAGCGGCTTCAGGCGGTGCCGGGCAAGCTCCGCGAGTACATCCAGTCGCGCTGGTCGCACGTGCCCGAGGAGACGGCGCAGGGGCTGAAGCTCCACGTGCGGGAGGGCGACCCGGCGGCGGCGCTCATGCAGGCCGCGGTGGACTACGACGCGGAGCTCATCATCGTGGGGACGCACGGGCGCGGCGCGCTCGGGCGCATGGCGCTGGGCTCGGTGGCGACGCGGCTGGTGTCGGAGGCGCGCTGCCCGGTGCTCATCGCGCGCCCGAAGGACTTCAAGGGCCTCGAGCGCACCGAGGCGCCGGAGCCGCTGTGCCCCGACTGCGCGGCCGCGCGCGCGGCGTCCAACGGCGAGAAGCTCTGGTGCGAGCAGCACGCGCGCCACGCGGAGCGCGTGCCGGCGGCGGGCCACACCGAGCGCTACATCCACGCGCCCGACGGCCCGAAGGCGTAGGGGTTCAGCGCGCGTCGAGGGTGACGGCGACGCCGTGGACGACGGCGGCGATGCGGACGGCGTCGTGGACGTTCTGCTCGGTGAGGCCGCCCTCGAGGACGGCGCGCTCGTGGGACTTCACGCACACCTCGCAGCCGTGGACGGCGCTGGCGGCGAGGGAGAAGAGCTCGAGGTCGGCGCGCGTCCCCGCGGGCTTCGCGAGGCGGTTCATCCGCAGGCGGGCCGGGAGCTGGGCGTACGAGTCCTTCCCGACCATGTGGCGGAAGCGGTAGAAGACGTTGTTCATCGCCATGAGGGCGGAGGCGGCGAGGGCGTCTTCGACCGCGGCGTCGCCGGCCTCGGCGCGCGCGTCGGCGACGAGCGCGTCGAGCAGGTCGCGGCGGCGGGAGGCGGAGGCCGCGGCGACGGCGACGCCCCAGCGCTGCGCCGCCGAGAGCGACGACTCCGAGAGCACCGCGCCGAGGTTGAGCCGCAGGTCGCGGGCGTGGTCGGGGATGGACTCGCGCAGGGCGTCGACGTTCTTCATGGCGCGCTCAGCCCCCGAGGGTGGCCTCCCCCTTCTTCCAGTTGCACGGGCAGAGCTCGCCGGTCTGCAGCGCGTCGAGCGTGCGGAGCACCTCGTCGACGTTGCGGCCCGCGTCGAGGTTGTTGACGCTGACGTGCTGGATCACGCCCGTCGGGTCGACGATGAAGGTCGCGCGCAGGGGCACGCCCTCCTCCTTGTCGAGCACGCCGAGCGCGCTGGAGAGCTCGCGCTTGATGTCGGCGAGCATCGGGAAGGGCAGGTCGCGCAGGTCGGCGTGGTTCTGACGCCACGCGAGGTGGACGAACTCCGTGTCGCAGCTCACGCCGAGCACCTGCGCCTCGCGGTCGGCGAAGTCGCGGTTCTTCTTGCCGAAGCCCGCGATCTCGGTCGGGCACACGAAGGTGAAATCCTTCGGCCAGAAGAACACCACCAGCCAGCGGTCGGCGAAGTCGCCGCGGGACAGCACCGCGAACTCCTTGCCCTTCTCCAGACCCACCACGGACTTCAGCTTGAACTCGGGAAAACGGTCGCCAACGGTCAGCATCGTGTCGGACTCCTTCTACGGGGTTCTATCGGGCGCCGCGCCTTCCGCGTCGACCCGTCCTGGCCCCAACTCTTGCGCCCGCCGCGCCCCGCGCTCCAATCGAACGTCCCGAAGCCCGTGATCGCCCGGGCCTATCAGTCCTTGCCCCCCCGCGGGGGTGGACGCTACCGTCTCGCGCCCCATGAAGCGCCCCTCGGTCTTCGCCTCCGTGCTCGCCCTCGGCCTGTCGATCGCAGCCTGCTCGGGCACGCAGCGCGCCGGCGGGGGGCGCTCGACCGCCGCCGCCGTCGCCGAGGTCAACGGCGCCACCATCCACGACGCCCGCCGCGACCTCGACGAGGCCCCCGCGGCCAACCGCGCCCGCCGCGAGATGCGCGACGAGGTCGCCCGCTACCTCGCCGCCCGCGGGGTCGAGGCGCTCCAGACCGGCGACACCGCGCTCGCGATCCAGCGCCTGCGCGACGCGCTCGTGCACTTCAGCCCCGAGGAGCTCGAGCAGGGCCCGCTCCCCGACGAGCTCACCGCCCTCGCGCGCGGCGTCCTCGAGGCCTCCTCCGGGCGCGGCGACGAGGCCCACGCGCTCGCCGCCGCGCGGGTGCTGATGGCGGTGCGAACGCCCGACGCCGCCGCCCGCCGCGAGTGGGAGCGCATCGGCGAGTGGGGCGAGCGCAACCGCCGGGAGTTCCAGCGCCCGTGGGTGGCCGAAGGGGAGATGGCCGACGTCTTCAAGGAGGTGGCGCGGGTGGTGCCCGCGCGCGACGTGATCGAGCGGGCCGCGACGCACCTCGTCGCCCGCCGCCGCGCCGCGTTCGAAGGCCGCGACCGCCTCGCCGCCCGCGACCAGCCCCGCCTCAACTTCGACGAGGCCCGCCAGCTCCAGGCGGGGATGCGCACCTCCGCCATCGACCTCGCGCTGGTCTTCCTCCGCGTCGGCGACGTGCGCGAGGCTTCCAACCGGCTCACCGAGCTCGGCACCGGCAACGAGTCCGCCGGCCTCGCCGCCGCCCTCGGCGCCATCGCCCAGGGCGAAGGCGGCGCCGACGCCCTCTGGGAGCTCGCCCGACGCCTCTCCGAGGCCGACCCCTCGGCCTACGCGGGCGTGTGCCGCCGCGGCCGGCGCGACTACCCCGACGACATCCGCTTCGCCCTCTGCCTCGCCATCTCCGCCGCCCGCGACCACGACTACGGCCTCGCCAGCGCCCACTTCGAGCGCGCCGCCTCGATGCGCGAGGCCGACCAGTCCGTGCTCCGCGACGCCGTCGCCGCGTCGTTCGACGCCCTCCGGCGCGAGGTGGGCGCCGACGACCTCAACCCCGGCCGCCGCGCCTACGAGCGCTCGCGCGCGCTCCTCGCGCGCTGGCGGACCCAGTACGCCGCGCAGGTCGCGCCCGTGCCCGAGGCCGAGCTCGAGGCCGCCGCCGCCGACCTCGAGCTCTCCGCCGGCAACCTCCGCGAGGCCGAGGCCCACCTCACCCGCGCCACCCAGGCCGAGCCCGCGTCGCGCGACGCCTTCTACCTCCTCGCCGAGATCGCCTGGCGCCACCGCGACGGCGCCGAGGCGACGCGCCGCCTGCGCGCGGGCCTCGCGCTGCCGCTGCGGCCGAGCGAGAGCGACTCGTTCTTCCGCCCGCAGTTCGCGGTACGCCTGGGGCTGGCGGCGCGGGCGGCGGGCGACGCCGAGGGGGCGCAGCGCACGCTCCGCGAGGCCGGCGAGGCGCTCGACGCGCTCGCACGCTCGACCACCGAGCACCAGCTCGCGATGGTTCACCTCCAGCGCGCGGTGGTGGCCGACGCGCTAGGCGACGCCGAGCGGGCCCGCGCCGCGCTGCGCGACGCGCTCGACGCCGACCCCGACTCGCAGGACGTCGCGGCGCGCGCGGTCACCACCTCGATCGCCCGCGGCCGCTGGGCCGACGCGCGGGACTTCTACCGCCGCGCCCGCGCGCAGCTCACCCTCGACCGCAACTGGCAGGCCTACTTCGCGCTCTGGGGCGCGGTGGCCGCGCGCGTCGGGCACCTCGACGACGACGCCGGCGCCGCCCGCGCGCTCGAGTCGCTCGCCCCCGACGCGGCCAGCGCGTCGTCGTGGACGGGCCGCCTCGCCCAGCGCTACACCGGCGCGATCGACCGCGCGCGGCTCCTCGGGTATGCGCGGACGCAGGGCCAGCGCGCCGAGGCGCTCTTCTACGACGCGATGCTCAAGCGCGCCGCGGGCGACGCGAGCGCCGACGAGGACCTGCGCCAGGTGCTCGCCACCGAGGTGATGCGCTACTGGGAGTACGAGATGTCCTGGGAGATGCTCGACGCGCGCCCGCGCTGAGCGAGCGGGCGGCAGCACACGTATGCAGGCGCCGCCGCACACGTGTGCAGCCGGGTCCGGTCAGTGCCAGCGCACCTGCGCGCCGGAGGCGATGCCGAAGAGCCGCCCGTGCGGCGCGTCCTCGTGGCACTCCATGCACTGCGCGACGCGCCCCGACGCGGTGACCTCGCCGCGCGGGTCGACCGTGGCGTACGTCCACCCCGCGTCGGTGTCGGGCGTGGCCTCCCCGCGCATCATCACGAAGAGCCCGCGGAACTCCCCCGGCTGCACGCAGATCCCGTCGTGCTGCGCGGCGCACTGCGCGGGGTAGCCCGCGGAGATCGCCTCGTCGACGGGCACCTCCTCCGGCGCCCACGCCTCCTTCACCACCACCTGGCGCGGGACGTCGCGGTGCTCCAGGTACGCGGCGCGGTCGAGCGCGTAGAGGTAGTACACCTTGCGCCCGTGCGGGGCGCGCGCCCCCAGGTCGCCCTGCGGCGCGCTCGCCGGCGGGAGCATGCAGTCGAACGGCGCCCAGCGCTGGTAGTCGTCGACGCGCCCCCACGCGAGGTAGGCGTCCGCGACCGCGAGCGCGCGCCCCCGCGGCGTCCCCTCCGTGACCGCGCGGTCGGCGGCCCCCGCGTCGGCGCCCGGCGGGGCCCACCCGACGCCCGCGCAGCCCGACGGGTACTGGCCCCACAGCCACGGGCGCGCGAGCACCTCGTCGCGGGTGAGCTCGCGCACGACGACGCCGCCGTCGACGCGCGCCCGCCGAGCGAACGAGCGCGCCACGTGCGGCCCGACGCAGCCGACCTTGCGCGCGAAGAGCGGCGGGAGCCCGGTGGATGTGGCGGGCGCAGGGGCGGGGGTTGGGGGTGCGGCGCGCGGCGCGGCGGCGACGTCGGGGGCGGCGCGCGGGCGGGCGCAGCCGAGCGCGAGGAGGGCGAGCGCGAGGGGGCGGTGGGGCACGGCGCGTACGACGGATGATCCCACGCGGCGGTGTGCGACACGACGATCGGACTGCGCCGCGCCCGCCACGCGGCCCGCGGCCTCGGGTAGCATCGCCGCTCCGATGCCGCCCCGCGCCCCCCTGGCCGATGCCGTCCTCCCCGTCTTGATGCGCCCCGAGCGACCGCGGCTCCCCGAGGTGCTGCGCGAGCTGTCCGACGCGATCTGGACCCCCTCGGCCCTCCGGCGCGCGCTCGACCCGAACGACCCCGGCGGCGCATCGCTCCGCGCCGAGATCGCCGAGTGGCTCGACGCGCAGGAGCCCTCGGCCTTCTGGGAGCGGGTGGTCGCGCGCGGCCTCGTCCCCCACGACCTCCTCGCGTCCCGCGGCTTCGTGTGGGTGTGCGACACCGCCGAGGCCGCCTCGGGCAACGCGATGCACTGCGCCCGCTGGTGGGACGACGCGCCCGACCCCGGCCTCGCCGTCGCCCTCGCGGCCGACCACGAGCGCATCGCCGCCCTCGACGCGCAAATGCGGGCGACGTGCTGGCCGCTCCTCGCCGCCTGGGGCGACCGCGTCGACCCCGCGCGGCGGCGGACCGCCCTCACCCCCGTGAGCGCGGCGGGCGCGCGGCGCAGCGCGGGCGTCGGGTGCCGGCAGCGCTTCAACGTCCGCCCCGACCAGCTCATGCCGTGGCCCGGCGCGGCGCGCGCGTTGGGGCGGCGCGCGTGGATCGAGCACCGCCTCTGGGCCGCCCAGACCCTGCGCCCGCGGATGCTGGCCGAACACCACGCCGACGTCTCGGCGGCCCTCGCGGACTACCTCCTCGCGTGGGACCTGGCGCCCATCTTCGCCGCCTCGGTCGCCGCGGGCGAGGTGCCGCCGGGCCCCGACCCCACCGCCGCGTACCGCGCGGTGATGGAGGCGGGGTACTGGTTCATCGACGCGTGGGGAAGCTACGTGTTCCTCGCGGTGCCCGATCCGGTCCCGTGGTCGGTGGAGCACTGGGGGTCCGGGTGACGTCGGGCGAGGTGCGTCCGTCAGGGGAGCGGCGCCCCGCGGGAGTTTGCAGATCGACTCGGACTCGCGGCAGTGCGGGGACGGGAGGAGCGGGCGGAAGATCGCGGCGGAGCCTTCGTCGCCGCGCCAGCGGATCGCCGAACGGACCGCGGGCTCGCCGTCCACCGCGCCGTCGTCGAGCACGACCGCCCACGTGCCGCCCGGCACCGCGACGCATTCGCCGCGGCGCTCGGGGACGCGTAGCGCGGGCGCCGCTTGCCCACGAGATGCGCAACGCCTCGCACGGGAGTGCTTGTGCGCTCGATATTTCGAGAGGATGGAGCATCTCGTGGGCTTGCTCCGAAGGGGGAAAGCGACCGCAGGGAATCGGAGGCGGCGACGCGGAGGTTCGCTGGCGGACGCGGATAGCTCCCTGTCGCCCGCGGCCATCGGCGCCGCCGCGCCGCGGAGGCATCGTCCCTTCACCCTACGGAGGAGAGACGATGACGCACCCGAACCAACGACGTGTCGCCACGCGCACACGCGCCCCCTACGCCCTGCTGCTGGCCGCCGCCGTCGCGGCGCCGACGCCCGCCACCGCGCAGACCCCCGCCGCGCCGCGCGCCGAAGCCCATGGCGCGGTGCGCGTGCGGCCGACCGCGGCGCTGGGCGGCGTCCTCGCGCTCGTCGGGCTCGACTCGTACGGCATCGCGCTCCACGCGCGCGTCGGTGCGGACGTGGCGTTCCCCGGGTCGGCGTCGCACTCGCTCGCGGTCACGCTCGGGTGGACGCCCTACAACGTGCGCGGCGCGCGGCTCGACCTCGTCGTGCTCGACGCCGGCTGGCGCTGGCGCCCGTCGCCCGCGCTCGGCTTCTTCACCCTGCTCAGCGTCGGGGCCGCCGCGGCGCGCGAGTCGCTCGACGTGACGCTCGGCGCGCAGCGCATCGACGAGTCGGCCGTGTACGTCGGCGGCGCGGCCGCGGTCAGCGTCGGCTGGACGCTCTTCGACCACGTCGACGTCGAGCTGAGCTACCGCCAGGCGCTGCTCGCGATGGGCACCGCGGACGGCCCCGGCAGCTTCGGCGGCAGCATCGGGGGGCGGCTGTGAGCGCCGCGCGCGGGACGGTGTTTCACGGCGCGCTGCTGCTCGCCGCGGCCGCCCTCGGCGCGTGCGCCGGGCCGCTAACGCCGACGGGCGACGAGGCGATCGGCGCGCTGCCGGCGCGGGTCGTGGCGCCGGCGGAGAGCCCGGCCACGCCCGAGCGGGTGGCGCTCGGGAGGCTGCTCTTCTGGGACCCGATCCTGAGCGGCGACCGCGACGTCGCGTGCGCCACCTGCCACCACCCGGACTTCGACTACGCCGACGGGCGCGCCCGCTCGCTCGGGGCCGGCGGGCGCGGACTCGGCCCGCGGCGCGGGTCGTTCACGGGGTTCGCCCGCGAGGTGCCCCGCAACGCGCCCACCGTCCTCGACGCCGCGTGGAACGGCCTCGCCACCGTCGGCGCGACGTACGATCCCGCGCGGGCGCCGATGTTCTGGGACAACCGCGCCCGCTCGCTGGAGGCGCAGGCCGAGGGCCCGCTGCTCGCCGCCGCCGAGATGCGCGGCCACGCGGTGGCCGAGGGCGCGCTGTTCGAGACGCTGGTCGCCCGCCTCGACGCGATCCCCGAGTACCGCGCGCGCTTCACGGCCGCGTTCGGCAGCGCGGGCATCGACCGGCGGCGCATCACGCAGGCCATCGCGTCGTTCGAGCGAACGCTGGTGATGCCCGACACGTCGTTCGACCGCTTCATGGCGGGCGACGACGGCGCGCTCGACGCGGCGCAGAAGCGCGGCCTCATCGCCTTCTACGACGCGGGCTGCGCGGGCTGCCACGCGGGGCCGATGTTCTCCGACTTCAAGATCCACCGCCTCGGCGTGACGGAGCGCGACCCGGCGACGGGCGCGGCGCGCGACGGCTTCCGCACCCCGTCGCTGCGGCACGTGACGCGGACCGGGCCCTACATGCACGACGGCTCGGTCGCGACGCTGCCGGAGGTGATGGCGTTCTACGTGGGGCTCGACCGCACGCTCGACCCCGCGCTCGCCGGGCTTCAGCCGGTGAGCGGGCGCCAGGGCGAGGAGATCATCCGCTTCCTCGAGGCGCTCGGCGACGGAACCGTCGACCGCGCGATCCCCGCGCGCGTCCCGAGCGGGCTCCCGGTCGGCGGCGCGCTCGAGTAGGCGCCGCGGCTCACCCCGCCCCCGCGCCCTGCTGAAACGCGCGCGGCGTCATCCCCGTCCACCGCTTGAAGGCCTTGAAGAAGGCCGGCGGCTCGGTGAAGCCCACCAGGTACGCGACCTCGCTCGCCGACACCGTCCCCCGCGCGAGGTAGCGCTTCGCGAACTCCACGCGCACCTCGCCGAGCAGCTCGCTATACCCGGCGCCCTCCTCCGCGAGGCGCCGTTGCAGGCTGCGCGGGCTGAGCCCGAGGTCCTTCGCGACGCGCTCGATCGAGGTGTCGCCGCCGTCCATCGCGTGGACGAGCCGCCGCCGCACCTGCTCGACCGTCCGCGCCTCGGGCTGCTGGGCGCTCAGCACCCGCCGGCACGCCTCGTCGAAGTAGTCGCGCAGCCGCGAGTTGAAGGATCCCACCGGCAGCTCGCGGAGCCCCGCCGGGTAGACGAGCTCGTAGAGCGGCGCGCCGAAGCGCGGCGCGACCCCGAAGTGCGCGGCGTGGGCGGCGACGTCCGCGGGGGCGGCGTGCGCGAGGTGGACGGCCGCGGGGTGGGGCCCCTCGCGCGCCAGCCGGCGGACGGCGTTGGCCATGTCGACGACCGCGAACGTCATCGCCGCGCGGTAGCCCGCGTCGCGCGGGTCGCCCGGCCACGGGCACCAGTGCAGCCGCGTCGCGTCGGGCTCGACCGTCAGCTCCCAGCGCGCGCCCACCAGGAAGAGCGCGCGGTACGCCGCGGTGCGGTCGAAGGCCTCGCCGAGCGTCGCGCAGCTCATCGCGATGAAGCCGAACACCTCGTAGTCCTCGAGCTGGAACGACGCCGCCACGCGCAGCGGGAAGGCCGGGTCGGGCACGAGCTCCGTCGCCCGACGCCACGCGGCGACGTAGCGCGCGGCGTCGACGTGCTCGTCGACGCGCGGCGGCGGCTCGGCCCCGACGCCCGCCGCCGCGAGGACGCCCGACGCGTCGGCCCCCTCGGCGCCCACCCGCGCGGCGACCAGCCAGGGGACGACGCCGCTGATCGTGTTGGCGCCGGCCGGCGGGTTCGCCACGACACGCTTCATGCTTCGGGGCTATCACAACCACCGGGCGCGGGAGAAGGGCGGCTGTCGCGAACGGCCAGTCAACTGTCGCGCGCGACCACGGCGCATCGCCGCGGCCTGCCGCATGGTCTCCCCCAGAGCACGGCGATGTCCGCCGCGCTCGTTTCGAGGGAGACACCGCCATGTTCACCGCCGTAGCCCGCCTCGTCGCCGTCGGCCTCCTGCTGCTGACCACCGCCTGCACCAACACCGACGCCGACACCGCCGCGGACCCCGTCGTCCGCGCCCATGTCGACGTCATCCGCCGGCGCATCGCCGCCAACAACGCCCACGACTGGGCCGCATGGCAGAGCCTCCACACGCCCGGCGCCGTCCGCACCGCGCCGGAGCTTCCCGAGCCCCTCGTCGGCGCCGCGGCGATGCGCGCCGGCATCGAGGAGCTGGTCCGCACCTTCCCCGACTACCACCTCGAGCTGGTCGAAGCCTTCGGCGTCGACGACCGGCTCATGGTGAGGATCCACGCCCGCGGCACGATGCGCGGCCCGATCGAGATCAACGGCGCCACCGTCCCGCCGACCAACCGCGCGTTCGAACAGGACTGGGTCGGCGTGCTCACCTTCGACGGCAACCTCATCTCCGCGATCGACGAGTTTCACGACAACTACGGCCTCCTCGTGCAGCTGGGGCTCACGCCGTGAGCGCGCCCGCAGAACCGACCCACGTCGTGGTGGGCGCGAGCGGCCAGATCGGCGCCCACGTCGCGCGCCTGCTCGAAGCCTCCGGCGCCCGCGTCCGCCGGGTCGCGCGCTCGCCGGGCGGAGGCCCCGCCCCTGCCGGGCACGCCTACGGCGACATCGGCGACCCGTCCGACGCCGAGCGGCTCTGCGCCGGGGCGGGCGTGGTCTACGCCTGCTTCGGCGGCCCGCACGCGACCTGGGCGGAGCAGTTTCCGCGGATGACGGAGGGCGTGCTCGCCGGCGCGCGGCGGGCGGGCGCGCGGGTGGTCTTCGCCGACAACCTCTACGCCTACGGCCCGCACGACGGCGTGCTCACCGAGGAGACCCCGGCGCGCCCCTTCGGGCGCAAGCCGAAGCTCCGCGCCGACGTCGCCGCGCGCTTCCTCGCGGCCGACCGCCGGGGGGAGGTCCGCGCCGCGATCGTCCGCGCGTCCGACCTCTACGGCCCGGGCGTCCGCAACGCGATGGCGGGCGCCTCGCTGGTCGCCGCCGCGCTCGCCGGGCGGAGGGTCTACCTCCCCGGCGACCTCGACGCGCCGCACACCTTCTCCTTCGCGCCGGACGTCGCCCGCGCGATGGTGCAGGTCGGCGCCTCGGACGCGGCGTGGGGCGAGGTGTGGCACGCCCCGTCGGCGCCGGCGCTCTCGCTCCGCGCGCTGGTCGACGCGATCGCCGCGCTCGGCGCGACCGCCGCCCGCGTGACCCGCATCCCGTCGCTCGCCGTGCGCGCCGCGGGCCTGTTCGACCGCGACGTGCGCGAGCTGATGGAGCTGTCGTTCCAGTGGGACCGGCCCTACCTGGTGTCGCACGCGAAGTTCGCGGCGAGGTTCGGGGCGGCGCCGACCTCGATCGCAGACGGGCTCCGGGCGACCCGCGACTGGCTGGCGGCGGCCGACGCCCCCGCGCCCGTCAGGGCAAGAGCGCCCGCGCGAGCTTGACTCCGCTGCCTCTTCGAAGCCGGCAACGTTTCCGAAGCGACGGCGCCCTCGGGGCTCGGGAGAGGGCATCGCGTTGGCCCCGGGCCGGCGTAGTCACCGCACGCGACGCTGCCTGGACGCCGCGAGCGCGAGGTAGGCCGGCGGGACGTTGAGCGCCGCGAGTTCCTGCAAACCCATCATGTCGATGGCGTCGTGCAGCAGGGCGCGCATGTCATGGAGATCGCTGTCCGCGCCCGTCGCCTTCGACGTACGCGGCGTAGCCGGCGCCAACCGCGGGGCGTCGAGGAGACGTTCACGTGCGACCCCGTGACGTTCTGCCCACGCCAGCACCTCCTCCGAGATGCGCTGTGCTCGAAACGTCCGCCAGCGGCTCGCCAGCCCCGCGCTTTCAAAGATGTCGAGCAGCGGGGTGAGCCACTCCGAGCCCGAGAGCACCTGTTCGACCGCGTCACGCTGCGCGGGAAGGTGCTCGGCCACGAAGGTGCGAGCCAGACGCCGCTGGAAGTCCGCCCCCAGCGTCGGCAGCGCCACGAAGCGCTCACCCTCCGTTTCCAGGAGCATCTCCGGGTCACGGGCGGAATGACGAAGTTGGAAGGACTCCAGATCGAGGTGCCACCGACCGCTGGGCTTGAACTCCGTGACCGCTTGCCAGATCGGCTGCGAGAGTCGAAACGAAGGAGGAGCCGCGCCCGTGAAGACGAACTCCTTCTGCCCGGTCGCTCCCTCGATGACCCCCACCTCTGGCACGCGGCCCAACAGGTCGGTCAGGCTCGGTGCATCGTGCGACTTCGGCGTGAAGGCCGGGTCGATCTCCCGCAGCGCGATCCCCACACGAGAAACAAGAACTCGATCGCCGAGACGAGCGCGCACCTGCAAGAGGAGGTTGCGAAATGCCTCATCGCTCATGGTCAAGGCTCCAAATAAGCCGAAGGGAGAGGTTGTACAACCTCTCCCTTCGTAGCTGAACTGGGTGCAACGCTGTGAATTTGACCAACCATGGGTCGAGACAGCGCTTGCGGATGATGCGAATCCTGGTCGAGCGTCAAACACACCCGCCAGGTACGGCCATGGTATCCACCTTGCCCCCTCTGTCAAGCATTCTTCTCCGCGTGCTTCACCGGCTCCGACCGCGGACCCGACAAAGGGGAGTAGGCTCCCCAATCTGATGGACGAACTTCTTGCTCGCCTGCCGAGGAAGCTGCAACTCGACTGGTGTCTTCGTGGTTTCGAGGGCGTTCCGTGGTTTCCACAAGGGCCCGCGGGGCCCGACACCCGCTCGATTCGAATCGTCGGCGAGGCACCGCTGGAGTCCGTCGAAGCCGTCGACCCGGTGGCGTTGGCGATGCTGGCCGCGTGGCTCCTCGAGCGCGGGAATCAGGGCGCGCGCACCACACTCGACGACTCCGCCAAGAGCGTCCACGCGTTTCGCGCGGGCCTGCTTTCCGTGCTTGCGGGCAAGCTCACCACGGACGCGCGCGTCACACGCACAGCGGGCGGGAACGTCCTGCTGTCTCCTACCCACGTCGGGACGACGCTCCAAATCGAGCCCTTCCTCGCTCAGATCGGCGCCATGTTTCAGATCGACAAGGAGACCGCCACGGCGCTGAAGTATTGCTTCGCGGAGCTGCTCCGCAACGTCTTCGAGCACTCCGGCAGTGCGCACGGCGGGGTCCTCGCGGCGGGCCACTACGGCCGCGACGACGAGCAGCGCATCACGATCGCGCTCGCCGACCTCGGCATCGGCGTGCCCTCCCACTTCCGACAGAAGCACGGCTCGCTGCGCGACGACGAGAGCGCCCTGCGAGCGGCGCTCGAGCCGCTCGCCACGGGTTCCTTCGACCTCGCCCGCAACGCCGGCCTCGGGCTCTACATGACCCGTCGGCTCGCAGACATGGTGGGCGGGAAGTTCTGGCTGTTGACCGGCGACCTGTGCGCCCGCCACGACGGGGACGAGTCGCCTGGGGGGCGGGCCCTCATCGAGATATCTCGCGCGCTGAATCCCTGGCGTGGCACCGTCGTTGCTCTGACGCTCCGACCCGGAGCGATCACGTCCTTCGACCGCACCATCCGTCTGGCCAACGAAGAACTCCGCGGCGGCGGGTTTGAGGCTCGCATCCAATTTTCGCGGAAGGTCTCGCGCGAGGGGTGGGAGACGGTCGAGGTACCCGCTGACGTCGGCAACATGGCGCAAGATAAGCTCGCGGCGGAACGGATCCGACGGTCCCTCATCCTTCCTGCTCTCCGAGAGGGCAAGCGCCTCGTCCTGTCGTTCCACGGTGTCGCGCTCACGACGCAGTCCTTCCTCCACGCGCTCCTCGCGGAACCGCTTCGCGAGCTCGGCCCGGAGGCGAGTCCGACGAGGCTCCTCTACGCCCGCTGCTCCGACCAGGTGCGCGAGGTGATCCGGCTGGTGGTGGGCTACGTGCTGGAAGGCACGGCAGAGCGCGGTGGCGACCCCGACGGCTGATCAGGGCAAGAGCGCCCGCGCGAGCTTGACGCAGTCGTACTCGGTGACGATGCCCGCGAGGCCGCCCGCGTCGACCACCACGAGGCAGCCCGTCTTGCGCGTGATGAGCAGCGCGAGGGCCTCGGAGACGGGCGTCTCGGGCGACACCGTCACCACGTCGGGCGACATCACCTCGGCCACCAGCGGCGCCGGGTCGCCGGGCTGGCGGCGCAGGAGCGCGCGCACCAGCTCGCGGTGCGTGACCACGCCGACCACGCGCTCGCCCTCCATCACCGGCAGGTGGCGCAGGCGGAAGCGGTCGAGGTCGTCGACCGAGCCCGCGATCGCCTCGTCGTGCTGGAGCACGATCACGGTCTCGCTCATCAGGTCGGCGACGGTGCGGTGGTCCCTGGGGTTCATGGCGGGCCTCAGAACGTGACCGACAGCCCGACGCTCTGCAGCCCCCCGAGGAGGCGCACGCGCGGGGCCGCGGCGGTGGCGGGGCGGTCGAAGCGGTCGCCGCGGGGCGCGCCCGCGATGCGCACCACGCCGATGATCGCCGTCACGAGCCCGGCGCCCGCGACGCCGACTGAGGCCCAGCGGAGCACGTCGTTGGTGACGCGGTCGTTGTTGGTGTTCTCGCGGCAGGTCTCGAGGACGTTGAAGTTGTTGACGCCCTGCTCGGTGCACCCGAGCGCGTCGAGCTCGGCGCGGGTGGGGGTGGAGGTGCGCATCGCGAGGCGCGCGTCGAGCCGCTGCACCTTCTGGTCGAGCGTGTCGTACTGCCCGTTGAACACCACGAAGCCCGCCACGCCCGCGCCGATCACCAGCGCGCCGACGCCGGCCACCACCGCGCCCGTCGTGATGCGCGAGCGGCGCTCGGCGAAGTACGACTCGCGGAAGGCGGGCGTCGGCTGGAGGAACACCGGCACCGTGTTGGGCTGCGCGGTGGCGAGGTCGATCTCGCGCTCCTCGGTGATGAAGTCCCGGTGCTCGACGCGGAGGCGGTGGCGGCCGGGCGGGACGAGGTCGGTGCCAGTCGGGTCGACGCGGCGGTCGCCGAGGTAGGCGACGACGTCGGGCTCGCTCGCCTGCACCACGATGCGCGCGGCGACGTCGCGGGGCATCGGGTCGGCCCAGGCGAGCTGCGCGCGCACGCGGGCGCCGGCGCCGACGGCGTTGACGTCGGTCTCGTAGGTGGTGAAGCCCGGGCGGCGCACCATGACGTGGTGCGTCCCCTCGGGCAGCGGCAGCGGCGAGGTGGTGGGCGTGGTGGCGACCGGGTGCCCGTCGACCAGCACCTCGGCGCCCTGGACGTTGCACTCCACCGCCATGAACGCGCGCTCCGGCGAGAGCGGCTCGGAGAGCACCACGGTGCTGCCGCCGGCGAGGTCGAGCTCCTCCTCGCGCGCGGTATAGTGCGGCGCGGAGAGGGAGATGCGGTGACGTCCCGCGGAGAGCCGAAGGCCGCCGCGCGCCTCAGTGACCGCGCGCTGGAGCCCGTCGACCTGCACCTGGAGCCCGTCGGCTTCGAACCGCACCACCAGCGTCCCGATGCGGCCGCGGAGGCGCGCGAGGGTGGCGTCGATCTCGGCGCGGCGCTGGGCCACGGTGTCGCGCGGCGCGAGGCGCTCGTAGTCGAGCATCGCGTCGAGGGCCTCGACGTAGTGCCCGGTGAGCTCGTGGGTCGCGCTGATGTTGAAGAGCACCGCGGGGTTGCGCGTGAGCTCGTAGGCGCGCTGAAACTCCACCATCGCGGCGTTGTAGTTGCGCTCGTCGGAGAGCGCGACGCCGCGCTGGAAGCGCTCGCGCGCCTCGGCCACCGCGGCGGGCGACGGGGGCGTCTGCGCGGCGGCGCCGCGGGCGACGAGGAGGAGCGCGAGCGTGAGGGCGGTGCGGGTGCGGGTCATCGGTCTACCGGAAGGGGTTGGTCGGGTCGATGCGCGGGTGCGAGGGGTCGTGCGCGCGCGGCAGCTCGACGCGCGGCGGCGGCTGCGGGGTCGGCGGCAAGAGGCGCGGCGAGAGGTCGACGCGCGGCGTCGGTGGCGTGGGCGCGGCGGGGTCGCGCAGCGGCACGAGCACGCGCGAGATGCGCAGGTCGGCGGAGGCGACGAGCACGTCGGTCACCGCGGCGTGGCCCGGCGCCGAGAGCCGGAGCTGGAGGCGCCGCCCGTCGCGCGGGCGCACCACCTCGGCGTGGCCCGCGCCCACCACCGTACCGTCGATGGAGATCTCCGCGGTGGCGGGCGTCACGTCGATGCGGAAGGTGACGTCGTCGGCCACCGGCGGGCGCGCGTCGGGCGCGGCGGCGACGGGCCGGGGCGCGGCGGTCGGGCGCGTCGCGAGCCACGCGGCGAGGCCGACCATCGCGAGCGCGGCGCCGCCCACCAGCGCGGCGACGTAGGGGAGCGACGACGACGGCGCTGGGCGCGCGATCGTGGGGGCGTCGGGGGCGAGGGAGATGGGCGGCGTGACGCGCCCGTTGGGGATGGTGGGCGGGTCGACCGACGCGTCGGGCGTGCCGTCGGGGCGCGTGGGGACGTCGGGCGGCGCGGGGCGCGAGGGCGCGGGGCCGCCGGGGGAGAGGTCGTCGCGCCAGGGGGCGAGCGCGTCGCGCAGGGCGAGGAGCGTGGGGAAGCGCTGCGACGGGTCGCGCGCGAGGCAGCGCATGACGACGGCGGCGAGGCGGCGGTCGAGGCCGGGGCGGTAGCGCAGGATCTCCGCCGGCGGCTGCGACACGATCTGGATGAGCATCGCGGGGTAGGTGTCGGCGTCGTAGGGGACGCGGCCCGTGAGGCCCTGGTAGAGGATCACGCCGACGGAGTACTGGTCGGCGAGGTGCGAGACGTTCCTGTCGGCGCGGGCCTGCTCGGGGGCCATGTACGCGGGCGTGCCGAGGATCATGCCGGTGGAGGTGAGGTTCACGTCCGAGCCGACGAGGCGCTTGGCGATGCCGAAATCGATGAGCTTGGGGACGAGCTCGTCCTCGCCGTCGACGCGGGCGAGGAAGATGTTCTGCGGCTTCACGTCGCGGTGGACGATGCCGCGGAGGTGGGCGGCGTGGAGGGCGCCGAGGACGGGCTCGATCAGCCGCACCATGCGCCCCGGCGCGACGGGCGCCTCGCGGGCGAGGAAGTCCGCCAGGCTCTCGCCGTGGAGGTACTCCATCACCATGTAGAGCCGCCCCGCGTCGGCGCCGAAGTCGAGCACCTCCACGATGTTGCGGTGCCGCACCTCGTTGGCCGTCTGCGCCTCCTGGAGGAAGCGCTGCGGCACCACGGGGTTGGCCGCCAGCTCGGGCAGCAGGAACTTCACCGCCACCAGCCGCCCGATCGCCCGGTGCCTCGCCTCGAAGACGGCCCCCGTGCCGCCGACCCCGAGCACGCGGACCACCTCGTAGCGCCCGCCGATGAGCTCGCCGGGGGCGATGCCCAGGACGTGGCTGCCGGGGGCTTCGGGCGTCGGCTGCATGCGGCGGGGGACCTTATCGCGAAACGCCCCGCGGTGGCGACTTCGAGCGCGCCGCGGCCTCAGCCGCCCGAGGCGTCGCCCGCGTCGCTCCCGGCGTCGCCCCCGGCGGCGTCGTCCGCGGGGGCGTCGTCCTCGACGTGGACGTCGTCGGCGCCCGCGTCGTCGAGGCGGAAGCTGCACGTCCCGCCCGCGTCGCCCGCGTCGGCCTCGGCGACGCACATCGACGAGCGGCTGCCGGTGAGCACCTCGCAGTCGTAGTCGCGGGCGCACTGCGAGCGACAGAACCCGTCGCGCGCGCAGATCTGCCGGCGCTCGGTGTTGCACTCGCTGTGGTAGATGCAGCGGTAGGGGTCGGTGGGGGCGTAGCAGGCGAAGGCGACGCCGTCGTCGGCGCGGCGGCAGGTGTAGCCCGCGCCCGCCGAGCGGCAGTCGCTGTCGCAGACGGACTGGGCGACGCCGGCGGGGCACTGGCACGGGCGGCGGCAGTAGCGGCCGGCGCAGACGTAGTTGTTGTCGCAGTCGCTGTTGAAGCTGCACTGCCCCTCGGGCACCTCGCGCCCCTTGCAGAAGGCCGCGGCGACGACGAGGGCCGCGGCGGCGGCGAGCGAACCGACCCGGGTGTTCCCGGCGAGATGGGCGAAGATTTTCACGGAGTCCCTCACGTTGCGGCGCCCGACCGGCGGCCCCACAGGGCGAGTGTGTGGCACGGCGGCGGCCGTCCGCGCAAGGGGGCCCCTACATCCCGCGCAGGGCCGCGCACGCAGGGCGCAGCATCTCCTGTTCGCGCAGGGCGTTGAGCACGTCGACGAGGCGCTGGAGCCCGGCGGGGACCTCCAGGCACCCCGAACCGCCCGTGCGGCAGGGGTTCCCGACGATCACCGTCGCCCCGTTGAGCGACACGGAGAACACCTGCCCGTCCACCGGCCGCGAGTCGACGCCGTACACCCGCTCCATGCCCCCCGTGGCCATCCCGAAGGCGGTCTGCACGTCGCGCGCGGCGAGCGCGGCGTTCACCTCGCCGACGTCGACCATGTCCGCGGTGTTGCAGCCGGGGAGGGTCGTCTGGCACGTGGTGGTCATCCCCATCGCCATCCGCTCGGCGCGGAAGGCGAGCGGCGGCGTGAGCACGTAGCTCGTGCTGACCGCGACGAGCCCGCCCGTCTGCCCGAAGCGCACCGTGCCAGGCAGCATCGGCGAGCAGGGCGCGTCGCTCGCGGGCGCGTCCTTCGGCGCGACGTCGGTGAGGTCGACGACGTCGGGGGTGGCGCGGTCGGGGCGGGCGTCGGGCTGGACGTCGCTCGTCGGGAGCCCGCTGTCGGGGCCGCCGGCGTCGAGCTCGTTGAAGGGCGAGGGCGTGCTGTCGCTGCAGGCCGCGAGGAGCGCCGCGGCGAGGAGAAGGGAAGGTGCGCGCTTCATGCGCGCGACCGTATCACGTCGGCTCGACGGCGGCGCGGACGTGCTCGCCGGTGGGCGCGCGGTGGCCCGCGGCGGCGCTACGGAGGCGCTCGACGAGGGGGGCGAGGCTGGCGTTGTCGAGGGCGCTCACCGCCACGCCGCGGTTGACGCGGGCGAGGGCCGCCCCCACGCCGCGCGGGGCCGCGTCGCACTTGTTGAAGACCATCACCCGCGGGATGTTGGCGAGCTCGAGCTCGCCGAGCAGGGCCTCGGTGGTCTCGATGTGGTCGGCGTACGCCGGGTCGGAGGCGTCCACGACGTGGAGGATCAGGTCGGCGTCGGCGGTCTCTTCGAAGGTGGCGCGGAAGGCGGCGACGAGGTCCTTCGGGAGGTCGCGGATGAAGCCCACGGTGTCGGTGACCACCACCTCCATGCCGCGGCCGGTGGGGTCGTCGGGGGCCTCCAGCCAGAGCTTGCGCGAGCGCGGGTCGAGCGTGGCGAAGAGCCTGTCCTCGGCGATCACCGAGGCGCCCGTCAGCGTGTTGAGCAGGGTGCTCTTGCCGGCGTTGGTGTAGCCCACCAGCGCGGCGGTGAAGACGCCGGCCCGCGCGCGGCCCTTCCGGCGCTGGCGGCGCTGCGCGGAGAGCTCCTTGAGCTGCGCCTCGAGGTGCGTGATGCGGTCGCGCGCGCGGCGGCCGGCGACCTCGAGCTTGGTCTCGCCGGGCCCGCGGCCGCCGATGCCGCCGGTGAGCCGCGAGAGCGAGTCGTCCTTCTGCCCGAGGCGCGGGAGCATGTACTTGAGCTGCGCGAGCTCGACCTGGAGCTTGCCGTCGCGGCTCTCGGCGCGCTGGGCGAAGATGTCGAGGATGAGCTGCGTCCGGTCGATCACCTTGAGGTCGGTGACGGCGGCGAGCGCGGCGCCCTGGGAGGGCGAGAGGTTGCGGTCGAAGATGAGCACGTCGGCGTCGCGCTGCATCGCGCGGAGCACCACCTCCTCGAGCTTCCCCTTGCCCATCACGTACTTCGGGTCGATCTGCTCGCGCACCTGCGAGACCTCGTCGACCACGTGGACGCCGGCGGTGCGGGCCAGCTCGCGCAGCTCGCGGAGCGAGTCCTCGACGCTCCCGGCGCGGCGCTTGTCGGTGACGTGGACGAGCACCGCGCGCCCGTCCTTCGCCGCCACCTCGCGCCCGCGCTGCACCGTCGCGAACTCCGCCTCCAGCGCGCGGATGGTCGCGGCGAAGTCGGTGTCGAGCCTTTGGAAGGGGACCGGGCCCTCCTCGCGCCAGAGCTGCCCCGCGGAGTTCTCCGGGAGGAGGTGGGCCCAGTGGACCACCGTGGGCGAGCCCTCGCCGTCGACCAGCACGGCGGCCACGAGGTCGAGGCGCAGGCGCGAGAGGTCGACGAGGTCGTCGTGGGTGAGCGACTCGCCGCGCAGGTGCGTGTGCACGAGCCGCAGGCCGCGGAAGCGCCCCGCCGCCGCGCGCAGGCGCCCGACGTCGGGGAGCATGAGCTTCGACGCGTCGCCGACGATCACGTGCTCGACGACGCCGGAGCGGTGCACGAGCACGCCGACCTGCCGCCCGGTGGCGGCGGAGGCCTCGGCGAGCGAGCGGCAGAGCTCGGGGGTCGCGATGCGGTCGGAGGGGACGCGGCGCCGGTAGATGCGCTCCAGCGAGCGCGTGTCGGCGGGCGAGAGGCCCGTGGTGTTGCCGAAGATCTCGATGGGACGCTCTGCCTCCGGGGCGAAGCGTACGACACGGCCCCGCGGGGGCGCCAAGCTTTCAGCAGAAGCGGGGGGGCGGGCGTTGCGCGTCTTTCCTCCGCGGTGCTACGAGCGCGGCGCGCCCATGCGAACCCTCGCCGCCTCGCTCCTCCCGCTCGCGCTCCTGGCGTGCTCGTCGCCCACGCCCGCGCCCGCCGCCGACGCCGCGCCCGACCTCGCCGCAGACGTCGTCACGGACGTCGCCCCGGACGCGGCCCCCGACGCCGCGGGAGACGCCGCGGGAGACGCCGCGCCCGACACCCCCGCAGGCCCGCCTCATGTCACCTGGGAGCCCGTCGACCTGCCCGCCGCGGGCCCGCTCGGCCGCTGGGGCATCATGATCGCCGACGTCGGCGACGGCACCGCGTTCGTGTACGGCGGCACCACGCTCACCGCGGCGGGCGGCGGGTCGACCTCCAGCGACCTCTGGCGCTTCGACGGCCGCGGCGACGCGCCCTCGTTCGAACGCGTCGCGGCCGCCGGGAGCCCGCCCCGCTACTGCGGCTGCGTCGGCTACCTCCCCGACTCGCAGACCGTGCTCATGATCGGCGGCCGCAACCCCAACGAGGCCCCCGCGGAGACGTGGGCGATGCGCGAGGGCGCGTGGTCGCAGCTCGCGGTGCCCACCACGCCGCCCGGGGTCATCGGCTGCGCGATGGCGTGGTCGCGCGAGCGCGGCGCGCTCTACCTCTTCGGCGGCGGCGGGATGGCGGCGGGCTTCTCGTCGCGCATCTGGCGCTACGACCCGTCGGCCCCCGCGTGGGTGATGCTCGACGCCACGGGGCCGCGCGGGCGCTACGACGACGCGCTCGTCCCGCTCCCCGACGGGCGCACGCTGCTGATGGTCGCCGGCGCCCGCGGCGCGCAGGCGGGCACGGGCTTCTACAACGACGTGTGGCGCTTCGACACGATGGCGGAGACCTGGCAGCAGGTGACCATCACGGGCGAGGCCCCGCCGGGCCGGCGCAGCCCGTGGGTGTCGGTCGACGCCGACGGCGGCGGCATCGTCGTGGCGCTCGGCTCGACGGGCATCCAGGCCGGCGAGGTGCTCGACGACGCCTGGCACCTCGACCTCGCCGCCGGCGCGTGGGCCCGCCTCGAGCCCGAGACCCTCCCGCCCGCGCGCGGCTTCTCCATGGCGCTGCCGGGCCGCGGGGCCGTGCGCGGCTACCTGTTCGGCGGCTTCGACAACGCGCGCCCGATCCGCGACGCGTGGCGCATGCGCGCGCTGTAGCGCCGCGCCCCACGCGTTGACGGCCGACGCCCAGCGCCCAAGAGAGCGCTGCGATGAAGCCCCGCGCCGCCTTCGCCGCCGCGCTCCTCGCGGCCTGTGGTGCTCCTCGCGCCCGCGCGCCGATGCCCGCCCCGCAGGCCGCCCGCGCCACGCCGCCGCCCGCGCCGACTCCCGCGCTCTCGCCCGACGCGTCACGCCGCGAGGCCGTGCTCGCCGCGTGGCGCGCCGCGCACCCCAACCCCGGCCCCGACGACGCGCCGCCCGTCGTCGTCGGCGACCCGATCGACTACCCCGAGGAGGGCGCCGCCGGGTCGCGCGCCGCCGGCGTGGTGGCGAGCGGGACCTTCGCGACGCTGGTGGTGACGCCCGTCCCCCACGTGGAGGAGCGGCAGGCGACGGCGACGCTCCAGACCACCGGCGCGCCCGCGGAGACCATCGCGGGCCTCGCCGCGCGCGACGTCAACGGCGACGGGCGCGCCGACGTCGCCGTCTTCCTGCGGCGCGAGTACGAGCTCGACGGCTACGCGCCGCTCCAGCACCTCGCGCTCTTCTACACGCCCATTGGCGTCGGCGAGCGGGGCCTCGCGGCGCTCGAGCGCGCGGAGGTCGAGCTCCTCGGGGTGCGCGACGATGCGGGGCTCGCGGCGGCGATCCCGACGCTCGGCCGCTACGAGGCGCCCCGCGAGGGCCTGAGCCCGGCCCGCTTCATCGCGCGGCTGCGCTACGCGACGCCGGCGGAGCTGCGCGAGGCGGTGGCGCCCGCGGGGCTGCGGCTGTGTACCGACACGCCCGACCGCACCGGCACGCGGCGGAAGCGCTGCACGCTGTACAGCCGGGCGCGGCTCACCGACGCGTTCGTCACGGGGCGCGTGCGCGAGGCGCTCGGCGCGGTGGTGGAGGTGCGGCGCGGCGAGGCGCGGGGCCTGGCCTTCCCGAGCTGCCGACGCGTCGGGCGCGAGCTCCGCTGCGGCGCCAACGCCGAGGGGCCCGCGGGCGTCGACTGGACGCTGGTGGGTGAGGGCGCGTCGCTGCGCCTCGTCGAGGTGTCCGACTGGGCCGAGACGTCGGGGAGATGAGACGTGTCACGGCGAGGCGGCATCGCGGCGGGGCGATGCCAACGGCCGACGGAATGGGGTTCAGCCGGCGGGCGGGGGCGGCGCGACGATCGCCTTCAAGATGCCGAGCACCTTCTCGACGCGCGCGATGGGGTACTGCTCGGTGTCGATCACCAGCGCGGAGCCCTCCAGCCGGAGGAAGCGCCACATGTCCCCGGTCGTGACGGCGCCGAACACGGCGTCGATGACCGCGCCGGCGTTCACGTTGAACAGGTGCGCCGCGAGCATCTCCGCCGCGCACTGACCGATCCCCCCTTTGATGTTCTCCTGCTTCGCCTCCACGACGGCGAGCACGGGGGCGCGCAGCATGAGCTGCTCCGGCGATCGGCTCAGCAGGAAGTCGCACACGCCGACGAGGCCCCGCGCGTCGTCGACGTTCAGCTCCACCCCGGAGAACAGGCTCACGCGGTGGGCGCACATGCGCCGCACCTCCACCAGCACGGGCGCGATGAGCAGCTCCGAGCGGGCCTTCTCGTTGCCCAGGGCGAGCGCGAGGGAGAGCGTCTCGTCGAGGATCGACGTGAGCCACGCGCCCGGCGGTTGCGGCGGGATCTGCGAGAAGAGGTCGCGCTCGGAGACGACGAGCCCGAGGCGGGCCCCCACGTCCGTGATCGAGAAGTCCTCGAACGACATGACGACGCGGAGGGTACCGCAGACGGATGGGGGGCGTCAGGGGCGGCGTCGCGCGAGCGCGCCTCGCTCAGCGCGAGGCCTCCCACGCCCGCGAGAACTCGCCGCTGAGCAGGTAGCGCGGGAAGGTGACCCACTGCTCGGCGAGGATGCGCGTCACGACGTCGAGCGGGCCCTCGAAGGGGATGGGTTTCTCGCCCTCGCGCGCGTGCCCGCGGCTCTGCGCGTGCATCGCGAAGGCGCACATCAGCAGCCCCGCCAGCGCGCTCGTCGGGTGGATCAACGGCGCCGTGAGCACCGCGAGCGTGCCCGCGTGGAACACCGGCACCGTCGCCGCGTGGACCAGCAGGTTCTGCCGGTCGCGGTGGTTCTTCGTGTAGTGGGCCCACTGCCAGGCGAGGAGGTCGCTGCGCATGGGCGGTCTTATATCGCAGCCCGCGCCGGGCGTGCTTGACAGCGCCGCGCCGTCGCGAGATTCCACCGGGCGGCGCCGCGCCAATGCAGGCGGGAGGCGCGGGAGGTTCGAAGCCATGATGCGCGTCTTTCTGCTCACGATGTTCGCGGTGCTCGCCATGTCGACGGCGGCGTCCGCGCAGCCGGTGGGGACGTTCTCGATCGAGGGCCGCAACCCCGGCGCCACCGCGGGCCCGCCGGCCTACACCGGGACGATCACCATCACCGCGGCGGGGGACGCGTTCGACGTCGTGTGGCTCGTCGGCGCCTCGCACGCCCGCGTGGCGGGCCGCGGCCTCTTCCAGAACGGCGTGTTCGCCGTGACCTACCCGAACGCGCAGCCCCCCGGCCCCGCGCTCGTGGTGTACGTGCGCCGCGGGCGCACCTGGGTGGGGCGCTGGCTCATCCCCGGCACGCCCGGCGTCGGCACCGAGACCCTGACGCCGCGCTGACCGCGAGGCCACTTGCCGCGTTGACAACGGCGCGCGCGCGGGGGCAGCCTCCGCCCCCCTGGGAGGCCCTCCATGACACCGCGCCACTTCCTCGTGATCTCCGCGCTCTCCGTCGCGTGCAGCGGTTCGCGCGCCGCCACCACCACCAACACCACCACGCCGCCGCCCGCGACCACGACCGCGAGCGCCGCGCCCGACGCCTCGGCCCCCGCCGCGCCGCCCGCCGACCCGCGTCGCGAGGCCGTCCTCGCCGCGTACCGCGCCACCGCACCCAACCCCGCCTCGCCCCCCGCCATCGTCGGCGAGCCGATCGACTACCCCGACGAGAACGGCGCCGCCCGCGCCGCCGCGGTGGTGGCCGTCGGCGACGGCGCGACGCTGGTGGTGACGCCCGTCCCCTACGCCGAGGGCCAGCAGGCGGTCGCGTCGCTCCTGATCACCGGGGCGCCCGCGGAGACCATCGCCGGCCTCTCCGCCCGCGACGTCAACGGCGACCACAAGGCCGACGTCGCCGTCTTCCTCCGCCGCGAGTACGAGCTGGAGAACCACGCGCCCCTCCAGCACTTCGCGCTCTTCTACACCCTCGTGACCACGCCCGAGCGCGAGATGAAGCCGCTCGAGCGCGCGGAGGTCGAGCTCCTCGGGGTGCGCAACGACGCCGAGCTCGAGGCCGCCATCCCGACGCTCGGCCACTACGAGGCGCCCCGCGAGGGCCTGAGCCCGGCGCGCTTCATCGCGCGGCTGCGCTACGCGACGCCGGCGGAGTTCCGCCAGGCGGTAGCGCCCGCGGGCGTGCGGCTGTGCACCGACACGCCCGACCGCACCGGCACGCGCCGCAAGCGTTGCACGCCGTACACCGCCGCGCGGCTCACCGACGCGCTCGTCACGGGCCGCGTCCGCCGCGACCTCGGCACCTTCGTCGACGTCCTCACCGACGACACGCACGACCTCACCTTCCCGAGCTGCCAGCGCCGGGGCAACGAGCTCCGCTGCAACGCCAACCGCGGCGGCCCCGACGGCGTCGAGTGGGCCGTCGTCGGCGAGGGCGCCTCGCTGCGCGTCGTCGAGATCTCCCCCTGGGCAGAAGCCTCGTAGCGCCCGCCGTGCCGCGGCTCTCGCCCGCCCGCGAGCTCCTCCTGCGCGCGGTCGCCGACGGCGTCACCCCGGGCGCGCAGCTCGCGGTGCGCTTCGCCGACGGCGCCGTCGAGCACCTCTGCGTGGGCGCGCTCTCGTACGAGCCGGGCGCGCCCGACGTCACCCCCGACACCGCGTACGACCTCGCGTCGGTGACCAAGCCCTTCACCGCGCTCGCGCTCGTCCGCCTCGGCGCCCCGCTCGACCGCGCGCTCGGCGACGTGCTCCCGTGGGCGGGCGGCACTTCCGCGGGCGGCGCGACGCTCGGCGAGTTGCTCTCGCATCGCGCGGGGCTCCTCCATTGGGCGCCGTACCACCTCGCGGTGGCGCCCGAGCGGGCCGGGACGCCTGAGGCCCGCCGCGCCGTGCTCGACGCGGTCGCACAGGAGCCCCGCGGCGCGCCCGGCGCCGTGCGCTACAGCGACCTCGGGTACGTGCTCGCCGGCGAGGCGCTCGCGGCCCTCGCCGACGTCGCGCTCGACGTCGCGGTGATGCGCGAGGTGATCGCGCCCCTCGGCCTCGGCGCGCGCTACCGCGGCGTCGGCGCGCGCTGGGCGGACGTCGCCGTCGCGCCCACCGAGCGCTGCCCCTGGCGCGGCCGCGTCGTGCAAGGCGAGGTGCACGACGAGAACGCCTACGCCCTCGGCGGCGTGTGCGGCCACGCGGGGCTCTTCGGCACCGCGCGCGACCTCCTCGGCCTCGGCGCGGCGGCGCTCGACTGCCTCGCGGGCGACAGGACGTGGTTCGACCCCGCGCGCATGGCGTGGATGATCGCCCCGCGCCCCGGCGGCGCGCACCGCCTCGGGTGGGACGCGCGCGGCGACAGCGCGCCGTCGTCGGGGAGCATGATGGGCCCCCGCACCTTCGGGCACCTGGGCTTCACCGGCACCTCCCTCTGGTGCGACCCCGACGCCGGCGTCGCCGTCGCCCTCGTCACCAACCGCGTCCACCCTACCCGCGAGAACGCCGGGATCCGCTCGCTCCGTCCTGCGCTTCATGACGCGGTGATGGCCGCCCGCTGAGCCGCGGGTCGGCCGCGCGCCCGAGCGACCACGGGAGCAGCCGCGCGATGTTGCGCGCGTCGTCGATCCCGCGGTGGTGGGTGCCGACGAGCGGCAGCCCGACGCGCTCGAGCGCCTGCGCCATCCCGAGGAGCTTCTTCTCGCCGAGGTGGTGCGCGAAGCCCTTCTTGAGGTTGGTGTGGCGCGACAGGAAGGGGAGCGCCACGTGGTGGTGCTGCGCGTCCTGGTCGAACTGCTTGCGGTCGTAGTCGCCCCACGAGCCGAAGGTCACCTCGCGCTCGCCGACGAAGCGACGGAGCGCCAGCATCGCGTCGCGGAAGCCCGGCGCGCCGTCGACGTCCGCCTGCGTGATGGTGGTGAGCTGCGTGCAGAAGGGGGTCAGTTGCGGGTGGCGCACCGGCTTGATGAAGGTCTGAAACTCCCCCACCGGGGCGAGCCCCTCGGCCTCCACCAGCACCGCGCCCACCTCGATGATCTCCATCTCGTGCTTGGGCACGCTCCCCTGGTCGTCGCAGGTCGCCTCGAGGTCGATCACCAGATAGAAAGATTCGGGATTCATCGTTCGTCTCCTCTCGATGGGCCTATCGTGCCGTCGTGAGCGACGAAGGTCACGGACACGATCCCGGACACGCCGCCGGGCTCCGCTGGGACGAGTACGTCGCGTGGCTCGTCGCGGCCCACGGCTCGCTCGCGGCGGTGGCCGAGCGCCTCGCCGCCCACCGCGCCTGGGCCGACGACCGCGCCTCCATCGAGCGCGCGCTGCGCCGCCTTCGCACCCGCGGCGACCTCCCCGGCGGCGCCTGGGGCGATCGCTGCCTCCAGGTGTTCGGGCTCCCGGGGGCGGTGCGGCAACGGCTCCGGTGGCTCGGCGCGTACCACTCGCGCTTCACCGACCTCCCCGTCCCCGTGTGCGAAGACCTCCTGCGCGTGTGGGATGTTGCCCCGCTCCGCGAGTCCCCCGAGGCCCAGGCGTGGCTCGGCCTCGCCCACGCGAGCTGCGCGCTCCGCTCGGCCCGCGCCGACGCCGCGGACGCGCACCTCCGCCGCGCCCGCGCGGTGGCCCGGCAGGCCCCCGCCGAGGCCCGCGCCGAGCTCGCGCTGGTGGACGCGTTCATCGCGAGCCGTGAAGCGCCCGAGCGCGTGGAGGCGCTGCTCGACGGGGCCGCCGCGCACGTCGCCGAGGTCGCCGACGTCGCCGAGCGCCAATGCCTCCTCGCCCGCCTCGCCGACCAGCACGCCTGGCAGTGGAACAAGGGCCGCCGCGGCCCGCCCGACGCCGCGCAGGCCGAGGCGCTCTACGCCGCGCTCGACGACGCAGGGGCGCCGCCCTTCGCCCGCTGCCGGCGCGCGAGCGGGCTCGCGTACTGCGCGTGGAAGCTCGGGCGGGGCGACGAGGCCGTGGCCCTGGCGCGCGCGGCCGTCGAGCACGCGGGGGACGGCGGGCACCTGCGGCTGCGCGCGATGTCGCTCCAGATGCTGGCGCGCGTGGGGGCGGGCGACGAGGCGACGCGCGCGGCGGCGCGGGCGAAGTCCATCGCGGCGCAGCTCGACGACGAGGCGCTGCGGCTGCGGTTCGAACGCGGGCCGCGGTGAGGCGCTACGGCGCGGCGCCGGCCGACCAGGTGAAGCGCCAGCTCGCGCCCGACACGGCCCCGCGGTAGAGCGCGTTGGCGGCCTGGCCCTCGGCGGGGAAGGCGACGGTGGCCTCGGCGGAGGCGGGCAGGGTGGCGAAATCCACGCGGTCGACGAGGGCCCCGAGGTCGACGCCCACTTCGAAGCGCCCCGGCGACCCGTCGAGGGTGGCGCGGGCGGGGATCCCCTCGATGTTGACGTCGATGCGCGGCGACGCTTCGAAGTGGACGGTGACATCACCGCGCGTGGCCGTGCCGCGCAGGCTGAGCGAGCCGTTGCGCAGGGAGGCCGCCGCGGGGCCGAGGTCATCCGCGGGCGGGTGGAACTCGACGTGGGCGGAGTTGACCTCGCCCGACACGCCGGCCGCGGTGGCGAGGTGCGTGGCCGTGGGGCTCATCAGGTCGACGACGGCGCGCCCGGTGATGTCGGCGAGCGCGCCGCCCGGCACGTAGTGGCCCGGGTGCGCCCACGCGACGCCGGTGAGCATCCGTTGGAGCTGTCCGAAGAGGGGCTCGCCCTCGTACCAGCGCACCGGGCCGAGCGCGACGGCGGCCTGCTCGACGCGGACGTGCCAGCCCATCGAGCTGTCGGACTCGGCGCGGAGCCCGCGGGCGTACACCTCGAAGCCCACGCGCTGGCGCCCGGTGGTGTCGTCGCCGCAGTGGGCCGAGGACACCAGCGCGAGGGCGGCGACCAGCGGGGCGGCGACGAGGGAGCGATCGCGGAGTTTCATCACGGGCTCACAGGTAGAGGGTCAGCGAGGAGAGGACGGTGAGGGGCCGGCCGGCGGTGAAGTGCTGCACGGGGACGGCGCTGCCGCCGGGGCCCGGGTTGAAATCCGAGGGGTACGCGAACACGCCGTCGCGCCAGCGCGCGTCGGTGAGGTTGCGGCCCGACACGCCGAGCTCGACGAAGCCGAGGCGCACGCTCGCGCCCGCGTCGACGACGAGCCACGCGGGCGAGCGCTCGCTGAAGGGGAGCGGCCGCTCGCCGAGCGCGGTGGCGCCGAGGCCCGCGGAGACGGTGAGCGGGCGGTTGAAGGCGCGCGCCACCTCGCGCGTGAAGGCGACGTCGAGCCGCCCGACCAGCGGCGGGACGTAGGGGACGAGGAGCCCGTTGGCGTCGTAGGTGGCGCGGGCCCACGTGCCACTTACGACGACCTCGACGCCTCGGATGGGGGTCGCGCGCACGAGGGCGGCGACGCCGAGGCGCGTGGTGGCCGCGGCGGCCTCGTTGACCACGTTGGTGCCGAGCTCGGGGACGAAGACGAGGTCGCGGTCGACGTGGGTTGCGAAGAGGGTCACTGACGCGCTGCCGAACCACCGCCGCAGCCGCCCGCCGACCTCGCCCGCGTGCACGACGGCGAAGGGCGCGCTCTCGCCCGCGCCGAGGCTCAGCGCCTGCGGCGAGCGGAAGCCCTTGCCGTACGCGCCGGTGACGGAGAAGCCCGCGCCGAGGTCGACGTCGACGGTGACGCGCGGCCCGAGCTGGAGGCCCTGCGCGTCGCGACGTCCGCGCGGCGCCGCCGCGGGGTTGGACGGGTCGCGCGAGACGCGGTCGTCGATCTGGTACGCGAGCGCGTCGGCGCGGACCCCGCCGCGGACCGAGAGCCTCGGGAGGAGGCGCAGGTCGAGGTCGGCGTAGAGGCCGATGTCGGTGGCGTTGACGTCGGCGTCGACGGGCGTGGCGTAGGCGGCGTCGTCGGCCTGGCGGAGCCGCCGCATGGCCTGGGTGGTGACGTCGTGGCGCGCGGAGACGCCGGCCTCCCACGACTGGGCGCGGCCGAAGAGGGAGAAGCCCGCGCGGTGCGAGGCGGTGAGGCCGGCGGTGACGGCGTCGTAGGTCTGTTCGAAGCGGTCGCCTCGGGGGTCGAGGGCGAAGCCGGTGAAGTTCTCGCGGACGCGGAGCTCGCGCAGGGTGGCGAAGGCGGAGACGGCGGTGCGGTGGGCGCCGCGCGGGAGGGTGAGCTCGACGACGACCCCGTGGCGCGACGAGAAGCCGCCCTGGCGGGTGTCGTAGGAGGCGAAGAAGTCGCGGCCGCGCGCGTAGTCGTCCTCGCGCACCACGCCCGCGCTGTCGAAGCGGGCGGCGTAGGCGAAGGCGAGCGCGCGGACGACGGCGCCGCCGGCGAGCTCGCGGGCGTACTGGCCCATCGCCGCGGCGCGGGAGGAGGCGCGGTTCTCGCCGAAGCCGTCGGAGCGGGCGTACTCGCCGGCGAGGAAGGTCTCGCGGCGCTCGCCCTCGGGCGCCACCAGCGCGACCGCGCGCGCCGTGTTGAACATCCCGTAGCTCGCGCGCAAAAGCGTGCCGCGGTCGGCCGCGCCGAGGTCGAAGCGGGCGCTGCCGGCGACGGCGAAGTCGCCCTGCCGCGGGTCGAAGGGCCCCTCGAGCACGCGCACCCGGTCGACCGCCTCGGGGATCATGAAGTTGAGGTCGGCGTAGCCCTGCCCGTGGACGTTGGACACCTCGTTGATCGGCAGCCCCCCGACGGTGAACTCCACGTCCTGCCCGTGCTGCGCGTCGAAGCCCCGCAGGAAGATCTGGTGCGCCTTCCCGTCGCCCCCGTGCTGCGACAGGAGGAAGCCCGGCGCCAGCGTCAGGAACTCCGCCGCGCTCGACCTCGGCACCGCCCGCAGCGTTCGAACGTCGAAGGTGTAGTCCGAGGGCGCGCGCCGCGGGGCCTCCGCGCGCACCGTCGCCGCCCCGCCCGCGGCGGCCTGCGGGGCCTCAGGCGCGGGGTCGGGCGCCGTCATCGACGCGTCCGCGGGAGGCGCCGCGGCGTCGTCCGCCGGCGTTGCAACATCCGCCGGCACCGCGACGTCCGCTGTCGCCGACGCGTCCGCGGGCGTCGCGGCATCATCCACGGCCTGCGCGCGGACGTACCCCGGCAGGAGCCACAGCGGGGCGGTCAGACACACAGCGAAGAGGAGGGGGCGTGCCACGAAACGCCGCGACCGTAACACGGTGTCCAAGCACGCGAAACCCTTGCGTGCGTCGCTCATGATTCGCGGTGGGGCGACCGTTGAACTTGCTGCGCCCCATGCCACCGAAGGCCGAAAACCAGGCCCTTGTCCGCCCCCCCTCCGCCCTCGTTGAAGTCGAGACCGCCTGGCGCGTCGCGGCCATGCGCCGGGAGATCCGCCGGAGCGCGGCGGTGCTGGCGGCGATCCTGCCAGGGGCCTACGTGTTGACGCGCGACCCGGTCGTGTTCGCGATGGCGCCCTTGGTGGTGTTGTACCTCGCCGCCGACCGCTCGATCGAGCGCGACTGGCGGCGCGCGCGGGTCTGCTTCGTGGCGGCGATGCTGCTCTTCGGGGCGGGGCTGGTGGCGCTCTTCGGCACCGACGCGCTGGTGCACCTCTTACCGCTCGGGGCGCTGCCGCTCTACTACACCCTCTTCGACCGGCACGAGCGGCGGCTGCGCGACGGGCTGATGGCCGCGACGCTCGCGCTGGTGCTGGGCTCCGAGCTCCTCGGGCGCGCGGGGCTGCTGCGCCCGGCGGTGTCGTCCGCCGGGCCGGGGCAGTCGGCCTTCTCGCTGGCGGTGGTGCTCTTCGTCGTGGTGTCGCGCACCGCGCTGCTCGCGGACTACCTCCAGTTCGTCCGCGACCGGCTCACCGAGGAGCACGACCGCATGGAGGAGGCGCAGGCCACCGCCCACCTCGGGAGCTTCGACACCGACCTACGCGCGCAGCGGACGGTGTGGTCGCGCGAGCTCTTCCTCATCCACGGCTTCGACCCCGAGGGCCCGGTGCCCCCGGCCGAGGCGCGGCTCGCGCGGGTGCACCCCGACGACGTCGCCGCGGTGCAGGCGAGCCTCGCCGCGGCGGTCGCGCGCGAGGGCGAGCACGTGGCCGAGTACCGCGTCGTGCGCCCCGGCGGCGAGGAGCGCCACGTCCGCTGGAGCGCGCGCTGCGTGTTCGACGCGGCGGGGCGGCCGGTGCGGCTGACGGGCTGCGTGCAGGACATCACCGAGCGCAAGCGCCACGAGGAGGACCTGGTGCGCGCCCGCGTCGCGGCCGAGCACGCCTCGCGGGCGAAGTCGATGTTCCTCGCCAACATGAGCCACGAGCTGCGCACGCCGATGAACGGGGTGCTCGGGATGACGGCGCTCGCGCTCGAGACGCCCCTCACGCCCGAGCAGCGCGACTACCTCGAGGTGGCCCACGGCTCGGGCACCACGCTCCTCACCATCCTCAACGACGTGCTCGACCTCTCGAAGATCGAGGCGGGCAAGCTCGCCCTGGAGGCCGTCACCTTCTCGCTCCGCACGGTGGTGCAGCAGGCCGTCCAGCTCCTGGCGCCGCGCGCGCAGCAGAAGGGGATCCGCCTCACCGCCCACGTCGCCGACGACGTCGCCCCGCGCTACGTCGGCGACCCGGTGCGCGTGCGCCAGCTCCTGGTCAACCTGGTCGGCAACGCGGTGAAGTTCACCGAGCGCGGCGAGGTGCGGGTGGAGGCGTCGTGCGACCCCTGGCGCGCCTCGCGCGTCACCCTCGCGGTGCGCGACACCGGCATCGGCATCCCCGAGGAGCGCCAGCGCGCCATCTTCGACGCCTTCACCCAGGCCGACGGCACCACCACCCGGCGCTTCGGCGGCACGGGCCTCGGGCTCACCATCTGCCGCGAGCTCGTCCGGCTGATGAGCGGCCGCATCGAGGTGCAGAGCCGCGCCGGCGAGGGCAGCGTCTTCCGCGTCGAGCTCGAGCTCCCGGAGGCCAACGAGCTCGTCACCGACCACGGCGCGGTGAAGGCCCGCTCGGTGTCGGGCACCCACGCCGCGCTGCCCGCCCGCCCGCTGCGCGTGCTCGTCGCCGAGGACAACGAGACCAACGCCCGCATCGTCCGCGTGCTCCTCGAGCGCCTCGGCCACAAGGTGACCCACGTCGCCGACGGCCGCGCCGCCCTCGACGCGATCGAGGCCGGCGGCCACGACCTCGCGCTGATGGACGTGCAGATGCCCGTGATGGACGGCCTGGAGGCCACCCGCGCCGTCCGCGCCCGCGAGCGCGAGCGCGGCGGCCACCTCCCCATCCTCGCGATGACCGCCAACGCCATGAAGGGCGACGAGGAGCTCTGCCTGGAGGCCGGGATGGACGGCTACCTGTCGAAGCCCATCTCGTTCGCGCGCTTCCAGGAGGCCCTCCTGCGCCACGCCCCCGCCGCCCCCCCGGCGGCTGTTGCCTCGGCGTAACCGACCGGAACTGGACGCCGCCGCCACCGCGGTGTGGAATCCCGGGCATGCGACGCGCGCGCCTCCCCGCGGGCTTCACCCTGGTCGAGCTGATGATCGTCGTGGTGATCCTCGGGATCCTCGCGGCGGTCGCGATCCCGGCCTTCACCCGCTACGTCAAGCGGACCAAGACGGCGGAGGCGGTGGGCAACTGCTCGCGCATCTACCAGGGCCAGGTCGCCTACTACAACATCTCCAGCGACCGCTTCGGGTCGACGCGCTTCGTCAACCAGCCCTACTTCACGCCCGACAACAACCCGGGCTCGGCGCGGTACCCCGCCAACGTCGCCCTCTGGGCCACCGACCCGCAGTGGTCGGCCATCGGCTTCGTGATCCCCTCGGCGCACTACTACGCCTACAACTCCTTCGCGACCACCACCGGCGACGTCGGGGCGTACTTCTACGCCCGCGCCATCGGCGACCTCGACGGCGACGACACCGAGTCGACCTACACCGTCCGCGGCGAGGTGGTGGCCGGCGGCGAGGTCCAGCGCTTCGCGATCGACATCGTGCGCGAGCTGGAGTGAGGGCCGTCAGCCCGCGAGCACGACGCCCTCGGGCAGCGGGTGCTCGACGCAGTCGCCGGCGGTGCCGTCCTCCCAGGCGAGCATGACGAAATCCGACGGGGCGTCGAGGGCGATCATCGGGTGGTGCCAGGTGCCCGCGTCGTAGTTGACCGCCTGGTGCGAGGCGAACGCGAAGGCCCGCAGCGTGGCGAGATCGGGCGCGCCGTCGGGCCCGGCCGCGGCCACCAGCACGCCGTAGCGCGGCGCCGTCATCGGCACGAACATCTGCGTCGAGCCCGGGTGCCGCTCGAGCAGCCGAACCGCCATCGGCAGCGCCCGCGGCTGCGCGCGGAACACCGCCACGTTGGGCCGCGCGTGCGGGCGGAGGCTGGCGAGGCGCGCGGCGAAGTCGAAGCGGGCGGCGGTGCCCTGGTTGGCCTCGGACGACGCCCCCGCGGCCTCGATGAGCTGGCCGAAGGGGGCGAAGGCGGCGCGGGTGACGGGCTCGAAGCGGAGGGTGATCGGGGCCACGGCGGTCACCAACTGTAGACCGCGTTGGGGACGTGGCCCCAGTTCCCGACGGGGGCCGGGTCGGGCTGGAGCGCGAGCACCGTGGCGCCGACCGCCGCGCCCGCCACCGCCGCGCTCACCGCGGCCCAGAACCACCAGCGCGACGTGACGGGCCGCGGGCGGTCGGGCGTGACGGAGATCACCGTGCGGCCGCCGGGCGCGAGCTCGACGAGGCGCTCCTGGGTGTGCCCGTCGTCCCACACCACCTGGACGCCGTGACGCCCCGCGCGGACGGGCCCCGTGAAGCGCCCGCGTCCCACCAACACGCCGCCGATGCGGATGGTCGTCGTGCCCTGCGGCGTCTCCACCACCAGCGTCGCCGGCAGCGGTCGCGCCGACGCGTCGAGCGCCACCTCCGCCGCCGCGCCCACCTCCAGCCGCCGCTCCTCGCGCAGGGGCTCGTGCCCCGCGCGCCGCGCCTCGAAGACGTGCGCCCCCGGGTCGAGCGGGATCTCCCGCACCCCGTCGGACGCCGCCACCCGCTCGCCGTCGACCAGCACCTCCGACGCCTCGCCCGTCACCCGCAGCGTCACCCGCGCGAGCGAGCGCTCGCACTCGCCCCGCACCGCCCGCACCTCGGCGTCGCGCGCCGGGTCGGTGCTCATCGCCAGCAGCCGCTCGAGCGTCGCGATCGCGCGGAGGTAGCGCCCCGTGCCGCGGTACGACGCCGCCAGCGCCGCGAGCGCCGCGGGGTGCTCGCGCAGCGCCACCGAGCGCTCGAGCAGCGGCGTCGCCTCGGCGAAGCGCTGCGCGTTGAGCAGCCCCATCGCCTCCTCGAAGAGCCGGCGGGGCTCGTCGACGACGGCCGCCGCGGGCGGGGCGACGCCCGCGTCCTGCGCGACGGCAGCGGCGGGGACGAGCGCGAGGGAGAGCGTGAGGGCGAGCGCGCGGGGGGTCATGGGTAGCTTCCGATCGGGACGCCGCTGATGTGCGTGGTGGACGGCGCGCGCGGCGCCTCGGGCACAACAACGGCGGGGGCGCGATCGTCCCCGCGGCGGGTGCGACGGCGGCCTCGCCCGGCGCGCTCCGGCGGCGCGGCGGGTGCGACGACGGGCGCGGCGGCGACAGGCGGTGCCACGGGCGCGGCGGGGGGCGCGGCGGGGGCTCGGGGGGGGCGGGGGAGGGCCGGCGCGGGCGCGACGCCGGTGCCGAGGGGGAGCGTCGCGGGGGCGGCCGCGTCGAAGCGCGAGCCGGTGGCCTCGGTGGGCTCGTCGGGCCCGAGGAAGGAGCGCTCGCCCGACGCGGCGGGGACGTCAC